>NZ_BOOK01000023.1 GCF_016863195.1 Paraplanobispora takensis | reverse complement strand
GGCCGCCCACGAACTGGCCGCCCACGAACTGGCCGCCCACGAACTGGCCGCCCACGAACTGGCCGCCCACGAACTGGCCGCCCACGAACTGGACGAGGTGAGCGCGCACGGCGCCGTCATGGCGGAGAGCAGCGTGGCGGAGGGGCGGGTGGCGGACCGGGTGGTGGCCCGCGCCGAGGGCAACCCGCTGTTCATCGAGCAGCTCATGACCATGCTCGGGGACGGAGGGGACCCCGAACGGCTCCCGCTGAGTGTGCGCGCCCTCATCGCCGCCCGCGTCGAGGCCGCGGCCGGGCCGGAGCGCGCGGTCCTGGAGTGCGCGGCGGTCGCGGGCAGGGAGTTCACCCTCGCTCATCTGCGCGCGCTGGACGCCCCGGAGGAGAACGTCGCGGCGCTGGTCCGCGGCCGTTTCCTCGACCACCTGGGGGACGGCCGGCTGCGCTTCGCCAGCGGCCTCATCCAGGAGGTCTGCTACCAGGCGGTCTCCAAGCGCAGACTCGCCGGACTGCACGAGAAGCTGGCCCACTGGCTGGCCGGGCGGGGAGACGACGACGAGACGATCGGCCGCCACCTGGAACAGGCCTACCGGCACCGCACCGGGCTGGGCCGTCCCGGCGAGCACGCGGTGCGGCTGCGCGACACGGCCGCCGCGCGCCTGTCGGCCGCCGGGATCTCCGCGCTGCACCGGGGCGACCTGAGCCGGGCCGCCGGGCTGCTGGAACGGGCCGCGGACCTGTACGGCCCCGGCGACCCGCTCCGGCTGGGGGCGGCGGAGCGGCTGGGCGAGACCCGGGTGATGCTCGGCGAGGTCGAGCGCGGCGAGCGGCTGCTGCGCGAGGTCCTGGCCGAAGCGGAGACCATGACCGGGGAGGCGGCGGTCGTGGCGGCGCATGCCCGGCTGTTCCTCGGGCATCTCGAACCCGAACCCTCCGTGGAGGTCGCCAGGGACTGCCTGACGGTCTTCCGGGCCGCGGGCGACGATCTCGGGCTGGCCCGGGCACGGCTCAGGATCGGGCAGGCCGTACAGGCCCGGGGCCGCTTCACCGAGGCCACCGAGACGTTGCAGCAGGCACTGGGCCATGCCGTCCGCGCCGGGGCCGAGCTGGAGCGGGCCACCGCGCTCGGCGCCCTGGCGGTGTCGCTGCAGCTGGGCCCGGTGCCGGCCGGAGCGGCGGTCGGGCAGTGCCTGGACCTGCTGCGCGAACACGGCCAGGGGCGCGGTACGGTCGCCGCGGCCATCGGCTGCCCGCTGGCCGTACTGCACGCCATGCGCGGGGACTTCACCGAGGCCCGGGCCGCCTTCCGGACGGCCGAGTCGACGATGACCGGGATCGGCCACGCCTACGCCGAGGTGTTCCTGCCGCTGTTCGCCGCCTTCCTCGACCTGCTCGACGACCGTCCGGAGGCGGCCGAGAGGGCGCTGCGCCGCTCCTGCGCGGCGGCCGAGCTGCTGGGGGACGGGCAGCTGCGCACCATGGCCTGGCGCGACCTGGCCAGAGCCCGGCTGGACCGGGGCGACCCGGCCGGCGCGTGCGGCTGGATCGCCCTGGCCCTGGGCAGCGCCCCCGGGGCGCTGCCCATCAACCGGGCCGAGCTGCTGGGCATGAAGGCCAGGGCGCTCTGCGACGACCCGGCCCGGGCCCGGGCCCTGGCGGCCGAGGCGGTACGGCAGGCGCTGGACACCGACTCCCCCGCCTGCCAGGGGGCCGTACTGCTCGACCAGGCGCACGTCCTGGCCGCATGGGCGGATCGGGGGGCGGACCGGGAGGCGGCGCGGGCCGCCGCGGAGCAGGCCGCCGAGCGCTTCGCCGCCAAGGGGCACCGGGTGGGCGCGGTCCGCGCGGGCGCACTGCTGGCCACCCTGGAGGCGCCGTGATGTCCCACGCCGCCGGAGGAGGCGCCATGACGCCGGGTGCGGTGGAAGGAGCCGTACGCCCTGAGATCACCGGGCTGGTCTGGAACATGCGGGACCTGACCTCGGCCGACATACCGGTGACCGCGGAGTGGGCCCCGCGGATCACTCCCGAGTGGGCCTGGGGCGGCAGCACGGGCCGTGGCGTACGGGTGTGCGTCGTCGACAGCGGGGTCGACGGCGACCACCCCCTGGTCGGGCCCGTCACCGGCGCCTACGCGGTCGAGCCCGGCCCGGACGGCGCCCCGGTCGTACGGGAGAGCGCGGCCTCCGACCCCGCCGGGCACGGCACCGCGTGCGCGGGCATCGTGCGGCGCCTCGCTCCCGAGTGCGAGCTGTACAGCGTGCGCGTCCTGGGTGCGGGCTTCTCCGGTTCCGGCGACGCCTTCGTCGCCGGCCTGCGCTGGGCCGTACGGCAGGGCTTCGACGTGGTCAACCTCAGCCTGTCCACCACCAGGCACAAGTTCGCCGACGCGCTGCGCGCGGTGGCCGACGAGGCCTACTTCCGCCGCACCGTACTGGTGGCCGCGGCCCACAACATGCGGGTCGAGAGCTACCCCTGGCGTTTCTCCTCGGTCGTCTCGGTCGGCAGCCACGCCGAGGGCGACCCCCGGCTGGTGCTGTACAACCCCGCTCCCCCCGTGGAGTTCTTCGCCCACGGGTCCGACGTGGAGGTCGCCTGGCCCGGCGGAAAGACGACCCGCGGCACCGGCAACAGCTTCGCCACCCCCCACGTCGCGGGTCTGTGCGCGCTCATCCTGAGCAAGCACCCCGCCCTGACGGTCTTCCAGCTCAAGAACGTCCTCTACCTGACCGCTGCAAACGTGAAGGGTGACCTATGAGCAGCGACCCCGGCCTCGTCGCCACCGTCACGGCCGCCGTGGCCGGCGCCGACGGCGACCATCGGCGGCTCCTGCAGTCGATCGTCGAGGTGGCCAGGGCCATCTTCGCCGCGCAGGCCAGTTCGATCTTCATGTTCGTCCCCGAGCGCGGCGAGCTGCTCTTCGAGGCCGTCGCGGGCGCCGGACAGGAGTCCCTGGTCGGGAGGGCCTTCCCCGCCGACCGCGGCATCGCCGGATGGGTGCTCGCCTCCGGCGAACCCATGATCATCGACGACCTGTCGGGCAGTCCCGCCTTCGCCCACGACCTGGCCGAGTCCACCGGATACGTGCCCGGCGTCATCATGGCGGTGCCGCTCGTCCACGATGAGCACGTCGGCGGCGTTCTGGAGGTGCTCGACCCCGCGCCGCAGGCCAGGTCGGCCATCTCCGAGCTGGACCTGCTGTCGCTGTTCGCCGTACAGGCCGCGCTGGCGTTGCGGATCGCCCAGCGGGGCCGCAGCGCCGGCGCCGCGCTGGAGAGTCACGGGGCCGACTACGGTGAACTGATCTCGGTGGTGCGGGCCTTCGAGGACCTGGGGGCCGAGCGCAGGAGCGCGGGGCTGCGCCTGATCGGCTCGCTGCGCGACCTCATCGCGTGAGGCCGTCGGCCGGGTCCGGGGCCGGGGCCGGGGCCGGGTCCGGGGCAGGGAGGGCGCGGGTGATCGAGTCGATCCGGTACACCCGCCCGTCCGGGGCGAAGCGCGCGAACGTGTAGATCTCCATCGTCACGGCCTTCCCCTTCCGCATGACCGCGTGGAGGACGCTGCGGGCGGCGGCCCGGTCGCCGGACACCAGCGTCTCGTGCACGTCCACCCGCAGGAGGCGCCCGTTCCTGCGCGCGGGGCGGGCATGCGCGACGAGCCTGTCCCGGTCGAGGGCGATCCCGTCGCTGACGTAGACGATCTCGGGTGTGTAGTAGCGGTCCAGGACCGTCCCGGGGTCCTCCTGCCCGAAAGCGAGCTCCCGCGGCAGGACGGTCAGCAGGGCGATGAGACGTTGTTCGAGGTTCACGCCAGCAATCGTCGCCCGGCGGCGAGCCGCCGGTCGTCGTTCCCGGGGCGGCTTCCGCGGCTGCCGCCCGGGGCGCAGCCGGCGCGGATCTACGCCGCCGGGAGTAGCGGGAGTTCCCTTCCGGTGGGGAGGCGGGCGGGGCGGGGGCGGGGTTAATGTGCGGGAATGGGCAGTGATCACGCGGGGCCGCGGACCGGGCGGGGAGGGGCCGGGATCGGGTGGCGCCGATACGTGCCCGAGGCGGCGCTCGCGGGGGCGGTCGTGGTGTTCCTCGTCGCCGGAGCGCTGTCCGCGCCGCCGCCGGCTCCCCGGCCGCAGGTTTTGGACTATCTACTCATCCTGGTCTGCGGGCCGGCGATCGCCGCGTGCCGCAGAGCGCCGGTCGCGGCCCTGCTCGTCGCCGCGGCGTGCATGACCCTCTACTCCCTGCGGGCGCATCCCGGTCCTCCGGCGGCCGTCCCGGTCCTGATCACCGTCTACGCCGCGGTCGGGGCGGGCCGTCGGACGCTCGCGGCGGGCGCGGGCGCGGTCTTCCTCGGTGCCTTCCTGGCGACCGACCTGGGCGCGTCCGCCGGGCAGCCCGCCGAGCAGATCGTCCAGCGCACGATCCTGCTGCTGGGCTGGTTCGTCGCCGCCGCGGTGGCCGGGACGGTGTCCCGGCACCGCCTGGCCTACCTCCGCCAGGTCGAGGAACGGGCGGCCGAGGCCGAGCGCACCCGTGAGGAGACCGCGCTCCGCCGCGCCGGAGAGGAGCGGCTGCGCATCGCCAGGGAACTGCACGACTCGCTCACCCACACCATCTCGATCATCAAGGTGCAGGCCGGGGTCGCCGTCCACCTCGCGCGCAAGCGGGGAGAGGAGGTGCCCGCCGCGCTCCTGGCGATCCAGGAGGCCGGCCGGGAGGCGATGCGCGAGCTGCGCGCGACCCTGGAGGTACTGCGCGAGCCCGGTGACGAGCCGGTCCCCAACGGGGTGGAGCGCCTGGCCGGCCTGGTGGAGCGGGCCCGCGCCACGGGCCTGCCCGCCACCCTGACGGTCGCGGGATTCCGGCGGGACCTGCCCGCCGAGGTCGACCGCGCCGTCTACCGGATCGTGCAGGAGGCGCTCACCAACGTCGCCCGCCACGCCGGCCCGGCGTCGGCGTCGGTGTGCGTCGGGTACGGACCCGGCGAGCTGAGCGTGCGGATCGACGACGACGGCGGTGACGTAGACGGCACCGGCACCGGCAGCGACGGCGGCGGCATCGGCCGGGACGCGGCGCCGGAGCCCGGCGTGGGACTGACCGGCATGCGCGAGCGGGTCGCGGCGCTCGGCGGACGGCTGCACGCCGGCCCCCGTCCCGGGGGCGGCTTCACCGTCCACGCCGTCCTGCCCGCGGGGGAGCGTCCCGCCGGGGAGACGGGGCCTGTCCCGGTGGAGCCCTCCCCGGAGGATCCGCAGGAGGAGAGATCGTCCGTGGGGGGTACGACGTGATCCGCGTGCTGCTCGCCGACGACCAGGCGCTCATCCGCGCCGGGTTCCGCGCCCTGCTGGAGGCCGAGGACGACATCGAGGTGGTCGCCGAGGCGGCCGACGGGGCGCAGGCCGTGGAACTCGCCGTACGGCACCGGCCCGACGTCGTCCTCCTCGACATCCAGATGCCCGGGACGGACGGCATCGAGGCGACCCGGCGGATCGCCTCGATGCCGGAACTGGCCGGGGTGCGGGTGGTGATGCTGACCAACTACGGCCTGGACGAGTACGTCTTCGAGGCGTTGCGCGCGGGCGCCGGCGGGTTCCTGGTCAAGGACACCGAGCCGGAGGACCTGCTGTACGGCGTCCGCGTCGCCGCGCGCGGGGACGCGCTGCTGTCCCCGGCGATCACCCGCAGGCTGATCGGGGAGTTCGTCGCCCGGCGTCCCTCGGCCTTCTCTTCCGGGCTGGAGGCCCTCACCGCCAGGGAACGCGAGGTGGTCGCCCTGGTCGCCCGCGGCCTGTCCAACGACGAGATCGCCGCGCACATGATGATCAGTCCGGCCACCGCCAAGACCCATGTCAGCCGGGCCATGATCAAGCTGCACGCCCGCGACCGCGCCCAGCTCGTCGTCCTCGCCTACGAGTCGGGGCTCGTCAGCCCGCGGAGCGCCCCGCCGCTGTGACACCGGCGTCCGCACGGTTTCCGGACCGGCCGGTCTCAGGCTGCTATAGTGCATATTGCAATATAGAGAAAGGCACCATCATGGCGCGAGGCCCCGACCTGGTCGGTCTGACCGTGCTGGCCATGCTCTCGGTGCGCGCCGCTCACCCGTACGAGCTCCACCGCTTCATCGTCGACACGCACAAGGACTATGTGACGGGGCTGCCCAGGAGCCTCTACCACGCGGTCGGGAAACTCGCCGGTGAGGAGCTGATCGTCCCGGTCGAGACCGGCAGGCAGGGGCGCCGGCCGGAGCGCACGGTCTACGAGATCACCGATGAGGGCCGCCGGCAGCTGGCGAGCAGGCTCCACGCGCTCCTTGAGACCCCCCATCCCGACCGCCGCGCGTTCACCGCGGCCGTCTCCCTCGTCGGCATCCTCCCGGTGTCCGGCGCACTGCGGGCTCTGCGCACCAGGGCCGCGACGATCGAAGGGCTGCTGGCCGGGACGGACGCGCACCTGCGCGCCATGAAGGACAACGGCCTGCCCGACCTCCTGATGATCGAGGTCGACTACGAGCGCGCGCTGAACGAGGCCGAGCTGGCCTGGGTGCGGCGCGTCATCGCCCGTCTGGAGTCGGGGGAACTCGACTGGGCGGGCACCGTCCGGCAGGACCTGCTGTCGCAGGTGCTCGACGGACCATGAGAAGAGGGCCGCCGGGGTGCGCCAACACCCCGGCGGCCGGACATCCGAACAAGGCGCCCGCCCTGTCTGGACTCACGACCCCCAGGATAGGCGCCGCGACCGTGAGGAATCGCGCCATGTCCGTGAACACGGAGATCACCGGCCCGCCGGGCCGCGTCGAGGGCTCCACCGAGCCCGCCCCCGGCCCGGACGCCGGAGCGGCACGGTGAAGGGGAAGAAGCTGATCACCGAGGTCGCCGGAATCGTCGAGGCGCCGGTCGCCGTGGTCTTCGACGACCTGGCCGGCATGCTCCTGCCCGACGGCAGGCGCACCGGCCGCTTCACCGTCGAGGATCTGCCCGGGCACACCTCCGCCGTCGAGGTCGTCGGCCACACCGTCTCCTTCCAGGGCGGCTGGTGGTACCGGGGCGAGTGGAGCGTCGAACCGCACCCCCGGGGCGCGCTGCTCGTGCACCGGGTCTTCAACGTCGCGCAGGGGATGCGGTGGGGCGTGCCGCCGGCCAACCGCTTCTTCATCGGCTTCGCCGGCAGGACGCGGCGGGCGTTCGCCGAGAGCCTCGTGCAGACGGGCCGCCGCCTGGGCTGCGCGACCCGTCTGGCCGCTCCCGGGGCTTCCTGAGATCACGGCCGGGATCCGGCGGCGACGGCGGCACCCGGCCGCGGCCGCCGGATCTGCGGCGCCGTGTTCCCCGGCGCGGGGGCTGGTAGTGTCGGGTGATCTGGATCCGCAACCTCCCGGCGGTCACCGCGGGCGGCGCAAGATCTCCACTTTCGCACTGGAGGGTCTTGCCATGGGTGGAATCGAGCGGGTCACGGGCGCGTCGCAGCCCCTCGCGCATCTGCTGACCGCCGTCGGCGCCAGGAAGGACGCGGGCAGCAGTCCCACGGGGATCGTCGGACGGAGCCTGGCGCGGCAGCTGCTGGCCGCCGGAGACCGGGTGCGGGTGCTGGCCGAGCCCGGCCAGACGGACGGCTGGCCCGAAGGGGCCGAGGTCGCCGAGGGGTCCATCACCCGGCCGGCGGAGCACGCCGAGGTCTTCGCCGGGGTCGACGGCGTCTTCCTCGCCGGGGCCGTACCGGCGACGGCGCCGGACGCGCTGGCGATCGCCGGGGACGCCGGTGTGCGGCGGATCGTCGTGCTGTCCTCGCACGGGCCGGAGTACGAGCAGGCCTACCCGCCGGAGACGTGGTTCTGGCTGGCCATAGAGCGGGCCGTCGAACGCTCGGGCATGGAGTGGACCCACATCCGCCCGTCGGCGGTGATGGGGGCGATGATCGAGGGGACCTACCCGGCCACGGGCTCGGACTGGCCGGACACGATCCGCAGCGAGCGGACCGTGCGCGAGGCCTTCCTGAACGACGGCTGTTATCCCTTCATCCACGAGGACGACCTGGCCGCCGTGGCCGTGGCGGCGCTGCGTACCGGCGAGCACGCCGGTGCCGTTCTCGAGGCGGTCGGGCCGCCGATCGCCACCCGCTCGCGCGTGGCCGCCATCGCCGAGGCCATCGGATGCGACATCGCCGCCGTCGACCTGCCGCCCGAGGTGGGCCGCGCACGCTGGCGGCGCCGCGGCTGGCCGGACGGCGGCATCGAGGTGACGCTGTACGCCCTGCGGGAGTACGGCGCGCGGTTCGCCGAGCTCACCCGGTGGACACTCGACCAGCGGCCGTCCGTGCGCGAGATCATCGGCCGGCCGCCCCGCGGTTTCGGCGACTGGGCGGCCGAGAACGCCGGCCTGTTCCGCTGAACGCCCGCCCCGGGGAGGAATTGCCGGGCGCGGGGCGGCGGTCAGACGGGCGGGCGGACCCGGCGGTTGCGGATGGCGTCGTCGTGGTCGAGGTGGGCGAGGACGGCCGCGAGCACCGCGCGGGTCTCGGCGATCCGGTCCGCGCCGAAGCGTTCGGCGAGTTCTGCGTCCAGCGCGGCGCGCCGGGCGCGGGCCGCCTCGACGGCGGCCGCGGCGTGCGGGGTCAGGCGGAGCAGCCGGGTGCGGGCGTCGCCGGGTGCGGGCTCGCGGGTGAGCAGGCCGCGGCGTTCCATGTCGCCGGCGGCCTTGGAGGCCGCCTGCTGGGTGACGCCCATGCGCTCGGCCAGGGCGGTGACGGACAGCGGGGCCCGCAGGAGATGCTGGATGATCACGCCGTCGTTGAAGCGCAGGCCGTCGAAGCCGTCGCCCGCCAGGCGGCGTTGCACCTCCTCCGTCATGGCCCAACCGGCGAACAGGGCCACCAGAGACAGATCGAGGGTCTCCGCGCTAGGATGCACAACCATGGTTGTGAATTCTAGCATTCCGCCCGCCGGGCTGCTCGAGGAGTTCGTCGGGATCGCCCACCGCATCGTGTGGTGCAGCCTCGCCACCGTGGACGGCCGCGGCCGGCCGCGCTCGCGTGTCGTGCATCCGTACTGGGAGCGGACCGGCGACGGCGTCGTCGGATGGGTGTTCACCCGGCCCGCCTCGCCCAAGGTGGCGCACCTGTCGCACCGCCCGTACGCGTCGTGCTCGTACTGGGACCCGGCCCAGGAGGTGGCGGTGGCCGAGTGCGAGGCGGCCTTCGCCGACGACGAGGCGACCAGGAGGAAGGTCTGGGACCTGTTCGCGGACGCCGGCGAGCCGCTCGGCTACGACCCGCGCATCATGGGCGTCGAGGACCACCGGGACGAGCGCGTCACCGTGCTCAGGCTGACGCCCTGGCGGCTCGGCACACTCAAGGCGGCGTGGCGGCGCCCCGCGTGACCGGTGAGGCCCGGCGGGGCCGCGGCCCCGGGGAGATCCGTCGCTGAGCGGGCTCTCAGCGTCTCTCAGCGAGATCAAAGCCCCGGCGGGACAGACTCCTGCGGAGAAGTCCGATCACGATGCCGGGGGAGTCCGGATGGCGGATTCACTGAGTGGGTGGCGAAGATGGCCGTCGTGGGCGGGATACGCCGCCGGCGGGCTGGCCGCCGTGTACGGCGTCGCCCTCGTGGTGGCCGCGCTGGCGGGATACCGCTCGTTCCTCGGCCTGCCGGACGTCGGCCTGCCGGATCTCACCTGGCCGGGTGCCGGGGTCCTGCTGGCCGGGTCCGTCGTCGCGGTCGCCGCGGTGCGCCCGTGGGGACGTCGGGTGCCGCCCCGGGCCGTGACGGCCGGCGCCTGGGCCGTGGCCGCGCTCGCCCTGACGGGCAGCTGCTGGGTCCTGCTGAACCTGGTCGAACTGGTGCTGACCGGTTCGGTCCGCAGCGTCGACGGTGACAGCGACTGGGTGACCTTCGGCGAACGGCTGTGCCTGGCCGCCGTCGGAGCGCTGTTCGCGGCCACCGCGCTGTCGCACGCCCGCCGTACGGCCGGCCGCTGCGCGCGATGCGGCCGCGCGCACGCGCCGGAGACGGCGGGGCTGCGGTATCCGGAGGCGCGCGCGGCGCCGCCCGCGGTGCTGCGGGCCGCCTACGCCGGCTGTTGCGCGTTCCTTCCCTACCTGACGCTGCACACCCTCGGCGCGGCCGGCCATCCCGGGATCGAGCCCGGCGGGTACCGGCCGCCCTGGTACGCGCTCGCCGCCCTCGTCTGCGGCATCGCGCTGGCGGTCTTCCTGCTGCTGGGGCTGGTCCGGCCGTGGGGCGTGGTCTTCCCCCGCTGGACGCCGTGGTTCGCCGGCAGGCGGGTGCCCCGGTTCCTGCCGCTGGTGCCGGTCTGGCTGGTGGCTCCGACTCTCGCGCTGTACGGCACGGGCAGCCTGGTCCTGGCCGCCGTCGGCGTCCTGCGGCACGACGGCGGAGGGGGACTGCTCGGACTCGGCGGGGCGGCCTCGCTGGCGTTCGCCGGATACGGGTGGGCGCTGGCCGTCGCCGCCGTCTCCTACCGGCTCCGGACCCGGCCCTCCTGCGTCGTCCGGCGGTAGGCGCCCGCCGCCCTACTCGCCGACGGCCTTGGTGAGGACGGCGAGGGCGTGCAGGATCGCCTCGCGTTCACCGGTGGGGACGCGCTCCAGCGCGGTGTCGAAGCGGACCCGGCGGGCCTCGGCCAGGCGCTCGGCCGCCAGGCGACCCTCGGCCGTCAGCCGCAGCAGGACCCCGCGGCCGTCGCCGGGCGCGGCGGCCCGTTCGGCCCAGCCCCGCCGTACCAGCTGGGCGACGATGCGGCTGGTGGTGCTCTTCTCCAGGCGCAGCCGGTGCACGAGCTCGACCTGCCGCAGCTCCCCCTCGCGGGCCAGTTCGCCCAGTGCGTGCGCCTCGGAGACCGGGACGGGGGTGCCGCAGGGGGTGCGGTCCGGCTGGTGCAGGCCGAAGGCCCGGACGAACCGGGCCACCGCTTCCTGCAGGTCTGCCGCCTCTGAGGACATGGTTCGACCGTACAACCATCTGATCCGGCGGCGCAAACCACGCCGGGCCACGGCTGCCGGGTTCGCCCGGCGGGAGGTACGGCCGCGCGCCCCGATATTCGGATGCCCGCCTGCGCCGGACCGGTGATACTGCTCCGATGCACCATCTCGCCTACCCCAAGATCCCCGTGATCGGATCACCCGGCACGGCGGCCGTCCGCAGCCACCGGGAATGGGTGGCGACGGAGAAACTCCACGGCGCCCAGATGGTGATCGCCTATGACGGCCGGAACCTGTCCGTGGGCAAGCGCAAGGCATGGCTGCGAGAGGACGAGCCCTTCTTCGGCTGGCAGCTCCTGCGCTCGGCCTTCGCCGGGGCGGGTGAGGCCGCTCTGACCCGCGGCGGTGCGGCGGTGCGCGTCTACGGCGAGCTGTACGGCGGCCACTACCCGCACCCCGGGGTCCCGCCGGCGCCGGGCGCGGCCCCGGTCCAGACGGGGGTGTGGTACAGCCCGGAGATCCGCTTCGCGCTCTTCGACGTGCTGCGGCACGAGGATCCGGACGACCCCGGAGTCTTCCTCCCGTACGCCGACGTCGCCGCGATCGCCGCCGAGGCCGGTCTCGACGTCGTTCCGCTCCTCGCCAGGGGAGGTCTGCCGGAGATCGACGCCCTGCCGGTCCGCTTCCCCACCCGCCTGCCGAGGGCGCTCGGGCTGCCGGACCTGCCCGGCAACCTGGCCGAAGGGCTCGTGCTCCGGCCGGACGCCCCGCTGGCCCCCGCGCACCGCCCGGCTCTCAAACGGAAGATCGAGGAGTTCGACGAACAGCGCTTCGACCGCAGCCGTCCCTGGGATCCGCACGTGTTCCTCACCTTCGAGGAGCTGAGCCGTATCGCCCATGCGATGGTCAACGAGCCGAGACTGGCCGGCGCGCGGTCCAAGGTGGGACCGTCCGCCATCGAGGCGCTCTTGGACGAGGTGGTTCTCGACGTCATGGTGGAGCTGTCCATGGCCTTCCCGGCGGCCGTGACGGCCCTCGGCGAGGATGAGAGCCGGCTGCAGGCGGCCGTCCGCGGCGCGGCGCGGGCCCGGGCCGGTGGATTCTGTCGGGGGTGAGGTTCACACTCGGCGCATCTTCCCCGTCTCCTTTTCGGAGGTCTCGATGGCGAGGCGCAGATCACCAGGATCGGCGGCGCGCGGGCGCACCGCCCGGCGGAGCCGGAAGAGGACCCGGCCCGGCCCGGCGTGGCTGCTCGTCCCGGCGGCCGTCGTCGTCGCGGTGCCCGCACTGCCGCAGGTCCCGTCCCCGCCCTGGGCGGTGGTGCTCGGCGTCGCCGCCGGGCTCGCGGTCGCGCTGGCCGCCGCCGTCCTGGTGGTGCGCCGGATGGGTGCGGCCTACCGCAGGGACGCGCTGCTGCGCGTGGGACCGGACCGGCTGGACCCGCGCCGGTTCGAGGAGCTGACGGCCGAGCTGCTGCGGCGTGACGGCTTCGGCCGGGTCCGCGTCGTCGGCGGGGCCGGGGACGGGGGCGTGGACGTGTGCGGGGTCGCGCCGGGCGGCCGGGCCTACGCGGTCCAGTGCAAGCACTACACGCGGCCGGTCGGCCCCGGCGCGGTGCGCGACTTCGTGGGCGCGTTGCAGTCCCGGCCGTACCGCGGCCACCGGGGGGTCTTCGTGACCTCCAACCGCCTCAGCGCGCAGGCCGCCGCTACGGCACGCGAGCACGACGTGGTCGTCATCGACCGGGACCGGCTGGCCGACTGGCTGCTGGGCGCCTACCGTCTCGGCTCCGGCCGTGGATCCGCACCGGCCTGGCTGGCCCGGCTGCGCGGCGGCCGGCGGGCGCAGGAGGGCCACGAGCCGGCGGGGGAGGCGTGGTGATCGCCCGGATCTGGTGCGCGACCGCGACGCCCGAGGGCGCGGACGCCTACGAACGGCACTTCGTCCGTTCGGTCCTGCCCGCCCTGCGGGGCGCCGGCGGGCACCGCGGCGCCTACCTGCTGCGGCGCGACGGCAGCCACGTCGAGATCCAGGTGGTGACCCTGTGGGAGTCGCCGGAGGCGATACGGGACTTCGCCGGCCCCGACCTCACAGCCGCCGTCGTCGAACCGGAGGCCAGGGCGGTGCTGATCGACTACGACACGACCGTCACCCATCACACGGTCGTGGCCACCGCGGACGGCTGATCCGGCCACCCGTCCGCGCGGCGCCGGTGGCGCCCGCGGGCCTCAGGCGACCTTGGCGGAGGCGGCCTTCCAGGTGTTGCACGCACCCGGGCCGCCCGAGGCGTAGCCCTTCTTGAACCAGTAGAGGCGGTTGGCGGGCTTGCCGTCCCAGTCGAACCTGTCGTACTCGGGGGGCGTCTCGGCGTCGAGGAGGGGCTTCCAGTCCTTGGCCGAGCGGCCCAGGGCCTTCATCGACACCCCGGTCAGGCAGTCGGCCTGGAGGTAGAAGCGGTGGGTCTGCTCGTCGGTCTCGGCCTCGATCCCGCTGTTCGGCAGCGCCCACCAGGTCTCGCTGATGCCGGTGTGCCCCTGGACGCGCCGGCTGTAGGCCCGCGTGAGCTGGAGGAGGACGGCCAGGTCGGACTTCGCCTTGATCCAGTCGGAGCGGAGCTGCACCTGGATGCCGCCGTAGCAGGGCACCGCGAAGGAACCGGCGATCTTCAGTCCGGAGCAGAGCTCCGACTCGACGGTCTTGTTGATGCTCACCTCGGCGGGGGTGAAGTCATCCCAGGTCTTCTTCCAGGCGGTGTCCAGGCAGCTGAAGATCTTGGTGATGTACTTCTTCGCGGAGGCCTCGGTGGTGCCCTTGACCGCCTTGCAGGAGACCTCGGGGAGGCGGCCCTTCTTGTAGAGGGGGTTGTGGGTCAGCTCGGGGGCGCCCTGGATGGGGTAGGCGGAGGCCGTACCGGAGAGCAGGGCGGTCGTGCCGGAGAACAACAGGGTGAAGGCTCCGGTGGCGGCCACCAGCGTGCGGATCGTCATGGGCGATGATCGTAAAGGTGGCACGGTCCAGCCGGCCAGGGGTGTCTCATCCCCGTCCGGGCCGGGTGCGCTCCAGCAGCGCCTCGGCCTCGGCCCAGGCGCCGTCGTCCCCGGCGGGCTCGTACCGCTTGAGCGGCTGCGCCGCCGACAGGGCGCGCATCTCGGCCAGGTCGGCGACCAGACCGGCGGTCCGGGCCTGGACGAGGACGTTGCCCAGCGCGGTGGCCTCCACCGGGCCGGCCACCACGGGCAGGCCGCAGGCGTCCGCGGTGAGACGGCACAGCAGGTCGTTGCGGCTGCCGCCGCCCACCAGGTGGATCACCTCGACCTGCCGTCCCGACAGGGCGACCGCCTGCCGGATGGCCCGGCGGTGCCCCAGGGCCAGGCTCTCCAGGATGCACCGCACGACCTGCGGGGGATCGGCGGGGGGCTCCTGGCCGGTGCGCCGGCACTCGGCGGCGATCCTGGCCGGCATGTCGCCCGGCGGCAGGAACGCGGGCGTGTCGGGGTCGACGACCGCGGCGAACGGGCGCGCGGCCCCGGCCGCGGCGAGCAGGGGGACGAGCTCCGGATCGCCCCAGGCGCGCAGCGACTCCTGCAGCAGCCACAGGCCCATCACGTTGCGCAGATATCTGACGGTCCCGTCGACGCCCGTCTCGTTGGTGAAGTCGGCGGCGAGGCTCTCGGGGGTGAGCACGGGCTCGCTCAGCTCGACCCCGGCCAGCGACCAGGTGCCACAGGAGATGTAGGCGAAACGCGATCCCGCGGCGGGCACGGCCGCGACCGCGGAGGCCGTGTCGTGCGAGGCGACGGTGGTGACGGCGGCGGTGACAGCGCTCGTCCAGCCGAGCTCGCCGGCGACGTCGGGACGCAGCCTCCCCGCCGGGTCGCCCGGCGCGCGCAGCGGGGGGAAGATCCGCTCCGGCAGGCCGAGATCCTTGATCAGCGGCCAGGCCCACTCGTGGCTGCGCACGTCCAGCAGGCCCGTGGTGGAGGCGTTGGTGAGCTCGGCGCCGATCTCGCCGGTGAGCCAGTAGGACAGCAGGTCGGGGATGAGCAGCATGCGCTCGGCCCGCTCCGGCCGGTCGGCCAGGAGCTGGTAGACCGTGTTGAACGGCAGGAACTGCAGCCCGGCCACGTCGTACAGCCCGGCGGCCCCGATCGCGGCGGTCACGCGCTCCATCACCCCGTCGGTGCGGCCGTCGCGGTAGTGCACCGGGTTGCCCAGCAGCGCGCCGCCGGAGTCCAGCAGCCCGTAGTCGACGGCCCAGGAGTCCACCCCGATCGAGTCCACCGGGCCCGCCAGGCGCAGGCCGTGCAGGATCTCGCGGTAGAGGCCGAGGATGTCCCAGTGCAGCGTGCCGCCCACTCTGACGGGACGGTTGGGGAAGCGGTGGGCCTCCGCCAGGCGCACGCCCCGGCCGGAGAGCTCGCCGAGCATGACCCGGCCGCTGGAGGCGCCGAGGTCGACGGCGGCGAAGCGGCTCATCGCGTCGACTCCCTGACGATCAGCTCGGGCTGGAACATGATCTGCTGGTGCGCGTGGGTGGCGGGGTTGTCGCACTCGTCGAGCAGCAGTTCGGTGGCGACCCTGCCCAGCTGGTAGGTGGGCTGGCGGACGGAGCTGAGCGAGACCGCCGAGGCCGCGGCGAAGTCGATGTCGTCGTAGCCGATCAGCGCCACGTCGCCGGGCACCCGTACCCCCGCGTGCAGGAGCCCGCGCAGCATGCCGAGCGCGAGCAGATCGTTGGCGCAGAAGATCGCGTCGGGCAGGCCGCCCTCGGAGATGAGCTTCTCGGCGGCCTGCTGACCCGCGCGGGGGGTCATCGCGGCCATCTCCACGACCCGCAGCGGCCGCCCGCCGAGCGCCCGCTCCGCGCCGGCGCGCCGGTCCAGGCACTGCCGGATGGTCAGCGGGCCCGTCACGTAGGCGATCTCCGCGGCGCCTCCGGACAACAGGTGGGCCACGGCCGTCTCGCCGCCGCCGATGTCGTTGACGGCCACCGAGCACTGGTCGGGCCGGTGCGCGGGGTGGTCGACCAGCACGACGCTGATCCCGCGCTCGCGCAGCCGGTCGAGCCGGGCGGGGTCCTCGTCGGAGGGGGTGATCAGCACCCCGCGGACCCGCTGCTCGGCCAGGACCAGCAGGTTGCGCTCCTCCTTGCTCCTGGAGCCCGCGGAGTTGCTCAGCAGCACGGCGTATCCGCGGTCGCTGGCCACGTCCTCGACTCCGGCGGTGACGTCGGTGAAGAACGGGTTGCCGATGTCGATGACCGACAGCCCCACGGTCTTGCTGTGCCCGGCGCGCAGCGTCGAGGCCGAGCCGTGCCTGACGAACCCCAGCTCGCGGATGGCGGCCTCGACCCGGGACCGGGTCGGGGCGGAGACCTTCTCCGGCCGGTTCAGCACGTTCGACACGGTCCCCGGGGACACGCCGGCGTGTTCGGCGACTTCTTTGATGCCCACCGCGCTCATCGTCGGTCCCACCGCTCTCTGGCCATGGACCTTGATTAAAACGTAACAACTGGCGCTGAGCAAGAGCTTCCCTCTTCAGGGCGTCACTGGACCGAAACGTCCAGGAAACCGGCTATTGACGGGGGAAGGCGGCTGACCTAGTGTCCACTCAAATTTGAAACGTTTTTCTCGAACTCCCGTGGAGGGAGCTCATGGTCGACAAACCCCCCGTCCTGGCGTTGCGCTCGGTGAGTAAATCGTTCGGCGCCGTCCAGGCGCTGCGCGAGGTCTCCCTGGAGCTGTACGCCGGAGAGGCCCACGCCCTCGCCGGGGAGAACGGCGCGGGCAAGTCCACGCTCGTGAAGACCCTCTCCGGGCTGTACCGCCCGGACGCCGGGCGGATCCTGCTGGACGGCGAGCCCGTGGAGTTCCACGGCACCGCCGGCGCGCAGCGGGCGGGCGTGGCGGTGATCTACCAGGAGCCGACGCTCTTCCCCGACCTGTCGGTGACCGAGAACATCTTCATGGGCCGCCAGCCGCGCACCCGCCTGGGCCGGATCGACCGGCCCGCCATGCGGGCCCGCGCGGTGGAGCTGTTCGGGCGGCTGGGCGTCCCGCTCGACCCCGACCAGCCGGCCCGCGGCCTGTCCATCGCCGACCAGCAGCTCGTGGAGATCGCCAAGGCCCTGTCGCGGTCCGCCCGGGTCCTCATCATGGACGAGCCGACCGCGGCGCTGTCGGGCAACGAGGTGGCCCGGCTGTTCCGGGTGGTCAAGGCGCTGCGCGAGCAGGGCTGCGCGGTGCTGTTCGTCTCCCACCGGCTGGAGGAGATCTTCGAGCTCTGCCGGCGGGTCACCACGCTGCGGGACGGCGCCTTCGTCGCAAGCGACCTCATCGCCGACCTCACCCCCGACGACCTGGTACGGCGCATGGTGGGCCGGGAGCTGGAGGCGTTGTTCCCCAAGCTGGAGGCCGTGCCCGGGGAGGTCGCCCTCACCGTGCACCGGCTGACCCGCGAGGGTGTGTTCACCGACGTCTCCTTCGAGGTGCGCAAGGGGGAGATCGTCGCCCTGGCGGGCCTGGTGGGGGCGGGCCGCAGCGAGGTCGCCCGGGCGATCTTCGGCATCGACCGGTGGGACGCCGGCCGGGTCGAGGTGGCCGGGCGCCGGCTGCGCCAGGCCAGCCCGTCCGCCGCGATGGCCGCGGGACTGGCGCTGGTGCCGGAGGACCGGCGTCAGCAGGGTCTGGTGATGGACCTGTCGATCGAGCGCAACATCGCGCTGGCCGGGCTGTCGGCCGTACGGCGCGGCGCGCTGATCTCCCGCGCCGCCGAGCGCGACCGGGCCCGCGACTGGGCGCTGCGGCTGCAGCTGAAGTTCTCCCGGCTGTCCGACGCGGTCGGCGTGCTGTCCGGCGGCAACCAGCAGAAGGTCGTGCTGGCCAAGTGGCTGGCCAGGAAGCCATCGGTGATCATCGTGGACGAGCCGACGCGCGGCATCGACGTCGGGACCAAGGCCGAGGTGCACCGGCTGCTGTCGGAGCTGGCGGCGGAGGGCATCGCGGTCCTCATGATCTCCTCCGAGCTGCCCGAGGTGCTCGGCATGGCGGACCGGGTGCTGGTGATGCACGAGGGCCGGCTGGTGGCCGAGATCCCCCGGGCGGAGGCGACCGAGGAGAGCGTGATGGCCGCGGCCACCGGAAGGAACGCGGCATGAGCGGCCCGGAGACCGGGCTGGCGGCGCCGGACGCGGGGTCGGCGGCCTCGCCGGTCCCGCCGGCGCCGCGCGGCGACCGGCTGGTCAGCCGGGTGGCGCGGGTGCGCGAGCTGGGCATCGTAGCCGCCCTCGGCCTGCTGTTCGGGTTCACCGGCGTGGTCAACCCCGCGTTCCTGTCCTTCGACAGCCTGCGCGACATCCTGCTGAACTCCTCGATAGTCGCCATGCTCGCGGTCGGGCAGACGCTGGTGGTCGTCACGCGCAACGTCGACCTGTCGGTCAGCTCGGTCGTGGGCCTGTCGGCGTTCGGCGGGGCGCTGATCATGGCCGACAACCCCGGGGTGCCGGTCCCGCTGGTGATCGCCGGCTGCGTCCTGCTCGGCGCGCTGTGCGGTGCGATCAACGGCCTGCTCGTCGGCGTGGCCGGGGTGCCCGCCCTGGTGGCCACGCTCGGCACGCTCTACACCTTCCGCGGCATCGACTACGCGTGGGCGGGCGGCCGGCAGGTGAACGCCGCCGACATGCCCGGGGGCTTCCTGTCGCTGGGCTCCGCCTCGGTGCTCGGGCTGCCGCTGCTGGCGCTCGTCGCGCTGGCGGTGGTGCTGGTCGTCGGCTGGATGCTGCGCAACCTGCCGGCGGGCCGCGAGCTGTACGCGATCGGCTCCAGCCCCGAGGCGGCCGTGCTGGCCGGCATCCGGGTCCGGCGCCGGATCATCGCGGCGTTCGTGGCCAACGGCGCGCTGGCCGGGCTCGCGGGCGTCATGTGGGCGGCGCGCTTCGGCACCGTCGACGCCACCGTGGCCACCGGCAAGGAGCTCGACGTGATCGCCGCCGTGGTGGTCGGCGGCGTGGCGATCTTCGGCGGGAGCGGCACGGTGTACGGCGCCGCGCTCGGCGCGGTGCTGCTGGCCAGCATCACCAGCGCGCTCGCCGTCCTGCGGGTCGACGCGCTCGCGCAGACCGCCATCAGCGGCGCCCTGATCATCGCCGCCATCGTCCTCGACCGTCTCCTGGCGCTGCGGGTGGCCGCCGCGCTCCGCCGCCGGAGGTACCGCGATGCCACGTGACCTGGTCCGCCGCTGGGAAGGGCTGATCCTCCTCCTGCTCGTCGCCGTCGTGCTGTGGGCCTCGGTGTCGGTGGACGGCTTCGCCAACCCCTCCAACGTGTCGTTCCTGCTGCTCGACACCACCGAGATCGCCCTGATGGCGCTGACCATGACGCTGGTCGTCGTGGCCGCCGAGATCGACCTGTCGGTCGCCTCCACGCTCGGCCTGTCCTGCGCGGTCCTGGGCTGGCTGTGGAACGCCGGGCTGCCGATCGAGGCGATCATGCCGGTCTGCCTGCTGGCAGGCGCGCTCTGCGGAGCCCTGAACGGCCTGCTCGTCACCCGCCTCGGGCTGCCGTCGCTGGCCGTGACGATCGGCACGTTCGCGCTCTACCGGGGCCTGGCCTACGTGATCCTCGGCGACCAGGCCGTGGCCGACCTGCCGCCCGCCTACACCGCTCTGGCCACCCAGACGCTGGGGCCGATCCCGCTGGTGACCATCCTGGTCGCGGTCCTGGCCGTGGTGGCCGGGACGGTGCTGCACGCCACCGGCGTCGGCCGGTCGATCTTCGCGCTGGGCGCCGGCGAGGAGGCCGCCTACTTCTCGGGCGTGCGGGTCAAGCGGATCAAGTTCTGGCTCTTCGTCGCCTCGGGCGCCTGCGCCGCGCTGGCCTCGCTCGTCTACACCTTCCGCTACGCCAGCGCCCGCGCCGACAACGGCGTCGGGCTGGAGCTGGCCGTGGTGGCGGCGGTCCTGCTCGGCGGGGTGTCCATCTTCGGCGGGCGCGGCACGCTGCCCGGCGTGCTCATGGCGGTCCTGCTGCTGGGCGTCGTACGCAACGCGCTGATCCTGGCCGACGTGGCCAACGAGGTCCTCAACTTCGTGACGGGCCTGCTGCTCGTCGCCTCCGTCCTGGCGCCGAACCTGGGGGCGGTCTGGCGCCGGCGCTCCTCACTGCACAAGGCCTCACTGCACAAGGAAGGGAAGTCGGTTTCATGACAACGCGCACCCCCTGGCGCCGCATGGCGCTCGTCGCCGGTCTGGCGCTGATGGCCACCGCCTGCGGCGGCACCACCAAGAGTGACGTGGCGCAGCAGACCTCCGCTCCGGCGGCCGCCCCCGCGTCGTCGGCCGCGGCCGACCCCAACGCGCCGATCAAACAGGGCCTGAAGATCGCCTTCCTGCCCAAGCAGGTCAACAACCCCTACTTCACCACCGCGAACACCCAGGGCATCGCCGCGGCCGAGGAGTTCGGCGGCCAGGGCAAGGAGGTCGGCCCGTCCGAGGCCAGCGCGTCCTCGCAGGTCTCCTACATCAACACGCTCATCCAGCAGAAGCAGGACGCGATCGTCATCTCCGCCAACGACCCCAACGCGGTCGTGCCCGCGCTCAAGCAGGCCAGGGCCGCGGGGATCAAGGTCGTCAGCTACGACTCCGACACCGCGCCCGAGGGGCGCGACGTGTTCGTCAACCAGGCCAGCGCCGAGGACCTCGGCCGCACCCAGGTCCAGCTGCTGGCCGAGCAGATCGGCCACAAGGGCAAGATCGCGATCCTGTCCGCGACGCCGAACGCGACCAACCAGAACACCTGGATCGACTTCATGAAGGACGAGCTGGGCAAGCCCGAGTACAAGGACATGGAGCTGGTCAAGGTCGCCTACGGCAACGACGAGGACCAGAAGTCCTTCACCGAGACCCAGGGCCTGCTGCGCTCCTATCCGGACCTGGCCGGCATCATCTCCCCGACCACCGTCGGCATCGCCGCCGCGGCGCGCTACCTGTCGGACTCGCCGTACAAGGGCAAGGTGAAGCTGACCGGCCTGGGCACCCCCAACCAGCTGCGCCAGTTCGTCAAGGACGGCACCATCGAGGGCTTCGAACTGTGGAACCCCGGTGACCTCGGCTATCTGGCCGGCTACGCCGCCGCCGCGCTGGCCTCCGGCCAGATCACCGGCGCCGAGGGCGAGAAGTTCAAGGCCGGCAAGCTCGGCGAGTACACCGTCGGCGCCGACGGCGAGGTCCTGCTCGGCAAGCCCACGGTCTTCACCAAGGACAACATCGACGACTTCGACTTCTGATCCGTGACCACACCCCGGTACGGCTCCCGCCGCGGGAGCCGTACCGGGACCGAGAGGACATCCATTGGAACGCGTCTGTTTCCTGTTGAAGGTCCGGGCCGAACGGCTGGCGGAGTACCGGGAGCGGCACGCGGCCGTCTGGCCGGAGATGCTCCGGGCGCTGCGCGCCACCGGATGGCGCAACTACTCCCTCTTCCTGCGCGACGACGGCCTGCTGGTCGGCTACCTGGAGACCGACGACTTCGCCGGGGCCCGCGAGGGCATGGCCGCCACCGAGGTCAACGCGCGCTGGCAGGCGGAGATGGCGCCGTTCTTCGAGGACCTCGACGGGCGGCCGGACGAAGGCATGCGACCACTGACAGAGGTGTTCCACCTTGACTGAATCGGGGACTCCCATGGACATCACGTCCCGCCTGCGGGCGCAGCACATCGAGACGCCCTCGTGGGCGTACGGCAACTCGGGCACGCGATTCAAGGTCTTCGCCCAGCAGGGCGTGCCGCGCGACCCCTACGAGAAGCTCGCCGACGCCGCCCAGGTGCACGCCTTCACCGGCGTGGCGCCGACCGTGGCGCTGCACATCCCCTGGGACCGGGTGGACGACTACGCCGAGCTGTCCGCCCACGCCCGGGGGCTCGGCATCGGCATCGGCGCGATCAACTCCAACGTCTTCCAGGACGACGACTACATGCTGGGCAGCGTCACCCACCCGGACCCGCGGGTGCGCCGCAAGGCGACCGACCACCTGCTGGAGTGCGTCGACATCATGGACGCCACCGGCTCCGACACGCTCAAGCTGTGGTTCTCCGACGGCCTGAACTATCCGGGCCAGGACGACATCCGGGCCCGCCAGGACCGGCTGGCCGAGGCGCTGGCCGAGGTGTACGGGCGGCTGGGGGAGGGGCAGCGCTTCCTGCTGGAGTACAAGCTGTTCGAGCCGGCCTTCTACGCCACCGACGTGCCCGACTGGGGCACCGCCTACGCCCACTGCGTCAAGCTCGGCCCCAAGGCGCAGGTCGTGGTGGACACCGGGCACCACGCGCCCGGCACCAACATCGAGTTCATCGTGGCCTTCCTGCTGCGCGAGGGGAAGCTGGGCGGCTTCGACTTCAACTCGCGCTTCTACGCCGACGACGACCTGATGGTGGGCGCGGCCGACCCCTTCCAGCTCTTCCGCATCATGTGCGAGGTGGTGAGCGGGGGCGGGCTGGAGGGCGGGGTGGCCTTCATGCTGGACCAGTGCCACAACATCGAGCCGAAGATCCCCGGCCAGATCCGCTCGGTGATGAACGTGCAGGAGGCCACCGCCAAGGCGCTGCTGGTGGACCGCGAGGCGCTGGCCGCGGCGCAGCGGTCCGGTGACGTGCTGGGTGCCAACGCCGTGCTGATGGACGCCTACAACACCGACGTGCGGCCGCTGCTGGCCGGGCTGCGTGCCGGGATGGGGCTGGAGGCCGACCCGATGGCCGCCTACGCCCGCTCGGGCTACTTCGAGAAGGTCGCCGCCGAGCGGGTCGGCGGCACCCAGGCCGGCTGGGGCGCCTGAGGCGCTTGCGGCGCTTGAGGTGCGGGGTCCTGTCCGGTGGGGGAGCGCTTGTCCGAGGAGCGCCCGTCCGCCCGGAGGCACCCGCTGTTGAGATCATGTTCATTTGTTTGGGGGATATTTCATGACATCGTCGCCGGTTGAGCAGTTGCTCGGCCGTTCCCACGCGCTGGGGGCCGACCCGCGCAACACCAACTACGCCGGTGGCAACGCCTCGGCCAAGGGCACCGCCGTCGACCCGGTGACCGGCTCGGACGTCGAGCTGATGTGGGTCAAGGGGTCGGGCGGGGACCTGGGCACGCTGACCGCAGAGGGGCTGGCCGTACTGCGGCTGGACCGGCTGCGGGCGCTGAGGGGGGTCTACCCCGGCGTGGAGCGCGAGGACGAGATGGTCGCCGCCTTCGACCACTGCGCCTTCGGCAGGGGCGGGGCCGCGCCGTCCATCGACACCGCCATGCACGGCCTGGTGGAGGCCGCCCACGTCGACCACCTGCACCCGGACGCGGGCATCGCGATCGCGACGGCCGCCGACGGCGAGGAGCTCACCCGGGCGATCTTCGGTGACCGGGTGGCCTGGGTGCCCTGGCGGCGGCCGGGCTTCCAGCTCGGGCTGGACATCGCCGCGATCAAGCGGGACAACCCGCAGGCGATCGGCGTGATCCTCGGCGGGCACGGCATCACCGCCTGGGGCGCGACGTCGCAGGAGTGCGAGGCCAACTCCCTGGAGATCATCCGCACCGCCGAGGCCCACATCGCCGCGCACGGCCGGCCCGACCCGTTCGGGGCGGTGATCCACGAGCCGGTCGAGCCGGCCGTACGGCACGCGCGGGCCGCCGAGCTGTTCCCGCTGGTGCGCGGGCTGTGCTCGACCGACGCGCCGCAGGTGGGCCACTACACCGACAGCCCCGAGGTGCTGGACTTCCTGGCCCGGGCCGAGCACCCGCGCCTGGCCGCGCTGGGCACCTCGTGCCCCGACCACTTCCTGCGCACCAAGGTGCGCCCGATGGTGCTGGACCTGCCCCCGGACGCGCCGCCGCGGCAGGTGGCCGACCGGCTGCGCGAGCTGCACCTCGCCTACCGCGAGGAGTACGCGGCCTATTACGACCGGCACGCGGGCCCGGACTCCCCGCCGATGCGCGGGGCGGACCCGGCGATCGTGCTGGTGCCCGGGATCGGCATGTTCTCCTTCGGCAAGGACAAGCAGACCGCCCGGGTGGCCGGGGAGTTCTACGTCAACGCGATCAACGTGATGCGCGGCGCCGAGGCGCTGTCGTCGTACGCGCCGATCGACGAGGCCGAGAAGTTCCGCATCGAGTACTGGGAGCTGGAGGAGGCCAAGCTGCGCCGGATGCCCGCGCCCAAACCGCTGGCCGCCCGCGTCGCGCTGGTGACCGGCGGCGGCTCGGGCATCGGCGCGGCCACCGCCCGGCGCCTGGCGGCCGAGGGCGCCTGCGTGGTGGTGGCCGACCGCGACCCGGGCGCGGCCGGGAAGGTCGCCGCCGAGATCGCCGCCGGGGCCCACCGTCCCGGGGACAGGGCGGTCGCGGTGCGGGCCGACGTGACCTCCGAGGAGGAGGTCGCCGAGGCGGTACGGCAGGCGGTGCTGGCCTTCGGCGGGGTGGACCTGGTGGTCAACAACGCCGGGCTGTCGCTTTCGCGCTCGCTGCTGGAGACCACCCTGGCCGACTGGGACCTGCAGCACGACGTGATGGCGCGCGGCTCGTTCCTGGTCTCCCGGGAGACCGCCCGGGTGATGATCGAGCAGGGCATGGGCGGCGACATCGTCTACATCTCCTCCAAGAACGCCGTCTTCGCCGGGCCCGACAACCTGGCCTACGGCGCGGCCAAGGCCGACCAGGCCCACCAGGTCCGGCTGCTCGCGGCCGAGCTGGGCGAGCACGGCATCCGGGTCAACGGCGTCAACCCCGACGGCGTGGTGCGCGGCTCGGGCATCTTCGCCTCCGGCTGGGGCGCCAACCGGGCGGCGGTCTACGGGGTGGAGGAGGAGAAGCTGGGAGAGTTCTACGCTCGGCGCACCCTGCTCAAGCGCGAGGTGCTGCCCGAGCACATCGCCGCGGCGGTCTTCGCCCTGACCGGCGGTGAGCTGTCGCTGACCACCGGCCTGCACGTGCCCGTCGACGGAGGAGTGGCGGCGGCGTTCCTGCGCTGACGGCCGGGTCCGCCCGCGGCAGTTGACCTCAAGTTTGGTTGAGATTCTAGCGTTCCCTTCGATGATCCGATCGTCGAAGGGAACGGCTGTGCGCGAATCCGATGTGATCCTGGTGACCGGGGCCACCGGCAGGGTGGGCGGGCACGTGGTGTCCCGCCTGCTGGAGGCGGGGGCGCCGGTGCGGGCACTGGTCCGGGACCCGGCCTCGGCGGCCCTGCCCTCCGGCGCCGAGGTCGTCGCCGGAGACCTGGCCGATCCGGCGAGCCTGGACGCCGCGCTGAAGGGGGCCGGGTCCGTCTTCCTGCTCTGGCCGACCCTGTCGGCCGACCACGCCGCGCCCGCCACCGTCGGTGCGATCGCCGGATCGGCGCGCCGCATCGTCTACCTGTCCGCCAACGGGGTCCCGGACGACGCCCCCGACGATCCGTCCCGGGAGCCCGGAGGGATCCTCGGATCCCACGCGCTCATCGAACGGCTGATCGCGCGCTCCGGCGCGGAGTGGACGTTCCTGCGGCCCACCGGGTTCGCCGCCAACACCCTCGGCTGGGCCTCCCAGATCCGGGACGGCGGCGTCGTGCGGGCGCCCTTCGGGCGGGCGGCGAGGTCGCTGATCCACGAGCGGGACATCGCGGCGGTGGCCGCCCGGGCGCTGACGGAGGACGGGCACGCCGGGGCCCGGCATGTGATCACCGGCCCGCGGGCGGTGACCCAGATCGAGCAGGCGCACGCCATCGGGGAGGCGATCGGCCGGCAGGTGAGGTTCGAGGAGATCCCGGCCGGGACCGCCCGCGAGCAGATGCTGGCCGCGTGGGGCGACGCCTCGGCCGTGGACGGCATGCTGCGGGGCTGGGCGAGGATGGCCGAGGAACCCGAGGTGGTCACCGCCGCGGTGGAGGAGATCACCGGCACGCCCGCGCGGACGTTCCGGGAGTGGGCGGCCGACCACGTCGCCGACTTCGACCCCCGGGCGGGGCGGTGACCTCCGGCGGTGACGGTCGTGGCCGGACGAGGGCACGGCTGTGACCGGCCCGCCGGGACGCCCGCGGCCGATCCGGGCCGTGGGCGTTCGGGTGGCAGATCGAGGCCACGGCATTCCGGCGGGCCGCCCACGCTTGCTAGTCTCGAAAACCAGGCCGAGAGGCGCTGCAACGGGCCCATGCCCGCCACGCTCGGTCTGCTCATACGCATCAAGGGCGCCTCCGACAATCGGAGGTGACCAGATGCGATCGAATCGCGGTGACGCGGCCCGTGCTCTGAAGGAGATCCTCGAGCGGCGGGTCGCGGTGCTCGACGGCTCCTGGGGCGTGATGCTGCAGGGCTCCGGATTCACCCCGGCCGACTATCGCGGCGAGCTGCCGGCCGACCACCCCTACGACGTGACCGGCGACCCGGACCTGCTGAACCTGACGCGCCCGGACGTCATCCTGGACGTCCACCGGCGTTACTTCGCGGCGGGCGCGGACATCACCACGACCAACACCTTCACCGCCACGAGCATCGCCCAGGCGGACTACGGCCTGCAGTCGCTGGTGCGGGAGATGAACCTGCAGGGGGCCCGGCTCGCGCGCCAGGCCGCCGACGAGGCCGGCGGCCGGTTCGTGGCCGGCTCGGTCGGCCCGCTCAACGTCACGCTCTCGCTGTCGCCGAAGGTGGACGACCCCTCCTACCGTACGACGTCGTTCGACGAGGTCCGCGCCGCCTACGCCGAGCAGATCCGGGCGCTGGACGAGGGCGGCGTCGACCTGCTGCTGATCGAGACGGTCTTCGACACGCTCAACGCGAAGGCCGCCGTCGCCGCCGCGCGCGAGGTCGCCCCGCACCTGCCGCTGTGGATCTCGGTGACGATCGTCGACCTGAGCGGGCGCACCCTGTCGGGGCAGACCGTCGAGGCGTTCTGGCGGGCGATCGAGCACGCGCAGCCGCTGGTGGTGGGGGTGAACTGCTCCCTGGGCGCGGCGGAGATGCGCCCGTACGTCGCCGAGCTGTCCCGGCTGGCCGGCGTCTACACGGCCGCCCACCCCAACGCCGGGCTGCCGAACCCGTTCGGCGGCTACGACCAGACGGCGCAGGAGACCGGGCGGCTGCTCGCGGAGTTCGCCGCGTCCGGGATGGTCAACATCGTCGGCGGCTGCTGCGGGACCACGCCCGCGCACATCGAGCGGGTCGCCGCCGAGGTCTCCGGCCTGCCGCCGCGCCCGGTCGCGGCGCCCGCCGCGCGCACCCGCCTCAGCGGCCTGGAGCCGTTCGAGATCGGCCCGGACACCGGGTTCGTCATGATCGGGGAGCGCACCAACGTCACGGGATCGGCGCGGTTCCGGCGCCTGATCGAGGCAGGCGACTTCCAGGCCGCCGCCGACGTCGCGCTGGAGCAGGTGCGCGGCGGGGCCAACCTGCTCGACGTCAACATGGACGCCGACCTGCTCGACAGCGAGCGGGCCATGACCACGTTCCTGAACCTGGTCGCGACCGAGCCGGAGATCGCCCGTATCCCGATCATGATCGACAGCTCGCGGTGGAGCGTGCTGGAGGCCGGTCTCAAGTGCGTGCAGGGCAAGGGCGTGGTCAACTCCATCAGCCTCAAGGAGGGCGAGGGCCCGTTCCTGGAGCAGGCCCGGCGCATCCGCGACTACGGCGCCGGGGTGGTCGTCATGGCCTTCGACGAGAAGGGCCAGGCCGAGACCGCCGAGCGCAAGGTGGAGATCTGCGCCCGGGCCTACGACCTGCTCACCCGGGAGGCGGGCTTCCCCGCCGAGGACATCGTCTTCGATCCCAACGTGCTCGCCGTCGCCACCGGCATCGCCGAGCACAACGGTTACGCCAGGGCGTTCATCGACGCGCTGCCGCTCATCAAGGAGCGCTGCCCCGGGGCGCGCATCAGCGGCGGCATCTCCAACCTGTCGTTCTCCTTCCGGGGCAACGAGGTCGTGCGCGAGGCGATGCACTCGGCGTTCCTCCTGCACGCCGTGCGCGCCGGGCTGGACATGGGCATCGTCAACGCGGGCCAGCTCGCCGTCTACCAGGACATCCCCGCCGACCTGCTCGAACTCGTCGAGGACGTCATCTTCGACCGGCGTCCCGACGCCACCGACCGGCTGGTGGCCTTCGCCGAGACGGTCAGCGGCAGCGGCACCCGCCGTACCGTGGACCTGTCCTGGCGCGAGGCCCCGGTGGAGGAACGGCTGGCGCACGCGCTCGTGCACGGCGTCGTCGACTTCGTCGAGGCCGACACCGAGGAGGCCCGCAAGTCGGCGACGCGCCCCCTCGACGTGATCGAGGGCCCGCTCATGAGCGGCATGAAGATCGTGGGCGACCTGTTCGGCGCGGGCAAGATGTTCCTGCCGCAGGTGGTCAAGAGCGCGCGGGTGATGAAGCGGGCGGTGGCCTACCTCGAACCCTTCATGGAGGCCGAAAAGGAACGGGCCCGGCTGGAGGGACGGGCCGAGAGCGGCAGGGGCGGCGGCAACGGGAAGATCGTGCTCGCCACCGTCAAGGGCGACGTGCACGACATCGGCAAGAACATCGTCGGCGTCGTGCTCGGCTGCAACAACTACGAGGTCGTCGACCTCGGCGTGATGGTCCCGGCCGGCACGATCCTGGACACCGCGGTCGCCGAGGGCGCCGACGCGATCGGGCTCTCCGGGCTGATCACCCCGTCGCTGGACGAGATGACCGGCGTGGCCGCGGAGATGCAGCGCCGCGGGCTGAAGCTGCCCCTGCTGATCGGCGGCGCCACGACCTCGCGCCAGCACACCGCGGTGCGCATCGCCCCGGCCTACGACGGCACCACGGTCCACGTGCTGGACGCCTCCCGCGTCGTCGGCGTGGTCGCCGACCTGCTGGACGACGAGCGGGCCGGGGAACTGGCCGTGCGCAACCGCGCCGAGCAGGAGCGCCTGCGCGAGCAGCACGCGGCCAGGGAGCGCAGCCCCATGCTGAGCGTCGAGCGGGCCCGGGCGAACCGCGAGCGGGTCTCCTTCGAGGAGCTGCCCGTGCCCGCCTTCACCGGGGTCCGCACCGTCCAGCCGGACCTGACCGCCCTGCGCGAGATGATCGACTGGCAGTTCTTCTTCCTGGCCTGGGAGCTGAAGGGCAAGTATCCGGCGATCCTCGACCAGCCGGTGGCCCGCGAGCTCTACGAGGAGGCCAATACGCTGCTCGACCGGATCGTCGCCGACGGCTCCCTGCGGGCCCGCGGCGCCTACGGCTTCTGGCCCGCCCGCTCCGACGGCGACGACATCCTCGTCGAGGCGGGCGCGCCGTACGACGGCGGCCTCCTGCGCCTGCCGATGCTGCGCCAGCAGACGGTCAAGCCCGAGGGGCGGGCCAACCGCTGCCTGGCCGACTACGTGGCCCCGCAGGGGGACCACATCGGCGGGTTCGCCGTGGCCGTGCACGGGGCCGAGGAGCTCGCCGCGGATTTCGCGGCCCGCAACGACGACTACCGCTCCATCATGGTGAAGGCCCTGGCCGACCGTCTCGCCGAGGCGTTCGCCGAGCACCTGCACCTGCGGGCGCGGCGCGAGTGGTACGAGCCGGACACCGCCCCCGCGCCGGAGGACCTGCACGCCGAGCGCTTCCGCGGCATCCGCCCCGCGTTCGGCTATCCCGCGAGCCCGGACCACAGCCAGAAGCGGGACCTGTTCGGCCTGCTCGGCGCCGAGCGGATCGGCATGGGCCTGACCGAGTCGTTCGCGATGACCCCCGCCGCCAGCGTCAGCGGCCTGCTGTTCGCCCACCCGTCCTCGCGCTACTTCACCGTGGGACGCCTCGGCAGGGACCAGGTCGGGGACTACGCCCGGCGCCGGGGCCTCGGCCTCGCCGAGGTCGAGCGCTGGCTGCGGCCCAACCTCGCCTACGACCCGCAGTGAGGCGTCAGCGGGAGTCCCCCGCCAGAGCCTGAGAGCCGGGAGAGCGGCGGGCGGGATCCTCGACGAGGACGGTCCGCCCGCCGCTCTCCCGCTCCAGGAGGGCGAGCGCGGCGGGCCCGGACCGGATGTGGCCCAGGCACACGACCCGGGACGGGCCGATGGAGGCCCGGTTCGGCCGGTGCATGTGGCCGCAGAAGTACCAGCCGGGCCGGACGCGCTCGCACAGATCCCGCAGCTCGGGGCGGCCGACGTGCTCGCCCAGGTCCGGGTCCGCGATGCCCGAGGGCCAGTCGTGGGTGAGCAGGAGGTCGACCGGTCCCTGCCGGCGGGCCGCCGCGGCCACCTGCTCCAGCTCCTGGCGGGTGTAGTAGTTGCGGTCCTTGATCGTCTCTCTGGGGGCCCCGGGCACGTCGGTGACGCGGGGCGCGTAGATGCCCGACAGGAACGCCACCCGCAGCCCGGCGACCTCGGCGACCCCGGCCCGGCCGAGGAAGTAGGCCTCGCCGCCGCTCCACCAGCCGGGACCCTCGGCGTCCAGCGCCGGCCAGGGCTCGTGGTTGCCGCCGATGAAGTACAGCGGCGCCCCCAGGTCGAGCTTCCGCCGGGCCACCTCGGGGAAGTCGCCGAGCGCGCGGTACTTCGCCGGGCCGTGCACCCCGGCCGCGTCGATCTCGTCGCGGTTGGGCTCGACGTCGCCGACCGCGAGGATGGCGTCCAGGGGGCCGCGGGCGTGCCGTACCGCCTCCGACCACCGGGCCAGCCTCTCGAACTGGCCGTGCACGTCGCCGACCACCAGCACCCGCGTGAGCCGGGCCCGCGCCCCGTCGCCGTCCGTCATGATCCGCCCCCTTCCCTGACGAGCACCCGACGCTATGTGAACCGCCTGCCCCCGCACCACCGGTTTAGAACGTGCCGAACGCGGCGGGCCAGGCGTCGCCGGGCACGGCCAAGGGCGGGCGACGGCGGATCATCCCGGACGGATCGCGGGAGATCGCCCGGCCTGCGCGCTCGTTCCCGCCCGGCTATCGTGGGGTGCATGAACGCCGCTGCCTGGCAGGGACCATCCGGCGACATCCTCGGCCATTGCGTACCGATCCAGCAGTTCGTCGCCAGGAGCGACCGCGCGGTCCTGGTGCTGCAGCACGTCCTCGCCTTCCCCGAGGGCTGCAGTCTCTGCCTGCGCCTGGTCATGCGGCGGGGCCCGCTGGACGAGGCGGCCTGGCAAGGTCTGTGCGCAAGCCTGGACGGAGGCTACAGCGCGGCTCCCGGCCTCGCCGCGACCGATACCGGTCTGAAGTTCGGCGTCCGCCTCCCCGACGGCTCCAGGGCCACGACGGCCGAGAACGCCTTCCGCGGCTGGGCGCACCCCACCGACCGGCCGCAGCCTCCGATGCTCGTCGAGGCCGAGGGCGGAGCCGCCTACGACGACCGGTCCTACCGGGGCGATCGGCAGCTCTGGCTCTGGCCGCTCCCGCCGCCCGGTCCCTTCGAGTTCGTCGTCGAGTGGCAGGACCTGGGCATCGGCACCACCGCCGTCACCCTCGACGGAAGCGCCGTCGTCCGCGCGGCGGAGCAGGCCGTGCCGTACTGGCCGTGAGGGTGCCGGGAGGCCGGACTCCGCTCCCGGCGCGCCGGTCAGGCTCCACGGGAGCGTCCAGGCGTAGTCGGTCGCGGCCACCGCGCCGATCCGCTCGGAGACCTCGCCGAGTCCGTCCAGTACGGCGCGCACGGTCTCGGTGACCGTCCTGCGGCCCGCCCGGACCGTCCGGAAAATTCGTCCGGGAAGTTCGTCCGGAAAAAAGTCCGCGGCCGTGTCGATACGGTCGTGTCCCGTTCGTCGTCATCATGTACGGCGACCCCGCCGTACGGGACACCACGGCAGACGAAGGAGCCGGACCGTGAAGTACATGCTGCTGATCTACAGCCCCGACACGACCGAGGGGGCCGAGGAGGCGTCCTTCGAGGAGTGGGTGACCTACGACAAGACCGTCAGGGAGTCGGGAGTCTGGGTCTCCGGGGAATCCCTGGCCGATCTGACCACCGCCACGAAGGTCCAGGTCAGCGGGACCGGTGAGCGGACCATCACGGACGGGCCGTTCGCCGAGACCCGCGAGCTCCTGGGCGGCTACTACGTCATCGACGTGCCGGACCTCGACGTCGCACTCGACTGGGCCGCCCGCTGCCCCGGCGCTCTGTACGGCGGAACGGTCGTGGTGCGGCCGGTCGCCGAGTTCGACTTCTGACGACGCCCGTGGGTCAGGCGGTGGCGGTCCGCACTGCGGTGACCGCCACCGTGGTGCAGGGCATCGTGAAGGCGCCGCCCATCGAGTCGATCGCGGCGCCGACGCCCTCCAGCACCTCCTCCACCGTGGCCGCCGGGAGCCGGGTGAGGCCGCCGGTCGTGGGCAGCAGGTCCAGCCACTCATCGCGGGTGTAGGACTGCTCCCAGTCGAACCGCCACTGCTCCGGGTCGCCGAATCCGCCCGCCTCCCGGATCCCGTCGGCGAACGTGGCGAACATCTGCTGATAGACGGCCGGGCCCTGCCCCGGCGGCCGGCCGTCGAACGGCGAGTCGGGCACCACCCGCCGATAGACCGTGGCGAAGGCCTCCGCCACAGGGGGCGGAGGATCGAAGGCGTGCGCGAACACCGCCAGCCTGCCGCCGGCCCGCAGCACCCGGGCCGCCTTCACCGCGCCCGCCTCCGGGTCCACCCAGTGCCAGGCCTGGCCTGCGACGACCGCGTCGAACGTCCGGCCGGCCGGGTCCCAGGCCTCGAACGTCGCCACCTCGACCTCGACCCCGGTACGCCGCGCGAACTCGGCCATCCGCGCGTCGGGATCGACGCCCAGCACCGTGCAGCCGGCCGCCTGGAACTGCCGGGCCTCTATGCCGGTGCCGCAGCCGACGTCGAGGACGTCGGGTCCGGGGCTGGCGGCGACGATCCGCTCCACCAGGGCGTCGGGATAGCGGGGCCGGGCCCGGTCGTAGCGTTCGGCGTCCACGCCGAACGACTCGGCCATCCGCCGGGCGCGGTGCGGTTCCTGCGCGGGAGGAGGGACGTGCCCTCGCGATACAGTGGGCATGCGCCCACTGTAGTGGGCAAGTGCCCACTCATCAATGGGCAAGCGCCCACTCGTCCGCGGGCGGGCCGACCGGAAGAAGGCGAGGGGTGTCGCGGTGCCGACAGGGGTGGCGCTCAGGGATGTGCGCGAGCAGCTGTTCGGCGCTGCCGAACGCATCCTGCTGCGGGAGGGGCCGAGCGCGCTGACCAGCCGGGCGGTCACCGCCGAGGCGGGGTGCGCCAAAGGCGTCCTGCACCGGCACTTCGCCGACTTCGACGCCTTCCTCGCCGAGTTCGTGCTCGACCGCATCGAGCGGATGGACCCCCAGGCCGCGGCCCTGCGCGAGTCCGCCGGGACCGGCACCGTCGCCGGCAACCTCGCCGCCGCGCTGACGGCCCTGTTCGAGTCGGTCGCCGTGGCGATCGTCGCCCTCGTCACCTTCCGTGACGAGCTGCGCGCCCGGCTGCGCCAGGCCTGGCCGGCCGGAGTCCCGGTCCTGACGGAGGCGGTGGACATGATCGCCTCATATCTGGCCGCGGAGCGCGACCTGGGCCGCATCGCGCAGGACGCCGCGATCGACATGCTCGCCCCCACCCTGATCGGGGCCGCGCACCTGCTGTTCGCCGACCGTACGGGCGCCCGCCCGGAGCCCGGCGCCGTCGACAGGATGGTGGCCACGGTCATCGGCGGCGTCGTACGGGAGGCGTGAGAGCGCCCCTGCGCGGCACCGGCGCTCCGGACGCGGGTCATTGATGCCGAAAAGCCGGTCGTAAGCGGGTGGAAGTTCACCATCGGCGGCCGGCGGGCGCGGGGGTACGGTCGAGGTCGGCCCGACACGGGTGGAGGCGTCGTGACGATCGTGACAGAGCTGGACCTGCCGGAGTTCGACTACTCGGCGCCCGATCTGACGGGAGAGGTCTACCACCGGCGGCTGGCCGAGGCGGCCGGGCGGGGATGGCTGGCGCAGGGGCCGCTGTCGTACGTGGTCCTCGACCGGGAGTCGGGGGAGTTCTTCCTGCGCTCGCGGGCCGCGGCGTTCCCCGGCCGGCAGATCGCCGAGTTGTTCGGCGCCGTCACGGGCCGGCTGTGGGAGCAGATCGACGCCAACATCCTCAACCAGAGCGGCGAGCGGCACCGCAGGCTGCGCGCCCTGGTCGGCCCGGCGTTCACCCCGCGCGCCGCGGACCGCTGGCGCCCGGCCATGCGAGGGTTCCTCCAGGAGCTGTGGGATGCGAAGGCGACCTCGTGCGAGTTCGTCGGGTCGGTGGCGCGGCCGTACCCGGCCCTGACCGTCGCGGCGGTGCTCGGCGCTCCGCCGCAGGACGCGCCGAGGCTGCACGAGTGGTCCGACTGGGTGCAGCGCCAGTTCGACGTCCGGGCGCTGGCCACCGAGCTGCCGCGCATCGAGCGCGCCGTCGCCGAGGTCTACGACTACGTCGAGGCGCTGCTGGCCGAGCGCCGCACCGCCCCCGGCGACGACCTGGTCAGCGCCCTGCTGGCCGCCGAGGAGCAGGGCGACCGGCTCTCCCACGCCGAGTGCGTCAACCTGGTGCTGAACGTGCTGGCCGGCGGGGTCGACACCACGCAGGCGCAGCTGTCGCACGCCCTGCGGCTGTTCGCCGGGCACCCCGGCCAGTGGGCGCTGCTGGCCGACGACCCCGGCCTGGCCGCGCGGGCGGTGCAGGAGGTGCTGCGCTATGAGCCGATCACCCCGTTCACCGCGCGGATCTGCGTCGAGGACGTCGAGCACCGCGGGGTCGTCTTCCCCGCCGGGACGATCGTGGCCATCTGCGCCGAGCGCGGCAACCGGGGGATCGAGGCGGGTGAGGAGTTCGACATCACCGCCGAGCGGGACCCCCGGATCCTCACCTTCGGCGCCGGCGCCCACTACTGCCTGGGCGCGAACCTGGCGCGGGCGGAGCTGGAGGAGGCGCTGGCCTTCCTGGCCCCGCGCATGCCGGACCTGGCCCCGGACGGCGAGGTGGGGTTCGGCGGGGTCGAGGGCATCTACGGGCTGCAGTCCCTGCCGCTGCGCTGGTCGGAGCCGCACGGCCGGCCCTGAAAACAATTCCATGACGGCCGTTGACTTACCGGCCTGGATTATGGAAATTCAATTCATGCAATTCAAGGGCAAGGGCGGAGGCAATTCCCTGCTCGCCCGCGCGTAGGCCGGTGGGCTGCCGTTATGGTCGCTCTAAACGAGACTTAAGCCGCTCATAAGCTTTGTGCTGCCTCCGTCGTGCTATAAAAACATCACCTTTGTTCCGCACGGAGGGGTCGCCGATTATTTTTCCGCGAGAAATCCCTGCTCGTTTTCCGTTATCCCATAGCAAGGAAAAGCACATGCGCAAATCAGTCATGGTCGCCGCGATGGCATCGCTCGCCTTCGGTGCCACGGTTCTCACGGCCCCGGCGGCGATGGCCCACGGGTACATCTCGTCGCCGCCGAGCCGGCAGGCCATGTGCGCCCAGGGCAAGGTCGCCAACTGCGGCGCCATCGTCTACGAGCCGCAGAGCGTGGAAGGCCCCAAGGGACAGCGCAACTGCCACGGCGGCGTGGCCCGCTTCTCCGTGCTGAGCGACGAGAGCAAGGCCTGGCCGGCCACCTCCGTCGGCAACAGCGTCACCTTCAACTGGGTGCTGACCGCCCGGCACGCCACCAGTACCTGGGAGTACTACATCGGCAACACCCGGATCGCGACCTTCAACGACAACGGCAAGCAGCCCGGCGCGACGGTGTCGCACGTGGTGAACCTGTCGGGCTACAGCGGCCGCCAGAAGGTCCTGGCGATCTGGAACATCGCCGACACCGTCAACGCCTTCTACTCGTGCGTCGACCTGCAGATCGGCGGCGGCGGTGGCGGGAGCACCCCCACCCCCACGCCCACCAAGACCCCCGCCCCCACGCCGACCAAGACGCCCGCGCCGACGCCCACGAAGACCCCGGCACCCACCGCCCCCGCCGGGACGTGGACCGTGGGAGGCAAGTACGCGGTGGGCAGCACGGTCACCCACGCCGGGGTGAGGTACCGCTGCATCCAGGCGCACACCGCCTACCCGGGCTGGGAGCCGCCGAAGGTCCCGGCGCTCTGGCAGAAGCTGGGCTGACCCGCCGGCGGGCGCCGTGCCGTACGGCACGGCGCCCGCCGGGAACCACGCACGCCGGCCGGGAGCCGTACGTGCCGACCGAGAAAAGCGACACAGACACAGATGAAACGCTCCGCCATCGCCCTCGCCTGCGCCGCCGTCGCGGGCATGCTGACGGTCTCCGCCTGCGGGACCGGGGCCGCCGCCCACGGTGAGGCCGCCGGGCACGGCGGGCACGCCGTGCCCGCCTCCGCCGCGCCCGCCGGGGGCGACAAGGCGCCCGCCGGGGCCGATGACGCCTCCGCGCCCGCCGGGACCGGCGCGTCCGGCTCCTTCAACGACGCCGACGTGATGTTCCTGCAGATGATGATCCCGCACCACCGCCAGGGGGCGGAGATGGCGGGGGCGGCCGAGACCCGTTCCCCGCGCGAGGAGATCAGGACGATGGCGGCGGCGATCGCGGCCACCCAGGGGTACGAGGCCGAGACCATGACCGGTTGGCTGGAGGCCTGGGGACGGCCCCTGACCGCCGCGGACCCGCACGCGCACGACGCGCACGGCGGCCTGCACGCCACGAGCCCGGCGGAGATCGTCAAGCTCAGGAGGCTGAAGGGCGCCGCCTTCGACACCCGGTTCCTCAACGTGCTGGTCGCCCACCAGCACAACGCCGTCGAGATGGCGCGCACCGAGATCCGCACCGGCCGCAACGCCCAGGTGGTGGAGCTGGCCCGCCGGATCGAGCAGTCCCGGCTGGCCCAGATCAAGCAGATGCTCGCGGAGATGAACCCCTGAGAGCGCCCCCGCGGGACCGCGGCGGTACGGCGGGCCCCGCATCCCGGCAATCTCCCTGGTGAACGGGAGGATTCCGGACGATCCATGGCGGCGCGGACTCTCGTAGCATGATGGGGTGCACGGCCTCATCCGTTCCATATGGAACGAACCCCGACCCCCCGACCCGCCGGTACGGACGTGGCGGGACTGGGCGCTGATCGGAGTGATCGTGCCGGTCGCGCTGCTCGAAGGGGCGCTACGGCCCGACCTTCCCTGGCGCGTCCTGGCGGTGGCCCTCACCGTCGCGCTGGTGCCCACGCTGCTGTGGCGGCGGACCAGGCCGCTGGCGATGGTCGCGATCGTCTTCGGCGCCACGAGCCTGATCCCGCTGCTGACCGGCGGACAGGCGCCAGAGACGGGCACGCAGGTGTACCTGCTGATCCTGCTGTACGCGCTGTTCCGCTGGGGGTCCGGACGCGAGATCGCGATCGGGACGGCGATCGTCGTCGGCTCGATCCTGCTGTCGATCTTCTTCGGCCGGCTCGTCTCCGCCGACGCGGTCGGCGCCTTCGCCGTCGTCTTCTCGGCCATGACCCTGGGCGGGGTCTTCCGCTACCGGGCCGGGGCGCGGATGCGTGAGCTCGACCAGGTCAAGCTGCTCGAACGCGAGCAGCTGGCCCGCGACCTGCACGACATCGTCGCCCATCACGTCTCGGCGATGGCGATCCGCGCGCAGGCGGGCCTGGCGACCTCGGAGTCACGGCCGGACGCCGCGACCGAGGCGCTGCGCGTGATCGAGGCCGAGGCCTCGCGCGCCCTGACCGAGATGCGCGCCATGGTCCGCGTCCTGCGCAGGAACGAGCCGGCCGAGTGGGCGCCCGGCCGGCAGCTCACCGACCTGCGGCAGCTCGCCGGCGACGCCCGCTCCGGCCTGCCGGTCGAGGTGGAGATCTCCGGCGACCTCGGCGACCTGCCCCCGTCGGTCGAGGCCGCGGTCTACCGCATCGCCCAGGAGTCGGTCACCAACGCCCGGCGCCACGCCCGGCACGCCACCCGGATCGAGGTGAGCGTCACCGCCGACGAGACGTCGGTGCGCCTGCGCGTGAGCGACGACGGCGACACCGGCCCCGGGCGCCCGCCCGTCTCGCCGGGATACGGCCTCATCGGCATGACCGAACGCGCCGACCTGCTCGGCGGGACGTGCGAGGTCGGCCCGAACCCCGGACGCGGCTGGACCGTGAGCGCCGTGCTGCCCCGGGCGGGGGTGACCACGTGAGCATCCGGGTGATCGTCGCCGACGACCAGGAGATCGCCCGCACCGGGCTCAGGATGATCCTCGACGCCCAGCCGGGCATCGAGGTCGTCGGCGAGGCGGGTGACGGGCGGCGGGCCGTCGAGCTCGCCCGGCGCCTGCGCCCCGAGGTGTGCCTGTTCGACATCCGCATGCCCCACCTCGACGGCATCGAGGCCACCCGCGCGCTGGCCGGGCCGGGCGTCGACGACCCGCTCGCGGTCGTCGTCATCACCACTTTCGACCTCGACGAGTACGTCTACGCCGCCCTGCGGGCCGGTGCCCGGGGCTTCCTGCTCAAGGACGCCGGTCCCGCCCTGCTCTCCCAGGCCGTCCGCGCCGCCGCCGACGGCGAGGCGCTCATCGCCCCGAGCGTCACCGCCCGCCTGCTGGAGACCTTCGCAGGAACGCGGCCATCCGCCCCGCCGCCGCAGCCCATCGAGCCGCTCACCAGCCGGGAGGAGGAGATCCTGGTGACCGTGGCCCGCGGGCGGACCAACAACGAGATCGCCGACGAGCTTCACATCTCCCTCAGCACGGTCAAGAGCCACGTCGCGAGTCTGATGATCAAGCTCGGCGTGCGCAACCGCGTCGAGATCGCCATGTGGGCCTACGAGACCAAGCGCGTCCGGAGCTGACCGCGGCGGATGATCCATTCGGCCACGGCGAGGTTGATCATCCATCCGGCGCCCATGAGGAGCGCCCTGGGGACCTCGCCGGGCACCCCGGCGATCAGGAACCAGGGCAGATGGGTGAACACCTGTGTGCCCGCGCCGAGGCCGATCGCGTAACCGCGCATCATCCAGGCGCGGTGCCGGGTGATGTCCCGTCGGCGGATCGCGGTGAAGCCGAGGACGATGGACAGGACCATGGCCGAGCCGAACACGAGCCGGAAGCCGGCCAGGACAGGGCCGTCGGCCTCGCCGGGGGGATAGAACAGGGTCATCCACAGTCCCGACAGCGCCGCGATGAGCCCGCACGGAACCAGGACCCGCCCGGCGGCGCGGTGCCAGCCGGGCCTACGGCGGCGGAACCCGGGTGCGAACTGCAGGGCGCCCAGGACGCTGTACACGCTGACGGCGAGGATGTGCAGCACGATGGGCACGGGCGAGGCGACGAACCGCGCGTTCTGCGCCGTGAGCTCCGCGCCGCCGGTCAGCTCGCCGAGGCGGACGGCCCCGGCGATGAGGGGGACGACGCTGAGCGCGATCAACCCGGCAGGCGCGAGCCATCCCGCCCTTCCCGCGGTCCCGGCCGCCTTTCCGGTGACCCCGGCAGTCTTCCCCGCGGTCCCGGCAGCCCTTCCCGGGCTTCCGGTCTTCCCGCGCGCGGTCCCGGCCGTCTTGTGAGCGTTGCGGTCGTCGCCCGGACGTCCGCCCCCGTGGGGCTGTCCCGTCGTTCTCGTGTCGGTCATGGCCCGATGGTGACGCCCGGGACGGCGGCGGCTCATCACCACAACGGCCCGATCCCGACCGGCCGATCAGCCACGCAACGGTCGTACTTTCGGCCGTTGAGCCGCCGTGCGGGGCGTGCGCACACTGATCCCGGTGGCCGGCCCCCCACTTCCACAGCGGATCAGGAGAATGTGATGAAGGCGTTCGTTCTGCGCTCGTACGGCTCACCCGACGTCCTCGACCTCACCGACGTCGAGGACCCCGCACCCGGCGACGACGAGGTGCTGGTCCGGATCAGGGCCGCCTCCGTCCAGCCCGCCGACTGGCACCTCATGAGAGGCGAGCCGTACCTCTCGCGCCTGATGCCCGGCCCCCTCGGGCTGCGCACACCGAAGATCAAGATCTTGGGCGCCGACGTGGCGGGGGTGGTCGAGGCGGTCGGGAAGGACGTGACGGAGTTCTGCCCGGGCGACGAGGTGTTCGCGATGCCCAAGGGGGGAGGCTTCGCCGAGTACGTGTGCGTCAAGGAGAGCGAGCTGGCGCCGAAACCGGCGAGCCTCTCCTTCGAGCAGGCGGCGGCGGTGCCGCTGGCGGCCCTCACCGCCCTGCTGGCCCTGCGCGATCACGGAGGGATCCGGCCCGGGCAGCGGGTCCTCGTCAACGGCGCCTCCGGAGGTGTCGGCACGTTCGCCGTGCAGCTCGCCAAGGCGTTCGGCGCGGAGGTGACGGGCGTGTGCAGCACGCGCAACACCGGCCTGGTCCGGTCGATCGGCGCGGACGAGGTCGTCGACTACACCAAGGAGGACTTCACCCGGGGCGGGCGCCGCTACGACCTGCTGCTGGACATCGCGGGAAGCCGCCCGGGATCGGCGTGCCGCCGGGTGCTGACCCGCAAGGGGACCTACGTCGCCGTCGGCGGTCCGGGCGGCCGATGGCTGCAGCCCGTCGGCCACATCTTCGGCGCGCTCGCCTCGGGGCCGTTCGTGTCCCAGAGGATGCTCATGGCGGACGTGATCGGGGCCACGGGGAGCAAGCGGAACCTGATGACGCTGACCGAGCTCGTCGAGGCCGGCAGGGTCACCCCGGTCATCGACCGGTGCTACCCGTTCGAGGAGATCCCGGCGGCCATCAGGTACCAGGAGGAGGGCCGCTCCCGGGGGAAGGTCGTCGTCGCGTTCTGAGCCTGCCCTGGACATCTTCGAGCACCCGTACGGCGGGCGCGGCCGACCGGCGCCTCCCGCGGGGCGATGGTGCACGGCGGGGAGGGGGCCTAGTGTGGTGCGGAGAGAGGCATCGGGAGAACCCCCGGGAGAGGGAGGGCGGCCGGCCTCCGGGAGCACCGTTCCACGCCCGGCGGCGGCCGCGCGGGCCGCGCCTCCACGGACCTTGTGATCTTTTTGCGGCTCCGTGCCCATCCATGACCCGGCCTCCCGTGTCCGCACTCCGTGGCGGGGAGGCGAACATCGCGTGGCAGGGGCCGCAGCGCCTGCGGCGCACGCTCCTGCGGGCTCCTGCAGGAACTGGAGGTGAGCCGAGGTGTTCATCGACCGAAGCGACGCGGGACGGCGCCTGGCCGAACGGCTGCGCCATCTGCGCGACGCCGATCCCGTGGTCCTCGGGCTGCCCCGCGGAGGCGTCCCGGTCGCCTTCGAGGTGGCCGGGCGGCTCGGCGCGCCGCTGGACGTGATCGTGGTGCGCAAGCTCGGCGTGCCGGTCCAGCCCGAGCTGGGCTTCGGGGCGATCGGCGAGGACGGCGTCCGCATCGTCAACCGCGACGTGGTGCGGATGGCGGGGCTGTACCCCGAGCAGATGGAGGCGGTGGAGAAGCGCGAACGCGCCGTGCTCGCCGAGCGGGCGCGACGCCTGCGCGCCGGGCGGCCGAGGATCCCGCTGACCGGAAGGACCGCGGTCGTGGTGGACGACGGGATCGCCACCGGCTCGACGGCCAGGGCCGCCTGCCACGTCGCCCGCGCCCACGGCGCCGCGCGGGTCGTCCTGGCCACGCCGGTGTGCTCGCCCGAGGTGGTGGCCCGGCTGGGCGACGCGGCCGACGAGGTCGTCTGCCTGCACACCCCGCGGACGCTGTACGCCATCGGCCAGTGGTACGACGACTTCTCCCAGACCGGGGACGCGGAGGTGACCGAGCTGCTGAACCGGGCCGGGGTGGAGCGGCACGGCGGGGCGGGGGAAGCCGAGGCGGAGCGGCACGGCGGGGCGGGGGAGCGCGGCCGGGCCGAGGAGGTCCGGATCCCGGCCGGGAGCGTGGAGCTGCCCGGGACGCTCACCCTTCCCGGACGGGCCGCCGGGCTGGTGGTGTTCGCGCACGGCAGCGGGAGCGGCAGGCACAGCCCGCGCAACCGGGCGGTCGCCGAGGCGCTGAACCGGGCGGGCCTGGGCACGCTGCTGTTCGACCTGCTGGTGGCCGAGGAGGAGGCCGACCGGTCCGACGTCTTCGACATCCCGCTGCTCGGCGAGCGGCTCGGCGAGGCCACCGGCTGGCTGCACAAGCAGGTGCCGGGCGCCGGGATCGGTTACTTCGGGGCCAGCACCGGCGCCGCGGCCGCGCTGTGGGCGGCCGCCGGCGCCGGTTCCGACGTCGCCGCGGTGGTGTCGCGGGGCGGGCGGCCGGATCTCGCGGGCCCGCGCCTGACCGCCGTCCGCGCGCCCACCCTGCTGGTCGTGGGCGGCCTCGACGGGCAGGTGCTCGAACTGAACCGGCAGGCCCGCAGCCTGTTGCGCTGCGAGAACCGTCTGGAGGTCGTCCCCGGCGCCACCCACCTGTTCGAGGAGCCCGGCACGCTGGAGCAGGTGGCCGCTCTGGCCCGCGACTGGTTCACCCGCCACCTGGCCGCGACCGCGGGCGGACCGGCCCGGCCTCCGGCGATGGAACCGGACTGACGCCTCCGGCGAGCCGCCGGGCCGGTGGGGGAGCGGGCCACCGGCCCGGAGCCGTCATCCGGCCGAGCCGGTGCGGCGCTTGGTCCAGATGTCGAAGGCGACGGCGATGAGCAGCACCAGGCCCTTGAAGAGCATCACCCGCTCGCTGGGCGCGCCGATCAGGGACATGCCGTTGTTGATCACCGCCATGATGAGGCCTCCGGTGATGGCGCCGACGACCTTGCCGACACCGCCCTGGACGGCGGCGCCGCCGATGAACGCGGCCGCGATGGCGTCCAGCTCGAAGCCGTTGCCCGCCGTGGGACCGGCCTGGTTGAGCCGCCCGGCGAAGATGACGCCCGCCAGCGCCGAGAGCACCCCCATGTTCACGAAGATCCAGAAGGTGACGGACTTGACCTTGATCCCGGACAGGGTCGCGGCGTGCAGGTTGCCGCCGATGGCGTAGATGTGACGGCCGAAGACCGCGCGGTTGGTCAGCAGCGTGTAGCCCAGGACGAGCGAGGCCAGCAGCACCAGCACCCAGGGCAGGTTCTTGAACCTGGCCAGCTGGACGATGACCACCATCACCACCGCGGAGGCGGTGACCATCTTCAGGACGAACATGGGCAGGGGGTCGACCTGCTGGCGGTAGCCGATGCGTCCCTGGCGGGCCCGCCACTGCGTGCCGACGATCCCGGCCACGGCGGCCAGCCCCACCAGCAGCGTGAACAGGTCGGCGCCGTCGAGCGGGCCGAGGCCGATGTTGCCCAGGTAGGTCGGCAGGAACCCGTTGGCCAGGGTCCGCACCTCGTCGGGGAAGGGGCCGATGCCCTGGTTGCCCAGCACGGTCATGGTCAGCGCCCGGAACACCAGCATCCCGGCCAGGGTGACGATGAACGCCGGGATGCCGAAGTAGGCGATCCAGTAACCCTGCCAGGCCCCGATCAGCCCTCCGGCCAGGAGCGTGATGAGGATGGCCAGCGGCCACGGCGTGTCCATCTCGACCATCAGCACCGCCGCGATCGCACCGCTGAGGGCCACCACCGATCCCACCGACAGGTCGATGTGCCCGGCGATGATGATCAGGATCATGCCGATCGCCAGGATCAGAACGTAGGAGTTCTGAACCATGATGTTGGAGATGTTCTGCGGGCTGAGCAGCTCGCCGTCGGTCAGGATGGAGAACAGGACGACGATCAGCGCGAAGGCGATGTAGATGCCGCTCTGCCGCAGGTTCAGCGAGAACCGGGTGCCCGGCGCCTTGGCGGGGGGCAGCGGCGGACCGCCGCTCACCGCCGTGCCTTCACGGGTCGTGACCTTGCCGCTGCTCATCTCGGCCGTCATTCCTTTTCCTTGGTCATGAGCTGCATGAGCCGCTCGGGTGTGGCGTCGGCGCGCGTGACCTCGCCGGTGACGCGCCCGGCCGACATGGCGTAGATGCGGTCGCACAGACCGAGCAGTTCGGGGAGCTCCGAGGAGATCACCAGGATCGCCTTGCCCTGGTCGGCGAGGCGGTTGACGATGGAGTAGATCTCGTACTTGGCGCCCACGTCGATGCCGCGGGTGGGCTCGTCGAGGATCAGCACGTCGGCGTCAGTGAAGATCCACTTCGACAGCACCACCTTCTGCTGGTTGCCGCCGCTGAGCTTGCCGGTGACCGACAGGACGCTGGGGGCCTTGATGTTCATCTCGGCGCGGAAGCCGTCGGCGACGCGGTACTCCTCGTTGTCGTCGATCCAGCCGCGCCTGGCCAGCTTGCCCAGCGCGGCGGAGGAGACGTTGCGCTTGATGTCCTCGATCAGGTTGAGCCCGTAGCGCTTGCGGTCCTCGGTGGCGTAGGCCAGGCCGTGCCCGATGGCCTCGCCGACCGTGCGGAGCCTGATCTCCCGCCCGTCCTTGTAGACGCGCCCGGAGATGTCCGTGCCGTAGCTGCGGCCGAACACGCTCATCGCCAGCTCGGTACGGCCGGCGCCGATGAGCCCGGCCAGGCCGACGATCTCACCGCGGCGCAGGGTCAGGGCGGCGCCGGAGACCACCACGCGGCCGCGCTGGGTGGGGCTGTGCACGGTCCAGTCCTCGATCCGCAGCGCCTCCTCGCCGATCTTCGGCTCGTGCGGCGGGAAGCGGTGCTCCAGGTCGCGGCCGACCATGCCGGAGATGATCCGGTCCTCGCCGACCTCGTCGCCCTCCATGTCCAGCGTCTCGATCGTGCGCCCGTCGCGCAGGATCGTCGTGGAGTCGGCGACGGCTTTGATCTCGTTGAGCTTGTGGGAGATGATCACCGAGGTGATGCCCTCGTCGCGCAGCCCGCGCAGCAGGTCGAGCAGGTGCGCCGAGTCCTCGTCGTTGAGCGCCGCGGTCGGCTCGTCGAGGATGAGCAGCCGTACCCGCTTGGACAGCGCCTTGGCGATCTCGACGAGCTGCTGCTTGCCCACGCCGATGTCCATAGCGCGCGTGGTGGGGTTCTCGCGCAGGCCGACCCGCTCCAGCAGCTCGGCGGCCTCGGCGTTGGTGCGGTTCCAGTCGATCAGGCCGCGCCGGGTCCGCTCGTTGCCCAGGAAGATGTTCTCGGCGATCGACAGGTACGGGCTCAGCGCGAGCTCCTGATGGATGATCACGATGCCGCGCTGCTCGCTGTCCCGGATGTCGGAGAACCGGCACGGCTCCCCGTCGAAGACGATCTCCCCCTCGTAGGAGCCGTACGGGTAGACGCCGGACAGGACCTTCATCAGCGTCGACTTGCCGGCGCCGTTCTCCCCGCAGATCGCGTGTATCTCGCCTCTCCGCACCGTCAGGTTGACATCCTGCAGCGCCTTGACGCCCGGGAACGTCTTGGTGATCCCGCGCATTCGAAGTATGTCGTCGGTCATGCCGTGCGCCTTCCGCATCGCCGTTCCCCCCGCGAGGCCCCCGTGCCGGCGGCGGGTGCGCCGCCGGCACGGGGTCTCACGCCGCCCCGAGGGTGCCCCTACTTGAGCTGGTCGTCGGTGTAGTACCCGCCCTCCACCAGGACCTTGGCGTAGTTGTCCTTGTAGACCACGACCGGCTCCAGCAGGTAGGACGGGACGACCTTGTTGCCGTTGTCGTAGTCCGTGGTGTTGTTGACCTCGGGCTTGCCGCCCTTGAGCACGGCGTCGGCCATCTTGACGGTCACCGCGGCCAGCTCGCGGGTGTCCTTGTAGATCGTGGCGTACTGCTCGCCGGCGATGATCGACTTGACCGAGGCGACCTCGGCGTCCTGGCCGGTCACGACCGGGTAGGGCTGGTCGGCGGTGCCGTACCCGCTGCTCTTGAGGGCCGACAGGATGCCGATGGACAGGCCGTCGTACGGCGAGAGCACGCCCTGGACCTTGGCGTCGGAGTAGCTCTTGGTGATCAGGTCCTCCATGCGCTTCTGCGCGGTGGCCGGGTCCCAGCGCAGGATGGCGACGGTCTTGAAGTCGGTCTCACCGCTCTTGACGACCAGGGTGCCCTTGTCGATGTAGGGCTTGAGGGTGTCCATCGCGCCGTTGTAGAAGAACGTGGCGTTGTTGTCGTCCGGGGAGCCGGCGAAGATCTCGACGTTGAACGGGCCCTTGGCGTCGCCGTCGGAGCCGTCCTGCTTCTTCATCCCCAGTCCCACCAGGAGCGAGGTCGCCTGCTGCACGCCGACCTTGTAGTTGTCGAAGGTGGCGTAGTAGTCGACGTTGGGGGTGTTGCGGATCAGCCGGTCGTAGGCGATCACCGGGATCTTCTTGTCGGCGGCCTGCTGAAGCTGCGTGGTGATCGCGGTGCCGTCGATCGAGGCGACGATCAGCAGCTTGGCGCCCTTGGTGATCTGGTTCTCGATCTGGTTGACCTGCGTGGGGATGTCGTTCTCCGCGTACTGCAGGTCGACCTGGTAGCCGAGCTTCTCCAGGGCGCTCTTGACGTTGTCACCGTCGTGGATCCAGCGCTCGGACGACCTGGTCGGCATGGTGACGCCGACCAGGGCCGGGCCGGAGGAACCCGCCGCGCTCGGGGCGGCCTTGTCGACCGTCTTGGTGGCCGAGCCGCAGGCGGTCATCGCCATGGCGAGCGCCAGGCCCACCGGCAGGGCGGCCAGCTTCGCAAGCCTCATGTCTCTCCTTCGGGTACCGCGATGTGGATCGTCGGGGGTGCCGCAAGTGACGTTCGCCCTGGTGCGCGCGCCGGGGTGAGTCCGCCTCACTGTTGTTAACGCTCACAATTTCAGTAACGGAACTTCCTTCAGGTACTGAGGTTGTGAGGAGTTATCAAAGGCCCGGTGCAGGAAAAGTGTCAAGAGCTGTGACACCACCGTGATAAGGGGGCGGACGGTGCGGGAGTGACGGGCCGCCCGGGTCGCGACGGTAACGATCCGATGAAGGTCGGCGGCGCCCGCGGGCCGCGCGCGGTGGCCGGTGATCGGTGGTCGCCGCGGTTCGGCACAATTGCTGACGTGCGAGTCGGATTGCTCGGACCCTTCGAGGTCCGCGACGGTGATGGAACCGCGGTCGAGGTTCCCGGGGTTCGGCTGCGCGCGCTGCTGGCGGCCCTCGCCCTCGAACCCGGCCGGATCGTCACGCGTGCGAGGCTGGTGGACTGGATCTGGGGGCGACGCCCGCCCGCGGACGAGGTGAACGCCCTGCAGGCGCTGGTGTCCAGGCTGCGCAGGGTGCTGCCGGAGGGTGTGATCGAGGCGGACTCCGGCGGATACCGGCTGGCCGTGGCTCCCGACGCCGTGGACGTGTGCCGGTTCGAGCAGCTGGTCGGCCGGGCCCGGGCCGCCGAGCCCGCGGCGCGGGCGGAGCTGCTGCACTCGGCCCTGGAGCTGTGGCGCGGTACGGCCATGGCGGACATCGCGCTGCGGGACAGCGAGGTGTTCGACGCCGCGGTCGCGCGTCTGGACGAACTCCACGTCGCCGCGCTCGGCGACCGGGTGGACGCGGACATCCGCCTGGGCCGCGGCTCGGAGCTGGTCTCCGAGCTGACCGAGCTGGTCGCCGCGTACCCGCTGCGGGAGGGGTTCGTGGCGGCCCTGATGCGGGCGCTCGCCGAGGCTGGGCGCGGCGCCGAGGCGCTGACCGTGTACCAGCGGACGCGCGAGCGGCTCGCCGAGGAGCTGGGCACCGATCCGTCGGCCGAGCTCTCCGCGCTGCACACCGCGTTGCTCCGGGGCGAGCTGGGCGAGCGGGGGGAGAACCGCAGGACGAACCTGCGCGCCGGGCTGACGAGTTTCGTCGGCAGGGACGACGACGTCTCCGCGGTCGCCGCTCTGGCCCTCAGGCACCGGCTGGTCACCCTGACGGGACCGGGCGGCTCCGGCAAGACCAGGCTGGCCACGGAGACCGCGCGGACGATGCTCGCCGGGCTGCCGGACGGGGCGTGGCTGGTCGAGCTGGCCTCGGTGCGGGCGGGCGGCGATCTGGCGCAGGCCGCCCTCACCGCGATGGGCCTGCGCGACCAGGGGCTGCTCGGCGGTGCGCGGGGCGGGGAGCCGGTGGACCTGCTCGTCGCCGCGGTCCGGGAGCGCGCGATCCTGCTGGTCCTGGACAACTGCGAGCACGTGATCGAGGAGGCCGCGGCCTTCGCGGACCGGCTTCTGGGGGAGTGCCGGAGTCTGCGGATCCTGGCCACGAGCAGGGAACCGCTCGGCATCACCGGGGAGGTGCTGTGGCAGGTCGAGCCGCTCGCGCTGCCCGCACAGGGAGCCGGCCCCGCCGAGGCCGGGTCCTCGCCCGCGCTGCGGCTGCTGCGGGACCGCGCGGAGCTGGTGCGCAAGGACATCGGCTCCGACGCGCACACCTTGTCGGCCATGGCGCGGATCTGCCGGGCGCTCGACGGGATCCCGCTGGCGATCGAACTGGCCGCGGCCCGGCTGCGCACCATGTCCGTCGACCAGCTGGCGAACCGGCTCGACGACCGGTTCCGGCTGCTGACCGGCGGCAGCCGTACGGCGCTCGCCCATCACAAGACGCTGCGCGCGGTCGTGGACTGGAGCTGGGACCTGCTGAGCGAGGCCGAACGCGGGGTGCTGCGGCGGTTCTCGGTGTTCTCCGGCGGGGCGAGCCTGGAGGCGGCCGAACGGGTGTGCGGGGACGAGGAGTTCGCCGGGTCCGCTGTGTCCGCCGGGTCCGCTGTGTCCGCTGTGTCCGCCGGGTCCGCTGTGTCCGCCGGGTTCGCCGGGGAGCAGGTGTTCGACGTGCTCACCGCGCTGATCGAGAAGTCGCTGCTGCTGGCCGACGGCGAGGACACGCCGCGCTACCGGATGCTCGGCACGATCAGGGAGTACGCGGCGCACCGGCTCGCCGAAGCCGGGGAGACCGAATCGGCGCGCCGGGCGCACCTGGCCTGCTTCACCGAGCTGGCCGAGACGGCCGAGCCGTACCTGCGCCGGGCCGAGCAGCTGGAGTGGCTGTCCCGGCTCGAGGCCGAGCACGACAACATCAGTACGGCCCTGCGCTGGGCGATCGCCGAGGGGCGGGCCCATGAGGCGATGCGGCTGGCCGGGGCCGCGGGCTGGTACTGGTACCTCGGCGGGCACAGAGCCGAGGGGACAGAGCTGGGCATCGCGGCGGCCTCGCTGCCGGGTGAGGCGTCCGACGAGGTGCGGGCGGTGGCCTACCTCATGGTGACCATGTTCCTGACCGCCGGGGTCAGCGGGGATCAGTACCAGGCGCGCGAGTGGATCCAGGAGGCGCACCGGCTCGCCCGGCGCAGCGGGTCCCGTCACCCGCTGCTCGGGTTCGCCGCTCTGCTGGAGGCGACACTGCGGGGTCCGACGGATTTCCTGCCCACGGTCGAGCCGCTCATCGCCGCCGACGATCCGTGGGTGCGCGCGCAGGCCAGGCTCACCCGCGGCCGGTTCCGGCTCATACTCGGCGGCGACGAGACCGGCGTGGACATCGACGCCGAGATCGCCCTCGCCGAGTTCCGCACGCTGGGCGACCGGATGGGGATCGCGCTGGCGCTGACCTTCCTGGCCGACCGGCTCGCCTCGCGCGGCGAGTTCGCGGGCGCGTGCGAGTACTACGAAGAGGCGATCGTGGCGCTGACCGAGGTGGGCGCGACCGAGGACGTGGTCGGCATGCGGGCGCGGCAGGCCCAGCTGTACTGGCTGCTCGGCGACGAGCGGTCCAGCGCCTCCGCCATGGCGGAGGCGCAGCGGCGCGTGGGCGGGATCACCTGGCCGGACGCGCCGGCCGAACTGGCGCTCTCGCAGGCGCAGCTGGCGCGCTGGCGCGGCGAGCCGGAGCAGGCCCACCGGCACCTGGCCACGGTGCGGGAGGTGCTGGGCGAGGCGGAGATGGCCGACTCCATCCGCGCCGCGACCATGAACCTGTACGGCTATCTCACCGAGGATCTCGACGAGGCCCGCGCGTATCGGAAAGAGGCGTTGCGCGCGGCCACGACCTTGGAGCACACGCACCCGCCGACGATCGCCGACATCCTGATCGGGATCGCGGACCTCGCGCTGCGCCGGGGACAGCACGAGCAGGCCGCGCGGCTGCTCGCGGCGAGCGACGGCGTGCGCGGCACGCCGGACCGTTCGCAGCCGGACTTCTCCCGGATCGCCGCGGAGACGCGCAGTCGCCTCGGTGAAACGGTGTTCACCGAGGCGACGCGTGACGGACAGCGGAGGGATTGGCATGAGCTGGCCGAGATCACGCTCGCTTCGTGAACGACACGCGCGCCCACAGATAGCCGACCAGCGCGAGCCCCGCACACCAGGCGGCCGCCGTGAGGGTCGTGCCCGCCGAGGGCGTGCCGGTCAGGAACCCGCGCAGGGTCTCGATGATCGGGGTGAACGGCTGGTACTCGGCGAACTGCCGCGCACCCGGCCCCATCTTGTCGGCCGGTGTGAACGCGCTGCTCAGGAAGGGGAGAAGCATCAGCGGGACGCCGAGGATGCCCGCGCCTTCCGGTGACTTCGCCGCAAGACCGGCCGCGACGGTCAGCCAGCTGATCGCCAGCGCCGTCAGCACGATGATGCCGATCGCGCCGAGCCACTGCGGGAGACCCGCCGACGGGCGGAATCCCATCAGGAACGCGACCCCGATGATGAACGCGATGGCCACCAGGGTCCGCAGTACGGTCGCGATCACGTGCGCGTTCAGCACCGCGGCCCGTGAGACGTCCATGACGCGGAGCCGGTTGATGAATCCGGTCGTCATATCGGAGTTCACGGCGGTCGCGGTGGGGCCGATCCCGTAGCAGACGGTCATGATGATCACCCCCGGCGTCGCGTAGTCGACGTAGTCGACGCCGACGCTGAACGCGCCGCCGAGCACGTAGACCATGAGGAACATCATGAACATCGGCATGAGGACGGCGTTGAACAATGTCAGCGGATTGCGCATCGTGTGCCGGAAGTTGCGCCGCATCATGGTCGTGGAATCCGCCAGGGAAGCTGTGAGGGCACTCATCGCGCGCCGACCTCCTCGTTGTCGTGGCCGTCAGGGTTCTCGTGGCCGCCGGAGTTCTCGTGACCGGTGAGGTTTCCGTGGCCGGTGAGGGCGAGGAAGACGTCGTCCAGGTCCGGTGTGTGCACCGACAGTTCCTCGACCTCCACGGACTGCGCGTCGAGCCGATCGAGCAGCGCGCGCAACGACCGCACCCCGCCGTCGCCGGGAACGCGCAGGGTCAGCTCCTCGTCGTCCCTCGTGGATCCGGGCAGAACCCGTGCCGCGACGTCGAGTCCGTGCCGATCGGTGAACCGCAGCCGGATGTGGCTGCCGGGAACCCGGCGCTTGAGCTCGCCGGCGGTGCCCTCGGCGACCAGGCGGCCCCGGTCGAGTACGGCGATGCGGTCGGCGAGCTCGTCGGCCTCCTCGAGGTACTGGGTGGTGAGGAAGATGGTCGTGCCGTCGGCGACCAGTTCCCGGATGATCTGCCACATGGTGCGGCGGCTGCGCGGGTCGAGTCCGGTCGTGGGCTCGTCCAGGAAGATGATCTGCGGGTTGCCGACCAGCGTCATGGCGAGGTCCAGCTTGCGGCGCATGCCGCCGGAGTAGGACGCCGCCAGTTTGCCCGCCGCCTCGGTCAGCTCGAACCGGCCGAGCAACCGGGCGGTGATCCGCCTGCCCTCCGCCTTGGGCAGGTGCAGGAGATCGGCCATCATCAGCAGGTTCTCCTCGCCGGTGAGCAGGTTGTCCACCGAGGCGAACTGCCCGGTGACCCCGATCGCCGCGCGCACCGCCCTGGCCTCCGTGCTCACGTCGTGCCCGGCGACGACCGCTTTGCCGGCGTCGGGGGTCAGCAGCGTGGTCAGCACGTTCACCGTCGTGGTCTTGCCGGCGCCGTTGGGCCCGAGCAGGGCGAAGATCGTGCCGGCCCGGACGTCCAGGTCGACGCCGTCGAGCACGGTCTTGTCTTTGTAGGACTTCCGCAGCCCCGAGGCCGCGATCGCTGAACCGTTCATGGCACCCACCATCGCGGGCCGCCCTGACACCGGACCGTCGCGGTGCTGACGCGGCCGCTGACACGACACCGCGGCGGACCCGATCCCGGCGTGGCAGGCTGGAGGGATGCGGTACGCGGACTGGGGCGAACGCTCCCCCCGGTGGGCCGGGATCCGCAGCCGGGCGGTCGACGTCTGCGGCACCGGAGTCCACTACCTGAGCGCCGGCGAGGACCGGGGCGGGCCCGTCCACCTGCTGATCCACCCCATGGCGGGCAGCGCCTCGATGTGGATGGACACCATCGCCGAGCTGGGCGCCCGCGTTCCGGTGATCGCGCCCGACCTGCCGGGCTCGGTGTTCGGCCACACCGGCTCACCGCACCCGCGCGCCTCCAAGGCCGAGCTGAACGCGCGTTTCCTGCGGGTGTTCACCGGCCGCCTGGGGCTCGGGGCCACCGTCACCCACGGCTGGTCCATGGGCGGCCTGGTCGCGGTGCACTTCGCGGCCTCCTCGCCGGACCGGGTCGGCCGTCTCGTCCTGGCCTGCCCGGCGCTGCCCGGCCCGATCCCGCCGCAGGAGGCCGCCTTCTGGCGCGTCCTGGGCCGCCCGCTGCTCCTGGCCGGGCCCGCACTGCTGCGGGGTGTGCTGCGGGGGGCGGGCCGGCGCACGATCGATTTCAAGCTGCGCGCCTACGCCGATCCCGGCGCCCGCTCGGGCGGCGTGTTCGCCGAGGAGCTCGAACGGCTCTCGCCCGAGATGCTGGCCCTGCTGATGGACGAGCTGCGGGCCGCCGACCCGCGCCGCCTCGGTGACGCCGTCCCGGCCGTCGCCTCGGTACTGTCCGGCCTCTACGTCGAGCGGGACGCGGTCCACCGGATGATCGGCCGGCTCGGCATGCCCACGCTGCTGCTGGCCGGCGCGCGGGACGAGCTGGTCAGCACCGCCGCCGTCGAGGACCTGATCGCCCGCCGTCCCGACTGGGCGCACCGCACCTTCCCCTCGGCCGGGCACCTGCTGCCCCTGTCGGAGAGGCACGGCTACGTCGCGGCGGTCATCGGCCGGCCGGGCTGATCTCGTACGGCCACGCTCCCGGCCTGGGAGCGTGGCCGTACGGTCGCCCGGGCCCGAGCTTTCGCGGCCCGGCCTCTTCGGGTCAGGCCGGGACGGTGTCGATGGTCTCCATCGTCTTGTCGAAGGCGACGAACTCGTCGTCGGCCAGGGCGCGCGGGTCGAAGCCGGGGTGGGCCAGGATGCCGTGGACGCGGCGGCGCTGCATGCCGAAGTTGCCCGCGTCGTACAGCGGCAGCACGGCGGCCTCGCGCAGCAGCTTCTCGAACGGCCGCGTCCGGTCGACGCTGTTGACCCCGACGACCTGCATGCACTTGTAGACCGCGTCGAACAGCAGCTCGGTGCACTGGATCTTGCACATGGCGCCGATGAGCTCGCCGTGGTAGTCGTGCCGGTCGAGGTAGTGCGCGGCCTTCCAGCAGAAGTAGCGGCACATCTCGATGCGCGCGGCGACGTCGCCCAGCACGTAGCCGACGTTCTGGTAGTGGATGATCGGCCTGGGCCCGCCCGCGGTGTAGGTGCGGGCGAAGTCCAGGGCCGCCTCGTAGGCGGATCTGGCCACGCCCACCGCGGCGATCCCGGCGACAGGTCCCGACCAGGCGAAGTTGCGGTTGATGAGCAGGTCGCCGTTGCCGCGGGTGCCCTCGACGAGGTTGGCCGCGGGCACGCGGGCGTCGGTGAAGACGATCTCGGCGTTGGGGGCCAGCCGGTGACCGATCTTGCTGATCAGCCGGTACTCCACGCCCGGGGTGCCGCGCTCCAGCATGAACGCCGACAGGCCCTCGGTGCCGCCCTTGCCGGTGTCGGTACGGGCGATCACGATGCTGACGTCGGCACCCCGCCCGTCCCAGCCGGCCACATTGCACGGCCAGAACTTGCGGCCGTTGAGGACGTACTCGTCGCCGTCGCGGCGGGCGGTGACGCCGATGCCGACGGGGTGGGCGAGCGGGGCGTCGAAGTTGGCGGTGCCCCCGGGGGAACCGGCGGGCTCGCTGACGGCGTAGCCGACGAGATACTCGCAGGCCGGGTCGGAGGTGGCGGCGCGCAGGAAGCGGTCCTTCTGCTCGTCGCTGCCCCAGTACCACACCGGCATGAGCCCGAGCCCGTTGACCAGGACGGTGCAGGCGAAGCCGGGGTCGACCGCGCACAGTTCCTCGCCGGCGATCAGCACGTCGACGTTGGACAGCCCGCCGCCGCCGTACTCACCCGGCAGCATGCAGAAGGCGATGCCCTGCTTGTAGGCCTCGACGTAGGCGGGGCGGGTGAGCTGGAAGGCGCGCAGCGGGTCGGGCTCCTCGTCCGCCTGGCGGACGACCGGGGCGAGCACCTGGGTGGCGAACTCGCGGGCGTCGTCCCGCAGGCGGCGCTGGGCGTCGGTGAGGGTGAAATCGATGGCCATGGAAACCCCTCCTCATCGAGGCGGCCATGATCGGTGGTCGGCTCGCGGCGCCGGGAGACGCCGGCCGTGCCCGCGGCGGCCGGGCGTGCTGTCGTGCCCGGCTGTGCCGCTGTGGATCGGGGCCCTGACCCTCAGAGGAAGTCCTCCGCAATCACCCTCATCCCGTCGCGCGGTTCCGGCAAGGCGAGGCATTGCTGTCCCCGGAGCCAGCACGTCGTGTCACGCCGCCCGTACCCTCGGCATCCTCGCGCCCCTACCGCAGGAGCGGCAGCCTGCCGGTGAGCCGCTCGACGGCCGCGCGCGGGCCCAGCAGGCTCACGCCCAGGTAGGACAGGTCCTCGCCGGCGGTGCGGGCGAGCTCGTCCAGATAGTCGGCGTAGACGTTGGTCCGCCGGGCGATCGAGGTCATGTCGGTGACGACCAGGCCGGATTCGCCGGCCGCCTCCGCACCGATCCGGCGCACGACGGCGGCCGGAGCCGCCAACACCGCGCAGCCGGTCCACGGCAGCCCGGCGTGCCCGCGCCCGGAGGCGTCGGCGCCGCCCGACCCCAGGATCGCCGGTACGGCGTTGCCGACGGACGCGGCCAGGCACACCGCGGCGTTGGCCTGCACCCCGCGCGGCAGGTCGCGGTCGATCACGATCACCCACTTCACCGGCAACTCCCCGGTGGGCACCTCGGGCCGGTATCCGAGGTCGGCGGTCCAGTCGTCGAGCATGGTCATCAGCGGTCCTTCCTCCGAATTTCTGCAAGGAGAATCACAGCCAGACCGCTCATACCTCAACGCTGAAGGCTGTTTTCCGAAGGAAGTTCGGAAAATCGTGCGACCATGTCCGCGTGGACGAAGTTGATGCGGCCATCCTGGCCGAACTGCAGCGCGACGGCCGCCAGACCAACCGGGAGCTCGCCGAGCGCATCGGCCTGGCCGCCTCCACCTGCCTGGAGCGGGTGCGCTCCCTGCGGAGCAGGGGAGTGATCGAGGGCTTCCACGCCGAGGTCAACCTCGGCTCCCTCGGCCGCCCGGTCCAGGCGCTCATCCACGTCCGGCTGCACCCGAAGATCCGCGAGTCGGTGGAGGGCTTCCGCGACCACGTCGCCGCCCTGCCGGAGACCCTCGCCGTCTTCGTGGTCTCCGGCGGCGACGACTTCATCATCCAGGTGGCCGTCCGCGACACCGGCCACCTGCGCGACTTCGTCCTGGACCACGTCGCCCGTCACCGCACCATCGCCGACGTGCGCACCTCGCTGGTCTACGACCACATCCGCAAGACCTCGGTGGAGGTCCTGCCCCCGGAGCGGCCGAGCCCGCCCAGGACCCGCCACAGGTGACCGGCCGGGAGGCGCGCGACCGGCGGGGAGACCGGGGAAATTCCTCTCCCCGGATGCCGGCGAGAATGTCGAGGACGCGGGTGCCTGCTTCTACCTACACGTGAGAGACCGTCCGCACGGCACGTGAGAACGAGGAGCGAGACATGAAGTACATGCTGCTGATGCAGTTCAACGAGCGGAGCAACCTGCCGCCCCTCACCACCTGGCCCCCGGAGGACGTCACGGCCCACATCGCGTTCATGCAGGAGACGAACGCCAAGCTCGTCGCGGCGGGGGAGTTCGTGGAGGCGCAGGGACTGGCGATGCCGGACCAGGCCAGGATCGTCAGGGCCGGAGACGGCGGGACCCCCGTCGTCACCGACGGGCCCTTCCCGGAGACGAAGGAGTTCCTGGTCGGCTACTGGATCGTCGACTGCGAGAGCCAGGAGCGGGCGATCGAGCTGGCCGCCTCCTTCTCGGCGGCCCCCGGGCCCGGCGGCCGGCCGCTGAACATGCCGATCGAGGTGCGCCAGGTGATGTCGGCCCCGGCCGAGGAACTGTGAGGCCGGAGCTGTGAGGCCGGAGCTGTGACGCGGGCCCGCCCCGCCGCCGACGATCTGCTGCGCGAGCTGGCGCCGCAGGTCGTCGGCGTGCTCACCCGGCGCTTCGGGGACTTCGACGCCGCCGAGGACGCCGTCCAGGAGGCGCTGCTGGACGCCGCGGACCAGTGGCCGCGCGAGGGCCTGCCGGGCAACCCCCGGGGCTGGCTCATCCAGGTCGCCCACCGCCGGATGACCGAGCAGGTCCGCAACGAACAGGCGCGGCGCCGCCGGGAGGAACTGGTGGCCGCGCAGGCGCCCCCGGACCGGCGGGCCGCACCGGCGGCGGACGACGCGCACGATGCCGACCAGGACGACACACTGGTCATGCTCTTCCTGTGCTGCCATCCCGCGCTGACCCCGGCCTCGGCGATCGCGCTCACCCTGCGCTCGGTGGGCGGCCTGACCACCGCCGAGATCGCCAGGGCCTTCATGGTGCCCGAGGCGACCATGGCGCAGCGGATCAGCCGCGCCAAGCAGCGCATCAAGGCCTCCGGCGTGCCGTTCCGCATGCCCGAGCCCGATGAGCGGGCCCGGCGGCTGGCCTCGGTGCTGCACGTGCTGTACCTGATCTTCAACGAGGGCTACACCAGCAGCGCCGGTCCCGACCTGCAGCGCGTGGAGCTGTCGCGCGAGGCGATCCGGCTGGCCAGGACGGCCTGCCGCCTGCTGCCCGGCGAGGGCGAGGTGGCCGGACTGCTGGCCCTCATGCTGCTCACCGACGCCAGACGGCCCGCGCGGACCGGCCCCGGAGGGATCCCGATCCCGCTGGCCGAGCAGGACCGGAGCCTGTGGGACGGCGCGGCCGTCGCCGAGGGGGTCGCGCTCCTGACCGACGCCCTGTCCCGGGGCGCGGTCGGCCCCTACCAGCTCCAGGCGGCCGTGGCCGCCCTCCACGACGAGGCGGCCACGGCCGGGGAGACCGACTGGCCGCAGATCCTGGCGCTGTACGGCCTGCTGGAACGCATGTCCGACAACCCCGTGGTCGCGCTCAACCGCGCCGTGGCCGCGGCGATGGTGCACGGCCCGGCGATCGGCCTCGACATGCTCAAGGTGATCGAGGCGGGCGGGCGGCTGGCGGGAAACCACCGCTTCCACCTCGCCCGGGCGCACCTACTGGAGATGGCGGGCGACCGGGAGGCGGCCCTGGAGGACTATCGCGTGGCGGCGGGCCGTACGACGAGCATCCCCGAGCGCGACTATCTCACCACCCGGGCCGCCCGGCTGGCCGCGGGCGGCTGAGCTCCGGCGGATCACGCGGGGGAGACCGGCGGGCGGCCTTTCTGTTACCGTACTTTCTAACAAATGTTTGGTGGAAAGGTGGCCCATGGGAATCTCCACCAGGAACCACGACGACGGCGTGACCGAGGTCGTGATGGACGTGCCACCGGTCAACGCGCTGCCCGTGCGGGGCTGGTTCGACCTGGCGCGCGCCGTACGGGAGGCCGGGCACGACCCCCGCACGCGCGCCGTGGTGCTGCGCGCGCAAGGACGCGGCTTCAACGCCGGGGTGGACATCAAGGAGATGCAGGCGACCCCCGGGCACACCGCCCTGGTCGGGGCCAACCGGGGATGCTACGAGGCGTTCGCGGCGGTCTACGGGTGCGAGGTGCCGGTGATCGCCGCGGTGCACGGCTTCTGCCTGGGCGGCGGCGTCGGCCTGGCGGGCAACGCCGACATCGTGGTCGCCTCGGACGACGCCTACTTCGGGCTGCCCGAGGTGGACCGCGGCGCCCTCGGCGCGGCCACCCACCTGGCCCGTCTGGTGCCCCAGCACCTGATGCGCGCCATGGTCTACACGTGCCGCACCGTCACGGCGGCCGAGCTGCACGCCTTCGGCTCGGTGCTGGAGGTCGTGCCCGCCGCCGGGCTGCGCGAGGCCGCCCTCGCGGTCGCGGGCCAGATCGCCGCCAAGGACCCCTACGTCGTCCGCCGGGCCAAGGAGTCGCTGAACGGCATCGACCCGGTCGACGTCAACCGCAGCTACCGCTTCGAGCAGGGCTTCACCTTCGAGCTCAACCTGACGGGCGCCGGAGACCGGCACCGCGAGACGTTCGTCTCCGAAGGGACCCAGTCGTGAGCGCCGCGGGCACGGCGACCGGGGGCAAGGTCATGTCCGTCGAGGAGATCGTCGCGTCGCTGGAGAGCGGCATGACGCTCGGGATCGGCGGCTGGGGCTCGCGGCGCAAGCCGATGGCCCTGGTCCGGGCGATCTACCGCTCCTCCCTGACGGACCTGACGATCGTGTCGTACGGCGGAGCCGACGTCGGCCTGCTGTGCGCCGCGGGCAGGGTCCGCCGGGTGGTCGCCCCGTTCGTGACGCTCGACTCGGTGCCCCTCGAACCGCACTTCAGGGCCGCCCGGCAGGCCGGGACGATCGAGTTCACCGAGTACGACGAGGGCATGTTCATGTTCGGCCTGCTGGCCGCGGCGCACCGGCTGCCGTTCCTGCCGACCCGGGCCGGGCTCGGCTCGGACGTCATGCGGGTCAACCCCGGCCTGCGCACGGTCCGCTCGCCGTACGGCGCCGCGGGGGAGGAGGGCGAGGAACTGGTCGCGGTGCCCGCGCTGAGGCTGGACGCGGCGCTGATCCACATGGACCGCGCCGACACCCGGGGCAACGGTCAGTACCTCGGCCCCGACCCCTACACGGACGACCTGTTCGCCAAGGCCGCCGCCCGCTGCTACATGAGCTGCGAGCGTCTGGTGGAGCCCGGCGCCCTGACCGGCCCGCCGCAGACGCTGCTGGTCAGCCGGATGCACGTCGCCGGGGTGGTGGAGACCCCCGGCGGCGGCCACTTCACCGACTGCGGCCCGGAACTCGGCCGCGACGAGGCCTTCCAGCGGCACTACGCGAGCGCGGCGGCCGACCCGCAGGCGTGGGCGGCGTTCGCGGAGCGGTTCCTGTCCGGTGACGAGGCGGCCTACCGGGAGGCGGTACGGCGCTGGCACGAGGAGGAGGCCC
>NZ_BOOK01000022.1 GCF_016863195.1 Paraplanobispora takensis | reverse complement strand
TGAGCGACGACAAGGACGCGCGCAGGCAGATGTTCGCCGGGCAGAAGGCGGCGATCATTCCGTTGGCGCGGCCGGGGCCGCTGACCCTGGCCTGGTGGTGGCGCTACGAGATCATGCTCGTCGTCGGGCTTCCCGTGGTGACCCTGTGGGCGGCCGCGCGGTTCGGCTGGCCCCGGGTGATCGCGGTGATGCTCGCGCTCGTGCTGCTGGTGATCAGCGTGCCGGTGGCGCGGCGCGAGGTGTGGGGGTGGATCCGGTGCGTGTACACCGCGCACCGGATCCGATCCGGGTGCGTCGAGGCGCTGATCGTCAACCGGCGCGGCCGGATCCCGTCCGTGCTGTGGACCTCGGCGACCCCGTACGGCGAGCGGGTCTGGCTGTGGTGCCGGGCGGGCACCACCGCGACCGAGCTGGAGAGGGCGGAGGAGATCCTGACGGTCTGCTGCCTGGCGACGGCCGTACAGGTGAGCGCGCATCCCCGCTACCCAGCGCTCGTGCTCGTCGACGTGATCCGTGACGAGAAGGCCCGGGCCGACGGCCCGGCCGGGACAGGGAGCGGTGAGGGCTACTATCGGCGCAGTTCGTGAGCGAGGTGGCCGGGGATGGACTTTCGTGTGCTGGGGCCGGTCGAGGTGGCCGGTGACGACGGGGCGCCGCTGGACGTCGGGCCCTACCAGCAGCGGGTGGTGCTGGCCCTGTGCATGCTCGCCGCGCCGCGGCCGGTCCCGCCGAGCCGGATGATCGATGTGCTGTGGGAGGAAGAACCGCCGCCGGGGGCGGTCAACACGGTGCAGGCGTACGTCTCCAAGCTCCGCAGGGTCTTCGAGCCCGGCAGGCGCCGGGACGTCCCCCCGGCGATCCTGGTCAGCAGGCCCGGCGGCTACGCACTCGACATCCCGCCGGAGGGACTCGACCTGGCCCGGGCGCGCGGGCACGCCGAGGAGGGCAGGCGCCGGGCCGCCGCCGGGGACCGGCGGGGCGCGGGGGAGGAGTTCCGGCTCGCGCTGGCGCAGTGGCGGGGGGAGCCGCTGGCCGACTTCGCCGGTACGGCGTGGGCCGACGAGGAGATCGCCCACCTGACGGAGTTCCGGCTGACGCTGGAGGAGGATCTCGCCGAGGCCGACCTCGCGCTCGGCCTGGGCGAGGCGCTCACCGGCGGGCTGGCCCGCCTCGTCGCCGCCCACCCGTTCAGGGAACGGCTGCGCGTGCTCGGCGCGCACGCGCTCTACCAGGCGGGGCGGCAGGCCGACGCGCTGGCCGTACTCGCCGAGGGGCGCAGGCTCCTGGTCGAGGACCTCGGGCTCGACCCCGACCCCCGGTCGCGGGAGATGGAGCGGCGCATCCTCGCCCAGGATCCCTCCCTCGCGCCCCGGCCTCGGGTCGCGCTCACGGAGGCCCGGCTGGTCGGCCGGGAGGACGAGGCGGGGGCGCTCGACATGGCGATCGCCGAGGACGGCCACCGGGTGGTGCTGCTGGCCGGGGAGCCCGGCATCGGCAAGACGAGCCTGGCCGAGCAGGCGGCGCGGACCGCGGCGGACCGGGGGCACCGGGTGGTCTGGGGACGCTGCTGGGACGGCACCGGAGCGCCGCCCTTCTGGCCGTGGACGCAGGCGGTGCAGGAGCTGGCCGGTCCCGGCGGGCCGGCCCTGCTGGCCGGGGGCGGCCGGTTCCAGCTCTACGAGGCCTTCGCCGCCCTGCTGAACGGGCACGGCCGGGTCCTGGTCGTCCTGGACGACCTGCAGTGGGCCGACGCCTCCTCGCTGCGGCTGCTGGAGTTCCTGGCCACGACCCGGCTCTGCCCGGAGCTGACCGTGGTGGCCACCTACCGCGACACCGACGTACGGCCGGGCGGCCCGCTGGAGCACGCCCTCGGTGCACTGGCCCGGCTCCCGCACGTGCGCAGGCTCTCACTGCGAGGACTGGGCGAGGACGAGATCCGCGAGTATCTCGGCAGGGCCGGAGCCGACCCCGGACGGGCCGCCGAGATGGCCCGGCTGACCGCGGGCAACCCGTTCTTCCTCGGTGAGGTCCTTCAGCTGGGCGAGACCCCCGAGGCGCTGTCGGACGTCGTGCGCGGCAGGCTGGCCGGCCTGCCGCCGGAGACCGAGCAGGTGCTGACCGCCGCGGCCCTGCTGGGCAGGGACGCGGCCGTCGACATCCTGCTGCGGGTCGCCGAGCTCCCCGAGGAGCGGGTGCTCGACATCCTCGACGCCGCGGTGGGGGCCCGGCTGCTGGCCGAGGGCGACGGGCCGGCCTGCCGGTTCGTCCACGACATCGTCCGCGACGTGCTGCGCGAGGCGCTGCCGCCGCTGCGCCGCAGGCGCCTGCACGCCCGCATCGCCGAGGTGCTGGAGGAGCGCAGCGGCACCCGCCTGACCGAGATCGCCCACCACTACCGCGAGGGCATCCTGAGCCCGCGCATGGCGGGCAAGGCGATCGGCTACACCCGCAGGGCGGCGGCCCAGGCGACGGCGCAGTTCGCCCACGAGGACGCGGTGGAGCACCTGCGGCAGGCGATCGAGCTGATCGAGCGGCTGCCCAGGTCGGACGACGCGCTGCGCTGCGACCTCCTGCTCGACCTGGCCGAGGCGCAGGCGGCGGCGGGCATGAGCACCGCCGCCCACGCCTCGCTGGAGGGCGCCGCGGTGATCGCCGAGGAGCTCGGGGACGACAGCCGGCTGGCCCGGGCGGCGCTGGGGCTGTCCGACCAGATCTACCTGTCGATGTACGAGGAGGTCACCGACGTCGGACGGCTCGCCGGGCGCATCGACCGCGCCCTGGCCTCGGGACTGGCCGGGGACTCGCCGTGGCGGGCCCGGCTGCTGGCCGCCGCCGCGTTCATCGGGTCCACCGGGCGGCCCGTCGGGCGCAGCCGGGAGCTGGCCGAGCAGGCGGTACGGCTGGCCCGCCGTACCGGCGACGACGGGACGCTGTCCAGGGCCCTGATCGTGCAGGAGCTGCTGCTGCGGGCGGGTGACGACCACGACCTCCGGCGGGCGGTCATCGCCGAGATCGTGGACATCGGCGAGCGCACCGGGGACCTGGTGACCGAGTGGATCGGCCGTGAGACCGCCTACGTCGAGCTGATCGCCCGGGGGGAGACCGAGGGGGCGGAGCAGGCGCTGGCCTGGCTGCGGGAGAACGCCGACCGGCTGCGGCTCCCGTCGATGATCAGCCTCGCCGCCTGGCAGGCGGCGGTCCACGCCTACCTGACGGGGCGCTCCGGCGACGCGCTCGCGGCGGCCGAGGAGTCCGGCGCGGTCTATCCGGAGGGGGCACTCGGCCGCGGCGACGCGCACCTGCGCCGAGAGACGTTCCGCTTCCTGTCCCTGCGGGCCGAGGGCAGGCCCGCCGAGGCCCTCGATCTGGCCGAGGAGATCCTGCGGTCGCGTCCCGGGCAGCGGCCCTGGCGGATCCTGCGCTGCCTGGCCCTGATCGACGCCGGGCGGCCGGACCTGGCGAGTGCCGACTTCGCCGAGCTGTCCCGCGACGGCTTCGCCGGGGTCCTCCCGGACCTGGCCTACCGGTTCGTGGCCGACGCCCTCAGCGAGATCTGCGCGCGGCTCGGCGACGTCGCCGCCGGCCGGGTCCTGTACGGCCACCTGGCGCCGGGCGCCGGACGCCTGCTGGGCTGGTCGGTGACGGACCTGTGCCTGACGCGGCTGGCGCTGCTGGACGGCGACGGAGAGCGGGCCGCGCTCCACCTGCGGGCGGCCGGGGAGTTCGTCCGCCGTGCGGGGCTGCGCGTCTGCGAACCGGCGCTGGAGGAACTGGAGAAGGAGTGCTCCGCCCCGGAGTGACCGGGCCGCGTTTCTCCGGACCGGGCCGTGTCTCTCCGGACCGGGCCGCGTTTCTCCGGATCTCCCACGGCAAAGGGGAATCCATGGCAGTCAACCGGATCCTGACCAACATCCTGTCCGACCGGCTCCCCGAGACCAGGGACTTCTTCGTCGACCTGCTGGGCCTGCAGGTCAACTTCGAGGAGGACTGGTACGTCCACCTGTCCGCGCCGGGGAACCTCGCCCTGGAGGTCGCCGTCTGGCGCCGCGACCACGAGCTCGTCCCCGAGGCCTACCGGGACGCGCCCCGGGGCACGATCCTGACCGTCGTCGTGGACGACGTGGACGCCGTCCACGAGCGGGCGGTGAAACTGGGCCTGCCGATCGTCGCCCCGCCCCGTGACCGGTTCTACGGACAGCGCAGCTGCCTGATCCGCGACCCCAACGGCCTGCTCGTGGACGTCTCCACCCCGGTTTCCTGACGGCGTCACCGCTGGTATCCGGCTGTTTCCGGCATTCCGGATGAGGCTGGTGTGCCAGGGGTGGGAAAGCAGGCATGGCTGGGGGAGCATTGGGCATATCTCCACACCGCTGAAGGGCGGTGAAATGATCGAAATCTGGCCGGGTGATCCTTACCCGCTGGGCGCGACCTACGACGGCGCGGGGACCAACTTCGCGATCTTCTCGGAGGCCGCAGAACGGGTCGAGCTGTGCCTGTTCGACGACGACAACCATGAGACTCGGGTCGTCCTGACCGAGTGCGAAGGCTATATATGGCACGGCTATCTGCCGCGCGTGGGTCCCGGGCAGCGGTACGGCTACCGCATACACGGCCCCTACGACCCGGCGAACGGCAAGCGCTGCAATCCCTCGAAACTCCTGATCGACCCCTACGCCAAGGCGATCGAGGGGGAGGTGGACTGGGACGAGGCCGTGTACGGCTACCGCTTCGGCAAGCCGGACAGCCGCAACGACGCCGACTCGGCGCCGTTCGTGCCGCGCTCCATCGTGATCAACCCCTTCTTCGGGTGGGGGCACGACCGTCCGCCCGCCACGCCGTACCACGACACGGTGATCTACGAGGCGCACGTCAAGGGCCTGACGATCAACCATCCGAAGATCCCCGAGCGGATCCGCGGCACCTACGCGGCCATCGGGCATCCGGAGATCATCGACCACCTGACCGCGCTCGGCGTGACGGCGATCGAGCTCATGCCGGTGCACCAGTTCGTCATCGACCAGCACCTGGTCGAGCGGGGGCTGACCAACTACTGGGGCTACAACACCATCGGCTTCTTCGCCCCGCACAACGCCTACTCCAGCAGCGGCCAGCGCGGCGGGCAGGTGCTGGAGTTCAAGGCCATGGTCAAGGCGCTGCACGAGGCGAACATCGAGGTCATCCTCGACGTGGTCTACAACCACACCGCCGAGGGCAACCACCTGGGTCCGACGCTGAGCATGCGCGGGATCGACAACGAGGACTACTACCGCCTCGTCGAGCACGACAAGCGCTACTACATGGACACCACCGGCACCGGCAACAGCCTGCTGATGCGCTCGCCGCACGTGCTCCAGCTGATCATGGACTCGCTCCGTTACTGGGTGACGGAGATGCACGTCGACGGGTTCCGGTTCGACCTGGCCGCCACCCTGGCGCGGGAGCTGCACGAGGTCGACCGGCTGAGCGCCTTCTTCGACCTCGTCCAGCAGGACCCGGTGCTCTCGCAGGTCAAGCTGATCGCCGAGCCGTGGGACGTGGGCCCGGGCGGTTACCAGGTCGGCAACTTCCCGGCCCGGTGGACCGAGTGGAACGGCCTGTACCGCGACACGATCCGCGACCTGTGGCGGGGCGAGCCGGCCGCGCTGCCGGAGTTCGCCTCGCGGCTGACCGGCTCCAGCGACCTCTACCAGGACGACAGCCGCCGTCCGGCCGCCTCCATCAACTTCGTCACCTGCCACGACGGGTTCACCCTGACCGACCTGGTCTCCTACAACCACAAGCACAACGAGGCCAACGGCGAGGGCAACCGCGACGGCAGCGACGACAACCGCTCGTGGAACTGCGGGGCGGAGGGGCCGGCGACGCTCGCCATCGAGTCGCTGCGCGAGCAGCAGAAGCGCAACTTCCTGACCACGCTCTTCCTGTCGCAGGGCGTGCCCATGCTCTCCCACGGCGACGAGCTCGGCCGCACCCAGCAGGGCAACAACAACGCCTACTGCCAGGACAACGAGATCAGCTGGGTCGACTGGTCCGACATCAGGGAGAACTGGCTGCTGCTGGAGTTCACCCGCAAGCTCGCCAAGCTCCGCTCCGAGCACCCGGTCTTCCGGCGGCGCCGGTTCTTCTACGGCAGGCCGGTGCGCGGGTCGGAGGACGCGCTCAGCGACATCGCCTGGCTCACCCCGCAGGGCAAGCGGATGACCGACTCCGACTGGAACGTGGGGTACGCCAAGTCGCTGGCCGTCTTCCTGAACGGCGAGGCCATCACCGAGCCCGACCGCCGGGGACGGCCGATCACCGACGACTCGTTCCTGCTGATGATCAACGCGCACCACGACGTCATCAAGTTCACGATTCCGAAGGACTACGGCGAGATGTGGCTCACGGAGATCGACACGGCGATGCCGATCACGGTCGACACCCGGCTCTGCCGGGCCGGTGAGACGGTGCCGGTGGTGGGGCGCTCGATGCGGGTGATGCGCCGTGTCTGAGCCCTCGCGCGACACCCACCGCGACTCCCACAGCGATTCCCACGGCGATTCCCGAAACGACTCCCACCGCGATTCCCTCAGCGACACCCACAGCGGTTCCGCGGCGGCCTCCTCCGGCCGCCCGGGGCCGGGCCCCGCGGCCCGTCCCCTCTCCACCTACCGCCTCCAGCTCACCCCGGACTTCGGTTTCGCCGAGGCGGCCCGGCTCGCGCCGTACCTGCGCGAACTCGGGGTCAGCCACGTCTACCTCTCGCCCGTCCTGCAGGCCGACCCGCCGTCCAGGCACGGCTACGACGTCACCGACCACTCGCGGATCCGTCAGGAGTTCGGCGGGATCGAGGGGCTGCGGGCGCTGGCCGCGGCGCTGCGGGACAACGGCCTGGGGATCGTGGTGGACGTCGTCCCCAACCACATGACGGTCCCGGTGCCGGAGTCGGGCAACGCCGCGCTGTGGTCGGTGCTCAAGGAGGGCCGGGACTCGCCGTACGGCGCGTGGTTCGACATCGACTGGTCCGACGGCAAGGTCGCCATGCCGGTGATCGGCGACGACACCGAGCCGGTCGTGGACGGCGACGTGCTGCGCTACCACGATCACGTCTTCCCCTATCCGGACACGCACTACCGGCTGGTCGACTGGCGCAGGGGGCCCGGCTACCGGCGCTTCTTCGACGTGTCGTCGCTGATCGGGGTGCGGGTGGAGGACCCGGAGGTCTTCGACGCCACCCACGAGGTGATCCTCTCGCTGGTGCGGGAGGAGATCGTCCAGGGGCTGCGGGTGGACCACCCGGACGGCCTGGCCGACCCGCGCGGCTACCTGGCCCGGCTGCGCGCCGCCTCGGGCGGGCTGTGGACGGTGGCCGAGAAGATCCTGGTCGGCGAGGAGCGGCTCCCGCAGGACTGGGACTGCGACGGCACCACCGGCTACGACGTGCTCAACCGGATCACCGGGCTGTTCGTGGACCCGGCCTCGGCCGGGCCGCTGACGGACCTGTTCGTGCTGCACACCGGCGCGCCGCGCGACTACGCGGCCGTGGTGCGCGAGTCCAAGAAGTACGTCCTGGAGCTGTTCTTCGGCTCCGAGCTCGACCGGCTGGCCGCGACCACCGGGGCCGACCGCGAGGTCCTGGCGGAGCTGCTGACCGCCATGCCCGTCTACCGGGCCTACGCGGTGCCGGGGGAGCCCGTGCCCGCGGCCTCGGCCTCGATCGTGGAGGAGGCCGGCAGGGTCGCGGCCGGACACCTGCCCGAGGGCGCCCCGGTGGCGGAGGCGGTGCGCAAGGTGCTGCAGGGCCCGGCCGAGGGCGTGGTCCGCTTCCAGCAGACCTGCGGCCCGGTGATGGCCAAGGGGGTGGAGGACACCGCGCTCTACCGGTGGTACCCGCTGTCGTGCCTGAACGAGGTGGGCGGGGAGCCCGACCGGTTCGGCGCCGAACCGGAGGAGTTCCACGCCTTCGTCCGGTCGATGCCCCCGGGGACGATGACGACGCTGTCCACCCACGACACCAAGCGTTCGGAGGACGTGCGTGCCCGGCTGGCCGTGCTGTCGGAGCTGCCGGGCACCTGGGCGCAGGCGGTCGGCGAGTGGTCGGCCAAGGTCTCCTTCGACCCGCGCCTGGACTATCTGGCCTGGCAGAACCTGATGGCCGCCTGGCCGATCGACGGCGACCGGTTCTTCGACTACCTGTTCAAGGCGGCCCGCGAGGCCAAGACGTCGATCTCCTGGGCCACCCCCGACCCCGCCTACGAGGAGGGGCTGCGGGATTTCGTACGGCGGGCGATCGACGAGTGCGGGCCGTCGATCGCGGAGTTCACGGCCAGGATCGAGCCCTACGCGCGCGCCAACTCGCTGGGCCAGAAGCTGGTGCAGCTCATGCTCCCCGGGGTGCCCGACCTCTACTGGGGCAACGAGATCACCGACTTCTCGCTGGTCGACCCGGACAACCGCCGCCCGGTCGACTTCGAGCTGCGGCGCCGGATGCTCTCGCGGGCGCGGACCGGTGAGGGGACGTCCTGGGACGAGGACAAGCTGCTGGTCACCAGGGAGGCGCTCAACCTGCGGCGCCGCATCGACCCCGACGCGCCGTACGTCCCGATCGAGGCGGACGCGCACGCGATCGCCTTCGCGCGGGGCGAGGGGGCGGTGGTGGTGGCCACCCGGCTGCCGGTCGGGCTGGAGCGGCGCGGCGGCTGGGGAGGCCGCACGCTGACGCTGCCGCACGGGCGCTGGCGGGACCTGCTGTCCGGAGCCGAGCACACCGGGCGGATCCCCCTGGCGCATCTGCTGTCGCACCGCCCGGTCGCGCTTCTGGAAAGGGAGTAGCCGATGTTCGAGCTGTGGGCGCCGCAGGCGGCGTCGGTCGAGGTGGAGATCGACGGGACCCGGCACCCGATGCGGGCGGGGCGGGGCGGCTGGTGGACGGCCGAGGTGCCGGGGGCCGGACACGGCACGGACTACTGGTTCCGGCTGGACGGCGGCGACCGGCTGCCCGACCCGCGGACCCGCTGGCAGCCCGAGGGGATCTTCGGGCCGAGCCGCGTCTACGACCACGACCGGTTCGTGTGGAGCGACGAGCTGTGGACCGGCCGCACCCTGGCCGGCTCGGTCGTCTACGAGCTGCACATCGGCACTTTCACCCCGGCCGGGACGTTCGAGGCGGCGACCGAGAAGCTGGACCACCTGGCCGCGCTCGGCATCGGCTTCGTGGAGGTCATGCCGGTGCCGCCGGTCCCCGGCGGGCGCAACTGGGGGTACGACGGGGTGGACCTGTGGGCGGTGACCGACAACTACGGCGGTCCCGACGGGTTCAAGCGCTTCGTGGACGCCTGCCACCGCCGGGGGCTGGGGGTCATCCTCGACGTGGTCCACAACCACCTCGGCCCGTCGGGGAACTTCCTGGCCCCCTTCGGTCCCTACTTCCACTCCTCGGCCTCCTCCTTCTGGGGGCAGGCGGTCAACCTGGACGGTCCCGGCTCCGATGAGGTGCGCCGCTACTTCATCGGCAACGCGCTGCAGTGGCTGCGCGACTATCACCTCGACGGCCTGCGGCTGGACGCCGTGCACGCCCTGCACGACAGCCGGGCCCTGCACTTCCTGGAGGAGTTGGCCGTCGAGGCGGACAACCTGTCGGCCGCGCTGGGCCGGCCGCTGACGCTCATCGCCGAGTCCGACCTCAACGACCCGCGGCTGGTGACCCCCCGGGAGGCCGGCGGGTACGGCCTGGCCGCGGTCTGGAACGACGACGTGCACCACGCCCTGCACGCGGCGGTGACGGGGGAGCGGCACGGCTACTACGAGGACTTCGCCGCGACGCCGGCCGGCGCGCTGGCCAAGGTGCTGACCTCGGCCTACTACCACGACGGGACCTACTCCAGCTTCCGCGGGCGCGACCACGGCCGTCCGGCCCGGCACGTCCCCGGCCACCGGTTCGTCGTCTGCGCTCAGAACCACGACCAGATCGGCAACCGCGCCGAGGGGGACCGGATGGACCCCCAGGCCCTGCGGCTGGCGGCCGGGCTGCTGCTGACCTCGCCGTTCACCCCGATGTTGTTCATGGGCGAGGAGTGGGGGGCGCGCACGCCGTTCCTGTTCTTCACCGACCACGTCGAGCCGCACCTGCGCGAGGACGAGGCCGACCGGCGGCGCAGGGAGTTCGTCGGCTTCGGCTACGACGACTGGGCGCGCAAGGCGCCCGACCCGAGCGAGGAGACGACGTTCCTGCGGGCCAAGCTCGACTGGAGCGAACTGGAGCACGACGCCCACCGGGCCCATCTCGACTGGTACCGCGCGCTGATCGCGCTGCGCCGGCAGCACCCGGACCTGTCGGATCCGCGGCTGGACCGCGTCCGGGTGGAGCACGAGGACGCCTGGCTGGTGGTGCACCGGGGCGCCTTCCGGGTGGCGGCCAACCTCGGCCCGGCGCCGGTCACGCTGCAGACCCGGCCGGCCGAGATCGTGCTCGCCTCCGATCCCGGAGTGCACCTGAGCCCCGATCTCGTCCTGCCCCCGCGCTCCCTGGCCGTGCTCAGGGCCGCGGCCGGATGAGCGCCCGGCGGGCCGGGGCGGCTCAGCCGGGGACGTGGTTGCGCAGGCGGAGTTCTTCCGGGTAGGGCGCGAAGTAGGTCTGGTCGCTGACGTAGCCGGCGCCCTCTCCCTGGGCGTCGTGCATGATCAGGGCCACGGGCACGCTGAGGGACACCAGGCCGGCCTGGTAGGAGGAGATGACCTCCATCAGGTCGGCCCGCCGGGCGGGGTCCAGGGAGTCGCCGATCATCCCCATGCAGTGCTGGAGCACGTTGACGTGGCGGCCGATGCTCGCCTTGCGGCTGAAGGCCGTACGGAAGGCGGTGCTGTATTTGGCGGCCAGCTCCCGGCGGCTCAGCACGCCGGCGAGGGCGACGGCCCGGCCGGCCTCGTGGTAGGCGACGGGGTCGTGCGAGAGCAGCTGCATCTTGTGGCGGGTGTGGAAGGCGACCAGGTCGCGCGGGCTCCAGTCGCTCTCCAGGAACGCGCGCAGCCGCGCGTGGGCGAAGACGCGCTCGACGAAGGTCTCGCGCAGCAGCGCGTCGTTCAGCCGTCCCTCGTCCTCCACCGGCAGCAGCGGATGGGTGTCCATGACGCGGGCGGCGAACACGCCCCGGCTCCTGCGGTCGACGGCCGCGTCCCCGGCGTAGATCGGTATGCCGTGGATCCCGCAGCTGGGGCTCTTGGACTTGAAGACGTAACCGTCCACGTCGAGGGCGGCCGCCCGCTCGGTGGCCAGGAGCGCCATCGGGCCGGTGAGGTCGGCCCGCGTCTTCCTGGTGACCAGGCGGGGGCCGTCGGGCGAGCGTTCGAGGCGCAGGCTCTCGCGGGGGGCACCGAGACCGATCTCCATCTCCGGGCAGATCGGCACCCAGTCCACGTGCGGATCCAGTTCCCCGCTGAGGAACCGGTCGCGGCTGTGCCCGCCGTTGAAGCGCACCATCTCGCCGATCAGGCAGCTCGACACCGCGATCCTGGGCCTGACCTCGTGGTTCGTATGGGCTCTCATGTCGTGGTTCATACCGCTCAGACCGCCTTTCACGCCGCAGCCGGGGTGAGGAGATCCGACAGCCGGCGCAGGCCCCGGGCCGTGCGGGCCTTGACGGTGCCGAGCGGGACGCTCAGCCTCTCCGCGATCTCCCGCTGCGTCAGGTCGCCGTAGTAGGCCAGTTCGATGGCCTGGCGCTGCGGCGCGGGCAGCTCGGCCAGCGCCCGGCGGATCCGGTCGCGGTCGGCGAGGCCGTCGCCGTACGACCGCCCGTCGGCGCCCGGCGGGTCGGCGACCGCCTCCAGCGGCACGGTCGTCAGCCGGCGCACCCGCAGGTGGTCGACCGCGCGGTTGTGCGCGATGCCGAGCAGCCACGCAGGCAGGCTCCTGGCCGGGTCGAAGCGGTGACGGCAGCGCCACACCTCCGCGAAGACCACCTGTTGCAGGTCTTCCACGTCCTGGGCGGGCACGAAGCGGCGCAGGTAGGAGCGGATGAGGGCCGCGTGGGTGCGCAGGCACTCCACCAGGGCCATGTCGTCGCCGGCGGCCAGGCGCGCGTTCAAAGTGTCCGTGGTCATGATCTCCTCCTTCCCTGAAAACCTATTCAAAACTTATTCATACCCATTCGCGTCCAAGACCACAAGGCGATCGGGTTGATCAACTCAGGGCGGCGGAGATCCCGACGAGGGCGTCACGGAAGGAGGTGACGTGCGGGATCGACGGCGGCAGGTCCTCCGGCCACCATCCCGGCCCCCCCGCCACGATCCGGCTCGGCGGGCGGGACACGGGCAGTCTCGTCAGGGGACCGGGGTCGCCGGTCGCCGACTGCTGCGACCAGACGAAGACGACCGAGGGGCCGACCCGGCGCATCGCCTCGGCCAGGGCGGAGAACGGCGTGCGCGCGCCCAGGACGCGCGTCTCGACCCGCTGCCCGGTGGTCAGGGCCGCCGCCAGGGCGTAGACGGCCAGGCTGTGCTGCTCGTCCTCGGCGCAGGCAAGCAGGACCGGCCGGTCGTTGACCGGGACCTGCGGCGGCCTGACGAGCGGGATCAGCGCGGCCAGCACCCGGTCGGAGAACACGTGCTCGATCTCGATGGCGGCCCCGGTCTCGGCCTGGCGCCTGGAGATCGAGGCGAAGACCGGCAGCACCAGGTGCTCCCAGGTCCACTGGACCCCGTACCTGGCCAGCGCGGCGCCGATCCAGCCGGAGACGGTCCCGCTGTCCAGCGCGACCGCCGCGCGGGTCAGCATGGCCACCGTGGGAATCTCGGACGGAATCTCGGGCGGGACCTCGGGTGAGCCGGCCGCGGTGCCGGGCGAGGTCCCGGACGGCGCGTGCGGGCCGGGCCCGGCGGGCGGCTGCGGCGGGGGCGTCCCGTTCCCGGCGGCGGACCGGCCGGGGGCGGGCGCCGGCCGGGGCGCGGTGGCGATCTCCTCGGTGAAGCCGGGGCCCATGACCAGCTTGGCCGCGTCGGCGGCCGGGACACCGCTCCTGATCAGCCGGTTCATCTCCTCCAGGCGCCGCAGGTCACGGGAGTCGTAACGGCGGTGCCCGCCCGGGCTGCGGCGGCTCGGGCCGAGGCCGTAGCGCAGGTTCCAGGTGCGGAGCGTCGGGGCGGGCACGCCGAGCCGCCGGGCCACGGCGCCGATTCCGTATCCCGGTTCATCCTCGGTGGTCGGTCGCTCGTCCATCCGCTGCCGTTCTTCCTCCCGTCCCGGACCTCCACGGCGCCCCGGGCCGCGGCTCGCGGCAGTGGGGGCTCCCATTCTTTCGGAACCGATCCCATGGCGGATGCAACCATGGACCGTAAGCGTACGAAGACGGCTGGTGATGGACACCGTCATCGTCTTGTTCAACCGGGACCTGCGCGTGCACGACCACCCCGCGCTGGCCGCCGCGTGCGCCGGCGCGCGCCGGGTCGTCCCGCTCTTCGTGGTGGACCCGGCCCTGACGGGGAGCCCGCGCGGGGGCTTCCTGGTCGAGTGCCTTGCCGACCTGCGCGACTCGCTGCGCAGGCGGGGCGGGGATCTCGCGGTCCGCCGGGGGGACCCGGTGACGGAGACGGTACGGCTGGCGCGGGAGCTGTCGGCGCGGGCCGTCTACGTCAGCGCCGACGTCAGCGCGTTCGCCCGCGCCAGGGAACGGCGGCTGGCCGAGGAGTGCGCGCGGCACCGGATGGAGTTCCGCACCTTCCCCGGCGTGACCATCGTGCCGCCGGGGGCCCTGCGCCCCTCGGGCGGAGGCGACCACTACCGGATCTTCACTCCCTACCTCCGGTCCTGGTCGCGCACGGAGCGCCGGCGGGTGCTGCCGGCCCCGCGATGGGTCCCCGTGCCCGAGAACCTGCGATCGGGCTGGCCCGAAGGGACGTGGCGGGAGCGGGCCCGCGGGGAGGGGCACCCCCTGCTGACCGGAGGGGAGACGGTGGCGCGCAAGCGGATGTCGCAGTGGCTGAGGTGGTGCGTCGGGGACTACGCCGAGGGGCAGGACGACCTCGCCGGGAACCGCACCTCCAAGCTCAGCCCCTACCTGCGCTTCGGCTGCCTGTCGCCGCTGGAGCTGGAATCGCTGGCCGAGGACGGCGGGGAGTTCGTCAGGCAGCTGTGCTGGCGCGACTTCCACCACCAGGTGACCTTCGCCTTCCCCCGGATCAACCGGGACGACTACCGGTCGCGGGGGCTGCGCTGGCACGACGACGAACACGCCGCCCAGGCCTGGAAGGCGGGCATGACGGGGGTGCCGATCGTCGACGCGGGCATGCGGCAGCTGCGCGCCGAGGGCTGGATGCACAACCGGGCCCGCCTGATCACCTCCTCGTTCCTGGTCAAGTGGCTGAAGGTCGACTGGCGGGTGGGGGCCGCGCACTTCTGGGAGCTGCTGCTCGACGGCGACGTGGCCAACAACTACGGCAACTGGCAGTGGGTGGCGGGCACCGGCAACGACACCCGGCCCAACCGGGTCATCAACCCGATCAGGCAGGCCGTGCGCTTCGACCCCGACGGGGAGTACGTCCGCCGTTATCTTCCCGAGCTGGAGGCCGTCCCGGGCAGGGCGGTCCACCGGCCGTGGCGGCTGCCCTCGGCCGTCCACGGCTATCCCGGCCCGCTGGTCCCGCTCGACTGAGCCGAACCGCCGATTCTCTGGGGGTTACGGCGGTCTGGAACTGGGCGCGGATAATGTCCGCGATGCCGTCCATGGAGGCTTTTCGTCGGCTACGATCTGCGACAGGGTCGACCCAGGGTGACGGCGTCGGGGTGAGGTGGGCTGCATGAGCGAGCGGAATCCCTACGGTCTTGACGTCAACACGGCGAACGTCGCACGGATCTACGACTACATGCTCGGCGGCAAGGACAACTTCGCCGCCGACCGCGCCGCCGCCGAGCAGGTCCTGAAGGCCTTCCCCGAGTCGCGCGAGGGCGTCCGGCTCAACCGCCAGTACCTCGGCAACGCGGTGCACCACCTCGCGGCCCGGGAGGGCATCCGCCAGTTCGTCGACATCGGCGCCGGGCTGCCCACCCAGCAGAACGTGCACCAGGTCGCGGGCACGGTCGACCCCGAGGCCCGCACGGTCTACGTGGACAACGATTCGATCGTGTGCGTGCACGGCAGGGCGTTGCTCGCCCACGCCCCGACGGTCGCCATGGTGGAGGGCGACCTGCGCGACCCCGAGGACATCTGGGCCAAGGCCAAGGAGACCGGCCTGCTCGACCCGGAGGAGCCGGTCGCCGTGCTAATGGTCGCGCTCCTGCACTTCCTCGACGATCCCTATTCCGAGGTGGCCAAGCTGCGGGAGATGATGGCGCCCGGCAGCTTCCTGGTGATCACCCACATGTCGATGGCCGAGCGCCGGGCCAAGGACACCGACAAGGTGAAGGACGTCTACGCCCGGGCCAGCTCGGGGGTGTTCCCGCGGACGCCCGAGGAGATCAGGCTCTTCTTCGGCGACTTCGAGCTGCTGGACAACGACGCCTTCATCGCCCCCAACGCCCTGGAGCGCATGGCGATCCTGGGCTGGGGCGGGGTCGGCCGCAAGAAGGCCTGAGGACGGGAAGCTCTGAGCGCGGCAAGGCCCGTGGTGCGGGAGGCTGCGGTGCGGAGAGGCCCGTCGTGCGGCAGGAACGATTTGACCCTCCCGCACGTCGCACAGGTGTGACCTCCTACACCCCCATTGACGATGATCTGCGAACCGCCCGGGAGCGAGCCCGGCGGCTGGATCGACTGACCGCGCAGCACCGGGCCGTGGCCGTGCAGATCGAGGAGGCGGGCCGCCTCGTCGCCGACCTGGAGGCCCGGCTCGCCGAGGAGGAGGACGACGTCTCCCGGCTGGAGAAGGGCGGCTTCGCCGCCTTCCTGTCGGGGCTGGCCGGATCCCGGCAGGACAGGCTCGACCGGGAGCGGGCGGAGGCGGAGGTCGTACGGGAACGGCTGCGCGGGCAACGGACCCGGCTCCAGTGGCTGCAGTCGGACCTGGCGGCCCTGAGCGGCGGCCTGGCCGGGCTGGAGAACGCCAGGCAGGAGTTCGACATCCTGCTCGGGCACAAGGAGCGGCTGCTGGTGGGGTCGGACGACCCGCGCGGCCGCGAGCTCGTCGAGATCTCCCGGAACCTGGCCGACACCGCGGCGGACCTGCGCGAGCACGAGGAGGCCCGGCAGGCCGGGATCGAGGCCGGCCACGCGATCGGCCAGGTCCTGCGCTGCCTGGGCGGCGCACGCGGCGCCTCCACCTGGGACCTGATCGGCGGCGGCACCATCGCGGACATGATGGAGCACGGCCACCTGCGCCGGGCCGACGAGGCCACCTGGCACGCCCAGCAGGCGCTGGACGCCTTCGCCCGGGAGCTGGCCGACATCGGGACGCACGTCGCCCCGGCCATGCCCGAGGTGGACACCCGGTGGTTCGCCGACACCTTCTTCGACAACATCATCACCGACGCCATCAAGCACCAGCGGATCTCCCGCACCGGGGAGGCCGTCGCCGAGATGGGCCGGTGGGTCGGCGAGACGGTCGACGGCCTGGCCTCCCGCTCCGCCGAGCTGGCCGTACGGCGCGACCGCCTGGTCGCCCGCCGCGAGGAGATCCTCGCCGGCTGAACCGCGCACGACCGGCCGGAGCCTGCGAGAGCCCGGGGCCTGCGAGAGCCCGGGGCCTGCGAGAGCCCGGGGCCTGCGAGAGCCCGGAGCCGCGTGGCCGCCGGAGCGCGCGCACGCCCGGTCCCCGAGAGGCGGGAGCCGCCGGAACACGCACACGCCCGGTCCCCGAGGGGGGCCGGGCGTGTGCGCGTCACATGTCAGTGGTGGTGATCGTGGTCATGGTCGTGCCCGTGGTCGTCGTCCTCCTCGTCGGAGGGACCGTCGGAGGGCTCGACGCCCAGCACGGCCTCACGCGGCTCGACATGCTCGACGTGCTCGATCAGTCCCAGGACGTGGTCAGGCTCGATCAGCCACTGCAGGGCCGTGGCGCCGGTGTCGTCGGCGGAGACCATCTCCGCCTGCTCACGGCGCTCCTCGTCGTCGAGGTCGGCGTCGGGGTGCTCGATCTCCTTCAGCGCGGCGGCCTGGAGAGCGCCGAGGTCCCGCACCTCCACAGTCAGCTCGACCGTCAGACGGAGATAGCGTTCGGTGCTCGAATCATCGCTCATGGTCAATGATCCTAGTGCCCCGCGGCTCAGGGATCAGCCTACGGCAGTTTCCAGTCGACCGGGGTCGCGCCCTGCTTCTCCAGAAGCTGGTTGGCCCGGCTGAAGGGGCGGGAGCCGAAGAAGCCGCTGCGCGCCGACAGCGGGCTCGGGTGGGCCGACTCGACGGTCGGCGTGTCACCGAGCATCGGCACGAGGGAGCGGGCGTCGCGGCCCCACAGGATCGCGACCAGCGGCTTGTCGCGGGCCACGAGCGCCCTGATGGCCTGCTCGGTGACCTCCTCCCAGCCCTTGCCCCGGTGCGAGGCGGGCTTGCCCGGCATGACGGTGAGCACCCTGTTGAGCAGCAGCACGCCGTGCTCGGCCCACGGGGTCAGGTCGCCGTTGCCCGGCATCGGCAGGCCGAGGTCCTCGGTGAGCTCCTTGTAGATGTTGCGCAGACTGCCCGGGATGGGGCGCACGTCCGCGGCGACGGAGAAGCTCAGCCCGATCGGGTGCCCCGGCGTGGGGTAGGGGTCCTGCCCGACGATCAGCACCTTGACCTGGTCGAAGGGCTGCTTGAAAGCTCGGAGGACGTTGTCTCCCGCGGGGAGGTACTGCCTGCCCGCGGCGACCTCCTTGCGGAGGAAGTCGCCCATTTCGGCGATCTTGCCGGCGACGGGTTCCAGGGCCTCGGCCCACCCGGCTTCCACGATTTCGTTCAACGGACGTGCGGCCATGGTCGGAACCCTATCGGGCTCCGCCGACATTGCGGGGAGGTACGCATCACTCCGTGAAGCCCGATCCCATCGGGGATGGCGGAGGTCCGGTACGGCCCGCGCGGGCCGTACCGGGCCTGCCCCCTTATTTCACCGAGCCCGCCAGCATTCCCTGCACGAAGTAACGCTGGAAGGCGAAGAACAGGATCAACGGGATGATCAGCGACAGGAATGCTCCCGGCGCCAGGATGTCGACGTTGGTCCCGAACTGCCGCATCTGGGACTGCAGGGACTTGGTCATCGGCTGGTTCTCGGTGTTGGCGAAGACCAGGGCGACGAGCAGGTCGTTCCAGACCCAGAGGAACTGGAAGATCCCGAGCGAGGCGATCGCCGGCTTGGCCAGCGGGAACACCACGGTCGAGAAGATCCTCCACTCTCCCGCGCCGTCCATCCGCGCCGCCTCCAGCAACGAGGAGGGGATGCCCACGAAGAAGTTGCGGAGCAGGAAGATGGCGAAGGGGAGTCCGAATGAGACGTGGAAGAGCACCACGCCGGGGATCGAGCCGAAGATGCCGAGGAAGCCGTACAGCTGCGCGATCGGGATGAGGGCGATCTGGATCGGCACCACCAGCAGGGCGACGACCACCAGGAACAGCGCGTCCCTGCCGGGGAAGTCCATCCAGGCGAACGCGTAGGCCGCCATGGCCGCGACGCCGATCACCAGGATCGTCGTGGGCACCGTGATGAGCACGGTGTTCCAGAACGACGCGGTGAAGTCGGTGGCCAGCAGGTTGCTGTAGCTGGACAGGGTCAGCTCGGCCGGCTTGGTGAACACCGTCCACCAGCCGCTGGAGTTGTTGGCGGCCTCCTCGCGGATCGAGACCACGAACAGGCCGAGGGTGGGGACCAGCCAGAAGATGCCGATCAGCACGAGCAGCACCTGGAGCACGCCGCCGCCCACCCGGTCGACGATCCGGCCGAGGGTGCTGCGCGGCGGTGCGCCGAGAGTCGGGGCCGTCACTGGTTGTCCCTCCTGAACCGCCGGATGTTGAGGATCATGAAGGGCAGTACGAGGACCAGCAGGAAGATGGCCAGCGCGCTGCCCAGTCCCTGGTTCCCGCCGCCGCCGAAGGAGACCCGCCACATCTCCAGCGCGATCACGTTGGCGTTCGGCTGCACCGATCCCGGCGCGATGATGAAGACGAGGTCGAACACCTTCAGCGTGTTGATGATCATCGTGACGAACACGACGAGCAGCACCGGGGAGAGCAGCGGCACGGTGATCCGGCGGAACACCTGCCACTCGGTGGCGCCGTCGATGCGGGCGGCCTCCAGCGCGTCACGCGGGATGGCCGACAGCCCCGCCGCGATCAGCACCATGGCGAAGCCCGCCCACACCCAGATGAACGCGCCGATGATCGCCGGGGTGATCAGCGTCGGGCCGAGCCAGGTCAGGCCGTTGAAGGACGCCTCGAAGTTCGACTGCGGGAGCCGTACGATGTAGTCGCCCGGGGCGAGCCCGGTGATCCGGAAGGTCCCGTCGGCCTCGGTGGTGGCCTCCGCCTTGACCGCGCCGTTCTGCACCGCCTCGACGGTCATCCCCTCCAGGCCCTTCTCGGTGCCGTCCACCTGGTTGGGCTGCCCGCCGCCGCCCTGGGTGAAGTCCACCCACACGGTGCCGGTCAGCTCGCCCGGGGCCGGCTGGGCGGCCTTCGCCGTGGCGGCCGTGGCGAGGTCGGCGGGTTTGACGCCGACCAGGGGCAGGAGCGCGACCTGTCCCGGCTGGGAGGGCTGCTTGGTCACCACCGCGCGGCCCTCGGCGGCGGCGGGGGACTGGTCGCCTCCCCTGGCCCTGGCGTCCGGATATCCCTGACCGCCGCCGAACGCGCCCGAGACCGAGGCGATCACGGCGTTGGCCACGCCGCGGTCCGGGTCCTGCTCGTAGACCAGGCGGAAGATGACGCCGGAGGCCAGCAGCGAGACGGCCATGGGCATGAACACGATCAGCTTGAACGCGGTCGCCCAGCGGATCCGCTCGGTCATCACCGCGAAGATCAGGCCGATCGTGGTGACCAGCAGGGGGGCCACCACGACCCAGATCAGGTTGTTCCTGATGGTGGTCAGGGTCGAGGCGTCGGTGAAGATCGCCGCGTAGTTGTCCAGGCCGACGAACTCGGCCTCGTTCGCGCCGTAGAAGCTCCGGTAGACGGAGTAGAAGATCGGATAGAGCACCATCGCGCCGAGCAGGACCAGGCTCGGCAGCAGGAACATGATCGCCATCGTCGACGGCGGGCCCAGCCTGGAGCCCTTGGCCTGCGCCGGCGCGGCCTCCGGGGCGGCGGGCCCGGCGGTCGCGACCTCCGGCGCGGCCGGGGGGGTGATCGGGTCCTCCGAGCGGACGTCGGACAGCGCGGGGTGCACCCGCCCGTCGTCGGCGGATGCGTCGTTCGGTCCGGGGGAGGACCCGCGGGCGGCGTCGCCGCCGCGCGGGTCCTGCGGGCCGTCCAACCTGTCGGTCACGGCCTGTCCCCTTTACTTCCAGGCCTTCTCGGCCTCGGCCTCGAGCTGGCTCTGGATCTTCTTGATGTCGGACGGGTCGCGCAGGAAGTCCTGCAGGAGCTTCCACTCGCCCTTGCCGTCGGTGCCGCCGAAGGCGCTGGGCGCCAGGTCGGACATGTCGTAGCGGACCGTCTCACCGGCGGAAATGATCGTCTGGGCGAGCTGCTTGGTCAGGTCGCTCGGGTAGTTGTCGGGTGAGACGTTGCGGTTGGGCGAGAGGTAACCGGGGAGCTTGGCCCAGACCTCGCCGCCCTCCTTGGAGGCGAGGAACTCCAGCAGCGCCATGGCGCCCGGGGTCTCCTTCATCGCCACCGCGATGTCGCCGCCCAGCACGACCGGCGCGGTGTCACCGGCCTTGGGGAAGGGGAAGTACTTGGCCTCCTCGCCCAGCTTGGCGTCCGACTCCTCGGCCGTGGTGCCCACGAAGTCGGCCTCGATGACCATGGCCGCCTTGTCCTGGCCGTAGACCTGGGTCACGCAGGTCGGGAAGTCGGTCTGCAGGGCGCCGGAGCTGCCGCCGAGCATGAGCTCCTGCTTGCCGAAGATCTGCGCCATCTTCTCCAGCGCGGTGGTCACGCTGGGGTCGGTCCACGGGATCTCGTGCTTGGAGAGCTTGGTGTAGTTGTCCGGCCCGGCGGTGGACAGGTAGACGTTCTCGAACAGGTCGGTGAGCGTCCAGCCGGAGGCCCCGCACAGGGCGAACGGCGCGGTCCCGGAGTCGGCGACGGTCTGGGCGCTCGTGATGAGCTCGTCCCAGGTGGTGGTCGGCTGCACGCCGGCGTCGGTGAAGGCCTGGTCGCGGTACCAGACGAGCGACTTGTGGGCGGCCTTGACCAGCACGCCGTACGTCTGGCCGTCGGCCGAGCCCAGCTCCTTCCAGTACGGGGTGTAGTTCTCGTCGATCTGCTTGACCACCTCGGGGGTGAGCGGCTTGAGCGCGTCCTGGTCGGCGTACTGCTGGACCAGGCCGGGCTGGGGCAGGATCGCCACGTCCGGCGGGCTGCCGCCCTGGATCCGCGGGCCGAGGTAGGCGCCGGTGTCCTCACCGGTGGAGGAGTAGGTGACCTTGGCGCCGGTCTTGGCGGTGAAGGCGTCCAGCACCTTCTGGAAGTTCTCCTGCTCGGCCCCGGTCCACTTGGCGGCGACCTCGACGGTCTGGCCCTCCAGGGTCTTGGCCGCCGCCGGAGCGGAGGCGGTGCCGCTCGCCGCCCCGGGAGAGGGGCTCGCGGTCTCACCGCCGCCACCGCACGCGGCGAGGGCGATCGCGAGCCCCGCCGTTGTCACTATGGTCATGGTCTTACGCATGCGGAACAGACCTCCTGTGCTTGTCGGAACCCCGATGTTCTGACTGGCGAGGGGATGACGGCTCCCGTGGGGGATCGCCCCGGTCATGGAGCCCGGATGATCTCGTTGAGCTGGTTTCTCATGGAGGCGACGACGTCGCCGCTCGACTCCTCGAAGGGCGGGGTGAGCGCGTTGGAGACCGAACTGGCGATCGCCAGGCTCACCTGTTCGTAGTTGGCGGTGACCGGCCTCGGCTTGGCGGAGAGGATGCTCTCCTTGAGGACCGGCAGATAGGGAAAACGCTTGATCAGGGCGGGGTCGTCGTACAGCTCGGCCCACACGGGCGGGAACGAGCCGTCGGTGAGCACCCGCCGCTGGTTCTCCAGGCCGGTGAAGTAGCGGATGAACTCCAGCGCCGACCTCTGCTTCCTGGAATAGGCGCTGATGGCGAGGTTGAGCCCGCCCAGCGAGCTGGATCCGGGACCGTCGAGCCCGGGCAGCCGGGTGACCGCGAACTTCTCCGCGATCTCCGACTGGGTCGCCGGGCCGTAGGCGTGCGGCCAGTTGCGGGCGAAGGCCAGCCGCCCCTCCTGGAAGGCGAGCCGCGACTCCTCCTCCTTGTAGGAGAGCGACTCGGACGGGATCCACCCCTCCCGGAACCCGTCGACCAGGAAGTCGAGGCCGACCTTCGCCCGGCCGGAGTCCATGGTCACCTGCGTGCCGTCGGTGCTGAGGATCTGCCCGCCGCCCGCCGACTGCACGGCCTCGGCGAAGTTGACGGTCAGCCCCTCGTAGGCCAGGAACTGCCCGGCGTAGCCGCCGATGCCGTACCTGGCGTGCAGGGCGCGCGCCTGCTCGCGCAGCTGCGCCCAGGTCGTGGGCGGAGCGAAGCCCTCCTCGGCCAGCAGGTCCTTGCGGTAGTAGAGCAGCCCGGCGTTGCCGGTGTACGGCACCGCCCAGAGCTTGTCCCGGTAGACGGCGGTGGCCACCAGCGGCTGCAGGAACCGGTCGAGCGGGAACAGGCTGCGGTCCAGCGGCACGATCCAGCCGGCGTCGGCGAACTCCGCCGTCCAGACCACGTCCAGCCCCAGCACGTCGTAACGGTCGCTCTTGGCCTGGAGGTTGGCGACCATCTGCGCGCGCTGCTCGTCGGCGGCCTCGGGAAGCTCGAGCAGGGTGACCCGCTCGGCGGGATGATCCCGGTTCCACCGGTCGAGCAGCGGTTGCAGGTAGGAGGTCGTGTCGCGCCCGATCACCAGGGTGATGGGCCCGCTGCCGTCCGCCGGCCCGGCCGGGCCGGCGTCCGCCTCTCCCTCCGCCCCCGCCGAACATCCCGCCAGCGCGAGCGCGGCGAGAAGGGCGATGAGCGGACGGCGCACTCGTGACCTCCGGGTTTCGCGGTGGTTACATACGTGTTAGGTAGGGTGCATTCATGTTATGCACAGCGGTAATGTGACCGTCAACGGATAAGTCCGTAACGCTCACATAACGTGAGCACGAGGAGGAGGTGAGCGTGCGGCCGTTCCTGCTGGCGCTCCTCGCAAAGGAACCTGCCCACGGCTACGAGCTCAAACAGGCGCTTGAACAGATCTTTGGCAGTGCCTACCCCTCACCGAACATCGGGCAGATCTACGTGACGCTCGGCCGCCTCGAGAAGGACGGGCTGGTGCGCGCGGTGGACGTCGAACAGTCCAACCGGCCGAACAAGAAGGTCTACTATCTGACCGCCGCGGGCCGGGACGCCCTCGACGCCTGGGCGGAGGAGCCGGCGGAGGGCCCGCGGGTCCGCGACGAGTTCTTCATGAAGCTCGTGCTGGCCCCGATGACCGGCATCGCCGACCGGATGACGCTGATCAACCGCCAGCGCCGTCACTACATCGCGCTGATGCGCGACCTCAACGAGCTCTCCGAACGCACCGACCCGGCAGACCGCGTCGCGCTCCTGCTGATCGAGGGCGCCATGCTGCATCTGCAGGCGGATCTCGACTGGCTCGACCGTTGCCAGGAAGATTTGAGCTGAGCCCGTACGGCGCGCGGTCCGCGAGGAAATGGAGTGGTGAGCGACTCGTGAGCGCAGACCCGGTGGTCAACACCGTCAACCTCGTCAAGATCTACCAGAGCGGCGGGGTGCCGGTGCCCGCCGTGCGCGGGGTGGACCTGCGGGTGGAGGCGGGGGAGTTCGTCGCGATCATGGGTCCCTCGGGTTCGGGGAAGTCCACGCTGGTGCACATGCTCGGCGGCCTGGACGCCCGCACCAGCGGCGAGATCTGGCTGGACGGCCGGCGCGCCGACACTCTGGGCGAGAGCGCCTGGGCGCTGCTGCGCCGCCAGAAGATCGGCTTCGTCTTCCAGTTCTTCAACCTGATCGCCAACATGACCGTGGCCGACAACGTCGAGCTGCCCGCGCTGCTGGCCGGAGCCTCCCCCCGCGAGGCCCGCGAGCGCAGGGAGCACCTGCTGGGCGCGCTCGGACTGACCGGCCGCGCCGACGCCGCCCCCGCCCAGCTCGCCGGCGGCGAGCAGCAGCGGGTCGCGCTGGCCCGGGCCCTGGCCAACAAGCCCAGCCTGCTGCTGGCCGACGAGCCCACCGGCAACCTCGACAGCCGCAACACCCGCGACGTGCTGAAACTGCTGACCGACGTGCACCGCGACGGGCAGACGATCATCCTGGTCACCCACGACGCCCGGGTGGCCAGCCTCGCCGACCGGGTGGTCTCCCTGCTCGACGGCCAGATCGTCGACGACGGCGCCGTCGGGACCTTCCGCCGCCGCCCCAAGGGCACCGCCGGCGACGTGGTCGAGCTGCGGGGATGACGGTGAGCACGTTCCGGGCGTCGGCCCGGTGGATCAGGGCCGACCTGCGGGCCCGGCGCGGTCAGGCCGCCCTCACGATCCTGGCCGTGGCCGGGATCGTCACCGCGCTGATCACCTCGGCGACCCTGCTGGAGGACGGGACAAACCCCTGGAGAGGGCTGTTCGCGCAGACCAGGGGCGCGCACGTGTGGATCCACACCAAGGACGCGCCGGACGTGGCGGCCCTGTCGCGGCTGCCCGGCGTGGAGCAGGTGGCGGGGCCGTACCGGACGGCGCCCGTGACGCTCGCGATGGGCGGCAAGAAGTCGCCGGTCGCGCTGCGCGAGGCGACCGCGCAGCCGCCCCGGGTGGCCGCGCCGCTGGTCGACGGGGGCCGCTGGCTGCGTCCCGCCGACGCCGCCGGCGTGGTCGTCGAGCGATCCTTCGCCGAGGCGCTGGACCTGCGGGTCGGCGGGCCGTTCACGGTCACCGCCCTCAACGGCGCCTCCCACGCCCTGGTCGTGGTCGGGCTCGCCGAGACCGCCGACCAGGGCTTCTATCCCGAGTGGACCCCCGGCCTGGCCTGGGTGCTGCCGCAGACCCTCGCCGGGATCGAGCCCGCGCTGGGCCGCAGCGAGTCGGTCACCGGGCTGCGGCTGGCCGACGGGGAGGACACGCTGCCGGTCGTGCACGGCGCGGTCACCCTGCTGGACGAGCAGATCCAGCGCATGTCCACCTGGCGCGAGGTGCGCGCGTCCATGGAGCTGGACAACCGGCTGCTCGGGCTGCTGCTGGCGCTGTTCGGCACCGCCGGGCTGGTCGCCGCCGCGCTGGCCACCGCCAACGCGGTGGGCGGCCGGGTGCTCACCCAGACGCGCGACATCGCCACCCTGAAGTCCCTCGGCTACACGCGGGGCCAGGTCTTCGCCGTGCTGGTGGCCGAGCACGGCGCGCTCGGGCTGCTGGGGATCGGCCTCGGGACGGTCTGCGGCCTGCTCGTGACGACCCTCGCGCTGGACGGCCTGTCCGTGCTGCCGCTCTCCCCGGTCCCGCTGCTCGCGATCGTCGCGGGCACCGCCGCGGTGGTGCTGGTGGCGGTGGCCCTGCCGGCCTGGCGCGGCGGGCGCACCCCGCCCATCCCCGCCGCCCCGGCCGCGCCGCCCCGCGGCCGGCTGTCGCGGGTGGCCCGGCTCGCGCTCCTGGTACGGCTCCCGCCCGCCCTCGTCCTGGGCACGCGGGACGCCTTCACCCGCAGGACGCCCGCCTTCCTGAGCATCGTCGGCCTCGCCGTGCCGATGATGATGATCACCATCGGCCTCGGCTGCTGGGCGACCCTCGACGACTTCCTGCGCCATCCCGAGCAGGTCGGCCAGGCCGCCGCCCTCACCGTGCACCCCGACGGGCTGCCCGCCGAGGACGCCGCCCGCCTCGCCCGGGCCGACCCGGACGTGCTGGCGGTCTATCCGGGCAGCGAGGTCTCCGCGCTGGAGCCCGAGCAGACCAGGAGCGTTCTGGCCCGCGCGCTGGGCACCTCCGCCGAGCCGTACCCCTTCTCGGTCGTGGAGGGGCGGATGTTCGCCGCGCGGGGGGAGGCCGTCGCCGGGCAGGGGCTGCTCGACCTGCTGGGCGCGGAGATCGGCGACCGGGTCCGGATGACGGTCGGCGGCACGCCGCTGATCGTGCACATCGTGGGCCGGGTGGTCGAGCCCGACCACGACGGGCAGGTGCTCTCCCTGGGGATGGACAGCCTGGCGGCCAAGGACACGGTGCCGCCCCAGTTCTACGGCCTGGTGCTCAAGAAGGGCGCCGACCCCGAGGCGGTCGGGGCCCGGCTGCTGGCGGCCTCCGGCGAGGCGCTGGAGGTACGGCGGGCGGTCAACCCGGCCGAGCGGCTCGCGGTCATCCGGGTGGTGATCGTGGCGCTGACCGTCGTGCTGGCGCTGCTGGGCCTGACCAACCTGCTCACCGCCAGGTCCCTGGGCCTGCGCGACCACGCGTTCGACCTGGCGGTGCTCAAGGCCATGGGCCTGACGCCGGGGCAGGTGGCCGCCACCCTGGTCACCGGCACCGGGCTGCTGGTGGTGCTGGGCGTGGTGGCGGGGACGGCCGCCGGCGCCTCGGTGGTCGGCGGCCTGATCGACCTGCAGGGCCACACGAGCGGGGTGGGGGCGGGCATCGGCCGCACCCCCTCCGCGCTGACCCTGGTGGTCACCGCCTGCACCGCGATCGGGGCGGCCCTGCTGGTGACGTCCGTACCGGCGCGCAGGGCCGCCCGCGCTCAGGTCCCGGTCACCGCGCGGTGAGCTGGAACCAGTAGAAACCGTGACCCGGCAGGGTCAGCAGGTACGGCAGGTCGCCGACGACGGGGAAGGGCACCCCGCCGCGCGCCTCGACCGGCGTCATGCCCTTGTAGCGGCGCAGGTCGAGCTGGACCGGCTGCGGGTGCCCCGACAGGTTGTTGACGCACAGCATCACGTCGTCGCCGTCCTCGCGGACGAAGGTCAGCACCGCGGGGTTGTCCGACCACAGCTCGATGTAGGCGCCGGTGCCGAAGACCGGGTGCCGCCGGCGGATCTTCAGCATCCTGCGGGTGAAGTGCAGCAGCGACGACTCGTTCTTCTGCTGGGCCTCGACGTTGACCGCCTGGAAGCCGTAGATCGGGTCCATGACGGCCGGCAGGTAGAGGCGGCCCGGGTCGGCGGTGGAGAACCCGGCGTTGCGGTCGGGGCTCCACTGCATCGGGGTGCGGACCGCGTCGCGGTCCTCCAGCCAGATGTTGTCGCCCATGCCGATCTCGTCGCCGTAGTACATGACCGGGGAGCCCGGCAGCGACAGCAACAGCGCGGTGAACAGCTCGATCCGGTCGCGGTCGTTGTCCAGCAGCGGGGCCAGGCGGCGCCGGATGCCCAGGTAGGCCCGCATGCGCGGGTCCTTGGCGTACTCGGCGTGCATGTAGTCGCGCTCGTCGTCGGTGACCGTCTCCAGGGTCAGCTCGTCGTGGTTGCGCAGGAAGATGCCCCACTGGGCGCTGTCGGGCAGCTTCGGGGTCCGCGACATGATCTCCGAGATCGGCTCGCGGCTGCCGCGCCGTACCGCCATGAAGATGCGCGGCATGAGCGGGAAGTGGAAGGCCATGTGGCACTCGTCGCCGCCCACGGCCGGGTCGCCGAAGTACGCCACCACGTCCTCGGGCCAGCCGTTGGCCTCGGCCAGCAGCACCCGGTCCGGGTAGAGCCGGTCCACCTCGGCGCGGACCTTGCGCAGGTAGGCGTGCGTCTCCGGCAGGCCGGAGCAGGCGGTGCCCTCACGCTCGAACAGGTACGGCACCGCGTCCAGGCGGAAGCCGTCGATGCCCAGGTCCAGCCAGAAGCGCAGCACCTCCAGCATGGCCTCCTGAACCGCGGGGTTGTCGTAGTTCAGGTCCGGCTGGTGGTGGAAGAAACGGTGCCAGTAGTACTGCTTGCGGACCGGGTCGTAGGTCCAGTTCGACTCCTCGGCGCCGACGAAGATGATCGGCGCGTCGGGATAGCGGGACGGGTCGTCCCCCCAGACGTAGAAGTCGCCGTAGGGCCCCTCGGGGTCGTGCCGGGAGGCCTGGAACCACGGGTGCCGGTCGCTGGTGTGGTTCATCACCAGGTCGGTGATGACGCGCATGCCCCGCCGGTGGGCCTGCTCGACCAGTTCCACGAAGTCCGCCAGGTCCCCGAAGTCCGGCAGGATCTTCATGTAGTCCGAGATGTCGTAGCCGCCGTCGCGCAGCGGCGACTCGTACAGCGGCAGCAGCCACAGGCAGTCGACACCGAGCCACTGCAGATAGTCGAGCCTGTCGATGAGGCCGCGCAGGTCGCCCGTGCCGTCGCCGTTGGAGTCCTTGAACCCCCGGACCAGCACCTCGTAGAAGACGGCGCGCTTGTACCACTGGGGGTCCGCCGAGACGAAGTCCTCGGGGACCGACTCGGGGCGGGGGGATGTGTTCATCATTCTCGCTCACGATGAGAAAAAGGGCAGGACGAAGTCACCGGGTGCCCCGGCTCATGATGTTTGGTGACCGCGCTGGCGGGAGCCGTCATCCCCACGTGCTCCCCGCCCCCGGCCGGACCGAATTCGTGGTTCGGGCCGACCGTTCTGGCGCTTTCTGGGGCGAACACTACCAGTCGCCCGCATACCGGGAAGGCCGTTCAGCAGGACTTCTCGTGCCCGGGGAACGGAATCCGCAAGATCCCCCTGGTGTTACGCGTAATCGCTCCCTCATATCCAGTTCATACGCACGCGGCACCCCGCGCGACGCCCTCCGGCGGCCGCGGATTCGCGGGGGGCGCGCCTCAGGACGCCTCGGGTACGGCGCGCCGGCGGTGGCGGTAGGGAATCCACAGGCCCAGACCGTAGATCCCCAGGCCGAGCAGGACCATGAAGACGATCACCGGCCACTGGAACGCCTCGGGCAGGTGGAGCGCCAGGAACCAGCTGCGGGTCTCGGACTCCTGCGCCTTGAGGAAACCGGCCACGATGCCCTGCGGGAACAGCGGGATCGCCCCGACCGACCAGCAGACGGCCGTGATGATCTGCTCGCGCTTCGGCAGCTCGTCGATCCGCACCCAGCCGCCCTGCCCGGACGGGGGGCGCTTGCCCGTGCGCATCATCTGCAGCAGCTCGGGACCGCGGCCGTGCAGCCGCCGCTGGGCCAGCAGCCCGAACCCCCACCAGCACAGGACGCCGGTCGCCACGCCGACGGCCACTCCCGGCCAGCCGTACATCACGGCCACCACCGCGGCCGGGGCCCCGGTGAGCGCCACCAGGGCCAGTACGGCGTAGGCCATGCCGGTCAGCGCGCCGTCGTCCTCGCTGACGCGCAGCGGGTTGCCGCCGCGCCGGTGCGGGTCGGTGCCGGGGACCAGCGCGTAGACCGAGATGAGCGGCACGATCCCGGCTCCGCCGCCGAGCAGCGCGGCCGTGACCGCGAGCACCGGGGGCCAGGGACCGCCGGTCACGGCGGTCAGGGCCAGGCTCAGCGCCACGACCGGCGGGCCCACGACCAGCAGCCAGGCCCGCTGCCTGCCCCGCACGTCGGCGGCGGCCGGGACCATCAGGGTGAGCCAGAGCGCGGTGCCGTCGACGGCGTAGACGCCGGCCGTCATGGCGGCGGCCATCAGGACGGCGACCGGACCGGCCCAGGCCAGCATGACGTCCAGGCCCAGCAGCAGCGGGGCGGCGGCGAAGAACACGCCGTAGGCCAGGGCGAAGGTCAGCTGGTGGGTCCGGACCAGGTCGCGCGACCAGGTGCGCAGTTCCTTGGCCACCACGGCGCCGGAGGCGGTCGAGGCCGTCATGGGACGCCGGCCGCGGGCGGAGGCCCTGGCCGCGCTCGCGCGCCGGGTGAGCAGGGCGGCCCAGGCGGCCAGCAGCAGCGCGACGAGCACCGCCATCGCGCCCAGCGCCAGGCCCGTACGGTCCCAGCGTCCGGTGCCCGCCCCCTCGACCGCGGCCAGCCCCCACCCGGAGGGCAGATAGCGCAGGACCGCCGACGCGCCGGGGGTGATCCCGCCCGTCTGTCCCAGGGCGATGGCGAAGACCCACACCTGGCCGAGAGCGGCCAGGATCGCGCCGTTGACCAGGCCGGTGCCGATCGCGCCCAGGCGCGAGCGCAGGGCGATGCCCAGGGCGGCCACCGCGACCCTCGACAGCAGAACGAAGATCGCCAGCTGCAGGATCATCGCGGGGAGCGCCACCAGCGCGGCGGCCGGGCTCTGCCGTACCCCGAAGACCACCAGACCGGTCAGGGCGAGCAGGTTGACCGCGGGCGCGACCCCGACGAAGGCCCCGGCCAGCAGCCCGGCGGCCAGGCGGCGCGGCGGGAGGCCGAGCAGGGTGAAGTACTCCGGTCGCAGGGTCTCGTCGCCGCCTCCGGAGAAGACCGGGCCGAGGATCCAGCCGAGCATCCAGACCGCGTAGGCCGCGGCCAGCAGGTCGCCGCCCTGGAAGGCGGTGAACAGGGTGCCGCCCGCCAGGACGAGCCCCAGCACGCCGCCGGTGGCGACGAGACCGGCCTTCTGGCCGCTCATCGAGTGACGCAGTACGGCCAGCTTCATGCCGGCCATGGTCCCGAGCACGGTCGTCATGGAGGTCACGAGGACCGCCCCGCTCCGGCCCGGGGCGCCGTGACGGTTCCGCCGACGCCGACGCCGACGCCGGACGCGGTCAGCGTGACAGCCGCGACGCCGGACGCGGTCAGCGCGACAGCCACGACAGCTCCTTCGTCCCCGTGTCGGCCGACCCGACCAGCCCGACGAAGGTGTCCTCCAGGGAACGCCCGCCCCGGACCTGCTCCAGCGTCCCGGCGGCGGCCACCCGGCCCTTGTCGATCACGCCGACGTGGTCGCAGAGCTGCTCGACCAGGGCCATGACGTGGCTGGACAGCACGATGGACCCGCCCCCCGCCACGAACCCCCGCAGGATGGTCTTGATCGTGGCCGCCGAGACGGGGTCGACGGCCTCGAAGGGCTCGTCGAGCACGAGCAGCCGCGGGGCGTGCAGCAGCGCGATGGCCAGCCCGATCTTCTTGCGCATGCCGGTGGAGTACTCGATGACGAGGGTCTTCTCCGCCTCGTCGAGCTCCAGCACCGACAGCAGCTCCTCGGCGCGCTCGGCCACGATCTCCTTGGACAGTCCGCGCAGCAGGCCGAGGTAGGTGAGCACCTCGCGCCCGGTCAGCCGCTCGGGCATGGCCATGCCGTCGGGCAGCACGCCGACCAGCGACTTGGCCCCCGAGGGGTCGGACCAGACGTCCGCCCCGAAGATCCGCGCGGACCCGCCGTCGGGACGCAGCAGGCCGACGGCCATGGACAGGGTCGTGGTCTTGCCGGCCCCGTTCTGGCCGACCAGCCCGTAGAACGAACCCTGGGGCACGGCCAGGTCCACATGGTCGACGGCGACCTTCTCACCGAAGGTCTTGGAAAGGCCGATGATCTCTAAGGCCGGTGTCATGGAGATTCCCCGAGTCGCGCGTGCAGAACAACGGCCGCATGCGGGAGCCCGGGCGACCCCGAAGATTCGATCATGCGTCGCGCCCCGGCGTCCAGGGGTTCCCCGCCGGGCACGGGGTTACCGACGGGTACGCGGTCGGCGTCGTTTCTTGTGGAGTGCTTCGTACGGAGCGCAGGGGCGATCGCGGGCAGAAAAGGGAAGGTCTGGAGCGATACCCGGGTGTTACGATCCCCGCATGTTGGGAGTCCGGCGATTTATCCGCCCCCGGCTGGCTATGCCGGCCGCTGGGGCGAAACGGCGTGCTCTGACCTGATCTGGAAGGCGGCGTCCGCATCGGTGCCCGGCGGCGGGCCGGCCGGGGGAGACCTCCCGTCCGCTGCGAACCGATCGGAATCGTCATGCCCTCCATCTCTGCCTCCCCTGTCTCCTCCCGCCCGGACGCGCTCGGCGCCGATGAGCTCGCCCGCGCGCTGGCCGTCCGCGACCTGAGCGACCCCGCCCACGGGGCGCACGCCGTTCAGCTGATCGTCGACATCCTCGTACGGGCCCTGCGGGCCTCCTGGGGCGGCCAGGTCCGGTTGATACGGGATCATCCGCTGGTGGCCGTCGAGGACAACTACGAACGGCTGGGCTACCCGCAGGACGCCATCTCCCGCGACGCCCGTTACACCCGCTACGTCAGCCGGACCTGCATGCTGCGCAGCCACACCAGCGCCATGATCCCCCCGGCTCTGCGCGAACTGGCGGGCCGGACCGCCGACGGCGGGGGCCGCCCCTGGCGCGATGTGCTGCTGGCCTGTCCCGGGATGGTCTACCGGCGCGACGTCGTCGACCGGATCCACACCGGCACACCGCACCAGATCGATCTCTGGCGCATCGTCGCGGACCGGCGGACGGGCGTCGACGACCTCGACGAGATGATCGCCGTCGTCGTGGGCTCGGTCCTTCCCGGGGCACCGTACCGGGCCGTCCCGGCGGTGCACCCCTACACCGAGCACGGACGCCAGATCGACGTCCTGGTCGGGGAGGAGTGGGTCGAGGTCGGCGAGTGCGGGCTGGCCGCCCCCCGGGTCCTGGCGGGGGCGGGACTGCCCCCCTCCGTCAGCGGCCTGGCCATGGGACTCGGGCTGGACCGGTTGCTGATGGTGCGCAAGCGGATCCCCGACATCCGCATGCTGAGGGCGGCGGACTCCCGGATCGCCGGTCAGATGCTCGACCTCGCCCCCTACCGGCCGGTGTCCAGGCATCCGGCGATATCCCGCGACCTGTCGGTGGCCGTACCCGCCGAGGCCGACGCCGAGACGCTGGGCGGCGCGGTGCGTGACGCTCTCGGCTCCTACGCCGGGGCGATCGAGGAGATCCGCGTCGTCGCCGAGACACCGGTCGAGGACCTGCCCCCGTCCGCGGTCGACCGTCTCGGAGCGCGACCCGGCCAGAAGAACGTGCTGCTGCGCGTCGTCCTGCGCGACCCCGCCCGAACCCTGGCCGACGACGAGGCGAACGCCGTACGCGATCGCATCTACGCGGCCGTGCACCGGGGAGGCGTCCACCAGTGGGCCGGCCCCCGGCCGCCCGGGACGAGCTGACCCTGCTCGCGGTCGCCGTCACCGGCGGTGGCGATCAGGCCCAGGGCGGGGTGAGGTCGGACAGGCGGTCCTCGTAGTCGCCGAGCCAGGCGCCGAACAGCACCAGGCTCCGGACCCAGAACCGGTCGTTCCAGCCGTTGAACCGGGCCAGGGCGTCCGGGCCCTCGGCGACCACCGCGTGCAGCTGCTCCGACAGCAGGGACGGCACCGTGGCCGCGACCCGGGTCAGCATCGCGTGGCCGTAGGCCCGGGCCGGGGCGGCGGCCGAGCGCAGCGGGACCCGCTGCAGCGGCTGCTTGACCACGTTCGTGGACGGAAGCGCCGCCACGCGCGGGTTGGCCGCGTGCAGCACCTCGCGGTAGAACTTCCCGCCGTCCTTGCGGGTCACGCCCACCGAGAGGGCGGCGTCGAAGAAGTCCGGGTGCATGAACGGCGCCGCGAACGAGGCCTCGGGGCCGACCAGGTTGACGGCCGAGCGGGCGATGCCCCGGGCGGTACGGGTGTGCAGGACCGACAGGGGCAGCTCGGCCCGGTGGCCGTTGAGCATGGAGGTGGCCTGGGCGAAGGCCGTGCTCACCGAGGAGGCGATCCACTCGGCGGCCGGCTCCGACAGGAACGGCACCGACGGGGCGCCCAGCGCGAGCGAGCCGAGCAGCGCGGCCTTGCGCTCGGCCTGCGTGGAGGCGGTCAGCGCGGCCCCGCTGACCATGAAGTTCTTCAGCAGCGGGCCGCCCGCCAGGCCGTCGATCAGGACCCGCCCGGCCTTGTGCACCTCACGGGCGAACGGGGCGTACCAGGCGTGGTGCGGAGTCATGTACTCCAGCCGCCGGGCCACGGCCAGGGCGTCGTCCGGATAGGCCGCCGGATCCTGGCCGATCACGCGGTGCCGCACCCCGAGCTCGCGGGTGATCGCCTTGGCGAAGGCGATGTCGGTGTCGGTGCCGTCGTCCGGGCTGGTCGTCCACGACTCCACGTCCGCGCCGCGGGCCACGGCCACCGAGCACAGCAGCCGCGAGTCGTAGCCGCCGCTGACCGGCACCAGCAGCGGCCGGCCGTCGAACTCCTTGTAGACCTCGTGCAGGATCTCCAGGATCTCCCCGGCGCTGCGCCCGGCCTCGAAGGGCTCCTCACGCAGCCAGCGGGGCAGCCGCCGGTCGGTCGACAACCGGCCCGTCCGCTTGTCCCACACCAGCGCACTGGCCCCGGCCAGCCTCCTGACCTCCGTGTACGGCGTGTCGTCGCGGAGCGGGAAGGTGAGCTGGACGATCGCGGCCCAGGCGTCCCAGTTGACGTCGTGGGGCCGCTCCGCCAGGGAGAGCAGCGGCTCCAGCAGCGAGGAGAAGTAGACCGCGTCACCGGAGACCAGATAGTAGACGTCGATCAGGCCGAGCCCGCCCGCGTGCAGCGTGACGGTGTCGCCGTCGTCGATCAGCCCCGGCGTCTCGTAGGTCTCCGCCACGGTGATCCACGGCGCGACCCCGGCCGGCCGGCGCTCCCCCCAGGAGAACGCCCACGTCTCACCGCCGCCCGCGGAATCACCCTCCGGACCGTTCCCGCGGCCCCTGGCGTACGGCGGCAGCGGAGCGGAGCTGAACAGCGCCGCCTCGGAGGTCCGCACCGCGGGCCGTACCTTGGGCCCCGACGCCTGCAGCATGGCGAGGACGCCCTCGTCCAGGTGACCCAGGCCGCCGCAGACGTACGGCCTCACATTGAACGTCGGCCACTGCACCGTGCTGACTCCTCTGTGTCGCGATTGACCAAAGGGTATCCTTCGGTCCCAGTTCGTGAATCGGAGGACGACGTGGCGGGCGAGCAACTCGAGAGCACGCGGCAGGCGTTGCGTGAGGCCGTGGCCCATGCGGAGCGGGCGGCCGAGCTGGCCAGGCTTCTCGACGCGGCACAGGCGAGGCTCGCCGAGGCCGAGCGTGCGGCCGAGGAACTGGGCGGGGTCCGCGAGCGGCTGGACGAGGTCGAGGAGCGCCTGGCCGCCGCCCAGGAGGTCGAGGCCAGGCTCCGCAAGGACCTGGCCGAGCAGCGCTACCAGACCGAGGTGGCGCGGTGGAAGCTGTCGTCGGTGCAGGTGGCGCGCTGGTCGCGGCTGGGCGACGCGATCAAGACGGGCAAGAGCAATCCGGTACGGCTGGCGCGCGGTCTGCGCGGCGCCGCCAAGCCGGCCAAGCGGCCCAGCGCGCCCAAGCGCCAGCCCGTCCCGCAGACGAAGGCCGAGGCCAAGTCGGTGCCGGGCGCGGCCTTCCAGGCCACCACGTCGACCCGGACGGTCGGCGGCGTGTCGGTCAAGCTCAAGCCGTTCCGGGTGCCCACCGGGCCGAACACCCGCCCGCACCTGACCTCGGCGGTCGTCGCCGAGCCGCACGCCGAGGCGCTGCTGCGTTATGAGTGGCGCCAGACCACCGGTTTCACACCGAAGGACTTCGCCCGCGTGCTGGCCGCCGAGGTGCCGCACCTGCTGCTGGTCGAGTCGGTCACCGAGGGGCCGTGGGCCGCGGAGCTGAAGGAGCGGGGGGAGGGCCTGCGGGCCCTTCTGGCGTGGTGCGCGGAGCGGGGCATCCGGACGGTCTTCTGGCACACCAAGGGCCAGGTGGGTGATTTCGCCGCGGCGGCCTCGCTGTTCGAGCACATCGTCACCGCCCTGCCCTCCTCGGTCGCCGCCTGGGGCGCGGCACTGGCGCAGGGGGAGCCGGGTCCGGGCCGCCGTGAGCCCTCGCTGGGCCTGCTGCCCTTCGCGATCCAGCCGCGCGTGCACAACCCGCTGCCGCTGGGCGGTGACAGGTTCGACCGGGTGCTCACCCTGGAGGAGCTCCTGCCCGCGCACCTGTCGTATCCGGACGTGCTCACCTCCTACCGCTGGCCCAAGTCGGTGGACTGCCCGCCGGGCACCGAGCCGTGGCGGATGGCCGAACTGGCCGCCTGCGGCACGCCGATCGGCACCGAGCCCGACGAGCGCCGGGCCCACGTCGCCCTCCGGCAGGCCTACGCCTCGGGGACGATGACGCAGAAGGCCGACGAGCTGCTGGAGGCGATCGGCCTGCCCAGCGCCCGCGCGACGCTGAACATCTCGGTGATCATGATCGACCGGGGGGACCTCGACCACACCCTGGCCCAGGTCGCCCCGCAGAAGGGCGTCGTGCAGCTGGTGCTGCTGTCGGACGCCGAGGACGCCGAGAAGCGGGCCCGCGCGGCGCTGCCCGATCACGTGGACGTCGTGGTCCGCGGGACGGATCCGGAGCTCAGCACCGGGGCCGTGCTCAACCGGGCGCTGGACCTGTGCGAGGGCGATCTGGTGGCGGTCATGGACGGTCAGGACGCCTACGGCGAGCACTATCTGACCGACCTGTCGCGGGCCTTCCTGTTCACCACGGCCGACATCGTCGGCAAGGCCGCCTACTTCGCGCACCTGCGCGACGTGGCCGCGACCGTGCTGCGCCAGCCCGACGCGGAGTACTCCTACCTTCCCGAGGTCGCCGGGGCCACCCTCCTGGCGCGCAGGACCGTGCTGCGCTCCATCGGGTTCGCCGACGTCTCCGAGGGCTGGGACGAGGTGCTGATGCGGCAGTGCCGTACCGACGGGATCAAGGTCTTCTCCGCCGACCGCTACGGCTACGTCCGCCTGCGCGACCGCGACCGCTGGCTGCTGGGTTCGGCGCTGCTCGTCGACTACGGCCCGGCCGGGCCGCACGCCTTCGTGTAGGCGCGGACGGACGGGACGGCCCGGAGGTGACGCCCGGACGGCTCGGCGGGATCCTCGGGATGCCGCCGACCCCGCAGGGTACGTGGGCCGCCGAGGCGCTCTACGTCTCCCCGGCCGCGCTGCGGCGGGGCGAACCGCCCGGGGAGCTGGCCGGGCGGCTGCGCGCGCTGCCGGGGGTGGCGGAGGTGCGGGTCCGGGCCAACGGCTTCCTGGAGATCGTGGTGGCCGTGCCGGGGGAGCTGGTCGAGGAGATCGGCCCGGCTCCGGTCCGGCCGCCGGAGGCCGAGGGCGGGCCGCCGTGGTCGTTCACCCCCGGCACCTGGGACAACCCCGGCTTCGTCGTCGGGTACGCGCACGCCAGGGCGGTCGCCGTACAGCGCTGGGCGCGGGAGCTGGGCGTGGCCGGGCGGTTCAGGCCGGAGCTGCTGGACGGCGAACGGGACAGGGCTGTGCTGCGGCTGCTGGCGGAGGCGCCCGGCCGCAGGGCGGGCCGCGATCCCGGATGGGCCTCCTACGCCGAGCAGCTCGCCCTGGCCTACCACGACGCGTTCGAGCGGGCCCCGGCGCTGCCGTCGGGCGGGGAGGAGCCGTCGCCGCTGCACGTGGCCCGGGTACGGCTGGCGCGGGCCGTACGGGACGTCCTGGCCGAGGCGATGGCGGCCGTCGGTGCGGTGGCACCCGATAGATTGTGACAAACCTCTAGAAAACCGGCGTTTGGAGATCGAGTGAACGGTCCGCGGGACTGGTCGCCCGAAGGGTCGCCGCGGCGCGGTGTGATCCGCCGGATCCTGCCGATCGCCCTGGCCTTCGCGATCATCGGCGGCGGGGTGTTCTACCTGCGCCACGACCTGCGGGACGTGATCGGGACGGCGCCGGGTTCGGCCCGCTCGGCCGTGGCCGCCAGTCACGTCTACGAGGAGGCGGGCCCGCTCGGCGGCCGGTGCGACGGCCTGCCGGAGGACTTCGACGCCGACGCCGACGCGACGCTGAACGCGCTGGCGCGCTGCCTGGACCGGATGTGGGCGGCCGCGCTGGAGCCGGCCGGGATCGAGTACGAGAAGCCGGAGGAGGTCCGGCTGGTCGCCACCCCGGAGGAGGCGGCCTGCGGGACCGAGGACTTCGACTGGGCGGGGATCTACTGCGGGCAGGAGCGGAGCGTCAACGTCCTGGTCGAGGACGCCCCCGAGGGGCGCGAGGTCTTCCCGATGATGTTCACCCTCGCTCATGAGTACGCCCACCACGTCCAGGAGCTCATCGGCATCTCCGGCAGGGAGGGCTCGGAGGTCTTCGACGAGGCGTGGTCGCGGCGCCTGGAGCTGCAGGCCGACTGCCTGGCGGCGGCCGCGCTGCGCGACATCCAGCCGTACCTGCTCAACGACCTGCGCCGGTCCCTGGCCCGCGCGGTGGACGACGCGGTGGAGGAGGAGGCCGCGGCCCGGCGGGAGTCGCACGGCTCGGAGGGCGCGGGCGCCCGGTGGATGCTGCGCGGGCAGAAGGGCGGCACGGTCGGATCCTGCAACACGTGGAAGGCGCCCGACGGCGAGGTGTCCTGATGAGTGGTGGAGGGCGTCCGGCGGCGAGGTGTCCTGATCGTCCGGCCTCTATGAAACGCCAAAATATCCGGTCGATTGGGTGCGAAAGGTGAAAAGTTCGCGTGCTGCGGGGTGATTCCGTCTCGCCAGTTGGTCACCCGTCCCACGGGGATCAGCGGGTCCGATAGCCTCCTTTGGGTGAGTCGATTCGTCCACCCCGCCGGTGACCGCCACGCCGAAGTGCTGCCAGAGGACCGGCCTCCGCACGCACCCGCCGACCTGAACACCCTCGACCCGACGATCTGGCCCCGAACGTCGGGCCGCGTCGGCGGCTCGATAACGATCGGCGGCGTGGACGTCAGAGACCTGGTGGCCGAGCACGGCACGCCCCTCTACGTCGTGGACGAGGAGGACTTCCGCTCCCGCTGCCGCGACTACCGCGCCGCGTTCGCCGACGGCGAGGTCCACTACGCGGGCAAGGCCTTCCTCTGCCGCGAGGTCGCCCGCTGGATCATGCAGGAGGGCCTGGGCCTCGACGTGTGCAGCGCCGGCGAGCTCGCCGTGGCGCTCAGCGTCGGCTTCCCGCCCGAGCGCATCACCATGCACGGCAACAACAAGTCGCCCGCCGAGCTGGAGCGGGCCGTCGAGGCCGGCGTCGGGCACATCGTGGTCGACTCCTTCGAGGAGATCGCCCGGCTCGGCTTCCTGGCCGACAGGCACGGCAAGCGGCCCAAGGTCATGATCCGCGTGACGGTGGGCGTGGAGGCGCACACCCACGAGTTCATCGCCACCGCCCACGACGACCAGAAGTTCGGTCTCTCGCTGAACAGCGGGGCGGCGGCCGAGGCCGCCCGCAGGATCCTGGCCCTGCCCCAGCTGGAGCTGGTCGGCCTGCACTCCCACATCGGGTCGCAGATCACCGACACGGCCGGGTTCGAGGTGGCCGCCGGCCGCCTGGCCAAGCTCATGGTGCAGATCAAGGAGGAGCACGACGTCGTCCTGCCCGAGCTCGACCTCGGCGGCGGGTACGGCATCGCCTACGTCGAGGGCGACGAGACGCTCGACGTCAAGGAGATCGCCGACAGCCTGCGCGAGATCGTCACCAGGGTGGCCGAGTCCGCGGGCCTGCCGGTCCCCAGGCTGACCGTCGAGCCCGGCCGGTCCATCGCCGGGATCGCGGGCGTGACGCTCTACGAGGTCGGCACGATCAAGGACGTGGAGGGCCTGCGCACCTACGTCAGCGTCGACGGCGGCATGAGCGACAACATCCGCACCGCCCTGTACGGCGCCGACTACACCGCGCGCCTGGCCTCCCGTGAGAGCGACGCCGGGCCGATGCTCTCGCGCATGGTCGGCAAGCACTGCGAGAGCGGCGACATGGTGGTCCGGGACCTGTGGCTGCCGCAGGACCTGGCCACCGGCGACCTGATCGCCGTCGCGGGCACCGGCGCCTACTGCCGCTCGCTCGCCAACAACTACAACTACCTTCCCAAGCCCGCCGTGGTCGCGGTCAAGGACGGGGAGTCCCGTGTGATCGTCCGGCGGGAGACCGAGGATGACCTGTTGAGAGGGCAGCTGTGAAACAGACCCCAGGCAAGAAGCTGCGCGTCGCGCTCCTCGGCTGCGGCGTCGTCGGCTCCCAGGTGATCCGGCTGATGCGGGAGCAGGCCGACGATCTCGCCGCCCGGGTCGGGGCCCCGCTGGAGCTGGCGGGCGTGGCCGTACGGCGCCCCGGCCGGGCCCGTGACGTCGACGTGGACCCCGAGCTGATCACCACCGACGCCGAGGCGCTGGTGACGCGCGACGACGTCGACATCGTCGTCGAGGTGATCGGCGGCATCGAGCCCGCCCGCTCGCTCATCCTGGCCGCGATGAACAGCGGCAAGTCGGTCGTCACCGCCAACAAGGCCCTGCTCGCCGAGGACGGCGCGACGATCCACCGCGCCGCCCGCGACAACTCCGTGGACCTGTACTTCGAGGCCGCCGTCGCCGGTGCGATCCCGCTGATCAGGCCGCTGCGCGAGTCCCTGGCCGGGGACCACGTGCACCGGGTGCTCGGCATCGTCAACGGCACCACCAACTACATCCTCGACAAGATGGACTCCTCCGGGGCCTCCTTCTCCGACGCGCTGGAGGAGGCGCAGGCGCTGGGCTACGCCGAGGCCGACCCCACCGCCGACGTCGAGGGCTTCGACGCCGCGGCCAAGGCCGCGATCCTGGCCGGGATCGCCTTCCACAGCCGGGTGACGGCCGCCGACGTGCACCGCGAGGGGATCACCGAGATCACCGCGACGGACGTGGCCAGCGCCAAGGCCATGGGCTACGTCATCAAGCTGCTGGCGATCTGCGCGCGCTCGGAGGACGGCCGTTCCTTCGGCGTGCGGGTGCACCCGGCGATGATCCCCAGGACGCACCCGCTGGCCGGCGTCCGCGAGGCCTACAACGCGGTCTTCGTCGAGGCCGAGTCCGCCGGGCAGCTGATGTTCTACGGCGCCGGCGCCGGCGGCGCCCCGACGGCGAGCGCGGTGCTGGGCGACATCGTGGCCGTGGCCCGCAACCGCCTGGCCGGCACGCGCGGCCCCGAGGAGTCGACCTACGCCGACCTGACCGTCCACCCGGTGGGCGAGACGGTGACCCGCTATCACGTCTCCCTCGACGTCGCCGACAAGCCGGGCGTGCTCGCCCGGGTCGCCGACATGTTCGCCAAGCAGGACGTCTCCATCCAGACGGTCCGCCAGGAGGGGCTCGGCGCCGACGCCCAGCTCGTCCTGGTCACCCACCGTGCCAGCGACGCCGCGCTGTCGGCGACCATCGACGGCCTGCGGGAGCTGGACATCGTGCGCGACGTGGTGAGCGTCATGCGCGTCGAGGGCGAGGACGCCTCCTAGCGGCCTCCCGGAGGAGCAGGCCCCGAGGTCGAGAGCGGGTACGGCGGTGCGCGGCGGGCCGGGCGCCGCCCGCCCGTGGGCGAGCCCGTCACTCGGCACGCATCGCCGTACCCCCTCTCAGCCCGGGACCTACTCGTCCGGACCCGCTTCGGGCCCGTGCCGTACGGGCCTGAAGTGACGCAACGGGCCGGGGTGACGGGCGGCGCGGTCGGTGGATATGTCGGTATGGTGGTTTTCTGTGCACTTGGTCCCCCGACTGCCGAGAAACCCCGCCGTCCTCCTCGCGCTGATCGCGATCGTCTACGTCGCGGTGCAGCCGGCCGTGCTGCCGTACGGCATGCCGCTGGAGTGGGACGAGGCCGTCTACGCCAGCCAGGTCGCGCCCGGCGTCCCCGACGCGGTCTTCAGCGCCCCCCGGGCCCGGGGGATCGTCTGGCTGGTCGCACCGGTCGTCTACTTCACCCGGGACCCGGTACTCATCCGCCTGTGGATGACCCTGCTGTCCGGGATCGGCTTCTATCTGGCCTTCCTGCCCTGGGCCTTCCTGCTGCGCCGGAGCGTCCTGGTGCTGTCGGCGGCGCTGTTCGGCGGGCTGTGGACCACCCTGCTGTACGGCACGCAGGTCATGCCCAACCTCTACGTGGCCTTCGGGTGTACGGCGGCGGCCGGCTGCCTGCTGCTCGCCCTGCGGGGCGGACCCGCCCGGGCGGCCCTGGCCGGGCTGGGAGCCTCCGTCGCCGCGGTGGCGGTGCTGCGGCCGGGCGACGCCCTGTGGCTGGCCCTGCCGCTGGCGGCGGTGAGCCTGCTGCGGCGGCGCGTCAAGCTCGCCGCGGTGACGTCGGCCGGGGTGGTCGCGGGGTTCGTCCCGTGGATCATCGAGGCCTACGTCTCCTACGGCGACCCGCTGTCGCGCTGGCGCGCGGCGGGTGAGGTACAGGGAGGCCTGGCGCTCTCCCCGGGATTCCTGCACCAGTTCAAGACGGCCAACGGCCCGGTGTTCTGCCGGCCCTGCACGATCCCCCTGGAGGATCCGTGGCCGGCGGCGTGGTGGGTGGTCCTGCCCGTCCTCGCCCTCGCCGGTGCGATCGTCTCCCTGAGGTCCGTCTCCCGGGACCCCGTCTCCCACGATCCCGCCTCCCGGGAACCCGTCTCCGCGCCGTCGGCCCCCGGCGTCCCGGCCGCCGTCGTGGCGGCCGTCACCGGTTTCAGCGTGGCGGTGCCGTACCTGCTGCTGGTGGACTACGGGGCGCCCCGCTTCCTGCTGCCCGCCTACGCCCTCCTGGCCGTCCCTGCGGCCGAGTTCCTGGTCTGGCTCGTCGCGCGCCGGGCCTCCCGGGTGGCGGCGGGCGCGGTCGCCGTGGCGCTGCTGGCGCACACCGCGGTGCAGATGACCGTCCTGGTGGAGCTGGCCGGTCAGCAGGACAGGCAGCGCGGCTACAACGCCCAGGTGGTCAGGGACATGGCCAAGCGGGGCGTGCGGCCGCCCTGCACGATGGTGGACGACCTCGTCGACCCCGCCATGACCTTCGTCTCCCGCTGCGACACCCTCAACCTCACCGACCCCGGCGACTCGCTGGAGGCGCGGATGGCGGCGGCCGAGCCCGGCCGGGTCTTCGTTCTCCTTACCAAAAAGGAACCACCGGCGGCCATGGCGGGCTGGCAGAGGTACGTTCTGCGTGAAAAAAATGGCGAACCCCTATGGACCGCCTACATCACCCGAAAGGACATGGCACGGTGAAGACCGCGACTTTCCCCCGCGCGGCCTGGATTTCGGCGGTACTGGCCCTGGCCGCACTCCTCCTCCCGCTGGGCGCCCCGGCCCGGGCGGAGACCGAGGCGCCGAAGAAGCCGAAGAAACCGCGGACGATCGTGGTCCTGACCTTCGACGACGGTGACGCCACGCACCTGGCGGTCGCGCGCATGCTCCAGAAACGCGGCATGCGGGGCACCTTCTACGTCAACAGCGCCACGCTCGGGGACGAGGAGAAGCTGACCACCCGCGAGCTGGCGGCCATCGCCAAGGCCGGTCACGAGATCGGCGGCCACACGCTGAACCACAGCCGCCTCACCGAGCTCCTGCCGGACCAGCAGCGCACGCAGATCTGCGACGACCGCCGCGCCCTGATGAAGATGGGCTACCGGGTCACCACCCTGGCCTACCCCTTCGGGTCGGTGGACGCCGACGCCAAGCGGACGGCGAAGTCGTGCGGGTACAACGCGGCCCGCGTGGTGGGCGGCATCAGGCAGTGGAACTGTCCCGGCTGTCCTCCCGCCGAGAGCCTGCCGCCGGCCGACCGCTGGGGGATCCGCTCGCCGGGCTCCTTCACGGAGGAGACGCAGGTGCGGCAGATGAGGCAGCTGGTGCTGAACGCCGAGAAGACCGGCGGCCTGATCCCGCTCGTCTTCCACCGTGTCTGCGCCGGCTGCGGCTGGTACTCGAACTCGCCCGGGGACGTGGAGGAGTTCCTCGACTGGCTTGCCTCCAGGAAGAGCCGCGGCACGGTGGTCAGGACCATGGCCGAGGCGATCGGCGGCCCGCTGCGCCCGATGCCCAAGGGCTGACCCGCGCCGGGAGCCGCCCGCGCGCCGACCGGCCGGGAGCCGCAGACCGGACCCGCACAGCCCTGCGGGACCCGGCCGCTCGGAAGCCGTGGAGCGGACCCGCACAATCCTGCGGGGTCCGGCCCGGTCAGGAGCCGTTCTGCAGGCGGCGGAGGCGGTTGCCGGCCCGCCGCAGCAGGGAGCGCCGGGCCGCCGCCTGGAGGGCGACCGCCTCCTTGCGACGCTGCTCGGCCTTGTCCCGCCACCGGTCCGCGTCGCGCTGCCCCTTGGTCGCGGCGGCGCGCAGCTCCTTCATCTCGGCCTTGAGCGCGGCGACCTGGCGGCGGGCGCGTTCGAGCTCCTTGCCGCGGGACTCGGCCTCGGCGCGCCACCGGGCGGCCTCGCGGTTGCGGTTGGACGCCCAGGAGGGATAGGCCCTGGCCGCCGGGCGGAACTTCCACGACTCGCCGTCCAGCCAGGTCACGCCGTACAGCTCGGCGATCACGTCGTCGGAGGACTCGCCGTCACGGGCGACCAGCTCCGCCCTGGCCGCGGCGGCGGTCCGCTCCAGCCGGGCCGAGATCACCCCGGACTCGTCCTCGTCCAGGGCGACGAGCAGCAGCCCGGCCCCGTCCTGCTCGGCCCGCTCGACCAGCGACTGGATCGAGGCGGCCCCCGGGACCCAGCCCGCCGGGCACAGCAGGCGGAACGGCGCGGGAGCGGGGGCCGGCTGGGAGCCGCCGGACACCGGGGGCGCATGGACGGAAGAGGCCGGGGGCGCAGCCGGTGCCTCGGCGAAGACGACGCGGCCGTCATGGGCGTACTGGGCCCGCAGCAGCCGCAGGTCGAGCAGGGGATCGTCGAGCGGGGCCCGGCGCTCGTCGGTGAGCGACGACCACGGGCCGGTCACGGTGACCCGGACGTCGGGCAGGGTGCTCGCCAGCGCCCCGTCCACGCTCGCGCGCACGTCCTCGAACGAGGCGTCACGGGCGTCCACGACCACCTCGACGTACGGCACCAGCCACTGGCGGCCCGGGTCCGTGCGCAGGTGGCGCCGGTAGGGGATCCGGTCGGCGACGAGCGGGGCGGTGTAGCGCCGGACCTCGACGCCGCGGCGCATCGCCGTGGTCGTCCCCAGGTGCCAGGCCAGGGCCCCGGTTTCGGGGACGAACACCCCGCCCGCCTGGGTCAGCCGGTAGCCCAGGTCGGTGTCCTCGCCCAGCACCAGGGAGGTGTCGTACCCGCCCGCCTCCCGCAGCAGACGGGCGCGGGCCGAGACCGTCGCGCCGACGTGGACGCGGTGCAGGAGCGCGCCGGGCGCGTCGCGGAAGCCGCGGTGCTCGGCGACGAGCCGGTCGATCCAGTCGTGCCCGTGCTCGGGGTCGGGGTCGAACAGGGACCCGGCCCCGTCCTTGGCGACGGCGGTGCGGACCTCGGCGGGCATGGGCAGGGCCCCGGTGACGGTGTTCCGGGCGCCGGCGGACGGGGGGCCGCCCGCGGCGGTGAACCGCAGCGTGCCCGTGACCACCAGATAGCCTGCCAGGTGGTGCCAGCGCATGTGCGCCTCGACGTGGTCGCGGTAGGGGACGATGTCGGCGTCCATCCGGTGGACGACCTCGCCGTCCGCGACCGCCGTACCGGACCGCAGGGCCCAGGCGATGCCCCAGCCGCCGGGGGCGGTGGGGACCAGGCGGGTGCGTTCGGGCGCGATCTCGGGGATGCGCAGCGGCGGCGTGCTGCCGTCGTCCACGACGACCACCTCCATCAGGTGGTCCGGGTAGGACTGCGCGGCCAGCGCGGCCAGGAGGAGGTCGAGCTTCTCCTGACCTCCCCTGGCGGGGATCACCACGCTCACCGGCAGCCGCGGCTCCCATCCGCCGAGCGGAGGCGGCTCCAGCACCCCGTAGTCGTTGCCGGGGATGCGGGGCTCGCTCATGAGGCCTCCACGGGGAGCTCCATCAGGGCGTTCGGCCGGAAGCCGCGCCACTGGCGCTTGTTGCGCCGCAGGAACGTGCCGATCGGCTCACGCCAGGTGTGGCTCGTCACGTTGCCGCGCCGCAGGATGTAGCCCAGGCCGTGCGTGCGGTAGATCTGCCCGCCGGCGGCCTGTACGGCGTGCTGGAACTGGGCGTCGATGGTGCCCGGCAGCGGCCGGAAGCCGCCCACCGCCTCGAACGCCGAGCGCTCGGCGAAGATCGTCCCTCCGGCGATGAAGTTGGTGATCTGCTCGGTGATCTGCTCCCGGTGGACCGTCACGCCGATCGAGGCGAGATAGACGAACTCCGGGACCGTCCCCACGACCTCGGCCCCCGAGTAGGAGTGCGCGAGGATCAGGTCGGACAGGAAGTCCGGGCCGTACCAGTCGTCGTCGTCCATCTTCAGCAGGTACGACCCCGAGGCCCTGGCGGCGGCCTCGTTGAGCACCGCGCCGAACACCGTGCGCCCCTCGGCCTCGAACACGGTGACCGGCCGGTCGAAGGAGGCCAGCGCCGAGGCCACCTCCGGGTGACCGGCGGGCACGCCGTGCAGGGCGAGGATCACCTCCAGCTCGGCGCCGCGCTGCCTGCCCACCTGCTCCAGCGCGAAGCGCACCATCTCCGGGCGGCGGGTGGCCAGCAGCACCGAGGTCAGCGGGGCGGGCGCGGAGGGCGCGCCGAACTGCTCCCAGCGGGTCCGCACGCCGTGGGTGCGCAGAGCCTCGCGCCGCAGCCGGACGCTGTGCTCCTCCCGCTCCAGGTCGTCGGCGAGGCCGGTCTCCGGCACCGAGGTCAGCAGCCGGGTCAGCTCCTCGCCGAGCGCGCCCGCCCAGGCGGGCACGGCGTCGCAGATCAGGGGGACGCCCGCGGCGGCCAGCCCGGTGACGACGCGCAGCGCGGCGACGGGGCCGGTGTGGCTGCGCCCCCAGTCCACGCGCACTCCGCGGACCCGCCTGATCCGGCTGACGTCGACGTCGGTGACGCACCCGGAGGCGGCGAACCGGGTGAGCGTGCGGCCCTCGCAGGTGATCGCCCACCGGTCGGAGTCGAGGGAGAGGTCGGCCATGCCCAGCGCGGGCACGGTGAGGAAGCCCATGGGGTTGACCGAGCGGTCGTCCACCGGCGGTACGGCCCGGGGATCGGACAGGTCGGCCAGCCCGTTCCTGAAGATCTCCTCCCCGCCGGGACGGCCCAGCCGCTCCCAGCTGACCAGCTCGGCCAGCGGCCGCTCCACCGGGATCTCCTCGCCCTCCCAGGGCTCCGGGTCGCTGTCGGTGGTGCGCAGCACCAGGTCGCCGCCGCGCGCGCCGAACCGGTCGGGGACGGGCCCGGCGACGTCGGCCGGGGCGGCGTTCGGGTCGCCGGGCCGCCAGTGCGCGGCCCCCGGGCCCGCCAGCCCGGCCACCGGCGCCGCGACGACGTCCAGCCGATATCCGGCGAAGGCCCTGGCCGTGGCGGCCAGGGTACGGCCCGCGGGCGTGGGCTTGGAGAAGCGCGCGTCCACCACCCACGTGGACGCGCCGGTGCGGTGCACCCGCAGCTCGGTCAGGGCGCGCCAGCGGTGGGCGGGGGTGGGCGACAGGACCGGCGCGGTGTACCAGTGGGGCGTCTCCGCGACCGCGACGGTGGTCCGCGAGGCCGAGGGGAGCAGCGCCTGCATGCTGGCGGCCCGGCGGACGTCGGTCGGCGTCTGGGCCAGCAGCAGCACCTCGGCGACGCTCTCCTCGGGGGAGGGCGCGTCGGTCAGGTCGCCGTCCAGGTCCAGGACCCGGCAGCGCCCGGCCCCGGCGGCCGCCTCCAGCTCGTCGAGCGTTTCGAGACCGGCGCAGTAGACCAGCACGCGCCGTCCCGGGTTGCGCTCCACCGCGGCGCGGACGAGATCGGTCAGGTGAGGCATCAGCCCGTCCTCCTCTGCCGCACGGCCGCGGAGATGATCTCCCGCAGGTGGCCGCGTGAGCGCTCGCCCTCCACCCGCTCCAGTTCGGCCCGCAGGCTCTCGACCTCGGCGCGGAGCGTCTCGGCCTCGCCGCGCAGGGCCTCGGCCTCCCGCCGCCACTTCGCCGAGCTGGCCCGCCACTTCGCGGGGTCGCCGGCGGCGGGCTCCGCCTCCTCGGCGGTCGTCACGCCGAACTCCTCCGCGCTCACCCAGAACGAGCCGAACAGCTCGTGCACGGTGTCGTCCGGCGCGCCGGTCCTGTGCACGTCGTCCACCGGCGCGCCGTCCACCAGCGCGGCCCTGGCGAAGGCGGCGGCGCGCTCCAGCCGCATGGCCTCGATCCCGTCGGGGCCCTCGCCGAGCACCACGCTCAACAGGCCGTACCCCTCCCGCTCGGCCAGCCGTACCAGCTCGGCGAGGCTGTCGGCGGCCAGGACCCGCCCGGCCGGGCAGGTCAGCCGGAACGGCGCGGGAGCGGAGGTCGCCGTGAGCTCCCCGGCCAGGCGCACCCGCGGCTCGTGGGCGTAGAAGTTGCGGACCAGCCGCAGGTCCAGCATCGGGTCGTCGAGGGAGGGATGGCGTCCGGAGGTGAGGTCCCGCCAGGGGCCCAGCACGGTGACGGCGACGTCGGCCAGGGTCCCGGCGAGCGCGGCGTCCACGCTCGCGCGGACGTCCTCGTAGGAGGCGCCTCGGGCGTCCACGACCACCTCGACGTACGGCACCAGCCAGCTCCTGCGCGGGTGGGTCCGCAGCCAGCGCAGATCCGGGATGAGGTCGGGCAGCAGGGACCAGTTGTGCCGGTGCACCTCCTTCTCCCGGCGCATGACGGTGGAGGAGCCGAGATGCCAGCTGCGGGCCTGCGGGTCGGGCACGAAGACCGCGCCCGCCTGGGCCAGCCGGTATCCGAGATCGGTGTCCTCACCCATGGTGAGGTCGGTGTTCACCCCTCCCGCCGCCCGCAGCAGGGCGGCCGGCACCGAGGCGGTGGCGCCGGAGTGCAGGCGGTAGGCGCCCGCCCCGGCCTCGCGCAGTCCCCGGGTCTCCTCCAGCACGCCCACCCGGTAGGCGTGCGGGACCGTCTCGTCGAACAGGCCGGCCGCGGTGCCCGCGCCGACCGCGGTGAAGATCTCCCGGGCGGAGGGGGCCGGTCCGTCGGGGGTGAACAGGACGTCGCCGAGCACGACCGCGTAGGAGGCGAGGTGGTGCCAGCGCATGTGCGCCTCGAGGTGCTCCCGGTCGAGGACCATGTCGGAGTCGATCCAGTGCACGACGTCGCCCCGCGCGGCGTCCGCGCCGGTCTGGCGGGCCCAGCCCCGTCCCCACCGGCCCCGCGGCACCCGCACGATCCGGGTGCGGGCGGGCGCGAGGCCGGGAACGCGCAGTTCGGGGGAGCTGCCGTCGTCGGCGACGACCACCTCGGTCAGGGCGGCGGGATAGCTCTGCGCGGCCAGCCCGGCGAGCGTGCGGTCCAGCGCGTCCTGGCAGTCGTAGGCGGGGATCACCACGCTGACCGTCAGCCGGGGCCGCCAGCCGCCGAGGGCCGCGGGCCGCAGCGGCCCGTAGTCGTTGTGCCGGATCCGCGCCTCGGGCGAGGGCTCCGCGCAGGAACGGGAGGCCGGCGGCCAGGTGAGGGAGGCGGGGGAGGCCGGTAGAGGTCCGGGGAGCGGGTCGGCCTCCGGCGTGTCCCGGTCCGGTGTCATGCCCTGCTCCCGTGCCGTGTCCCGGCCCGGCGTCGTGTCCCGGCCCGGCGTCGTGTCCCGGTCCCCTGCCGTGCCCTGGCCCCCCGTCATGTCCCGGTCTCGGAGGAGGTCCGCGCCTCGACGGCGGCCAGGCGGGGCATCAGGCCTTCGGCCAGCTCCCTCATCTCCTGCCGCAGGGACATCGCGTGGAGCCGCTCCTCCCCGAGGGAGGCCAGCACGGCGTTCAGGTCCTCGTCGCGGCGCAGGCGGTCCTGGTTCAGCAGCTCGGCGATCTCCCCGAGCCGGGTGTCGAGCCGCTCGGCGGCCGCGGCGACCTGCGTGATACCGGCCTCGCAGCGCTTGACCCTGGCGTCGAGCCGCAGGACCTTGCCGTCGGCCCTGCGGATCCCGGCGACCACGAGCACCTGGAGGCCGAGCAGGAGCACGATCATGCCGAACAGCACGGCGACCGTCACGGAAACGGCGCCGGTGCCCACCAGCGCCGCCAGAGCGACCAGAGCCAGGAGTCCGGCGGCGGCGGCCGGGAGCACCAGTTGTCGGGGCGTTGGCATCCGTGTAGTTACCTTTCGTGCTGTCTCGTCTTCACCCGCCGACGGGGGACAGGTCGGGGCTTATCCACTGCCCGGATGCGGATACATCGTTAAATGTAACGTTTAGAACTATATGAGTTCTGCGTGATTGCTGAGAGTTCCCTAGGAAGATCGAAAGAGTTCCGGCGGTGAGGGAACGGCGAACGATGCGGTCCGCGTATCTCTGACCTGGAGATTGCCGGACCTTGGTTAAGGTGTCCCTGCATGCGGTGAGAACCGCCCCGGCGGAGGAATCAGGTGGGAAACGACCTCTATGGCAGCTGTCGCCGATCTCGGCTCCCCGGGGGCCGGGCTGGAACCTGTGGGTTTCCTGAGAATCGCGTCCGGGGACACCGGCGACCTGCGCTGGGGACACGGTGGATGGACCGTCGAGGATGACTCTCTCGCCGCGCTGAGGACACGGCGCGGGCTGCGCGTCCACCTGCCCGAGGACGCCGTGGACCTGACCGGGGTGCTCGACCTCGCCGCGGCCGGGGTGCCGATGCACGCGCCGCACGTCCCCGGCTGGGTCACCGGCGCCGATCCCGAACTCGCCAAACTCCTGTCCGACGGCGCCTGGCTCGCCGGGACCCCGCGCGACACGCCGCGCTGCACGGCCGCCCTGCGCCGCGAGGAGCACAGCGTACGGCTGCGCCGTCACGGCCTCGGACGCCGCGCGCTCACACCCGGGGCTCCCACGCCGGGAGGAGGGCCGGGCACGCCCGCGGTCAGCGTCGTGATGTCCAGCATGCGCCCGCACCTGCTGGAACCGGCGCTCGCGCAGATCGCCCGGCAGCGCGGGGTGGAGGTCGAGGTCCTGCTGGGCCTGCACGGCGTCCCCGCCGGCCACGAGGCGGTGCGCCGGGCGGTCGCGGACTGCCCGCTGCCGGTCACGGTGGTCGAGGCCGGGGCCGACACGCCGTTCGGGGAGGTGCTCAACCTCGCGGCGGCCCGCGCGAGCGGCGACCACCTCGCCAAATGGGACGACGACGACTGGTACGGCCCCGAGCACCTGTCCGACCTCCTGCTCGCCCGCTCCTACAGCGGGGCGGACATCGTGGGCACGGCGGCCGAGTTCTTCTACCTGGAGCCGCTGAACGTCACCGTCCGGCGCACCGACTACACCAGCGAGGTCTGGTCCGACCACGTGGCCGGGGGGACGATCCTGCTGGACCGCGACGGGTTCCGGGAGACCGGTGGGTTCCCCGGCCTGCCCGCGGGGGTCGACGCGGCCTTCCTGAAGGCCGCCCACGGCGCGGGGGCGCGCGTCTACCGGACCCACGGCCTGGGATACGTGCTGCGCCGCTCGGTGAGCGCCGAGCACACCTGGCGGCTCTCCCTGGCGCATTTCCTGCGTGTCGCGTCGAACCAGTGGCGGGGATTCCGCCCCAGCCTGATTCTGGAAATGTCATGACAGCACGGATCGTGGGCAACGACTACCGCACCCTCACCCCGCCCGAACTGGGCGCATGGACGCCGTCGTTGCGGGTCAGCGTGGTCGTGCCGGCCTACGGCGACCAGCGCAAGCTCGACCTGACGCTGGCGGGACTGGCCGGGCAGAGCTATCCCGCCGACCTCACCGAGGTCATCGTGGTGGACAACGGCAGCGAGCCGCCGCTGCGCCTGCCCGGGATCCGCCCGCCGCACACCCGGCTGGTCGTCTGCCCGGTCCCGGGCCGGGCGCACGCCCGCAACGCCGGGCTGGCCGAGGCGGGCGGCGACGTCGTGCACTGGCTGGACTCCGACGTGGTCCTGGACCGCCGCTCGGTCGAGGCCCACATGCGCTGGCACCACGCGGCGCCGTACCTCGTGGTGACCGGATACCTGCGCTTCACCCCCGCGGAGCCGCCGACCCCCGAGGTGGTCGCCGCCACCGACGACCTGGCCGGGCTCTTCGAGCCCGCCGAGCCGCACGCCTGGCTGGTGGACCTGATCGAGCGGACCGACGGCCTCACCGACAACCCCGGCCGCGCCTTCAGCCTCCACGTCGGCGGCGCCACCTCCGTCAACGCGGCGCTGCTGGCCCAGGCCGGGCCGATGGACACCGACCTGATCCTCGGCCAGGACACCGAGATGGGCTACCGGCTGGCCCAGGCGGGCGCGGTCTTCGTGCCCGAGCCGCTCTCGCGCGCCTTCCACCTCGGCCCGACCATGCGCATGCGCGGCAAGGCCCCCATCGACCGGGTCAGCCACGCGTTCGTCGCCGACCGGATCCCCTCCTACCGCTGGCTGCGATCCCACCCTGCCCGGCAGTGGAAGGTCCCGTACGTGGAGGTGGTCGTCGAGACGGCGGGCCCATCGGAGGAGGCGGACGGCTCCCGGCCGGGATACGACGAGATCCGCGCGACCGTGGACGCGGTGCTCGCGGGGACCGTCCCCGACGTCGCGGTGACGATCCCCGGTCCCTGGGACGACCTCGGGACCGAGGACCGCGCGCCGCTGACCAATCCCGACCTCGACCTGGTCCTGGTGCGCGGGCACTACGCCCACGAGCCCCGGGTACGGCTGGAGCCCCTCACCCGGAACGCGGCGCCGTACCGCCTCAGGCTGCCCGCGGGCTGGGTGCCCGGCGAGGACAGCCTGGCCCGCCTGCTCGACCTGGCCGTGGAGGGCGGGTACGGCCTGGTGTCGGTGCTGCTGTCGGAGGGGCCGGGCCGGAGGGTGACGACGGCCCGGCTGGAGCGCGCCGCCGCGTTCGCCCGGGCGGCGATCGTGCTGCGGGAGGGCGAGGACCTCGACGACGCCGTGGAGGAGACCTTCGGCACGCTGTGGGTGGAGGGCCAGGCCTACGGCTTCACCCCCGAGCCCCAGCCGATCACCGGCCGCCGCGGCGCCTACCGGGCCCGGACCGAGGCGCAGGCCGAGGTGGTCCGCCTCACCAAGGAGGTCGAACGGCTGCGCGGCCAGGTGGGCAAGTGGCGCGAGGAGGCCGGACGCTGGCGCAAGAGCACGGTGGAGCTCAGGCGCGAGGTCGGCACACTGCGCAAGGAACTGGCGGCGGCCAGGAAGGTCGTCCAGGACGGCCTGATCTCCTCGGTGAAACGGGCCATCATCCGCCGCCGCTGACCGGCGTGAGGCCCCGTCCCCGCCCGGCGGTCCCGGCCTCGGCCGTCCCGCGTCAGTCGGCGCGCAGGCCGTCGCGGAGCCTGGCGAGCAGGGACCTGCGCGCCGCGGGCCTGACCTGGTTGCGATCCCCGGAGACGGGCTTGCCCTGCCTGCGGTCTCCGGGCGCGGGCTTGTCCGGCGCGGACCTGTCGCCGGAGGCCGGGCGGCGTGGCTCCGGCCGCGCGTGACCCGTTCCCGCCGGGGCGGCGGTCGCGGCGGGGGCGGCCTCCGGCGGTGTCCCGGTGATGTCGCCGCCGCCGTCGCCGACGCCGCCGGTGACTCCGTCGATGGCGCCGGAGGGCCAGAACTCCTTCGCCGCGCCGTGCCGTACGCCGTGGGTGACCTCGATCGAGGCGGCCACCTCCCCGGGGTCCCGGGCGCCGAGCAGCAGGGCACGGCCCACCGCCTCGGCGCGCTCCAGCGTGGCCGGGCCCGCGCCGGGCAGGCCGACGACCAGGAGCCCCGACCTGTCCGCCTGCACGGCGGAGATCATCCGCTCCAGGGAGTCGTGGCCCAGCGGGACCGAGACGGGCCCCGTGTAGCGGAACGGCGTCGGCGCCGGGGTGGGGGAGACCGCGTCGGCCAGCCGTACCCGCTCGTCGTGGCCGAAGTGCTCACGCATCAGGCGCAGCTCGAAGTCGGGGTCGCCGAGCACCGGCCGGCGTCCCCGCGACAGCTCCGACCAGGGGGCGACCAGGGTGACCAGCACGTCGGTCACCGACCCCTCCAGCGCCGCGTTGACCGCCTCGCGCACCTGCTCCTGGGCGGCCTCGCCCACGTGCAGGACCACCTCGGCGTACGGCACCAGCCAGCGGCGTCCCCGGTCCTTGCGCAGGTCCCGGCGGAGCGGGATCCGATGGGCCAGGTACGGGGTGACCGCGCGGACGACCCGCTGCCGGTCGCGGCGCTGGGCGGGCAGCCCCAGGTGCACGGCCCCGGCCGCCATGTCGGGGATGAACACCACGCCGCGCTGGGCCAGCCGGTAGGCGAACTCGGTGTCCTCGCCCCGCAGCACCTCCGGGTCGATCCCGCCCACGGCGTGGAAGGTCTCGCGCCGCATCGACACCGTGGGCCCGGTGCACACGTGGTAGGGGTTGCGGCTGGCCCGCAGCCCGTCGGTGCGGGCGATCGTCTGCTCGGTGGAGCTGGGCAGCGCCTTCGACAGGTCGAAGACCTCCTCCAGCGAGCCCGTCCGCACCGCCTCGTGGACCTGCTCGGGCGTCAGCCGGGGCTCCTCGACGAACTTCTTCGCGCCGATGGCGACCAGGTGCTCGGCCAGGTGGTGCCAGCGCGCCAGCGCCTCGATGTGCTCGCGGCAGACGACCATGTCGGCGTCCAGGCGCTGCAGGATGTCGCCTCCGGCGAGGGCGGCCCCCGTGTTGACCGCGTGCGCGATGCCCCAGCCGCCGGGGTCCGCGGTGACGATCCGGGTGCCCGTCGGGGCGATCTCCGGCAGGCGCAGCGGCGGCCGGCTGCCGTCGTCGACCACGATCACCTCCATGAGGTGATCCGGGTAGGTCTGCGCGGCCAGGGCGGCGAGGGTCAGGTCGAGCCGGTGCTGCCCGCCGTGCGCGGGGATGATCACGCTGACCGGGAGGGACGGGTCCCAGGCGCCTATTTCGGGCGGTCGCAAGGGGGAGTAGTCGTTGTGCCGGATCGGCGGCAGGCCGTTCGCCGCTCCGCCCGTCATGATGCCGTACCCCTTTACCGGTGGTGTGCCGTCGCCGGCGTTCCCGCTTGTCAAGCCCTCGACCCTACCTGCGGTTGCTGAGCGTTTCCTGTACACAGGACGCGCGGCCTGTCCATCTGGTGGACGCCGCATCGCCTCTCCGAGACCGTTGCCCGTAGACTCTTTGCCCAACATCGCAGGTAGAACGCGCACGGCGGAGCCTTGCGCGGGAGGAGCAATCATGACCAGGGCGTGGCGCGGCCTCATCGAGGAGTATCGTGACCGGCTTCCGGTGACCACGGCGACGCCCGTCGTCACCCTGCTGGAGGGCGGCACGCCGCTCGTCCCGGCGCACCGGGTCTCGGCGCTGACCGGCTGTGACGTCTACCTGAAGGTCGAAGGGCTCAACCCGACCGGCAGCTTCAAGGACCGCGGCATGACGATGGCCATCAGCAAGGCCGTCGAGGAGGGTGCCAAGGCCGTCATCTGCGCCTCCACCGGCAACACCAGCGCCTCCGCCGCCGCCTATGCCGTCCGCGCGGGCCTGACCTGCGCGGTGCTCGTCCCGCGCGGGAAGATCGCGATGGGCAAGCTGGCCCAGGCGCTGGTCCACGGCGCGAAGCTGCTGCAGGTCGAGGGCTCCTTCGACGACTGCCTGGAGATGACCAGGAAGCTGTCGGAGAACTACCCGATCGCCCTGGTCAACTCGGTCAACCCCTTCCGGCTCCAGGGCCAGAAGACCGCGGCCTTCGAGATCGTCGACACCCTCGGCGACGCGCCCGACATCCACTGCATCCCGGTGGGCAACGCCGGCAACATCTCGGCCTACTGGATGGGCTACACCGAGTACGCCGGGGACGGCGTCGCCACCAAGACGCCCAGGATGTTCGGCTTCCAGGCCAGCGGCGCCGCGCCGATCGTCAACGGCGCCCCGGTGACCCACCCGCACACGATCGCCACCGCGATCCGCATCGGCAACCCCGCCTCCTGGCAGCTGGCCGAGGCCGCGCGCGACGAGTCCGGCGGCGTCATCCAGTCCGTGACCGACCGCCAGATCGCCGCCGCCTACAAGCTGCTGGCGCAGGAGGAGGGCGTGTTCGTCGAGCTGGCCTCGGCGGCCAGCGTGGCCGGTCTCCTCCAGGCCCACGAGCAGGGCCTGGTCGACCCCGGCCGGCGCATCGTCTGCACGGTGACGGGCAACGGCCTCAAGGACCCCGACTGGGCCATCTCCGGCGCCCCCACCCCGCTGACGATCCCGATCGACGCCCACGCCGCCGCCACCGCCCTCGAACTCGCCTGACCGGGGAGACGATGATCAATATTCACGGCGGGAAGGTCGCCGTCCGGGTTCCCGCGACGAGCGCCAACCTGGGGCCGGGCTTCGACGCGCTCGGTCTGGCGCTGGGCCTCTACGACGAGGTGGAGGTCGAGATCGGCACGGCGCCCGGCCTGACCATCGAGGTGACCGGCGAGGGGGAGGGCGAGCTCGACGCGGGCGAGGGGCACCTGGTGGTCCGCTCGCTGCGCGCCGCCTTCGACGCCTTCTCGGTACGGCAGCCCGACTCCCTCAGGCTCGTGTGCCGCAACCGCATCCCGCACGGACGGGGCCTGGGGTCGTCCTCGGCGGCGATCTGCGCCGGGATCGTCGCCGCCAGGGCGCTGGCCCACCCCGAGCACGCCGGCGACCGGAGCGCCCGCGAGCGCGCCGGCGGCGTGCTGTCGGACGCCTTCGCCCTCGGGATCGCCACCGAGATCGAGGGCCATCCGGACAACGTCGCCCCCTGCCTGGCCGGAGGCCTGACGATCGCCTGGATGGAACAGCCCGGCGATCCGCGTATGGTGAAACTGGCCCCGCACGGTGACATCCGGCCGGTGGCCATCGTCCCCCAGAACCGCCTGTCGACCGAGGCGGCCAGGGGACTGCTCCCCAAGGACGTGCCGCACGCCGACGCGTCCGCGAACGCCGGGCGGGCGGCGCTGCTGATCGCGGCGCTCACCACCCGGCCGGAGCGTGAGCTGCTGCTGGCCGCGACCGAGGACCGGCTGCACCAGGACTACCGCGCCCCCGCCATGCCGCAGACCGCCGAACTGGTCAAACGCCTGCGCGGGGCGGGCGTCCCCGCGATCGTCTCGGGGGCGGGTCCCACGGTTCTTGCGTTTTCGACACCGGATACACAGGATTTGATCGCACCGGAAGTGGGTACTGACTGGCACATCCAGCCACTGGATGTCGAAACCCACGGTGCGTGCGTTGTTTCTCCCGAGACACGCTGAAGCCTCTTCGACCTTCAGGGAATAGCAGTGTGCGCTGGTGATGTTAGGCTGATAGCCGCACCAGGTGCCCCCGTTTCGGGTGCGTGCTTGTCATCCACACATCGTCGCCCCACGTCTCGCTCCACGAGGCGTGAGCGCCACAGTGGTTTCCCCGAATCCGTCGCCTCCGAATGGCCCACATTCGGTTGGGGCAACGAGAGGCGGCGTTTCAGGGGACATGCGCGTTCGAACCATCTCGACATCTGGTTGCCGGTAGCAATCCGGGGGGTGTCCTCCAAGCCCCACCGTCGGCGAATCTCGATGGTGACGGCGTGGATGCGCCCTTCTCCGACAGTGGCGGCGGTCCTCACGGGCCGCCGAGGATCGCGACGTGCAACCCGACCCGGTCTGTCCCTCCGGGTCGATCGCACCACCGGGACGATTGGCTGATCGTGGCCACGCCCGACCCCTGGGAAGGACCCATTAGTGAGCGACACCACCGAACTCCTCTCCGATGCCAACGGCACTCAGCCGGCGGCCGGCGACACCCCCACCCGCGCCGCGACCAAGCGTCGTCGCTCCGGCACCGGCCTGTCCGCCATGGTGCTGCCCGAGCTGCAGGCCATGGCCTCCGGCCTTGGCATCAGCGGAACCGGGCGGATGCGCAAGAGCCAGCTGATCGCGGCCATCCAGGAGAAGCAGGGCGTCTCCGCCGAGAGCGCCCCGGCGCCCGCGGCGGCGCCCCAGGAGGCCCCGGCTCCGGCCGCCGCCGAGCCGGCCGCCGAGCGCCCCGCCCGTAGCCGCCGGGAACGTTCCCGGACCGCCGCCGCTCCTGCCGCCCCCGTCGCCGAGGCGCTGCCCGAGCAGGTCGCGGCGCCCGAGCCCGTGGTGGCCACCCCGTCCGTCGTGGAGCAGCAGGCCGAGGCCGGACAGGCCGAGGGCCGTTCCGAGCGCGGCGAGAGCCGTCGTGAGCGCCGCAGCCGCGGCGAGCGCCGTGAGCGTGGCGAGGGCCGCGAGCGCGGTGAGGGCCGCGCCGACCAGCGCGCCGCGGACGCGGGCCAGGGCCGTGGTGAGCGTGCCGAGCGCGGTGAGCGCACCGACCGGGGCGAGCGCACCGACCGGGGCGAGCGCACCGACCGGGGCGAGCGCACCGACCGGGGCGAGCGCACCGACCGGGGTGAGCGCACCGACCGGGGTGAGCGCACCGACCGGGGCGAGCAGAACCGCGGTCCGCAGGGACGCGGTGACCAGCACGGCCCCGGCGTCGAGGACGACGACCGCCGCGGGCGCCGCGGCCGGTTCCGCGAGCGCAACCGCCGCGGCCGTGACCGCTTCGACGGCAACGAGCCCGTGGTCGGCGAGGACGACGTCCTCATCCCGATCGCCGGCATCCTGGACATCCTCGACAACTACGCGTTCGTCCGGACCAGCGGCTACCTGCCCGGCGCCAACGACGTCTACGTGTCCCTGGCCCAGATCCGCCGCAACGGCCTGCGCAAGGGCGACGTCGTCACCGGCGCCGTCCGCCAGCCGCGCGACGGTGAGCGCCGCGAGAAGTTCAACGCGCTGGTCCGGCTCGACACGGTCAACGGGATGGACCCCGAGCAGGCCCGCCAGCGGCCCGACTTCAACAAGCTCACGCCGCTCTACCCGCAGGAGCGCCTGCGCCTGGAGACCGAGCCCAACATCCTGACGACCCGGATCATCGACCTGGTCGCCCCGATCGGCAAGGGCCAGCGCGGTCTCATCGTCTCCCCGCCCAAGGCGGGCAAGACGATGGTGCTGCAGGCGATCGCCAACGCGATCACCCGCAACAACCCCGAGTGCCACCTGATGGTCGTCCTGGTCGACGAGCGTCCGGAAGAGGTCACCGACATGCAGCGCTCGGTGAAGGGCGAGGTCATCCACTCGACCTTCGACCGTCCCGCCGAGGACCACACCACGGTCGCCGAGCTGGCCATCGAGCGGGCCAAGCGCCTGGTGGAGCTGGGCCACGACGTCGTCGTGCTGCTCGACTCGATCACCCGCCTGGGCCGGGCCTACAACCTGGCCGCCCCGGCCTCCGGCCGGATCCTGTCGGGTGGTGTCGACTCCACGGCGCTCTACCCGCCCAAGCGCTTCTTCGGCGCCGCCCGCAACATCGAGAACGGCGGCTCGCTGACGATCCTCGCCACGGCGCTGGTCGAGACCGGCTCCAAGATGGACGAGGTCATCTTCGAGGAGTTCAAGGGCACCGGCAACGCGGAGCTCAAGCTCAACCGCTCCCTCGCCGACAAGCGGATCTTCCCCGCGGTGGACGTCGACGCGTCCGGCACCCGCAAGGAGGAGATCCTCATGTCGAAGGACGAGCTGCAGATCGTCTGGAAGCTGCGCCGGGTGCTGCACGCCCTGGACATGCAGCAGGCTCTGGAGCTTCTCCTGGAGAAGATGAAGGAGACCAAGTCCAACGCGGAGTTCCTGCTCCAGGTGCAGAAGACGACGGTCAGCTCCGACCGCGACTGACCCCGCGCGACGCACGCGAGAACGCCCGGCGGCCTCGGCCGCCGGGCGTTCCCCGTATCCGTCCCTGTGTCTCTCTGCGTCTGTACGGCTTGCGCCCGGGGTTGGGGACGCGAGCCGTACAGCTTCTCGGCGGGTGTTATCCGCCCGTCAGGCCGCTAGCGGACGTCGACGTACTCGTAGCCGGACTTGGAACCGTAGGTCTTGCCGGTCCCGCTGACGGCGGCGCGCCAGTAGGCGTCGAACTTCGGCTTGAGGGTCTTGCTGTACTTGCCGCTGCTGTTCGCCTTCACGTAGTAGGCGAACTTCCAGCTGCCGCCCTTCTTCTTGTAGTAGAGCGCGACCATCTTGCCCGAGTAGGCGCGGCTGCCCCGGTAGACCTTGCCGTACAGGCGGACGGCCTTGCCCTTCTTGACCTTGTTCGCGGTCACGTCGAACGAGATCTTGGAGGAGGCCTTCTTGGAGGAGCCCTTCCTCACGGTGAAGGTGTCGGCGGTCTTGACCTCGAGGGCCTGCCCGCCGCGCGAGGCCTCCAGCTCCAGGGTCCAGGACCCGGTGGTGAAGGAGTAGTCGAAGTAGGTGTCGGCGTACCAGGAGGTGGCGCCGTTGCCCTTCTCCAGGGTCACGTCGATCGAGTCGCCGCCGTCGGTGGCGTACAGCTTGCCCTTGACCGAGTCCGCGCCGACGACGCTGGCGCGGACCTGGACCTCGGTGTCACCGGCGGTGGTGATGACGACGGGGTCGGTGACCGCGGCCGAGACGAACTTGACCTTCGGGTCGACGGTCACCTCCTTGCAGGCCTCCTTGGTGGCGCCGTCCCTGGTGACCAGGACGCGGACGGACCACTTGCCGTCCTTGTTGTCCTTGTTGATCTTGAAGCTGCCCTTGACCTTGACGTCGGCCGGGGCCGCGGTCTGGGCGCCGGCGGCCGGGGCCGGGACCTGCTCGATCGTGGCGTCGTTCCAGGAGGTCTCGCCGACGCGCTGGAAGTCCGCCTTGACGGCGGTCACGTCCTTCTGCAGGACTTTCTTGCCCGCGAGGTCGCCGGTGCCCTCGACGAGCTTGTACGGGTTCTTGATGGTCGCCTCGAAGGTCGCCGTGGCGTCGTCCTTGAGCGGGACGTAGGCGTCGCTGATGGTCAGCGCGGTGACGTCGGCGGACAGCTCGCAGGCCATCGCGGTGGTCGCGGAGCCGGCGGCGAGCGCTGTCGCCGTGCTGCTGGTGAAGACGGCAGCCCCCGTTGCGGCCGCGAGAAGCAGCCGCATTCCCTTCTTCATTCGCTCCCCTTATTTAGGTGAAAAGTGGGAAAAGTGACGGTTTGGGCACCGGAGCCTAGTGGGACGGGGGTGACGCGTCCATAGACTCCGGCGATCGCCTCGGGGAATGCCTGATGGCCTGGAGTGGTTGGAGCATCTGGCACACTGGTAGCCGAACCGCAGCGGTTCCGGTTCCCGCCCGCGCGCACCTCGGTGTGCCTCAGCGCGCAAGCCGTATCAGGCGAGAAGACAGTGGCGACCCGGCGACCGCGCATTGGAGAGGACAAGAGCCATGAAGCCCGAGATTCACCCCGAGTACGTCACCACGCAGGTGACCTGCACGTGCGGTAACACCTTCACCACCCGCAGCACCGCCAAGAGCGGCTCGATCCACGCCGACGTGTGCTCCGCCTGCCACCCGTTCTACACGGGCAAGCAGAAGATCCTGGACACCGGCGGCCGGGTGGCGCGCTTCGAGAAGCGCTTCGGCAAGAAGCCCGCGGGCCAGTAGCCCTCGTCCCGACGCCGGCTCGGAAGCGTCCCCCCCGGCGGGGGGCGCCCGGGTCGGCGTTCGTGGTGATGAGGCAGGCTGACAAGGGCTTTTCAAGGAAGAGGACGTGCGGTGAATCTCGACGAGCTGCTCAGTGAGTACGCCGAGCTGGAACTCAAGCTCGCCGACCCCACCGTGCACGCCAACCCGACGCAGGCGCGCACCTTCGGCCGGCGTTATGCCGAACTGACCCCGATCATCACCACCTACCGCGAGCTCGAGGGCGTCCAGAACGACCTGGGCACCGCCAAGGAGCTGGCCCCGGAGGACGAGGCCTTCGCCGAGGAGGCCAAGGAGCTCGAGGCGCGGATCCCCGAGCTGGAGGACAAGCTCAGGCACCTGCTCATCCCGCGTGATCCCAACGATGACAAGGACATCATCATGGAGATCAAGGCGGGCGAGGGCGGCGAGGAGTCGGCGCTGTTCGCCGGCGACCTGCTGCGGATGTACCTGCGCTACGCCGAGCGGGTGGGCTGGAAGACCGAGATCATCGACGTGACCCACTCCGACCTCGGCGGATACAAGGACGTCACGGTCGCGGTGAAGGCCAGGGGCGACGACGGCGTCTGGTCGAAGCTGAAGTTCGAGGGCGGCGTGCACCGCGTGCAGCGCGTGCCGGTCACCGAGTCGCAGGGCCGCATCCACACCAGCGCGGCCGGCGTCCTGGTCTATCCCGAGGCCGAGGAGGTCGACGTCCAGATCGACCCCAACGACCTGCGCATCGACGTCTACCGCTCCAGCGGCCCCGGCGGCCAGAGCGTCAACACCACCGACTCGGCCGTGCGCATCACGCACCTGCCGACCGGCGTGGTCGTCTCCTGCCAGAACGAGAAGAGCCAGCTCCAGAACAAGGAGTCGGCCCTGCGCATCCTGCGGGCGCGCCTGCAGGCCCTCGCCGAGGAGGAGGCCAACGCCGCGGCGATGGCCGAGCGCAAGTCCCAGATCCGCACGGTCGACCGCTCCGAGCGCATCCGCACCTACAACTTCCCCGAGAACCGCATCTCCGACCACCGCACCGGTTTCAAGGCCTACAACCTCGACCAGGTGCTGGACGGCGACCTGACGTCCGTCATCCAGTCCCTGCTCGACGCCGAGATGGCGGAGAAGCTCGCAGCCCACTCCTAAGGCCAACGCACAGAACGCGCCCATGACCCTTCTGCTGGACGAGATCGCCCTCGCCACCGCCAGGCTCGCCGAGGCCGGTGTGCCCTCGCCGCGCACCGACGCCGAGGAGATCGCCGCCTGCGTCCACGGCGTACGGCGCAGCGAGCTGCACACCGTGGCGGACGCGGACTTCGACGCGCTCTTCTGGGAGGGCGTCGCGCGCCGTGAGGCCCGTGAGCCGCTGCAGCACATCACCGGGCGCGCCTACTTCCGCTACCTGTCCCTGGAGGTCGGGCCGGGCGTCTTCATCCCGCGCCCGGAGACCGAGGTCGTGGCGGGATGGGCCATCGACCGGCTGCGGGAGATGGACGTGGCCTCGCCGGTGGTCGTGGACCTGGGCACCGGCTCCGGGGCGATCGCGCTGTCCATCGCCCAGGAGGTCGCGCTGGCCACGGTGCACGCGGTGGAGGTCGACCCCGACGCCTACCGGTGGGCCAAGCGCAACATCCTGGAGCAGGGCCAGGGCCGGGTGCACCTGCATCCGGAGGACCTCGCCGACGCCCTGCCCGAACTCGACGGCCGGGTGGACCTGGTCATCTCCAACCCGCCCTACATCCCGCCCGGCGCGGTCCCGCGCGACCCCGAGGTGCGCGACTACGATCCTCGCCGCGCGCTGTACGGCTCGGGCAGCGACGGCCTCGACGAGGTCAGGGCGGTCGAGCGGACCGCCAGGCGGCTGCTGCGGCCCGGCGGCTTCGTCGCCGTGGAACACGCCGACGAGCAGGGCACCCCGGTCTATCTGATCTTCTCCGAGGACAACGGCTGGCGTGACGTGCGCAGCCGTCAGGACCTCACCCGAAGAGATCGTTTCGTCACCGCCCGTTTCGGCCAGGAATGAGGATCGAACGCCGTGAGTAGACGCTATGACTGCAGTGACCCGGAGCAGCGGAGCGCGGGCCTGACCGACGCGGCCTCGGCCGTACGGCAGGGCGAACTGGTGGTGCTGCCCACCGACACCGTCTACGGCATCGGCGGTGACGCCTTCACCCACGCGGCCGTGAGCCGCCTGCTGGAGGCCAAGGGCCGCGGCCGGGACATGCCGGTGCCGGTCCTGGTCGGCACCGTGAGCGCGGCCAACGCCCTGGTGGAGAACCTGGGCCCCTACGGGCAGGACCTCGTCGACGCCTTCTGGCCCGGCCCGCTCACGCTGGTCTGCCGGGTGAACCGCTCGCTGTCGTGGGACCTGGGCGACACCAAGGGCACCGTCGCGCTCCGCATGCCCCTGCACGCGGTCGCGCTCGACCTGCTCAAGGAGACCGGGCCGATGGCCGTCTCCAGCGCCAACCGCTCCGGCTCGCCGCCCGCGACCACGGCCGCCGAGGCCGAGTCGCAGCTCGGCGACTCCGTCGAGGTCTACCTCGACGGAGGACCCTGCACCGATGACGTCCCGTCCACGATCCTCGACCTCACCACGGCGGTGCCCCGGCTGCTGCGCCGCGGGGCCATCCCGGTGGGGAAGCTGCGCGGAGTGATCGGCTACGTGGCGACGGACGCCGATCCGGAGAGCACGAACTGATCCCGGTCGCGGGACCGGCCCCGGCCGGGCCGGTCCCCACCGTGGCCGCCATCCATGCCGGCTGATTATCACCATGACGGGCGGGCCCGTCCCCGGTAGCGTGAAGTGCGCCGCCACCTTCCGGGAGACGCCCATGGGCAAGTTCGACGGAATGGACCCCGAGCTGGTCCGCGATCTGCTGTCCGAGGTGAAGCAGGCCGCCGGGCAGATGCGGACGATCGAGAGCCGGGTCGCCCAGCTGATGGGCGGGGCGGGGCTGTCCTCCGGATCCGCCCAGCGTCCGTCCCAGACCGCCGAGGCGTGCGACGCGATGGTCAAGGACGTCTCGGCACGCGTGGCCCTGCTGGAGAAGAAGGTCAAGCAGGAGACCACCTCCGCCGCCCCGAACACCCGGGCCGACGACCCGAATCCCACTCCCGCCCCCACGCCCGAGCCTCCGAAGGCGGAGGAGACCAAGCCGGAGACTCCCAGGCCCGAGGGCGGGACCACTCCGGACCCCACGCCCGGACCCCCGAAAGCGGAAGATCCAAAGCCGGAGGCTCCGAAGGGGGAGGACGCCAAGCCGCAACCTCCGAAGACGGAGGATCTCAAGCCCGCCGTTCCCGACTCCGAGGGCAATCCCCGCATGGGGGACCAGCCGTCCGGCACGCCCGACGCGCCCGCCCCCGAGACGGACCGGAAACCCGATCCGAGTCCCGACACCGGGACGACACCGAGCCCCGACACCACGCCGAGCCCCGACACCACGCCGAGCCCCGACACCACGCCGAGCCCCGCACCGGAGACCGGCACCGCGCCGGACCCCAAGCCTGACACCGACTCCAAGGGCGACGAGCGCTCGCCCCGGGGCGGGGAGTCCGGCAGCCCGCAGGGCGCGGGGGACGGCCCTCTCGACACGCCGGAGAAGAACCACCCAGACGACATCGACCAGACCGGCGACCTCAAACCGCAGGTCGTCGAGGTGGACGGCGTCAAGGTGCTGCAGATCCCGCTCGACCCGCCGACCGCGGAGCAGGTCGAGGCGCTGCTGGAGGACATCGAGAACATCCCGCCCATGGACATGCCCACCGTGGACGGCCTCGGGAACGGCACAGGCACGGACGGCACCGGAGCGGGCGCCGGCCAGGTCGACCCCAGCCCGGCGCAGGACTCGGCCAGACCTCAGGACACCGTGCTCGACACCGCCGAACCGGCGCCCGACCAGACGGTCCAGCCACCCGGCACCGGGACGGGCCAGGACGGGACCGGGACCGGCGATCCCGGCGCGCAGGGGAGCCCCGGCGGACAGGCGGACTCCGATGCGCAGGGCTCGGGCACCCAGGGCTCGGGCACCCAGGACTCGGGGACGCAGGGCGATTCCGTGGCGCGGTGGGCGGATGACGGCAGTGACGTGGTCTCGGTCGAGGTGAGTCCGCCGAGTGCCGACGTGCTCAAGACGCTCGTCGACAACGTGCGGGAGATCGAGCCGCTGGACATGCCGAGTGTGCAGGTGCCCGACGGGGAGACGTGGGGTGAGGGCCGCTGGGCGCCCATGGATGTCGGGCCGGACGGGCCGGCCGGTGAGGTGGATCCGGGAGAGCCGCGCAGGCCGATTCCGCCGCCCGGCGGATCGTCCGGCGCGCAGTCGGTGTGAGGAGCCTTCAGATGTACGTGGACCCGCCCGCCCCGCAGCCGCTCCAGCCGGGGGAGACCCCGCCGTCGGCCGGCACCTCGGCGCTGCCGTCCCCGGACGCGGCCACGGCGTGGGAGTTCAACCCCGACTACCAGCGCCTGGTCGTGCTCTGGCGGCAGGTGCTGCCCATGCTGGAGAACCTGACCTCCTCCCTCGACCGGGCCTACCAGATGGCCAGGAGCCGCGACGTCTGGGACGCGCCGGTGGGGGAGCGCTACGTGGAGGACCTGGCGGAGTGGCGCACCCGGCTCGGCCAGTACCGGCAGGCGATCCTCACCTCGATCAGCGACCAGGCGGCCGACACGCCGCGCTGGGTGCCGGTCAACGCGGGCGCCCCGCACGCCTTCTCCTGACGCCCCTCCCGGACCCCCGTTCTGTGACGTTCTCCCGGACTCCGTCCTGACTCCCGCCCTGACATGGGATAACGGGGACGGCCGGGCTTACAGTTGGAGGTGAGCCGTCCGCCAGAGTCGCCGAACGGAGTAAGGCAATGAGTTCTGCGCCGTATTACGGACCGGACATCGGCCTCCTGCTCCGTCAGGACCCGGAGATCGCGAGCGTGCTTCTCGACGAGCTCGATCGCCTGCGCGGCGGCATCCAGCTCATCGCGAGCGAGAACCTGGCGTCGCCGGCGGTGCTGGCCGCGCTCGGCTCGACCCTCACCAACAAGTACGCCGAGGGCTACCCCGGCCGGCGCTACTACGGCGGATGCGAGGTCGTCGACCGGGCCGAGAGGCTCGCCATCGACCGGGCCCGGCGGCTGTTCGGCGCCGAGCACGTCAACGTGCAGCCGCACTCGGGCGCCTCGGCCAACCTGGCGGCCTACGCCGCGCTGCTGCAGCCGGGCGACACCGTCCTGGCCATGGCGCTGCCGCACGGCGGCCACCTCACCCACGGATCGAAGGTCAACTTCTCCGGCCGGTGGTTCGACATCGTGGCGTACGGCGTGCGCCGCGACACCGAGCTGATCGACTACGACGAGGTCAGGGAGCTGGCGCTGCGGCACCAGCCAAAGATGATCATCTGTGGTGCCACGGCCTATCCGCGGGAGATCGACTTCGCGGCCTTCCGGGGGATCGCCGACGAGGTGGGCGCCTGGCTGATGGCCGACGTCGCCCACACCGTGGGGCTGATGGCCGGGGGCGCCCTGCCGTCCGCGGTGCCGTACGCCGACGTGGTGACCTTCACCACCCACAAGGCGCTGCGCGGTCCGCGCGGCGGCGGGATCATGTGCACCGCGGAGCTGGCGACGAAGATCGACAGGGCGGTGTTCCCCTTCGTCCAGGGCGGCCCGCTCATGCACGCGGTGGCGGCCAAGGCGGTGGCCTTCGGGGAGGCGCTCCAGCCGGAGTTCGCCGCCTACGCGCGGCAGGTGGTCGACAACGCCAGGACGCTCGCCGACGCGCTGGCCGCCGAGGGCATGCGACCGGTCTCCGGCGGCACCGACAGCCATCTGGCCCTGATCGACCTGCGCGACGTCGGCGTCTCCGGGGCGCTGGCCGAGCAGCGCTGCGCCGCCGCCGGGATCACGCTGAACCGCAACGCCATCCCCTACGACCCCGAGCCGGCCACGGTGACCTCGGGGATCCGGGTGGGCACCCCCTGCGTGACCACCCAGGGGATGGGGCCGGAGGAGATGAAGGAGGTCGCCGCGTTGGTGGCGCGGGCCGTCCGGAGCCCCGAGACGGCGGATGAGGTCAGGGAGCGCGTGCTGGCGATCTCGGCGATCCATCCGGCATATCCCAGCGAATTATGAGTTGTTCTGTGCTGTTTTCCGGTCACAGCTGGCCCGACTATCCGCGAAACTAGGTCCGTGCGCGAATACCTACTGATGGCGCTCGTGGCGGCGGCGGCGACCTATCTGCTGGTCCCGCTGGTCCGCGTCTTCGCCATCCGCATCGGTGCGATGCCCGAGGTCCGTGACCGGGACGTGCACACCACCCCGACGCCGAGACTCGGCGGTCTGGCGATGTACGGCGGGCTGGTGGCGGGCCTGCTGGTGGCCGCCAAGCTGCCGTACGCCGGGGGAAAGCTCGCCGAGGAGGCCGCCACCGGCGGAAAGGTCGTCCTCGGGCTGATCGTGGCCGGCGGTCTGATCACGCTGACCGGCTTCCTGGACGACTGGTGGGGCATGGACGCCCTGATCAAGCTGGCCGGGCAGGTCGGCGCGGCGGGCGTGCTGGTGGCCTTCGGCGTCAGCCTGCCGTGGATCCCGCTGCCGTCGGCGCTGGGCGGGTCGACCATCCTCGACTCCACGCTGAGCCCGTTGATCACCATCATGGTCGTGGTCGTCATGATCAACGCGGTCAACTTCGTCGACGGGCTGGACGGGCTGGCGGCCGGGATCGTCGGCATCGCGGCCATGGCCACCTGGACCTACGCCATCGTGCTGTCCAAGGACTTCGGCAACACCAGCATCAACGTCACCGCGGCGGTCGCGGCGGTGCTCATCGGCGTGTGCCTGGGCTTCCTGCCGCACAACTTCCATCCGGCGAAGATCTTCATGGGCGACACCGGCGCCATGCTGATCGGTCTCGTCCTCGCCTCCACGCTGATCACCATCACGCCGCTCGACTCCGCCAGCATCAACAACTTCCCGGTCATCCTGCCGCTGCTGGTCCCGGTCGCGATCCTGGTGCTCCCGCTGCTGGACCTGATCATGGCGGTGGTCCGGCGCACCTCCAACGGGCTCTCGCCGTTCGCCCCCGACCGCGGTCACCTGCACCACCGGCTGCTGGACATCGGCCACTCGCACCGCCGCAGCGTCCTGATCATGTACGCCTGGACGTTCCTGTTCGCCTTCGCGATCGTGGCGATGTCCGTCGAGGGCGTGCCCTTCATCCTGTTCCCGCTGACCGTCCTGCTGGCGGTCGCGGTGCTGGTGGCGATGGCCCTGCCGAGCTGGCGCTCGCGCCGCAACGGCGGGGGCGGCCGGCACGTCCGCTCCGCCGGGGAACCCGTCCCCGAACCGGCGGGGCCGTTCACCCCGAGCCACGCGACCACGGGGGAGCACCCGGCTCCGCATGCCCAGTCCCCGTACCCCCAGTCCCCGTACCCCCAGTCCCCGTACCCCCAGGTCCCGCACATCCAGGCTCCGCACCCCCAGACTCCGCAGGCGCCGCGCACCCAGGCTCCGCACATCGAGAACCCGCAGCCGCCGGCCGCGCAGCCCCAGATCCCGCAGGCACCGGCCGCCCAGCCCCAGCCGCAGCCCCGGCAGGCGCCGCCTCCTGGGGTCTCGCCCCGTCAAGCCCAGCCGCGTCAGGCCCAGCGCGGCCAGAATCCCTACGCCCCGGCGCCGCAGGAGCCGCTCCCCCCGCAGGCCCCGGCCGCTCCGCGCGTCAGGGCGCCCCGCGGGCCGTTCTCCCCGCAGACCGCCCAGGGCGCCCCGGTCCCCCTCGCTGCTCCGACCCCCGAGGAACCCGCCGGCCCGCAGCCCTCCCGGGGCCCCGGGGAAGACGAGGGCACGATGCGGTCGTCCGCCACCCCCGGCCTGCCCTTCAGGACCCAGGAGACCTCCTTCCCGAGGACCGGGCCGTCCCGCTGAACATCCACCGGGAACGTCTTGATCGTTCACTTGAAACGGCAGGTAAAGGCGCTCTTCCATGAGCTTGTGATAGCTTTCACTAGCAGGTCCTGAACCGCTTGGGACCTGCTGAGAAGCAATCGCTCGCTTGATAACAGTCACCTGGAGTGCCGATGCAGGCCAACGACCTCCGACTCATGAAGGCCGCCGCGATCCCGACGGCGGCGGTCGGTCTGGTCGCCGTCCTCGTCGCCACCTTCCTCGCGGGGGCCGAGGGCGCCCTGGGCGCGGGCATCGGCGTGGCCGTGGTGGGGGTCTTCTTCACCGTCGGCCTGGTCGCCGTCGCCTACGCCTCGCGGATCTCGCCGACCATGATGATGGCCGCCGCGATGGGCACCTTCTTCACCAAGATCATCATCCTCGTCGTGATGCTGGAGGCCCTCGCGGACGTCGAGGTCTGGCACCCCAGGGCCTTCTCGCTGACCGCCATCGCCTGCACCATCGCCTGGACCTTCGGTGAGGCGCGCGGATTCATGAAGCTGCGCATGCTCTACGTCGAACCGGGCGTCAAGGTCCCCGGGCACTACGAGGAGAAGCGATGACCTCCGCCACAGGTCGCGCCTCCCTCCCGCCGCCCGGCGACATCCGTGCGGCGGAGCCGGCGAGCCTGCCGCACGAGGCCCCGATGGGAGCCACGCGTCCCAAGCGCTGGCCCGGTATGACTAGTCACCACCGCGACTGCTATCGTCGCGTACGCGATATGCAAAGTAGGGGAGTGTCGGCCTGGGCTCGCAGCCCCCGGCCTCCTTGCGATCGCATCACCCATCTACTTGATCTTCCCCAGGCACCGCCCTCCGGCGGCGCGGCAGCGGAAGACGTCCTGACCCACCACGACGAAGGGAAAGCCGAGTGAGCGCCGTGCTGCCACTTCTCGCTGCCGAGGAGTTCCAAGCCCCGGGGCTCGGCCTGTTCGAATGGCCGGCGCTTGTCGCGGGTCAGGCTTGGTTCAACAAGCCGGCCCTGTTCGCGCTGATCGCCGCGTTGATCGTCCTCGTGTTCGCCTACAGCGCCTTCTCCAACCCCAGGCTGGTTCCGAGGGGCGTGCAGAACCTCGGGGAGCTCGCCTACGAGTTCGTCCGTGAGCAGGTCGCCCGCCCGTTCCTGGGCAAGGACAGTGACCGCTGGATGCCGCTGCTGTTCACCATGTTCCTCTTCATCTGGATCATGAACCTGTTCGGGTCCGTCGTCTTCATCCAGTTCCCGGTGATGTCGCGGATCGGCTACCCGGCCATCCTCGCCATCGGCGTGTGGATCATGGTGACCTACCTGGGCATGAAGCACCAGGGCGCGCTGGGCTACTTCAAGAACATGATGTTCCCGCCCGGGCTGCCCAAGTGGATGTACGTCCTGGTCGCCCCGATCGAGTTCGCCTCCACCTTCATCCTGCGCCACGTCACCCACGCGGTCCGGCTCTTCGCGACGATGATGGCCGGTCACCTGATCATCGCCCTGTTCTCCGAGGTCGGCTGGCACTTCCTGTTCGTCCAGCTCACTCCGGCCGGCGCCGTGATCGGCGTCATGGGCGTCATCATGACGATCCTGCTGACGGCCTTCGAGCTGTTCATCCAGGCCCTGCAGGCCTACGTGTTCGCGCTGCTGACCGCCATGTTCATCAACGGCGCTCTGCACGCCGAGCACTGAGACTTCCCCCTCCAACGACAGATGGTTCCGGTGGACAACCCCCACCGGTCGATAGAAAAGGAAACGAAAGAATGAGCAACGTGCTCGCTGAGGTCACCGGCAACCTCGGTTCCATCGGCTATGGCCTGGCCGCCATCGGCCCGGGCGTCGGCATCGGCATCATCTTCGGTCAGGGTGTTCAGGCCATCGCCCGCCAGCCCGAGGCCTACGGCCTCATCCGCCAGAACATGCTCCTGGGCTTCGTCTTCGCCGAGGCGCTCGCGCTGATCGGTATCGCGCTCGCGTTCGTCTTCCGGGCCTAGGACAGATCACCGCCCCTGACGGGAGGCAGTAGCCATGATTCAACTGATAGCGGCAGCGGAAGAGAACAACCCCCTGCTCCCGCACCCGGCCGAAATGGTCATCGGTGGCTTCGCCTTCCTGCTCGTCCTGTTCTTCGTCGGCAAGCTGCTGGTGCCGCGCATCCAGAAGACTCTGGAAGAGCGCACCGTCGCCATCGAAGGCGGCCTGAAGAAGGCCGCGGACGCGCAGGAGGAAGCCCAGCGCGCCCTCGCGCAGTACAAGGAGCAGCTCGCCGAGGCCCGTCACGAGGCGTCCCGCCTGCGTGAGGAGGCCCGCGAGCAGGGTGCGCAGATCAAGGCCGAGCTCCGCGAGGAGGCTCAGGCCGAGGCCCGCCGTCTCATCGAGGCGGCGCACGCCCAGATCGAGGCCGACCGCCAGCAGGCGTTCGCCCAGCTCCGTTCCGAGATCGGCCGCCTGTCGACCGATCTGGCCAGCCGCATCGTCGGCGAGTCCCTGGAGGACGAGGCGCGTCAGCGCCGCACCGTCGACCGGTTCCTGACGGAGCTCGAGTCGAGCAACGCGGCGGTCCGCTGATGCCGGAGCGAACCCGACGCAGTGAGCGGGAAGCGGTGAGCGGCCGATGAGGGGTTTGAGCAGGACGTCTCTGGCCGAGGTCGAGGAGCGTTTCAACGCGGTCGCGGGAAGCGCCGACCTCGGCACCCTGGCCGACCAGCTCTTCGCGATCGCCGATCTGTTCGACCGCGAGCACGGGCTGCGCCGCAACCTGTCCGACGCCTCCCGCCCGGCCGAGCAGAAGACGCAGATCGTCCGGGTCCTGCTGGAGGGCAAGGTCGGCACCGCCGCCCTGGAGACGGCCGTCGCGGCCGTGTCCGCCAAGTGGTCGCGCTCCGGTGACCTGGCCGACGCGCTGGAGCGCCTCGGCGTGGTCGCCGCCTCGGCCGAGGCCGAGGCGCAGAGCAGGCTCGACGACGTCGAGGACGAGTTGTTCCGGTTCGGACGGATCGCCGCGGCGAACCTCGACCTGCACCGGACGCTGTCCGACGCGGCACTGCCCGCGCAGGCCAAGCAGGAGCTGCTCGACTCGCTCCTGACCGGCAAGGTCGCGCCGACGACTCTCCGGCTGATCAGGCAGCTCGTGGCACATCCGCGAGGGCGTAGCCTGGAAGGCGGGCTCGAGGAGTTCGGCAGCCTGGTGGCCGCCCAGCGGCAGCGTCTCGTCGCGGTGGTGCGCAGCGCCGTCGCGCTCTCCGAGGAGCAGAAGCAGCGCCTCGCCGCGTGGCTTCGCACCTCCTACGGCCACGACGTTCATCTGAACGTCGAGGTGGATCCGCGAGTGATCGGTGGGTTCTCCGTCCGAATCGGGGACGACCTCATCGACACCACCATCGCGGGACGAATCGAAGAAGTCCGCCGCCGGTTGGCCGGCTAGGCGAATAGGGAGACAGAAGAGAGATGGCGGAGCTTACGATCCGGCCGGACGAGATCCGGGACGCGCTTGAGCGCTTCGTCCAGGCGTACGAGCCGGAAGGTGCCGCGCGCGAGGAGATCGGGACCGTCGTCGACTGCGGCGACGGCATCGCCCATGTCTCCGGCCTTCCCTCGGCGATGGCGAACGAGCTGCTCGAGTTCGAGGACGGTACGCGTGGCCTGGCACTGAACCTGGACCCCAGGGAGATCGGTGTCGTTGTTCTGGGCGACTTCAGCAAGATCGAGGAGGGCCAGTCGGTCCGCCGGACGGGCGAGGTCCTGTCCGTGCCGATCGGCGACAACTTCCTCGGCCGCGTGGTCGACCCGCTCGGCAACCCGCTCGACGGCAAGGGTGCCATCGAGTCCGAGGGCCTGCGCGCCCTCGAACTGCAGGCCCCCTCGGTGGTCCAGCGCCAGCCGGTGAAGGAGCCGCTGCAGACGGGTCTCAAGGCGGTCGACGCCATGACCCCGATCGGCCGCGGCCAGCGCCAGCTGATCATCGGTGACCGCGGCACCGGCAAGACCGCCATCGCCGTGGACACCATCCTCAACCAGCGTGAGAACTGGCTGTCCGGCGACCCGTCGAAGCAGGTCCGCTGCGTCTACGTCGCGGTCGGCCAGAAGGGCTCGACGATCGCCCAGGTCAGGGGTCGCCTCGAGGAGGCGGGCGCGATGGAGTACACCACCATCGTCGCCGCCCCGGCCTCCGACCCGGCCGGCTTCAAGTACCTTGCCCCCTACACCGGCTCGGCCATCGGCCAGCACTGGATGTACCAGGGCAAGCACGTCCTCATCATCTTCGACGACCTGACCAAGCAGGCCGACGCCTACCGCGCCGTCTCCCTGCTGCTGCGTCGCCCGCCGGGCCGTGAGGCCTTCCCCGGCGACGTCTTCTACTTGCACTCGCGTCTGCTGGAGCGCTGCGCCAAGCTCTCCGACGACATGGGCGCCGGCTCGATGACCGGTCTGCCGATCATCGAGACCAAGGGCAACGACGTGTCGGCGTTCATCCCGACCAACGTCATCTCCATCACCGACGGTCAGTGCTTCCTCGAGACCGACCTGTTCAACTCCGGTGTGCGCCCGGCGATCAACGTCGGTGTCTCGGTCTCCCGAGTCGGCGGTTCGGCCCAGGTCAAGGCGATGCGGAAGGTCGCGGGCACGCTGCGTCTGTCCCTGTCGCAGTACCGCGACCTGGAGGCCTTCGCGGCCTTCGCCTCCGACCTGGACGCGGCCTCCCGCGCCCAGCTGGAGCGCGGTCAGCGCCTGGTGGAGCTGCTCAAGCAGTCCCAGTACAGCCCGTTCTCGGTGGAGAAGCAGGTCGTCTCCGTGTGGGCCGGCACCACCGGTGAGCTCGACGACGTCCCGGTCGAGGACATCCGCCGCTTCGAGGCGGAGTTCCTGGACTACCTCGGTCGCGAGCACAAGGGCGTCTTCGACAGCATCCGCGAGACCAAGGACCTGTCGGACGACGCGGTGACGACCCTGAAGGACGCGATCACGCAGTTCAAGAAGGGCTTCGAGACCTCCTCCGGCGAGCTGCTGGTCAACGACGAGCCGGTCGCGGCGCTCGGCGCCGACAAGGTCGGCCAGGAGAAGATCACCAAGCACGTCCGCGCGGACGAGAAGAAGTAGCCGATGGGTGCCCAGCTAAGACTGCTGCGGCGGCGGATCAAGTCGGTCAGGTCAACGGCGAAGATCACGCGCGCCCAGGAGCTCATCGCCTCCTCGCGCATCGTCAAGGCGCAGCAGCGGATGCAGGCCGCCGTGCCGTACGAGCGGGAGATCACCCGCGCCGTGACGGGCGTGGTCAGCAACACCGCCAGCGTCGACCACCCGCTGACGGTGGCGAAGGACAACCCCACCAGGGCCGGCGTGCTCATCGTCACCAGTGACCGCGGGTTCTGCGGCGGCTTCAACGCCAACGTCCTGCGTGAGGCCGAGGCGCTGGCCGGTCTGCTGCGCAGCAGGGGCGTCGAGCCGGTGCCCTACGTGGTGGGGCGCAAGGGCATCACCTGGCACAGCTTCCGGGGACGGGAGATGGGCGGGCAGTGGGGCGGGTTCTCCGACAACCCCTCCTACGCCAACGCCAAGGAGATCGCCGACGTGCTCATCTCCGCGTTCTCGGCCGAGACGGACGGGATCGACGAGATCCACATCGTCTCGACCGAGTTCGTCTCCATGCTCACGCAGGAGGTCACGGTCAAGCGGGTCCTGCCGCTGACGGTGGAGGAGACCACCGAGAAGCCGGAGACGCCGCTGCCGTACTTCGAGTTCGAGCCCACCGCGGGCGACGTGCTCGACTCGCTGCTCCCGCGTTACGTGGAGTCGCGCGTCTTCAGCACGCTGCTCCAGTCGGCCGCCTCGGAGCACGCCGCGCGTCGCCGCGCCATGAAGTCGGCGACCGACAACGCCAACGAGCTCATCCGCGTGTTCACCCAGCAGATGAACCAGGCTCGCCAGGCCGAGATCACCCAGGAAATCAGCGAGATCGTCGGTGGCGCCAACGCGCTGGCTGACGCCGCAGCGGGGAAAGAGTGAATAGCCACAATGACTGTTGAGACCGTCGCGACCGGAACCGGTCGCGTAGCCCGAGTGACGGGTCCCGTCGTCGACGTGGAGTTCCCCGTCGAGGCGATGCCCGACATCTACAACGCCCTCAACGTCGACGTCACCGTCGGCGGCGAGACCAAGACCCTGACCCTGGAGGTCGCCCAGCACCTGGGTGACAACCTGGTCCGGGCCATCTCGATGCAGCCCACCGACGGCCTGGTCCGCGGCGCGGCGGTGTCCGACTCCGGCGCGCCGATCTCGGTGCCGGTCGGCGACATCGTCAAGGGCCACGTGTGGAACGCGCTCGGCGAGTCCCTGGACGTGCCGACCGCCTCCCTGAAGGTGACGGAGAAGTGGGGCATCCACCGCCCCTCCCCGGCCTTCGACACCCTTGAGTCCCGCACCGAGATGCTGCCCACCGGCATCAAGGTCATCGACCTGCTCACCCCGTACGTGAAGGGTGGCAAGATCGGTCTGTTCGGCGGCGCCGGTGTCGGCAAGACCGTTCTGATCCAGGAGATGATCCGCCGCGTCGCCCTGAAGTTCTCCGGAACCTCGTGCTTCGCGGGCGTCGGCGAGCGCACCCGTGAGGGCAACGACCTCTGGCTGGAGATGGAGGAGGCGGGCGTTCTCAAGGACACCGCCCTCGTCTTCGGTCAGATGGACGAGCCCCCGGGCACGCGTCTGCGCGTCGCGCTGTCCGCCCTCACCATGGCGGAGTACTTCCGTGACGTGCAGAAGCAGGACGTGCTTCTGTTCATCGACAACATCTTCCGGTTCACCCAGGCCGGTTCCGAGGTCTCCACCCTGCTCGGCCGCATGCCGTCCGCGGTGGGCTACCAGCCGACCCTGGCCGACGAGATGGGCGTTCTGCAGGAGCGCATCACCTCCACCCGCGGTCACTCGATCACCTCGATGCAGGCGATCTACGTCCCCGCGGACGACATCACCGACCCGGCCCCGCACAACGCGTTCGCGCACCTCGACGCGCAGACCGTTCTGTCCCGGCCGATCTCGGAGAAGGGCATCTACCCCGCGGTGGACCCGCTCGACTCCACCTCGCGGATCCTCGACCCGCAGGTCGTCGGCGAGGAGCACTACCGCGTGGCCCAGGAGACCAAGCGGATCCTGCAGAAGTACAAGGAACTGCAGGACATCATCGCCATCCTGGGCATCGACGAGCTCTCCGAAGAGGACAAGGTCACGGTCAACCGGGCCCGCCGCATCGAGCGCTTCCTGTCCCACCCGATGTACGCCGCCGAGGCGTTCACCGGTCAGCCGGGTGAGTTCGTGCCGCTGGACGAGACCATCGCGTCCTTCAAGGGTCTGTGCGCCGGTGACTACGACCACCTGCCCGAGCAGGCGTTCTTCATGGTCGGTGGCATCGAGCAGGCCATCGCCAAGGCCAAGGAACTCGCCCGCTAGTCGCCTTCGGTGCCGGTACGGCCCGCCGTACCGGCACCTGGTTCGAAAGGAACGCAGAGAAAGTGGCGAAGCTGCGAGTAGGCGTCGTCTCGCCGGAGCGCGAGATCTGGTCCGGTGAGGCCGACATGGTCATCGCCAAGACCATCGAGGGTGAGATCGGCATCATGCCCCAGCACGCTCCCGTGCTGGGCGTCCTCGTCGAGGGCGGCGTGCTGACGGTCAAGCGCGGCGGCGAGCCCGACCTGGTCGCCGCGGTGCACGGCGGGTTCGTGTCGGTGGCCAACAACGAGGTGTCGATCCTGGCCGAGGTGGCCGAGCTCGGCTCCGAGGTGGACGTCGCCCGCGCCCGTAACGCGATGGAGCGCGCTCAGGCCTCCGTCGAGACCGACCAGGAGAACGCGGAGGCCGCGGCCGAGGCCAAGCGCGCCCGGGCCCGGCTGCGCGCGGCCGGCGAGGAAGTCGGATAGGTTCTGCTTCTGGGCGGAGTGGTTCTTGGGGGCGGCGATCATCATGGCGCGTGACGTACTCATCGTGGCGGTGGTGCTCGTCGCCCTTGTGTCCCTGCGGGTCCTGGTCCTCATCCGTTCCCGCGGATCGGTGCTGTGCTGTCTGCGCCCCGTGGAGGGCAAGCGCGGCTGGCGGGTGGGGGTGGCCCGTTACGCCGGGGGACGGCTCAACTGGATCCCGCTCATAGGTCTGCTGCCGAGGCCGCGCCACGTCATCGTGAGGCGCGGCCTCGTGGTTTCCGGACGACGCCGGATCGGGACCGGCGAGTTCTTCGGCTTCCTGGAGGGCGTGACGGCCCTGCGGTGCGAGAGCGCGGGCTTCACCTTCGAGCTGGCCGCCGGTTACCGCGCCCTCACCGGGTTCGTCGCCTGGCTGGAGTCGGCCCCGCCCGGCGCCCACCTCGACGTCGCCTGACCCCTCCCGGGTCGCCCGTCAGCGGGTGCCGCCGGGCCTCCAGAGGATCTCCTCGCCCGCGGCCGCGATGCGGCACAGGATGAACATCAGGTCGCTCAGCCGGTTGAGATACTTGGCGGTCAGCGGGTTGACGTCGTCGTGGGCCTCCAGGGCCGCCCAGACCGTGCGCTCGGCCCGGCGCACGACCGTCCTGGCCACGTGGAGCTGGGCGACGACCGGGTTCCCGCCCGGCAGGATGAAGCTGCGCAGCGGCTTGAGCCGCTCGTTGAACTCGTCGCAGCGGGCCTCCAGCCACTCGACGTAGGACGGCTCGACCCGCAGCGGCGGGAACTCGGGGTTCTCCGCGACCGGGGTGCACAGGTCGGCCCCGACGTCGAACAGCTCGTTCTGGATCCGGGTGAGGACGGCGACGACGTCCTCGTCCAGGCTTCCCGATCCCGCCCCGGAGGACGCCGAGAAGGACAGGGCCAGGCCGAGCGCCGCGTTGGCCTCCTCCACGTCGGCGTAGGCGGCCAGGCGCGGATCGGTCTTCCGGGTGCGGCTCATGTCGCCCAGAGCGGTGGTGCCGTCGTCTCCGGTACGGGTGTAGATCTTGGAGAGCACCACGGGGTTGTCTCTGTCAGCTCGCGTCATGAGTCCAGCGTAACGGGCCGAAAAATACCGGTATTAACACCATGGTTGACAATATGATGCAACGATGGTTTCTGGTTCTTACCTGCGATTTCCGCATATATCCGGGGATGTGCTGACGTTTGTCGCCGATGACGACGTCTGGGCGGCCCCCGCGGAAGGGGGCAGGGCCTGGCGCCTGTCCTCCGATCGGGCCCCGGCGAGCCACCCCCGCCTGTCCGCCGACGCCTCCAAGGTCGCATGGACGAGCGTGCGCGAGGGCGATCCCGAGGTGTTCCTGGCCGACCTGGAGAGCGGTTCCGCCGAGCGGCTGACCTACTGGGGCGACTACCGCACCCGGACTCGCGGGTGGACCCCTGAGGGCCGGATCCTCGCCATCAGCGCGACCGGCCGGCCGTTCGGCTCCATGAGCTTCGCCTACGCGCTGGACACCGCCGGGAACGCCGAGCGGCTGCCGTACGGCCCGGTCACCGACCTGGCGATCACCGAGGACGCGACCGCGCTGCTGACCGCCTCCCTGGCCCGTGACCCGGGGACCTGGAAGCGCTACCGGGGCGGTACGGCGGGCCGGCTGTGGATCGGCGGGCCGGACGGCTTCACCCGGCTGCTGGCCGGGCTGGACGGCCACTTCGCCAGCCCGATGCTCGCCGACGGGCGCCTGGTCTTCCTGTCCGACCACGAGGGGGTCGGCAACCTCTACTCCACGGAACTCGACGGCACCGGGCTGCGCCGCCACACCGACCACGACGTCTTCTACGCCCGGCACGCCACCACCGACGGGACCCGGATCGTCTACCAGAACGCCGGTGACCTCTACATCCTCGACGGCCTGGACGCCGAGACCCGTAAGCTCGACGTCCGCCCCGGCTCCCCGCTGCGCGGGCGCCAGCCGCGGGCGGTGGACGCCGGCCGGAGGCTGGACGACCTGGCCGTGGACGCGACCGGCCGGGCCAGCGCGGTGGAGGTGCGGGGCACCGTGCACTGGCTCACCCACCGCGACGGCCCGGCGCGCCAGCTCAGCTCCGGGCTGGCCGCGGGCAAGCCCCGCATGCTCGGCGCCGACCAGGTGGTGTGGGTCATCGACGACGGGCGGACGCACGGCCTGGAGATCGGCCCGGCCGGGGGCGGGGAGACCCGCAGGATCGCCGAGGGGAAGCTGGGCGAGGTCGGGGACCTGGCCGTCGCGCCCGACGGGGGCACCATCGCGGTGGCGGCCAGGGACGGCAGGCTGCTGCTGGTGGACGTGGCCTCCGCCGAGGTCGTCGAGCTGGCCCGCGCCAACGGCCAGATCGACGGCATGGCCTGGTCGCCCGACTCCGCCTGGCTGGCCTGGTCGCACCCCGAGGCCACCCCGCTGCGCCGGATCCGGCTGGCCAGGGTGGTGGACCGGGTGATCCACGACGTGACCGACGGCCGCTTCGTGGACGTCTCGCCCGCCTTCGCCGGCGACCACCTGGCCTTCCTGTCGCGTCGCGGCTTCGACCCGGTCTACGACGCGCACTCCTTCGACATGTCCTTCCCGTACGGCTACCGCCCCTATCTGGTCCCGCTGGCCGCCTCCACCCCCTCGCCCTTCGCGCCCAGCATCGACGGGCGGCCGGTGGCCGGGGCGGACGGCGGCGACGGTGACGGCGACGGCGGGAAGAAGAAGGAGCCTGCCCCGATCACGGTGGACACCGAGGGGATCGTCGCCCGCGTCGTGCAGGTGCCGGTGCCCGAGGGCCGCTACTCGACGCTGCGCGCGGTCAAGGGCGGGTTCGTCTGGCTGCGCGAGCCGCTGGCCGGGGAACTGGGCGAGGACAGGGGCGACCTCGGCGGGGAATCGCCCAGGCCCGCCCTCGACCGCTACGACCTGGTCAAGCGCACCTGCGAGGAACTGGTCGACAAGCTCGACTGGTACCGGGTCAGCGGCGACGGCACCCGCCTGGTCGTCTCCGACAAGGGCACGCTCACCGTCCGCCCGGCCACCGGCAAGAACGGCGACGACGACGTGACCGTGGACGTGTCGAGGATCCGGATCACCGTCGACCCCGTCGTCTACCGGCGGCACGCCTACGCGCAGATGGGCCGCCGGGTGCGGGCCGACTTCTGGGTGGAGGACATGGCGGACGTCGAGTGGGACGCCGTGCTGGAGGAGTACCGGCCGCTGGTGGACCGGGTCGCCACCAACGACGACTTCGCCGACCTGCTGTGGGAGGTGGCCGGCGAGCTCGGCAGCTCGCACGCCTACGTCATCCCCGCGCCCTGGGGATCGCCCTCCAGCGACGCGGTGGGCCTGCTCGGCGCGGACGTCTCGCGCAACGACGAGGGCCGCTGGCAGGTGGACCGGGTGCTGCCCGGCGAGTCGTCGGACGTGCACGCCCGCTCCCCGCTGGCCGTGCCCGGCGCGGGGGTGCTGCGGGGGGAGACGCTGCTGGCGGTCGACGGCCGCCCGGTGCCGCCGCAGGGCCCCGCGCGGCTGCTGGTCGGCGCGGCGGGCAAGCCGGTCGAGCTGACCCTCGGGGGCGGGCGCCGGGTGGTCGTCACGCCGCTGCGTGACGACCGGCGACTGCGCTACCAGGACTGGGTGGCCGGTCGCCGGGCGCACGTCCGTGAGCTGAGCGGCGGGCGGCTGGGCTATCTGCACATCCCGGACATGGTCGCCGAGGGCTGGGCCCAGTTCCACCGCGACCTGCGCCGGGAGATGACCTTCGAGGGGCTCGTGGTGGACGTCCGGGGCAACCGGGGCGGCCATACCTCCGAGCTGGTCATCGAGAAGCTGCTGCGCCGGGTCATCGCCTGGGACCTGCCCCGCGGCCTGATGCCGATCACCTATCCCGAGGACGCCCCGCGCGGCCCGCTGGTCGCGGTCACCGACTACAACGCCGGCTCCGACGGCGACATCGTCACGGCCGCCTTCAAGATCCACAAGCTGGGCCCGGTGGTCGGCACCCGGACCTGGGGCGGGGTCATCGGCATCGAGGACGACCACCGCCTGGTGGACGGGTCGGCCGTCACGGTGCCGAGGTACTCCTTCTGGTTCGAGGGCCTGGGCTGGGGCGTGGAGAACTACGGAGTGGACCCGGACGTCGAGGTGGACATCACCCCGGACGACTGGGCCGCCGGGCGCGACCCGCAGATCGAGGAGGCGGTACGGCTCGCGCTGGCCGCTCTGGAGGAACGTCCCGCCGCGACCCCGCCGGACGCCGCGACCCGCCCCTCCCGGCGCCGTCCCGCCCTGCCGCCCCGCCCGTAGGGGGCATCCGGAGCCCCGGCCCCGGCGTTCGGGTGCCCCGGATGACAAATGTCATCCGGGGCACCCACGAGATCCATATCTCTCTGGTGATATCCACGACTACCTGCGACTGAGCAGGTAGATCATGATTTTTCCCATGAGAACACGACAGCTTGCGGACGCGACCGGCACCGGAACCACCGGCCCCGAGGACGTGATCGAGGTCGGCGGGCTCCGGCAGAAGTACGGTGACTTCGAGGCCGTGCGCGGCATCTCCTTCACCGTCCCCCGTGGAGAGGTCTTCGCCCTGCTGGGCACCAACGGGGCCGGCAAGACCACCACGATGGAGGTCCTGGAGGGCTACGCGCCCGCCACCGACGGCACCGTCCGGGTCCTGGGCCTCGACCCGATCCGGCAGCACCGCGAGCTGCGCCCCCGCGTGGGCATCATGCTGCAGGAGGGCGGCTTCCTCGGCGACCTCACGGTGGCCGAGACCGTGGACCTGTGGAAGGGACTGAGCCGGGACGCCGGCCGCCCGGTCACCATGTCCGGCAGCACCGAGCTGCCGGGCGGGTTCACCCTCCTGGGCAGCCGGATCCGGCGGGTCGACCGCGTCACCATGGGTGCGCTGGAGCTGGTGGGCCTGGAGAAGAAGGCCCGGGTCAGGGTCAAGCAGCTGTCCGGCGGCCAGAAGCGCCGGCTCGACCTCGCGCTCGCGGTGCTGGCGGCGCCCGAGGTGCTCTTCCTGGACGAGCCGACCACCGGGATGGACCCCGAGGCGCGCCGTACGACCTGGAAGGTCGTGGAGGACCTGCGCGACGCGGGCACCACCGTGCTGCTGACCACGCACTATCTGGAGGAGGCCGAGCGCCTGGCCGACCGGCTGGCCATCATGCACGAGGGCCGCATCCACACCCACGGCGCGGTCGAGGAGGTGGTGGCCACCTCCGGCGACATGATCGCCTTCCGGCTCCCCGGCACCTCCTGGACCTTCGGCGACCTGCCCGTGCTGGACGGCGTCGCCCCGGCGCTGACCTACGCCTCCGGCGGCACCGAGGTCGGCTACACCCTGTCCGGATCCGACGCCGGGACCCGCGCGCACGCCGCCCTCCGGCCGCTGCTCGCCTGGGCCGACACGCGTGGCGAGACCCTGGAGCGCCTGGCCGTGCGCCGCGGAACCCTGGAGGACGTCTTCATGCGGGTCGTGGGAGAGGCCTGAGATGCGCACGACGACGCTGAACGACGGTGTGACGGACGAAAGAGGTCCGCGGGGGCGTACGGCCCGCGCGGCGGACGAGGAGTGGCGAGCGATGACGAAGACCGATGTTCTGCACGCCGTACGGCTGGCGCGGCTCGACCTGACCCTGGTCGGCAGGAACACCACCGTGCTGTTCAACGTGATGCTGATGCCGCTGCTGCTCGCGGCCCTCTACAGCAGCTTCCCGACCGGTGACGTCGCCGGGGTGGAGGGCAAGGTGTTCGTCCTGACCGGCGTGCCCGGCCTGATGCTGGCGTTCGCCGTCTTCATCAACCTGGTCAACGCCTTCACCTCCCGCCGTGAGGAACTGGTGCTCAAGCGGCTGCGCGGGGGCCAGCCGTCGGCGGTGGCGGTCATGGCGGGCAGCGGCCTCGGCGCCCTGGCCGTCTTCCTCTTCCAGGCGCTGCTGATCGGGATCTGGGTCAACCGTTTCGAGGACGTCCTGCCGGTCAACGTGCCGCTGATGGTGCTCGCCGCCGTCCTGGGCGTCGCGGTGTTCGGCCTGCTCGCGGCGGCCTTCTCCGGGATGACGCCCAACGCGGAGATGGCGCAGATCACGGTGCTGCCGGTGCTGCTCGTCATGATGGTCGCCGCGCCGGTCGCCTTCCCCGCCGACGCGCTGCCCGGCCCGCTGGCCGTGGTCTCGAACCTGCTGCCGGTCACTCCGATCGTGGAGATGATGCGCACCGGCTTCCTCGGCGCCGACCACTTCGGCGACGGCGGCGAGAAGCTGACGATGGCCGGGCAGTGGACGGCCGCACTGCCCTCGATCGGGATCCTGCTCGTCTGGGTCGTGATCGGAGCGCTGCTGGCCAGGTGGCTGTTCCGGTGGGAGCCCCGGCACGGCTAACGTGGACCGCCGATGCTGACGAAAACTGATGACAAGGGGACGGGGCGCCTGAGGGCACTCGTCCCCTCGGGGCTGTTGCGGTCCCTGCTCCGGCGGCCGGCGGCCCCGGGAGCGGGCTCCCTCGCCGGGCTCTTCCGGAGGGACAAACGCTCCCAGGTCGAGCGGCTGCGCCGGCTGACCTTCTGGATGCTGAGCATCGGGGTCTTCCTGCCGTGGGTGGGCTCCCTCGGCTGGCTCTCCCGGGCCACCGGGACGGAGCCGATCCCCCTCATGCTCCTGGGGATCGTGTTGCTGATCCCCTTCAGCCTGCTCCAGGTGCGCATGGTCAGGGCCGCGATGGACGGCACCACCGCGAACCGGGAGATCGTCGCCTCGGGCGTCATCGCGCTGGTCGTGCTGGCGACCCAGGACGGGCACCTCTGGTCCTGGGGGCTGGCCGCCCTGGCCTGGAGCACGAGCACGGCTTTGCTGCTGAGCCGCTCCGCCACCCTCCTGGCCACCCTCGGTGCGACCGCGGTGGGGCTGTACCTGCTCTGGCCGGGCGCCCCCGACTCCCCGCAGGCTCTGGCGATCTACTCGGACGAGGAGAGCTTCGGCGCGACGATCGGCGGATATATCGGGATATCTCTGGTCCTGCCGTGGGCGAACCGGTTCCAGCTCTGGTTCTGGGAGGTGGTCCGGGCGGCGGAGGCCGGCAAAGAGGCCCAGGCCCGGCTGGCGGTGACCGAGGAGCGGCTGCGCTTCGCCCGCGATCTGCACGATCTCGTCGGGCACAGCCTGTCGGCGATCGCGGTCAAGAGCGAGGTGGCCGTCAAGCTCGCCAGGGCCGACGCCGACCGGGCGGCCGCCGAGATGGGCGAGGTGCGCGGGCTGGCCAGGGAGGCGCTGAAGGAGATCCGCACGGCGGTGCGCGGATACCGGACGGTCGACCTCGACGCGGAGCTGCGCAGCATGGTCGCCGTCCTGGAGGCGGACGGCGTCCAGTGCACGCTGCAGGCCCCGCCGGACGGGGTGCCCGAGGAACTCGCCACGTTGCTGTCCTGGCTCGTCCGCGAGGGCACCACCAACGTCCTGCGGCACAGCAGGGCGACCCGCTGCCGCATCTCCATCATGCTGCAGGAGGATCAGGCGGTGCTGGAGATGACCAACGACGGCGCGGCGGACGTGAGAGGGCGGGGCGGGACGGGCCTGACGGGGATGGCCGAGCGGGTGGCCTCCTCGGGCGGCTCGGTCACCGCCGGGCCGCACGGCTCGGGAGAGTTCAGGCTGCGGGCGGTGGTCCCCCTGGAGGGGGTCCGATGAGGCGGACGCCGCAGCGCGGTGCCGCCGGAGGAGGAACGGCGGGCGCCGGGTGGTCCGGTCCCGCCGCAGAGTGTCCGACGACGCGGGAGCCGGATGCTCCGGCCCCGCGCGAGAGTGTCCGATGACGCGGGAGCCGGGTGGTCCGGCGCCGCGGGAGGAGGTCCGGTGATCCGGGTTCTGCTGGCCGACGACGAGCACCTGATCCGGGGCGCGATCGCCACGTTGCTCGGGCTGGAGCCGGACATCGAGGTCGTGGCCCAGGTCGCCCGCGGGGACCTGGTGGCGCAGGCCGTACGGGAGCACGCGCCCGACGTGATCGTGCTGGACATCGAGATGCCCGGGATGGACGGCCTGAGCGTCGCCGAGACCCTCCCGGGGCACGCCGTGCTGATGCTGACCAGCTTCGGCCGCCCCGGGTACCTCCGGCGGGCGCTGGCGGCGGGGGTGCGGGGGTTCGTCCCCAAGGACGCCTCCTCCGACGAGCTCGCGACGGCGATCCGCAAGGTCTGCTCCGGCGGCCGCTATCTCGATCCGGAGATGGCCGCCTCGGCGATGATGGCGGGGGAGAGCCCGCTGACCGACCGCGAGCGGGACTCGCTGGCCCTGGCGGCCTCGGGCGCCTCGGTGGGAGAGATCGCGACCTCGCTCCACCTCAGCGAGGGCACCGTCCGCAACTATCTGTCCAGCGCGATCACCAAGCTGGGAGCCACCAACCGGATCACCGCCATCCGGGCCGCGCAGGAGAAGGGCTGGTTGTGAACCCCCGCGGCGCCGGAGCGCTCATATCGCCAGTGACCGGTTGAAGATGTACACGGCGGTTTTGACCACGCTCTCCACCGGAGGCGGATCCTCGGCCAGCACCCACTCGATGAGCAGCTCCTGGATCGCGCCGATCATGCCGAGCACCAGCAGGTGCAGGTCGACCCCGGTCTCCTCGGGCACCTGCAGGAGGTTGGTCTCGATGATCTGGGTGAAACCGGCCACGGCCTCCTGCCGGGACGAGGTGAGGCAGTCGCCGGCGCGCCGTACCTCCAGGTGCAGGATCCGCGCCCGGCGCGGATCCTCGGTGACGAACTCGATGTACGCGGCGACCCCCGCCTCGATCCGACCGAGCAGCGTGTTCGGGGCCTGTTCGACGGCCGCGGAGACCGCGGCGAGGTTGTCGCGCACACATCGGTTGTAGACCACCCACATCAGCTCGTCGCGCCCGGTGAAGCACTCGTAGAAGGCGCGGTTGGAGATGCGCGCGGCGGCGCACAACTTCTCGATCGTCGTATCGGGGAAGCCGAGGTCGGCGTAGAGGATGTACGCCGACCTGATGAGCCGTTCGCGCCGCTCGGCCAGTCGTTCTTCCGAAGACATTCCCCGATATGAGCGTCCGCTCATGTCAAGTCCCCGCTGCGGGGCGAGGACTTGACAGTTTTTGGCTGTATCACTTCCACTCCACGATCTTGGCTTCTGGAACCACCCATTATGGGTGCAAGATCCTTTTTGTGGAAGAGTCAAGACGCTATCGCTTGCGTCGCCCATGCAAGAACGTCACAAGCTTGACCAAGCGGTCAAGTTCGGCTTGCCCTCGAGTGAAGGATGTGAGATTCATTCCGGGAAGCCCGAAGCGCTGGCGGGAGACGGCCTTGGGCCGGGCGAACTCCCGCAGCCCGTCCGCGCCGTGGATCCGGCCGAAGCCGGAGTCGCCCACGCCGCCGAAGGGCAGGGCGGGGATGGAGGCGAACGAGATGACCGAGTTGATCGCCGTCATCCCGCTCCGCATCCGGCGGGCGAGCGCCATGGCCCGCCGTACGTCGCCCGAGAAGATCGTGCCGGCCAGCCCGTAGGCGGAGGCGTTGGCCAGCGCCAGCGCCTCCTCGGCGTCCGCCACGCGCCTGACCGTGAGGGTCGGGCCGAACGTCTCCTCGCGGACCGCGGGGGAGTCCTCGGGCACGTCCTCCACGATCACCGGATCGACGTACGGCTCCCGCACGGACTCCGGCCCGCCGAGGACCACCTTGCCCGTGGCGACGGCGTCGTCGATGTGCCGGCGGATCACGTCGATCTGCGCGGGCATGGTGACCGGCCCGTAGTCCTGCCCGGCCCGCACGTTCGCCGCCCGCCCGGTCAGCTCCCGCATGAAGTCGTCGTAGACCGCGTCGACCACGTAGACCCGCTCGACGCCGACGCAGGTCTGCCCGGAGTTGGACATCGCCCCCCACAGCGCCGCGTCCGCCGCCGCCGGCACGTTCGCGTCGGCGTCCACGATCAGGGCGTCCTTGCCGCCGCACTCGGCGACCAGCGGCGTCAGGTTCTCCGCGCACGCCGCCATCACCCGCTTGGCGGTGGCCGTCGATCCGGTGAACGCGATCTTCTTGATCCCCGGGTCGCCCGCGAGGGCGGCGCCGGTCTCGCCGAGGCCGGTCACGGTGCGCAAGACCGGCTGCTCCGGCACCGACTCGGCGAACAGGTCGGCCAGCAGCACGCCCACTCCCGGGGTCAGCTCGCTCGGCTTGAACACCACCGCGTTCCCCGCCGCCAGCGCGTAGGCGATCGAGCCCATGGGCGTGAACACCGGATAGTTCCAGGGGCCGATGACGCCGACGACGCCCAGGGGCAGATACTCCAGCGTGGCCGCGAGGTTGACCCCGACCATCCCGGGGGAGACCCGGCGCGGTCCCAGGACCTTGCGCGCGTTGCGCGCCGCCCAGTCGATGTGGGTGATGGCGAGGATCACCTCGAGGGTGGCGTCCGCCTTCGGCTTGCCGGTCTCCTGGTGGACCATGTCGACGACCCGGGCGATGTCACGGGTGACGACCGCCTTGTAGTCGAGCAGCCGCCGCCTGCGCTCGGCCCAGTCCAGTGCGCCCCACCACGCCGCGGCGGGCTCGGCGTCGGCCACCGCCGCGCGTACGGCGGCCGCGTCCTGGATCGGGTGCGTGCCGACGACGGCACCGGTGGCGGGGCTGAGGGAATCGAAGGTTCGCTGCTCGGTCGCCGTGGACATCGCGAGTCTCCTGTCTGAGTGACGGACGCCCCGATGCGTCCGCATGACGGACGCCTCGGAGGGCGGAGCGCCCGCCCTGCCCTTGTACGGGAGACGGGCACGGTGCGCTCACGATAGACCGTGTCCGTTGTGCAGTAAACCGTCACTTACTCGGGAGGGCCGGGCCGGCAGCGGCGCGAGGAGCCCCGGCCGGTGGTCACGTCCGCCGCAGGAGCAGGCCCCGGTCCATAGCCGTGGTGACCGCGGCGGTGCGATCGGAGACGCCGAGCTTGCCGAAGATCCGCAGCAGGTGCGTCTTGACGGTGGTCTCACTGATGAACAGCTCCCGGCCGACCTCCGCGTTGGTCAGCCCGCGCGCCACCAGGGAGAGCACCTCGGTCTCGCGCGGGGACAGCGACTCGGTCACGGGGGCCCGCATCCGGCTCACCAGCCTGGTCGCCACCGACGGGGACAGCACGGTCTCGCCACGCGAGGCCGCCAGGATCGCGGCCAGCAGGTCCGCCCGCGAGGTGTCCTTGAGCAGATAGCCGGCGGCCCCGGCCTCGACGGCGCGGACGATGTCCTGGTCGGTCTCGTAGGTGGTCAGCACGATCACCCGGCTCTCCGGCCGGTCCGCCAGGATGCGCGAGATCGCGCCCACCCCGTCACCGCCCGGCATGCGCAGATCCATCAGGATCACATCCGGCGTCAGCTCCCGCGCCCGCACGACCGCCTCGTCCCCCGAGGCGGCCTCGCCCACCACGGTGATCCCGGGGTCGGCCTCCAGCATCCCGCGCAGCCCTTCCCGGACCACCGGATGGTCATCGACGATCATCAGACGCAGCAAGGTCACACTCCCGGATCGGCGGGGACGGCGGTTTCGGATGCGGTGCGGTCTGTTCCCGGGCCGATGGGGGCGGTGGCTCCGGATGCGGCGTGCTCCGCTCCCGGGTAGATCGGGACGGTGACCTCAAGAGTCGTGCCAGCGCCGGGCACGCCGGTCAGGACGAGCGCGCCGCCCGCCTGCTCCACCCGGGCGCGCATGCCGCGCAGGCCGTACCCGTCGACCGCCGCCGGATCGAAGCCGCACCCGTCGTCGCGCACCTGCAGCGTCACCGACTCCGGCCCGTAGCTCGTCACGACGTCCACGCGGTCCGCCGCCGCGTGCTTGCGCACGTTGGCCAGAGCCTCCTGGACGGCCCGGATGAGCACCACCTCGACGGAGGGCGCCAGCGGACGGGAGTCGCCCCGGACGGCGGTGGAGGCCGTGATCCCCGTCTCCTCGCCGAGCCGGGCGGTGAGCCTGCCGAGGGCCTCGTCGAGAGTGGAGCCGTTCAGGGGCGCGGGGGACAGCGCCGCCACCAGCGCGCGGGCCTCGGCCAGGTTCTCCCGCGCGGTCCGTACGGCCAGCGCCAGATGGCGGCCGGGGTCGGGCTGGGCCTCGGCGGCCTGGATGAGCATGATGATGCTGGTGAACCCCTGGGCCAGGGTGTCGTGGATCTCCCCGGCCAGGCGCTCCCGCTCGGCCAGGGCTCCCCGCTCGGCCGACAGCCGCGCGACCTGCGCCCGCTGGGCCTCCAGCTCCTCGATGAGCGCGGCCCGCTCCTCACTCTGCTCCATGATCCGCTCCATCCATATGCCGAACACGCCGGAGAAGAAGATCACGATCATGGTGACGGTCAGCAGGTTGAACGCGCCGCCCGTCCCGCCGTCGATGACGAAGAACCGCACGGCGGGGGTGAGGTTCAGCGCGACCACGCCGAGGATCGCCTGCCTGGCCGGGAGCACCATGAAGCACTGCGGGCAGAGCCCGAAGAGCGCGAACGTCGTCGCCGGTTCGATCAGCACGGCCGGGGTGAACAGGGCCATGATCAGGGTGAGATAGACGATTCCCCGGCGCCGGTTCTCGTTCGTGATGGCGGGGCGGCCGATCAGCAGATAGACCGGCGTGATCGCCGCCATGAGCCCGGCGGCGGCGAACCTCTCCGGGGCGGGAGCCTCGCTCGTCGTGAGGACGAACACCGCCGGAATCATGGTGGCGAGGACCAGCAGCGCCTCCCAGCCGATCAGCGACTCCCAGGCGTGCGGCCCCGCCGGTCCGCCGGCCCGGTCCGGACGGGCCGGCGGACCGACGAACCCGGCCAGCCGCCGGAAGGGCCCGGCCGGAGGCTCCGCTATCCGTCGCGGCGGCTCTTCCAGCGGAAGGTCGTCAGGCACAGCACCAGTCCTCCGATGACCCACGCGCCCAGAACCAGCGCGACCCGGTCGAGTTCATATGATTCGGCGAGCTCCAGTGTGGCACCGGCCTCTCCCAGGAACACCGACCGGAATCCCTGGCACATCCACTTGAGCGGGAAGAACGACGCGATCCGGACCAGCCACTCGGGCAGCTGGCTGATCGGGATGAACACCCCCGAGATGAACTGCAGCACCACGAACGGCATCGCGATCACCGCGCTGGCGCTCTTGCCCGATCGGGGCAGGCTGCTGACCGCGATGCCGAGCAGCGACGATCCGAACACGCCGAGCACGAACACCCAGGCGAAGGTCAGCCAGGTGGAGACCTCCGCGGGCAGCTCCAGCTCGAACAGCGCCACCCCGATGGCCAGCAGGATCACGACCTGGACGAAGGAGATGAGAAGGGTGTTGAGCGCCTTGCCCACGAAGTAGGCGGCCGGGGGCATCGGCGTGCCGGCCAGCCGCTTGAGCGTGCCGTCGTCGCGGTCCATCGCGATGCCGATGCCGAGGTTCTGGAAGCCCGTCATGGCCGCCGAGCCGATCAGCCCGGCGACGTAGAGCTGGGAGACGTTGAGACCGGTGCCCTCCAGATCGTCCGCGAAGATCGATCCGAAGATCACCAGCAGGATGATCGGGAAGGAGAAGGTGAAGATGACCGCGTCCCTCTCCCGGAAGAACATGCGGGTCTCGAGGGCCGCCCGCGACAGGCCCGTCCTGACCGGGGAGGGCAGCTTGGCGGGAGCCACCGGAAGGGCGGCGTCGGGAACGATGGTCTGGCTCATGGAGCTGCTTTCTCAAGCGACTGAGGTGGGTTGTCCGGATAAGCGGCGTGGGGACGGTGGGGGTGAGGTGTCCGCCGGAGGATCGGCGGTCCGGCCGCGTCCGGCCGGCGGCCGGAGGTGAGGATCCCCCGCAGGGGCGGGACTCGCCGCAGGCGAGCGGCCGTCGAAGAGGTGGACTCGCCTCGGAGGGGTCTCCTTGCGGAGCGGATGTCCTCCCGCAGGCGGCGTCAGCCTTCGATGAGGCGGAGATAGATCTCCTCCAGGGACGGCCGGGTCACCGTCAGCTCCGGGATCTCGCCGTCGAACCGCCGGGTCAGCTCCAGCACGGTCTCGGTGGGGGTGTCGGTCTCCAGGGAGCCTCCCGCCCAGCGGACCGTCGCCTTGGCGGTGGCCCGGCCGCCCAGGGTCGCGGGCTCTCCTTCGGCCACGATCCGGCCCTTGGCGATCACCGCGACCCGGTCGGCCAGCGCCTCGGCCTCGTCCAGATAGTGGGTCGTCAGCACGATCGTGGTCCCCTGATGGGCCATGTTCCCGATCAGCTCCCAGAACTGGCGGCGGGCCTCCGGGTCGAACCCGGTGGTCGGCTCGTCCAGGAAGAGCAGTTCGGGACCGCCGATCACGCCCAGCGCCACGTCCACCCGGCGCCGCTGACCGCCGGAGAGCTCCCGGATCCGCTTGTCGGCCTTGTCGGTCAGGCCGACCTGCTCGATCACCTGATCCGGGTCCATGGCGGCGGGGTAGTAACCGGCGAAGTGCCGGACCGTCTCCCGCACCGTCGCCTCGGCCACGTCGTCGGCCGTCTGCAGCACCACCCCGACCCGGGAACGCCACTCACGGGTGGGCCTGCCCGGGTCGGTCCCCAGGACGCTGACCTCGCCCGCGTCGCGCCGCCGGTAGCCCTCCAGGATCTCCACCGTGGTCGACTTCCCCGCCCCGTTGGGCCCGAGGATCGCGAACACCTCGCCCGCCTTGATGTCGAGGTCGATGCCCCCGACCGCCTGCACGTCGCCGTAACGCTTGGTCAGGCCGCGCACTTTCACCGCTGTGGTCATGCCTCAAGACTCGTCCGGGCACGCCTCGACCGGCACCAACGGCCGATGGAATCCCCTGTCCTCCATTCGGAGGACAGGCCCGGGCCGTACGGCGTGGCCTCCCGCACCGGGCCGTCACAGACCCGGGGGCCGCAGACCGGGACGGGCGGCGGGTCAGAACAGGGTGGGGTTCTCCGGCTCGATGCCGCGCAGGGCGTCGTAGTCGAGGGTCACGCAGTCGATGCCGCGGTCGGCGGCGAGCACCCGGGCCTGGGGCTTGATCTCCTGGGCGGCGAAGACGCCCTTGACCGGCGCCAGCAGGGGGTCGCGGTTGAGGAGTTCGAGATAGCGGGTGAGCTGCTCGACGCCGTCGATCTCGCCGCGGCGCTTGATCTCCACCGCCACGGTGGCGCCGTTGTGGTCGCGGCAGAGGATGTCCACCGGACCGATCGCCGTCATGTACTCGCGCCGGACGAGCGTGTAGCCCGGACCCAGCGTGGTGATGTGCTCGGCCAGCAGTTCCTGCAGGTGGGCCTCGACGCCGTCCTTGATCAGGCCCGGGTCGACGCCCAGCTCGTGGCTGGAGTCGTGGAGGATCTCCTCCATGGTGAGGACGAGCTTCTCACCGGTCTTGCCGTGGGTCACCGTCCAGGTGCTGCCGTCCTCGCGGAGCTTGCACGGCGGGTTCATCCAGTTGAGCGGTTTGAACGCACGGTCGTCGGCATGGATCGACACACTGCTGTCCGCCTTGATGAGGATGAGCCGGGGGGCCATCGGGAGATGGGCGGTGAGCTTTCCCACGTAATCCACGCTGCAACGAGCGATGACCAGCCGCATGAGCGACAACCCTACCGGCCCGACGGCACCGGCCGCCCTCCGAAGAGGACGGCCGGTGGATGCGACGGGCGGCGGGCCGCCGCGGGAGCCCGTCAGCGCGCGACGGCGGAACCGTCCCGCACGACTTCGGAGAGCTTGACCCGCGCGCCCGTGCGCAGGACGGCGCGCTCGTAGATCCGGGCGCCCACGACCAGCACGGCCGCCGTCGCGATGATCATCAGGGCCGCCGCCACGCCCATCTCCCACAGGGGCACCTCGCCGGCCGCCGTGCGGACCGGCATGACCATCGAGGAGAAGGGCGGGATCATCGACAGGATGCGGGCCACCGGGCTGCCCGGCTCGACGGCCGCGAAGTAGGACACGAAGTAGGCGGCCATGATCAGCATCATCATGGGGGTGAGGACGCTGCTGACCTCCTCCTGCCGGGAGACCAGCGAGCCGAGCGCGGCCGCCAGCGTGGCGAAGAAGGCGTAGCCGAGCACGAACCAGAACAGCGTGCTGACCACGACACCGCCGATCCCGGGCGGCATGTCGGAGGCGAAACCGCTGATCGCGGCGGCTCCCAGGCCGGCCACGATCACCACGACGAGGTTGAGCAGCGCCAGCGCGCCCAGTCCCACGATCTTGCCGCCGAGCAGCTGCCAGGGGCGGATGGAGGTCAGCAGGATCTCGACGATGCGGCTGCCCTTCTCCTCGACCACGCCCATGGCGACGTACATCGACGGCTGGAGGAGCTGGAAGAACAGCAGCATGACCAGCAGCGTCGCGATGCCCGTCCGCGCGCCCGCGTAACGGGTGTCGGCGCCGACGGAGACCTGCTCCAGCGGGGCGACCCGCATCGCCTCGGCGACCTTGGCGGCGTCGAGCCCGGCCGCGGCGAGCTGCCTGCCGGCCTGGGCCGTCTGGTGGGCGCCCTCCAGCAGCAGGCCCAGCTCCCGGTCCACCTCGCCGTCGGCGAACACCCTGCGGTCGTCGACCACGACCGCGTCCACGTCGCCGTCGAGGACGGCCTTGCGGGCGGCGGCCTCGTCCGCGAACGGCTTCACGGTGATCTCGACGTCCTTGGCCGCCCCGGTGAGCGCGGGCTGCAGCGTCGAGGGGCCGACGAATCCCACGGTGTAGGAGTCGGGGCCGGCGAAGAGCTTGGGCAGGAAGGCCAGGGCGCCGACCAGCAACGCGCTGATCACCAGGCCGATGACGAACGCTTTCGTACGGCCGCGCGTGGCGATCTCCCGTCGCGCGACCAGCCACAGTCCACTCATGCGATCTCCTCGCCCATCGGTCCGCAGCCCGCGTACGCGAACGTGCCGTTCCGGTTGATCCGCCTGCTCATGCCACCGCCTCCCGGAAGATCTCCGTGAGCGTGGGCCGCTCCCAGCCGAAGTGCTCGACGGTCCCCGCCTTCGTGGCGGCGCGCAGGATCTCCTGATCGCTGCCGTTCACGTCGGTGAAGAGCACCTCATCACCCTTTTCGGTGATATTTCCGCCCAGTCCGGCCGTCCAGCCGGGCGCCGCGTCCCGGACCACCACCTTGAGCAGGCGGCGTCCCTCCCGGGCCCGCAGCTCCTCCACCGTGTCGCTGGCCACCATGCGACCGGCCGAGATGATGCCCACCGAGTCGCACAGCCGCTCCACCAGGTCGAGCTGGTGGCTGGAGAAGAGCACCGGGACGCCCGCCGTGCGGCGCTCGACGAGCACCTCGGCGAGCGCGTCGACGGCGATGGGGTCCAGGCCGGAGAAGGGCTCGTCCAGGACGAGCACCTCGGGGTCGTGCACCAGGGCGACGGCCAGCTGCACGCGCTGCTGGTTGCCCAGGGACAGGGCGCCCACCTCGTCACCGGCGCGTCCGGTGAGCGAGAGCCGTTCGAGCAGGTCGGCCGTGGCCTTCGCCGCCTGGGCGGCGGACATGCCGTTGAGCCGGCCGAAGTACTGGACCTGCTCGGAGACCTTCATCTTCTGGTAGAGGCCGCGCTCCTCCGGCATGTAGCCGAACTTCCGCCTGTCCTCGAAGGTGAGCGGCCTGCCGTCCCGGCGCACCTGCCCGGAGTCGGCGGCCAGCACCCCCATCAGGATGCGCATCGTGGTGGTCTTGCCCGCGCCGTTGGCGCCCACGAAGCCGAACATCTCGCCCGGCTTCACGGCGAACGACACTCCCGCCAGGGCTGTTTTGTCGCCGTAGCGTTTGTGCAGATCGTCGATTTCGATCATCAGGGGGATCCTTCGGTCAGTCTTTTCAGCACGGAGACGTAGTCGTCGAACGCGCGGCGTCCGTCGTCGGTGAGCGAGAGCCAGGTGCGCGGCCGTTTGCCGACGAACACCTTCTCGACCTCGACGTAGCCGGCGTCCTCCAAAGTGATGATGTGCTTGGAGAGCAGGGAGTCGCTCACCTCGATCGTGTCGCGCAGGAAACGGAACTCCGCCCGCTCCGCCGCGGCCAGCGCGGCCATGATCGACAGCCGGACGGGGGCGTGGATGACCTCGTCCAGATCGTGGCGCGGATGCGAGCCGGTACCGCTCATCGGGCCGCCCGCAGGATGCGCCAGACCGCGTAGAACAGCGGAAGACTGGTGCCCACCGTCAGCACGACCAGCGCCGCGACCCACAGGCCGCCGGGGTCGTCGGGGCGCAGGAAGACCCCGAACACCATCACGGCCACGGTCAGGACGCAGTAGGCGACCGTCACCGGGCCGGTGGGTCTGTTGACCCACTCGACCTCGCGGTCCTTGACGCCCATCCGGTGCATCTGGACGACGGAGGCGACGGTGAGGGCGATCCACGTCACCCCCGCCACGCCCTTGGACCAGCCGGGTCCGAGGGACATGACCAGCCAGTAGGCGATGGTGGCGAACCCCATGACCGTGAACGTCATCGCCATCGACCGGGCCGGGCGCCGGGCCCTCCGGTCGACCTCGTCGATCTGCCGAAGGGCGTCATCCGGAGTGAACTCGTCTTCCATGACTCCTCCTCCGCTCATCAACTCAAACCGTAGCCAATACTCAACTCTCATTCAAGTAGTTGCCGCCCCGACATTGCGATCGGCGGGCACCCGGCCGTTGGGGTGCGCGGACCGCCTCTGAAACACTGGGGCGGTGCGGGGCGGCAGGCCCCGTGAAAGGGCAGCCGGTGCACGGCACGACGGGGAGAGGCGATGGCGAGCACCTTTGAGACGGTCGGCGTGGTCGGGCTGGGCACGATGGGCGCGGGAATCGCCGAGGTGTTCGCCCGCGCCGGACTGACGGTGATCGGGGTCGAGGCCGACTCCGGAGCGCTGGAGCGCGGACGGGGCCACCTGGAGGCCTCCACGGACAGGGCCCTGGCGCGGGGCAGGCTGACCGGGGACCAGAAGGCGGAGATCCTCTCCAGGGTGACCTTCACCACCTCCCTGGAGGACCTCGCCGAGGCCGACCTGGTCATCGAGGCCATCCCCGAGGTCATGGACTTCAAGCGGGCCCTGTTCACCGACCTCGACCGCGTCTGCAAGCCCTCCGTGGTGCTCGCCACCAACACCTCCTCGCTGTCGGTCACCGCGATCGCGGCCACCACCACCCGGCCGGGCCGGGTCGTGGGCATGCACTTCTTCAATCCCGCCCCGGTCATGAAACTGGTCGAGGTGGTCCGCACCGTGACCACCGACGAGGGACTCGCCGACGAGGTCGCCGATCTCGCGCGCCGCCTCGGCAAGACGCCGGTCGTCGTCGGCGACCGCGCCGGGTTCGTGGCCAATCGGCTCCTGCTGCCCTACCTCAACCAGGCGGCGGTCATGCTGGAGAACGGCGTGGCCGGCAGGGACGACATCGACGCCGCGATGCGGCTCGGCGTCGGGCTGCCGATGGGCCCCTTCGCCCTGCTCGACCTGATCGGCCTGGACACCTCCTACGAGATCTGCGAGGTGCTCTTCCGCGAGACCCGCGACCGCCGTCACGCCCCGGCGCCGATCCTGCGCGAGCTCGTCACCGCCGGCCTGCTAGGGCGCAAGTCCGGCCAGGGCTTCCACTGCGCCGAGGAGCCCGAGAGCCCCTCGCCCGACGAGAAGCCGTCGGCGAGCTCGGTGGGGGTGCTCGGGGAGGGCGCCGAGGAGTTCGGCGCCAGGCTCTCCGGGGCCGGGTTCAAGCTCGTCGACGCCGACGACGCCGAGCTGGTCATCGCCCTGTCGCGCACCCCCGTGGTCGAGCTGGCCGTACGGCTCCCGCACCCCGGGCGCCTCGTCGGCCTGCACCTGGTCGGCGACCGGGTTGCCGAGGTCGCCTCCACGGTGCTCACCTCGCCGGAGGTCGCGAGCGTCGCCCACGGCCTGATGCGGATCCTCGGCCTGACCGCGGTGCCCTGCAAGGACCGCGCCGAGTTCGTGGTCGACGCCCTGCTGTACCCCTATCTGAACGACGCCGTGCGCATGTACGAGTCCGGCTACGCCTCGATCGAGGACGTCGACACGGCCATGAGGCTCGGCTGCGGCTACCCCGAGGGACCGTTCGAGATGCTCGACCGGCTGGGCCTGGAGACCGTCCGCGACGGCCTGCGCGCCCTCTACGCCGAGTACCGCGACCCCTGCTTCGCCCCCGCGCCGCTGCTGGACCAGCTCGTCACCGCCGGCGTGCCGAGCATCCGCGACCTGTCGTCGTGAGCCCGCGCAAGGCCAGGCGGATGGACCCCTTCGACCGGGGGTCGGGCAAGACCTCCCGGCCCGTCGGGCGGTCGGTGCCCGGCGTCGACCGGATCGAGGAGTGGCCCGACGGCGACTGGCACGTCCGCCGCCTCACCGGCGCGGGGGCCGACAAGACCTACCGCTGCCCGGGTTGCGACCAGCTGATCAGCCCGGGCCTGCCGCACCTGGTGAGCTGGCCCGCCTGGCAGGGCGGCGAGGACGAACGCAGGCACTGGCACACCGCGTGCTGGCGCAACCGGGCCAGGCGCGGCCCCGGCCGGAGCCGTTACTGAAGGCCGGTGCCGTACCGGCGGCAGCGGTTCCGAGGGCCGGGACGCGCCGGCCCGCCATGGCAACGAACCCACGAAAGGCATGAGATGGAGATCCGGGCCGCCACGGTCCTGCCCGCCAGGCGCGAGCCGATCGAGCTGCACACGGCCGACGGGCTGACGCTCGTGGGCGAGCTGGCGCTTCCGCCCGAGCGGCCGCCGGCGGCCACGCTGATCTGCCTGCACCCGCTGCCCACGCACGGCGGCATGATGGACAGCCACGTCTACAAGAAGGCCGCCAACCGGCTGCCGGCCCTGGCCGACCTGGCGGTGCTGCGCTTCAACACCCGCGGCACCGGCTCCGAACGCGGCACCTCGCAGGGCGCCTTCGACGGCGGGGAGGGCGAGCGGTTCGACGTCGCCGCCGCGCTGGAGTACGCCGAGTTCCACGACCTGCCGAATGTCTGGCTGATCGGCTGGTCCTTCGGCACCGAGCTGGTCCTCAAGTGGGGTCACGACCCGCTGGTGCGGGGCGCCGTCCTGCTCTCCCCGCCGCTGCACCGGGCCGGTGACGCCGACCTCGACGCGTGGGCGGCGTTCGGCCGCCCGCTGACCGCGCTGGTCCCCGAGTTCGACGACTACCTCCAGCCGCCGCAGGCCCGCACCCGCTTCGCGCGGGTGCCGCAGGCCGAGGTCGTGGGGGTGGACGACGCCAAGCACCTGTGGGTGGGCGAGCCGTACGTGCGGATCGTGCTCGACGAGATCGTCCGCCGGGTGAACCCCGCCGCCTACCCCCTCCCCACCGAGGTCGCCGACTCGTAGAATCTTGTTCGGTTCGAGCCGCACGGTGCGGCGTTCGCGGACAACGAGGAGGCGGCCGTGCAGGCGTTCGATCTTTCCGGCCAGAAGGCGTTCGTCACCGGCGCGTCGCGGGGCATCGGGCGGGCCGTCGCGGTCGCGTTCGCCCAGGCCGGCGCGGACGTCGCGCTGGTGTCCCGGTCGCCCGAGTCCCTGGCCGAGACGGCCAAGGAGATCGAGGAGCTCGACCGCCGGGCCGTGGTGATCCCGTGCGACCTCACCGACCGGGACGCCGCGGCGGCGGCCGTACGGCGGGCGATCGAGGACCTGGGCCACGTCGACGTGGTGGTCAACAACGCGGGCGGGTCCAACTTCCTCGTACCGTTCAAGGACCTGCGGCTGTCCGGATGGGACAAGCTGATGCGGCTCAACCTCGACTCGGCCATGGCCGTCTGCCACGCCTTCGCCCCCCACCTACTCGACCGCGGTTCCGGATCGGTGATCAACGTGTCCTCGGTGGCGGCCAAGGGCGCGCCGTTCCTGGCCCCGTACGCCGCGGCCAAGGCGGGCCTGGTCGCCCTGACCAAGACCCTGGCCCTGGAGTGGGCCGGCAGCGGCGTCCGGGTCAACGCCCTGTGCCCCGGCTGGACCGCCACCGACCTCAACCGCAACCTCTGGGAGGACCCGGCCTCGAGCGAGGCGACCGTCCAGACCGTCCCCATGCGCCGCTGGGGCACCGCGGAGGAGATGGCGTACCCGGCCCTGTTCCTGGCCGCCCCGGCCTCCGCCTACATGACCGGCCAGGTGCTCCTGGTCGACGGCGGGGTCAGCGCCACCTCATAACGGGTCCATAGTCAAGGGGTGTCAGATCGGGAGTCCGCCATTACGGTGGACGGCGTGCGCCTGTACACGCGATCGGCGGGCGAGGGACTTCCGGTCGTCCTTCTCCACGCGTTTCCGATGTCATCGACGATGTGGCTGGCCCAGCGCGAGGGACTCGCCGCCGCCTGCAAGGTGATCACTCCGGACCTGCGCGGATTCGGCGGCTCGCTGCTCGGAGACGACGAGCCGTCGCTCGACGCGATGGCCGACGACGTCGCACGCCTCCTCGACGGCGAGGGCATCGACCGTGCCGTGATCGGCGGACAGTCCATGGGCGGCTACGTGACCATGGCCCTGTGCCGCCGTCACCCCGACCGCCTGCTGGGGCTCATCCTGGCCGACACCAAGGCCACCGCCGACCCCGAGCCCGCCCGCGCCAACCGCGAGCGCATCGCCGCCGCCGTCCTCGACAGGGGCCCCTCGATCCTCCTGGAGGAGGTCCTCCCGGCGCTCGTCGGCCCCACCACCAAACAACGCCGCGCGATGGTGTTCGGCCGCATCCGGGGCCTGGTCCAGTCCGCCCCGCCCGCCGCCGTCGCCTGGGCCCAGCGCGCCATGGCCGCCCGCCCCGACTCCTTCGACACCCTGCGCGCCCTGAAGGTCCCCGTGCTCGTGATCGTGGGCGAGGAGGACGAGCTGTCCCCGCTGTCCGACGCCGAGGCGATGACCGAGGCGGTTCCCGACGGCCGCCTGACCGTGATCGAGAAGGCCGGCCACCTGAGCGCCGTGGAACAACCCGAAGCCTTCAACCGCGCCGTGACCGGCTTCCTCCAGGAACGCATCGTCTCTTCCTGAGAACCCTGCACGGTCGGCGGGGTTGGCGCCGGTACGGTGCGGATTCAAAGCAGGGCTCGGCGCCGGTACGGTTTCGGCCCTTCGGTGCCCACTCTCGCCGCCTCACCTCGGCCCCGCTGCCGCCTTCTTCCGCTGGTGCATGCGTGTGACCTCTCCTGGCGCCGGTACGGCGAGGCGTTGGGCGGTGGTTTTCGGCGCCTTCGTACGGCGGGTGGGGCAGGGTGGCGGGGAGGGGGTGTTTCGGTACCGGGGCTGGGGCATCCGGGGCGCTGTGCGGGCGGGTGTTCCGGCCGGCCGTCTCAGCCGATGTCTGGTGCATTCAGGCCTTCGGCCTGCCCGGGCGCGCGGGGCGCGGTCCTTTATACGCCGGCCTGCACACCCGCCCGCTCCGCGCCCGGCCCTGCTCCGCCGTACTCATGACGCGCCGTAGTGGCGGGCCTTTCCCGGGCGCCCAGGGTTCTGCGGGTGGCTGAAGCGTGGGTGCGGGGCCGTTCAGGGGTGCTCGCCGTCGCCTTGCGGCCATGGCGGCGGGGAGGAGCGTAGAGCGGGCCGGCGTAGTCAGTGCGGGATGTGGTCACCCGTTGTCGATCACGCTGGTGTTCTGGCAGGCGGTCAAGAGCCACCGCCCGTCCTCCTTGGCCATGACGAACAGCGGCGTGCCCACGTCCGTCCCGTGGGCTGTCTGATACACCTGGCGTACTTTGACGGCGGCGACATCGGGGCGGATGAACAGCACGTGTTCGACCTCGAACGTGACTGTCGTGTCCTGCATCCCGCCGGGAAGCACCTGGTGGGTGAAAGCGGAGATCGCACCACGGCCGAAGAGGCGCTTGCCGTGGCCCGTCGTCCAGATCGCGTCGGCCCGGAACAGGGCGGCGAACTCGTCGGGAAGCTCATGGTTCTGGACGTGTTCGACCGCGGCGACCACCTGCTTGATCGCTGCGATCTCGGCGGCAGCTGTTGTGCTCATGAAGATCACGATAGAACCTCAAGGTAAGTTGAGGTCAAGACCTCGGGCGAGGTTCATATGCCATTCGCGGTTCCTTTGGCGAAGCGATTGGACGGTGCTTTTGTCGGACCGTTTTGCAATGATGCGCTGAAAGGAGAAAGGGGAAAGCGGATGGCGAATGAGTCCGGCGGGGTCGATCGCTTCATGGTGACCCTCCAGCACCCGCTCAAGGCGGGAGTCGAGCAGCTGCGGAAAGCGATTCTGGCATCTAATCCGGAGATCACCGAGCGTGTGAAGTGGAACGCCCCCAGCTTCTGTCACGACGGGGTGGACAGAGTCACTTTCCTGCTCCGGCGGAGCGATCGGCTGCAGCTCGTTTTCCACCGCGGGGCCAAAGTCCGCGACGACAGCGCCGAGTTCTCCTTCCAGGACCCCACGGGGCTGATGAGATGGCAGGCGCCCGATAGGGGCGTCATATCGTTCACGGACCTGGAAGACGTCGAGTCCAAACAGGCGGCGGTCGTTTCCCTGGTGAATCGATGGGTCCAGGCGTAGCCATGCGATGGCGGCCGGCATCGTACGAAGCGCCGTATCCGGGCGTCGAGCGCGTCCCCGCCCTGTCTCGCCGCACCGGCGCCGAACGGGAGGACCCGGAGCGACGGCGGGGGCGGGGCGTGTCCTGCGATAGCCGGGCCTGAGAACCGGACAACAAAAGGAGAGCCCGGCGACCGTGGAAGTCGCCGGGCTCTCCTGTAGCCGTCGTCAGAGCCCCGGGGCGGGGGCGGGGAGGTTACTCCTGCCACCACTCCGCGTCGTCGTCGGACTTCTCCGCCTTGGCGGGCGCGGGGGCCGGGGCGGGCTTGTCGTTGCCGTTGGCGGCGGCGATGGCCGGCTTGGGCGGGGCCGCGGTGACCGCGGGCTCCGGCTCGGTGGCCGGGAGCGGCGCGCCGCCGAGCAGCTGGCGCAGCTGAGCGAGGTGGCTGGTGATGCTGTCGCGCTGGCGGGTCAGCTCGTCGACCTGGCGCTGGGCCACGGAGCGGCTCCGCTCGGCCTCGGCCTTGGCCTCGGAGACGATCGACTCGGCGCTCGTCTTGGCCTCGGAGACGACCTGGTCGGCGTTCTTGCGGGCGTTGGCCAGCAGCTGCTTGGCGTGGGTGTCGGCCTCGCGGCGGGTCTGCTCGGCCTGCTGGGTGGCCTTGGTGGCCCGCTGCTCGGCGGTGGCCGCGCGCTGCTCGGCCTCGGCGACCAGCTTCTGGGTGGCGGCCTGCGCGGTGGCGTGGCGCTCGGCCTCCTGGCGCTCGGCCTCCTCGCGGCGGGCGGCGAGCTGGATCTCGAACTCGGCCTCGTCCTGGGCCCGCTTGGCCTCGGACTCCTCCAGGACGCGCTGGGCCTGGGCCCGCATCTCGTCGGCCTGGCGCTTGGCGGTGGTGAGGACCTCGTCGCGCTCGCGCTTGGTGGAGGCGCGCAGCTGGGCGACCTCGCGCTCGGTGGTGGTGCGCAGCTTGGCGATCTCGCGCTCGGCGTCGGCGCGCTTCTCGGCGACCTCGTGGTCGGCGGTGGCCCGCAGCTTGGCGACCTCGCGCTCGGTGGTCGAGGTGAGCTCGTCGGCCTCGCGGCGGGCGGTCGAGCGGATCTCCTCGGCCTCGCGCTCGGCGGTGCCGCGCATGTCGTCGGCCTCGCGGGTGGCGAGGGCCCGCTTCTCGGCGGCCTCGTTCTCGGCGGCGGCGCGCATGTCGGCGGCCTCCACCTTGGCGGCGGCCTTGATCTCGTTGGCCTCGGAACGGGCGGCCTGGACGAGTTCGGTGGCCTGCTCCTCGGCGAGGCGGAGCAGCTGCTCGATGCGGGCGCCGAGACCGGAGTACGTCGGGCGCTCCTGCTCCTGCAGCTGGCGCTGGGAGTCGGACAGGTCCCGCTGCAGGCCGGTGACCTGCTCGCGGGCCTGGCGGAGCTCCGCGTCGATCTGCTTGAGATGATCGTGAACCTGGTGCCGGTCATAGCCGCGAAGCACCACGTCGAATTCCCGAGCGGGGGCGTCCTCAAAGAAGTTGTTGAGCTGGGCGTCGATGTCGGACTGCATGGAGGCTCGATCCTGGGTTGGCGAGACGGCTACACGGGCCGGACGAGGGCTGTCGGTATCCGAGGCGGGAGCCGCGACGAGGATCCACGTCCGGTGATAGGCCAGCGTACTCCGCTGTTGCCTCCTTGGCGGCCCCCTCCGACTATGTGCGTGACTTGTTACGCATGAACCTTTCTTGTATTTGACACGTCTAAGCCCGCTGTTCCGGGGCCTGGACGAGCTCGGTGAGCATCCCGCCCACGTCCTTGGGATGCAGGAAGGCGATGGAGGAGCCCATCGAGCCGTGGCGCGGCTTCTCGTCCAGGAGGCGGACGCCCTTGCCGCCGATCTCCTGCAGGGCCCGGGTGACGTCCGGCACACCGAAGGCGACGTGGTGCACGCCCTCGCCGCGCTTGGCGAGGAACTTCCCGACGGGGGTGTCGGGGCCCAGCGGCTCCAGCAGCTGGATGTAGGACCCGCCGCCCTCGCCGTCGGCGATGTGCAGCATGGCCTCCTTGACGCCCTGCTCCTCGTTGACCTCTCGGGCCACCACGGTCAGCTCGAAAGTCCGCTCGAAGAAAGCGATCTTCTCTTCCAGGTCGTGACAGGCGATTCCCACATGGTCGATGCGCATGAACATAGGGCCAACCTCCATGGCGGACGCTCGGGTACTCATGGGTATGGTGGCAAAGTCATCCCACTTCCTGCCAGGGAGGCCCCTCCATGTCTGGTTCCGTCATCGTCGCCGGAGCTCGCACCCCCATCGGCCGGCTTCTCGGCTCGTTGTCCAGCCTGACGGCCGCCGACCTCGGCGGCATCGCCATCAAGGCGGCGCTGGAGCGCGCGGGCCTCGCCCCCGAGGCCGTGCAGTACGTGATCATGGGGCAGGTGCTCCAGGCCGGAGCGGGTCAGATCCCCTCCCGGCAGGCGGCGGTCAAGGCCGGCATCCCGATGACCGTGCCGTCGCTGACGATCAACAAGGTCTGCCTGTCGGGCCTGGACGCGATCGCCCTGGCCGACCAGCTCATCCGGGCAGGCGAGTTCGACATCGTCGTCGCGGGCGGCATGGAGTCCATGTCGAACGCCCCGCACCTGCTGCCCGGCCTGCGCACGGGAGTGAAGTACGGCGGCGCGGACATCGTCGACTCGATGGCCCACGACGGTCTCACCGACGCCTACGACCAGGTGTCCATGGGCGAGTCCACCGAGCGGCACAACGCCCGCCTGGGCTGGAGCCGCGAGGAGCAGGACGAGTTCTCCGCCCGCTCCCACCAGCTCGCCGCCGCGGCGATCAAGAACGGCATCCTCGACGAGATCGTCCCGGTCTCGATCCCGCAGCGCAAGGGCGACCCGGTGGTCGTCTCCGCCGACGAGGGCGTGCGCGCCGACACCACCGCCGAGGCCCTGAGCCGGCTGCGCCCCGCCTTCGGCAAGGAGGGCACCATCACCGCGGGCTCCGCCTCGCAGATCTCCGACGGCGCCTGCGCGGTGGTCGTGATGTCCAAGGCCAAGGCGGAGGAGCTGGGCCTGGAGTGGCTGGCCGAGATCGGCGCCCACGGCAACGTGGCCGGTCCCGACAACTCGCTGCAGTCCCAGCCGGCCAACGCCGTCAAGCACGCCCTGGGCAAGCAGGGGCTCTCGGTCGACGACCTCGACCTGCTGGAGATCAACGAGGCGTTCGCCCAGGTCGTCCTGCAGTCGGCCAAGGACCTCGGCGTCTCCCTCGACAAGGTCAACGTCAACGGCGGCGGCATCGCCGTCGGCCACCCGATCGGCGCCTCCGGCGCCCGCATCGTGCTCGCCCTGGCCTACGAGCTCAAGCGCCGCGGCGGCGGGACCGGCGCGGCCGGGCTGTGCGGGGGCGGCGGCCAGGGTGACGCGCTGATCATCCGCGTCCCCTCGGCGTGACCTCACGGAGCCGGCTCGGCCCCGCCCGCCGTACGGCGGGCGGAGCCGCGGGCCGTGGTCGGGAGGTCGTGATCGAGAGGATGGGAGCGGCATGGATCTGGACGCCCTGATCTCCGGGGCACGCGAGGGGCGGCCGCGGGCGGTGGCCCGGCTGATCTCCATGGTGGAGAACGGCTCGCCGCGGTTGAGGGAGATCACCGCGGCGCTCTGCGCCGACCGCCCGAACCGGGCCAGGATCATCGGGCTCACCGGCTCGCCGGGCGTGGGCAAGTCCACCTCGACCGGCATGCTGGTCCAGGCCTTCCGCAAGCGGGGCCTGAGGGTCGGCGTGCTCGCGGTGGACCCGTCCTCGCCGTTCACCGGCGGGGCGCTGCTGGGCGACCGGGTGCGCATGCAGGACCACGCCACCGACCCGGAGGTCTTCATCCGGTCGATGGCCAGCCGGGGTCACCTGGGCGGCCTGTCGTGGGCCGCGCCGCAGGCGCTGCGCGTGCTGGAGGCCGCCGGGTGCGAGGTCATCCTCGTGGAGACCGTGGGGGTCGGCCAGGCGGAGGTGGAGATCGCCTCCATGGCCGACAGCACCATCGTGCTGCTGGCTCCGGGCATGGGCGACGGCGTCCAGGCGGCCAAGGCGGGCATCCTGGAGATCGCCGACGTGTTCGTGGTGAACAAGGCCGACCGCGACGGCGCCCAGACTGCGATCCGCGAGCTCCGCAACATGATCGCCCTGGTCGAGAGGGACTGGAAGCCGCCGATCGTGCCGACGGTGGCCTACCGGGGCGAGGGCGGCGAGGACGTTGTCGAGGCCCTGGACAAGCATCTGGCCTACCTGCAGGAGTCGGGTGAGCTGGAGCGGCGCAGGCAGGCCAGGGCCCGGGACGAGATCGAGGCCATCGCCCTGGCGGCGTTGCGCTCCCGCTTCGCCGACCTCCACGGTGACCGGCGTCTGGACGCGCTCGCGACGCGGGTGCGGGAGTCCGGCCTGGACCCGTACACGGCGGCCGACGAACTGCTGGCCGCCCTCGGCTGACGGACCCGGACCCCGGGGATCCGGGGCCCGGGTCCGAGGGCTCAGGGCTCGTCGGCGAACTTCACGGTGACCGTGTCGAAGCCGAGCGTGGTCAGCATGCCCTGCAGCATCATCTTGGTGTTCTGATCGGCGCGGTTGCGCAGGTCGCTGGCCAGGGCGGCCTCGGCGATCTTCTTCTCGGCCAGCACGTAGAGCTCCTGCTGCTCGCCCGGGGACGATGACAGGAAGTCGGAGACCCGGTCGAACAGGCCGCGCTCCTGGGAGTAGACGTAGGAGCGCTTGTTGTCGAGGTTGGTCTTCTCCAGCTGGGCGCGCGGGAGCCGTACCGTGACCGAGGTGCGGTCGGGGGAGACGGTCAGCGCGTCCTTGGTCAGGCCGCCGAAGTCGACGTAGGCGTCGACGCTCCCGGCCCCGACGAAGAGCGTCCGGGTGCCCTTGACGGCGTCGGGCAGGAAGTCGGCGTCCTTCTCGAGGTCCACGATGACCTGGAAGTTGCCGGTGGCCGCCTCGAAGCGGCTGAGGTTGTGGATGGACTGCAGCAGCACGGGCTGACTGCGGTCGACCGTGGTCTCACCGAAGGGGTTCAGCCACGACCAGGTGAGCCGGGCTCCCACGACCAGGACGATAACGATCACGAGGAACCCGGCCAGGAGGCGCCAGCGGCGCCGGCGAGGCGCAGGAGGGGCCTCGGGGGGTGCTTCCACGTCAGCTTTCACAGGGGTCTCCTTCCCGGGGCGACCGCCTTCTCACCTCACCCCGGAGCGGGACCCCTGTGTCGATCTTGTCAGTTCCCCGGCACTCCTGCGTCCACCATCCCGCCCGGGGCCGCGGCGCCCTCCGGGATTCCGCGCTCCGGACGGCGGCCGGCCTCCGGCGGGCGCGAGGGCTCCATCTGGATCGCCTGGGCCGCCTGGCCGCCGAAGTGCGCGCTGCGCAGGCGGCACGCGGCGAAGTCGGTGTAGTGCATCCGCAGCCAGCCGCGCCGCTGCACCTCGGTCAGGCCGGAGAACCACGCCGCGGCGTACTGGTGCTCGGCGAGCGGGCCGCCGGGCAGCGGCTCGCCGCGCAGCCAGGCCACCACGATGTCGCGGTAGCCGTCGGCCACGCGGTTCTCGCAGGCTTCGGCGAGCTTCTCCACGAACTCGTCGGCCGCCCGGTCGGCGAACCCGGCGGCCAGGTCGTCCACGTGGACCGGGACCGCGCCCGGCGCGAGGGCGGCGTCGTCGTGGCGGGGCCGCTGCTCGACCCGGGAGAACTCGCCCGGCGTCCCCGCCAGCCGAGAGGCGATCTTGGTGAAGGCGGAGCCGAGCTCGTCCAGGCCGGTGCGCATCCCCGGGTGCACGCAGACCATGATCGGCCACTCCTGGCAGCTGTAGACCACCCGCTCCGCCGCGACGGGCCGCGGCTCGGTGAGCAGCCGGGTGACGCCGGCCCCGGCGGCCAGGACCGCCAGCAGCGCCGCGGCCAGCACGAGCGCCTGACGGGTGACGACCGCGGCCCAGCCCAGCAGCAGCGCGGCGCTGACCCCGAGCAGCCACAGTGTCTGGTCGGTGAAGGCCGCCGAGCTCAGGCCCTGGAAGATGTCGTACGGCTCCCGCGTGGCGGGCACCAGCCGGTCGGTCCACGTCGACCCGCCGGCGAGCCAGGTGAACAGCCCGTAGCAGCCGAGCCCGGCCAGCACCGGAGTGATCGTCCACGGGATCAGCCAGCCGGTGATCCATCCGATGATGACGTACAGCGCCAGCCCGGCCACGCTCATGACCAGACCGCTGGGCAGCAGCCGCCCGGCCTGCTCGGTGAGGATCGTCCTGACCGCCAGGACCAGCACGGTGGCGGTGAAGGAGCCGGTGACCACGACCAGGATCGCCAGCGGCGCGCGCACCGCCTGCCAGGCGGTCAGCGAGCGGTTGCCGTTCCCGCGCCGCCTGCGGACCGCCACCCAGGCGGCGAAGGCCGCGGCGACCGGCCCGGTGAGCCGGAGCGAGCCGATGAGCGCGACGATGATGTTCTCCCACGCGCTGACGCCGGGAATGAGGACGCTCCACGCCGCGGCGACGCCCAGCACGAGCAGGACGGCGACCGCCACCAGTGCGCTCTGCTGGAGTTCCTCGCGTGAAGCGCCCCTGTGCTCACGCACCGTGGAGCGTGGGCCGGACCCACGCCGCGTCGATCTGGCCGACGGCCGAGCCACGATCGGTATGGCGTCCGAACGCCTTCGTAATGTCGTTCATCAAGCACCCCCCGTGCCGTGAATGTGCGGAGCCGGCCCTCCGGGCGTCCGGCCCGGCCCGCTTCCCCCGCAGGCCGGGCTGAGCCCGCGCCACTTGGCCGCGACCTCACCATTCGATGTGGGAACCATAACTGAGTGTGACGTTTGATGCCCTGCTTCTTGGCGAAGCCATCGATCCGATTGCCGTACGTATGTGGATGGACCGGGATGAGGCCGCGCTACGGTAGCCCTGTGGCTACCGGTCAGCTGAACTTGCCGTTCGACCCCATCGAACGCGCCGCGGACACGTGGCGTGCTCGCTTCGGGCCGTCGTCGGCCATGGCCGCGGTCACCTCGATCATGAGAGCGCACCAGATCCTGTTGTCGCAACTGGACACGCTACTGAAACCGCATGACTTGACCTTTGCCAGGTACGAGGCGCTGGTTTTGCTGACCTTCAGCAAGACGGGGGCGTTGCCGCTCTCCAAGATCGGTGAGCGGCTGATGGTGCACCCGACGAGCGTCACCAACACCGTCGATCGGCTTGAGCGGGCCGGGCTGGTGCGCCGGATGCGCAACCCCAAGGACGGCCGCGGGGTGCTGGCGGAGATCACCGACGACGGCCGGGAGGTCGTGGACCGGGCGACCGAGGCGCTGATGGGCGCCGGATTCGCGATGACGATGTACGGCGAGGACGAGCTGCAGCAGATGTTCGGCCTGCTCAGGACGCTCCGGGTGGCGGCGGGGGACTTCGGGGGCTGAGGCTGGGCAGGGAACTGCCCGTAGCGGCCTCTGGCCAAGAAATACTAGGACGTCCTAGTATTTTTCCGAGGCCACAAGCCGGATGAAGGAGTGGGCGATGGACGCCGAGGAGATCGAGGCGGGGCGGGCACGCTGGCAGGCGCGGTTCGACAAGGCCGCCAAGCGCGATTCCGAGTTCCGGACGCTCTCCGGCCTGGAGGTGGAGCCGGTCTACGGTCCCTCCGGGGACGACCCGCGCTTCGAGCGCATCGGCTGGCCGGGGGAGTACCCCTTCACCCGGGGCCTGCACCCCACCGGCTACCGGGGCAAGGCCTGGACCATCCGGCAGTTCGCCGGGTTCGGCAACGCCCGCCAGACCAACGAGCGCTACAAGATGATCCTGGCCGCCGGCGGCGGCGGGCTGAGCGTGGCCTTCGACATGCCGACCCTGATGGGCCGCGACTCCGACGACCCGCGCTCCCTCGGCGAGGTCGGGCACTGCGGGGTGGCGATCGACTCCGCGCTGGACATGGACCTGCTGTTCGACGGCATCCCGCTGGGCGACATCACGACCTCCATGACGATCAGCGGCCCGGCCGTGCCGATCTTCTGCATGTACGTCGTGGCCGCCGAGCGCCAGGGCGTGCCGGTCGGCCGGCTCAACGGCACGCTCCAGACCGACATCTTCAAGGAGTACATCGCGCAGAAGGAGTGGCTGTTCGCCCCCGAGCCGCACCTGCGCCTGATCGGCGACCTGATGGAGTTCTGCGCCGCCGAGATCCCGGCCTACAAGCCGCTGAGCGTGTCCGGCTACCACATCCGCGAGGCGGGCTCCACGGCCGCGCAGGAGCTGGCCTTCACCCTGGCCGACGGGTTCGGGTACGTCGAGCTGGGCCTGTCCCGCGGTCTCGACGTCGACGTCTTCGCGCCGGGGCTGTCGTTCTTCTTCGACGCGCACATCGACTTCTTCGAAGAGATCGCCAAGTTCCGCGCGGCCCGGCGGATCTGGGCCCGGTGGATGCGCGAGGTCTACGGGGCCAAGACCGACAAGGCCCAGTGGCTGCGCTTCCACACCCAGACGGCCGGGGTCTCGCTGACCGCGCAGCAGCCGTACAACAACGTGGTCCGCACCGCGATCGAGGCGCTGGCGGCCGTACTGGGCGGGACCAACTCGCTGCACACCAACGCGCTGGACGAGGTGCTCGCGCTGCCCAGCGAGAAGGCCGCCGAGATCGCGCTGCGCACCCAGCAGGTGATCATGGAGGAGACCGAGGTCGTCAACGTCGCCGACCCGCTCGGCGGCTCCTGGTACGTCGAGACGCTCACCGACCGCATCGAGGCGGAGGCTGAGGCGATCTTCGCGAAGATCCGGGACATGGGCTCCGACGGCTCGATGACCTCCGGCATCCTGCGCGGCATCGAGGACGGCTGGTTCATGTCCGAGATCGCCGAGGCCGCCTTCGACTACCAGCGCAAGCTGGAGAAGGGCGAGAAGAAGATCGTCGGGGTGAACTGCCACACGGCCTCAGCCGAGGAGCCCCTGGAGATCCTGCGGGTGAGCCACGAGGTCGAGCGCGAGCAGAACCGCGTCCTGGCCGAGCGCCGCGCGGCCCGCGACCAGGCGGCCGTGGACGCCTCCCTGGCCGCGATGATCCGGGTCGCCAGGGGCGAGGGCAACCTGATCCCCACCATGCTCGACGCGGTGCGCGCCGAGGCCACCCTCGGGGAGATCTGCGACGCCCTGCGCGAGGTGTGGGGCGTCTACACCGAACCCGCGCGTTTCTGACGGCCGTGCTGCGCACGGCCGGCTCGGGGGCTGTGTCTACGGCGACGCTGACGCGTCGCGGCTCGGGGGCTCCTCGATCCGATGCCTTCCCTCGTCGCTCATCCGCTGCGCTCCTTCGCTCCTCAGTCCAGTGCACCGGCGCCCCCTCACACGCACGCGAGGGGGCGCCGGGGAACCAACCGAGGAACGCCCGCAGCGAAGCGAGGACGTGACGAGGGCGGGAGCCGGATCAAAGAGCCCCCGAGCCGCCGCGCGATAGCGCGGCCATAGGCCGGTATGGGGCAGGATTGGAGCCATGAGCCCAGCGGACTTCACTCGACCCGGATCGCTTTACGGTGCCGTGGATCTCGGCGCGCGCAAGCAGGCGCTGGACGCGCAGGCGCGGCGGGAGGCCGCGGCGCAGGAGAGCGGCGGCGTTCCGGCGCCGGTCATCGATGTCGACGACGCGAGCTTCGCGACCGAGGTCGTCGAACGCTCCATGAACAGCCTGGTGCTGCTGGAACTCACCGTCACCCGTGCCGAGCAGGCCAGGCAGTACAGCCTCCTGCTGGAGAAACTGGCCGCGGAGAACGCGGGCCGATGGACGCTGGCCCGGGTGGACGTCGAGACCAGCCAGCAGATCGCCCAGGTCCTGCGGGTGCAGAACGTGCCCGCGCTCTACGCCATCTTCCAGGGCCAGCCGGTGGCGGTGGTCCCCGGGATCGCCACCGAGGCGCAGCTGCGCGACTGGCTGTCGCAGCTCCTGGAGGCCCTGGCGCAGTACCTCCCGCCGGCCGGTGAGGAGCCCGGCGCCGGGCCGCAGGAGCCCCCGGCCGACCCGGAGATCATCGAGGCCGAGCGCGCCATCGACGCCGGTGACCTCGACGCGGCGGCGGCGGCCTACGAGCGGCTGCTGACCCGTTCCCCGAACGACGCCGACGCCAAGCTGGGCCTGGCCGGGCTCGGGCTGATCCGGCGGACCCAGGACGTCGACCCGGCCGAGCTGGAGCGCCGCCTGGGCGATCCGGCGGACGTCGAGGCGCAGCTCCTGGCCGCGGACTTCGAGCTGCTCTCCGGCGACGTCGACGCCGCCTTCGACCGGCTCGTCGCGGTCGTGCGCCGGACCGCGGGCGACGACCGCAACAAGGCGAGGGTGCACCTGCTCAGCCTGTTCGACACCCTCCCGGTGGACGACCCGTCCGTCGCCAGGGCGCGCAGGAACCTGGCCTCCGCGCTGTTCTGACCCGCGGGGGAGCTCACGATCCGGACGGCCGGAAAAGTCGTACGGACATCCTCTCGCGGGCATAAACAGAGCATGCGGGTCGTCACCATCTCCGCGACGTACGGCACCGCCGGAAGCGTGATCGGCCCGGCGGTGGCCGATCGCCTGGGCGTGCCCTTCGTGGACCGGGCCATCCCCGGCGCGGTGGCCGGGGAACTCGGCTGCACGCTGGAGGAGGCCCTCGCCCACGACGACCGTTCCGAGCACGGGCTCGGCTGGCTGCTGTCGGGGGCCGTACGGCTCCCGACGGCCACGTTCGGCGGTGTGGACGTCTATCTGCCGGGGTCGATGCCTCCGCCCCCGGAGGACTTCGTCTCCCACACCGAGGCGGTGATCAGGAAGATCGCCGCGGAGCAGGGCGGTGTGATCCTCGGCCGGGCCGGGGCGCTGGTCCTGGCCGCCCACCCCGGGGCGTTGCACGTACGGCTGGACGCCCCGCAGCGGCGGCGGATCCTGCAGACGGCCGCGCTGGCCGGGGTGAGCGAGCGCGAGGCGCGCAGGCTGGTGGAGGACAACGACCGGGCGCGCACGGCCTACGTCCGCCACTTCTATCGTGCCGATCCGGCCTCTCCGGAGCTGTACCACCTGGTCCTGGACAGCACGACCATCCCGGTGAGCGCCTGTGTGGAGCTGATCGTGACCGCTTCGACGGCTCTGGACTGACCGCCCCGGCGCGCACACCACCCGGGTAGTGGCACGATGGAGGGACCCCGAACCGGGTCAGTCGCAAAGGAGCGGATTGGCTGTGGCCACAGTCCCTAGCGTGTCGTACTCCATAACCGTGCGCCTGGAGGTGCCGGCGGGCGGCAAGGCGGTCAGCCAGCTCACCCACGCCGTAGAGTCCGCCGGAGGTGTGGTCACCGCTCTCGACGTGACCACCGCCGGTCACGAGACCCTGCGCATCGACGTCACCTGCGCCGCGCGCGACACCGACCACGCCCAGGCCATCGTCGACAAGCTCGACGTCGTCGAGGGCGTCGTCATCCACAAGGTGTCCGACCGGACCTTCCTCATGCACCTCGGCGGCAAGATCGAGATGAAGTCGAAGGTGCCGCTGCGCAACCGTGACGAGCTCTCCATGGCCTACACGCCCGGCGTCGCCCGGGTCTCCATGGCGATCGCCCGCAATCCCGAGGACGCCCGCCGTCTGACGATCAAGCGCAACAGCGTCGCCGTGGTCACCGACGGCTCGGCCGTGCTCGGCCTGGGCAACATCGGCCCGTCGGCCGCGCTGCCCGTCATGGAGGGCAAGGCCGCCCTCTTCAAGAGGTTCGCCGACATCGACGCCTGGCCGATCTGCCTGGACACCCAGGACGTCGACAAAATCGTCGAGATCGTCCGTTGCATCGCCCCCGGTTTCGGCGGCATCAACCTGGAGGACATCTCGGCGCCGCGCTGTTTCGAGGTGGAGCGCAGGCTGCGCGAGCTGCTGGACATCCCCGTCTTCCACGACGACCAGCACGGCACCGCGATCTGCGTGCTCGCCGCGCTGACCAACGCGCTGCGGGTGGTCGGCAAGGAGCTGTCGGGGGTGCGCATCACCCTGGCCGGCGCGGGTGCGGCGGGTACGGCCGTGCTGCGCCTGCTGCTCGCCGCCGGCGCGCGCAACGTGATCGTCTGCGACTATCTGGGCGCCGTGCACCGGGGACGCGACGACCTGGACGACTCGCTCCGGTGGATCGCCGACCACACCAACGTCGAGGGATACTCCGGCGACCTGCGCGGCGCGGTCAAGGGCGCCGACGTGTTCATCGGGGTCTCCGCGCCGGGCATCCTCAACGGCGACGACATCGCCACGATGGCCGAGAACGCCGTGGTCTTCGCGCTGGCCAACCCGGAGCCCGAGGTCTCGCCCGACGACGCCCGCGAGCACGCCGCCGTGGTCGCCACGGGCCGGTCGGACTATCCCAACCAGATCAACAACGTCCTGGCCTTCCCCGGGGTCTTCCGCGGCCTGCTCGACGCCCAGGCGAGCGTGGTCAACCAGGAGATGCTGCTGGCCGCCGCCCGCGCGCTGGCCGCGGTGGTGACCGACGAGGAGCTCGGCCCGAACTACATCATCCCCAGCGTGTTCCACCCCGACGTGGCGGGCGCCGTCGCGGCGGCCGTGCGCGAGTCCGCCGGGGGCCGGGCGCGTACCGGGATGACCGAGGCGTAGCCGTACCGACCCTTTCACGCGGGATTTCGTATGAAAAAGGTGGCATAACGCGGAAGTTCGATGTGTGAGATGGGGGGTGGGGCGGCGAAACGCGGGCCGCACCCATCATGATGGAGGGATGGCGGAGGCGATCTATGTCGGCGGTCTGCTGGTGGCGACCCCGAAGCTCGACGACCCCAACTTCCGGCGCAGTGTGATCCTGATCCTGGAGCACGACACCGAGGGGGGGACCCTCGGAGTGGTGCTCAACCGGCCGAGCGACATCTCGGTGACCCAGGTGCTCCCCACCTGGGACTCCCTCGTCACCGGCCCGCCCGTGCTGTTCCAGGGCGGGCCCGTCCAGACCGACAGCGCCCTGGCGCTGGCCGCCGTGCCGAGCGGCCAGGAGCCCCTGGGCTGGCGGCGCCTGCACACGGGCACCGACGCGGTGTCCCGGCTCGGCACCGTCGATCTCGACGCCCCGCCGGAGATCCTGGCCGGAGAGATCGCCCAGATGCGGATCTTCGCCGGCTACGCGGGATGGACCGCCGGCCAGCTGGAGGCCGAGATCGGCGAGGGGGCCTGGTACGTGGTGGACGCCGAGGCCGGAGACACCTTCCACGACGACCCCGGCACCCTGTGGCGCGCCGTACTCCGCCGCCAGCCCGGCGAACTGGCCTACGTGGCGACCTGCCCCGACGACCCCTCGATGAACTGATCGGAGACGCCGCCCGGCGATCCCTGAACCCGGTCCCAGCCCGGGCGCAGTGATCGCTCGGCCAGGGCGAGGATCTGCTCCAGCCGTTCGGCGAAGGCCGGTAGGTCCTCGACGGCCCGGGGATGGCAGGACTCGAAGCCGACGCGTGCCACGGTGGTGAACAGCGAGACGACGAAGAGGGGGAGCAGGTCTGCCGGGGAGCGGCCCTCCCGGCGGGCGATCTCGGTGACCAGCCGCTGCTCGTTCTCCATCATCCGGCGGACGCTGCCGGCGAAGAGCGCGGGGGTGCTCTCGACCAGCTCGCGCGCCTTGAGGAACCTCCCGGTCTCGGTCTGGTCGCCGTTCTGCAGCTCGGCGACGACCGCGCGCATGGCGTGGCCCAGGGCGACGAAGGGCGGTTCGTCGGCGGGACGGCCGGCCAGTTCCCTCAGCATCACCTCCTGCCCGTCGACGGGAAGGGAGAGCGCGACGTCCTCCTTGGTCGCGAAGTAGCGGAAGAACGTGCGTGGCGAGACCTCGACGGCGGCCGCGATCTGGTCGACGGTGGTGGCCTCGTAGCCCTGAGCCAGGAACAGGTCGAGGGCGGCGTCGATCAGTGCCAGCCGTGTCCTCTCCTTCTTGCGCTCACGCAGCCCCGGCTGACTCATGGCTGTCACCTCCTCGCAACGTAGAGTTCACAGTCTGCCATAAGTCATTTTCTGCCTAATGAAATGATTTGTCATCTGTCAGTGGCTGCCATAAATTACCTCGATGACGTCCCAACATGGGACGTATCCGCAGCGACAGAGGGGGAACCCTTCCATGGCACAGGCCAAAACGGTGGCACCGCCGCCGGACGGGGGCGCATCATCCAGGCAGGGTCATCCGTGGCTCACTCTGCTGGCGGTCTCGCTCGGCGTGATGATGGTGATGCTCGACGGCACGGTCGTCGCCATCGCCAACCCGGTGATCGGCGCCGACCTCAAGGCGTCCCTCGCCGACCTGCAGTGGGTGACCAGCGGCTACCTGCTGGCGCTCGCCGTGTTCCTGATCACCGCCGGCAAGCTCGGTGACCTGTTCGGGCACAAGAGGGTCTTCGTCGTCGGCATCGCCGGGTTCGCGCTCACCTCGCTCGCGATCGGCCTGAGCGACTCCATCAGCATGCTGATCGCCTTCCGCGTGCTCCAGGGCCTGTTCGGCGCGCTGCTGCAGCCCGCCGCCCTCGCCCTGCTCCGCGCCGCCTTCCCCGCCGAGAAGCTCAACATGGCGATCGGCGTCTGGGGCGCCACGATCGGCCTGTCCAGCGCGGCCGGCCCCCTCCTCGGCGGTCTGCTGGTGGACGAGAAGACCGGCGACTGGCAGTCGGTGTTCTTCATCAACGTCCCGGTCGGCATCGTCGCGCTGATCGTCGCCCTCCTCGTCATCAAGGAGAGCAGGGCCGAGTCGCTGTCCAAGGTCGACTGGCTCGGCGTGGTGCTGCTCTCGGGCGCGATGTTCTGCCTGGTCTGGGCGATCATCAAGGCTCCGGAGTACGGCTGGGGCGACGCCAAGACGCTCGCCTTCCTGGCCGGGACCCTGCTGCTCGGCGCGGCGTTCGTCTGGTGGCAGGGCAGGGCGGCCGAGCCGCTGGTCCCGCTCAGCCTGTTCAGCAGCCTGTCGGTCTCGATCGGCACCGTGCTGATGGTGCTGACCGCGTTCTCGATGTTCGGCGCGATGTTCTTCCTGACCTTCTACTTCCAGGGCGTGCACAACCTCTCGCCGCTGGAGGCGGGCGTCCGGATGCTCCCGATGAGCGCGGGCATGATCGTCGCCTCGCCGCTCGCGGGTGCGGCCATCAGCAAGTTCGGCCCGAAGATCCCGATCGTGGCGGGCATGCTGATCACCTCCGTGGCGATGTTCCTGCTGTCCCGCCTGGGCCTGGAGGACGGCTACGCGGCCAGCGCGGTCCCGTTCGTGCTGCTGGCCTTCGGCCTCTCGCCGGTCATGGTCGGCGCCACCGAGATCATCGTGGGCAACGCCCCCGAGGAGCTCAGCGGCGTCGCGGGCGGCATGCAGCAGTCGGCCATGCAGGTCGGCGGCTCGCTGGGCACCGCGGTGCTCGGCGCGATCGTCGCCGGCAAGGTGAGTGACGTGCTGCCCGGCTACTGGAGCGCGACCGGGCTCCCGGCGCCGTCCCCGGCGCAGATGGAGGGGCTCGCGCAGGCCGCGTCCTTCGCCGAGGCCCCCGTCCAGCCCGGCACGCCCGAGGCGGTGGCCCAGGCCATCACCGGTGTGGTGAACTCCTCCTTCCTGGACGGCATGCACCTGGGCTTCCAGGTCAGCACGGGTGTCGCGGTGCTCGCCGCGCTGCTCGCGCTGGTCGTCAAGGCCGGTCGCAAGACCGAGGGCGCCCCGATCCACATGGGCTGACCCTCCGCCGTCCCGGTGCCCTCTCGCGGACGCCGGGACGGGGCGGGCATAAAATCGACAGAGTGAGCACGAAGATCCTTCCAGAGAGCGACGTCCGGCCGGACCTGTCGCACGGTGACGGCGACCACGAGCGGTTCGCGCACTACGTCGAGAAGAACAAGATCATGGAGAGCGCGCTCAGCGGCATCCCGGTGCGCGCGCTCTGCGGCAAGGTCTGGGTGCCGAACCGGGATCCGCAGAAGTTCCCGGTCTGCCCCGAGTGCAAGGAGATCTACGAAGGGCTTCCCAAGGGCGACGACGGCGACAATCAGTGAGTGTTGCTCACCGGTGATCGCGCCCCGTGCGGCTACGGTCGAGATGTCGCTGAAAGGCGGCATCCGGCCAGGCCGGATGGCTTATCGGGGGAGTCATGTTTTCGCGCGCGATCGCCGTCGCTTCGGCGTGCCTGCTGACGGCGGGTCTCGCCTCGGCGGGCACCGGCCCGCCGGCCGCCGGTTCACCGCCTCAGGCGGCCGCTGAATCCCCTGCCCGGCTCGCGGCCCTTCCGGCGCCCCGCCTCCCGGCGCCCGCCCGGTCCGGCGCGGCGCACCGGGAGACGGACCCGTGCGCGGCCGCCGCGCGGGTCGTGAACCCGCGGCCCCCGGGACGCGACGCCGAGCCGTACGCCCCCGGACGGGCGCAGATCGCCGAGATGATCGCCGATCTGGAGGCCCGCCGCCCGCGGGCGCCCAGGCTCACCGGGGAGCCGGTCACCGTCCCGACCTGGGTGCACGTGCTCACCGACGGGCCCCGCGGCGCCCCCGACAGCGCGGTGCACGACCAGATGACCGTGCTCAACGACGCCTACGCCGGCCGGTTCGGCGGGTCCGACACCGGCATCCGGTTCCGGCTCGACGGCCTGACCAGGACCGACAGCCCGGCCTGGTTCCACGACCCGCTCTCCTACGAGCGGTCGATCAAGCGGATGCGCAGGGGCGGTGCGGAGACGCTCAACCTCTACATCGCCCAGCTGGGCCGGATGGTGCTCGGCTACTCCACCTATCCGCACTGGTACGCCGACGAGCCCCAGCTCGACGGCGTGGTCGTCGACTGGCGCAGCCTGCCCGGCGGGTCGCTGCGCGACTTCGACCGCGGGTTCACCGGGGTCCACGAGATCGGCCACTGGCTCGGGCTGCTGCACACCTTCGAGAACGGCTGCCAGGAGCCGGGGGACGCGGTCGTCGACACGCCTCCCGAGGCGCACCCCACCGACGGCTGCCCGGAGGGCAAGGACACCTGCCCGCAGGACGGCGCGGACCCGGTGCACAACTTCATGGACTACTCCCACGACGCCTGCATGTCGGAGTTCACCGCAGGCCAGGCGGTCCGGATGCGGGAGGCCTGGGCGGCGTACCGCGAGGCGGGAGCGGACATTACTCTTGACAGGTGACAGCACCGAAGACGATTGACGCTCCATACCAACCCCCTCGGATCTTCGGCCCGGAATACCGGACGGCGTCGCTCGGGATCCTGCTCGTCGTCACGTTGATCGCCTTCGAGGGCATGTCCATCGGCGCGATCATGCCTGCGGCCTCCACCGAGCTCAACGCGCTCAACCTGTACGGCATGAGCTTCTCGGCGTTCCTGATCGCCGGGTTGTTCGCCAACGTGGCCGCCGGGCTCTGGTCCGACCGGCGGGGGCACCCGGTGCCGTTCCTGGTCGGCGTGGGCCTGTTCGTGGTGGGCATGTTCCTGGCGGGCGCCGCGCCCTCCAAGGAGGTGTTCATCGTCGCCCGCGCCGTGCAGGGGCTGGGCGGCGGGTTCGCCGTCGTCGCGATCTACGTCATGATCGCGCGGGTCTACGCCCCCGCGGCCAGACCCAAGATCTTCGCCGGGCTCTCGGCGGCCTGGGTGCTGCCCGCCCTGGTGGGCCCCGGCATCGGCGGGATCGTCGCCGAGACGGTCGGCTGGCGCTGGGTCTTCTACGGGATCATCCCGCTGGTGATCCCCGCCCTGGTGATGCTGCTGCCCGCGCTGCGCGGCGGCGAGGGGCAGGACCGTGAAGAGGCGCCCGCCCGCGCCACCGGGCCCCGCTCCAGGCCGCTGCCGATGATCCTGGCCGCGCTGGGGACGGCCGTCGGCGCCGGGGTGCTGCTCTACGGGGCCGACCAGCTGCACAGTGAGCCGGTGCGGGGCGGCGTCCTGTCCGCGGTGGGAGTGCTCGCCCTGGCCGTCGGGCTGCCCCGCCTGCTGCCGCGCGGGGCGCTCCGGTTCGGCCGCGGGCTGCCCACCACGGTCATGATGCGCGGCGTCCTGTCCGCGGCCTTCTTCGGGGTCAACTCCTTCATCCCGCTGGTGCTCCAGAAGGAGTTCGGCTTCACCCTCACCGAGGCCGGGATCGCCCTCACCGTCGGCGCCATCGGCTGGAGCAGCGGCTCCTACCTGCAGGCCCGCCGCGAATGGGACCGGCCCAAGCTGGTGCGGTTCGGCGCGGCCGCGGTCACCGGGGGCATCCTGCTGACCGCGCTCACCATGATCCCCGGGCTGACCGGCTGGATCATGGCTCCCGCCTGGATACTCGCCGGGCTGGGCATGGGCGTCGGCATGTCCAGCGTGAGCCTCACCACGATGCGCCAGTCGCCCGACGCCGAGCAGGGCGCGAACTCCGCGGCCCTGCAGGTCGTCGACACCCTGGGCAGCTCCCTGACCATCGGCTTCGGCGGCGTGCTGATCAACCTGATCGGCCACGACGACATCGGAGCCGGTTTCCTGTCGATCGTCGTCATGACCGCGGCGATCGGGACGCTCGGCGTGGTCGTCGCCGGGCGCATGCGCGAAGCCGCCTGATCCGCCGTTCCATATCGGTGATCACCTATGGCCGGACCGCCGGCCGGGGGGCATGGTAGGACGGGAGAGCCGCGTTCACCGGGAGGAGGGCCGCGTGGACGAACCGCCCCACCGGATGCGACCGCCGCAGGAGCCCCCGCAGCGGCCCCGCCGCCCCCGCCGGGCGCGGCCGTACGACCCGGTGACGCGGCCGGGGTGGAGCCCGGTGCGTCCGGGTACCGCCCGCTCGCCCGAGGCTCACGGCGAGCCGCAGGAGGACCTGCCGCCCTCGGCCCGCCTGTACGGCGCGCCCGTCGCACCGCCCCGCCACGGGATCCCGCGGCGCCTGCGCCGTCCCCTCATCGGACTGCTCGTCCTGGTGATCTGCGCCGGGGCGGTCACCGGCGTCGCCGTCCTGGCGGTGCGGTCCCTGTCCTCCGCCGAGCCCGCCCGGGTGACCGACCGGGTCGCGGGCGCCGGTTACCGGCTGCCCGCCGGGTGGAACAGGGCGGCCTCGCCCCCGGTCACCGGCTTCACCTCGGCCGCGGGGGACGGCCGGACCGTGACGGTGCTGGTCGGGCCCGGCGAGCCGGTCACCGACGCGCGCAGGAGCGCGACCGAGCTCGCCGACCTGTACAGCAAGCTGCTGCTCCACGGTGACGAGGTGAAGGTCGAGGAGGACGAGGCGGTCACCGTCGGCGGATGGACCGGGCACAGCCGCGCCCTGCGGGCGCAGTACCGCGACGTGGTGAACCTCCCCGCCTACCTGCGGGTGGTGGTCCTCACCCGGCCCTCCGGGCCTCCGGTGGTGCTGCTCGCGGTGGCCAGGCCCGACGGCCCCGGGCCCCGCGCCGCGATCGACGCGGTGGTCGCGGGCCTGGGACCGGCGTGAGGGCGGCCCGCCGTACGGGCCCGCCGGCGTCGCGGCGGGATAGGGCGGGGCGGGTGCGGACGTACGGGACCCGGGGTCCCATTAGCACGAGGAGATGACCTTGGCGAGGATCTCGGACGATCGGCACGTCTTGTCGGCGGCGGCGATTACTCTGGGGGAATTGTGAGTGAGCGAAGCGAGCGAGCCATCAGAGACAGCAGCGCTGCGAATGCCCCGACGACCCCCCGGGCGAGGAGGGGCGCGTGAGCACTTCCGCCGCCTCCCACCTGTCACCGTCATACCCGGACAGGGCCGCCTGGGGCACCGCGCCGAAGCTGCGCGCATGGCAGCAGGAGGCCTTCGACCTCTACCTCAGGCGTGAGCCGCGCGACTTCCTGGCCGTGGCGACCCCCGGCGCGGGCAAGACCACCTTCGCGCTGCGGATCGCCAGCGACCTGCTGTCCCGGGGCATCATCAGGGCCGTGACGATCGTCACTCCCACCGAGCACCTCAAGCGGCAGTGGGCGGAGGCCGCCGGCAGGGTCGGCATCGCGATCGACCCCGAGTTCAAGAACAGCCAGGGCGCGACCTCCCGTGACTACACCGGGGTGGCGGTGACCTACGCCCAGGTCTCGATGCACCCGGCCCTGCACCGCGCCCGCACGGAGGCGCGCAAGACGCTCGTCATCTTCGACGAGATCCACCACGCGGGCGACGCCAAGTCCTGGGGCGACGGAGTGCGCGAGGCCTTCGAGCCCGCCGCGCGGCGCCTGGCGCTGACCGGCACCCCCTTCCGCTCCGACGTGAACCCCATCCCGTTCGTCACCTACGCCGAGGACGGCGAGGGGGTGCGCAGGAGCGTCTCCGACTACTCCTACGGGTACGGCCCGGCGCTGGCCGACGGCGTCGTCCGGCCGGTCATCTTCCTCGCCTACGCGGGGGAGATGCGCTGGCGCACCCGCGCGGGCGACGAGATCGCCGCGACGCTCGGCACCCCGCTCACCAAGGACCAGCTCGGCCAGGCCTGGAAGGCCGCCCTCGACCCCAAGGGCGACTGGATCCGGCAGGTGCTCCAGGCGGCCGACCGGCGGCTGACCGAGGTGCGCAGAGGCGTGCCCGACGCGGGCGGCCTGGTGATCGCCACCGACCACGAGACGGCCCGCGCCTACGCCCGGCACATCCGCGCGATCACCGGCGAGGGGGCCACGGTCGTCCTGTCCGACGACCCCGAGGCGTCCAAGAAGATCAAGCAGTTCTCCGGGTCGCAGGACCGCTGGCTGGTCGCGGTCCGGATGGTCTCCGAGGGCGTCGACATCCCGCGCCTGGCCGTCGGCGTCTACGCCACGAGCACCTCGACCCCGCTGTTCTTCGCCCAGGCCGTCGGCCGTTTCGTCCGCGCCCGCAAGCGCGGCGAGACCGCCTCGGTGTTCCTGCCCTCGGTGCCGACCCTGATGGGCCTGGCCGGGGAGATGGAGGCCGAGCGCGACCACGTGCTCGACCGCAAGCTCCCCGAGGAGGGACTCGACGACTTCCTGATCGAGGACGCCAACCGGAAGAAGGGCAACCCCGACGTCGTCGGCGACGAGTTGCCCTTCGAGACCCTGGAGGCGGTCGCCACCTTCGACCGGGTGCTCTTCGACGGCGGCGAGTTCGGCGCCGCCGCCGAGCCCGGGTCGCCGGAGGAGGAGGACTTCCTCGGCCTGCCCGGTCTGCTGGAGCCCGACCAGGTCCGGACCCTGCTGAGCAAGCGGCAGTCCGACCAGCTCAAGGCCAAGCGGAACAAGCCCGAGCCCAAGGAGCCCGAGCTCACCCCGCACGAAGTGATCGCCAACCTGCGCCGGGAGCTCAACGGCCTGGTCGGCGCCTGGAACCACCGCACGGGCCAGCCCCACGGGGTCATCCACGCCGAACTGCGCCGCGCCTGCGGCGGCCCGGCCATCGCCCAGGCCACCGCCGAGCAGATCCAGGAGCGCATCGACAAGATCCGCCACTGGGCCACCCAACGATCGCGGTAGGAACCGGGACGGCCGCGCCGGGGTCCGGCGTGGCCGGGACGGTCATCGGTCGTACCGGTGCCTGACCCGCGCCGGGACGGCCGCCGGCCGTGCCCCGGGGTCCGGCGCGGATCCGATCGCCCGCCTCCTCCCCGGCGATGCGGGGCGGCGGGGCAGTCGGCCGCCGCCCCTCGGAGAGGTCAGCGCAGGGCGATGGGGCGGCCGGTGCGGCCGTCGATCGCCGTGAGGCCCTTCCTGCCGGGCAGCGGCGGGACGAGCAGGACTTCCGTGGAGGCCGTACCGCCCGCCACGGTGACGGGGAACGCCCGGGCGCCGGCGGATGGGCGCCCCGCCGGCCCCTCCTGCACCCACACCTTGATCCGGTTGTGCGCGTGGTGCAGGCGGACGGTCGCGGTGTCGCACTCGCCGGCCGCCGCCGGCCAGGAGAGAGTCACCGAGTGGAGCTCGCCTCCGCGCTTGACCAGCCTGGCCTGCTCCGGCGCGAGCGCCCGCACCGGGCACGGCGCGGGCCGCTCGGCCTGTACGGCGGGCGGAGCGCCGACCGCCAGGGCGAGCGGCACCTCGGTCTCAGTCCCGACGGTGAGCCAGATCGTGGCCACCTCAAGCCCGGCGAGTGTGAGAAGCCCGCCCAGCCTGGCCGGTGTGCGACCGCGGAACAGCAGCCACAGGCACAGGGGGGACAGGATCATCCACAGGACACCGAGCACGATCATGTGAGGTCACCACCGCGGGATAGGAGATATCAACTCTCCGTGATACTCCTGTCCCTACAGGTAGTGGATCCGTTTACCCGTCGCTTTACCCGGCGTGACTGATTCCGTACCTGGAGTACCCGATCCCGGTAGTGTTCTCGCCGCCCCTCCTGTGTCATGGCGCCGGCCCCCTCCGGTGGCGCCCCGGTACTCTCAAGAAAGAAGACGCATGTTGCAGGAGATCATCCGCGCCGAAATCAGGGAATACGTGGCTCCGATGTTCGAACAGATCATGACGAGGATGGACACCCTCGCCACGAAGGAGGACCTCAACAAGGTTCACCGGAGCGTCGAGTTCCTCAAGATCGATGTCTCGGGTCTCAAAAGGGGCATGGTCGAGGTCAGGCAGGACATCTCGGATCTGAAGACGGACGTCACGGATCTGAAGACCGATGTGACGCTCCTGAAGAACGACATGGTCGAGGTCAAGCGGGACATCTCGGATCTGAAGACGGATGTCA
>NZ_BOOK01000021.1 GCF_016863195.1 Paraplanobispora takensis | reverse complement strand
CGTCACGGATCTGAAGAACGACATGGTCGAGGTCAGGCAGGACATCTCGGGTCTGAAGACGGATGTCGCGGATCTGAAGACGGACGTCACGGATCTCAAGACGGATGTCACGGGTCTGAAGGACGACATGGTCGAGGTCAGGCAGGACGTCTCGGGACTGAAACGGGACTTCAGGACCATGGACGGCAAGCTCGACAGGATCATCGGTTTTCTGGGGATGCCCGCGAGCTGAGAGGCGTCAGGGGGCGTGGACCACCGGGGCGCCGGTCAGGACGACTCCGGCCGAGTCGAGCTGGGCCAGGGCGGCTTCGGTGGTCTGGCGGGCGACGCCGGCGGTCAGGTTCAGGAGCACGTGGACGGCCAGGCCGTTCTCGACGGCGTCCAGGGCGGTGGCGCGCACGCAGTGGTCGGTGGCGATGCCGACGACGTCCACCGCGTGCACCTTGCGTGCGGAGAGCCAGCCGGCCAGGCTCGTGCCGTCGGGGGCGGAGCCCTCGAAACCGCTGTAGGCGGCCGAGTAGGCCCCCTTGCTGAACACCTCCTCGACGCGGCCGGTGTCGAAGGCGGGGTGGAAGTCGGCCCCCGGCGTCCCGGCCACGCAGTGTGCGGGCCAGGTGATCACGAAGTCGGGTTCGGCGGCGAAGTGGTCGCCCGGGTCCAGGTGGAAGTCGCGGGTGGCCACGATGTGGTCGTAGGGGTGCGAGGCGGCGTGCCGGGAGATCGCGGCGGCCACCTCGGACCCTCCGGCCACCGCGAGGCTGCCGCCCTCGCAGAAGTCGTTCTGGACGTCGACGATGATCAGCGCGGTTGCCATGGGCCTAGTCAAACACGGTCGGAAGCGCGACGTCTCCCCGGGACAGCTGGTGGGCCGTGGAGGGCAGCTCGCCGAAGGCCTCGCGGTGCCAGGCGCGGGAGTCGTCGAGCTTCTCCCGGCCGACGGCCTCTCCGCCGTCGGCCAGCATGACCTGCAGGGGCCGGGAGTCGGGCGGCCGGATCTCGGAGACGGTGACCACCTCGGAGATCGCCGTACCCGTCTCGTCGAACCGGCGGAAGGCGTTCTTGCGCCCGCCCCGGCTGGGCTTGCCGACCGACTTCTTGGCCACCGCCCGCATGTCCCCCGAGGCGTCCTCGCGGGCCACGAGCTTGTAGACGAGCGCGGCCGTGGGCGAGCCCGAGCCGGTGACCAGGGAGGTGCCCACGCCGTAACCGTCGACCGGCGCGGCGGCCAGGGCGGCGATGGCGTGCTCGTCGAGATCGCCGGTGACCAGGATGCGCGTGCGGTGGGCGCCCAGGGCGTCGAGCTGCGCGCGCACCTCGTGGGCCGCCTCGCCCAGGTCGCCGGAGTCGAGCCGGATCGCGCCCAGGTCCGGCCCGGCGAGCTCCACCGCGGTCCGTACGGCCTGCGCCACGTCGTAGGTGTCCACCAGCAGCGTGGTGCCCGCGCCGAGCGAGTCGAGCTGCGCGCGGAAGGCCTCCTCCTCCGAGTCGTGCAGCAGCGTGAAGGCGTGGGCCGCGGTCCCGGTGGTCGGCACGCCGTACACGTGGCCGGCCATCAGGTTCGAGGTGGCGGCGAACCCGCACAGGTAGGCGGCGCGGGCGGCGGCCACCGCGGACGACTCGTGGGTGCGGCGCGAGCCCATCTCGATGATGGGCCGCGTCCCCGCGGCGTGGGCCATCCGGGAGGCGGCGGTGGCGATCGCGCAGTCGTGGTTGAGGATCGACAGGATCAGCGTCTCCAGCAGCACGGCCTCGGCGAAGGTGCCCTCCACGGTCATGATGGGGGAGCCGGGGAAGTAGCACTCGCCCTCGCGGTAGCCGTACACCCGGCCGCGGAAACGGTAGGAGGCGAGGAAGTCGAGGGTCGGGGCGTCCACCACCCGGTTGTCGCGCAGGAAGGCGAGCTCGTCGTCGCCGAACCGGAAGGACTCCAGCGCGTCCAGCACCCGGCCGGTCCCGGCGACCACTCCGTAACGCCGTGCCCCGGGCAGCCGGCGGGCGAACACCTCGAACACCGCCCGTCGCGAGGCCGCCCCGCTGCGTAGCGCCGCCTGCACCATCGTCAGCTCATAGTGATCTGTCAGCAACGCCGTGCTCATGCTCATCGTCACGAGTCGAAGACTAAGCCCGGGGTAGGGCAGACTGGTGGATGTGGGTAGCACTGCTCCGATGGAGGTCGAGCGTCCCTCGGCGGACGTCCGGCCCGATCTGCCGTGGCTGACCATCGTCTGGAACGACCCGGTCAACCTGATGTCCTACGTGACCTATGTCTTCCAGTCCGTCTTCGGCTACTCCCGCGAGAAGGCGGAGAAGCTGATGCTCGACGTGCACCACAAGGGCAAGGCGGTGGTGTCCAGCGGCACCCGCGAGGAGATGGAGCGTGACGTTCAGATCATGCACTCCTACGGGTTGTGGGCCACCGTGCAGCGGGACTCGTGAGCCGCGGCTGCGAGCGGGGAGTGATGGGCGGGCGATGAGCAGCGGGTTCAAGGCCGGGCGCGGGGGCACGGTGATCGCCGACTTCGACGTCGCGGAGGTCTCGGTCCTGCGGTCGCTGATGGCGCAGATCCTGGACCTGATCGAGCCGGGGACGACCGGTGACGATCCGCTGGAGCGGGCCCTGGGCATCGGCTCCTCCGAGGAGCCCACCGACCCGGTGCTGGCCCGGCTGTTCCCCTCGGCCTACGAGGACGACGAGCTGTCGGCGGAGTTCCGCCGCTACACCGAGGCGACCCTGCGCGACGCCAAGCGGGCCGACGCGCAGACCATGCTCGACAGCGCGGTCCCGGGCCGGGTGGAGCTCACCGCCGAGCAGGCGCAGGCGTGGATGCGGGCGCTGAACGACGTACGGCTCGCGCTGGGCACCCGGCTTGAGGTGACCGAGGAGATCCACGACGAGATCGCCGGGATGCCGGAGGACGACCCCCGCTATCCGGCCTTCGTCACCTACGACTGGCTGACCTACCTCCAGGACACCCTGGTGCGCGCCCTTTGGTAGCTTCCAGGCATGCTCACGATCTCGCAGGAACTGGTTGACAAGATGATCGCCCACGCCCGGGCCGACCACCCGGACGAGGCGTGCGGCGTGATCGCGGGACCCGAGGGCTCCGACACCCCCGTCAGGTTCGTCCCGATGGAGAACGCCGAGCGGTCGCCGACCTTCTACCGCTTCGACTCCATGGAGCAGCTGCGGGTCTGGCGCGAGATGGACGACCGCGACGAGGAGCCGGTGGTCATCTACCACTCCCACACCTCGACCGAGGCCTACCCCTCGCGCACCGACATCAGCTACGCCTCCGAGCCGAACGCCCACTACGTGCTGGTCTCCACGCGCGAGGAGCTGGGGGAGAAGGCGGAGGTGCGCTCGTACCGGATCGTCGACGGCGTGGTGACCGAGGAAGAGGTCGTCATCGTTCCGGTGTGACCTCCGGCACCCGGTACGGCCGTGGGAGGTAAGCACCCCTTTGGGTAAACTGGCCATCATGTCGACCGCCGACCCGACCCTGGAGGACGTCGTGCGCGCACGTCCCGGTGTCCGGGTGCGGCACGCCGGTCTCGCTCCCGTGCAGAACTTCCTGTTCGGGCATACTCCCTTCGCCGTCGTCTACGACTGTCGCTGACCGGCAGTCCTGGAATCCCCCTTCGCCACCCGGTGTTCTGATCCGGTGGCGTCACCCGACGACTTGAGGAGACTGATCCGAGATGGCCATCGAAGTCCGCATCCCGACCATCCTGCGCACCTACACCGACGGCGCCAAGGCCGTGGACGCCCAGGGCGCCACGCTGGAGGAGCTGATCGGCGACCTGGAGTCCCGTCACCCCGGGCTGCAGGCCCGGCTGGTGGACCAGGGCGCCCTGCGCCGCTTCGTGAACGTCTACCTGAACGACGAGGACGTGCGTTTCCTCGGCGGTCTGGAGACCCCGGTGGCCGACGGCGACACCGTCACCGTGCTGCCCGCCGTGGCCGGCGGCTCCCGCTAGGCGCGCCCGCGCCGCCGGTGACCCCGGCGGGGCACGCGGGCGCCCGCCGCCCGCCACCACGACGTCTGCCATCGCGGCGTCGGTCACCTCGACGTCTGCCATCACGAAGCGGAAGCCAGCCCTCATGCGTTTCGAATCGCTGATCGACTCGGTCGGCCGTACTCCCCTGGTCGGCCTGCCCCGGCTGTCGCCGTCGGAGGACGTGCGGATCTGGGCCAAGCTCGAAGACCGCAACCCGACCGGTTCGATCAAGGACCGCCCCGCGCTGTGGATGATCGAGCAGGCGGAGAAGGACGGGCTGCTCAGGCCCGGTTGCACGATCCTGGAGCCCACCAGCGGCAACACCGGCATCTCGCTGGCGATGTCCGCCAAGCTCAAGGGCTACAAGCTGATCTGCGTGATGCCGGAGAACACCTCCGAAGAGCGCCGCCAGCTGCTGCGCATGTGGGGAGCGGAGATCATCTCCTCCCCGGCGGCGGGCGGCTCCAACGAGGCGGTGCGGGTCGCCAAGGGCCTGGCCGCGGAGAACCCGTCCTGGGTGATGCTCTACCAGTACGGCAACCCGGCCAACTGGCGTTCCCACTATGAGACGACCGGCCCGGAGATCCTGGAGGACCTGCCGACGGTCACCCACTTCGTCGCCGGCCTCGGCACCACCGGCACCCTGATGGGGGTCGGCCGGTTCCTGCGCGAGCGCGTGCCCGACGTCAAGATCGTCGCCGCCGAGCCGCGGTACGGCGAGCTGGTGTACGGCCTGCGCAACGTGGACGAGGGCTTCATCCCCGAGCTCTACGACGCCGACGTGCTGACCACCCGCTTCTCGGTCTCCTCCGGTGACGCCCTGCGCCGGACGAGGGAGCTGCTGGCCGCCGAGGGGATCTTCGCCGGGGTCTCCACCGGGGCGGCCCTGCACGCCGCACTCGGCATGGCGGCCAAGGCGGTCAAGGCCGGTGAGCGGGCCGACGTCGTGTTCGTGGTGGCGGACGGCGGGTGGAAGTACCTGTCCACCGGCGCCTACGAGGGCACGCTGGACGAGGCCGAGGAGCGGCTGGAAGGCCAGCTCTGGGCCTGACGGGCCGTGCCTCCCGTGCGGCGCCTCCCACGAGGCGTCTCGCGCGGAGACGGAAGTGAAGGCGGAAGCGAAGACGAGGAAGACGAGAGGGCGGGCGCCCCATCCGGGACGCCCGCCCTCTCGCGTGTGACCGTCGTGCTGCCGGTCGGGCCGCTGCTAGTTGAACAGGACCCTCAGGGAGAAGTCCGCGTCGCCGCCGTTCTGCGAGCCGCTGATGCCGACGGCGCGCAGGACCTGGGCGTTGGCCTTCTCGTCGCCCTGGAGGTTCTGCAGGTAGAACTTCTCGATCTTGTCGAGGTCGACGAAGGCCGCGAAGGTCGCCGAGCCGGCGTTCGGGATCGCGAGCTTGAAGGTCTCGCTGTCGGCCAGCGTGCCCTCCTTGGCGAGCTCGGCGGCGTACTCCTGCGAGCTGGCCAGGACCAGGACGCCGTCGCCGGGAACCTTGGCGATCTGCGGGACGGTGGTGCCGGAGTCGGCGAGGAACTTCTCGATCTTGCCGACGACTTCCTGGGCCTTGGCCGGGTCGGTGGCGATCCGGGCGCCGAACTTGGGCGCGTTGCCGTCCAGGCCGTTGGCGTCGAGGGCCAGGGTGAGGTTCTTGCCGAGCAGCGTCACCAGGTCGGCCGGGAGCGCCAGGCCGTACCGCTGCTGGGCCTGGTCGACGAACTGCTGGAAGCTCTGGCCGTTGCCGCTCTGGTTGAGGGTCTTCATGACCTCGGCCCACTGCTTGCCGAGCGTGTCGCCGAGACCGGAGATCGAGACGGCGGCGGCGGTGGTGGCCGGGAGCCGGCCGATCTGGGAGGGCTCGGGCTCGCCCATGTCCAGGGCCTGACCGCCGCGGGCGATGCCGGCGACCTCGGCGTAGCTGCCGTCGAAGCGGAGCGCACCGGCCACGCGGAGGTTCTTGATCTTGGCCAGGGTGGCCGGGTCCTGGGTGGCCAGCTCGGGAGCGAGCTCGGCGACCTTGCCCGCGTCCATCCAGAAGGACAGGACACCCGTCTCGCCCAGGTCGCTCTGGTCGGAGGTGAAGTTGGCGTTCTCCGACAGCGGCGCCGCGGAGACGGCCTGGTCGGCCTCGGCCTGGGTCGGGGTGACCAGCGCGTAGTCCTCGCGGAAGGCGATGCCGTACTTCTCCTCGCCCATCAGCTTGGCGATCCCGGCCTTGGCCTTGTCCTGGTCGGTGACCTGGACGGCGACCACGGCGCGGGGCTCCTCGCCCTGCTTGGCCGGCGGGAGGAAGGCCGCGCCGACGCGGGAGCCGAGCCACGGCTCGATGTCGGCGGCGTAGTCCACCTTGCTGAGGTCCTGGCTGTCCTTCTTGATCATGTCGAAGAGGGACTTGCGCGGGTCGTCGCCGGTGAAGGAGTCCTTGGTGACGGTGAACTTCTTGGCGATCTCGAACAGCGCCAGCTTCTGGTTCGCGGCCGGGTCGAGGTCGACGCGGACGTAGCCGAAGGCGTTGCCGGGCAGCACCTGGTCGGGCTGGGTGCCGCCACCGCTGAGCAGGTTGAACGCGTAGGCGCCGCCGCCGCCGATCAGTGCCACGACCAGCGCGGCGACCACCGCGACCAGCCAGCCCTTCTTACCGCGCCTGCGCGGGGCGGAGGACTGGGCGGCACCCAGGAACTCGGGGTTCTGCGGCTGCCAGCCGGCCTGCTGGCCGTAACCCTGCTGCTGGTAGGCCTGCTGGCCGTACTGCGCCTGCTGTCCGTGCTGGGCCTGCTGTCCGTGCTGGGCCTGCTGGCCGTACTGCGACTGCTGACCGTAGGCCTGCTGGCCGTACTGCGCCTGCTGCCCGTAGTTCTGCTGCGGGTAGGCGGGCTGGGACTGCTGGGGGTAAGGGGGCGGGGCCTGCTGGTAGCCGCCCGCTCCCTGGGGGTATCCGGACTGGCCCTGCGGGTAACCGCCGCCCTGGGCCGGGTAACCGCCCTGCTGGGGGTAGCCCTGGGGGTAGGCCTGGGTGTGCGGCTGGTCGTGCTGCTGCGCACCCTCGTTCCGACGGTATGCGATCGTCCTGTCGGGCTGGGGGCCCGATCCGGGGGACTGGTCGGGGGGATTGTTGGCAGGCATGCTCACTCACAATGTGGACTTCGCGGATGCTTAGAAGTTAGTGCACGTCTCTAGCGAATCACTTGCATCGAACTAACTGCGGCTTTGCTGCATCTAACAGGGGTTCGTCCCTGCTCCGACCGCCGCCCGGCACTCTCCGTGTGGATCACCGTCCTGAGACACGCAGTTCGAGGATGCCTTATGTGACGCCCCTGACACCGTCATAGATGGGAAAATCTAGACAAAAATGTTAAGTGCGTGACTTGTCGGGTCTTCTGTGCCTGGAGGGCCGTCGGTCCGCTCAAGGGGGGAACCGGGGAGGCGCGCGCCGCGCCGGGTGGGTAAAGTGGCCTCACTAGAATAAGGTTCGGGACGGACCGCCCGGTGAAGCGAGGCAGTGGACAGCAGATGACGAAGTTCGACGAGGCGACGCAGGCGATCCGGGTCGACGAGACCACCTATGACGTGTGCCTGGACCCCGGCTACTCGATCGGCGGGCCGCTCAACGGCGGCTACCTGATGGCCGTGATCCTGCGCGCGGTCGTGGACTCCTCCCCGCACGAGCACCCGGTGACCACCAGCGCCCAGTTCCTGCGCGCGCCCGTGCCCGGCCCCGCGCGGGTACGGCTGGAGCAGATCAAGACCGGCCGCACCGCGACGATGACCCGGGCCACCCTGGTCCAGGGGGACGGCCAGGGTGAGAAGGCCTTCATCGAGAGCCTCGTCACCACCGCCACCCTCGCCGACGTGGCCCCCGACTGGACCGGCGACCCCCCGGCGGCCATGCCTCCGGTCGAGGAGTGCGTCAAGCTGCCCGACCCCAAGCCCGAGTCGAACATGACGTTCAACGCCCAGATCGACATGGCGTTCGACCCGCCCACCATCGGCTGGCTCACCGGCGAGCCCACCGGCCGCCCCGAGGGCCGCGCCTACTTCAGGATGGCCGAGCCGCAGGACCCCGACCCCTACATCCTGGCTCTGGCCGTGGACGCCCTGCCGCCGGTGGTCTTCTCCGCCGGGGCCCGCGGCTGGGCCCCGACCGTGGACCTCACCTGGCACCTGCGCGCGCTGCCCGCCCCCGGCCTGCTCACCCTGCTCGGCAGCGGCCGCCTGATCAGCGACGGCTGGTTCGACGAGGAGGTCGAGGTCTGGGACTCCGCCGGCCGGCTGGTCGCCCAGTCCCGTCAGCTCGCCCGCGTCGGCCGGGGCTGACCCGCCGCGGCCGAGGGCGGCGGCGCCGAGCCGCGGGCGGGCGTCGGCTCGGAGCCGTGACCGGGTGACGGCTCGGAGCCGTGACCGGGTGACGGCTCTGAGCCGTGGTACGTGAGCGATGCAACATGCGTTGTGAGGATTCTTACCGTGAGCGTTCCGCACACGTCGCCTAACCTTGGGAACCGTGTCGCAAGCGAGCATCGGAATCTTCGACAGCGGTGTGGGCGGTCTCACGGTGGCCAGGGCCGTCATCGATCAGCTGCCCAATGAATCGATCTTCTACGTGGCCGACACCGCGCGGCAACCGTACGGGCCCAAAACGATCGCCCAGGTCCGGGCGTACGCCCTGGAGGTGATGGACCACCTCGTCGAGCACGACGTCAAGATGCTGGTGATCGCCTGCAACAGCGCGAGCTCGGCGGTGCTGCGCGACGCGCGCGAGCGGTACGACGTGCCGGTGGTGGAGGTCATCCAGCCGGCCACCCGCCGGGCCGCGCGGGCCACGCGCAACGGCCGGGTCGGCGTGATCGGGACCCGGGCCACCATCGAGTCGATGGCCTATCACGACGCCTTCGCCGCCGCTCCCGACGTCCGGCTGACCGGGGTGGCCGCACCCCGGCTGGTGGAGTTCGTCGAGCGCGGCGAGACGATGAGCGAGGAGCTCATCGAGGTCGTCCGCGACTATCTGGAGCCCATCCTCGCCGACGGCTGCGACACGCTCATCCTGGGGTGCACGCACTATCCGCTGCTCACCGGGCCCATCTCATACGTGGCGGGAGACGGCGTGACCCTGGTGTCCAGCGCCGACGAGACCGCCAAGGACGTCTTCCGGATCCTGCACGACCGAGGCCTGGCGGCCGCGGCCGGGACATCACCCCGTCACCGGTTCCGCGCCACCGGCGACGGCGCTCTGTTCGCCCGGCTCGGGCGGCGCTTCCTCGGGCCGGAGATCCAGGCAGTCGAACTCGCGGCGGTGGGAGACGCCGGGAGCAACGGGCACCGCCCGTAAAAGTGACCCGGCCGCGAGGGGGCGAGCCGGAACACAGGGAACAAGTGAGGGCGCGCCGGTTTGCCGCGCCCGAGCCGCGACGCGCTGCGCCGCAACGAACAGGAGGCCGCCGTGAAGTTGACGATCATCGGGTGCTCTGGAAGTTTCCCCGGTCCGGACAGTCCCTCGTCCTGTTATCTACTGGAGGCCGAGGGCTTCCGGATGCTGGTGGACTTCGGCAACGGCGCCCTGGGAGCGCTCCAGCGGCACATCGGCCTCTACGACGTGGACGCGATCTGCCTGTCCCATCTGCACGCCGACCACTGCCTCGACCTGTGCCCGTACCACGTGGTGCGCACCTACTCCCCGCAGGGCCCGTTCGGCAGGATCCCCGTCCACGCGCCCGCCGACGCCTCCCGGCGCCTGGCCGCGGCCTACGGCATGCCCGAGGAGCCGGGACTGGAGACGGCCTTCGACTTCTCGCGGCTCTCGCCCGGCGTGTTCGAGGTCGGTCCCTTCGAGGTGACCGCCGCGCGGGTGAACCACCCCGTCGAGACCTACGGCTTCCGGATCTCCTACGGCGGCCGCTCGATCGCCTACTCCGCCGACACCGGCGAGTCGGCCGAGCTGGTCACCCTGGCCAAGGACGCCGACGTGCTGCTGTGCGAGGCCTCCTTCCTCGACGTGCCGGACCTGCAGCCCGACCTGCACCTGTCCGGCCGCCAGGCCGCCGAGCACGCCGCCCAGGCCGAGGCGGGCACCCTGGTGCTCACCCACCTCGTGCCCTGGTACGACCGCAACCGGATCCTCGACGACGCCTCCCGCGGGGGGTTCGGCGGGACGATCGAGCTCGCGCGGAGCGGGGCGGTATATGACCTAGGGTGATGTCCATGGCTCGTGCAGACGGACGTACTCCCGATCAGCTCCGCCCGGTGACGATCACCCGCGGCTGGCTCGCCCACGCAGAGGGCTCGGTGCTCATCGAGTTCGGCGGCACCAAGGTGCTGTGCGCCGCCTCGGTGCAGGACAGCGTGCCGCGCTGGCGCAAGGGCAGCGGCCAGGGCTGGGTGACCGCCGAATACGCGATGCTGCCGCGGGCCACCAACACCCGCAACGACCGCGAGTCGGTGCGCGGCAGGATCGGCGGCCGGACGCACGAGATCTCCCGCCTGATCGGCCGGTCCCTGCGGGCCTGCGTCGACTACAAGCTCCTGGGCGAGAACTCCGTCCTGATCGACTGCGACGTGCTCCAGGCCGACGGCGGCACCCGTACCGCCGCCATCACCGGCGCGTACGTCGCGCTGGTCGACGCGGTCCGCTGGATGCGGGAGCGCAAGATGTGCAAGGGCGACCCGCTGGTCGACTCGGTCGCGGCCGTGTCGGTCGGGGTCGTCGGCTCCACCCCGCTGCTCGACCTGTGCTACACCGAGGACGTCGCGGCCGAGACCGACATGAACGTCGTGATGACCGGCTCCGGGGAGTTCGTCGAGGTCCAGGGCACCGCCGAGGGCAGGCCGTTCAACCGGGCCGTCCTCGACCAGCTCCTCGACCTCGGCGTCGCCGGCTGCGCCGAGCTGACCCGGATGCAGAAGGAGGCGCTGGCATGAGCGGGCGGGCGGACGTGCCCGTGGAAGGGGGCGCCGGCGCGAGCGGGCGTGAGGGTCCGGCGGGGAACGGCGCGCGCCGCGTCGTGCTGGCGACGAGGAACGCCGGGAAGATCACCGAGCTGCGCCGCATCCTGGCCGGCGCCTCGGTGCCGGTGGAGATCGTGGGCCTGGAGGAGTTCCCGGAGATCGGCGACGTCGCCGAGACCGGCCTGACCTTCGCCGAGAACGCCCTGCTGAAGGCGCACACCGTCGCCCGGCTGTCCGGCCTGCCGGCCGTCGCCGACGACTCCGGCCTGTGCGTCGACGCGCTCAACGGCATGCCCGGCATCTTCTCGGCCCGCTGGTCCGGCACGCACGGCGACGACAAGGCGAACCTGGACCTGCTGCTGGCCCAGGTCTCCGACGTGCCGGGGGAGCACCGGGGGGCGCACTTCGCGTGCGCGGCGGCGCTGGCGTGGCCCTCGGGCGAGGAGCGGGTGGTGGAGGGCGCGCTGCGCGGCGTGATCATCGACGCCCCGCGCGGGACCGGCGGCTTCGGCTACGACCCGATCTTCGTCCCCGAGGGGGAGACCCGGACGACCGCCGAGCTTTCCCCCGAGGAGAAGGACGCCATCAGCCACCGGGGACGCGCCTTCCGGGCACTCGCCCCGATCATGGCCGAGACCTTCGCCTGATCCCGCACCGTTCCCGACGGCGGGATCGGGCCATGTCGATCATGTCCCGTAATCGGCGCGTAAGAACCTGCGGCCCCCGGCGGGCGTAGCGTCTGCAGCATGGAGAGCTACAGGGGCGTGCCCGCGTGGGCCGCGGCGCTGGTCGGGCTGGTCACGGGGGCCGTGGCGATCGGGGTGTCATGGCTGGTCGCCGGGGTCGTGAAGGCGTCGGCGTTCCCGGTCCTCACGGTCGGCAACGCCGTCGTGGACCTGTCCCCGTCCTGGCTGAAGGAATGGGCCATCGGGACCTTCGGCGAGGCCGACAAGGCCGTCCTGCTCTCGGGCGTCTCCGTGGTCCTTGCCGCCTTCGCCGTCGGGATCGGGATCCTGGCCTTCCGCGATCTCCGGTACGGCCACGCCGGCCTGGTCGTCCTCGGCGTGATCGGCCTGGCGGCGTCGCTGACCCGTCCCGAGGCGGGCCTGCCCGACGTCTTCCCGGTCCTGGCCGGCGTCGGCGCCGGCATGGTGGCCCTCTCCCGGCTGGTCCGCCGCTCCGTCGCCGCCGGCTCGGGCGCACCCCGTCCCCGGCCCGGCGCCGATTCAGAGACGGCGGACACCCCGGCCGCGTCGCGGAGCGAGGACGAGGCGGCTCTCCACCCGGCATCCGGGCAGGACGGGGTGATCGTGACGGCGCCGCCGATCATGCGGGCCGGGGACGACCTGCACTCCTTCGACCGGCGCGGGCTGCTGACCGGCCTGCTCGGCGGGGTGGTCGCGGCCGGGGCCGCCGGTGCGGTGGGACGGCTGCTGTCCGGAGGCGCGGAGGTGGACCAGGCCCGCGTCGGCCTGGCGCTGCCGTCGCCCGCGACCGCGGCCAAGCCGGTCCCCGCCGGGAGCGACCTCAAGATCAGGGGCCTGTCGCCCTTCTTCACCCCCAACGCCGACTTCTACCGGGTGGACACCGCGATCATCGTTCCCAAGGTCGAGCCCGGCAGCTGGACCCTGAAGATCCACGGCATGGTCGACCGGCCGATCGAACTGACCTTCGCCGACCTGATGCGGCGTCCCATGGTGGAGGCCGACGTCACGCTCTGCTGCGTCTCCAACGAGGTCGGCGGGCCGTACATCGGCAACGCCCGCTGGCTCGGCGCCCGTCTGGCCGACATCCTGCGCGAGGCGGGGGTGCACAAGGACGCCGACATGCTCCTGAGCACCTCCGCCGACGGCTGGACCTGCGGCACCCCGGCCGACGTCGTCATGGACGGCCGCGACGCGCTGCTCGCCATCGCGATGAACGGCGAGGCGCTGCCCGTCGACCACGGCTTCCCGGCCCGCCAGGTCGTCCCCGGGCTGTACGGCTACGTCTCGGCGACGAAGTGGGTCACGGAGATCAAGGTCACCCGGTTCGACCGGGACGAGGCGTACTGGACGCCCCGGGGATGGTCGGCCGAGGGGCCGATCAAGACGCAGTCGCGCATCGACCTGCCGAAGTCCGGGGCGACCGTTCCGGCGGGCCGGACGACCGTGGCGGGCGTGGCCTGGGCCCAGCACAAGGGGATCGACGCCGTCGAGGTGCGGATCGACCGGGGGCCGTGGCGCCAGGCCAGGCTGGCGGAGGCGCCGACGGCCGACACCTGGCGCCAGTGGGTGATCGACGACTGGGAGGCCACCGCGGGGGAGCACACCATCGAGGTGCGGGCCACCGACGCCACCGGCTACACCCAGACCTCCGAGCAGGCGCCGGTCGCCCCCGACGGCGCCACCGGCTGGCACGCGATCAGGGTCAACGTCGCCTGACCCCGATCGCCCGCCGGTGGAATGCCGCAGGTCCGGATATGGCCAACTCCCCGACGCCGCGCAGGCGGGCGTCCTACCATCGGCTGCGAAACGGGTGGGGCGAAGGGGGATTCGCGTGACGCGACGGTTGCTGCCCGAAGGAATCTACAACCCGGTTGTGACCTCGGACGGGAAACGCTGGCGTGACTTCGAGCTGGACGTTCCGGCCTCGGTGGTCGTGGCGCCGCCCCGGGAGCCGGAGCGCGAGCCCTGGCGGCCGCCGCGGCTCGACCGCTGCCGGCCGTACGGCATGGAGGGCGGGCTGGCGCGGCCGGAGCCGCAGTCGCAGGCCGACATCGCGCTGGCCGTACCGGTCGACGAGCACGGGGTGCCGCGGCGCTTCCCCGACCCCCGCGGCATGTGGATCCGGTTGATCAACGGCGCGGGCTCGACCGACGACCCGTTCCGGGCGACCAACGCCATGGACTGCGCGATGGCCGTCCTGGCGACCTGGTACGGCGTGCCGACGGTGGCCGCGCCCCGCTATCCCGAGTACGACCGCATCGGGAAGCCGCTGCTCAGCGGGGAGGCCGGCGGCTCGGCCCGGGCCGAGCGCTGGCTGGGCCAGCGCTTCCAGCACGCGGGGCAGGGCAGGCGGGCCTACACCATGGTCGCGCAGACGCTGCTGGCCGGCGGGCACGGCGCGGCCGCACTCCTGGTCACCCGGTGGCCCAGCGGCGGCAGCCACGCCTGGAACGCGGTCAACTCCGGCGGAGAGGTGATCTGGATCGACGCCCAGCGCGGTCACATGGCCGTCGAGCCGCCCTACGACTCCGTGACGGGGGTCTTCTGCATGATCGTCGACAGGGAGGGACGGAGGCTGTGAACCTCGAGCAGGCGCGGGCCGTGGCCGAGGAGTACATCAACGGGGTCCGCCACCGCGACGCCGCCCTGGAGATCGGGATATATGCCTTCAAGGAGGGCTATGTCGCCTGGTCGAAGGAGCACGAGTCCGACGATCCGGCGGTGCTGCCCGACACCGTCGGCGCCGGCTGCATCGTGATCGACAAGGCCACCGGCGAGATCGACATCCGTCCCCTCCTCAACCCCGAGACCGTCGCGGACCAGTGGCCTGGGCGCCGCCCCCGTTAGGGGCGCCCGGGCCACCGGTCCGCGAACCGCCGGGCCGCAGATCAGCCCGAGGCCAGCGAGCCGACGATCGAGGCCCGCGCCGCCCGGCGCGCGGGCAGCACCGCGGCCACTACCCCGGCCAGGCCGGACAGCGCCACGAACGCCAGGACCTGCGGGACCGGGAGCTGGAAGACGACCCCGGTGGTCATCGTCGTCGTCGCGGCCCATCCGAACACGGCCCCCAGCGCCACACCCACCAGGGCGCCGATGACGCCCAGGACCAGTGCCTCGACCGAGAGCATGCGGCGCAGCTGCGGCCGGGTCAGTCCCAGCGCCCGCAGCAGGGCCGACTCGCGGGTGCGCTCGTGCACCGACAGCGACAGCGTGTTCGCGATGCCCAGCAGCGAGATGAGGATCGCCAGGCCGAGCAGGCCCGTGATGATCATCAGCATCATGTCGAGCGCCTCGTCGAACTCCCCGCGGATCTCGGTCGAGCTGGAGACCTTGGCCGTTGGGTACGGCTGCGCCGCCGCCTCGACCGCCCTGCGCGCGTTCTCCTCGGCCACGCCGTCCTTGACGTCGGCGATGATCTGGCCGTCGCCCAGCCGGCCGAAGTACCCGTCGAAGTCCTGCTCGGGAACGGTCACCTCGGGCAGCAGGGCGTTCTCCCCGAGGAAGGTGGCGACCACCTTGAGCTGTACCGTGCCGTCCTCGGTCGTCTTCACCGCGATGGTGTCGCCGACCTCGACCTTCAGGTCCTTGACGACGTAGTCGGCCAGGGCCGCGGTTCCGGGCTTCAGGTCGCCGAACGAACCGGTGGCGGCCTTCGGGGTGAAGTCCGCGGCGGCGGTGAACGTGCCGACCTCGAACTCGCCGTGCTTGCCGATCTTCGCCGAGGCGGCGCGCAGCGCCACCACGGAGGCCAGCTCGGGCCTGGCCCGCAGGTCCTCGGCCAGCGCCCGGGGGAGGGTCCCCTGGTCGCCCTGCGAGGCGACCAGATAGTCCACCGGGAACTGCTCGTCGAGCTTGGCGTTGTAGGTCACGCGCAGCGTCGCGGTGAGCACCGAGATCAACGTCATCAGCGTCACGCCGATGGTCAGCGCCACCGTCGTGGTCGCCGACCGCTTCGGGTTGCGCTGGGAGTTGTCCACCGCCAGCCTGCCCGGCACGCCGAACAGCCTGCCGGGAAGCCACCCGACCAGCGCGCTGAGCGGCTTGACCAGCACCGGCCCGAGGATCAGCACGGCCAGGAAGGTCAGGGCGCCGCCGCCCATGACGGTGAACAGCGCCGCCTCACCCGGGTCCTGGGTCACCCCGAGCACCGTCGCGCCGACCCCGGCCAGCAGGAACAGCCCCGCGAACGCGACCCGGACCACCCCGGTCCTGAAGGTCTGCTCCTCCACCTGCGAGCGCAGCGCGGCGATCGGCGCCACCCGCGTCGCCGCCCGGGCCGGCAGCAGCGCCGCGGCGACCGTCACGACGATCCCGAGCACCATGCCGACCGCGACCGTGCGGGGCGCCAGCGCAACTGCGCCGGTGGGCACGTCCAGCCCGGTCCGCCCGATCACCGCCAGCGCCCCGGCTCCCAGGCCCAGGCCGGTCAGCAGGCCGAGCACCGAGGAGATCAGGCCGACCACCGCCGACTCCAGCACGATCGAGCCGAACACCTGCCTGCGGGTGGCGCCGATGCAGCGCAGCAGCGCCATCTCGCGGGTCCGCTGGGCCACCAGGATGTTGAACGTGTTGTAGATCACCAGGGCGGCGACGAACATCGCGACCAGGCCGAACAGCAGCAGGCCCAGGGTCAGGATCTTCGTGTCCGCGCCGTTGGCGGCGGCCAGTTCCTCGGCGTGCTTCGCGCCGGTCTCGACCTGCGCCCCGGTGCCGAGGGCCGTGGCGACCGACGCGCGCAGGGTCTCGGCGGTCACGCCTTCGGCGGCGGCCACGTCGATCTTCCGGAAGTCCTTCTCGCCGCTCATCTTCATCGCGGTGCCGGTGGTGAAGCCGACCGCGCCGCTGTACGCCAGCGCCTGGTCGACGCCGACGTCGAACAGTCCCACCAGCGTGAACTCGTGCTTGACGTTCTTGGAGTCCAGGACGGTGATCCTGTCGCCCACCGCGAACCCGCGCGTCTTGGCGGTGTTCTCGTCCAGTACGGCCTCCGCCGCGCTCCTGGGCGCCGCGCCGCCGGTGATCTCGGTCCGGTTGAGCCTGCCCTCCGGGATCGAGATCGCCGAGGTCGGATAGTCGCCGGCGGCCTTGCCGTCCTTGCCGATCAGCGCCGCCGTACCGCGCACGACGCCCTGCGCGTCCGCCACGCCCTCGACGCCGCGAACCTTCTCCAGCAGGTCCGCTCCGACGGCCTGCCGCTCGCGTCCCCCGTCCTCCGCGGGCAGCACCACCACGTCGATCTTGTCGGCCGCCGCCGCGAACTTCTGCCGGAAACCCGCCTCGATGGTGTCGGTGAGCACGAACGTGCCCGCGATGAAGCCCACGCCCAGCGTGATCGCCAGGGATGTGAGCAGCAGGCGCAGCTTGTGCGCCCGCAACCCGGCCAGAGTGGTCTTCAGCACCCTCAGGCCTCCAGCTTCATCAGGGTGTCGAGCACCGACTGGGGGCTGGGGCGCATCAGCTCGCTGACCAGCAGGCCGTCCCGCAGGAAGATCACCCGATCGGCGTAGGAGGCCGCGACCGGGTCGTGGGTGACCATCACGATCGTCTGCCCCAGCTCCCGCACCGAGGTGCGCAGGAACGACAGCACCTCGGCGCCGCTGCGCGAGTCCAGGTTCCCGGTCGGCTCGTCGGCGAAGATGACCTGCGGCTTGCTGATCAGCGCCCGCGCCACCGCCACGCGCTGCTGCTGGCCGCCCGACAGCTCGGTGGGCTTGTGCCCGAGCCGGTCGCGCAGGCCGACCGTCTCCACGACCCGGTCGAACAGGTCCTGGTCGGCCTTGCGGCCGGAGATCTCCAGCGGGAGCCGGATGTTCTGCTCGGCCGTCAGCGTCGGCAGCAGGTTGAAGGCCTGGAAGATGAACCCGATCCGCTCACGCCTGAGCAGCGTGAGCTGCTTGTCGTTGAGCCCCGTCAGCTCCACGTCGCCGATGTGCACCTTCCCGCCGCTGACCGCGTCCAGGCCGGCCAGGCAGTGCATCAGCGTCGACTTGCCGGATCCCGAGGGGCCCATGATCGCGGTGAAGGCGCTCGTCTCGAAGGAGACGTCCACCCCCCGAAGGGCGTGCACGGCCGCGTCGCCCTGGCCGTAGACCTTGGTCAGGCCCCTGGCCACCACGGCGGACGCCGCGTTCCCCCGAGCGTTCCACGCACCGACCTCTCCGGTGATAGTCACGTCAGCCTCTCCCGAAAACGAATGCGTTATGACGAGATAGACGCTATTGCCAGGGAAAACGCGGGCCATCGGACTCGCGGACGGACTTCGCCTCCCCCGCAGGGCCACTCCCGTCCCACGGGTGCGACCAGTGGGTGAGTCCTCCATCGGCCATTCGGACGACCCACCCGGCGGCGGGGGCGGGTCAGATCAGCCCGCAGCGGCGGCACCTCCCCCGCCGGCGCAGGTAATAGCCGGCGGTGGCGACGCCCAGGGCCACCGCCCAGAGCGGCCAGTACGTGATCGGGTTGGCCAGCCAGGCGACCGGGTCGGTCCAGTCGGTGACGCGCACGGCCGTGGCCCCGGCCGAGGCCAGGATGACCGTGATCACCGAGGCGAAGGTGACGGGGAAGGCGGGCGGCACCCGCCGGCCGGCCAGCCCGATCACCCAGCGCGGCCAGATCTCGCCCCAGCGCTGCACCAGCCCGAGCGTGAGCACGCCGCCGAGCGAGGCCAGCGTCGCCAGCCCGGCGCCCGCCCACACCAGGCCGGTCTCGTGCAGCCACTGCAGGCCCTCGTGGGGGACCAGCAGCGGGATCTTCAGCGCCCACGCCCACCGGACCACGGCGTAGAAGAGCGGGATGGCGAAGGCGACGTAGGCCGCCCGGCGCCCCCAGCGCGCCGCCGCGGCGGGGCGGGTCCAGGTGGAGTGCCCGTCCTCCGCGCGCCCGCAGCTCTGGCAGCATCCGGCGGAACGGCGCTGGAAGGCCAGCGCCGCGGCTCCCCACAGCGCCCCGCCGGCCATGCAGATCAGCAGGTTCAGCACCGGCCACGGCAACGCCACCTCGAAGTAGTTCGCCGGTGGCCAGCCCCAGGGCAGGCCGACCAGGGCGATCGGAGCGTAGGCCACCGCGACCAGGACCCGCTGGTCGGGGACGAGAACGGCCAGGGTGAGGGCGGCGGCCCAGGCCAGGACCAGCGCCGCCGCCCGCGGCACGCCGCGCAGCCGTACCCTGGCCAGGACCAGCGCCAGCAGCGCGCCCGCGGCGCCCAGCGCGGCGATGACGGGCCCGGTCCCGGCCGCCGTCGCGGCACCGAGCAGCGACTCGGCCCGGGCGTCGGGGACGTCGCCCTCCCCGAAGGGGAAGCCCCGCCCGTCGAGTGCCCACCAGAGCCCGAGCCCGCCGTAGGCGAGCGACCAGGCACCCGCCGCGTAGGCCGCCCACCGGGCCCAGCGGGCGGTCGTTCGAGTGATCGTCGTATCCATGACCCCAGCGTGGGCCGGGGGCGGGCACGAGTCCCATCCGCCGTCCGGCGTATCCGGTACGGCTTGCGCCGCCTCCGATCGGCCGTCCGGGGGATTCGGTACGGCTTGCGCCGTCCTCGGTCGGCCGTCCGGCAGATCCGCTCCTCCCGGCCGCCCTCTACAGTCGGCCTATGGAAATGATCTCGGCGTGCCTGGTGCCGGCCTCGGCGGTCGCGGCCTTCGCGCCGCGGATCCCCGTCGCGATGGCGGCGGGCGCGGGCGGGGCCGTGTCGCTCGCGATCACCGCCGCTCAGCCGCTGCTGGGGCGGCGGCCCGAGGCCACCGTCTGGATGATGGTCGAGACGGTCCCGCTGCTCGTGCTGGTCCTGCTGGCGGCCCGGCGCGCGCCGGGCCGGGGGGCCGCCGTCGCGACGGCGCTGCCGGGACTGGCCGTCGCGCTGATACTCCTGCGCGTTCTGTGGCCCGGAGAGCCGTCCCTGATGGCCGGGGCGTGCGCGGCCTGGTCCCTGCCCGCGATCGCGGCCGCCGGGGCGGGCTTCTACCTGCGCTCCCTCGACGGCGCCCGGCGCCGCGCGGTGGCCGAGGCCAGGCGTGCGCAGCGGCTCGCCCTCGCCGGTGACCTGCACGACTACGTCGCCCACGACGTCGGCGGCATGCTCGTCCAGGCGCAGGCCGCCCGCCTGGTGCCCGGCCCGCTGCCGCCCGCCGTCGCCGAGGCGCTGCGGCGCATCGAGGAGGCCGGGCAGCGGGCGCTGGCCTCCCTGGACAGGACCGTGGAGATGCTCCACGACCGGCAGGAGGCCTCCGGGAACGACCACCGCCTGCCCGGCGTCGAGGGTCTGGAGAGCCTGGTCGAGGGGTTCTCCCCGGCGGCCGACCTCACCGTGGCCCCCGGCCTGAACCTGTCGCGGGAGACCTCGGCCACCGTCTACCGGGTGGTGACCGAGGCGCTCACGAACGTGCGCAGGCACGCCGTACAGGCGACCCGGGTGGAGGTCGCGGTCACCCGGGAGGGGAGGAACGTGCGGGTGCGGGTCACCGACGACGGCGGCGGCCACTCCGAGGCCTCCCGCCGGGGCGGGTTCGGGCTGGCCGGACTGGCGGAGCGGGCCGAGCTCCTGGGCGGGTCGCTGGAGGCGGGCCCCACCCGGGACGGCTGGCACGTGACCGCCGTCCTGCCCGCGGAGGCGGCGTGACCTGGTGGACCCGCGGAACGGAGACGGTGGCATGATCGCGCGCATCCTCGCTGCGGTGCGAGCGGAGACGACAGGCGTGACCGGGTGGACCCACGGGGCGGAGACGACAGACGTGATCAATAGGATCCACGGGATGGGGGCGGCATGACCACGCGGATACTTCTCGCCGACGATCAGGAGGACGTGCGCATCGGGTTCCGGCTCATCCTGGACGCCCAGCCCGACATGACCGTCGTGGCCGAGGCCGCCGACGGGCGCAGCGCGGTCGAGCAGGCCCGCCATCTGCACCCCGACGTGGTGCTCGCCGACATCCGCATGCCCCGCCTCGACGGGCTGGAGGTCACCAGGCTGCTGGCGGGTGAGACCCGGGTGATCGTGGTGACCACCTTCGACCTCGACGAGTACGTCCACGCCGCGCTGCGCGACGGTGCGTGCGGATTCCTGCTGAAGCGGTCGGGCCCGGCCCTGCTCGTCGAGGCGGTCCGCGCGGCCATGGCCGGTGACACACTGATCAGTCCGCAGATCACCGTCCGGCTGCTCCGCCGCCTGCGCGTCCCCGCCGAGCCGGTCCCGTCGCCCGCCGAGCCGCTGACCGCCCGCGAACTGGAGATCGCCCGCCTCGTCGCGCACGGCGGGACGAACGCCGACATCGCCGCCGAGCTGGTTATCAGCCCCGGGACGGTCAAGACGCACATCGCCAACATCCAGCGCAAGGTCGGCGCCGCCAACCGCGTCGGCATCGCCGCGTGGGCATGGAGCACGGGCCAGATGGTCTGACCGCCGACCGGGACCGGTACCCGCCGGGCGGGCGACATCCGGTCCACTGCGGACGAGCTTCACGGGCGGGCCCGGGGGCATCCGCCCGGCCGATCCCCGCTATGGCAGAGATCCAAGAAACACGCCCTGGATGGGTTCGCTACCTATAGTGATGATCTGGGAGAGGTGAATCTCCTCACCTGCACGCCGCAACGCCGCCCGAGCAGGCATCACTGTCGCCAGAGGATCATCCCTGGCCGCCGATGACCCGGCGGATGCCGTTGTACTTGCCGTCGAGGATGCGCAGCATCAGCTGATAGCGCAGCGTGGTGTCCATGTGGGTGAGGGTCTGCTGGTCGAGGTTGACGTTGTTGCCGTTGGCGCGGGTGGGCTCCAGGGAGCGGGCCACGGTGGGGCGCACCTGTGCGGGGGAGTCCCCCTTCTCGATCGCGGCACGCAGCTCTTGTTCGAACTCCACCCGCCCGGCCAGGAACCCGGGGGTCTCGATGTTTGCGATGTTGTCGGCGACCACCCGCTGTCGCATGGCCAGCCCGTCCAGGGTGACATGGAGCATCTGTACCACCGTGCCGTCAAACACTGCATCCTCCCGGAGGTGTCATGTTCTGCTCCCAGGTGCGGGCACCTGGCCTCACCTGCCCTATCGGCAGCACCGAGCCGGAGCTGAGCAGAACCCGAGCCGGACACCAGGAGATACGGCCGTGCTGTCGGCGGTCACTCCCACCGGTGCTCTGCCGGCCGCTTCGGCGCGGGCCGCCTCCGGCGGGGCAGCCGAGGCGGGCGCCCACCCGCCTTCGACCGTGCGATCCACAAGCGCCGCAACATCATCTAGTCCGCCGAATGCGGGACGACCAGTCCGGACTCGTAGGCGTACACCACCACCTGCGCCCGGTCCCGCAGTCCCAGCTTGGCCAGCACCCGTCCCAGGTGCGTCTTGACCGTCGCCTCGGCCAGCTCCAGCCGCTCGGCGATCTCCAGGTTCGACAGTCCCCGCGCCACCAGCACCAGGACCTCCCGCTCCCGCGCGGTCAACCCCGGCAGGGCCGGTGCCCGCGCCTCGCCGGGGGAGGGCAGGTGCACCGCGAAGCGCTCCAGCAGCCGCCGCGTCGTGCTCGGCGCCACCACCGAGTCCCCGCTGTGCACCGAGCGGATGGCGCTGACCAGGTCGGCCGGGGGGACGTCCTTCAGCAGGAACCCCGACGCCCCGGCCTTCAGCGCCGCGAACGCGTACTCGTCCAGGTCGAACGTCGTCAGGATCAGCACCCGCGGCGCCTCGTCCGCCGCGCGGATCAGTCTCGTGGCCTCCACCCCGTCCATGACGGGCATGCGCACGTCCATCAGCACGACGTCGACCCCGCCCGCCCGCGCCGCCTCGACCGCCGCGCGCCCGTCCGCGGCCTCGGCCACCACCTCGATGTCGGGCTGGGCCTGCAGCACCATCCGGAATCCCGTCCGCAGCAGCTCCTGGTCGTCGACCAGCATCACCCGGATCACCGGCCGCCCCGTCATGCCGCACGGCTCCCGCCGGACTCGCCCACCGGCAGGTGGGCGACGACCTCGAAGCCGCCCCCCGGCCTCGGTCCCGCCTCGACCCTCCCGCCGAACATCGCGGCCCGCTCGCGCATGCCCACCAGGCCGTGCCCGCCGGGCCTGCGCAGCGCCGCCGCCCCGCGGCCGTCGTCGGACACCCGCACCACCAGCTCGCGCACGCCGTACTCCATCTCCACCGAGGCCCTGGTCCCCGGGCCACCGTGCTTGAGCGTATTGGTCAGCGCCTCCTGGACGATCCGGTACACCGTCAGCTGCTCGCCCTCGGGCAGCTCCTGCGGCTCGCCGGCGACCCTCATCTCGACGGGCAGGCCCGAAGATCGCACCCGCGCGATCAGATCCTCCAGCTCCGGCAGGCCCGGCTGCGGCGCGTAGTCCTCCGCCCCGCCCTCGTCGGCCCGCAGCACCCCCACCATCCTGCGCATCTCCGCCAGCGCCCGGCGCCCCGTCGCCGAGATCGCCTGCACCGCGCGGCGCGCCTGCTCGGGGTCCCGGTCGATCGCGTATCCCGCCCCGTCCGCCTGAACGATCATCACGCTCACGTTGTGCGCGACCACGTCGTGCAGCTCCCGCGCGATCCGCGCGCGTTCCGCCGCCGCGGCCAGCCGCGCCTGCTGGTCCCGCTCGCGCTCGGCCCGCTCGGCCCGCTCCTCCAGGCCCTCCAGATACCGGCGGCGCGTGTTGGCGTAGATCCCCGCGATCCAGATCGCCACCACGAACACCGACGTGCTGGCCCAGGTCTCGAAGTCGGGCTCCGTGGGGATGCGCCCGAACGACAGCGCCAGCCCCAGCTCCGCCACCAGCCCCGCCGCCACCGCCCAGCGCAGCGGCCGGTACGCCGCCACGGCGTACATCGCGATCAGCACCGCCAGGTTGGCCGGGCTCGGTTCCAGACCGGCGCACCACTGCCCGAAGCTGATCAGCGAGACGGCCGCGAACACCTCCAGGGGCCGTCGCCGCCGCCACAGAAGCGAGATCGTGAGCACGACGCCCAGCCCGATGTACCACCAGAACACCGGGGCGGCCGGATCGAAGGAAGGCCAGGTGGAGTATGACCACAGGGCGAACAGGCACGTGAGCACGAACGGCGTCAGCCACAGGGCGTCCGTCATCGTGCCGTGCCGCCTGCTCCAGGCGTGAAATCGACCGAACACTCCTCAACCCTACGTATTCGCAGATCAGGGGCCTTCCCCCATAAGGGGGAACCCGATGTACGACCTGGGTCGCACATCTCCGTACGGCTTACGCGGCTCTTACGCCCCCTCCGGCACCATGGTTTCCGGGAGCACCCTCCGGGGTGAGTAAAGGGAGAATGTTTGTGATGGCGGATCACAACGACGCCGGGTCGCGCGGCGAAGAGGACGCGCCGCGCGACCCGGCGGGCCGGGACGGCGACACCGTCGAGTCCCCGGTCACGGGTGACACGGGCGACAGGCCAAGCCCCGCCGGTGCGCAGGCGGCCCCCGGCGCGGGGGCGAGGGCCGCGGGAACGGGAACGTTCGGGCAGCCGTCCGCCACGGGATCGTACGGGCCGTACGGTCCCGGCGGACCCGGTTGGAGCGCTCCAGGATGGGCGGCGACCACGGCCTCGCAGCCGGGCCGCCCGGGCCGCTACGCCCGCCTCACCGGCGCCGCGCGCGGCAGGACCTTCCAGATCGTCGCCGCCGCGCTCATCGGCGCCCTGGTCGGCGGCGGTTTCGTCGCCGTCGTCGACGGCTTCGGCGACCGCCACCGCGGCGGCTACGCCGCCGAGCGCATGGACGGCCGCGAGGGGCGCGGACGCCTGCACGACGAAGGGCGCGGCTTCAGGGAGCGGGGAGGCGAGCGCGGTCACCGGCAGGCTCCGGGGATCCCGATGCCCCGGGACGGCTCGCGCCTGCCCGGCCGGTGCACGCCCATCGAGGGTGGCTTCACCTGCACCTATCCCACGCCCCCCGCGCCGCGGACGCCGACGACGCCCGCGCCTTCGCCCTCCTCCTGAGGACGGGCCTCGCGCGGGGCGGGTGTCCCGCGCGGGATGCGCTCGACGTGCTCGGGGTGCTCCATGTGTGGGGCCGGCGGGATTCGAACCCGCACTGTCATGATCCTAAGTCATGCGTCTCCTGCCGTTGGACTACGGCCCCGCCTGTACGGCTGGCGCCATCCTAGTTCAGGAGCGGGCACCGGCCGTACCGATCAGTCGAGGCCGAGTTCGCGGCGCAGGCGGGCGACGTGGCCCGTGGCCTTCACGTTGTAGAGAGCCTTCTCGATCTTCCCGTCGGCGTCGATGACGAAGGTCGAGCGGATCACCCCGAGGGTGGTCTTGCCGTACATCGTCTTCTCGCCGTAGACGCCGTAGGCGTTGTGGACCTCCAGATCGGGGTCGGACAGCAGCGGGAAGGTCAGCGCGTCGTGCTCGGCGAACTTCGCGAGCTTGGCGGTGGTGTCCTTGGACACGCCGAGCACGGAGACGCCCGCGGCGGTCAGGGAGTCGAGGCTGTCGCGGAAGTCGCACGCCTGCTTGGTGCAGCCGGGGGTCATCGCGGCGGGGTAGAAGTAGAGGATGACCCGCTTGCCGCGGTAGGCGTCCAGCGAGACGGTGGTGCCGTCGGCGGCCGGAAGGGTGAAGTCCGGGGCGGCGTCGCCTGGCTCGAGTTTCATTGGTTTCCTCCGAGGAATCGTTCCCGGGTCAACTTACCGGCCAGGCTGAAGTGTCGTCGGGGGTCGGGACCTGACAGACTGATCAATGTCAAGGGCGATGAGAGGAGTGCCATGGCGGATACCGATCCCGTGGAGCTGGAGCGCCGGATCGAGCTCACCCGCGAGGAGCTGGCTCGGACGGTTGACGCCATCGCGGACAGGGTGAGTCCCCGGAACGTGGCACGGCGGGCCGTCATGCAGGCCGAGGCGAACGCGAAGGAGTTCGTCGTCTCCCTGGGGGAGCGGATCGGCGACGCGCTGGGGGTGACGGCGCGGCCGGTCAAGCCCGGTGAGGAGCCCGACGACCTGTGGGCCGACGAGCCGCCGAACCTGGCGCCGGTGCTGGTCGGCGTGGGCGCGGTGCTGGTGGTGGGGGCGGCGGTCATGCTCTGGCGGCGCCGCCGCAGGTGAGGCCGCCCGCGACGGCCGCCGGTGGCGCCACTGCCGGGGCCGCTCGGAGCGGCCGCCGATGACACCGCTCGGGACGGCCGCCGGTGACGCCGGTCGTCACAGGAAGGCGCGGCCCTCGCCGCGGTAGGTGGGCACCTCCTCGACGATCTCGTCGCCGTCGACGAGGTGCAGGCCGGCGAAGCGCTCGCACAGCTCGCCGGCCTTGGCGTGGCGGAACCAGACGCGGTCGCCGATGCGCAGGTCCTCGGCGGCCTGGCCGAGCAGTGGGGTCTGGACCTCGCCGGCCCCCTCGTCGGGCGCGTAGCGCAGGCCCGCGGGCAGATAGGGCTGGGGCAGGCGGTCGGGGCCGGGAGAGCCGGAGGCGATGTAGCCGCCGCCGAGGACGGTGACGACGCCGTTGGCGGGGCGGCGGACCACGGGCAGGGCGAACAGGGCGGCGGGGTGGCCGGTGAAGCCGCGATAGAAGTCGAACAGGCGGGGGTGGAACAGGCCGGACCCGGCGGCGACCTCGGTGACGGCCTTCTCGCGGACGGTGGACTCGATGCTGCCGGTGCCGCCGGCGTTGACGAACTCCAGGTCGGTGACCTGGCGGACCGCCTGGACGATGCGGCCCCTGCGCATGATGAGCTCCCGGCGGGAGCGGGCCTGCATCCACCGGATGGCGGGGGTGAGCAGGCGATTCCCGGCGGGGGCGTCGCCGACTCCGGCGATCTGGGACTCGTAGGCCATCAGGCCGGTGAGGCGGAACCCGGGGCGCTTGGCGATCTCGGTGGCCAGGTCGGCGGCCTGGTCGGCCTCGCGGATGGGGGAGCGCAGGGCGCCGGCCCGGAACCTGCCGCCGAAGGCGAGGTATCCGGCGTCGACGTCGAGGCACAGGCGGATCTCGTGGCGGTCGCGGACCTCGGAGACCGCCGACTCGATGACGTCCAGGTGCTCGGAACGGTCCACCATGACGGTGATCTCCTGGGCCGCTCGGCGGTCGGCGGCCAGGGCGGCCAGCGCGGCCCGGTCGGCGGTGGGGTAGGCCACGAGCACGTCCCGCAGCCCGGTGGAGACCAGCCACAGGGCCTCGGGCAGGGTGAAGGCCATGATCCCGGAGAAGCCGTCCATCGCCAGGACGCGTTCGAGGACGGCCCGGGAGCGGATGGACTTGCTGGCGACCCTGATCGGCTTGCCCCGGGCCCGCCGTGCCATGTCCGCGGCGTTGGCGCGCAGGGCGGCGAGGTCGAGGACGGCGAAGGGGGGATCGAGGTGCGCGGTGGCCCGGTCGTAGCGCTGGCGGTCGTCCATGGGGGCAGGATAACTCCGCCCCACCGAACATGAGTAGTGTTCACGTTCATCGCCCGCGGTAAATTCTTCCGCCAGCGTGCTTCCGGGATCGTGCAAGCTCCGGAGTCGCGGCCCCGCGGGGGCGCCGCGGGACGCTACACCTGACCGCGTGATGACTACTCTCCAGGGGAGCCTGGCGGGCCCGCAGAGCACCGTCGCGGGTGAACGTCCCCGAGCCGTCCGCCGCAGGTCGGTGCGGATGCTCCGGCCGGATCGCAGCCCGGCGGGCGTGGTGGCCGCCCTGGCGGTCTCCGTCACGTTGTCCGCGACGGTGGGGGTGACGGTCGGCCTGCTGACGGGCTCGCCGTTCGGGCTGGTGCCGTACCAGAAGCTGGCGGCCGGGATCGGCGCGCTGAAGTGGTCGGACCCCGTCGTGACCGCCGCCGCCGCGGCCCTGGCGGCGCTGGGCCTGCTGATGGTGACGATCGCCGCGCTGCCGGGGCGGACCCGCCTGGTCCCGCTGGAGACGGGCGACCCGCTGACGGTGATCGGCCTGACCCGGTCGGGGCTGCGCCGCACGCTGCGGGCCGCGGCCGAGTCGGTGGACGGGGTGGGCAGGGCGCGGGTGTACCTGAGGTCCCGTCAGGTCGAGGTCATCGTGATCGCCGACGGCGAGCGGACGGGCCGGCTGCTGCGCCAGGTCGGCACGGCGGTCGGGGACCGGCTGTCGGGTGTGGGCGCGATGTACGGCGGCGAGGTCGTGGTACGGCTGCGCGGCCGGGGGCACTGACGCCCGGGGACGGCGACCGGATCATGGTGCGGACGCGCATGGGGCGGACACGTGGGCGGGAGTGGTGATGAAGGCGTACATGGGCAACCGGATCGGTCTGGCCGTCACCGGGGTGGTGCTGGCCGGGGCCGGGATCTACGGCCTGGCGCGGGGGCAGGAGAGGATTCCCGGCCGGCCGGCCGGCGAGCCGGTCCTGGATCCCGGGCTTCCGGCCCGGCTGGCCGACGATCCGTGGCCGGGCTGGCTGGTCGCGCTAGTACTTGTAGTACTGGCGCTGGTTGCCGTGCGGTGGCTGCTGTGCTCCCTGGGCTGGGGGCGCTGGGGGAGCCGCAGCGGGACCGGGACCGCGATGCTTGGGGTCGCTCTTAAAGAAGTCGAAGGGCTGAGCCGGATCAGGGTCAGGGCCGTGGAAGGCGACCGGGTCCGGATCGCGGTCGGCTGCGGGCCCTCGGCCGACATCGGCGCCCTCGTGGCGCGGATGAACGAGGACGCCGTCAACAGGGTGCGCAGGACGCTTGGGGACGAGCGTCTGGGCGCCCTGGTCCGCCTGCACGTCCGCCGCCGCTGAGGGCGGCGCCGGCCAGAGGCCGTGCGACGGGGCCGCGGCCACCGCCGTCGGCGCCTCCTCGCGGGTCTCCTCGCGCGGCTCCGCTTCGGGGGCCTCGTCCTGCCGGTCGGGCCCGTACGGCCTGCGCGCGCCGAAGGCCAGCCCGGCGGCCAGGCACGCCAGCGGCACGGCGGGCACCACGTAGCGGTGGTCGAAGGCCGCCACGAACGGCGGCAGCGCGACGAGCGCGGCCGCGACCGCCCACGGCAGCAGGACCGCGCCGCCCAGGGCCCAGCGGCCGGGTCCGGCCCCGGGATCCTCCCGGTGGGCGCCGCGGCCGGACCGCTCGGCGGGCCCCTCGTAGGAGGTGCGCAACCGGGTCAGCACGCCGATCAGGCCGATGGCCAGGACGACGGCGAGGAAGGGACCGCGCAGGTACCCGTGCTCCTGGTAGGCGCGCAGCCAGCCGGCGTACGGTTCGACGATCGCCGGGTCGCCGGGCTCGCCCTGGTAGGCGGTGGTGAGCTCGTCGGCGGTGCGGCCGCGGGAGGCGGGGGAGTCCGGCAGGGACCCGGCGGTGTCGGGGAAGACGTAGGCGCTCTGGTCTCCCTCGGTCGGGTAGACGCGGCGGGTCCAGTCGAAGACGTGCGCCAGGTCGGCCAGCCCGGCCTGCAGGAACTCCACCGGCTGGGCCTTGACGGCCTGGACGGCGAAGTCGCCGGCGAGCGCGTCGCGCTCGGCCCAGCTGCCCTTGACCTTGTTGAACGGGGACTGGCCGTCCCAGATGTAGACGGGCGGCGGCTTGCGCTGTCCCAGCGGGTCGGTGGGGCAGAGCGCGGCCTCCGGGCCGGTGGGCAGGATCTCCGCGCAGTCGGCGAAGGTCATCGTGCGCGCCCACAGGAAGGCGTTGCCCCGGGTCAGGCCGTAGGTGCCGAACTCGGTCTTGAACCAGGCGGCGTAGCCGCCGAGCACGAGCACGCCCGCCGTCGCGGTGGCGGCCACGGCCCGCCATCCCGCCCGGCGGATGACCAGGGCGACCAGCACCACGGCGATGATCGGCAGCCCGACGGTCCGGGTGACGGTGGCCGCGCCCAGCAGGAGCCCGGCCAGCAGCGCGACCCAGGGGCCGGGCCGCCGCCTCCACAGCAGCAGCGTGATCGCCAGCACCACCAGGAACTGGAAGAGCAGGTCCGCCATGACCAGGTGTTCGAGCTGGATCTGGTGGACGTCCAGCAGGGCGGGGAGCGAGGCGAGCGTGGCGCCCCAGCCCGGCAGGCCGGCCAGCCGGCGCAGCAGGAGATAGACGCACACGGCGATGGCCAGCCCGAGCAGGTGCTGGGCCACCACCACGGTCTGGACGCTCTGCAGGGGGCTCAGCAGCCACAGGAACAGCGAGTAGCCCGAGGGACGCGACTCCATGGGCCGGGGGTCGAGGCCGGCGTTGAGGTAGACGAAGGAGTCCGCCCAGAACCACAGGGCGGGGCGGTAGCCGAGCACGGCCAGGGCGCGCAGCCCGCCGCCGACCAGCAGCGCGACCGCGAACAGCCAGTGCGCGCGGAGGAATCGCCCCACCGGCCGGGTTCCCGTCGTCACCGAGACCTCCAGACCTTCGTGAACAGGTCCCAAACGATAACCGCAGGGCTGCGGGCTACTGTACGAGATTGCGAACTTCGTGGTGATGTTTCCGGCGAGGTCAGCACTCGATGACGTTGACGGCCAGGCCGCCGCGGCTGGTCTCCTTGTACTTGTCCAGCATGTCGCGGCCGGTGTCGCGCATCGTCTTGATGGCCTTGTCGAGCGAGACGAAGTGCCGGCCGTCGCCGCGCAGCGCGATCCGCGAGGCGGTGATGGCCTTGATGGAGGCCACCGCGTTGCGCTCGATGCACGGGATCTGCACCAGGCCGCCGATCGGGTCGCAGGTCAGGCCCAGGTTGTGCTCGATGCCGATCTCCGCGGCGTTCTCCACCTGCTCGGGGGTGCCGCCCAGGACCTCGGTGAGCCCGGCGGCGGCCATCGAGCAGGCCGAGCCGACCTCGCCCTGGCAGCCGACCTCGGCGCCGGAGATGGAGGCGTTCTCCTTGAACAGCACGCCGACCGCCCCGGCGGTGAGCAGGAAGCGCACCACGCCGTCGTCGTCGGCCCGGTGGACGAACCGGTCGTAGTAGGTGAGCACGGCCGGGATGATGCCCGCCGCGCCGTTGGTGGGGGCGGTGACGATCCGGCCGCCGGCGGCGTTCTCCTCGTTGACCGCCAGGGCGAACAGTGAGACCCAGTCCATCGTCTGCAGGGAGTCCTTCTCGGGGGACTCGCTCTGCAGCTGCCGGTGCAGCTGGTGGGCGCGCCTGCGGACCTTCAGCCCGCCGGGCAGCACGCCCTCCTTGGCGATCCCGCGGTTCACGCACTCGGTCATGACCTGCCACAGGTGCAGCAGCCCCGAGCGGATCTCGGCCTCGGTGCGGCCGAAGGCCTTCTCGTTCTCCAGCATCAGCCCGGAGATCGACAGGCCCGTCTCGTGGCAGTGGGCCAGCAGCTCGGCGGCCGTGGTGAAGTGGTGGGGCAGGACGGTGTCGTCGGCCTTGATCCGGTCGGCGCCGGTGGCGTTCTCGTCCACGACGAAGCCGCCGCCGACCGAGTAGTAGACCTTCTGCCGCAGGATCTCCCCCGCCTCGTCGAAGGCGGTGAAGCGCATGCCGTTCGGGTGGCCGGGCAGGGAGATCTTGCGCTCGAAGACGAGGTCCTCGCCGACCACGAAGGGGATCTCGCGGGAGCCGTACAGGCGGATGGTGCCCGAGTCCTTCATGGCGGCCAGCCGCCCGTCGACGGAGTCGACGTCGACGAGCTCGGGCTTCTCGCCGGACAGGCCGAGCAGGACGGCCTTGTCGCTGCCGTGGCCCTTGCCGGTGAGCCCGAGCGAGCCGTACAGGATCGCCTCGACCCGGGCGGTCTTGTCCAGCAGCCCGTCGCCGTCCAGGCCGCGGGCGAACTTGTGGGCGGCGGCCATCGGCCCGCCGGTGTGCGAGCTGGAGGGGCCGATGCCGACCTTGAAGAGGTCGAAGACGCTGATCGCCATTGATCCGGTCCTTCGTGCCGCCGTGACCGTGCGCGCCCGGTGGCGGCCCGCACGATCACGGCAATAGGTGAAATATCAGGACTCGCCAGAGGTGAGGGCGGCATACTCCTGGGCGGACAGCAGGTCGTCGGCGTCGCCCTCCAGGCGGACGCGGAACAGCCAGCCCTCGCCGTAGGGGTCGCTGTTGACCAGCGACGGGTCGTCCACGACGGCAGCGTTGACCTCGACGATCTCACCGGCCACGGGAGCGTAGATGTCGCTCACCGACTTGGTCGACTCGACCTCGCCGACCGCGTCACCGGCGGCGATGGAGGCACCCACCTCGGGGACCTGCACGTACACCACGTCACCGAGGGCCTCGGCGGCGTAGGCGGTGATGCCCACCGTCAGGGTCAGGCCGTCGTCGACGCCGGCGATCCACTCGTGCTCCTTGGTGTAGTTCAGCTCTTCGGGAATGCTGCTCACTTGTTCCTCCGATAGAAAGGCAGGTCGACGACCTCGACCGGCTCGTGGCTACCCCGGATGTCCACGGCCAGACCTTCGGTCGGGCCGTCGTCCACGTACGCCATCGCGATGGGCCTGCCCAGGGACTGGGAGGGCGCCCCGCTGGTGACCTCGCCGACGACCGCGCCGCCGGCGTCCACCACCGGATAGCCGTGCCGGGGAACCCGGCGCCCGGTCGCGACCAGGCCCACCAGGCGGCGGGACGGCGGGACGTCCTTGAGCGGTTCCAGGGCGGCCCGGCCGACGAAGTCGCCCGGTTTGTCAAACCTCACCACACGGCCCAGGCCCGCGTCGAACGGGGTCAGAGCGGCCGACAGCTCGTTGCCGTACAGCGGCATGCCCGCCTCGAGGCGGAGCGTGTCGCGCGCGGACAGCCCGGCCGGGCGCAGGCCGTACGGCTCACCGGCCTCGGTGAGCGCGGCCCACAGCGGCTCGGCGTCGGCGCCCTCGACGAACAGCTCGAACCCGTCCTCGCCGGTGTAGCCGGTGCGGGCGATGAGCGCCGGGCGGCCGGCGACCGTGGCGGGCAGGCCCGCGTAGTACTTGAGCCCGCCGAGGTCGGCGTCGGTGAGCGTGGCGAGGATCTCCTGGGACCGCGGCCCCTGCACGGCGACCAGCGCGTAGCGGTCCGAGCGGTCGTCCACGACCGCGTCGAACGCCTTGGCGCGCTCGGTCAGCTCGGCGGCGACCATCGGGTAGTTGGAGGCGTTGGCGACGACCATGAACTCCTCCGGCGCGAGGCGGTAGACGATCAGGTCGTCCAGCACGCCGCCCTCGGCGTTCACGATCATCGTGTAGCGGGCGCGGCCGGGCTCCAGCGCGGAGATGTAGCCGACGAGCGCGTAGTCGAGGGCCTCGGCGGCCTGCGGCCCGGTCACGAAGATCTCGCCCATGTGGGACAGGTCGAACAGGCCCGCCGCCTGGCGGACCGCGTTGTGCTCGGCGGACTCGCTGCCGTAGCGGAGCGGCATCAGCCAGCCCGCGAAGTCGGTCAGCGTGGCGCCGAGAGCCTCGTGGACGCCGCGCAGCGGCGTGGGTCGGGACATGTTCGCACCTCAGACAGGGGTCGGATGAGAGCATCCTCCCCCTCTGTCATGGTTGCCTGAGAGCTTCGCCCGGTTTTTACCGGACTTTCACCTTCGGCGAGACCCCGGAGGCCTGCTTTCCAGAGGGCACCTACCCGCACGGTCCTTTGCCTTGAGAGGTTCGCGGGGAGGGCTTGCTCCTTCAGGGGTCCTGGGCTGGATGTCAGGACGCTCTCCCGCACGGGTTCATCGGTGTCGCCGCCAGCCTAACGGCCAGGACCCGCCGAGCGAAATCCCCCATGCTGCCCCGTCCCGGCTCAGGCCTCCCCGGCCGCGGCCTCGGGCCGTACGGCGTGCACGTCCCCGGCCGCGGCCTCGGGCCGTACGGCGTGCACCTCCCCGGCGTGCGCGGCCGACGCGGCCAGGCGCTCCTCGGCGCCGTCGACGACCTGCAGGTCGGCCCGGGTGTGCGCGATCGCCGCGTCGACGAGCAGGGAGACCAGCGGGTCGTCCTGCTCGCGGCGCAGGCGGGTCAGCGCCGCCAGGTCCGACAGGTAGGCCTGGCGCTGCGCGGAGACGAACGCGGAGAGGGTCTGGGGGCCCAGCCGGGTGCCGGCGAGCAGTTTGAGGAACAGCTCGTCCCGGAACCCCGACACGCGGGCCCAGGGGGAGACAGCCCACTCACGCAGTTCCCCGGCCCCCGCCTCGGTGAGCCGGTAGAGCGTCTTGTCCGGGCGGTCGCTCTGCGCGACGTGGCTGCGGATGACGTGGCCGTCCCTGACCAGCCGGTCGAGGATCTGGTACAGGTGCCCGATGTTGAGGCCGCCCCACTGCGGGCCGACGGCCGACTCGAACTTCGACTTGAGCTCGTAGCCGTGGCTGGGTCCGTCGGCGAGGAGGGCGAGGACGGCGTGACTGAGCGGCATGGTCCCTACATTGTCACAAGATAGAGCCTTCCCGGCCTTCCTGCATTGTGACAATGTAGGGACATGGGCGTTGTGATCAGTGTGCGAGACGTCAGCCGTGCCTACGGGCCGGCCAGGGCGCTGGACGGGATCGACCTGGAGATCGAGGCCGGTCAGGCAGTCGCCCTCATGGGCCCGTCCGGGGCGGGCAAGTCCACGCTGCTCCACCTCGTCGGCGCGATGGACCTCCCGGACGGGGGCGAGGTCCATGTGGCCGGGGAGCGCGTCGACACCCTCAGGCGCCGGGGCCTCGACCGGCACCGGCGCCGGGTCGGCTTCGTCTTCCAGCGCTTCCACCTGCTGCCCGCGCTGAGCGTGCTGGACAACGTCCTGGCCCCGGTGCTGCCGCGCCGGGTGGACTTCGACCGCCGGGCGCGGGCCCGCGAGCTGCTGGAGGCGGTCGGGCTGGCGGACCGGGAGCGGGCGCTGCCCGGCGAGCTGTCCGGCGGCCAGCAGCAGCGGGTGGCCATCGCCCGCGCGCTGATCGGGCATCCGCCCCTGCTGCTGGCCGACGAGCCGACCGGCAACCTCGACAGCGTCACCGGGCAGGAGATCGTCGACCTGCTGTTCACCCTCCGCGAGGAGTACGGCATGACCATGCTGCTGGCCACCCACAACCCCGAGGTGGCGGCGGCGTGCGACCGGGTGGTGCGGATGCGCGACGGCCGGATCGTCGGTGACGACCGGGTGACGCCCGCCGAGAACGTCCTCGACCGGATCGGGCGCCTCGGGTGACCCGCCTGGTCCGGGCCCAGCTCCGCCACCGGATCGGCCGGGCGCTGGTGCTGCTGCTCGGCGTCGTGGTCGCGGCCACCGCCTTCACCGTGCTGACCGGCACCGCCGAGACCCAGCGCCTGGAGATCGTCGGCGCGGTCGGGAAGAACTTCCGCTCGCAGTACGACATCCTGGTCCGCCCCAAGGGCTCGGCCACCGCTCTGGAGCGCTCGCAGGGCCTGGTGCGCGCCAACTATCTGTCGGGCATCTTCGGCGGGATCGGCATGGAGCAGTACGAGAAGGTCAGGCGGATCGACGGCGTCGAGGTCGCCGCCCCCATCGCCATGATCGGCTATGTGACGCAGGGCGGCACCGAGGCGATCGACGTGACGGACCTGCTCCACGAGGGCGACCGCACCATGTTCCGGGTGGAGCGCACCCGGGTCACCGACCGGGGTCTGACCCGCATCCCGTTCCGGCAGCCGCAGTACGAGTACATGACCCGCCGTCCGGTCGCGCTCGGCTTCGACGAGCTCAAGCGGAAGAACGCCACTCTCGTCATGGGGGCCCAGGAGGTGCTCCCCGGCGATCGGCGGGCCCCCCTGAAGACCTCGCTCGGCTGGCCGGAGAATTCGGCGCGGGCGAGCTCCTATCCTTCCGAGGGGAGGCTTCCGGTCGCCCACTACTGGTCGCTGAAGACGGGCTGGGGAGAGTTCGACCCCTCCAACATCGGCCTGCGGACCGGGCGGGCGACCGTCGTGATCAGCCAGAGTTTCCCGTTCGTGCTCGCCGCCGTCGATCCGGACGCGGAGGCCCGGCTGACCGGCCTGGACCGCGCGATGGTGGGGGGACGCTATCTCAAGGACGACACGCCCGCCGAGACCTCCGGTGAGATCAAGCTGCTCGCCTCCTCGGTCCCCTACGCCGACCAGCAGGACGAGATCGTGATCCGCAGGCTGCCCCGGGAGGCGGCGGAGCGGGTCGTCCAGGGGGTGCCGGCCGGGAAGTTCCTGCCCTACCTGGACACGCACCGGGGCGAGGTGATCAGGCGGGTGACGATCGGCGCCGAGCAGGTCTACGAGCGGATGCTCACGCAGTGGTCGGACATTCCGGCAGGGCACTACCTGCCGTTGAAGCGGTACTGGACGTCGGGGCCCACCTCCTACCGCGAGCGGGGCGGGCGCAGGCTCGCCGCGCTCCCGGTGCGCAACGAGACGGAGGTCTGGAAGAACCCGCACGCCGGTGACGAGTGGGGGAGCGACCTGTCGATCGCGCCCGTGGGAGCGGCCGACACCCAGTTCCGGCAACTGACCCCGAGGACGGTCGAGGGCACGGTGGCCGACGGTCTCACCTCCCGCGTCGTCGGCCGGTTCGACCCCGCCAAGCTCCCCGGGTTCAGCGAGCTGACCCGGCTGCCGATGGAGACCTACAACCCGCCCGTCGCCGCGCCCGGCGACGGGCGGACCGCCGGCCTGCTCGGGAACCGGTCCCTGCTGCCCAATGACAACGTCGCCGGCTATCTCCAGTCGCCGCCGCTGCTCCTGGCCAACCTCCAGGACATGCGGAAGATCGCGGAGAAGACCGAGGGACGGCCCGCGGCGAAGGCGCCGCTGAGCGTGATCCGGGTGCGGGTCTCCGGCGTCGTGGGGACCGACCCGGTCAGCCGCGAGCGGATCAGCCAGGTCGCCCGGGACATCGTCGCCGCCACCGGCCTGGAGGTGGACATCACGCTCGGCTCCTCACCCTCGCCGGTCACCGTGGAGCTGCCCGCCGGGTCCTACGGCCGCCCCGCGCTCACCCTGGAGGAGGACTGGGTGGACAAGGGCGTCGCCTACCGGATCCTCAACGCCGCCGACCGCAAGTCGCTGGTGCTGTTCGTGCTGGTCCTGGCCGTGTGCGCGCTGTTCGTGCTGAACGGCGCGGCGGCGGCCGTGCGGGCCCGCCGGGCCGAGCTGGGCGTGCTGGCCTGCCTGGGCTGGTCGCGGCCGAAGCTGTTCGGGACCGTGCTGTCGGAGGTGGGCGTGATCGGCCTGCTGGCCGGTACGGCCTCGGCCGGGCTGGCCGGGCCGGTCGCGGCGTGGTCCGGGGTGGCCCCGCCGGGACAGCGGATCTGGCTGGCCGTCCCGGCGGCGGTGCTGCTGGCGCTGCTGGCGGGCCTGGTCCCGGCCTGGCGGGCCTCGCGGGTGCCGCCCGCCGAGGCGGTACGGCCCGCCGTACGGCTGCCGCGCCGGGCCCGCTCGCCCCGCGGGGTGGCCGGGCTCGCGCTGGCCGGGCTGTCCCGGGTCCCCGGCCGGACCCTGCTGGGCGCGGCCACGCTCGCGGTCGCGGTCTTCGGGCTGACGGTGCTGCTCGGCGTCACCCACGGCTTCCGGGGCCGGGTGGTGGGCTCGCTGCTGGGTGACGCCATCGTGGTCCAGGCCCGCCCGGCCGACTACGCGGCGGTCGCGGTGATGTTCGCGCTGGCCGCGCTGGCCGTGGCCGACGTGCTCTACCTGGGCATGCGCGAGCGTGACACCGAGCTGGCGGCGCTGCGCGGGTCCGGCTGGCCGGGCGGCGCGCTCGCCCGGCTGATCGTGCTGGAGGGGACGGGCATCGGCCTGCTCGGGGCGCTGGCCGGGGCGGCGGGCGGAGCGGCGGCGGCGTTCGCGCTGACGGGCGGGCTGCCGGTCGCGGTGATCACGGGGGCGCTGGCCGCGGCGGGGGTCGCCGTCGCGCTGGCCGCCCTCGCCTCGGCCGCCCCCGCCCTGCTCGTCCAGCGCCTCCCGCTGGCGCGGATCCTCGCCCAGGAGTGAGGTCCGGGGTCAGCGGCGGATGTGCTCGACCAGGCCGGCGAACAGGGCGCACTCCTCGTCGGCCTCCGGGTGCCACTGCACCCCCACCGCGAAGGGATGGCCCTGAAGCTCCGCGGCCTCGACCGTGCCGTCCTGCGCGTGGGCGGTCACGGTCAGGCCCTCGCCCGGCCGGTCGATCGCCTGGTGGTGATAGTGGGCCACGTCCGCGGGCCCGTCCCCCAGGATCTTCGCGACCCGGCTGCCCGGTGCGAGCCGTACCGGCATGCGGCCGAAGCGGCCCGGGGCCGGGGCGTGGCCGCCGTGTCCCACCACGTCGGGCACGTGCTGGTGCAGGGTGCCGCCCAGGACCGTGTTGAGGACCTGCAGGCCCCGGCAGACGCCGAGGAGGGGCAGGCCGCGGTCGAGGGCGGCGCGGACCAGCCCCAGCTCCGCTTCGTCACGGAACCGCCGGATGTAGCCGGTCCGCTCGTGGGGCGGCTCGCCGTACCGCGCCGGGTCGATGTCACCGCCGCCCGCCACGATCAGCCCGTCCAGCCGCCCGGCCAGCTCGGCCGGGTCGCCCGCCGGGGGCAGGATCACCGGCTGGCCGCCCGCGCGCACCACGTGCTCGACGTAGCCGTACGGCAGCAGCGCGGCGGTCATCTCCCAGACGGTGAAGCGCGCCGGCTCGACGTAGCAGGTGATGCCGATGACGGGACGGGACACGGCCTGCCCTTTCGCAGCGGGGTCTACAGCGGGGTCTACAGCGGGGTGACGTAGGCGCCGGAGATGCCGCCGTCCACCAGGAACTCCGCGCCGGTGACGAAGCTCGCGTCGTCGGAGGCCAGGAACGCCACCGCCGCGGCGATCTCGGAGGCCTCGGCGAAGCGGCCGAGCGGGATGTGCACCAGGCGGCGCTGGGCCCGCTCGGGGTCCTTGGCGAACAGCTCCTGCAGCAGCGGGGTGTTCACCGGCCCCGGGCACAGCGCGTTGACCCGGATGCCCTCGCGGGCGAACTGCACGCCCAGCTCGCGCGACATCGCCAGCACCCCGCCCTTGGAGGCGGTGTAGGAGATCTGCGAGGTCGCCGAGCCCATCACCGCCACGAACGACGCCGTGTTGACGATCGAGCCCTTGCCCTGCCGCTGCATGTACGGGATCACGTGCTTGCAGCACAGGTAGACGCTGGTCAGGTTGACCTCCTGGACCCGGCGCCAGGCGTCGATGCCCGTCGACAGGATGGAGTCGTCGTCCGGCGGGGAGATGCCCGCGTTGTTGAAGGCGATGTCCACGCTGCCGTAGGCGTCGAAGGCGGCCTGGTACATCCGCGCGACGTCGTCCTCGTTCGTGACGTCCGCCTTCACGAACATCCCGCCCACCTCGGCGGCGGCCTTGGCCCCGGCCGGCTCGTCGACGTCGACGCACACCACCCGGGCGCCCTCCAGGGCGAAGCGGTGCGCGGTGGCCAGGCCGATCCCGCTCCCGGCGCCGGTGATGACGGCCACTCGGTCCTGCAGGCGCTGCATATCCCCTCATTCCTCCGAAATGAAGACGTTCTTGGTCTCGGTGAAGGCGGCCAGGGCGTCGGGCCCCAGCTCGCGGCCCAGCCCCGACTGCTTGAAACCGCCGAACGGGGTCCAGTAGCGCACCGACGAGTGGGAGTTGACGCTCAGGTTGCCCGCCTCGACGGCCCGGGCCACCCGCAGCGCCCGCCCGACGTCACGGGTCCAGATGGACCCGCTCAGGCCGTAACGCGTGTCGTTGGCGATGCGCACGGCCTGCTCCTCCCCGTCGAAGGGCACGACCGACACCACGGGACCGAAGATCTCTTCGATGAACGCCGGGTCGTCCGGCTCGGGGGTCAGCACCGTGGCCGGGAACCAGAAGCCCGGCCCCGAGGGGCAGGAGCCCTGCAGGTACGGCGCGCCGGAGACGAAGGAGGCCACCCGGTCGCGGTGCGCGGCGCTGATCAGCGGGCCCATCTCGGTGCCCTCGTCGAGCGGGTCGCCGACCTTCACCCCGAGCACCGCCGCGCGGAGCCGCTCCATGAACTCGTCGTAGACCGGGCGCTCCACCAGGATCCGGGAGCGCGCGCAGCAGTCCTGGCCCGCGTTGTCGAAGACCGCGTACGGCGCGGTGGCGGCGGCCTTGGCCACGTCGGCGTCGGCGAAGACGATGTTGGCGCTCTTGCCGCCCAGCTCCAGGGTGAGCCGCTTGACCTGCCCGGCGCACGTGGCCGCGATCTGCTTGCCCACCTCGGTCGAGCCGGTGAACACGATCTTCGCCACGTCCGGGTGCCCGGCCAGCCGGGCGCCGGCCACCTCGCCCTCGCCGGGCAGGACCTGGAGCACCCCCTCGGGGATGCCCGCGGCCAGGGCCAGCTCGGCCAGGCGCAGCGCGGTCAGCGGCGTCTGCTCGGCGGGCTTGACGACCACCGTGTTGCCGGCCGCCAGGGCCGGGGCGACCCCCCAGGTCATGATGACCATCGGGAAGTTCCACGGCACGATCACCCCGACCACGCCCAGCGGCTCGGCGAAGGTGACGTCCAGCCCGCCGGGCACCGGGATCTGCTTGCCGTGGTTGCGCTCGGGCGCCCCGGCGTAGAAGTCCAGGACGTCCCGGACGTTGCCCGCCTCCCAGCGGGCGTTGCCGATCGTGTGCCCGGCGCCCGCGACCTCCAGGGCGGCCAGCTCGGCGGCGTGGGCGTCCACCAGCGCCGCGAACCGGCGCAGCAGCCGGGCGCGGTCGCCGGGGGCGACCTTCCGCCAGGACGCGAACGCGGCCCTGGCCTGCTCCACCGCGCGGTCCACCTCGGCCGCACCGGCGAGCTCAACCTCGGCGACGACCTCCTCGGTCGCCGGATTCAGGATCTTCATCGTCACATCCGCTCGAATCCCCGCAACAGCTCCCAGTCGGTCACCGCCGCCTCGAAGGCGGTCAGCTCGACCCGGGCGTTGTTGGCGTAGTGGGCCACGACCTCCTCGCCGAAGGCCTCCTGCGCGACCTTCGAGCCCTCCCACAGCGCCAGGGCGTCCCGCAGGGTGTGCGGGACGGTGTCGGCGCCCGAGGTGTAGGCGTTGCCGGTGAACGCCTCCTGAAGCTCCAGCCCGTTGTCGATCCCGTGCAGACCGGCCGCGATCATCGCCGCCACCGCCAGGTAGGGGTTGACGTCGCCGCCCGGCACCCGGTTCTCCACGCGCAGCGACGGCCCGTGCCCGACCAGGCGCATCGCGCAGGTCCGGTTGTCCACGCCCCACTTGACCGCGGTGGGGGCGAAGCTGCCCGGCACGTACCGCTTGTAGGAGTTGATGTTCGGCGCGTGGAACAGGGTGAGCTCGCGCAGGCAGGCGAGCTGCCCGGCGATGAAGCTCCGCCCGGCCGGCGACAGCCCGTGCGGGCCGTCCCCGGCCATGACCGGCTCGCCGTCGTCGGAGCGCAACGACAGGTGGATGTGACAGGAGTTGCCCTCGCGCTGGTTCGGCTTGGCCATGAAGGTGATCGACATGCCCTCCTGGGCGGCGATCTCCTTGGCGCCGTTCTTGTAGACGGCATGGTTGTCGCACGTGGCCAGGGCCTCGGTGAAGCGGAAGGCGATCTCGTGCTGGCCGAGGTTGCACTCGCCCTTGGCGGACTCGACGTACATCCCCGCGCCCTCCATGCCGAGCCTGATGCGGCGCAGCAGCGGCTCGATCCTGGCGGTGCCGAGCAGGGAGTAGTCGACGTTGTAGAGGTTGGCGGGGTTCATGTCCCGGTAGCCCCTGCGCCAGGCGTCCTCGTAGCTGTCGTTGTAGACCACGAACTCCAGCTCGGTCCCGACGAACGCCCGCCACCCCCGCCCGGCCAGCCGGTCGAGCTGCCGGCGCAGGACCTGCCGGGGCGAGGGGGGCACGGCCGAGCCGTCCTCCCACACCAGGTCGGCCATGAGCATGGCCGTACCCTCCTGCCATGGCACACGGCGCAGGGTGGACAGGTCGGGCCGCATCACGAAATCCCCGTACCCCCGATCCCAGGACGACATCGCGTAGCCGTCCACCGTGTTCATGTCCACGTCCACCGCGAGCAGGTAGCTGCAGCCCTCCGAGGCGTGGTCCAGCACCTCCTCCAGGAAGTAGCGCGCCGACAGGCGTTTGCCCTGCAACCGCCCCTGCATGTCGGCGACCGCCAGCAACACCGTGTCGATCCGTCCCGCCGCCACCTCGTCGCGAAGCTCGCTGACGTCCACGCCGCCCTCCTCGCCGGAGACTTATTGGGCTAGTGTCAGACCATTGATGTGCACGAAGGTTTCGCTTGTCAAGAGCCGGAGGGGAGATTGGACGAGTCGCCGATGCTGACGACCGTGCTGCGGCCGGTGCGGGCGGGCAACGCCTTCGAGGAGACCGTGGAACGGCTGCTCCAGGCCATCAAGCTCGGGGCCGTCGTCGAGAAGCTGCCGCCCGAGCGCGAACTCGCCGCGCAGCTCGGGATCAGCCGCGTCACCCTGCGCGAGGCGATCCGCGCGCTGCAGGAGGCCGGCTACCTCGACGTGCGGCGGGGCAGGTACGGCGGCGCGTTCGTCACCTACACCCCGCCCCCGCCCCGCCAGGAGGACCTGCGCCGGGCCGTGGCCGACATGGGCACCGACGACCTGGCCGACGCGCTCACCTTCCGGATGGCCGTCGAGTGCGGCGCGGCGCAGGTGCTGGCCGCCACCGCCTCGGCCGGAAGGCTGAGCCGGGAGCGGCGCGAGGAGCTGCGCCGGCGCCTGCGGGAGGTCAACTCCGCGGGCCCGGACGACTACCGCCGCCTGGACACCGCCTTCCACCTGGCCATCGCCGAGCTGACCGGCTCCCCGCTGCTGGCCGCCGCCTGCGCCGACGCCCGCCTGCGGGTCACCGACCTGCTCAACGCCATCCCGGTGCTCCAGCGCAACATCGAGCACGCGGCCGCCCAGCACGAGGCGATCGTGGAGGCGATCCTGGCCGGGGACACCGAGGCCGCCGGCCGCGCGGTGGCCGAACATCTGGAGGCGACGGCGGCGCTCCTGCGGGGTTTCCTCGCATAGCCTGGACGGGCTGTGGGGGATTGGTTCCAACAACGGATCATGGAGACAGGACGGCTGCCGCTGTTCTGTTTCTTCGTCGCGCTGATCCTCGCCTTCGTCTTCACCCGCATCAACGTCCGGCTCATCCGGGCCAAGATCGGCTGGTTCCGCAACGTCAACGTCGGCGAGATGCACATCCACCACGTGGTGTTCGGCGTGGTGCTGAGCCTGCTCGGCGGGGTGGCCGGGCTGCTCGTGTCGGGCGTCTCCGAGAGCTGGTACGCCGTGACGGCCGCGGTCTTCGGCGTCGGGGCGGCCCTGGTCCTCGACGAGTTCGCGCTGATCCTGCACCTGCACGACGTCTACTGGGAGGAGGAGGGCCGCACCTCGGTCGACGCCGTGTTCGTCGCCATCGCGGTCACCGGCCTGCTCCTGCTGGGCCTGCGCCCGCTGGGCTGGGACGACTCCGACGGCACCCCGCAGGGCTTCTGGCTGACCGGCGGCCTCATCGTGGTCAACCTCATGCTCGCCGTCGTCACGCTGCTCAAGGGCAAGATCTGGACCGGCCTGGTCGGCCTGTTCGTGCCGATCCTGCTGATCCCCGGCGCGCTCCGCCTGGCCCGTCCCGGCTCGCCCTGGGCCCACTGGTTCTTCGCCCCCGGCTCCCGCCGCCCCCGCCCCGGCAGGATGGCCCGCGCCGAACGCCGCGAGGAGCGCTGGCGCCGCCCCGTCATCCGAGCCAAGATCGCCTTCCAGGAGTTCGTCTCCGGCCGCCACGACCTGCCCTCCACCCGGCTCAGGCGCCGCTGATCGCGACCCCCTCCTGCAAGCGGAGCGCGGTCGGCATACTGGGAGGAGCGGGCGAGCCACGGGCGCGGCCGGCGGAGGAGCGCACGTGAGCGAGCGGAGCCATGGACACAGCAGGGCAGCGGACGCGGCCGGCGGAGGAGCGCACATGAGCACACTCCCGTCCCGCTGGGAGCACGTGGATCGGCTGATCCCCGACTCCCTGGCCGACCTGCGCGGCCCCGGTACGGGAACGGTCGCGCTCCCCCCCCATCTCGCCTGGTCCGGGCAGGCCGAGTTCGATCTGGCGAACCGGCGGCTCCGGATGAGCATGTACCGCACGGTCATCACCGGAGGCGGGCGCGCCGACGCCGAGCTGTATCTGAACGCGGACATCCTGGTCGCCGACTGGCCCCTGCTCCGCAGAGGACTCGGTCCGAGCTACCGCAGGGCCTGGGAAGACAAGATCTCCGCCTTGGGGGCGTAATGGGATTCCCGCCGTTCCAGGAGAAGATCCTGCGGGTCGCGATGCCCGCCTGCGATCGGTTCGGGCTGGTGCTGGCCGGAGGTCACGCCATGCGGATGCACGGCCTCACCGACCGGCCGAGCAGGGATCTCGACTTCGCGACGGCGGCCGAGACGCCGCTGCCGGAGGTCGCGGACGGGCTGGCGGAAACCTTCCGGCAGGCCGGATTCGAGGTCACGACGCATGAGGTGACGCCCCGCATGGGCCGCCTGCTCGTCACCGATCCGCTGACCGGGCAGAGCTGCGAGTTCGACCTGCTGCGAGAAGCCCTGCAGCACGGGCCCGTGACGATCGGAGACCTGTCCGTGGTCGGGCTGGCGGACGCCGTGGGGCTGAAGATGAGAGCCCTGCACGAGCGCAGCCTGGCCCGCGACGTCATCGACGTGGCCGCGGTCTCGGAGCTGTACGGCTTCCGCGAGCTGGAGCGCCTGGCCCGCCTGCACAACGAGGAGTTCTCCCTTGAGGAGCTGGTGATGCGGCTGGAGTTCGTCGACCTCATCGCCGACGAGGAGTTCGAGGCCTACGGGCTGGACGAGGAGCGGATCAGGGAGATCCGCCGCTTCGCCACCGCGTGGGTGGAGGACATCAAGCTCCGGCGCGCCGACGAGGGCGACGCCGAGTACGACTCCGACGTCCCCGACCTCGACTGAGCCCGCCCGGAACGCGGTGTCGGGCGGGACGGGACGCTCCCCGCAACGGGTCGCGGACGGCCGGGGGGCATGATCGGCCGGTTTCCGGGCAGGTGGTGGCTCACACTGACATGGAGGAGTGAGAACCGTGAGTCTCATGGAGAAGCTCAACCTGCGTGAACTGAAGGCCCGTGCCAAGCGCCGGATGGGCACCCGGACGGGGAACCGCCGCCTGGCCGCCGAGGGCCGGACCGAGGAGGCCGAGGCGAAGCTCCTCAAGACCCAGGACGAGATCCTGGACGCCGTCGCCGAGATGCGCCGCGAGTACGGCATCCGCCGCCGCGTCCGCTGAACCTTCCGGGCCCGCCGCTTCAGGCCGGGTCCCGCGCCACTCCCCGGCAGGCGACGGTGAGGTTGCCCAGGCGGTCGTGACCCGTCTCGGCGTCGATCCCGAAGACGCCTCGCAACCGGCCGGGGGTGAGCACGGTCCCGGGCGGGCCGGACGCGACGAGCGAGCCGCGGTGCATCAGGACGAGCCGGTCGCAGTAGCGGGCGGCCAGGGACAGGTCGTGCAGCGCGACGAGGACGGTCCGGTCCGTCCCGGCCAGCAGGTCCATCAGCTCGTACTGATGCCGCACGTCCAGGTGGTTGGTGGGCTCGTCCAGGAGGATGCACCGGGGCCGCTGGGCCAGGGCGCGCGCGATGTGCGCGCGCTGGCGCTCCCCTCCCGACAGCGTCCTCCACGCCCGGTTCCGCAGCCCGGTGAGGCCCAGCCGGGCCAGCGCCGCGTCGACTACCTCGCGGTCGGTGCGGTCCGGTCCCCTCCAGCGGCCCCTGAACGGCATCCGGCCCAGCGCGACGACGTCGCCCAGCCGGAGGTCGGTCTCCGCCTCGGTGGCCTGCTCCACGAAGGCGGTGTGCCGGGCGATCCGGCGGGCGCTCCAGCCCCGGATGTCCTGCCCGTCGTACCGGACCGCCCCCGCCGAGGCCGGCCTGATCCCCGCCAGGCAGCGCAGCAGGGACGACTTGCCGGAACCGTTGGGGCCGATCAAGCCGAGGGTCTCACCGGGCCTCACCTCCAGATCGACGTCCCTGACGATGTCCCTGCCCGAGGCGGACCAGCTCAGCCCCTCCACTGTGATCCTCACAGCTCACCCCGCCTGCGCAGGACGAGGAGGAACAGCGGGACGCCGAGCAGGGCGGTGAACACCCCGACAGGCACCTCCTGGGGCGAGAACGCGACCCGTGCCAGCGTGTCGGCCCACACCAGGAAGATCCCGCCCGCCAGCGCCGTGAACGGCAGCAGGACCCGGTGCAGCGGGCCGGCCAGGAACCGCACGCCGTGCGGCACGATCAGGCCGACGAATCCGATGGCGCCCACGGAGGCCACGGCCGTCGAGGTCAGCAGCGCCGTGGTGACCAGCAGGACCAGCCGCGTCGTCCGGACGTCGACCCCCAGGGATGCCGCGGTGTCCGCGCCGAAGGAGAACCCGTCGAGGGCGGGTGCGCACGCCTGCACCACGACCATCCCCGCCGCGCCCGTGACGGCGCACACGGCCACCGCGTCCCAGCGGGCCGACGCCATCGAACCGAGGAGCCAGTGCGTGATCGCCCGAGTGATGTCGGCGTCCCCCGAGGTCATCAGGACCAGCGAGGTGAGGGCGGTGAAGAGCTGCCCCACCACCACCCCCGTCAGCACGATCCTGGAGGAGTCCAGGCCGGTACGGCGCAGCAGGAGCATGAGCAGGCCGAACGAGACGAGAGCGCCGGCGAACGCCCCTCCGGTCAGGCCCAAGGAACCCGAGCCCACGCTGAGCACGGTCACGGCCACGGCACCGGTCGAGGCGCCGGAGGACACGCCCAGCAGGTAGGGGTCGGCGAGGGCGTTGCGGGTCACCGCCTGCAACGCCGCCCCGCAGACCGCCAGGGACGCCCCGACCAGCGCGGAGAGGAGGACGCGCGGCAGGCGCAGGTCCCAGATGAGTGAGTCGAGCAGCGGAGGGAGCGGCTCGGTCACCAGGCCCAGCCGCCGGCCCAGCGCGCCGGCGAGGTCGGAGTAACCCACGTCGCTGCTGCCGACGCGCACGCAGATCACCACCGAACCGGCCAGGGCCGCGATTCCGGCGGTGAACAGCGCCGCAGCCGAGAGCCCGGAGAGCCCGTCCCGGGCGGGCGTGGCGGAGGGCGCGCTCTCCCCGGCGTCGGGATGTGCGGCGGGCGGGTTCTGCGGGCTCTCGCCGGTGTCCGGGGACGGGTCCTGCGGGCTCTCCCCCGCGTCGGGGGACGTGGCGGACGGGAGCTTCCCGCGGGCCGCCGGGTGGAGGGCGGAGACGGACCCGTCCGGGGGACTAACGGACATGGCCGAACCTCTCCAGCCCTTCGGTGACGAGCCGCAGGGTGTTCACGGTGCGCACCGACGGGTCCAGCTCGATCCCCGGGACCTCGATGAGGCGGTTCTCCCGCACCGCGGTCAGTTTCGCGGCCAGCGGGTTGTCCCGCATCATCGCGATCTTCTCCGCGGCGGAGTCTCCCGGCCTGCCGCGCTCCGACAGGTCGCCGATCACGATGACGTCGGGGTCCCTTTTGGCGACCTCCTCCCAGGACACCTCCGGCCACAGCTCGTCGACGTCGCCGAAGGCGTTCTCGGCGCCGAGGAGCTCGCTCATCGCGCCGGGCATGCCGCCGTCGCCCGCGACGTACGGGACGCCGTTGAACATCGAGTACAACCAGACGATCGAGGGCCTGCCCGCCGCCTTCTTCCCGGAGGCCGCCGCCGCGTCGACCGCGGCCCGCTGCTCCGCGACGAGGGCGGCGGCCCGGTCCTCGATCCCGAAGATCCGTCCCAGGTTCTCGTAGTCCTGGAACAGCAGGTCGAACGGGGTCAGACCGGCCTTCGCCAGGTCGGGGCAGTCCACCGCGCTCACGTAGGTCGGCAGGCCCGCCCGGTGGAGCTCCTCCCGGGTGCCGGCCCGGTCCTTGGTGAAGAGGGAGGTGAACGGGGAGACGGCCAGGTCGGGGGTGGCCGCCCGGAGCTGCTCGGTGGTGATGATCTTGGGGTTGAGTACCGGGATCCTTCCGTACGCCTCCCGGTACCGCGAGGGGATCTCCGTCTTGAGGTTGGAGGTCCCGGCCATCCGGTCCTGCAGGCCGAGGGCCAGGAGGAGCTCGGTCGAGGACTGCTCCAGGGTGACGACCCGGGACGGAGGGCGCTGGAAGGAGAGCTCGTGGCCGCAGCTCGTCACCGTCGTCGCCCGCTGCGCGGGGGAGCCGCCGGAGGGTGGACCGGAGGAGAGGGTCTCGGCGGGGGTCGCGCAGCCCGCGACCGTCAAGGCGAGGGCGAGTGCGGCACCGAGGCGGGCGCGGGGGGACATGGGCTGCCTCCAGAGAGGTGCGACGAACATGTGCTGGTTTTTGAATCGATAACCGTTTTCGTTATCGTTCTCCGGAACCCTACACGAGATCGACGGCCGCCCACGGCCGCGGCCTCGCCTCCCGGCACGGCACCGTGCGGGAACGGCCGCGGAAACGCGCAGAGGAGCACAACCCCGTGACCACGACACCGGCGCCCGAAGCATCCGGCGCCCTTCCCGGACACCGGTCCGTCCTGCGCGACCTGCCCTTCCTGCGGCTGTGGGCGGCCACCACGGCCTCGGGCCTGGCCACCTGGGCGCTGCCGTTCGTCCTCGGGCTGGCGGTGCTCGACCGCGTTCTCACCCCGGCCGGCCTCGGTCTCGCGCTCGCCGCCCGTACGGCGGGCTTCCTGGCCGCCGTCCCCGTCGGCGGCGTGCTGGCCGACCGGTATCCGCGCCGGGTGGTCGTCCTGTGGGCCGGGCTGGCCGCGGCGCTGGCCACGCCGCTGATCGCCGCCGGTCTCGGCGGGTCCGCACCGCTCATGTGCGGGGCGGCCGCGGTGGTGGGAGCAGGACAGGGGGCCTGCCGTCCCGCGTTCCAGGCGCTCACCGCCGAGGTGGTCGACGCCTCACGCCGGCAGCAGGCCAACGCGGCGATGACGCTCGCCGTACGGATCACCACCCTGGTCGCACCCGGGCTGACCGCCCTTCTGGCCGCGGTCCTCGACACGCGGACGCTGCTGGTGGCCACCGGGCTGCTCTGGCTGCCGGCGGCGCTGCTGCCCCCGGCCTCCCCGGCGGTCGGTCCCACCACCGTCCCGGCCCGCCCGCGGGCCCCGTTCCTGACCGAGCTCGCCGACGGCGTGCGCGAGGCGCGCAGGCATCCCTGGTTCGTGGCCGGCCTGGCCGCGCTCACCGCCGTCATCGCCACGGGGTACTCCGCGACGGGCGTCGTCCTCCCCCTGGTGAGCAGGGACCGGTACGGCACCGAGGCGGTGCTGGCCGGGGCCACCACCGCCTACGTCGCGGGCGCGCTGGCCGGCGCTCTGATCATCGCGCGCTGGCGGCCCCGGGCCCAGGGCCGGGCCGCGCTCGCCGGACTGGCCTGCTACGGCTTCGCGCCGCTCAGCCTGCTGCTGCCGGTGCATCCGCTCGTGGTGGCGGGCGCCTACCTCGTCGCCGGCCTGGGGATCGAGCTGTTCAACGTCCCGTGGTTCACCGCGACGCAGCGCGAGGTCGACCCGGGCCTGCTGGCCCGGGTCTCCTCGCTGGACTTCCTGTTGTCCTACGGGCTCGCACCGGCCGGGCTCGTACTCATCGCCCCGGCGATGGACGCCTTCGGGTGGCCGGCGGTCCTGGGCGTCTGCGCGCTGGTCTGCTTCCTCGCTCCTGCGGCTGCGGCCCTGGTCCCCAGTGCACGCGGATTCTCCCGGCGGCCGGAGGCGGTCATACCGCGCCGGTGAGGCTGCGCAGGGCGAGGCCGAGACCGAGCAGGACGACGACCACGGCGGTGCCGACCGGGGCCAGGGCCGACAGGCGGGCCGCCAGGCCCCGGCCCGCCGTCGCGAAGCGGTCGAGCCGCCCGGCGAGCCTGACCAGGAGCAGGCCGGTGGCCGTGAGGGTCCCGGCCATGCCGATGCCGTAGGCCAGGACCAGCGCGATCCCGAACCAGGTCCGCCCGAGCGCGATCGCGCCGAGCAGGACGATCAGTGCCGAAGGGCTCGGCACCAGCCCGCCCGCTATGCCCAGGCCCACCAGCCCGCGTTGCGACTGTGCGGGCGCCGGTCTGTCGTCACGGGCCGGAGCGGCCGAGACCGGAGCCTCGGAGATCGGGGCGCCGGCGGCCTGTTGCGCGTCCGGCGTGTCCAGGACCGCCACCCGGACGGCCTGGCGGTCCGCGTCCGCGTCCGCGTCCCCGTGCCCGTGCCCGTGCCCGTGACTGTCCTCGTGCTCGTGACCGTGGTCGTGCTCGTCGTCATGGTCGTGCTCGTGCCCCTGCCCGCCCTCGGGCTCGTGAGCATGCCCGTGGCCGTGGCCGTGGCCGTGGCCGTGGCCATGGCCGAAAGCGCCGAAGTGGCCGTGGCCGTGACCGTGGGGGAGCGACTCGCCGGTGCGGTAGGCGCGCCAGGCGGTGGACAGCAGGCGGGTGCCCACGGCGACGATGATCAGGCCGCTGGCCAGGCCGAGCCAGGCGAGAACCGACTCCCCGGTGAGGAAGGAGAAGGCGCTCAGCAGCAGGCCCACCACCAGGACGCCCAGGGTGTGGGTGACGGTCACGGTGGCGCCGACGACCAGGGCGTCACGCGGCCGGCCGCGCCGTCCCGCCAGGTAGGCGGCCATGATGGTCTTGCCGTGGCCGGGGATGAGCGCGTGCCCCGCTCCCAGGAGCACGGCGATGCCCACCGCCAGCAGACCGAGCGGGACCGTCAGCGACTCGGTGCCGATCAGGCCGGTGAACGCGCGGTCCAGCGCGGCGAACGCGTCCCCGATCGGCCCCGGGGGCAGGAGTGGCGACACGGCCGAGGACGGTCCGGGGCCGGTGCCGGTTCCCGTGCCGGCATCGGGCCCGGCCCCGGCCGTGTCGCCGTTCCCGGAACCGGCTCCCACTCCGGTTCCGGTCTCGGCCCCGGGACCGGTCTCCAGTCCGGTCCGGGGCCCGGTCCCGGGAACGCCGTTGTTCCCGGGGCCGACGCTCAACCGCGCGGTGCGCTGGTCGAGCGGGCTCGTCAGCAGATCGTCGGGATAGCTGCGCAGTTCCCCGCTCACACTCGTCTCCGGCACCGAGGACTCCGTCAGCCGGACCCCGCCGAGGGCGACCGCGGTGGCCTCCCGCCAGCCCAGCCGGTCGTCCAGGAACCCGTCCTCGAACTCGACCGTCCGCGGCCGGGAAGCCGTGGCGGACAGCGAGCACGTCAGCCGGCTGGTCTCCAGGCCGCCCTGTCCCGGCGCGTAGGCGAAGTCCGAAGCGACGACCCGCCACGTCACAGCGGTGCCGTTCACGCTCAGCCGCTGCGCGGAGGCCAGCCCGGCGCAGCGGGCCGCGCCGTACGCCGACCGCTCGGCCGGTGACACCGCGCCCGAGCGGTCGGTGTCCGCCGCGGGGCGGCTCTGCAGGGTGGGCAGCTCGGCGCTGTCGATGATGGCGTGGTTCTCCACCCGGTCGGGGAAGACCCGCAGGCCGTTGTAGTGGTTGACGGTGAAGTTGCCCAGCGGGTGCGCGACGGCCGGGGTCGCGGCCGTCGCCGTCACCGTCGCCGTCCCTGTCACGGTCACGGTCACGGGTGCCGTCGCCGCCGCGGCCGGGGCGGCCGGCAGGGCGAGCGCCGTGCCCAGGGCCACGAGACCGGTGGCGATCCAGGCGGTCATCGGGCGGGACATCGTTCGGGGCGTCATGGAGAGAACCTCGGGTCGTTCCGGGAGGCCGGACGGACCTCGCCGGGGCGGGCGTGGGAGGGGCCGGGAGGGCCTGGAGCGGGTGGCGCCCACGAGAGCGGTCGTGAGATCGGGAGAGGCTCTGCGAGGGCGGCCGGTGGGATCGGAGGGTCCCGCCCCGGGCGGGCTGGGGAGGGTCGGGAGAGAGACCCGCCCGGGCGGGGGTCAGGAGAATCTCGCCAGGGCGGGCAGGCGAGGGGAGAAGGCCGGGTTGGCGTCGCGGGCCGCGTCGGCCGACCGGCGGGCCCGGTCCTTCATGCCGAGCGCGCGCTCGATCTCGGTGCGGTGGTGCAGCAGGAGGGCGTTGCGCCAGCCGGTGGCGGTGGCCTTCTCCGCGTACGGCAGGGCCTCGCGGCTGCGGCCGTCGCGGTGCAGCGACCAGGCCAGGGCGTCGGCGGCCACCACGTTGGGGTTGCGGGCGTACTCGGCGCGGGCGTGTTCGACGGCCCGGGCCGGGGAGCCGTGGTCGGCCTCGTACTCCGCCCAGGTCAGATCGTCCTTGACGCCGGCCTCGGCCATCAGGCGCCGCTGCGCGCGCAGCAGCTCCCACTGTCCCGAGGGGTCGGCGCCCGAGGCCTTGAGCACCTCCGCGTACTCGACCACGTACTGGGCCAGCGGCAGCCGCCCGACCACCGTGGCGTACAGGTCGAGCGCCTCGGCCGTCCTGCCGTCGAGCGCGGCGGCCCTGGCGGTGCCGGCCAGCGCGGGGGTGAAGTCCGGAGAGGCCTGCAGCGCCGTGCGGTAGCGCTCGGCGGCCCCGGCGAGGTCGCCGGCGTGCAGGTCGAGCTCGCCCAGGTAGTAGTGGCAGTAGGCGACGTCGGCGGGGGTGAAGGCGTCCTGCAGGGCGCGCTCCAGCATCCGGCGGGCCTCGGCGCGGTCGCCGCGCAGCTCGGCGGCGTAGGAGGCCCGGGTGAAGGCCGCGACGCCGGGCCGCAGCTCCATCATCCGGTCGATCGCCCGCTCGGCGTCGCCGTACCGGCCGAGCTGGGTGTAGGCGTCGGCCAGGACCGCCTGGGCGCCGGGGCCGTAGGGATTGACGGCGGCCGAGCGCCGCGCCAGCCGTACGGCTTCGGCGAAGTCGTGGCGTCCGGCGGCGAGCGCGGCCTGGCCGGTCAGGGCGGCGAAGTTGTCCGGGCTCAGCTCGGCGGACCGGGCCAGCGCCCGCTCGGCCCTGGGGTACAGGGACGGGTCGGCGGTGAGGCGGGCCTGCTGGATGTAGGCCGCACCCAGGCCCGCCCAGGCCTGGTCGTCCCGCGGCAGGCGGCGCAGCCGGTCGCCCAGCCCCTTGATCGCCTCCTCCACCGAGGCGGCGGAGGAGGGGAGCTCGGCGGGACCCGCGATCTGGACCGGCACCTCGGCCGAGCCGGTACCCGGCGGGACTGTCTGCCAGGGGAACAGCGAGGCGCCCGCGGTCAGCGCCACGGCCAGCCCCAGGACGGCGATCCCCACCTTGACGCGGGTCCGCGCGGCGGACGTCCCACGACGGCCGGAGCCGTCGGAGCCGTCGGGGACGCCGGGGACGCCGGCGCGGCCGTCTCGCGGCGGTCTCCTCTCGGGGAGGGAAGTCTTCACGGTGATCTCTCCTGGGCGGGTGCGCGGTCACGGCGGGAACGGCTCGCGGAAGGGCGAGGAGTACGGGAGGCGCGGGGGCGGTCTCCCCGGAGTGCGGGAGTGCGGGAGTGCGGGAGGCGCGGAAGTGCGGGAACGGTCTCCCGGAAAGGCGGGAAACGCGGGAGGTGCGGGAGGTGCGGAGCCCGGACGGGCCGGGCTCCGCACCTGGGGGATCAGTTCTGGTTCACGGCCTTGTTGCTGGGGAGCGGGATGTAGGGGAACGTCTTGCCGGTCGGCTTGTCGTTGGCGTCCACCTTGTCCCCGGCTGCCAGAGCGTCGACGAGCTTGCCGCTCTGGGCGGCGCCGGCCACCACCTGCAGGGAGATGTCGACCGTGTCATCGACGAAGCGACGGCCGTTGGGGTAGCCCTGCGGGTCGCCGCCGATCACGCCGAGGCGGTTGGGGTCCTTGCTGGGCGCGATGGACATGTTCAGCCGCAGCATCTCCGAGGGGCGCAGCTTGACCGCGTCCTTGTTGAGGGTCTGCGAGTTGAGGTCCGTCTTGATCGGGCCGTTGTCCTTGGCGATACCGGTCAGGAAGATCTCGACCAGGTCGTTGCGCGGGGTCGCGGGCGCCTTGATGCCGTAGATGGCCTGCAGCAGCCGGGCCAGCTCGGGGTCGGTGACGCGGTTGACGACCGCCGGGATGCCGGCGTCCTTGTCGGGGCTGATCGAGTTGAAGGTGTCCTTCAGCCCGGCCGGCATCACGAGCTCGTTGACCAGCGGCTGTCCCAGCCGGGAGACCTGGACGAAGCCGTCGGCCCCCTTCTTGTCCACGGTGGACCACACGCCGATGACCGGGTTGTCCTTCGAGTTGCCCTTCAGGGCGACCTCGTCCTTGGGCAGCTGGAGCGCCAGCGTGTTGACGTTGTAGCCCTTGAGGGTGTCCTGGCCGACCTCGGACAGGTCACCGCCGTACAGCAGGTCGAAGACCCGCAGGTCGAGGAAGAACGACTCGTCCGACTGCCCGGCGTAGGTCTTGCCGTCGCCCGGCAGGGTGGTGATGGCCTGCGAGCGCAAGGTGCCGTAGTCGGGGATCGAGGCGGCGCCGACGTTGCTCGGCGCCACGATCCCGTTGGACACCAGCGTCTTGGTGCCCTGGGAAGTGATCTTGAGCAGTGTGTAGCGCTGCCTGAACAGCAGGTTCTCGTCGTTCAGCGAGGTGACGGGACCGTTGTTGTAGAGGAATGTGGCGTTTCCACGCTTGTCCTCATTACGGAAGCGCCACTGGTAGGTGATGTCGGGCTTCGCGTCGCCGTCACTGTCGATCTTGATGTTGTACCGGGAATTGACGTCGAACGAGTAGAAGTTCGGCCCGCCGTTCGGCTCCTGGAACGGGATGAAATTGGCGAGAAGCGTTACCGTGTCTGTTTTGTCGGGGCTGACGAACGCGTAGACGTCGGTGTTGTCGTTGCGCGGGTCACCTGAGATCATCGGGGCCTCGCGGTGCGAGGACGCCGTGCCGGTCGCGGGGCTGAGCAGGGCGAACGAGGAGGCGATCAACGCTCCGGACACGCCCAGTCCCAGCAGGGCGCGCCGGTTGATCCGGAACTCCATGTCGTAGGTCCTTTCGGCTGCCGGCCGCGGATGCGACCGGCCTCGGGATGGGGAGAGCAAGGATCCGGCCGGGTTCCTCGACGGGTTGTTCGTCGCCGGGAGGCCATCGGATTGCCGCGATTTCCCGGCCGCGGAAACCATCCGCAAATTCCCGGCCGCGGAAACCATCCGCAAATGAGTGGGAGGCGCGGGAATTCCGCCTCCCAGGGTCTAGACAGAACATGTGTCTAGAGGGCATAGTCCGGGGTCTGCATGGGCGCGAGCGAATCGAATCCCGTCAAAAGGTGGGCGAATGACAAGCCTTGACTCAGCCACGTCCGTCGTCAGGTCGGCGATCGCCGAGGTGCTCAGTGTGCCGAGCGACCAGGTGAAACCCAGTGCCACCATCGCCGACCACCAGATCGACAGCCTCGAGTGGGTGGAGATCGCGGTCATCATCGAGGAGCGGCTCGGCGTCCAGCTCGAACCGGCCGACTTCGCCGGCGCGCGGACCGTGGCCGACATGGCCGGCATCCTGCACGCCGCGATGGCGGCCCGGTGACCGGCGGGAGGGGCGGGAACGGCCCGGGGGGCGGGGAGGCGGACGTGCGCGTCGTCGTCACCGGGATCGGGGTCAAGAGTCCGGCGGGCAACACCGCCGGGGAGGTCCTCTCCACGGTGCTGGCCGGCAAGTCGACGGCCACCGTGATCCCCGGCCTGGCCGGCGGTCCCGTGCCCATCGGATGCCCGCTGGCCCCCTTCGAGCCGCTCGACTACTTCACCGGCCGCGAGCTGCGCACCCTCGACCGGACCGCGCAGATCGGCCTGGCCGCCGCGATCGACGCCGTCACCGACGCGGGCGGCCTGTCCCCGGAGGACCGCGGCGTCTACGTCGGCACCGGCGGCGGCGGGTTCGCCACCCTGGAGAACCTGATCGTGGGGCACACCCTCGGCAGGGAGAAGGTGCCCGTGCACGCCGTACCGGCGCTGATGTCCAGCTCCACGGCCGCGCGCATCGCCATCCGGTACGGCTACCGCGGGCCGTGCCTGACCTTCAACACGGCCTGCGCGAGCGGGGCCACCGCGATCGGCGAGGCGCTGCGCGCGATCCGCTCGGGCACGGTCGGCTCGGCCGTGGCCGGCGGCCTGGACGCGCTGCTGTCCCCGCTGGTCATGGAGGCCTTCGCCAAGGTGGGCGCGCTGTCGGAACGGCTGGACGCGCCCGCGGAGGCCTCGCGCCCCTTCGACGAGAAGCGCGACGGCTTCGTCATGGGCGAGGGCGCGGCCTTCCTCGTCCTGGAGCGCTCCGATCTGGCCGAGGCGCGCGGCGCCCGCGTCTACGGCGAGGTGAGCGGCTACGCGGCCAACTGCGACGCCAACCACATCGTCGCGCCGCTGCGGGACGGCTCCGTCGCGGCCGGCTGCATGCGCGCGGCGCTGGCCGACGCCGGGCTGTCGCCGGGGGACGTCGGCCACGTCAACGCGCACGGCACCTCCACCCCGCACAACGACGACGCCGAGGCGCTCGCCCTGCGCGACCTCTTCGGCGGCTCCGGCGGGCGCACGCCCCCGGTGACCTCCACCAAGGGCGTCAGCGGCCACCTGGTCGGCGGGGCGGGGGCGTTCGAGGCGGTGGTCGGCCTGCTCTCCGCCCGGGAGGGCCTGGTCCCGCCGACGGCCAACTTCACCTCGGGCCCGGCCACGGAGATGATCGACCTCGTCCACGGAGCGCCGCGCCGGATCCCGGCGGGCCCGGTGCTGTCCAACTCCTTCGGCTTCGGCGGCAGCAACGCCTGCCTGGTCCTGACCCCGGCCTGACCCCCCTCTCCGTCCGCTCCTTCACGGCTGCGCCCCGCGAAGCGCCGGCCGCCGCACCCCTCCCCGGTGCGCGGTCCGGCGCTTCTCGCCGTTCCCCCTCCCGCCGCATCGCCGCCCCTCGGCGCCGTCCTCCTCTCCGGAGTGTAAGTCAACTTGGGTTGACATGGCCATCGAGTCAACTTATGTTGACAAAGTCGACTTTGGTCTATGGAAACGGGCGAAACGCTCGGGGAGAAGGCATGAGCGGTAGACAGGAAGAGCGGCGGCCGGGGGCCGGTCGCGTTCGTCCGGAGGGGAACCCGGAAGGGGAGAGAGTGACCGCGACCGCATCTGAACACGCGCCCGGGGGGCCGGCAGCCGGATCCGGGGACACGGCGTCGTGGAGCCTGCTGTTCGGCTACGTCCGGCCGTACTGGCGCGTCCTGCTGGCCGGCGGGGCTCTCAGCCTCGTCAGCTCGCTGGCCGGGCTGGCGATGCCGCTGCTGGCCAAGTCGGTGGTCGACGCGTTCGGCCGGGAGCAGTCCCTGGCCGGGCCGGTGCTCGCGCTGACGGCCGCCGTGGTGCTGGGCGCGGGCATCGGGGCGCTGGGCCGGTACGTCCTGGAACGCATGGGCGAGGGCATCGTGTTCTCGGCCCGGCAGAGCCTGGTGGGACGCATGATGAGGTTGCGCGTCTCCGAGGTGGACCGGCTCAAGCCGGGCGACCTGCTCTCCCGGGTGACCTCCGACACCACCCTGCTGCGCGCGGTGTTCACCGACGGGATCGTCGAGTCGGTCAGCTCCCTGTTCATGCTGGTGGGCGCGATCGTGATGATGGCCTTCATGGACGGGGTGCTGCTCCTGGTCACGCTGGCGGTCCTCGTCGTGGTCGGCGGGCTCGTGGGCCTGGTCATGCCGCGCATCCAGCGGGCCTCGATCAAGGCGCAGGAGGCGGTGGGCGAGATGGGCGCGGTGCTCGACCGGGTGCTCCAGGCCTTCCGCACCGTCAAGGCCAGCGGCGCCGAGGAGCGTGAGATCGCGACAGTGGGCGCCGCGGCGCGCGAGGCCCGCGACCGCGGCATCGCCGTCGCCTGGCTGACCTCCATCGTGGGCATCTCCGCGTGGGTCTCCGCGCAGCTCGCCTTCGTGGCCGTGCTCGGCGTCGGCGGGGCGCGGGTCGCCGCCGGCGAGATGGAGGTCTCCGCGCTGATCGCCTTCCTGCTCTACCTGTTCTTCCTCGTCGCGCCGGTCGGCCAGCTGGTCCAGGGATTCACCCAGGTGCAGAGCGGCCTGGCGGCGGTCAAGCGGATCCGGGAGATCGAGGACCTCCCGGCCGAGGAGACCGCCGGGCCGGTCCCCGCGCCCGGCACGGTCCCGGCGGGGGTGAGGTTCGAGTCCGTGGGCTTCCGCTACGGCGACGACCGGCCCGTGGTCCACCACGACGTCTCCTTCGCCGTCCCGGCCGGCGGCATGACCGCGCTCGTCGGCCCGTCCGGGGCGGGCAAGTCCACGGTGTTCGCGCTGCTGGAGCGCTTCTACGAGCAGCAGAGCGGGAGGATCACGGTCGACGGGCGCGACATCCGGCACTGGCCGCTGGCCGAGCTGCGCGCCGCCGTCGGGTACGTCGAGCAGGACGCGCCCGTGCTGGACGGCTCGCTCCGGGAGAACCTCCTGTTCGCCGCGCCCGGCGTGGCGGAGGAGGAGGTGCGCCGGGTGCTCGCGCTGACCCGCCTGGAGGACCTGGCCGCCCGCCTCCCCGAAGGGCTGGAGACCAAGGTCGGCCACCGCGGGGTCCTGCTGTCGGGCGGGGAGCGCCAGCGCGTCGCCATCGCCAGGGCGCTGCTGCGCCGGCCCCGGCTGCTCCTGCTGGACGAGGCCACCTCCCAGCTCGACGCGGTCAACGAGCTGCGGCTGCGCGAGGTCATCGCGGAGGTGGCCAGGGAGACGACCGTGCTGGTGATCGCGCACCGGCTGTCCACGGTGACCGGCGCCGACCGGATCGTGGTGATGGAGGCGGGCAGGGTCAGGGCCGTCGGCACCCACGACGAGCTCCTCGACGGCGACGACCTCTACCGCGAGCTCGCCGCCACCCAGTTCCTCCTGCCGGCGACCTAGACGGGCAAGCCCGGACCGTCCGCTCCGTAGACTCCTGGCAAATTCCTGGGACCGTTACGGGGCGGTTCGGGCAAGACGGTCCGGCGGCCCGGTTGACCATGGGGGAAACCGGGAACCCCCGCTCTGCGAAGCCTCTCCTTCGCGCCGGAGCGCCCGTGGTGCGCTCACCGGTCCACCGCCCGGTCCCGTTCGTGCGGGACGCGGCCGGGACGGAGACCGCAGGAGGGGCATCCCGGAGATCGTTCCGGGATGCCCCCTCCCGGGGTCGACCTGTGACCCTCTCCGGGTTGACCTGTGGCCTCCGAGTGACAAATATGAATGCGTTCATTCAGGACGATGGGGAGGCCATTCATGACCGGCAGCCGGACCGTCCGCGCGCCGCGCGGCACCACGCTCACCGCCAGGGGCTGGCCGCAGGAGGCCGCGCTCCGCATGATCCAGAACAACCTGGACCCCGAGGTGGCCGAGCATCCGGAGCAGCTCGTCGTCTACGGCGGTTCGGGCAGGGCGGCCCGCGACTGGCGCTCGTTCGACGCGATCACCCGCACGCTGACGACCCTGGAGGGCGACGAGACGCTGCTGGTGCAGTCCGGCCGCCCGGTCGGCGTCTTCCGCACCCACGAGTGGGCGCCCCGCGTGCTCATCGCCAACTCCAACCTGGTCCCCGACTGGGCGAACTGGGAGGAGTTCCGCCGCCTGGAGGCCGCCGGCCTGACCATGTACGGGCAGATGACCGCGGGCTCCTGGATCTACATCGGCACCCAGGGCATCCTCCAGGGCACATACGAGACCTTCGCGGCCGTGGCCGACAAGCGCTTCGGCGGGTCCCTCGCCGGCACGATCACCCTGACCGCCGGGCTCGGCGGCATGGGCGGCGCCCAGCCGCTGGCCGTGACCATGAACGGCGGCGTGGCGATCTGCGTCGACTGCGACCCGCGCAGCATCGAGCGCCGGATCGAGCACCGCTACCTCGACGTGCGGGCCAAGGACCTCGACGAGGCGCTGCGCCTGGCCTACGAGGCCCGCGACGCGCGCCGCCCGCTGAGCATCGGCGTCGAGGCCAACGCGGCCGAGGCCGTACCCGAGCTGCTGCGCCGCGGCGCCGAGATCGACGTCGTCACCGACCAGACCTCGGCCCACGACCCGCTGATGTACCTTCCGCTGGGCGTCGCCTTCGCCGACATGGCCGCCGAGCGCGACAAGGACCCGGCCGGGTTCACCGCGAAGGCGCGCGATTCCATGGCCAGGCACGTGGAGGCGATGGTCGGCTTCCAGGACGCCGGGGCCGAGGTCTTCGACTACGGCAACTCGATCCGGGGCGAGGCCGAGCTCGCCGGTTACGCCCGCGCGTTCGACTTCCCCGGCTTCGTGCCCGCCTACATCCGGCCGCTGTTCTGCGAGGGCAAGGGCCCCTTCCGCTGGGCCGCGCTGTCGGGCGACCCCGCCGACATCGCCGCGACCGACCGGGCCGTCCTGGAGCTGTTCCCCGACAACGAACCGCTGGCCCGGTGGATCCGGATGGCCGGGGAGAGGGTCCACTTCCAGGGCCTGCCCGCCCGCATCTGCTGGCTCGGGTACGGCGAGCGCCACCTGGCCGGCGAGCGGTTCAACGACATGGTCGCCTCCGGGGAGATCCAGGCGCCGTTGGTCATCGGCCGCGACCACCTCGACTGCGGCTCCGTCGCGAGCCCGTACCGCGAGACCGAGGGCATGCTCGACGGCTCCGACGCCATCGCCGACTGGCCGCTGTTGAACGCGATGCTCAACGTGGCCTCCGGCGCCGCCTGGGTCTCCATCCACCACGGCGGCGGGGTCGGCATCGGCCGGTCCATCCACGCCGGGCAGGTCACCGTCGCCGACGGCACCGCGCTCGCCGCCGAGAAGCTCAACCGGGTCCTGACCAACGACCCCGGCACCGGCGTGATCCGCCACGTCGACGCCGGGTACGACGAGGCCGTCGCCGTCGCCGAGGAGCGCGAGGTCCGCGTCCCGATGCGCGAGTCCTGACCGGCCGCGGACGGAAGGCGCCGCCCCGGGGCCCGGCATCGCGCGGGCACCGGGACGGCCCGGGGAGACCGGCACCCGGGACCCGCTCCGGCGGGACCGGCCGCGCCCCGGTGGATGAGACGGGAGACCGCCGGGGTCCGGCGCTTGGGTACGGTGAGGCATCCTCCGCCTCCCCCGGCGGGGAATGATCACGGGTGGCGGATCGGTTGGAGGGGACGTGGGCGACGGACTCGACCGGCTTCTGGAAGGCCACCGGCTCTCGCCGGTGCAGCGGCGGATCGCGCGTTACCTGGACGACCACCTCGACGAGGCGATCTTCCTGTCGAGTGTGGAGCTGGCCGAGCGGGCCGGGGTGAGCCAGCCCTCGGTGACCAGGTTCGCGATGGTCCTGGGCTTCGCCGGCTACCCGGAGCTGCGCCAGGCGCTGCGACCCCTGGTCGTCGGCGGCCAGGACCCGTCGCGGGCCAACGACCTGCAGACCGCGATCGACGTGGAGATCGGCAACCTCCGGGCGGTGCGGGAGGGGCTGGCCGACGCCTCGGCCGTCACGGAGCTGGGCGCCGCGCTGGCCGCCTGCGAGCCGCTGCCGGTGCTGGGCCTGCGGGTCTCCAGCGGGCTGGCCACCACCTTCGCCTACTACGCCCGCCGGATCCACCCGGACGTGCGGCTGCTGACCCACGGCGGCTCCGAGCTGGCCGACGGCCTGCACGCCGCCCGCCGGGCCGGAGCCGGCTGGCTGCTCGCGGTGGTCCTGCCCCGCTATCCGGCCGAGGCCGTACAGGCCCTCAAGGACGCCCAGGGGCTGGGCCTGCGCACCGCGGTGATCACCGACCGGCGGGACGTGCCGTTCGACGCGGACGTGATCCTGGACGCCCCGGTCGGCGAGCGGCTGGTGTTCGACTCGCACGCGGCGCCGCTCGCCCTGGCCATGGTGCTGGTGGAGGCCATGGCGGACGCGGCGCCGCTGCGCACGCAGGCCCGGCTGGAGGAGTACGAACGGATGACCGACCGGGCGGGGGTCTTCACCGGCTGAGCCGGTGCGGTCGGGTGGCTAGCCCGCCAGCTTGCGCAGGGAGCGGACCGACCAGGTCAGGGCCAGCACGCCCAGGACCAGGAAGATGCCGAAGGCGATCGGGATGTCGCCGTCGGAGAAGTCCCCGGCGAACAGGGCCCGGCCCGCCTCGACGGCGTAGTAGAGCGGGTTGAACTTCGCCACCGTCTGCATCCACTCGGGGGCGAGCGACATCGGCAGCATCAGGCCGGACAGCAGCATCAGCGGGAGCAGGAAGAACTGCACGATCTGCGACATGCCGTTCTCGTCGCGCACGGCCAGCGCCAGGCCGTACGACAGGTTGGCGGCGAACAGGCCGGTCACCGCCATGAGCAGCAGCATCAGGCCCATCGCGGCCAGGCTGATCCGCAGGCCCATCAGCGCGGCCACACCCAGCACCAGGAGCGACTGCAGGACGAGCATGAGCATGTCCTTCACCACCCGGCCGAGGATGATCGCGGGCCGCCAGGCCTGGCTGACCGCGAGCCGCTCCAGCACCCCGTTCCGGGTCTCATTGATCATGCCGAAACCGGCGAACATCGAACCGAACAGCGCGATCATCACCAGCGCCGCCGGAGTGAACACGATCAGTGCCTCCGTCAGCTCCCCGTTCGGGGTGATGCTGGTCAGCAACGGGGCGAACAACAGCAGATACAGGACGGGCTGCATGATGCCGATGATCGGCCATGCCAGGTTGCGGCGCATGACGCCGAGCTCGTAGCCCGTGAACAACAAGGTGTGTCGAAGCATGGGGGGATTCCTCGCGGGATAGTGGGGTCAGGCGGCGTCGCGCAGGGAGCGGCCGGTGTGCTTGAGGAAGACGTCGTCGAGCGTGGCCCGGTCGAGCGAGATGGACCGGATGGCCAGGCTCTCGGCCTCCAGCGCGCGCAGCAGCGCGGGCAGGCCGTGCTCGCCGTCGTCGAGATAGGCGCGCAGGGAGTCGCCCTCCACCTGGGTCTCCTTGATGTACGGCTGCGCCGCCAGGACCCTCCGCGCACCGTCCAGGTCGTCGAGCCGGAGCGTGACGACGTCGCCCGCGAGCTCCTTCTTGAGCTTCTCCGGAGTGCCCTCGGCGACGATCTTCCCGTGGTCGACGATGACCAGCCGGTCGCACAGCGCGTCGGCCTCGTCCAGGTAGTGGGTGGTCAGCAGCACGCTGGTGCCCGCCTCGCGCAGGGCGCGGATCTCGTCCCAGAGGTTGGCCCGGTTCTGCGGGTCGAGGCCGGTGGTGGGCTCGTCCAGGAAGACCAGGGGCGGCCGGTTCACCAGCCCGATGGCCAGGGAGAAACGCCGCTTCTGGCCGCCGGAGAGGGTCTTGACCGGGCGGTCGGCGATCTCGCTCAGGCTGAAGGCGGCGAACAGCTCCTCCGCGCGGGCCAGGGCCTCCCTGCGGGACATCCCCGCGATCCGGCCCGCCAGGACCAGGCTCTCCCGGCCCGGGGCGTTGTCGTCCACGCCGCCGGCCTGGCCGACGTAGCCGATCTTCTCGCGGACCCTGGCCGCCTCCTTGACCACGTCGAACCCGGCCACCCGGGCCGTGCCGGAGGTGGGGACGGTGAAAGTGGCCAGCATCCGGACCGTGGTGGTCTTGCCGGCGCCGTTCGGGCCGAGGCAGGCGAAGATCTCACCCTCGTCGACGGCCAGGTCGATGCCCCGGACGGCCTCGACCGTCTCGGTCTTGCCCCTTCCCCGTTTGGCGACGAACGTCTTGCGCAGGTCGTGCGCCTCGATGATCATGTTCTCTCCGTTCTTCGGGATGTCGAGCATGAACCCTCCCGTCGTGGGAGGGGCAACAGGTTTTCCGGTGCGGCCGCCCCCCGCGGGCCGCCGGGCGGGCGGCTACGGCAGCTCGCCGTCCCTGACCTTGCCGATGCTCTCCTCGACCCAGCCGAGCTGGGCCTGGAACTGGGCGGCGTGCAGGCGCAGGGTCTCGTCGATGTGCCGGGGAGCCCCGTGGGCGCGCTTGGCGGGGATCGCCCGTTCGAGCATCGTGATGGAGGCCCGCAGCTGCTCCGCCCTGGCCTCCATGGCGGCGGTCAGGTCGGCGGGGGAGAGCCGGTCCATGAAGGTCAGCGCGACCTGGAAGGGATCCACGATCGGCCGGATCTCCCACCAGTGCCGCATCAGCTGCACCATGAACTCGGCCCGGCCGGCCTCGGTGATCTCGTACACGGTCTTGCCGCCCCTGCCTTCCTCCACGCGGTGCAGCAGGCCCTCGTCGGCCATCTTGGACAGGCCGTGGTAGATCGAGCCGTAGGCCACGTTGGCCCACCCGTCGGCACCCCACATCTCCAGGCGGCGCCGTACCTCGTAGCCGTGCAGAGGACCGTCGAGCAGCACACCGAGAAGGAGAACACGCGTAGAAGACATATGCAAATTTGTATATAAATTTTAATACGCAAGCAAACACCTCCGCGGCGCGTCGCCGCCGGGGGCCGACAGTCGGAGCGTTCCATGACCTCGTAGGATTGCCGCCATGTCAGCACGCCCCACCGCTCTGATCACCGGCGCGTCCCGGGGGATCGGGGCCGCCGTCGCGCACGCTCTGGCCCCCACGCACGACCTGCTGCTCGGCGGGCGCGACCGCGAGGCCCTGGAGAAGATCTGCGCGGAGCTGCCGGGCGCGCGGCCCTGGCCGGTGGAGCTGACCGCCGTCACCCCGGCAGACGTCGCCGGGATCGACCGGCTCGACGTGCTGGTGCACAGCGCCGGCGTGGCGCTCCTGGGCCGCGTCGAGCAGGCCCGGGCCGAGTTGTGGCGGCGCACGATGGAGATCAACGTGATCGCCGTCGCCGAGCTGACCCGGCTCCTGCTGCCCGCCCTGCGCGCCGCGCGCGGCCGGGTCGTGATGATCAACTCCGGTGCCGGGCAGCGGGCCAACCCGAACTGGGTGCCGTACGCCGCCAGCAAGTTCGCCCTGCGCGCCCTGGCCGACGGGCTCCGGCTGGAGGAGCCCGACCTGCGGGTCACCACGGTCTATCCGGGCAGGGTCGACACCGACATGCAGCGCGAGGTCCGCGAGCAGGAGAAGGGCGCCTACCAGCCGGAGCGCTATCTCAACGCCGACTCGGTGGCCAGGGCGGTCCTGGCGGCGGTGATCGCCTCGCCGGACGCCCACATCACCGACATCACCGTCCGCCCCGCCGCGGGGCCGCTCACCTGACGGCCGCTCATCTGACGGCCGTGCGCCCCGGCTCGCCAATGAATGACTCCATTCACATAATGGAGGGGTGTTCGACGAGATGTGGGGTGCCATCGAGCACCTCGGACGCGACGGCCGGACCGGGGGCTACCTGCGCGACGCGTGGTCGCCCGCCGACTTGGAGCTGCGCGAGTGGTTCCGGCAGGAGGCCGAAAGGCGCGGCCTCGACCTGGAGCAGGACCGCAACGGCAACCTGTGGGCCTGGCGGGGCGACCCGTCGGCGGGGGACGGGGTGGTCACCGGCAGCCACCTCGACTCCGTACGGCAGGGCGGCGCCTTCGACGGCCCCCTGGGGGTCGTGTCGGCCTTCGCCGCCCTCGACCTGCTCGACGAGCGGGGCGCCGAACTCGCCCGGCCGCTGGGGATCGCCTGCTTCACCGACGAGGAGGGGGCCAGGTTCGGCGTCCCGTGCATGGGCTCCCGGCTCCTCACCGGCGCCCTGGAGCCCGACCGGGCCCGCGGCCTGACCGACGACGCCGGCGACAGCCTGGCGGAGGTGCTCCGCCGGGCCGGCCGCGACCCCGGCGCGCTCGGCCGCGACGAGGAGACGCTGCGCCGCGTCGGCGTCTTCGTGGAGCTCCACGTCGAACAGGGCCGGGGGCTCGTCCACAGCGGCGACCCGGTCGGCGTGGCCAGTGCGATCTGGCCGCACGGGCGCTGGCGGTTCGACTTCCGCGGCCAGGCCAACCACGCGGGCACCACCCGCCTGGAAGACCGCGACGACCCCATGCTGCCCTTCGCCCGCACCGTGCTGCAGGCACGCGCTCTCGCCGAGCGGGCGGGCGTGGTCGCCACCTTCGGCAGGCTCCACGTCTCGCCGGGCAACGCCAACGCCGTCCCCGGCCTGGTCAGCGCCTGGCTCGACGCCCGCGGCGGGGACGAGCGGGCGGTGCGGGCGCTGGTGGAGGAGCTGACCGCCTTCTCCGGAGCGGAGGTGAGCACCGAGTCCTGGACCCCGGCCGTCGACTTCGGAGAGGTCCTCCGCGACCGCCTGGCCACCGTGATCGGCACCGCGCTCGCCCGCCGTACGACGGCGCCGGAGACCGCCGCCCCGGATCTCGCCGTACCGGCGCCGGACGGGGGAGAACCACGGCCGGACGGGGAAGCCGGGCGGGTGCCGGTGTCGCCGGGGGAGGCCGGGCGTGGTCAGGGGCGGGTGCCGGTGTTGCCGACGGGGGCGGGGCACGACGCCGGGATCCTCGCCGCCGCGGGCGTTCCCAGCGCGATGGTGTTCGTGCGCAATCCGACGGGAATCTCTCACTCTCCCGAAGAACATGCGGAAAGATCCGACTGTCGTCTCGGAGTCGCCGCCCTCGCCGCAGTCTTGGAGGACCTGTGCCGGAGCTGACCTACTGGTGCGAGCTGGCCTGGCTGCCGCCGGGCGAGGTCGTCGCCGGCGTCCTCGTCGAGACCTCGGGATCGCGGATCACCGCCGTCACGCCCGGGATGGCCGAACCGCCGGCCGGGGCGACCAGGCTGGCCGGGCTCACCCTCCCCGGCCTCGCCAACGCGCACTCCCACGCCTTCCACCGGGCCCTGCGCGGGGCGGCGCAGACAGGCAAGGGCAGCTTCTGGACCTGGCGCGAGCAGATGTACGGCGTGGCCGGCGTCCTGGACCCCGACTCCTACCTCCGGCTGGCCAGGGCGGCCTTCGCGGAGATGGCACTGGCCGGGATCACCTGCGTCGGGGAGTTCCACTATCTGCACCACGCGCCGGGCGGCACGCCGTACGACGACCCGAACGCCATGGGCCACGCGCTCGTCCAGGCCGCCAGGGAGGCGGGGCTGCGAATCGCGCTGCTGGACGCCTGCTATCTGGCCGGCGGGGTGCGGGCACCGCTGAGCGGCGTCCAGCTCCGCTTCGGCGACGGCGACGCCGAGCGCTGGGCCGTGCGGGCCGAGGCGCTGGCCGCCGCCTACGCCGGTGAGCCGGACGTCGAGGTCGGCGCGGCCATCCACTCGATCCGCGCGGTCCCGCCCGAGCAGATGCCCACGGTCGCCGCGTTCTCCCACCACCACGCCGCCCCGCTGCACGCCCACGTGTCCGAGCAGCGGGAGGAGAACTCCTCCTGCGTGGAGCAGTACTCCGCCACACCCGTCCAGGTGCTGCACGAGCACGGCGCCCTCGGCCCCCGCTCCACGGCCGTGCACGCCACGCACGTGTCGGAGGTGGACATCGCGCTGCTGGGCCAGTCCCGGACCCACGTGTGCATGTGCCCCACGACGGAGCGCGACCTCGCCGACGGCATCGGCCCCGCGCGGGCGATGGCCGAGGCGGGCTCGCCGATCACCCTCGGCTCCGACAGCCACGCGGTCGTCGACCTGTTCGAGGAGGCCCGCGCGGTCGAGCTGGACGAGCGGCTGGCAACCGAGCGGCGCGGGCACTGGCGGGCCGCCGAACTGCTCCAGGCCGCCACCGTCACCGGGCACGCCTCGCTGGGCTTCCCCGACGGGGGGATGCTGTGCCCCGGGGCGTGGGCCGACCTGGTCTCCGTCCGGCTCGACTCGGTCCGCACGGCGGGCGTCGGACCGCCCGCCGAGACCGTGGTGTTCGCCGCGACGGCGGCGGACGTGCACTCCGTGGTCTCCGGCGGCAGGCAGACCGTCGCCGAGGGCCGCCACATCCTGGGCGAGGTCGGCACGATGCTCGCCGAGGCGATCCACGAGACGCGGCGGGTGAGGGCATGACCACGCGAGAGGGCGGCGCCCGGGCGGGCAGCACGTTGTTCGACCGGATCGGCCTGCTGTACACCGGCGACCCCGGCCGCGAGGAGATCGAACAGGCCGCCCTGGTCGTCGAGGACGGCCGCGTGGCGTGGACCGGCCCTGCCCGGCAGGCCCCGGACGCCGACGAGCGGGTGGACGCCGGCGGCCGCTGCGTCATCCCCGGGTTCGTCGACAGCCACGCCCATCTGGTCTTCGCCGGCGACCGCACCGCCGAGTTCACCGCCCGGATGTCGGGAGAGCGCTACACCGCCGGGGGCATCCGCACCACGGTCGCCGCGACCCGGGCCGCCGACGACGACCTCCTGGCGGAGCGGACGTCCCGGCTGGTCGCCGAGATGCTCGCCCAGGGCACGACCACGGTCGAGATCAAGAGCGGTTACGGCCTCACCGTCGCCGACGAGCGCCGCAGCCTGCAGATCGCCCGCAGGTTCACGGAGGAGACGACCTATCTGGGGGCGCACGTCGTCCCCCCGGACGCCGCCTCCGCCGACGACTACGTCCGCGCGGTCACCGGGGAGATGCTCCGGGCCTGCGCGCCGTACGCCAGGTGGGTGGACGTCTTCTGCGAGCGCGGCGCCTTCGACGCCGACCAGACCAGGGAGATCCTGACCGCCGGGATCAAGGCCGGGCTGCAGGCCCGCCTGCACGCCAACCAGCTCGGCCCGGGACCGGGGGCGGCCATCGCCGCCGAGCTGGGGGCCGCCTCCGCCGACCACTGCACCCACCTGTCCGACGCCGACGTCGAGGCGCTCTCCTCGGCCGGTGTGGTGGCCACCCTGCTGCCCGGCGCCGAGTTCTCCACCCGCTCGCCGTACCCCGACGCCCGTCGTCTGCTGGACGCCGGGGTGACCGTCGCGCTGGCCACCGACTGCAACCCGGGCTCCTCCTTCACCTCCTCCATGCCGTTCTGCGTGGCGCTGGCGGTGCGGGAGATGGGCATGACGCCGCTGGAGGCGATCAGGGCCGCCACCGCGGGCGGGGCCCGCGCGCTGCGCCGTACGGACGTCGGGACGCTGCGGACCGGGGCCAGGGCCGACCTGGTGGTCCTGGAGGCCCCGTCGTACGTCCACCTGGCCTACCGCCCCGGGGTACCCCTGGTGGCGCAGGTCTGGCAGGGGGGACGCCACCGGGCGTGAACCGCCCCGCGCGGGTATGCGGATTCATTCGGGGGCCGCGACATCCTCCTTGAGGAGGAAAGCGAAACCATTCTGCGGACGTAGTCCTTTAGGGAATCTTTGCCCTGGACCGCACGTTGATTGAGCAAGCGGCGTGTCCGTTCGCGCGGGGCGTGGAGCGAGCGGGCGGGCAGGCCATAAGCAGGCGGAACGAGGTGCCACCGAATGGCAAGGCCGACGGGGAATCGCATGCAGGACCAGCAGGTCTCGGACCGAGACCTGCTGGGGACCTACCTGGCGGAGATCGGGCGGGTCCCCCTGCTTACCGCGGAGGAGGAGGTCGAGCTCGCGAAGCGGATCGAGGCCGGCCTCTTCGCGGAGCAGTTGCTGGACAGTGGGTCGACGGAGCCGCGAATCGCGGACGCCGCCGATGAGGAGTTGGAACGGCTGGCCATTTCGGGACAGCGGGCCAAGGACGAATTCATCCAGGCCAATCTACGTCTTGTGGTGGCGGTCGCGCGCAAATACTCCGGACGGGGAATGCCGCTCATCGATCTGGTCCAGGAGGGGAACCTGGGACTGGTGCGGGCGGTGGAGAAATTCGACTATCGGCGTGGTTACAAGTTCTCGACCTACGCCACGTGGTGGATCCGCCAGTCAGTGGGACGCGCGATCCACGAGCAGGCCCGCCCGGTCCGGCTGCCGACCCACGCGGGGGAGCAGATGACCCGGCTGATGCGCGTCCGACGCGACATGCTCGCCGAGTTCGACCAGGAGCCGACGGACGCCGACCTGGCGGCGGTGCTGGAGCTCCCCATCGAGCGGGTCCGCGAACTGCGCCGCTGGGCCTCCGACCCGGTCTCGCTCCAGCTGGGGGTCGGCGACGAGGACGAGACGGAACTCGGCGACATGATCGCCGACGAGACCTGGGCGGACCCCGAGCAGCAGGCCATGGACATCCTCGAGCGCGAGCGCCTGGAGGAGTGGCTGACCGGCCTCGAGGGTCAGACCCGCGAGATGCTCCGCTGGCGCTACGGCCTGATGGACGGCCGCGAGCACACCCTCACCGAGGTCGGCGAACGCTACGGCATCGGCCGCGACCGCGCCCGCCGCATCGAACGCGACGCTTTGGCCCGCCTGCGCAAGATGGCCATGGCGGCCTGAGCGCCGGGGTGTACGCCGGGTACGGCGGATGTGGAGGGGAGTCGGCGGCAGTGATCACCGAGCGGGTCGGTCCGCCCTTCATCGGGGGTGAGCGGGAGATGCTCCGTGCTTTCCTCGACTATCACCGGGCGACGCTGGCCATGAAGTGCGACGGGCTCTCCGACGAGGAGCTGAGACGTCAGTCGATGCCGCCCTCGACGCTTTCGCTGCTCGGGCTGGTGCGGCACATGGCCGAGGTGGAGCGGACCTGGTTCCGGCGGGTGATCAACCGGGAGGACATCCCGCTCGTGTGGTCGGATGAGGGCGACTACCAGGTGGCGTACGACGCCTCCGGTGCCACGCGGTCGGAGGCGTTCGAGGCCTGGCGGGCGGAGGTCGAGCACTCCCGCCGGATCGAGCGGGAGGCCGAGTCGCTCGACGTGACCGGTTACCAGGTCCGGTGGGAGGCGGAGGTGTCGCTGCGGATGGTGATGCTGCACCTGATCCACGAGTACGCCCGGCACAACGGGCACGCCGACTTCCTGCGCGAGGGGATCGACGGGACCGTCGGGGCGTGAGCGTCGCGCGGGATCGACGGCGGAACGGGCAGCGGCTGCCGCGGATGATCCGCGGCAGCCGCTGATCCGGTTTCGAGCCGGAGACGACGATCAGACGAGGTCGAACCGGTCGAGGTTCATGACCTTGAACCACGCCGCGACGAAGTCGTTGACGAACTTCTCCTCGGCGTCGTCGCTCGCGTAGACCTCCGCGAGGGCGCGCAGCTCGGAGTTGGCGCCGAAGACGAGGTCGACACGGCTGCCGGTCCACTTGACCTCGCCCGTGACGGAGTCACGGCCCTCGAAGGCGCTCTGGTCCTCGGAGGTCGACTTCCACGTCGTGCCCAGGTCGAGCAGGTTGACGAAGAAGTCGTTGGTCAGCGACCCGGGGGTCGTGGTGAAGACGCCGAGCGGCGACTGCTGGTGATTCGCGCCCAGGACGCGCAGGCCGCCGACGAGGACGGTCAGCTCGGGGGCGCTGAGGGTCAGCAGGTTCGCCTTGTCGAGCAGCAGGTACTCGGCCGGCAGCCGGTTGCCCTTGCCGAGGTAGTTGCGGAAGCCGTCGGCCGTCGGCTCCAGGGCGGCGAACGACTCGACGTCGGTCTGGTCCTGGGAGGCGTCCACGCGGCCCGGGGTGAAGGGGACCTGGACGTCGTAGCCGGCGTTCTTGGCGGCCTGCTCGACGGCCGCGCTGCCGGCCAGGACGATGAGGTCGGCCAGCGAGATCTGCTTGCCGCCGGCCTGGGCGGTGTTGAAGGACTGCTGGATGCCCTCCAGGGTGCGCAGCACCGTCGCGAGCTGGTCGGGGTCGTTGACCTCCCATCCGCTCTGCGGCTCCAGGCGGATGCGGGCGCCGTTGGCGCCGCCGCGCTTGTCGCTGCCGCGGAAGGACGAGGCCGAGGCCCACGCGGTGGACACGAGCTGGGACACCGACAGCCCCGAGGCGAGGATCTGGGCCTTGAGGGCGGCGATCTCCTCGGCGCCGACGAGCTCGTGCGTCACCGGGGGAAGGGGGTCCTGCCAGATCAGCGTCTCGCTCGGGACCTCCGGGCCGAGGTAGCGCACGACCGGGCCCATGTCACGGTGGGTCAGCTTGAACCACGCCCGGGCGAAGGCGTCGGCGAACTCGTCGGGGTTGTCCAGGAAGCGGCGCGAGATCTGCTCGTAGATCGGGTCGATCCGGAGCGCGAGGTCGGCCGTCGTCATGCCGGGGGCGTGACGCTTCGACGGGTCGTGGGCACCGGGGACGGCGTCGGCCCCGGCGCCGTCCTTCGGCATCCACTGGTGCGCGCCGGCGGGGCTCTTGACCAGCTCCCACTCGTAGCCGAAGAGGGTCTCGAAGAAGCTGTTGTCCCACTGCGTCGGAGTGGGGGTCCAGGTGACCTCGATACCGCTGGTGATCGTGTCACCGCCCTTGCCGGTGCCGTGGGTGCTCTTCCAGCCGAGACCCTGGTCCTCGATCGAGGCGGCCTCGGGGTCGACGCCGACGTGCTCGGACGGGCCCGCGCCGTGGGTCTTGCCGAAGGTGTGGCCGCCCGCGATCAGGGCGACCGTCTCCTCGTCGTTCATCGCCATCCGGCGGAACGTCTCACGGATGTCGCGGGCCGAGGCGAGCGGGTCCGGGTTGCCGTTCGGGCCCTCCGGGTTGACGTAGATGAGGCCCATCTGGACCGCGCCCAGGGGGTTCTCCAGCTCGCGGTCACCGGTGTAGCGCTGGTCGTCGAGCCAGGCGGTCTCGGGACCCCAGTAGACGTCCTCCTCCGCCTCCCAGACGTCGGCGCGACCGCCGGCGAAGCCGAAGGTCTTGAAGCCCATGATCTCCAGGGCGACGTTGCCGGTGAGGATCATGAGGTCGGCCCAGGAGATCTTCTGGCCGTACTTCTTCTTGACCGGCCACAGCAGGCGGCGGGCCTTGTCGAGGTTGGCGTTGTCCGGCCAGCTGTTGAGCGGGGCGAAGCGCTGCTGACCGGCGCCGGCGCCGCCGCGGCCGTCGCTGATCCGGTAGGTGCCCGCGCTGTGCCACGCCATCCGGATCATGAGCGGGCCGTAGTTGCCGTAGTCGGCCGGCCACCAGTCCTGGGAGGTCGTCAGCACCTCCGCGATGTCCCGCTTCACGGCCGCGAGGTCGAGGCTCTTGAACGCCTCGGCGTAGTCGAACTCCTCACCGAGGGGGTTGGCCACGGCGGGGTTCTTGGCGAGGATCTTCAGGTTGAGCCGCTCCGGCCACCACTGACGGTTTCCGCCACCCTGGGTCGGGTGCAGGGCGCGCTCGTGCGCGACCGGGCAGCCGCCTGCGTTCTCGGGCTTCGGGTCGGTGACGACTGCATCATGGTTCTCGGACATGTGAATCCTTCTGGACTAGGGGGATCACGGTGCTCAGGAGGCTTTGGCGGTGGAACAGGCGGGGCACAGCCCCCAATAGACGACCTCGGCCTCCTCGATCGAGAAGCCGTTGTCGTCGGACGCCGTCAGGCACGGCGCGTGGCCGACCGCGCAGTCGACGTCGGCGACGGCACCGCAGGACCGGCACACGACGTGATGGTGGTTGTCCCCGACGCGTCCCTCGAACCGGGCCGGGCTGCCGGCCGGTTCGATGCGCCGGATGAGGCCCGCCGCGGTGAGCGCGTGGAGGGCCTCGTACACGGCCTGAAGCGAGATGTGGCCTACACGGTCGCGCACCCCGGAGGCGATCGTCTCGGCGTCGAGGTGGTCACCGTCCCTGACGGTCTCGAGCAGTGCGACGCGAGCAGCGGTCACCCGCAGTCCCACGCCACGCAGTTCCTCGGCGGGGGTCGGAGTCCCGGGTGCGCTCATGGCGCCAAACCTACTGCCATAAACACGAACAATACAAGATAACGAACAATGCAAGTTACGGTCGTTCCAGGAAACGTCGCCTGTGACATGCCGGCCCGCCCGCCGCGTAAAAGCGGCGACCCCCGCCTCGCCGTACCGGCGCTGCGGGGGTCGCGTGTGCGCGTCAGGGGTCAGGGCTTGGCGTACTTCTCGAGGTCGTCGAGGATCTTGCCGGCCGCCGTGACGCCGATGCCGAGCATCCAGGTCTCGTCGTCGACGTTGTGGGCCTTGCCGTCCTTGACGGGGGTGAGGTTCTTCCAGAGGGGACCGGCGGTCACGGCGGCCTGGCTCTCGGCGGCGTCCTGGCCGTAGGCGCTGTAGAACAGCACGTCGCCCTCCGCCTGGGCGAGGTTCTCCTGGCTCAGCTCGCCGAAGCGCTTGTCCTCGGCGCTCTCCAGGCGCTGCGGTTCGGGGCGGCCGAAGCCGGCGTCGCCGACGACGATGCCGCTGAACGACTCGGGGCCGTACATCCGGATCTGGTCGGGCATGAAGCGCACGATGCTCACCTCGACCTCCGAGGTGCCGCCAAGGTTCTCGGCCCTGTCCTGGTAGGCGGCCAGGAGCCTGTCGGCCTCGGCCTTCTTGTTCAGCGCCTCGGCGTCGAGGAGGAAGTTCTCCTTCCAGGTGATGCCGACCTTCTCGGTGAAGACGGTGGGCGCGATCTGGCTGAGCTTGGCGTAGAACTGCTCCTGCCGGAACTTCGAGCCGAGGATCAGGTCCGGCTTGAGGGCGGTGATGGCCTCCAGGTTGGGCGACTGGAGCGTGCCGACGGCCTTGGTGGAGGCGAGCGCGGAGCCGAGGTATTTCGGCCATGCCTGATTCTCGGAGGCCTGCGCCGCGCCGACCGGGGAGAGCCCCAGGGAGACCAGCGTGTCGAGCTTGTCGGTGTCGAGGACGACGACGCGCTTGGGTGATTCGGGCACCTTGGTCTCGCCCATCGCGTGCTTGACGGTGCGGGTGGGGCCCTCCTGCGCGGCCGTACCGTCTCCCGGGGAGCCGGAGGAGCCCGGGGAGCCGCAGGCGGACAGGACGAGGGCGGACAGAAGCACGGCGGCCGCGGCCTTGGCGAGTCCGTCCGGGCGCGTGGTCATCAATTCTCCTTCGATCATCAGGTAAGGCAGGCCTAAGTCTATTTCCGGCCGATCCGGCTACTGAAGGTGAGCTGTCCGAAACAAGGTCGAAACACCATCCCGCCGAGTTTCACAGATGCGAAACACCCGGGGTCGTGCCCCGAAACCGGCGGAGAACACGCTGTGGCGCACGGGAGAGAGAACCGGGCCGGGGAGTGATCCGGGTGGCGGAAGTCACCAGGCGGCGCGGCCCGCTCTGCCCGGCAGGAACGTCAGTGCGCGGCCGGTCGAAGGAGCCCTGGAAGCGCCCACTGCGACTGTGCAACCGGCCACACGCCAATCGGAAGGAGGGTCGCGTCGAATGAAGATCGATAGCGGCTCCACTGCCTGGATGCTCATAAGCACCGCCCTCGTGCTGCTCATGACGCCGGGACTCGCGTTCTTCTACGGGGGCATGACCAGGGCCAAGAGCGTCCTGAACATGATGATGATGTCGTTCGTCAGCATCATCACCGTGACGATCACCTGGGTGCTCTTCGGGTACTCCCTCGCGTTCGACACGGTCGGTGAGGGCGACGGCTTCCTCAACAAGCTCGTCGGCGGGCTCGACAACATCGGCCTGATGGGCGTCAACGAGGCCGCCTACAACGACACGTTCCCGATGATGGTCTTCTCCGCCTTCCAGCTGACCTTCGCCATCATCACCGTCGCACTGATCAGCGGCGCGATCGCCGACCGGGCCAAGTTCGGCGCCTGGGTGGTCTTCAGCGTCGTCTGGGCCTCGATCGTGTACTTCCCGGTCGCCCACTGGGTGTGGGGCGGCGGCTGGCTGACGCAGCTGGGCATCGAGGACTTCGCCGGCGGTACGGTCGTGCACATCAACGCCGGAGCCGCGGCCCTGGCCCTGGCGCTGGTGCTGGGCAAGCGCGCCGGATGGCGCAAGGAGCCCATGCGCCCGCACAACCTCACCCTGGTGCTGCTGGGCGCGGGCCTGCTGTGGTTCGGCTGGTTCGGCTTCAACGCGGGCTCCGAGCTGGCGGCCGACGCCACCGCCGGACTGGCGTTCATGAACACCCAGATCGCCACCGCCGTCGCGGCGGGCGCCTGGCTCGTCGTGGAGAAGATCCGCGACGGGCACGCCACCTCGCTGGGCGTCGCCTCCGGCGCGGTCGCCGGTCTGGTCGCGATCACCCCGGCCTGCGGTTTCGTCGACCCCTGGGCCGCGATGGTGATCGGCCTGCTGGCCGGTGCCGCCTGCGCCTACGCGGTCGGCCTGAAGTACAAGCTCGGCTACGACGACTCGCTCGACGTGGTGGGCGTGCACCTGGTCGGCGGTGTGATCGGCGCCGTGGCGCTCGGCTTCGTCGCGGCCTACCCCTTCCTGGACGGCCAGAACAAGGGCCTGTTCTACGGCGGCGGCTGGACCCAGCTCGGACTCCAGATCCTGGGCCCGGTGGCGGTCGGCGGCTACTCCTTCGTCGTGACCTACATCCTGGGCAAGATCATCGACAAGACGATGGGCTTCCGGATCACCGCCGAGGACGAGGTCGCGGGCATCGACATCACCACGCACGCCGAGACCGGCTACGACCTGGGCACCTTCCACGCCTCCGGCGTGGCCGCCCCCAACGGCCCGGCGGTGGCCCCGGCGGGTAAGAAGGTGGACGCATGAGACTCATCACGGCGGTCATCAAGCCCTTCAAGCTCGATGACGTGAAGGCGGCCCTGGAGCAGTTCGGCATCAAGGGCATGACGGTCAGCGAGGCCAGCGGGTACGGCCGGCAGCGCGGCCACACCGAGGTCTACCGCGGAGCCGAGTACCAGGTGGACCTGGTCCCCAAGGTCCGGCTGGAGGTGCTCGCCGAGGAGGACGACGCCGAGGACGTCATCGACGTCATCGTCAAGGCGGCGCAGACCGGAAAGATCGGTGACGGCAAGGTCTGGTCCGTCCCGGTGGACACGGTGATCCGGGTCCGCACCGGGGAACGCGGGCCCGAGGCGCTCTGACCGGTGAGAGGCGACACCCGCTCGTACGCCGCGGCCCGCAAGGAGCGGGCCGCGGACGTCGACCGCTGGCTGACGGACCTGCTCCGCACCGCCTGCGGCACGCCGTACGGGCGCGACGGGGACATCAGAGGAATCGACGAGCGCGGCGCCCTGAGCGGGGTCGCGCTCGTCGCGGTGGGGAGCCTGGGCCGTTCGGAACTGGCCCCGGGCAGTGATCTGGACCTGGTCCTGCTGCACGAGGGCCGCGAGGACGTCGCCCGGATCGCGGACCGCGTCTGGTACCCGATCTGGGACTCGGGGGTGAACCTCGACCACTCCGTGCGGACCGTGGACGAGGCGGCCAAGGTCGCGCGCGAGGACCTCAAGGCGGTGCTCGGGCTGATCCAGGCCAGGCACGTGGCGGGGGACCCCGAGCTGACGCGCGCGGCCCGCGAGATCGTGCTCGCCGAGTGGCGGGCCGACTCCCGGCGCCGTCTGGGCGAGCTGCGCGAGGCCGCCGACCGGCGGACCGAGTCCAGCGGCGAGCTGGCCTTCCTGCTCGAACCCGACCTGCGCGACGCCCGCGGCGGACTGCGCGACGTGCAGGCGATGCAGGCGGTGGCCGCCGCCTGGGTCGCCTCCGCGCCCGGCCCCCGGGTCCGCGAGGCCTACGAGCTCCTCCTGGACATCAGGCACGGCCTGCACCTGGTGACCGCGCGCGGGACCGACCGGCTGGTGCTGCAGGAGCAGGACGCGGTCGCCGGGACCCTGGGCCTGCTGGACGCCGAGGCGCTCATGCGCAGACTGGCCGAGGCGGGCCGTACGATCGCCCACGCCTTCGACGGCACCTGGCGCACCGTGGAGCGGCTGCTGTCGGGCCCGGCCCCGCGCGGGCGCCGCCCGCTGGCCGACGGCGTCGTCGAGCACGGCGGCGAGGTGGCGCTGGCCCGCGGCGTCAGCCCCCGCAAGGATCCCGTGCTCGTCCTGCGCGCCGCCGCCGCGGCGGCGGAGTCGGGCCTGCCGCTGGCCCCCGCGACGGTGAACGCCCTGGCCTCCCAGTCGCCGCCGATGCCGGTCCCCTGGCCGGACGAGGCGCGCGACGCGCTGGTGGCGCTGCTGGGCGCCGGGCGCGCGGCGGTGCCGGTCTGGGAGGAACTGGACCAGGCGGGCGTGCTGGTACGGCTGCTGCCCGACTGGGAGCGGGTACGGCACCGCCCCCAGCGCAACCCGGTGCACCGCTACACGGTGGACCGGCACCTGATCGAGACCGCGGCCGGAGCCGCCGCCTTCACCCGCGAGGTGTCCCGGCCCGACCTGCTGCTCATCTGCGCTCTTCTGCACGACATCGGGAAGGGCTACCCGGGCGACCACTCCACGACCGGCGCGGTCGTCGCCCGCGACATCGGCACCCGGATGGGGCTGCCCCCGGCGGACGTGGACATCCTCGAAACGGTCGTCCGCCACCACCTGCTGCTGCCGGAGACCGCCACCCGGCGCGACCTGGACGACCCGGTGACGATCTCCCGGGTGGCCGAGGCGGTCGGGTCGCGCGAGGTCCTGGAACTGCTCGCCGCGCTGGCCGTGGCCGACGGCAACGCCACGGGACCGGCCGCCTGGAACACCTGGAAGGCCTCGCTGGTCACCGACCTGGTGCGCCGGGTGCGCTCGGTGCTGTCGGGCACCCCCCTGCCGCCCGCGCCCTCCCTGTCGGCGGAGCAGGCGTCCCTGGCGCGGCACGGCGGCGGCGCGATCCGGGTCAACGGGGGAGCGGTCACCGTGGTCGCCCCCGACCGGTCGGGGCTGCTGTGGCGCGCGGCGGGGGTGCTGGCCGCGCATCGGATGGTGGTGCGGGCCGCCTCCGCGGCCTCGGCGGGCGCGACCGCCGTCATCGAGTTCTCGGTCGTCCCCGAGTACGGCACGCCGCCCGACCCGGCGACGCTGGAGGCCGATCTGCGCCTGGTGCTGGCCGGAAGGCTCGACATCGAGCAGCGGCTCGCCCGCCGGACCCGCTCGATGCGCCCGGCCCGGGTGCCGGTGGCGCCCCCTCGGGTGACTCTGGTCGATGACGCATCTCACACGGCGACTGTCATAGAAGTACGCGCCCACGACCGTCCGGGGCTATTGTGGCGGATTGGCAGAGCTTTTGGCGAATGTGGTCTTGACGTGCGGGCTGCGCGGGTCGAGACTCTCGGCGCAGAGGCGGTGGATGTCTTCTACGTGGTCGACAGGGCCGGACGTCCTCTTACGGATGAGGCCCAGCGTGCACAGGTGCGCGATCAGATACTGGCAGCGCTGCGATAACCATCGCAAATCAGTCTCTAGTCACCTTTGTAACGATTAAGTCCGGTTTGTCGGCTATGTCGGTTCTGTCCCGTGAGCGTGTGGTCTTATGAGGCCACTCATGTCGTGATGGTGAAGGGTAGCGAGAGCGGTGACGACGGGACCTACCGATAGCGAGAACGCGTCGGTGCGAGACCGCGGCAAGCGGCCTGCCGCCCGATTCGGTCTGCGGAACTGGCGCGTGCGGACGCGTCTGACGGCGCTGATCCTGGTGCCGACGACCGTGGGCGTCGTGCTCGCCGGAGCGCGTGTGGCGGCCTCCGTCGACAGCGTCGCCGGTTACCAGCGCACGGCGGCCGCGGCGGAGTACTCCTCCCGGCTGCGTGATCTGGCCCAGGCGATGGGATTGGAACGTGACCGGGGGACCTGGGCCGCGTTCCAGCCCTCGAACAAGACTTTGGTGAGCACCTTCGAGGCGCAGCGCAAGACGGTCGACAGCGTGCTGCAGAAGGTGCGCCAGGACCTGCGGGCGATCGACGACTCCTACGGCCCCCGAGCGGTCAAGGCCGCCCGGGACGCCGGCTACCAGCTCGACAGCCTGAACACGACGCGCGAACTGCCCGGCACGGTGCGGGCCGAGCGTTACAGCTTCCTGATCAACCCGCTGCTCCAGCTGCACGACGAGCTCGCCCTGGTCGGCGACGACCCGGGGATCACCGGCAACGCCCGCGGCCTCAGCGCGCTGGCCTACGCCAAGGAGGAGATCTCCAAGCAGCGGGCCCGCCTGCTGGCCGGCTACTACGAGCCCTCGCTGATCAGCGCGCAGCAGGTCGAGGAGTTCATCGCCTCCCGCTCGCGGATGGAGGAGCGCACGACCGAGTTCGCCATCGAGGCGGGTGCGACCAACGGCCAGCTCCTCAGCACCACGCTCGTCGACGAGAGGGTGCACCGCGCCGAGCTGACCAAGTCCAAGGCGATCGCGCTGGCGAGCAACCCGAACGCCAGCGGCCGTCTGCTGAGCGACCTGGCCGAGGTCAGGCAGTGGTTCAACGACAACACCGAGGTTCTGGACCGTATCAAGAAGGTCGAGACCAAGGTCGCCGGTGACGTGATCACCCGGGCCCGCGAGCTGGAGGACACCGAGCAGCGCGTCGCGATCATCGCCTCCGGCATGATCCTGGCCCTGCTCCTGCTGGTCCTGGGCCTGACCGTCCTCATCGCCCGCTCGATGGTCATGCCCCTGCGCCGCCTGCGGGCCGAGGCGCTGGACGTCGCCGGGTTCAAGCTCCCCGAGGTCGTGCGCCAGCTGCGGGTCTCCGGTGACACCGCGGCCCCCGACGTGGCTCCCATCTCGGTCGACAGCCACGACGAGATCGGGGAAGTCGCCAAGGCCTTCGACGAGGTCCACCGCCAGGCCGTACGGCTCGCGGCCGAGGAGTCCGAGCTCCGCTCCAACATCAGCGCGATGTTCGTCAACCTCTCGCGCCGGACCCAGACCCTGGTGGAACGGCAGATCTCGCTCATCGACGGTCTGGAGAAGGGCGAGCAGGACGGCGGCCGGCTGGCCGACCTGTTCAAGCTCGACCACCTGGCCACCCGCATGCGCCGCAACTCCGAGAACCTCCTGGTCCTGGCCGGCCACGAGCCGACCCGCCGGCGCAGCCAGCCGGCCAAGCTCGTCGACGTCGTGCGCGCCTCGCTGTCGGAGGTCGAGGACTACGAGCGGGTCCAGGTCAAGGTGCACCGCGCGATCTCGGTCGCCGGAAGCGCCGCCAACGACATCGTCCACCTGGTGGCCGAGCTGGTGGAGAACGCCATCCAGTTCTCCCCCCGGGCCAGCCAGGTCGTCGTCTCCAGCAGCATGATCGAGGGCGGCGGCGCGCTGCTCGCGGTCAGCGACGCGGGCATCGGCATGACGGCCGAGGAGCTCGTCGAGACGAACCGCCGCCTGGCCGACCCGCCCGTCGTGGACGTGTCGGTGTCGCGCCGGATGGGCCTGTTCGTGGTCGGCCGCCTGGCCCTGCGCCACGGCATCCGCGTCCAGCTCCGCCCGCAGGAGGCCGGCGGCCTCATCGCCATGGTCCTGTTCCCGCCGGAGCTCATCGTCGCGGCGGCGCAGCAGGTCCCGACCCCGTCGTGGGGGGCCGAGCCCTCCATGTCGCAGAACTCCTTCGGGCAGGGCTCGTTCGGGCAGCCGTCCTTCGGCCAGACGTCCTTCGGGCAGAGCTCGTTCAACCAGGCCTCGATCGGCCAGGGCTCGTTCGGGCAGAACTCGCTGCCGCCGGCGCACTCTCCCGGGCCGGCCCCCGAGCGCCCGGTGCCGGACCCCCGGCAGCCGGTCTCGTCCTCCTTCAGCTCCTTCACGCAGAGCAACGACACCTTCTCCCGTAACGGAGAGGCGTTCACGCAGAGCGCCGAGGCGCCCCTTCCCAAGCGCCAAGCCGGTGGTGGCCTGAACGGGTTGAACGGGGCCTCCGCGGCACCGGGCGTCTCCGGCGACCCCGCCGCGGGTGCGTTCTCCGCCTGGGGGCAGGTCTCCCACGACGACCCCGTCACCGCCTCGATGCCCGCGGTGGGCGTCTCCCCGCTCGACGCCGAGCAGGAGGAGTTCCTGCCGATCTTCGCCTCCGTGGAGTCGGCCTGGTTCCGCAGGTCGGAGAGCGTCGAGGAGCCCGTGGAGGAGCAGGGGAGCCCGGTTCAGGACGCCGAAGAGGTCGCGGACGACGTCCCCGCGGAGGAGATCACGCCCGCGGTCGGCATCGCCGCAGGCGTGCCGGCCGAGGAGGAGATCCCGGTCCCGGTCAGGGAGCCGGTCTCCGTGCGGACCAGGACGCCGGCCCCGGTGCGTGAGCCGGAGAACTGGCACACTCCCGCCGACGCCGGTTGGCAGGCCGCCCAGGCGGCCAGCGACCCCAGCCTCGGAGGGATCACCGCGGCGGGCTTGCCCAAGCGGACCCCCAAGGCCAATCTGGTGCCCGGTACCGCGGCCAGTGTGCCCTCGACTCCGATGCCTCCCATCTCCGCCGAGCGGGTTCGGAACCGGTTGTCGAGCTTCCAGCAGGGTGTGCGGCGGGGCCGTGCGGAACTATATGAGGACACCGCCAGCAACATGGCGGAAAAGGAGGAGGGCCAGTGACCACCCTGAGCCATGAGGCCCGCAGGTTCGACTGGTTGATCACCGAGTTCGTCCGCGGCACTCCCGGTGTCGCGCACGCGGTGGTCGTGTCGGCCGACGGGCTGCGGATCGCCAGCTCCGAGGGCTTCCCGGACGACCGCGCCGACCAGCTCGCCGCCGTCGCGGCCGGACTGCTCAGCCTGACCGTGGGCGCCTCCCGCGTCTTCGAGGGCGGTGCCGTCACCCAGACCGTGGTCGAGATGGAGCGGGGCCTGCTGCTGGTCATGGCGATCAGCGACGGTTCGGTCCTCGCCGTTCTGGCCTCTCCCGAGTGCGACATGGGTCTGGTGGCCTACCAGATGACCCTGCTCGTCGACCGGGCCGGTCAGGTTCTGACCCCGGCGCTCCGGGCCGAGCTGCAGTCCTCCCGGGGGCGATGATGAGCCGGGTCGTGTCGCCGGTTCCGCAGGATCGGGCGGTGAGCGCCTCCCGCCGCTCGCCTTCGGTGTCCCGGCCGGGAGAGGGCCGTGCTGGGCTCTGACGGAACCGGGGACGAGGAGCCCCTGTTCCGTCCGTACGCGGTCACCGGCGGTCGCGCCGAGCCGCGCTATCACCTGGCGATGGAGACACTGGTCTCCTCCTCGGCCATCATGGACGAGGAGCTGGCCCTGCTCACCCCCGAGCAGGATGCCATCATCAGGCTCTGCCGTTCGTTCCGGTCGGTCGCCGAGATCTCGGCGTTGCTGAGGGTCCCTCTCGGCGTGGCCCGGGTTCTGGTGGTGGACATGGCCGACGAGGGCCTCGTCCGGCTCCACCAGCCGCGCCTCGACCAGGGACAACCGGATCTCAACATGCTCGAAAGGGTGCTCAGTGGACTTCGCAGGCTCTAACCGCGGCGGCCTGACGTCGACGAAGATCGTCGTCGCGGGCGGGTTCGGCGTCGGCAAGACCACATTCGTGGGCGCCGTGTCCGAGATCCTCCCGCTGACCACGGAAGCGGTCATGACGGAGGCGAGCTCCGGGGTCGACGACCTCGGCCTGACGCCGAACAAGGCGACGACCACCGTCGCCATGGACTTCGGCCGCCTCTCGCTCGACAGCGACCTGATCCTGTACCTGTTCGGCACGCCGGGCCAGCACCGGTTCTGGTTCATGTGGGACGACCTGGTCCGCGGCGCGATCGGCGCCGTGGTCCTGATCGACACCCGCCGCCTGGCCGACGGCTTCCCGGCGATCGACTACTTCGAGGAGGCCAAGCTTCCCTTCGTGGTCGGCATCAACGGCTGGGACGGGCAGTTCCCGCACACGGAGGACGAGGTGCGGGAGGCCCTGGCGCTGGCCCCGCACGTCCCCATCGTGCGCACGGACGCCCGCTCCCGCGACTCGGTCAAGTCCACGCTGATCACGTTGGTCGAGCACGTCCTGCGGGTCCGCGCCGCCTACGGCATGTCGGTCTGAGGCGGGCCTGACGTACGGCGATCTCCCGGTACGGCTCCGCTGAGCCGTACCGGGAGATCGCATGCCCGCCCTCAGGCGGTGTGGCGGTAGAACTCCACGTGCTCGGGCGGCAGGGGGGTGTCGCCGCGGACGAGGTCGGCGGCCTTCTCGGCGAGCATCATCACCGGGGCGTAGATGTTGCCGTTGGTGACGTACGGCATGGCCGAGGCGTCCACCACGCGCAGCCCCTCCACGCCGTGGACCCGCATGGTCGCCGGGTCGACGACGGACATCTCGTCCACGCCCATCCGGCAGGTGCACGAGGGGTGCAGCGCGGTCTCGCCGTCGCGGGCGACCCAGTCGAGGATCTGCCCGTCGGTCTCCACGGAGGGCCCGGGGGAGATCTCGCCGCCGCTGAGCTCGGCGAAGGCCGGCTGGGAGAGGATCTCCCTGGCCTTGCGGACCGCCTCGACCCACTCGCGGCGGTCCTGGTCGGTGGACAGATAGTTGAACCGCAGGGCGGGCTTGCGGCGGGGGTCGGCCGAGGTGATCCGCACGCTGCCGCGCGCGTCGGAGTACATCGGCCCGACGTGGACCTGGTAGCCGTGGCCGGAGGCGGGGGCCGAGCCGTCGTAGCGGATCGCGATCGGCAGGAAGTGGAACATCAGGTTCGGGTAGGCCGCCTCGTCGTTGGAGCGGATGAACCCCCCGGCCTCGAAGTGGTTGCTCGCCCCCGGTCCCGAGCGCCGGAACAGCCAGTCCGCGCCGATGAGGGGCCGCCGCCACATCGCCAGCGACGGCGCCATGGAGACGGGCCGGACGCAGGCGTGCTGGACGTAGACCTCCAGGTGGTCCTGGAGGTTCTCGCCCACCCCCGGCAGGTGGTGCACGACCTCGATCCCGAGCCTCTTGAGCATGTCCGCGTCGCCGACGCCGGACAGCTGCAGCAACTGCGGGGAGTTGATCGCGCCGCCGCACAGGATGACCTCTCCGGCGCGCACCCGCTTGCCGTCGAACTCGACCCCGACCGCCCGCCTCCCATGGAAGATGATCTTCGAGACGTACGTGCGGGTCCGCACGGTGAGGTTGGGGCGGCCCATCACCGGGTGCAGGTAGGCGCGGGCGGCGCTGAGCCGGCGGCCCCGGTGCAGGGTGCGGTCGAAGGCGGCGAAGCCCTCCTGGCGGAAGCCGTTCACGTCGTCGGTGAGGGGGTGGCCGGCCTGCTGCACCGCGGCGAAGAACGCCTCGAACAGCGGCCCGTCGGCCGGGCCCCGCTCCAGCCGCAGCGGCCCGTCGTGGCCGCGGAAGGGGGTGCCGGGATCGGCCAGGCAGTTCTCCATGCGCTTGAAGTACGGCAGGCAGTGGGCGTGGTCCCACTCCCGCATGCCCGGGTCGGCCGCCCACCGCTCGTAGTCCAGGGGGTTGCCGCGCTGGAAGATCATGCCGTTGATGCTGCTCGATCCGCCGAGCACCTTGCCGCGGGCGTGGTAGACGCGGCGGCCGTTCATGTGCGGCTCGGGCTCCGACTCGTACTTCCAGTCGTAGAACCGGTTGCCGATGGGGAACATCAGCGCCGCCGGCATGTGGATGAACACGTCCCACCGGTAGTCGGGCCGGCCCGCCTCCAGCACCAGCACGCGCACCGAGGGGTCGGCGCTCAGCCGGTTGGCCAGGACGGAGCCGGCGGATCCGCCGCCGACGATGACGTAGTCGTAGCTCAACTGGGTACCCAGTCCTTCCAGATGATCTCGTTGGCGTCGATCCACTTGCGGGCCGCCTGGTCGGCGCTGAGCCCGTTGTTGGTGATGTCGTTGGCGACGGTGTTCTGGTTGTCGTTCGTCCAGGCGAAGTTGCGCACCAGCTCGTAGGCCTTGCCGCCGGTGTCGGCGAACCTCCTGCTCACGATCTTGTCGAGCAGGTAGGGCGGATAGTCGCAGGTGACCTTCTCGGCGTCGGCGTCGCAGCCGATCGAGTAGGGCGGGAGATTGATCTTGGCGAGCTTGAGCTGGGTGAACAGCCACTGCGGCTCGTAGAAGTACATGAGCAGCGGCTCGCGCTTTTCCGTGGCGCGCTTGGCGGCCTTTATCAGCGCGTCCTCGCTGCCCGAGTAGATCACCTTGTAGTCGAGTTCGAGATTGCGCACCAGCGCCTCGTCGTTGGTGACATAGGTCGGGTCGCCGTCGAGGACCTGACCTAAATCCCCGGTTTTGTCGGTCCGGAACAGGGAGGCGTATTTATTGAGGTTCCGCCAGTCGGTTATGTCTGGATATTTCTCCACCATCCACTGGGGAACGTACCAGCCGATGATCCCTTTGTTGCCGTTCCTCCCGGCGGAGACCGCGACCTTCTTCTCCTCGATGTAGGTCTTCTTCTCCGCCTCGCGCCCCCAGTTCTCGACGATGACGTCCACGGTGCCCTTCTCGAAGCCCTCCCAGGACTTGGCCTCGTCGAGCTCCACCGTCTCCACCCGGTAGCCGAGCTCGTCCTGCAGCAACCGGCCGAGTACGGCGGCGCTGGCCTCGTAGCCGACCCACGGGTTGACGGCGATCCGCACGGTGCCGCCGGTCTGCCGCGGGACGGGTTCCTGCGCGCTGCACGAGGACAGGAGCAGGAGTGCCGCGACGCCCGCGGCGATTTTCGTGCCACGTCTCATCAGGTACCTCCAGACGGAGGCCCCGGCACGGTCGTGGCAGGGCCGCGCGGCCTCCGGAGAACGGGCCCGGCGGGGGCACGGCCGCCCGCCGGGCCGGGTCAGGTCACTTCGGGATCCACGCCGCCCACACCGTGGGGTTGGCGTCGACCCACTTCTTGGCCGCCTCCTCGGCGGACATGCCGTTGTTGGTGATGTCGTTGGCCACCGAGTTCTGGTCCTCGTTGGTCCACTTGAAGTTCTTGACCAGCTCGTAGGCCTTGCCGCCGGTGTCGGCGAACCTCTTGCTCACGATCTTGTCGAGGTCGAGCTCGGCGTAGTCGCAGGCGACCTTCTTGGGATCGGCGTCGCAGCCCTCGGTGTACGGGGGCAGGTTGATCCGGGTCAGCTCGACCCGGTTGAACAGCCAGTGCGGGTCCCAGAAGTAGAACAGCAGCGGCTTCTTCTGCTGCTGGGCCTGGGTGGCCGACTCGATCAGGGCCGCCTCGCTGCCGCCCACCACGACCTTGTAGTTCAGCTTCAGGTTCTTGATCAGCGCCTCCTCGTTGCTCACGTAGGAGGGGTCGCCGAACAGCAGCTGGCCCTTGTCGCCGGACTCGGAGGTCTTGAACAGGCCGGCGTACTTGTTGAGGTTCTTGTAGTCGGTGATGTCGGGGTACTTGTCGGCCATCCACTTGGGGATGTACCAGCCGATGACGCCCTTGTTGCCGGTGGAGCCCGCCTCGAGGGCGACCTTCTTCTCCTCGATGAAGGACTTCTTCAGGTCCTCGTGGCCCCAGTTCTCCACGATGACGTCGACGTCGCCGTTCTCGAAGCCCTCCCAGGAGACCTGCTCGGCGAGCTCCTTCTTCTCCACCGTGTAGCCGAGCTTGTCCTCCAGCAGGTGGGCGATCACCGCGGCGCTGGCCTCGTAGCCGGCCCACGGGTTGATGGCGATCTTCACGGTGCCGCCCGCCGCGGGCGCCGACGATCCGGCGCCGGCGGACGGCTGTGCCGAGCTGGTTCCGGTGTCCACCGTGGCGCCGCCGCAACCGGCGGCGGCCAGCCCCACGGTGAGCAGGCCGGCGAGCAGGCGGATCCGGGATGCGATCCTCATGCGATCCTCTTCTTTCGCGTGGTCGTGCGATCGGACGTGCGGGGGGAGGGGCGCCGGTCGGCGCCCTGCGTGATCCGGTCGAGCAGGATCCCGAGCAGCACCGTGGCCACGCCGGCGGCGAAGCCCATGCCGAAGTCGGTGCGCTGGGAGAACCCGGAGACGACGTCGTAGCCCAGGCCGCCCGCGCCGACCAGCCCGCCGACCACGACCATGGCGAGCGTCATGACGATGCCCTGGTTGGCGGCCAGCCGGATCGCCGGCCGGGCCAGCGGCAGCCGTACCTTCCACAGCAGCTGCCGCTCTGTGGAGCCGCAGGAGAGCGCGGCCTCGACCGCGGCCGGGGACACGTTCCTGATCCCGTCCTCGACCAGGCGGATGACCGGCGGCACCGCGTAGATCACCGAGGCGAAGATGGCGGTGAAGCGGGTCGCGCCGAACAGGGCCAGCGCGGGGAGCAGGTAGACGAAGGCGGGCATGGTCTGCGCGGCGTCGAGCAGCGGCCGCTGCACAGCGGCGAACCGGGGGGAACGGGCCGCGGCGACGCCGAGCAGCAGCCCGATGAGCAGGGTGAGCGCCACCGCCACCAGGACGGTGGTGAGCGTCTCCATCGTGTGCTGCCACAGGCCGATCAGGGCGACGGCCGACAGGCAGCCCGCGGCCACGACGGCGGTCCGCAGACCGCCGGTCCGCCACGCCACCGCGATCGCGACCGCCGTGACGAGCCACCAGGGCGCGCCGGTGAGCACGGCCTGCAGCGGGTTGAGCAACACCTCCGTGGTGAGGTTCCTGATCGCGTCGGTGACGCCGTACCAGGAGAACTTGGCCCAGTTCACGGCCTCGTTCACCGGTGCGGCGAAGCGGAGCACCCACTCCTCGGGGAACTCCGCGGGCAGGACCCGGCCCAGCGCGAGACCGGCCGCGACGAGCACGGCCGCCACCGCCCACCGCAGGCGGGGACCGATCCGGGCACGTCCGCCGGTGACGGGGTACGGCGGGCGCGCGGCGGCGGACATCGTCATCCGGTCGAGCACGATCGCCATGATCACGATGGCGATCCCCGCCGGGAGCATCAGGCCGACGTTGGCCCGCGTCAGCCCCCGGATGATGTCCGATCCCAGCCCCGGTGCGGCGATCAGCGCCGCGATCACCACCATGGACAGCGCCATCATGATGGTCTGGTTGACGGCCAGGCCGAGAGTGGCACGTGCCATCGGCAGCTCGACCTTGAACAGGGTCTGCCGCCGGGTCGCGCCCAGGGAGACGGACGCCTCGACGGCGGTGGGCGAGACCTGCTCCATCGCGAGCGCGGCGATGCGGATCGCGGGCGGGATGGAGTAGATCAGCGTGGCGACCGCACCCGAGGCGGGACCGATCTGGAAGAACAGCACCATCGGCGCCAGATAGGCGAACGTCGGCATGATCTGCATGACGTCCAGGACGGGGGAGAGCAGGCGGCGCAGGCGCGGGGAGTGCCCCGCCCAGATCCCCAGCGGCAGGCCTATGACCAGCGAGAGCAGCACCGCCGTCAGCACCAGCGCGAGCGTGGCCACGCTCGCCTCCCACAGCCCGAGGACCCCGAACGAGGCGAACCCGAGCGCGGACAGCAGCCCGATCCGCCACCCGCCCGCCAGCCAGCCGAGCGCGGCCGCGATCCCGATCAGGCCCGCCCAGCCCGGGGCCTGCAACGCCAGCAGGAAGGTGTCGTAGAGGCCGCCGATGAACAGCCGGACGTAGTTGACGAAGAACAGGAAGACCGGGCTCTGGTTGCGGTTGGCGTCCACCCAAGCCCGTACGTCGTTGACGAACCGGAACGGGGCGGCGTCGTCGTCGTGCGGCAGGGTCGCGGCGCCGCGGAAGGCCAGGTAGACGGCGACCGCCGCGACGATCCCGGCGACCGGGACCACCCAGCGCGGCGGCCGTACGGCGGCGCGGGGGGCGGCGGGCGGTACCGCCTGCACGGGCGCGGCCGGGGGTGCCTGGGACGTCATGACCCGGTCCCGGCGCGCCCGGACATGGCGGTGAGGATGTCGAGGCGGTCCACCACGCCGAGCAGCTCGTCGCCCTCGACGACCCGGATCGGCCGGGCGGACTCCATCGCGGCGGGGACCGCGTCACGGATGATCGTCCCCGCCGGGAGCGCGGGGCCGTCGAGGTGCTCGTCGTCGGCGGGGGAGCGGCAGATCCAGCGCAGCGACAGGACCTCGCTCCTGGGCACGTCCCTGACGAAGTCGGCCACGTAGTCGTCGGCGGGAGCGCCGACCAGCTCCTCCGGGGTGCCGAGCTGGACGATCGAGCCCGCCCTCATGATCGCGATGCGCTCGCCCAGCTTGAGCGCCTCCGACAGGTCGTGGGTGATGAAGAGCATGGTCTTGCCCACCTCGCGGTGCAGGCGGACGACCTCGGCCTGCATGTCCCGGCGGATCAGGGGGTCGAGCGCGCTGAACGGCTCGTCGAACAGCAGCACCTCGGGGTCGGCGGCCAGGGCCCTGGCCAGGCCGACCCGCTGCTGCATGCCGCCGGACAGCTGGTCGGGCCTGGCCTCGGCGAAGCCGTCCAGGCCGACCAGGGACAGGATCGCCCGGGCCCGCTCGTGCCGCTGCCGGCGCGGGACGCCCTGGACCTCCAGCCCGTAGGCCACGTTGTCGACGACCTTGCGGTGCGGCAGCAGTCCGAAGTGCTGGAAGACCATGCTGACCCGGTTGCGGCGCAGGTCCCGCAGCTGGGCGGGGGAGGCGGCGCGCACGTCCTCGCCGGAGATCGCGATCTCTCCGGCGGTCGGCTCGACCAGCCGGGTCAGGCAGCGGACCAGGGTGGACTTCCCGCTGCCGGAAAGGCCCATCACCACGAACACCTCGCCGGGCCGTACCGTGAAGCTCACGTCCCTGACGGCGGCGACGCATCCGGTCTTCGCGCGGAGTTCGCCCGGATCGAGTTCGGCGTCGGGACCGCCCAGCACGCGTTCCGCCCGTGGCCCGAAGATCTTCCACAGGCTGCGAACCTCGATCGCGACGCCGTCGGGTGAGGTCACTGTCTCCTCCAAAGCTCAGCGCTCGGATGCAGTGAGGTTACGGGCGCACGGGGAACGATAAAGCGGAAATATCCGGAATCACAATGCTGTGATCTTCAAGAGACCGTCGCGGTCCCGATGTGTTACGTCGGAGTATCGTTATGGAACGGTGCAAACACCCATTTGTGTGCTTTGTCCACTAAATGCGGTATGGGTCGCCCGAAATTGAACATTCAACCTTTAAATGGAGCTCCAGGTTCTCGCCTCACTTGTCTCATGAGTGGCCATTTGTGTGGCTATGGTCGGTGGCCTTCACGGGTTGAAGTGTGCTCGAATTGCCGTGAAGCGCGGCTAATTCGGTCAGCGAGGGTCATCCACCGAGAGGCAGCGTCCGGTGAGTACAGAAAGAGCCGGTGACGCAGGGAGCGGTCTTCGGCTGCGCAACTGGCGGGTGCGCTCCAGGCTGGTCGCGCTCATCCTGGTCCCGACGGCCGCGGCGGTGCTGCTCGGCGGCATCCAGGTGATCGCCTCGATGAACGCCGCCGCCGACTACCAGAGGGTCAACGACCTGGCCCGGCTCTCCGACGACATCGGCGCGCTCACGCACGAACTGGCCGAAGAACGCGACCGCACCGCCTGGTTCATCGCCCTGGGCCGTCCTGAACGCGGGCTCAAGGGGATCAACGACCAGAGGGACGCGGTCGACACCGCGGCCGAGCGCGTCCGCGAGGGCGGCGCCCTGCTGCGGGGCGAGCTGACCGGCCGCACCGGTGACGAGGTCGAGGCCGCGCTCACCCGGCTGGACGACCTGACGCCGCTGCGCCGGCAGGCGCTGGAGACCAACCTGCTGCCCGACGCCGCCGTCGACGCCTACACCCTCGTGGTGGAGGACCTGTTGTCCCTGCACGACGAGCTCGGCAAGGGCAGCGACGACGACCTGCTGTTCGGCCAGGCGCTCACGCTGACCGCGCTCGCCCGTGCCAAGGAGAGCCTGTCGCAGCAGCGGGCCCTGCTCTCGGTGGTGCTGGTGGCCGGCCGGTTCGAACAGGACCAGATGGAGAAGTTCCTCGGCGCGCTCTCCTCCGAGCGCAACGGCCGCAAGTCCTTCGCCGCCGAGGCCGGCACCGCCGACCGGCGCTTCTTCGACGAGACCGTCAACGGCCGCAGCGCCGACCGGGCCGACTTCCTGCGGGAGCTGGTCCTGCTGCGCGCCGCCTCGGGTGCCCCGCTCAAGGGGCTGGACCAGGCCGAGAGCGACGACGCCCGGCAGTGGTTCGACGCGGTGTCGGTGACGATCGACCGGACGCGCGCCGTCGAGCAGCGGCACGCCCAGGGGATCGTCGCGCGCAGCGGGGCGCTCGGCGACGCCGAGCAGAATCGCGCCCTGCTGGTCATCGGGGCGGTCGCCGCCCTGCTGCTGGCCGTACTGCTGATCACCACCGGAGTGGCGCGCTCGCTGGTACGGCCGCTGCGGCGACTGCGCACCGAGGCGCTGGAGGTGGCCGGCGAGCGGTTGCCGTCGTACGTCCAGCGGGTGCGCGAGACGCGCGACGGAGAGTTCGAGGTGGACGTGCCGCCGATCGGGATCGTGTCCCGCGACGAGATCGGCGAGGTGGCGCGGGCCTTCGACGAGGTCCACCGGGAGGCCGTACGGCTGGCCGGTGACGAGGCCAAGCTGCGCAACACGGTCAACGCGATGTTCGTCAACCTCTCCCGCCGCAGCCAGACGCTGGTGGAACGCCAGCTCAGCCTGGTCGAGCGGCTGGAACGCGGAGAACGCGACGACAACCGGCTGGCCGACCTGTTCAAGCTCGACCACCTGGCCACCCGCATGCGCCGCAACTCCGAGAACCTGCTCGTCCTCGCCGGCCAGGAGGTCGCACGGCGCTGGCGGCAGCCGGTCGAGGTCATGGACATCGTCCGGGCCGCGCTGTCGGAGGTGGAGAACTACGACCGCGTGGTCACCCGGATCCACTCGGAGGTGGCCGTGGCGGGCCCGGCGGTGAGCGACGTGGTCCACCTGCTCGCCGAGCTGGTGGAGAACGCGGTCGCGTTCTCGCCGGGGGAGACCAAGGTCGTGGTGTCCAGCAGCCGGATCGACGGCGGCGGAGTGATGATCGGGGTGAGCGACCAGGGCATCGGCATGACCCTCGAAGAACTCACCCAGGCCAACGCCCGCCTGGCCGGCCCCCAGGCCGCCGACGCCGCCGCGGCCCGCCGCATGGGCCTGTTCGTGGTCGGCCGCCTGGCCTTCAAACACGGCATCCGGGTCCAGCTCCGCCCCCAGGAGACCGGCGGCCTGACCGCGATGGTCCTGCTCCCCGAGAGCCTCATCGCCACCCTCCCCGGCCACTCGTTCCCTCCCGGACCGCAGTCGCCTTTCGCCGGCGCGGACCCGTCCTTCGCCGGAGCGCAGTCGTCTTTCGCGGGTGCGGAGCCGTCCTTCGCCGGGGCGCAGTCTCCCTTCGGGAGCACCGATCCGCCGTTCCCCCCCGGGGCGCAGCCGCCTTTCCCGGGCGCCGACCCGTCCTTCGCCGGGGGGCAGCCTGCCGTCTTCGGGACCCCCACCCCGCCCTTCCCCGGCGGCCCCGGACCTTCCCGGGAACGGGGCGCCTTCGCGGACACGCCGCCGTTCCAGAGAGCGGCGGACGGCACCGGGCCCACCCCGCCCGCCGGCATGCCCGCCTTCCCCCCGTTGTCCACCGGCTCCGCCGGCGCGTTCCCTCCGGGACCCGCCGGCCCGCCCTTCCCCCCGCCTCCGGCGGCTCCGTCCTTCCCCCCGGGGGCGCCCGCGTCCGCCTCCCCTGCGGGAGCCGTACCACCGCAGGGCAGGCCGCCCGGGGCGACCGGGCCCAGCGTATGGAACTCGCCGGAACGCTCCGGCCCTCCGGGGAACCCGCCCTTCGTCCCGCCCGGACCCATCCCGCCCGGGCCCATCCCGCCCGGACCCGTCTCACCCGGACCCTTCGACCGCTTCGCGCTGAACTCCACCGACGGACCCGGCTCGCTCGAACGCTTCGCGGTCAATCCCGCGGAGGAGACCGGACCGTTCGACCGCTTCACGAAGCGGTCCGTCGAGGAGCCGGCACCGGTCGACAGCCTCCCGACCCCCGGAGAGCCGGCCGTGAGCGGCGCGCTTCCCACGGTGGAGACCTCGGCGCTGGACACCGAGGACGAGTACCTTCCGATCTTCGCCTCGGTCGAGTCGGGATGGTTCCGTACGATCGACCGGACGAAGGCCGCGACGCAGGAGCCCTCCGGTGACGGCGCTCCGGACGAGGTGTCGTCGCCGGCACCGGAGCAGTGGGCGTCCCCGGCGGACAGCGGCTGGCAGGCGGCCCAGGCCGCGAGCGAGCCGGTCTACGGCGCCGTGACCTCCTCCGGCCTGCCCCGGCGCACCCCCAAGGCGAACCTGGTCCCCGGTTCGGTGACGCCCGCGAACCCGGCCGAGCCCTCCTCTCCGAGCCCGCCCCAGCCGCCGCCGGCGACACCGGTCTCCCCCGAACGGGTGCGCAGCCGTATGGCGAGTTTCCAGCAGGGCGTGCGCCGGGCGCGCAACGAACTCCCGAACCGGGAGAGCTGAGCCATGACAGGTCCCCACTGGAACGACCCCCGGGGCGGGGCCGACGGCTACGGCCCGCCTTACGGAGGACCGCCGCAGGAAGAGGAGAGCTCGCTGGTGCGGATGTACGCCGTCACCGGCGGCAGGACCGCTCCGCGCAGCCAGCTCGCCATGGAGGCCCTCGTCTCCTCGGCGACCTCCGGCACGCTCGGCATGTCCTTCACCCGCGAATACCGCGCGATCAGCCAGCTGTGCCGCCAAGTCCGCTCGGTCGCCGAGGTCTCCGCCCTCCTCGGCATCCCCCTGGGCGTCGCCCGAGTCCTGATCTCCGACATGGAGTCCGAGGGCCTGGTCCGGATCTACCACCCCCAGATCCAGGAACGCGGTCCCGACCTCGGCCTCCTGGAACGCGTCCTCAGCGGCCTCCGCCGCCTGTGACGCCGGGCGGCCTTCCCTGCCGGGGAGAGGTCGTCGCCCTTGCCGAAACGCTCCCGGCCGTGGTGGGAGACATGGTCGTGCCGTGCGGGCAGCTGTTCCGGCCGGCCGTCTCAGCCGATGTCTCGTTCATCAGGCCTGAGGCCTGGCGGGCGCACGGAGTGCGGTCCTTCTACACGCCGGCCTCCACACCCGCCCGCTCCGCACTCCTCGCGCACCGCCGTACCCATGCGGACCGTATGGCGCGGCCCTTTCCCGGACGACCAGAGGGCGGTGGGCGGCTGAAGCGCAGACGCGGGGCCGTTCACGGCGGACCGCCGTAGCTGAAGCCATCGTGCGGGAAGGAGCCCAGGGCTGATCGGCGAACACGGAACACGTCGACGGCGGGAGGCGCCACATCCCTGAAGGCGTGACCTGGGCGTCGTTACGCTGAGACACATGGCGCCTGCGGAGTGGGAGATCTCTGACGAGTCCTATCGGCTCGTCGATGAGGAGGATGCGTTCGACGCCCTCGACCACGGCCCGCCGCCCCTTCCGGCGACCCTCCCGCCCGGCTCGGCCGCGATCGCCGCGGCGGGCCGGTGGGGCCGCTACGGGTCGCTGGTCGTGCTGTTCCGCGATCGCGAAGACGGCGAACTCTACGACGACACCTATCTGGTGGTGCGCTCCCCGGCCGGGCAGTGGCAGTACCCGCCTCCCACCTCGGGAGGAGGCGGCATGCCGGAGTGGGTGCTGCACCGGCCCGATGAGCCGCTGCCCACCTGGCGCGGCAACCACCTGAGAGATCTGTCGGCCCGGCTCGACAAGCCCGACACCGAGTGGGTGACCGACCTGACGGTGATGGCCACGCGGCAGGTGGCCGCCGTGCAGGTGCGCTATGCCGGAGAGGCCATCGACGTCCCCGTTCCACCCGGCGGCCTGGTCACCGTGCCCCACCCGATCCGCCACGTCGACGACAGCGCCGAGTTCCGAGGCTTCGATGCCTCGGGTGCTCTGATCGCCGTCACGCACCATCGGCCGCTGACCGACTCCGACCGCAGGAGCAAGTGGCCGGACCCCGCCTTGTGGGACGACTGATCCGGACCCCGGGCGCGAGCTACGGCGATCAGCCCTGAGCTCCTTCCCGCAGGCAAAGCCGCAAGGCTACGGCGAGCAGCCCTGAACGGCCCCGCACCTCGCTTCAGCCGCCCTCACAGCACGACCATGCCTCCAGCGCGCACCCCGCTATCGAACACCCCCGACCCCGCCCACCCCGGCCTGCTCGCCGTACATGCGGCGCCGAGTGCCGCCGTTCACGGTCTCGCCGTACCGGCGCCGGTGCCTCGGTCTGAATCTGCGCCGTACCCGGCGCCTACCCGGCGAGCCACCAGCGGGCGGCGATGAGTTCGGCCACCAGGGTCTCGGTCAGCAGGGAGACGTCGGGGTCGTGGTCGTGGCGGTAGCGGATGGCGGACTTGGCCCCGGGAAGGTCTCCGCCGACGGTCAGGACGGTGGAACCGCGCTGGCGGATCCAGTCCATGGCCTGGTCGTCGTAGGGGGAACCGGGGAACACCAGGGCGCGGTAGTCGAGGGTCTTGGTGAGGTAGACGTCGACGTGGGACCAGTCGCCCGTCTCGCAGGCGGTGGCCGCCCGGCGGGGGCCCTCGCGGACCATCAGGGCCGACTGCTCGGCCGAGGACAGCCGCTCGGCGGGGGCGAGCGTGTAGACGCCGTCCGGGCCGTCGAGCAGGTCCGACGCGGACTCCAGCCACTCGCCGCGCCGGTCCAGCAGGTCCGACGTCGCCTCCGCGGCGCGGTACAGCAGCGCGGGCACGTCCGTGTCGGTGCGGGTCAGGCGGTTGCGCAGGGACATCAGCAGGGCGATCGTGTGCTGGAACGTACGGCAGGCCACCCCGCCGTGTTCCTCGCCGGCGAGCATCGGGACCACCAGGTCGGCGTTCTCGGCGATGGGCGAGCCGGGCCGGTTGGTCATGGCCAGCACCGGGGCCCGGTCGCGATAGCGGGCCACCGCGTCCAGGGTCTCCCGGCTGCCGCCGGTGGCGGAGATGGCGACGACCAGGGTGTCCGGGGTCGCGGGATAGGAGACCGTGGCGGAGGCGTACTCCGCGACCGCGTCGAAGCCGGCGGCCCGCAGGTGGAGCGCGGCGACCCGGGCCGCGTAGCGGGAGCTGCCCATGCCGAGGAAGACCACCCGCCGGATGCCGTCCGGGACCGGCTCGAACGGGTCGGCGGCCTCCAACGCGTCGGCGAGCTCGGCCAGGGCGGCCGGTTTGGCCTCCAGGTCGGCGAGATACAGCTCGGCGTTCACATGCGCTCCTTCGGGTCGGGGGTGCGGTCGTGTCTCTCGGTTGTGTCTCTCAGGCATACCAGGACCGCAGCACGCCCATGGGCGCGTACCGCCAGCGTGGCAGATGCCTGGCGGCGTAGATGAGCTCGCGGCACTCCTGCTCGACGGCGAAGGCCCGCAGCAGCCCGTCGTGGAGCAGGTCCGCGTGACCGCGCTCGCGCAGGCGCCGTCTGTAGGCGTCCTCCAGCGAGCCGACCGCCTCGGCCGCCCAGCGCCCGACCGCGGCGGGGTCGGCGTCCCGGCGTCTGACGGCGACCTGGCCGGCGTGCTCCAGGCTGGTGGTGAGCTGGGCGAGGTCGCGGGCGGCCGGCTGGTGGCGGTCGGTGTCGGAGACCGTCGGGTTGCCGTCGAAGTCGATCACCGCGTACCCGTCCCGCCACCTGAGGATCTGGCCGACGTGCAGGTCGCCGTGGATGCGGATCAGCGGGGTCGCGCCGGGATCCTCCAGGGCGTGGAAGTCGCGCTCCACGCGGTCCGCGCGGGCGGCCAGCCACCGGCCGTCCTCGCCGTCGGTCAGCTCCAGCGCCTCGCGCAGCGCGGTCCGGGCGCGGCCGGGCCACGGGCCCGGCGAGGCGGGCGAGAGCCGTACCGGGTCGGGGAAGGCCGGGGACGGGGTGGCCAGGGCGGCGTGCAGGTCGGCGGCGAGCAGGCCCAGGTCGGCGGCGAAGGCGGTGCGGCCGGCGGCGGCCTCGTCCACGCACCACTCCCAGCCGTCGCGGGCGTCCGGCAGGTAGGCGGTCACCAGCGCCAGGAGCTCCCCGTCGCGGGAGATCGCCGCGTACGGCGCCGCCGTGGCGGTGAAGCCCACCGCGGTCAGGTGGGCGAACGCCTCGGGGGTCGGCTGGGGGAGCGGGGCGGGCGGGGTGAGCCACTTGACGACCACGCTCTCGCCGACGACGACGGAATGATTCGTCTGATCCACATCGAAGCCCCGTTCAGCGGCTCCTGGGGGCGTCTCGGGGAGCGGGTGGAAGCGCCGTACGACGTACGGCGGAGGGATCTCCGAGGTCAGGGCCATCAGGAGGTCGACGGTCCGTCCGTCGCCGGCGCGGGGGACGGTGGCGAGCCGCTCCCATATTGAAGATCGGTTCAACAGGCAGATCAAACTTCCAATGTGACGATGTCATGAAAAGTGTTGCCGATGTTGATGTTGCCTGCAACACTCCTGCTTTGGTCTGTCGTGTCCTTATCGCCGGACCGCTCCATAAATCTGAATTTTGAAGGAGTAGCGGCCGTGTCCCGTTCCCGGTACAGCCGTCGTCTTCCGGCTGCCGCTCTGGTCGCCGGTCTCGCGCTCGCGGTCTCGGCTTGTGGCGGAGAGGCCGCCGACACCGCCGCGCCCGCCGCCAGCGCATCGTCCGCCCAGCTCGACCCCAACGCGGACCTTTCCAAGCAGAGTGTCACGATCTCGGTCTGGGACGGTTACACGCCCAAGGAGCTGCCGCAGCAGGTCAAGGAGAAGCTCAAGACCGAGCTGAAGGTGACCCTGCACGACACCAACGAGACGATCATGGGCAAGCTCACCTCGGGCACCGACACCGGTCTCGACGTGGCCTTCGTCTCCGGCCAGTACGCCCAGGCCCTCAACGAGGCCGGGCTGCTGGAGCCGATCCACCCCGAGCTGGTGCCGAACCTGGCCAACCTGTTCCCCGAGGCCAAGGAGCTCTCCTACGACAAGGGCAACGTCTTCTCCGTCCCCTACACCTGGGGCACGACCGGCATCTGCTACCGCACCGACCTGCTGAAGACGCCGCCGACGAGCTGGAACGACCTGCTCGACCCGCCGGCCGAGGCCAAGAAGAAGGTCACCATGATGACCACCGAGCGCTGGCTGGCCCTGCCCGCCATCAAGGCGCTCGGCTACTCGGTCAACACCCGCAGCGACGAGGAGATCGCCAAGGTCAAGGAGAAGCTCCTGGCGGCCAAGGCGAACCTGCTGGCCTACGACGACACGACCTTCGGCGAGCGCCTGAAGAAGGGCGAGGCCGTGATGGTCGAGGCGTGGGACGGCTGGTGCCCGGCCGGTGAGAAGAACATCGACTTCGTGGTCCCCAAGGAGGGCAGCGACCTCTGGGTGGACACGATGGTCGTGCTGAAGTCCTCCAAGAACAAGGAGGCCGCGCACGCGTTCATCAACTACATCCTGGACCCGCAGGTCCACGGCTGGGCCGCCTCGAACATCCTGTACAGCGTGCCCAACAAGGCCGCGATGGACATCGTCGACGCCGACCTGAAGGCCAAGACGCCGTCGCTGCAGATGACCCCGGCGCAGCTGCTCCAGGGTGAGTCGATCATCGACCTGGGCGAGGACTCGCAGAAGTTCACCCGCCTGGCGACCGAGGTCGCGGCGCAACAGTGACACGTTCCACCGTCTCCGGCGCGGCCGCGGCATCGCGGTCGCGCCGGTCGCGTGCGCTGGGACGCTTGGTCTTCCTCGGTCCCGGCCTGACCTATCTGATCGTTCTGCTGCTGATCCCGCTGGCGCTGGTCCTGAGCTACACGCTGTTCCGCAGGGGCCGGTTCGGCGGGGTCGTCTACGAGGCGACCGGGGAGAACTTCACCCGGTTGTTCGACCCCCTCTATCTCGACGTCATCCTGGGCTCGCTGCGGCTGGCCACGATCGCCACGGTGATCGCGCTGCTGGTGGGATACCCGACGGCGTACCTGATCGCGATGCTCCCCCGGAAGTGGAAGACGGTCGCGCTGGTCGCGATCGTGCTGCCGTTCTGGACGAACTTCCTGGTCCGGATCTACGCCTGGATCGTGCTGCTCAGCGGTCCCGGGCTGGTCAACTCCACGCTCGGGGAGCTGGGGCTGGGCCCGTTCGAGTTCCTGTACAACCAGGGCACGATCGTCACCGGCCTGGTCTACTCCTACCTGCCGTTGATGGTGCTGCCGCTGTACGCCGCGATCGAGAAGCTCGACCCGCAGCTCCGGGAGGCCTCGGCCAACCTCGGCGCCCGGCCCGCCCGCACGTTCGTCTCGGTCACGCTGCCGCTGACCCTGCCGGGCGTGGTCACCGGGTGCCTGTTCGTCTTCGTGCCGAGCTTCGGCAACTTCATCATCCCCGAGCTGCTCGGCGGCGGCCGTTCGATCATGGTCGGCAACCTGATCAGGGACCAGTTCCTCAAGGCGCGCGACTGGCCGTTCGGCTCGACGCTCGCGCTGGCGCTGATCGCCGTGCTGGTCGTCCTGCTGCTCCTGCAGGCCTGGAGTGCCCGCCGTGCGTAGACCCCGCCTGCTGTACGTCCCGTTCTGGGCGACCTACCTCTTCCTGTACGCGCCCATCGCGGTACTGGTCTTCATGTCGTTCAACTCCGGCGACTCGCCGTACTCCTTCGAGGGCTTCAGCCTGAAGTGGTACGGCGAGCTGGCCGGCAACGCCGAGATCCGCCACGGACTGGTCAACACCCTGGTCGTCGCCCTGGGCGCCACGGTCCTGGCGACCGTGCTGGGCACGCTCCTGGCCGTGGGCATGGCCCGCCACAGCAGGTCCAAGCTGCTGGACGCGGTCAGCGTGCTGCCGGCCGTACTGCCCGACCTCGTGCTGGCCATCGGGCTGCTGGTCTTCTACGGAATGATCAAGATGACCCTCGGCCTGCACTCGGTGCTGCTGGCGCACACGGTGTTCGGCATGGCGTTCGTGGCCGCGGTGGTCCGCACCCGGCTCACCCACGCCGACACCTCCCTGGAGGAGGCCTCGCGGGACCTGGGAGCCGGTCCGGTGACGACCTTCCTGCGGATCACGCTGCCCCAGCTGGCTCCCGGGATCGCCGCCGGCGCCCTGCTGGCCTTCACCCTGTCCGTCGACGAGTTCGTCATCGCGTTCTTCACCGCGGCGCCGACGGAGCCGACCCTGCCCATCGTCATCTACTCAATGGTCCGTTTCGGGGTCACCCCCGAGATCAACGCGCTGGCCACGCTGCTGCTGGCCGTGAGCTTCACCGTGGTGATCGTGGCCCAGCGGATGACCCGACTGACGGAGTCCCTTTCCTGATGCTGCAGATCACTGGTGTCAGCCGCCGCTTCGGCGACGTCACGGCGCTGGCGGACGTCTCCCTGGAGATCCGCCAGGGCGAGTTCTTCGCGCTTCTGGGCCCCAGCGGCTGCGGCAAGACCACGCTCCTGCGCATCCTGGCCGGGTTCGAGTCGCCGGACTCCGGGGCCGTCACCCTCGACGGGGAGGACCTGCTGGGCCGCCCCGCGCACCGCCGCCCGGTCAACCTGATGTTCCAGTCCTACGCGCTGTTCCCGCACATGACCGTGGCAAGGAACGTCGCCTACGGCCTGGAGCGCGAGAAGCTGCCGAAGGCGGAGGTCCGCTCGCGGGTCGCCGAGGTGCTGGAGAAGGTGGGCCTGTCCGCGATGGCCGGGCGCCGGCCGCAGCAGCTGTCCGGCGGCCAGCGCCAGCGGGTCGCGCTGGCCCGCGCGATCGTCAAGCGGCCGCGGCTGCTGCTGCTGGACGAGCCGCTGTCGGCCCTGGACAAGAAGGTGCGCGCGGAGATGCAGCTGGAGCTCAAGCGGCTGCAGCACGAGGTCGGCATCACCTTCGTCGTGGTCACCCACGACCAGGAGGAGGCCATGTCGCTGGCCGACCGGATCGCGGTCTTCAGCGCGGGCCGGGTCGAGCAGGTGGACGCGCCGGTGGCGCTCTACGAGCGGCCGCGCACCCCGTTCGTCGCGGGGTTCGTGGGGGCCAACAACATCTTCTCCGGGCGGGCGTGCTCGGTCGGCCTGGCCTCAGACGGCCTCGGGGTGCTGCCCGGCTCCTCCGACCTGCCCGACGGCACTCCGGCGCTGCTGGCCGTACGGCCCGAGCGGCTGCGGCTGGACGGCGGGCGGGACGGGGAAGGGGTGCTGAAGGGCGAGGTCGCCGACGTGAGCTTCTACGGCGGCGTGTCGCACGTCTCGGTCGCCGTGCCGGGCCGCGCGGAGCCGGTCCTGGCGGCCACCCAGGGGGCCACGCCGATCCGGGCCGGTGCGCAGGTGAACCTGTCGTGGGCGGCGGGGGACGGGGTCCTGGTGCCTCAATGAGACGTCTTCAGCGGGTTGCCCGTGGCCGTCCGGGCGTAGGCGAGGATGAGGTCGACCGCCTCGTCAGGGCCGATAACCGGGTGGCGGGCCGTTATGCGGTAACCGTACGCATCCTCGAGCGCGACCAGGTTGCGCGCGATGACCAGAGAGTCGTCGGTCAGCGTGAAGGTCCCCAGCGCGCCGCCGGTCTCCAGAATGCTCTGGTACATGGCGACCTGCCGATCGTAGAGCGTGGTGAGCAGCAGCGCGTACATGCGGTTGCGGGCCGCGGCGCCGCCCAGCTCGTTGAGCAGCCGCACGTCCGGATCGTCCGGGCCGTGCGGCAGCCCGGAGCGGATGGTCACGACGAGCTTCTCCACCGGGTCGCGCATGCCGCTGATGCGCTTGAGCCGCAGTTCGTAGAAGCGCTCCATGCCCGCGTGGTGGGCGTCCACCAGCAGTTCGCCGAGGTTGGGGTAGTGGTAGAGCACGGCGCCGGAGGTCAGTCCCGCCTCCTCGGCGACGTGGTTGAGTCCCACACCCTCGGTGCCGTGCCTGATGATGGCGCGGCGTGCCGCATCGATGAGATCCACGCGCCGGTCCGTCCGGCTCTTGCGCGTCATATTCCCCCGTCCGTCCCTACTGACGATTTATGCCGGGGTCCATAGTGACCGCTCGATGACATTTCCGCTAGATCAAGATTTAAACCCGTATTCAAAAACAAGTTGCCAGACCTGGAGTCAGGATGCCCCTCACTATCCTGTTCATGCCGGAGAGCGCCTACGGGCCGACGAACAACTGCATCGGCATCGGCGACATTCTCCGCAAGCGCGGTCACCGCGTCGTCTTCGCCGCCGAGGCGTCCTGGAAGGGGAAGCTGGAGGCGCTCGGTTTCGAGGAGGATCTGGTCGATCTGGCTCCTCCGTCGGAGGAGGAGCAGGACGCCGGGCAGTTCTGGAAGGACTTCATCCGGGACACCGCGCCGGAATATCGCAAGTCGACCACCGAGCAGCTGGAGACGGTGACCAAGCCGATCTGGGACGCGCTCATCGACGGCGTGAAGTACTGCGAACCGCAGCTCAAGAAGATTATCGAGCGGGTTCGGCCGGACGTCATCGTCGAGGACAACGTCATCACGTTCCCGGCCCTTCTGACTGCTGGCAAGCCTTTCGTGCGAATCGTCTCCTGCAACCCGCTGGAGGTCCGCGGCGAGAACGTGGCCCCGGTCTTCTCCGGCCTGCCGGCCGACGACCGCTCCGAGTGGGACGCCTTCCGCGCCGAGTACGACCGCACCCACCGTGAGATCTGGACCGCCTTCAACGAGTGGTGCGTGGCCCAGGGCACCGCGCCCCTGCCCGAGCTGGACTTCATCCACGAGGGCGACCTGAACCTGTACGTCTATCCGGAGATCGCCGACTACGTCGACGCCCGCCCGCTGGGCGCGAACTGGCACCGCCTGGACTCCTCGGTCCGCGAGACCGACCAGGAGTTCGAGGTGCCGGAGTCGCTGCGGGGCGACAGCCCGCTGATCTACTTCTCGCTCGGCTCGCTCGGCTCGGCCGACGTGGAGCTGATGCAGCGGGTGATCGACGTGCTGGGCACCACCCCGTACCGCTTCATCGTCTCCAAGGGCCCGCTGCACGAGGAGATCAAGCTCGCCGGCAACATGTGGGGCGCCGAGACCGTCCCGCAGACGAAGATCCTGCCGCTGGTGGACCTGGTCATCACGCACGGCGGCAACAACACCACCACCGAGGCGCTGCACTTCGGCAAGCCGATGATCCTGCTGCCGCTGTTCTGGGACCAGTACGACAACGCCCAGCGCGTGCACGAGCTGGGCTACGGCGTGCGCCTGTCCACCTACGGCTTCACCGACGAGGAGCTGACCGGCGCGCTGGAGCGGCTGCTGGGCGACACCGAGCTGCGCGCGCGCCTGGCCGCCGCCGGCGAGGAGATCCGCCGCCGCGACGGGCTGCGCAGGGCCGCCGACCTCATCGAGCAGGCCGGCGCCTGAGGTTTTCCGAAAAAGCGAGTAGGGACGTTCCATGGGCAAGTTGATCAATCCGGCGACGGGCGAGCCTCTCCCGGAGGCGGCCGAGACCCCGGTCTCCGAGGTGGCGCAGGCCGTACGGCGGGCGCGGGCGGCGTTCGAGGAGTGGAGCGCGGCGACCCCGGCCGAGCGGGCCCGGGTGCTGCTGCGCCTGGCCGACCTCGTCGAGGCCGACGCCGAGGAGCTGACCCGGCTGGAGGTGTGCGAGACGGGCAAGCCCGCGGCGGTCTTCCGCGACGGCGAGCTGCCCTTCGCCGTCGACAACCTCCGGTTCTTCGCCGGGGCGGCCCGCTCGCTGGACGGCACCGGGGCGGGGGTGTTCAGCTCCGGCTACACCTCCGTGCTGGTCCGCCGCCCGGTGGGCGTGGTCGCCTCGATCGCCCCGTGGAACTTCCCGCTCGTGATGGCGGTCTGGAAGGTCGGCCCCGCGCTCGCCGCGGGCAACGCCGTGGTGATCAAGCCGGCGCCGCAGACGCCGGGCACCACGCTGCGGCTGGCCGAGCTGTTCGCCCGCGCCGGGGCGCCCGAGGGGCTGCTGCAGGTCGTGCTCGGCGACGCCGGAGTGGGCCAGGCGCTGGTGACCGACCCGGGCGTGGACATGGTCAGCGTCACCGGCTCCACCGAGACCGGCCGCGCCGTCATGCGCGGGGCCGCCGGCTCCCTCAAGCGGGTCCACCTGGAGCTCGGCGGCAAGGCTCCGGCGCTGGTCTTCGGCGACGCGGACCTGGCCGGGATGGCCAGGGGCGTGGCGATGGGCGCGACCTACAACACCGGCCAGGACTGCACCGCCGCCACCCGGGTCTACATCGCCCGGGAGGTGTACGGCGAGGCCGTCGAAGCGCTTCACGCCACGCTGGCGGGGATCGGGGCCGGCGACCCCTGGGATCCGCAGACCGACATCGGCCCGCTGATCTCGGCCGGTCACCGGGATCGGGTGCACGGCTTCGTCGAGCGGGCGAAGGCCGCGGGCGCCGCGGTGCTGTGCGGCGGCGCCCCGGTGGAGGGCCCCGGCTTCTTCTACCCGCCGACGCTGGTCGACGGGGCCCGTCAGGACAGCGAGATCGTCCAGGGCGAGCTGTTCGGCCCGGTGCTGGTGACCCTGCCCTTCGACGGGGAGGACGAGGCGGTACGGCTGGCCAACGACACCCCCTACGGTCTGGCCTCCTCGGTCTGGTCCCGGGACGTGGCCAGGGCGCTGCGCGTCTCCCACCGCCTCGACGTGGGCGTGACCTGGGTCAACGACCACCTGCCGATCGCCTCCGAGGCCCCGCACGGCGGGGTCAAGGGCAGCGGGTTCGGCAAGGACATGAGCCAGGAGGCCGTGCAGGAGTACTCGGTGACGCGCCATCTGATGATCAAGCATCAGGCTCCGGAGGCGAGGGACTCGTTCCGGCCAGCCTAGAAATCTGGGGCTTTTTGTCGGCTTAAATCCCTTTCAGGGTGATTTGTAGATATCTACCCCATTCGTAGTGACATAAAGGATGTGCTCAAATTGTTTGCGCCGCTTCCCTACTCGGCGAGGGGTTACGTAGGCCAGTGAAGACACAAGACCGCCGGAACCGTCGTGCGGCAGGGATGGGCAGCCGGCTCCTGCCGTCGAACTGGCGCGTGCGTCCCCGCCTGGTCGCGCTGATCCTTCTGCCGACCGCGGCGGCCGTACTGCTGAGCGGATTCCAGTTCACCACGGCGCTGTCCACCGCGACCGAGTACCGCCGGATGTCCGAGGTCGCCTCCCTGGTCGAGCGCCTGGGCACCCTCTCCCACGAGATGGCGGAGGAGCGCGACCTCACCGCCTGGTACATCGCCGACAACCGCCGCCCCGCCCGGCTCGCGCAGGTCAAGAAGCAGCGCGAGGTGGTCGACCGGGCCGGCACCCAGGTGCTGGCCGCCGTCTCCGCCATCACCGACGGGCACGCGGCCCGGGTGCAGACCGAGGCCTCCCAGGTGCGCCGCTGGCTGAACGGGCTGCGCGGCCTGCGCAGCCTGATCACCGAGGGCAGCGTGCTCCCGCGTGCCGCCCTCGGCATGTACTCGCGCATGATCGCCGACTTCGTCACCCTCCACGACGACCTCGGCCGCAGCGGTGGAGACGAACGGCTGATCGGTGACGCGCTGGCCCTGGGCGCGCTGACCCGCGCCAAGGAGCAGGTCGCCAGGCAGCGGGGCATCCTGCTCGTCGCCCGGCTCGAAGGCCGCTTCGACTTCGACGACCCCGCCGACTTCATCGGCGCCTACCGCAGCCAGGTGAGCGAGGTGGCGGCCTTCCAGGCCACCGCCTCCGCCGCCCAGATCCAGCGCTTCCAAGACGCGGTCAGCGGCCCGAAGGTCGACCGCGCCGACGCCATGCGCGCCCTGGTCATGTCGCGCATGCGCGAGAACAAGGGCCTGGGCGCCCTGGGCGTGCGGACCTGGTTCGACGCCCAGAGCGCGATGGTGGACGGCATGCGCACCGTCGAGCGCGACATGGCCGCCACGGTGGTCGCGCGCAGCCAGGAGCTGGAGAGCGCCGAGCAGCGCAACGCCATGATCTCCGGTGGCACGATCCTGGTCCTGCTGGTCCTGATCCTGCTGATCACCGCCTGGGTGGCCGGGACGCTCGTGCGTCCGCTGCGCAGGCTGCGCAGCGAGGCGCTGGAGGTGGCCGGAACCAAGCTCCCCGACACCGTCCGCGCGCTGCGCGAGTCCGGCGACCTGGCCCCGAGCCTCGAGGTGTCCTCCATCGGCGTGCTCACCCGCGACGAGATCGGTGAAGTGGCCCGGGCCTTCGACGAGGTCCACCGCGAGGCCATCCGGCTGGCGGGCGACGAGGCCCGCCTGCGGGCCAACGTCAACGCGATGTTCGTCAACCTCTCCCGGCGCACCCAGTCGCTGGTGGAGCGCCAGATCGACCTCATCGACGACCTGGAGCAGGGCGAGCAGGACGACGACCGGCTGGCCAGCCTCTTCAAGCTGGACCACCTGGCCACCCGCATGCGCCGCAACTCCGAGAACCTGCTCGTCCTCGCCGGTCAGGAGCAGAGCCGCCGGTGGAGCGAGCCGGTCCCGCTGAGCGACGTCGTGCGGGCCTCGCTGTCGGAGGTCGAGAACTACGAGCGGGTCAACCTGCGCGTGGAGTCCGGCACCCTGATCATCGGACAGGCCGTCAACGACATCGTCCACCTGATCGCCGAGCTCGTCGAGAACGCGATCTTCTTCTCGCCGCAGGACACCAAGATCACGGTGACCAGCAACGGCAACGAGATGGGCAGCGTCATCGTCGCGGTCACCGACCAGGGCATCGGCATGAGCGACGAGGAACTGGCCGAGGCCAACCGCCGCCTGGCCGAGCCGCCCGCGGTGGACCTGTCGGTCTCCCGCCGGATGGGCCTGTTCGTGGTCGCCCGCCTGGCTCAGCGCCACGGCATCCGCGTCCAGCTCCGCAGGCCGGAGACCGGCGGTCTGAGCGCCGTCGTCCTGCTGCCGGTCCAGGTCGTCGCGCAGTCGATGGCGGCGCCGGCCCTGGCGATGGCCTCCTCGAACCGGGGCGCGGCCCCGGCCCTGGAGACCAACCCCTTCGCCGGCGGTCTGCGTCAGGACCCGTTCGGCTCCACCCCGTCGGCGGGCTCCTCCTTCGGTTCCTTCGGCGCCTCCCTGCCGGGGGAGACCTCGTTCTCCGGCCCGCCCTCGATGGAGGAGCCCGGTGCGGAGCCCCGCACGCAGGGCCTTCCGCGCCGGGACGCCGAGCGGCCGCCCTTCGGGATGCCGCCGCTGCGCGAGCAGCAGGAGCGTCCCCCGTTCGGGATGCCCCCGCTGCGCGAGAGGAACGAGCGCCCGCCGTTCGGGATGCCGCCCATGGGCGACACGCCGTTCGGCGAGCCCCCCGCGGCCCTCGCGCCGGAGTCCCCGGCCGCCCCGCCGTCGGTGTCGGACCTGTGGTCCAAGCCGGTGGTGTCCGCCTCCGAGGTGGAGAGCCTGTGGGCCTCGCCGCTGACGCCGGCCCCGGCGGCCCCGCTGCCGGCGCCCCCGGCCGCCCCGCCGGCCCCGCCGCCGGTGCCGCCCGCCGTTCCGTCGCCGTTCTCCTCGGCCCCGCCGTCCTTCCCGCCGTCCTGGCCGGAGGTGCCCCCGGCGGACCCCTGGGGCGAGACGTCCTCGGCGGACCCGTGGTCGCCGCGGCGGCTGGAGCAGGCGGAGAACACCCAGACGCTGCCCGCGGTGGAGGTCTCGGCGACGGACCCGGAGCCCGAGGAGTTCCTGCCGATCTTCGCGGCGGTGGGCTCCGACTGGTTCCGCAGCAGCGTCCCGGTGGAGGCGCCCGGGACCGGGCCCGAGGGGAGGGCACCGGCCGATCCCGGCGGCGACCCGGTGGAGTACGGCGCCGGCCCTGCGGAGTACGGCGCCGGCCCGGTGGAGCCCGAGACCCGGACCCACCCGGCCGAGCCCCCTGCCGCGCCCCCCGCGCGGCAGCCCTGGAGCAGCACCCCCGCCGACCAGGGCTGGGCCGCGGCCGCGGCCGCCAGCAACCCCGTCGAGGGCGGGGTGACCGGGGCGGGCCTGCCCAAGCGGGTGCCCAAGGCCAACCTGGTCCCCGGCTCGGCTCCGTCCGCGCCGGCCCCGCTCGTTTCCCCGATGCCCCCGCTCTCGGCTGAGCGGGTGCGCAGTCGTCTGTCCAGTTTCCAGCAAGGCGTACGGCAGGGTCGCGCCGAGATGAACGAGCGACTCAACGCCGGCGAGGGAGAGAAGCAGTGAACCACCAACTCAGTCAGGCCGCTCGCGGCTTCAATTGGCTGATCACCGAGTTCGTCAAGGAGATGCCGGGTGTGGCGCACGCGGTGATCGTCTCCACGGACGGCCTCCCGCTGGCCTACTCCCAGGGGTTCCCCAAGGACCGTGCCGACCAGCTCGCCGCGATCACGGCCGGTCTGATCAGCCTGACCCAGGGTGCCGCGCGGGTCTTCGAGGGCGGCCCGGTGGTGCAGACCGTGATCGAGATGCAGCGGGGCCTCCTGCTGACCATGTCGATCAGCGACGGTTCCGCGCTCGCCGTGCTGGCCTCTCCCGACTGTGACATGGGCCTGGTGGCCTACCAGATGACACTTCTTGCCGAGCGGGCGGGCCAGGCGCTGACCCCGGCCCTGCGCGCCGAGCTTCAGGCGTCCCAGCGGTAGACGAGCGTCGCTCGCGAAACGCCGGGACAACAACCGAGAAGGAGGGATAGCATCCGATGAACGAGCCGCCGCCTCAGGCCAAGAGCGGGCGGAATCGTCTGATTCGCCCGTACGCTGTGACCGGGGGAAGGACCGCTCCTCGGACGCAGCTAGCGCTCGAGGCGCTGGTCTCCTCGGCGACTGCTCCGAGCGTGGATTTCGCCATGCTCTCCACGGAGTATCAGGCGATCACCTCGTTGTGCCGGCAGATACGCTCGGTCGCCGAGGTCTCGGCCATGCTGCACATGCCGCTGGGCGTGACCCGGGTGCTGATCGCGGACATGGCGGCCGAGGGTCTGGTGCAGATCCACCATCCGTCGCTGGATGCCGGAAAGCCGGATCTCAACTTGCTTGAAAGGGTGCTCAGTGGGCTTCGCAGGCTCTGACGCCGGGATGACGTCGACGAAGATCGTCGTCGCCGGCGGCTTCGGTGTCGGCAAGACGACCTTCGTCGGCGCGGTCTCCGAGATCATGCCGCTGACCACGGAAGCGGTCATGACGGAGGCGAGTTCGGGGGTCGACGACCTCTCTCAGATCCCGACGAAGCGGACCACCACGGTGGCCATGGACTTCGGCAGGGTCTCCCTGGACCGTGACCTGATCCTGTACCTGTTCGGTACGCCGGGCCAGCACCGGTTCTGGTTCATGTGGGACGACCTCGTGAAGGGCGCGATCGGCGCGATCGTACTGGTCGACACGAGGCGTCTGGCCGACAGCTTCCCGGCCATCGACTACTTCGAGGAAGCCGGTCTGCCCTTCGTCGTCGCCCTCAACGGCTTCGACGGGGATCACCTCCACGGCGAGGAGGAGGTGCGGGAGGCCCTGACGATCTCCCCGCACATCCCGATCGTCCGGACCGACGCCCGGTCCCGCGACGCGGTGAAGTCGACCTTGATCACCCTGGTCGAGCACGTCCTCACCCTTCGCGTCTGACCCGGCACCGCCGTGTGGCGCGTGCTCCGTGATGCCGGCGAAGCACGCGCCTTTCCGCACCGCCGTCCCGACGATGTGACGGCGGTCGTACGGAGGATCCCCGCCTCCGGTCACCGGCACGTGAGGCCGTGCCCTCCTGCGCCGTGAGCGCCTCTCCTCTGTCTCCGCGGCCCCCGCCCGTACGGCGGGCCGCCCCGTTCCCCGTGGTCGCCGCATCGGCGGCCTTTTTTGTTTGAGGCGGGGAATGTTTCCGCCGAGCATATAAAACGGTCCCTCCTCAATACCCTTTTGTTCTCATGGCCGGCGGGTTGACGCCGTGCCGTACCGCCCTCCATGGAATGCGCATTGTCTGTTGCTTCTCTGTCGTTTGCGTGATTGCTAGAGTCTGTCGGGAATCGGCGCCACAGGAATGGCGGAATGGCCGTGCGCGGACTGCGCGGATTCCGTCACCGTCGGATCGCCGCCTGATTTCACATTCGCGGCCGGCGCGTCGGGGGTCTCATGCACGTATTGGTCATCGGCGGCGGCATCGGGGGCCTCACCGCCGCGCTCAGCCTGCACGCCGCGGGGATCACCTGCACGGTCGCCGAAAGCGCGGGTGAATTGCGCCCGCTGGGCGTGGGAATCAACATCCAGCCCCACGCGGTCAGGGAGCTGACCGAGCTCGGGCTGGGCGACCGGCTCGCCGGGATCGGCGTCCCCACCAGCTTCCAGACCTACACCGACCGCTTCGGGGGCGTCATCCTGTCCCTGCCGCGCGGCAGGGCGGCCGGTTACCGCTGGCCGCAGTACTCCGTCCACCGCGGCCTGCTGCAGATGCTGCTGCTGGAGGCGGTCCGTGAGCGGCTCGGCCCCGGGGCGGTGCGGACCGGACTGTGCTTCGAGGACGTCGAGCAGGGCCCGGCGGGGGTCGTGGCGTCCCTGCGGGAGGTGCGCACCGGCGCGCGGGCGGCCCTCGCGGCCGACGTGCTGGTCGGCGCCGACGGGGTGCACTCGGCCGTGCGGGCGAGGCTCCACCCGGGCGGCGGGCCGCTGCTGTGGTGCGGCGTCAGGATGTGGCGCGGCATCACCGAGGACGAGCCGTTCCTGGACGGGGCCACGGTGGCCGTCGCCGGCTCCAACCGGTCGTGCAAGTTCGTGGCCTATCCCGTCTCGGCCGACCGGCGGCAGATCAACTGGGTCGCCGAGGTGAAGGTGGGCGACGGCGGCGAGGTGCCGCCCGCCGACTGGTCGCGCGAGGGGCGCCTGCAGGACGTGCTGCCGCACTTCGAGGGCTGGACGTTCCCCTGGCTGGACGTGCCGCGCCTGATGAAGGGGGCCCGGAGCGTCCTGGAGTATCCGATGGTCGACAGGGACCCGCTGCCCTCGTGGGGCCGCGGGCGGGTGACGCTGCTCGGCGACGCCGCCCACCCGATGTACCCGGTGGGTTCCAACGGCGGCTCCCAGGCCGTGCTCGACGCGCGGGCGCTGGCCCGGTCGCTGGCGGCGTCCGGGCCGGTGGAGGGCCTGGCCGCCTACGAGGAGGAGCGCAGGGCCGCCACCACCCCGCTCGTCCTGGCCAACCGGGAGATGCCGATGGAGCGGACCCTCGCGCTGGTGGAGGAGCGGGCGCCGCACGGCTTCGGGGACGTCTCCGAGGTGCTCACCGCGGAGGAGCTGGCCGAGATGGCGGCCGGGCAGCGGCGGATGACCGACATGGACGTCCGGCTGCTCAACGAACGGGCCTCGTGGAGCGTCGGGTGAAAGCCGCGGCGGCCCCGCCCTCCGCGTGGAGGGCGGGGCCGCCGTCGTGTCACGTCCCGGCGAGCTCCTCGGGACGGGCTCTCGAAAGGGCCCTTCAGATGGGCCCTTCAGATGGGCCCTTCAGATGGGCAGGGCCTCGACGATGCTGGCCCCGGCGGTCAGCTCGACCTGGCGGTTCAGGCGGAGCCCGGCCTTGCCGAGCAGCTCGCCGTACTCCGACGTGCTGCGCTCCATGCCGTCGCCGAACAGGGCGAGCATGCGCATGTCCACATCCTTGGAGATGTGCGGGCTGTCGTCGTCGGGCACGACCATCTCCACCAGCAGCACCCTGCCGTCGTCGGTCATGGCCTCGCGCACGTTGCGCAGGATCCGCACGGCGTCCTCGTCGGACCAGTTGTGGATCACGCTGCCCAGCATGTAGGCGTCCGCCCCGGCCGGCACGGAGGCGAAGAAGTCGCCGCTGACGCATTCGCAGCGATCTTCAAGACCCGCCTCGGCGAAGAACTCCCTCGCGCCCGGGACCACCTGTTCCAGGTCGAACAGGATGCCGCGGACATTTGAATGGGAGTTCAAAACGGCGGCCAGGACGTGTCCCTTGCCGCCCGCCACGTCGACGAGGGTGCGCACCCCGGAGAAGTCGTAGCGGGAGGCGACCGCCTCGGCGAACGGCCGGGCCCTGGCCACCATGTAGTCGTCGAACAGCCGCCCCGCCTCGGGGTTCTCCTTGAAGTAGCCGCCGTACATCGGCCCGAAGCGCTCCACGAAGGCCGACCTCCCGGTGCGCACGGTCCGCGGGAGCGAGCCCAGGCCGTACCAGAAGCCCTCCTGGGCGATCATCCGTACGGCGGGCCGCATCGAGTCCGGCGCGTCGCTGCGGAGCGTGGCACCGGCCTCGGTCAGCCGGTACACGCCCGGCGCCGTCGTCGTGACGATGCCCATGGAGGCGAGCTGGCGCAGCACCCGGCCGAGCGCGGCCGGGGCCGCGCCGCAGCGGGCCGCCAGCTCGTCGGCGCTCATCGGCCCCTCGTGCAGATGGTCCGCGCAGCCCAGCTCGGCCATCACGGCCAGGGCGGCGAACCGGGACACCCCTCCGATCGCATCCCAGATCGGCGCCTGCGGGTCGTCCATTGACATTCCTCTCTCGGGTTCAGGAAGCGGCGGCCGGGTGGCTCCGCATGCCGCGGACCAGGCGGCCGACCTCGGCACGCAGGTGCACGAAGGCGGGGTTCTCCCGGGTGGTGATCTGGTCGCGGGGGCCGGGCAGGTCCACCCGCAGGTCCCCGACGACGGTGGCGGGGGCCTTGGCCAGCACCACGACGCGGTCGCCGACGTAGACGCTCTCGTCGATGTCGTGGGTGATGAGCAGGATGGTCATGTTGTGGTGGTTGCGCACGCGCAGGGTCAGGTCCTCCAGGTCCTCGCGCGTCTGGGCGTCGACCGACCCGAAGGGCTCGTCCATCAGCATCAGGGAGGGACGGTAGGCCAGGGCGCGGGCGATGGACACGCGCTGCTGCATGCCGCCCGACAGCTGCCACGGATACTTGCCGGAGGCGCCGGCCAGGCCCACCTGCTCCAGGGCCTCCTCCGCCGCCGCCCGCCGCCGCCCGCGGTCCATGCCCTTGCGCCGCAGCGGCAGCGCGACGTTGTCGGCCACCGACATCCACGGGAACAGGGACCTGCTGTAGTCCTGGAAGACCACGGCCAGGTCGTCCGGGGTCCTGTCGACGGGGGTGCCGCCCAGGGTGATCGTGCCGCCGGTGGGCTTCAGGAGGCCGGCGATGGAGCGCAGCAGGGTCGACTTGCCGCACCCCGAGGGGCCGACGATGCACACCAGCTCGCCCTGGGTGACCCGCAGGTCGATGCCGCCCAGAGCGTGGTGCGCGCCCGGTCCGCTGCCGTAGGTGTGGGTCAGGTTCGAGATCTCAAGCACAGCAGGTCCTCAGGTCGTCTGGTTGGCGGTCCGGTGCCACGACAGGATGCGCCGCTCGGCCGCGAGGAACGCGGCGTTGAGGAGGTATCCGAGGACGCCGAGCAGCACGATGCTTCCCCACACGCCGGGGTAGTCGTAGGACCGCTGGGCGTCGAGGAGCTGGAAGCCGATGCCGTTGGTGCTGCCGACCAGCTCGGAGATGACCATCAGGATCAGCGCCAGCGACAGGCTGAGCCGCAGACCCGCGAAGATCTTGGGCATCGCCGAGGGCAGGATGACCCGCGTCAGCCGCTGGCCGCGGGAGAGGCCGAAGGCCGCGGCGGTCTCCAGGTGCAGCCGGTCGACGTGGCGTGCCCCGTCACCGGCGTTGAGCAGAATCGGCCAGATGATGCCGAACACGATCGTGGCGATCTGCATCTGCGCGCCGACGGCGAACAGCGCGAGGAAGAAGGGGAGCAGGGCGGGAGGGGGGATGGCGCGCCCGAACTGGATGAGCGGGTCCACGAACTGGGAGAACCGCTCGGAGCGCCCCAGCATGATGCCGAGGGCGGTCCCGATCACGCCCGCGAGCAGCCATCCGGCGAAGATCCGGCCGAGGCTCGTGGGGATGTTGTCCAGGGCCCCCTCGGTCAGCCAGAGCTGCTGGGCGGGACCCGAGAACCACAGCTCGTGCATGCGGGCCGCGATCGTGGTGGGCGGCGGGAAGAAGATGTCCTCCGCCATCCGGGTCGCGACCTCCCAGGCCACCAGGACGACGGGCACCAGCCACAGGCGGCCGGCGGCGCGCAGGAACCGCATCACCGCACCCATCACCGTGCCCCCTCGGTGCGGGCGAGGTGCCAGTGGAACAGACGCCGTTCGGCGAGGGTGAACAGGCCGTTGGAGACGACTCCGATGACCCCGGCCCAGAGGGTGGCGGCGATGATGTACTCCAGGGCGTCGGGGCTGCCGCCGGCCTCGATGATGAACGTGCCGATGCCGCTGGCGCCTCCGGCCAGCAGCTCGGCGCTGATCGCCAGGATGAGCGCGATCGCGGCGGCCAGCCGTACCCCGGTGGCGATGAAGGGCGCCGTGCTGGGCAGCGAGACGCGCCACAGCACGGCCATCCGGCCGAAGCCGAAGCTGCGCAGGGTCTCCTTGGCCAGCGGGTCGACGTCCTTGAGGCCGTACATGGTGTTGATCAGGACCGGCCACCAGGCGGCGTAGACGATCACCGCCACCTTCATGTCGAACCTGTCGGAGAACAGCAGCAGGGCCAGTGGGATCAGCGCCACCGACGGGATCGGGCGCAGGAACTCCAGGACGGGCCGCAGTGCCGCCTCCACGCGCGGCAGTGTGCCGAGCAGGAAGCCGGTGGGGACGGCGACCAGTACGGCGATCAGCAGGCCGGCCGCCCAGGCGCCCAGGGTGGAGGCGACGTCGGCGAGGAACTCGCCGTCGGCCGCCAGCGCCGCCGCGCGGCTCACCACCGTGGAGGCCAGCGGGAACACGATCGGGTCGATGAGCCCGGAGCGCCCGGCGAGTTCCATGACGCAGAACAGCCCTGCGACGCCGGCGGCGCCGCAGAGCAGTCTGCTGCTGAGCGGGGGACGCCCGGTCATCAGCCGCTGGCACCCGGGAGGATGGTCTTGGCCGAGATCGCGCTCTTGAGGTAGCCCTGCTCCAGCATCAGGTCCGCCACCCGCTGCAGACGGGTCTCGTCGAGGCTGGTGGGGAAGGTGCCCATCGTGATGACGGCGGCGGTGGCCGCGTCGATCTTGGTGTAGGTCGGCAGGATCTCCTCCACGGCCTTGCGGTCGGAGGCGGCGATCTCCTGGGCCTTGGCGAGCGCGCGCTGGAAGGCGGCGACCGTCTTGGGGTTCTTGGTCGTGAACTCCTCGGTGACGACCACGCCCGCGATGGGGAAGTCCGCGGTGGGGCCGGTCATGGTGTCGGCGAGCTTGGTGGCGCCGATGTTCTTCTGGACGGCGGTCAGGTGCGGCTCGGTCATCCAGGCCGCGTCGACGACGCCCTGCTGGAGCTTGCCCGCCATCTCGGGGAAGGGGAACTCCAGGAACTCGACGTCGGTCTCGGCGAGGCCGTTGGCCTTCAGGACCGAGGTGACGGCCAGCGTGCCGATGTTCTTCTTGCTGTTGACCGCGATCTTCTTGCCCTTGAGGTCGGCGGGGGTCTTGATCCCGGAGTCCTTCGGCACCATGAGGTTGAAGGAGTTCGGCGTCGCCTGGTACAGGTCAGAGATGATCTTCAGCTTGTTGCCGGCGGAGACGGCCAGGAAGGTCGAGACGTAGTTGGTCTGCGTCGCGTCCAGGGAGCCGCCCAGGAGACTCTGCTGCGCCTGCGCGCCGCCCTGGACGGGCTCGATCGTCACGGTGAGGCCCTCTTCCTTGAAGAAGCCCCTCTTGTTGGCGATGTAGAGCGCGGCGGAGTCCGGGATGGGCAGGGCGCCGATGGTGATCTCGGTCTTCTCCAGTCCGCCGGCGTTGGCCGCGGTCGTCTCCGTGGGGGTGTCCGAGCCGCCGCAGGCGCTGAGCGCCAGCATGGCGGTGACTCCTACGGCGGCGACCCGGCTCGCGAGTCTGAACCTCATCAGCTCTCCTTAGCTGCATTTCACCCCGGTGGGACTCGCCGGGGCATGCGGCGGCACGGAGACGGTCCCGTGAGGTGTGTGATCAGGGGGGTGTCGATCGTGGATCAGAGTAGCGGAGCTGATCGCCCAAATAACAAATATCGGTCTATTGGGCTAAACCGGTCATAGACTCACTTATCTCATTTCGACGCGTCGTTTGCCATCGTTTGTCGCGTCCGCCGAAGGTTGAGACCGCAAGCGTTTGCGGGGCGGAGAACATGGCGAACCGGATATATGGGAAGAAGTATTGTCCGGTTAGTGGGGAGATGTACCAGTTGATAGTAATTAGTGGCTTATGCACCGTTGGCCGAACTCCTCCGGCTGTGCTCCAATAACCCCTACCCCATGGATGTGTCGGCGTCCCTTGCTTATCAGCTGATGTGACGCGATCCCCCTCTACTACATGAGGATCCGAGGAGAGGCAGCGGAGCCAGTGAGGACAGCGTCAATCCCCAGCCAACGTGGACCGGATCCGGCCGTGGCCGCCGTTCCCGCCGCTCAGAGGGGATCTGCGGGCGGTGATAAGGACCCGGACCCCGACGCCCCCGACGCCCGCACGGGCGGGAAACTGGCTCTGCGCAACTGGCGGGTGCGATCCCGTCTGATCGCGCTCATCGCCATCCCGACCATCGCCGCGATCATCCTGGGTGGGCTGCGAGTGATCTCCTCGCTGAGCAGCGCGGCCGACTACGAGCAGGTGCGCATCAGCGCCGAGCTCGCCGCCAAGCTCAGCGAGCTGGCGCACGAGCTGGAGGAGGAGCGCGACCTCTCCGCGCGCTTCGTGGCGCAGGGACGGACGCAGAGCGGCCTGGCGGCTGTGCGGGAGCAGTACGGCCTCGTCGACGATGTGGCGCGGGACGTCGGCGACCGCGTCGACCTCATCCTCGGCGGGAACGACGCCGAGCTGTTCGGGGACCGGGGCAGGACCGAGCTCGCGCAGGTGCGCAACCGCATCGACGAGCTCGGGAGCGTGCGCAAGACGGCGACCGAGACCCAGCTGCCCGCCCAGCCCACGATCGCGATGTACACGCGGACGATCACCGACCTCCTGTCCCTGCACGACGAGATCCTCCAGGGCGCCACCGACCAGGACCTGGCCAGTTCCGCGCTCGCCTTCGGCGCGCTGACCAGGGCCAAGGAGCTGGCCTCGCAGGAGCGGGCCATTCTGGCCGTCGCCCTCGCCGCCAGGGAGTTCAGCTCCGAGGGCCTGGACTCCTTCGTCGGCGCCCGGGCCCGGCGCGACAGCGAGCTGGCGACCTTCCAGGCCGAGGCGACGGTCGCCCAGCGCCAGCTGTTCGACGACACCGTCAGCAGCCAGCGCAAGGACCGCGCGGAGTCCATGCGGCAGCGCGCGCTCGTACTGGCCAAGAACACTCCTCCCCGCCTCGTGCGCGTTGACGTGTCCAGCACCCGGACCAACGACCAGACCACCTGGTTCGAAGCCTCCTCCGAGGTGGTCGAGCGCATGCGCGAGGTGGAGAAGAAGGTGGCCGACGAGGTCATCGCGCGAAGCCTCACCCTGCAGGAGGCCGAGCAGCGGGGCGCCCTGATCGCCGGCGCCCTGACCGGTCTGCTGCTCCTGCTGGTCCTGGCCGTCACGACGGTGATGGCGCGCTCGCTGGTCAAGCCGCTGCGCCGGCTGCGCACCGAGGCGCTGTCCATCGCCGGCCAGCGCCTGCCGGACACCGTGCAGGCCATGCGTGAGAGCGGCGAGGCCACCGCCGTCGACGTCCAGCCGATCGGCGTGTCCTCCGACGACGAGATCGGTGAGGTGGCCCGGGCCTTCGACGAGGTCCACCGCGAAGCCGTACGGCTGGCGGGCGAGGAGGCGTCGCTGCGGAGCAACGTCAACGCGATGTTCGTCAACCTCTCCCGCCGCAGCCAGACCCTGGTCGAGCGCCAGCTGGCGCTGATCGAGAGCCTGGAGCAGGGCGAACAGGACGAGAACCGGCTCGGCAGCCTGTTCCGGCTGGACCACCTGGCCACCCGCATGCGCCGCAACAGCGAGAACCTCCTGGTCCTCGCCGGCCAGGAACCCGCACGCCGGTGGAGCCAGCCGGTCCCGCTCATCGACGTGGTCCGCGCCTCCCTGTCGGAGGTCGAGAGCTACGAGCGGGTGGAGCTGCGCATCTCCGGCGGGGTGTCCGTGGCCGGAACGTGCGTCAACGACGTCGTCCACCTGGTCGCCGAGCTGGTGGAGAACGCCATCTCCTTCTCTCCCCGGGAGACGAAGGTCGTCGTGTCCAGCAACCGCATCGACGGCGGCGGCGTGATGATCTCGGTCACCGACATCGGCATCGGCATGACGGCCGAGGAACTCGCGCAGGCGAACTGGAGACTGGCCCACCCGCCCGTCGTGGACGTGTCGGTCTCCCGTCGGATGGGCCTGTTCGTGGTCGGCCGCCTGGCCCTGCGCCACGGCATCCGGGTCCAGCTCCGCCAGCAGGACAGCGGCGGCCTGACCGCCATGGTGCTGCTCCCCGAGAACCTGCTCGCCGCCGCGCCCCAGATGCCCGGGATGCCGCCGATGGCGCAGGGGTCCATGGGACAGGGCCACGGGGACTGGGCCTCGGCCTCCTCGATGGAGCGGCCGCCGGTCATGGCCAGCCCCGTCACGCTGGACTCCGCGCGGCCCGCGTTCGCCTCCTTCGAGGCCGCCCGGCAGGACTTCAACTCCTTCGACGCCGGGCAGGGCTTCGCCTCCTTCGACCCGCAGGGGTTCACCTCCTTCCAGGGCTCCCAGTCCTTCGGCTCCCAGCCTCAGCAGGCAGGCGGCCACTACGGCCAGGCGCCGCTCGACACCCCGTGGCCGGGCCACGTGCCGCCGCCGGGTTCCGCTCCGGCGGCACCGAACTGGCCCTCCGCCTTCCAGGACTCGGGACCGTGGCCCTCCGGGCCGATGCGCGGCGGCGACAGCGGGGGATGGAACTCCCCGGCCGGCCGGCCGAACCGGCGCGGTTTCGGGCCGGAGTCCGACAACACGGGGCCGCTGCCCGTGGTCAACGACTCCTACTCCCTGGAGGAGGAGCGGGAGGAGTTCCTGCCGATCTTCGCGGCGGTGGAGTCCGACTGGTTCAGGAAGGCCGAGCCCCCTGCCCCCGCCCCCGCCCCCGAGATCCCGGCCGAGCCGGTGCGGAGCGAGGACGTCCAGGAGACCGCCGCGGTCCCGGCGCCGCCGCCCCCGCCGGTGCAGAGCAACTGGTCCTCGCCGGCCGACGCGGGCTGGCAGGCGGCCCGTGCGGCGAGCGAGCCCTCGCTCGGCGGGGTGACCGGTGCCGGACTGCCCAAGCGGGTGCCCAAGGCGAACCTGGTGCCCGGCGCGGTCACCTCGGAGGCGGGCGGCACCCCGCAGGCCCCCGCCGCCCCGCGCCCCTCGGTCTCCCCGGACGCGGTGCGCAACAGGCTGGCGAGCTTCCAGAGAGGTGTACGGCAGGGCCGGGCGGTCGCCCGGGGCGAAGTCGGCACAGAGCAGGCGTATCCCGGCTTCGCCGGGAGCGTTGAAGGAAACGAGGAGGACCGGTGAGCGAGCCCATCCGATCGCCGAGGAGGATGACGCGTGCGTGAACTGAGCCAGGCAGCTCGCGGGGTCAACTGGTTGATCACCGACTTCGTGAACAACGTCCCCGGAGTCGCCCACACAGTGGTGGTCTCGACGGACGGACTGCCGCTGGCCTTCTCGGACGGGTTCCCCCGCGACCGGGCCGACCAGCTGGCCGCGGTCGCGGCCGGCCTGATCAGCCTGACCCAGGGCGCCTCACGGGTCTTCGAGGGCGGTGGGGTGACCCAGACCGTGGTGGAGATGCAGCGGGGGCTGCTCCTCATCATGTCGATCAGCGACGGCTCCTGCCTCGCGGTCCTGGCCTCCCCGGACTGCGACATGGGCCTGGTCGCCTACCAGATGACGCTGCTCGTCGAACGTGCCGGCCAGGTGCTGACGCCGGCCGTCCGGGCCGAGCTCCAAGCCTCCCATCCGCGATGAGGGTCCGCGAAGGCGCCGCTCGCCGGCGCCCGCCGCGACGCTCCCGCGTCGCGGCAGACACTGTCCTAGGAGGGTGCCGTGGCAGGCCCTGGCTGGCCCGATGACAGGGGACCGATGAGCGGTCCCCCCTATCGGCCGACGGACGACGCCCACCTGCAGCAGGGTGGTCCCGCGCATCACGTGCAACCGCCGCCGGCGGAGCAGAGCTCCCTGGTCAGGCCGTACGCCGTGACCGGGGGGCGCACCGCCCCCCGCACGCAACTCGCGATGGAGGCCCTGGTCTCCTCGGCGACGTCGATCCATCTCGATCTGTCTACCCGCACGCCGGAGTACCAGGCGATCAGCGCCCTGTGCCGGCACGTGCGTTCGGTCGCTGAGATCTCCGCGATGCTCCGCATCCCGCTGGGCGTCACCCGGATCCTGATCGCGGACATGGCGGCCGAGGGTCTGGTCCAACTGCACCAGCCGCAGCTCAACGCGGGCAAGCCGGATCTCAACCTGCTGGAAAGGGTGCTCAGTGGACTTCGCAGGCTCTAGCCGCGGTGGCGGCCTCACATCGACCAAGATTGTCGTCGCCGGTGGTTTCGGTGTGGGCAAGACCACGTTCGTGGGGGCGGTGTCGGAGATCCTCCCGCTGACCACGGAGGCGGTGATGACCGACGCCAGCGCCGGCATCGACGACCTCGGCCTGACCCCCAACAAGACCACCACCACGGTGGCGATGGACTTCGGCCGGGTGTCCCTGGACCGCGACCTGATCCTGTACCTGTTCGGCACGCCGGGCCAGCACCGGTTCTGGTTCATGTGGGACGACCTGGTCCGCGGCGCGATCGGTGCGATCGTGCTGGTCGACACGCGCCGCCTGGCCGACAGCTTCCCGGCCATCGACTACTTCGAGGAGGCCAGGCTCCCCTTCGTCGTGGCGCTCAACGGCTGGGACGGCACCCACCCGCACGGCGAGGAGGAGGTGCGGGAGGCCCTGACGCTCGCCCCCAACATCCCGATCTCGCGGACCGACGCGCGCTCCCGCGACGCGGTGAAGGCCACGCTCATCACCCTGGTCGAGCACGCCCTGACCATGCGGATGGCCGTGCCCGGGTGGGGCCGCTAGGCGGCACGTCCCGACGTGACCGGGCGCCGCGCCCGCGCCGGGGCGCCAGGCGCATCCCCCAGCGGATAGGCTGGGAGGTCGAGTCGCAGACCCTGTAGCGCAGAGGCTGGCCAATCACGTGTTCGAGACGCTTTCCGACCGGCTCACATCGGTCTTCTCCTCCCTTCGGTCCAAGGGTCGGCTCTCCGACGCCGACATCGACGCGACCTGCCGCGAGATCCGCATCGCACTGCTCGAGGCCGACGTGGCGCTGCCCGTCGTCAAGAGCTTCGTCGCCCAGATCAAGGAGCGCGCCCGCGGTGCCGAGGTCTCCCAGGCGCTGAACCCGGCCCAGCAGGTCGTCAAGATCGTCAACGACGAGCTGATCGAGATCCTGGGCGGCGAGACCAGGCGGCTCCGCCTGGCCAAGAACCCGCCGACCGTCATCATGCTCGCGGGTCTCCAGGGTGCCGGTAAGACCACGCTGGCGGGCAAGCTCGCCCGCTGGCTGCGGGAGCAGAACCACGTCCCGCTGCTGGTCGCCGCCGACCTGCAGCGTCCCAACGCGGTCCAGCAGCTGTCGGTCGTGGCCGAGCGGGCGGGAGTGGCGGTCTACGCCCCCGAGCCCGGCAACGGCGTCGGCGACCCGATCGCGGTGGCCCGGCAGTCGATCGACCACGCCCGGCGGCAGCAGCACGACATCGTCATCATCGACACCGCGGGCCGCCTGGGCATCGACCAGGAGATGATGAAGCAGGCCGCCGACATCCGCGACGCGGTCTCGCCCGACGAGGTCCTGTTCGTGGTCGACGCCATGATCGGTCAGGACGCCGTCTCCACGGCCCAGGCCTTCATGGAGGGCGTCGGCTTCGACGGCGTCGTGCTGACCAAGCTCGACGGCGACGCCCGCGGCGGTGCCGCCCTGTCGGTCCGCCACATCACCGGCAAGCCGATCATGTTCGCGTCCACGGGTGAGAAGCTCGAGGACTTCGACGCCTTCCACCCCGACCGGATGGCCTCCCGCATCCTCGACATGGGTGACATCCTCACCCTGATCGAGCAGGCCCAGAAGACCTTCGACGAGCAGGAAGCCGCCAAGATGGCGGGCAAGCTCACCTCGGGCGAGGGCTTCACGCTGGAGGACTTCCTCGAGCAGATGATGATGGTCCGCAAGATGGGCCCCATCAAGAACCTGCTCGGCATGATGCCCGGCATGGGGCAGATGCGCGACCAGCTCAACCAGATCGACGACCGCGACCTGGACCGCGTCGCGGCGATCATCCGCTCGATGACGCCGGCCGAGCGCGCGGACCCGAAGATCATCAAGGGGTCGCGCCGCGAGCGCATCGCCAAGGGCTCCGGCGTCACGGTGACCGAGGTCAACAACCTGGTCGTGCGCTTCTTCGAGGCCCAGAAGATGATGAAGCGGGTGACCAGCGGGATGGGCATCCCCGGCATGCCGGGCGGGCGCAAGGCCAAGGCCGCGCAGAAGAAGGCCGGCAAGGGCCGCCGGGTCAGCGGAGACCCGCGCAAGGCCGCCCTCGCCAAGGGCGCTTCCGGCGGGGCGGGCAAGTCGCCCGACCTCGGCGGCGCCCTGGGCAACCTCGGCGCGGGCCAGCTCCCGCCGGGCATCGAGCTGCCGCCCGGCTTCGACCCCTCGAAGTTCAAGTTCCCCGGACAGAAATGAGCGACGACAAGTTCTTCGGGCGTGCCCGGTGGATCTGGGTGATCATCATCGTGGGCTTCATCGCGATGGCGACGCTGGAGCTGCTGGGAGTCCGGCCCAAGTGAGGCCGCCTCAAGCGGGTCGCCCCGAGCAGGTCGGTGAGGTCGCCCCGTGAGGCCGCCTCGGTGAGGTCGTAGGAGGGCCGTCGCGCACGCGACGGCCCTCCTGGCGTTACGGGGGATCGGCGCGTCGGCGGCGTCGCGGGGCGGGTGCGTCGGCGGCGTGGCGGTGGTCGGCGCGTCCGCGGTGCGACAGGGACCGGTTCGTCCGTGGCGGGGCGGGTGCGCCGGGTCCGCCGCGTGTGGATTGCCGAGATTTTCCCCCTCGGAACCGGAGGAGACGGGCGTCGGTTGGCCGGGCACCCCCGCGCATCTGGCACAATGGCATGTTGGAACATCTCGACCACGCGGGCGCCCTCTAACCCCCGCCGGTCGTGCCTGTCCCTGCAGCGATCCGCTCTTCGTGCCCCACTCGATGAGCCGTCGCTCACCCACGCCCCAATGCATGGAGAGACCACACCCGTGGCAGTCAAGATCAAGCTCAAGCGGCTCGGCATGATCCGCAACGCGCAGTACCGTGTCGTCATCGCCGACAGCCGCACCAAGCGTGACGGCCGGGCGATCGAGGAGATCGGCCTGTACCACCCCAAGGAGAACCCCTCGCGCATCGAGATCGACGCCGAGCGGGCGGCCTACTGGCTGGGTGTCGGCGCGCAGCCGACCGAGCCGGTCATGAAGCTCCTCAAGATCACCGGTGACTGGCAGAAGTTCAAGGGCGAGCCCGCCCCGGCGCCGAAGCTCGTCGCCGAGCCCAAGCCGGACCGGCACGCCGCCTACGAGGCCGCGGCCAAGGAGACCCTGTCCCTCGACGCCGCCACGACTCCGAAGAAGTCGGCGAAGAAGGCCCCCAAGGCCGACGAGGCCGCCGCCGCCGAGGCCCCGGCCGAGCCGGTCGCCGCCGAGGAGAAGCCGGAAGGCGAGGCCTGAGGTGCTCGAGGAGGCCCTCGAGCACCTGGTGAAGGGCATCGTCGAGCATCCCGACGAGATCCAGGTCCGGGCCCGCCGCATCCGCAGCGGGCGCGTGCTTGAGGTCCGGGTCCACCCAGAGGACCTGGGCAAGGTCATCGGCCGTGGTGGCCGTACGGCCAAGGCGCTCCGCACCGTCGTGAACGCTCTTGGCGACGGAAAATACGTCCGGGTCGACCTGCTGGACCTGGACGAGGTCCGCTGACACGAGATCCACGAGATTCATCGAGCGGACGGGTCATCCACCGGTGTGGGTGACCCGTTTGCGTTGTCCTCGCACACGGTTTTCAGACACGGTTTCCGCACACGACGATTTCAGGAGACGGGCGTGCAGCTTGTCGTAGGCCGCATCGGCCGCCCGCACGGGCTCCGCGGCGACGTGACCGTGGAGGTCCGCACCGACGACCCGGAGCGGCGCTTCACCCCTGGAGCGGCCGTCTCCACCGACCCCGCCTCGGCGGGACCGCTCGTCGTCGCCTCCCGCCGCTGGCACTCCGGGGTCCTGCTGGTGCGCTTCGAGGGCGTGGACGACCGCGACCGCGCAGAGGAGCTGCGCGGCACCATGCTCGTCATCGACTCGGCGGACATCCCGCCCTCCGACGACCCCGACGAGTTCTACGACCACCAGCTCATCGGCCTCACCGTGGTCACGCCCGACGGCGAGCGGGCCGGTGAGGTGACCGACGTGCTGCACCACGGCCAGGACCTGCTGGTCGTACGGCGCGGTGGCAGGGACGTCTACGTACCGTTCGTCAAGGCGCTGGTCCCGGAGATCGACCTGGAGGCAGGCACGCTCCTGGTGGTCGCGCCGGCGGGCCTGCTCGACCCCGATCAGGCCGTCTGACGACATGCGCATCGACATCATCTCGATCTTCCCCGAGTACTTCGCCCCCCTTGACGTCTCGCTCATCGGCAAGGCGCGCGAGCGCGGCATCCTCGACGTCCACCTGCACCAGCTGCGCGACTGGACGCACGACGTGCACCACACCGTGGACGACACGCCCTACGGCGGCGGCCCCGGCATGGTCATGAAGCCCGGCCCCTGGGGCGAGGCCATCGACGGCGTCCTGGCCGCCGACCCGGCCGCCCGGCCGCGGATCGTCGTGCCGACGCCGAGCGGGGTCCCCTTCACCCAGAAGCTCGCCATGGAGTACGCCGCCGAGCCCTGGCTGCTGTTCACCCCGGCGCGCTACGAGGGCATCGACTCCCGGGTCATGGCCGAGTACGGCTCCCGCCTGCGGGTGGACGAGGTCAGCATCGGCGACTACGTGCTGGCCGGGGGAGAGGTGGCCGTCCTGGTGATGGTCGAGGCGGTCGGCCGGCTGCTGCCCGGGGTGCTGGGCAACGCCCGCTCGGTCGCGGACGACTCCTTCGCCCCCGGGGCCATGGAGAACCTGCTCGAAGGCCCCGTCTACACCAAGCCGCCGCAGTGGCGGGGGCGCGAGGTGCCCGAGATCCTGCTCTCCGGCCACCACGGGAAGATCGCCCGGTGGCGGAGGGACGAGGCGCTGCGCCGTACCGCGGAGAACCGTCCCGAGCTGCTCGCGGCGCTCGATCCGCAGAGCCTCGACAAGCACGACCGGAGGCTGCTCGGGGAGCTCGGATTTCCGGTGAGCGGCGAAAATATGGCACACTGAATCGTTGCCGCAGACTGTTCACAGGTCGGCGCGCGCCGCCGGGCCGACGGGCCCGGCTTCCAGGACACATCCAGCCCAGCATGTGCGTCCACCGCGATGCCGCCTTCCGTGCGGCCGGGTGGACCTCCGCATGCTCGCGTAAATGAGGTACCACTGTCATGCACACGCTGATCACCGAGCTTGAGAAGGCCACGCTCCGCAGCGACGTCCCGAACTTCCGTCCCGGTGACACGCTTGAGGTGCACGTCCGCGTCATCGAGGGCAACCGGTCCCGTGTCCAGGTCTTCAAGGGCTTCGTCCTGCGCCGTCAGGGCAGCGGCGCCCGTGAGACCTTCACCGTCCGCAAGATCAGCTACAGCGTCGGCGTCGAGCGCACCTTCCCGGTGCACAGCCCGGTCATCGAGAAGATCACCGTCGTGACCCGCGGTGACGTCCGTCGTGCCAAGCTCTACTACATGCGCGACCTGCGCGGCAAGGCCGCCCGCATCCGCGAGAAGCGCGAGGCCCGCTGACGCCCCGCGCGGTCCCTTACGGGCCCGCGCGACAGCGGCTCCGGCCCGTCCCCTGGGGGGCGGGCCGTTTTCGCATGTGGTGACGGCGTGTTTCCGCATACGGAGGTGGTTCGGCGGGTATGGAGCCGCCGTTCCCGCTGTCGTCGCGAGACGGTCGGAACCGGCAATGACGGACGAAGGCGGACCAACGATGATGGAATCAAGAGCAGTCCATAACCACCGGCTCGACCACCGAGCCCCGGTCATCATCTAGGCTCGTCAACGATGACTAGCGAAGACCAGGCGTACGACGCTCCCTCGCGTCGACCTGTCGAGGACGAGGTGGGTGTGGTCGCCGAAGACACGAAGAAGACCGCCAAGAGCGGCAAGGAGAAGAAAAAGGGCTCCTTCTGGCGGGAGTTGCCCGTCCTTGTCGTGGTCGCGCTGGTCCTCGCGTTCCTGATCAAGTCCTTTGTCGTCCAGGCGTTCTACATCCCCTCGGAGTCGATGGAGAACACGCTCCTGAAGAACGACAGGGTCCTGGTCAACAAGCTCGTCTACCACGTCCGCGACATCGAGCGCGGCGACGTGGTGGTCTTCTCCGGGGTCGACTCCTGGGACGGCGAAGTGGAGTACGAGGAGCCGTCCAACCCGGTCACCGCGTTCTTCCACTGGGTCGGCACCGCGTTCGGCGTGGTCCCCGGCGAGAAGGACTACATCAAGCGCGTCATCGGCGTACCGGGTGACACGGTGAAGTGCTGCGACAAGGCCGGACGCGTCACGGTCAACGGGGTGCCGCTCGACGAGAAGAGCTACCTCTACCCGGGCAACGACCCCTCCCAGAAGACCTTCGAGATCAAGGTCCCGCAGAACCGCCTGTGGGTGATGGGCGACCACCGCGAGGTCTCCCTCGACTCCCGCGAGCACCAGGGCGACCCGGGCGGCGGCACGATCCCGGTGGACCAGGTGATCGGTCGGGCCTTCGTCATCGTCTGGCCCTTCTCCCGGGCCACCACCCTCCCCATTCCCGACACGTTCGCCCAGCCGGCGCTGAAGGCCGCCGGCGTCGTGGGAGGGGCGACCCCGCTCCTCGCCGGCGTCGCGGGTGCCCTCCCGCTGGTGCTCTGGCGTCGTCGCAGGCAGGCAAGGCGGTAGCCGTACCTCATGTCCGTTGAACCAGAGAGCACGCAGGCCGAGACCGTGCAGGCCGAGGAGGCGCAGGCCGGCGAGACCGGGAGCGCGCAGGCCGGCAAGGACGACAAGGGCGGGAAGTCCCGCAAGGGCAGCCTGCGCGAGACGCTGTTCCTGCTGGTCTCCGGCGTCGTGGTGGCGCTGCTGCTGCAGGCCTTCGTCTTCCAGTCGTTCTACATCCCCTCGGAGTCGATGGAGAACACGCTCCTGAAGGACGACCGGGTGGTCATCAACAAGCTGCACGGCGAGGTCGAGCGCGGCGACGTGGTGGTCTTCAAGGGCTGGGGTGACGGCAAGGACACCATCAAGCGGGTCATCGCGATCGGCGGGGACACCGTGAAGTGCTGCGACGCGCAGGACCGCATCACGGTGAACGGGGTGCCGCTCGAAGAGAAGGCCTACATCCACCCCGACGACCTGCCGTCGGGAGACGACTTCGAGAAGGTGATCCCGCAGGGGCGCCTGTGGGTCATGGGCGACCACCGCTCCGCCTCCTACGACTCCCGCGGCCACGAGGAACAGGACGGAGACGGCACGATAGCGGAGGACGACGTCATCGGCCGGGCCGCCGCGATCTACTGGCCCTTCTCGCGGGCGACCCTGCTGACGACCCCGGACACCTTCGCCCGGAAGTTCCCCGGTGATGACTAGCGCCTCCAGCCGCCGTCCGCCGCGATCCGCGGCGGTGCGGTCCGAATCCGGTACGGCGATGGGCAAGAATGATGTGGGGGCCGGTGTCGTCTGATCGGGCGGGACCGGGAAGGCGTGTGACAGGAGGAACGGGATGAGCGCAGAGGATCTCGAGAAGTACGAGACCGAGATGGAGCTGCAGCTTTACCGTGAGTACCGCGATGTCGTCGGCCTGTTCACCTACGTCGTGGAGACCGAACGGCGTTTCTACCTCACCAACTCCGTGGACCTGGACGTCCGGACGGCCGAGAACGGTGATGTGTTCTTCGATGTGAAGATGCAGGACGCCTGGGTCTGGGACATGTACCGCCCCGCCAGGTTCGTCAAGAACGTCCGCGTCGTCACCTTCAAGGACGTCAACGTCGAAGAGCTGGCCAAGCCCGACCTCCAGATGCCCAAGGAGGGCTTCTCCGGCTGAGCCCGCCCGGCTTCGCCGACCGGCCTCGAAAACCCACCGCTCCCGACCCCGTCGCTCCCCGCCGGGCCCCTGCCGTCCTGCCCTGGGCGCACCTCGCGGCCGGCGCTTTCTCGCTGGGGTCCTTGATGTCCGGCGTTACGCTCTCGCTGCGGGTCCGACATCCTGGTGCTGCGCCCCGCTGAGGGGTCTTTGATGTCCGGCGTTACACCCCGCTGAGAGTCTTTGACGTCCCGGCCGGACGTCCCGCGGTCGTCACGTGTCCTTGGCGGAGGGTCCTCGGCACGTCCTCGCGCGGGCACCTCGTGCCCGCCCTCGGTGCTCCCGCCCGCCTGATCCCTGTGGCCACGCCATCCCCGGGCTTTTCCAAGATCATGTCCGTGGCCGTCCGTCTCGTCGTGCTCCCACGGGACTGGATCTTCTCGGCATCTCCTCGGCGCCGGTACGGCGGGGCGTGGCGGGGATCTCACCGGCGCCGCTGTACGGCGGGCGGCCGGGCCTGCTCACTCCCGCGCGCCGGGCCGGGCCTGTTCGGAGGGCGGGGATCGGAAGGCGGGGGATCGGAGGACGGGGGATCGGAGAGCGGGGGAGAGGTTCTCCACAGGTGACGGAGGGCTCCGCGTGTCGTCCACAGAAAGGCGTTCGCCTTCCCGCCGGAGGCGTGCGCTGCGCGAAGGTCGGGGACCGGAGGTGGTTCCATGGCCGCGAAAGACGAGCTCGGCAGGCACGGCGAACAGATCGCCGTCGGATACCTGCTGCGAAACGGCATGCAGATCCTGGACCGCAACTGGCGGTGCCCGGACGGTGAGATCGATGTGCTCGCCCGAGACGGGCGGGCGCTCGTCGTGGTGGAGGTGAAGACCCGCTCCGGCCGGACTCACGGGACCGCCCTCGAAGCGGTCAACAGAGCCAAGCTCGTACGGCTGCGCGGGCTCGCCGTCCAGTGGCTGAGCATGCAACGCGAGCGCTTCGAGTCGGTCCGGATCGACGTGGTGGCGCTGGAGCGGTTCGCGGGAGACTTCGCCATCCGCCACGAGCGGGGAGTGTGCTGAATGCCTCCCGGACTGTCGTGGATCACCGGAGTCATCCGGGGGGTGGCGTGAGTGGCCGTCGCACGCACGCGATGCGTCTGCCTGATCGGGGTGACCGGTCACGTCATCGACGTCGAGGCCGACGTCGGCAACGGCCTGGCCGGCATGCACCTCATCGGCATGCTGGACACCGCGCTCAGCGAGGCGCGGGACCGGGTCCGCTCGGCCGTGGTCAACAGCCACTACGCCTGGCCCGACGCGCGGATCACCGTGAGCCTGTTCCCCGCCAGCCTGCCCAAACGGGGCAGCACGTTCGATCTCGCGATCGCCGTCGCCCTGCTCGCGGCGGCCGGACTCGTGCCCAGGGCCAGAGCGGCCGACTCCTTCTTCCTGGGTGAGCTGGGCCTCGACGGCTCGCTCAGAACCGTGCGGGGAGTGCTCCCGTCCGTCCTGGCCGCGGTCGGCGCCGGTGCCGGCACGGTCGTCGTCCCGGCCCGCAACGGGCCCGAGGCCCGTCTCGTGCCCGGGGTGACGGTGATCCCGGTCAGCACGCTCGGCGAACTGGTGGGATGGCTGCGCAGCGGAGACCCGATCAATCTGCCGACTCTCACGGACCACCTGTTCGGGGAACCCGCCCCCGGCACGTCCGATGACCCCGGCAGCGAGCCGGGCGAAGGGACGGATCCCTCCAGCGGTCCGGGCCGTCCGGGAGACGGCCCCACCGGCTTCCCCACCGGCCTGTCCGCCCGCCTCTCCGCCGGGCCGGACATCCTGCGGACGCCGAACGACGGCGGCTCAGAGGCGCCCGCCCCCGACCTGTGCGACGTTGCGGGTCAGCCGTTCGCCCGCCGGGCTCTGGAGGTCTGCGCGGCCGGCGGTCACAACCTCTGGATGCTGGGACCGCCGGGCACCGGCAAGACGATGCTCGCCGAGCGGCTGCCCACCCTGCTCCCGGCTCTCGACCGCGACGAGGCGCTGGAGGTGACCGCGATCCACTCGGTCGCGGGGACGCTCCCCGCCGACCGGCCGCTGCTGGAACGTCCGCCCTTCATGGCACCCCACCACACGGCGACCATCGCGGCCATCGTCGGCGGAGGCAGCGGAACGATCCGCCCCGGCGCGGTTTCCCTTGCTCACAAGGGTGTTTTGTTTATGGACGAAGCTCCTGAATTCCCTACGAACGTCCTGGACGCGCTCCGCCAGCCTCTCGAGTCAGGTCAGGTGACGGTGTCCAGGGCGCTGGGCTCGGTCACGTTCCCGGCCCGGTTCATGCTGGTGCTGGCCGCCAACCCCTGCCCGTGCGCGCAGCGGACCCGTCCGGAGGAGCCGTGCCGGTGCACCCCCGCCGCCCGCCGCCGCTACCTGGCCAGGCTCTCCGGCCCGCTGCTGGACCGCATCGACGTCAAGGTCAGCGTCATGAGGGCGACCCGGAGAGAGCTGTTCGCCGACCGCCGCTTCATCGAATCGAGCCGGGTCGTGGCCGAGCGGGTGCTCCTGGCCCGCGAACGCGCGGCCAAGCGCTTCGCCGGCACGCCGTGGCGGTGCAACGCCGAGGTGCCCACCGGTGCCCTGCACAGCGAATACCGCCTACCGGCGAAGGCGATGACGCCGCTGCTCGGCTGCCTGGACAACGGGGTGCTGAGTGCCCGAGGGCTGGATCGGGTGCTCAGAGTCGCCTGGAGTCTGGCCGATCTCAAGGGTCGGGGAAGACCCGGCGTCGAGGAGACCAACGCCGCCCTCGGACTGTGGCTGGGAGAAGAGCGGTGAACGACCGATTCGCACGACTCACGCTGATGAGGCTGGCCGAGCCCGGTGACGCGGTGATGGGCAGGCTGGTGGCCGCGCACGGACCCGAGGCGGTGGTCGCGCAGATCCGCGCCGGACGGCTGGACGCAGGGTTCACCCGGTGGTTCGCGGGCACCTGCCGCCGCGGCGCGGACGGAAGGGCGGACGACGAGGCGGCGGCGAAGCTCGACCGGATCCTCGCCTCCTGGACGGCCCGGCTGAAGACGGCCGACCCCGGCTGCGACCTGGCCGACGGAGAGCGGATCGGAGCGCGCCTGATCGTGCCGGGCGACCCGGAGTGGCCCACCCAGCTGGACGACCTCGGCGACTCCCGGCCCCACGCACTGTGGCTGCACGGTGAGGCGAACCTGCGCTTCTCCTGCGTCCGGTCGGTCGCGATCGTCGGTTCCCGGGTGGCCACGCCGTACGGCACGCACGTCGCGACGGAGTTCGGCGCCGGGCTGAGCGAACGGGGATACGGGGTGGTCTCCGGCGGTGCCTACGGTGTGGACGGCGCGGCGCACCGCGGTGCCCTCGCCTGTGACGCGCCCACCGTCGCCGTGCTCGCCTGCGGCGCCGACGTGACCTATCCCACCGCGCACCACGATCTGTTCGCCGCCGTGCGCACGCAGGGCCTGCTGGTGAGCGAGTGCCCGATGGGCGTACGGCCGACCCGGCCACGTTTCCTGGTCCGCAACCGGCTCATCGCCGCACTGTCCCGGGGAACCCTCGTCGTCGAGGCTGCGGTGCGCAGCGGCGCCCTCAACACGGCCGGGCACGCGACCGGGCTCAACCGCCACCTGGCGGCCGTTCCCGGACCGGTCACCTCCGACACCTCTGCCGGATGCCACCGGCTTATCCGCCAGGGCGCGGCGGCCTGCGTCACCACCCCCGAGGAGATGATCGAACTCGTCGGCGCCATCGGAGGCGATCTCGCCCCCGAGCCCCGCGGCCCGGTCTTCTCCCGCGACCGGCTCTCCCCGGAGACCCGCCGCGTCCTGGAAGCCGTACCCACCCGAGCCGGAGCAGGTCCGGCGATCATCGCCCTCACGGCAGGCGTCGACCTCGACACGGTCCTGTCCTGCCTCGGCGGCCTCGCCGCAGCCGGATACGTCGAACGCGTCCCCCGAGGCTGGCGCCTACGCCCCAGCGCCCCACCCGACCACCCATGACCCATGACCGATCAAGCTGACCGACGCTGAGCCGCTGACCGTGGCCGTCGAGTCGCTGACCGACATCGAGCTGCTGACCGCGGCCGTGGCCCGCGTGCTGCTCGATATCCGCCTTGAGGCCCGTCGACCGCACTTCCTGCCGCGGCACCTCTCCCGGCGCACCCTTGTCTACCGGCCGGACCGGTTCGGTGGCATGAACCGCCTGAACGCCACTTCGACCTGGTGCTGTGAGACCTGGGCGTGCCCGACGTCACGTGAATCACGCCATCACCAAAGAGAGCGTGGCCGATGCGCAACGCATCGGACGCGGCATCGCCGTCGAAGAACTGGCGGGGATCCGGCGGGTACGGCTCCAGCCATCCCAGCGGGCCACGCTTTCGTCCTGGCCGTTCCACCGGTTGGGTGCTTTCCTGGCCTACGAGGCTTGCTGTAGCGGCGTGCCGTACGCGCAGGTGGATCCGGCCTGCGCCTCGCAGGTGTGCCCGGTGCTCCGGTGCCGGAACACCAGCCGGGGCAACCGTCCCCACCGGGGTGTCTTCTGCTGCCGGTCGTGTGGGTTCGCTGGGCCCGCCGATCACATCGCCGTCTGCAACGTCGCAGGACGGGCCCAGGTGGCCTGGGCGTTCGTCAACGCGCCCAACGACCCGGCCGTAGAAGACGGGGCGGTGTGTCCTGCGCATGTCGGCCAGGCGGCCGAGAAGGGCGCAGGTCTGGGGCTCCAGCCCTGGGGTGTTGGCTAGGGTGCACCGATGGGAGACATCTACGAGCTTGTGTTGTCGATGGACATCCGCGCTGACATCACCGATGACGAGCTTGCCGAACTGCGGTGGCATGTGGGGGTAGGGCCACGGCCCGAGCGGCTGCCGTTCGGCACTGACAATTACCTGGATGCCTATCCGCTCGGTGATCCCAATGACCCTGACTGCGAGTGGGAGACCGCGGAACCGGAGCCGGCGTTCGCGCAGCGTGGCGCCGCCTGGAAAGTGGGCGGCGCGCTCGTCGCCGAGCTGGTACGGCGGGAGCAGCCGGACGGCTGGTCGCTGACGGTCCGCCAGGAACTGCATCCCGACGCTTTCTACCAGCTCAGAACGTTGCTGGCCTGGCTCGGTCGTTCCTCGCTCAACGCACATGCCGCCGGTATCGAGTTTTTCGTCGGACACCTGCGTTTCTACGAGAGCGTTGAGATCGCACCACTCATTCTGCTGGACGGACGCATCCGCGTGCCGTCGGCGGTCGAATCGCACACCCCGCACTGGGTGGGCGCCTGAAAGATCCGTACGCGACGAGGTGAAGCGTCTTCGGCTTCATCGGTGACTGAGGAGCGAGGGGAGGGGCTCGGCCCGGTGGCATATCCCGGGTGATCTCATGGGGGAGCGGCCAGGGCGGCATGAAAGGCGGTCGGGGCGGTCTCGTGGAGGGCGGTCCAGGTGGGCAGGAGGCGGACCTGGCCGAGGCCGAGGAGGAGGAGCGGGTCGAGATAGTCTCGCGCCCGGAGCAGGCCCCAGTGGAGACAGGTGACCGGGCAGTGCCCGGGGACGTCCTCCACGGTGCCGATCACATCACCCGACGCGACCTCCTGGCCCAGCCGTACTGACGCGCGGACCGGCAGGTAGGTCGTCCGCAGTCCGCCGGGATGGAGCACGGTGACGACGCCACGTCCGGCGAGTGGCCCGGCATAGCCGATGGTTCCGGCACCCGCCGCGTGGACCTCCTCTCCTGCGGATGCGGCGAGATCGACGCCCCGGTGCCCGGCCAGCCAGGGCTGAGGGGGCGGGGCGAAGCCCTTCAGAACCCGGGGCCGCTCGGCGAAGGGCCACTCCCACCGGGGAAAGGACTCTCCCCACGGGTCACTCGGCCGCGCCGGGACGACCCGCTCAGTTGAGGCGGTGGGTCGCGTCCGCAGAACGGATGGCTGTTTCGGGGAGGAGAGCGGCCTCGCCCTCTGGGGAGACAGCGGCGCCGTGCTCACCGGGACCGGCGGATCCGTGACGGCCGATCCTGGAACGGCGATCAGCAGGGCCGTGAGGAGGGCGGCGATCGGATGAGAGGACACGGTCGGAAGGATGCTGCTCAGCGGAGGCGCTCAACGGGACCGATCGGGATTCTGTGGACAGCGGCCGTTCCTGTGGACAGCGGCCGTTCCTGTGGATGAGGGCCGGGCCGGGCGGATGGTGCTGAGGGTGCATCTGCGGATGGGGGCCGGGGCAGGGCAGATGGCGCCTGGGATGAACCGGCGCCGCAAGCCGGTGCAAGGGGAGAGGGGAACACTCGCCCGTCTGGTAGTGAGGCGCCCTGTGGGAGGCGGCATCCCGGGACTCGCGCCTGGGATCCATGTCAGGGATTCACGGCCGGGACTCGCGTTCGGAGGTGCGGAGGGGGGAGAGCCAGATGACGGGGATCGTCACCAGCACTCCCGCCGCGCACAGCCACAGCACCGGGCGCAGGCCCAGGAACTCGCCGAGGAGGCCGCCGGCGAGGCCGCCCAGGGCCGTGACGCCCTGGATGGCGAAGGTGATCGTGGCGTTGACCCGGCCGCGGAGGGTGTCGGAGGTCTCGCGCAGGACGACCGAGCCGAAGCAGACGGAGAAGGCGACGACGGCCGTACCGGTGATCAGGGTGCTGGCGGACATGAGGGCGAACTTGGCCCAGACGGGGCCGGAGGCCAGGGCGGCGACCACGAAGTCCAGGGGGAACAGCAGCACCGAGTAGACCAGCATCCGGTTCTCGCCGATCCGGGGGGCGAAGCGCATGGCGACGACCGCGCCGAGCAGGCCGCCCACACCGAAGAAGGCGGTGAGCGCGCCGATCATGCCGCCGGGGAGGTCGAGGGCCTTGACCGCGTAGATGACGAAGAGTGCCATGTAGGCGCTGCCGAAGAAGTTGATCGCGATCCCCGCGCCGCAGAGCGCGCGGAGCACCCGGTGTCCCGCCACCGCGGCCAGTCCCTCGCGGATCTCGGTCCACATGCCGCGGGGTTCGGCCGGAGTGTGGGTCTCCGGGGCCCTGATGCTCTGGATCAGGAATGCCGAGGCCAGGAACGACACCACGTTGACCAGCATCGCGAACGGCGCGGTGAAGATCTGGACGAGCGCGCCGGCGAGGCCGGGCCCGCCGACGGAGGCCAGGGAGTAGGCCGACTGGAACCCGGCCAGGGCCTGGGTGCGCTGGCTCTCGTGGACCACCGAGGTCAGGTGCGGGAAGTTGAACGTACGGAAGATCACGGAGCAGGTGCCCACGACGAAGGTCACCGCGATCAGCCACGGCACGCTCAGCAGTCCGGCGATCCAGGCCAGGGGGATCGTGGCCACGGCGACGGCCGAGATCGCCTCGCAGGTGACCATGGTCGGCCGGTGCCACCGCGCCCGGTCGGCCAGGGTCCCGGCCGGAAGCCCGATCAGCAGGTAGGGCAACGAGGCTGCGGCGGTGAGCACGCCCATGTGGGCGGGCGAGGCGCCGAGCAGGGTCGCCGCGACCAGCGGTACGGCCAGCCGGGAGACCTCGGTCCCGGCCTCGGAGACGGCTCGCGCCGAGAGCAGCAACCGGTAGTCACGCTGTTTGCGCAAGGGGGCGGGCTGGAGCATCGGAACCTCACACGCCTTTCTGAAGGATTCGCTTCATATGTATGAAGGTAACCCTTCAGAGTTGTGAAGGCAATGCTTCACATCTGGGAGCGGGTGCGGCCCGGAGCGGGTACGGTCTGCGTATGGCCGAGGAGAAGCGCAGGGAGGAGCGGGAGCTCAGCGATCCCCGGGCGATGCGGGCGCTGGCCCATCCCGCCCGGCTCGCCATCCTGAACAAGATCCAGACGGACGGCACCTCCACCGCCACGGAGGTCGCCGAGGTCGTCGGAGTCACGCCGAGCGCGGCGAGCTACCACCTGCGCATGCTGGCCAAGTACGGCTTCGTCGAGGACGCGCCGCCGCGCGGCGACGGCCGTGAGCGGGTGTGGCGGCGCGTCAGGACGAGCTGGACCGTCAGTCCCGACGTCGACGACCAGCCCGAGGTGCGGGCGGCGAAGAACGTGCTGATCAACCTCGTCCGCGACGAGGCGGCGGCCGAGGCGAAGCGCGCGCTGGAGAACTTCGACCGGGAGCCGCAGGAGTGGCGGGACGCGAGCACGTTCGCCCGCTCCGTGCTGTTCGTCGACGCCGCCGAGCTGAAAGAGCTGATCCGGCGGATCGACGAGCTCATCGATCCCTACCGGGTCAGCGTCCGGGACCGGAGTCAGGCCCCTCCGGGCGCGAGGATCGCCGAGGCGCAGGTCTCGGTGTTCCCCCGCGCCGAACGGCGGCCGCACGGGCTGCCCTCCGAGGACCACGGGGAGCCCTCCTCCGCCGCGAACACCGGGAACACCGGGAACACCGGGAACACCGCGAACACCGCGGACATCAGGGACGGCGAAGGATCGCTCTAAGGGCGCCCCGGCTCGTTCCGGGAGGGCGCCCCGGGGCCGCTTCCGCGGGAGCCGGGGCCGGGCGTTCCGGGGGCGCCGGGCGTGGCCCGGCCCCGGAAGGTCGGCCGGAGGTGCCGCTACGGGTACAATTTCCGATGGCCTGTCACTGGCGGGCCGACTTCGCATGCCCCCTCAGGGGTCGCTCCCTCGGTCCGGGTCCATGACTCGGCGGGAGTGATCCGGGGGCATCAGGGTGGCGGCCGAGGGCCGCCGCGCCAACCGAAACGCATCCGATCACGGGTGCCCCGACCTGGAGGACAATCACATGTCCACCCCCGTCGTCACCATGCGACAGCTCCTTGAGAGCGGCGTTCACTTCGGTCACCAGACCCGTCGCTGGAACCCGAAGATGAAGCGCTTCATCTTCACCGAGCGCAACGGCATCTACATCATCGACCTGCAGAAGTCGCTGTCGTACATCGACCGTGCCTACGACTTCGTCAAGGAGACCGTCGCGCACGGCGGCACGATCATGTTCATCGGCACGAAGAAGCAGGCGCAGGAGGCCATCGCCGAGCAGGCCGCCCGCGTCGGCATGCCGTACGTCAACCAGCGCTGGCTGGGTGGCATGCTCACCAACTTCTCCACCGTGCACAAGCGGCTGCAGCGTCTGAAGGAGCTCGAGGAGCTCGACTTCGACAACGTCGCGGCGTCGGGGCTCACCAAGAAGGAGCTCCTCATGCGCCGTCGTGAGAAGGAGAAGCTGGAGCGCACCCTCGGCGGTATCCGCGACATGTCCCGCGTGCCCAGCGCGGTGTGGGTCGTCGACACCAAGAAGGAGCACATCGGGATCAGCGAGGCCCGCAAGCTCAACATCCCGGTCGTCGCGATCCTCGACACCAACTGCGACCCGGACGAGGTCGACTACCCGATCCCGGGTAACGACGACGCCATCCGCGCCGTCGGCCTGCTGACCCGCGTGGTCGCCGACGCCGTCGCCGCCGGCCTGATGGCCCGCGCCGGCGCCGGTCGCGGCGGCGACGACAAGCCGGCCGTCGCCGGTGGCGCCGAGCCGCTGGCCGAGTGGGAGCAGGAGCTCCTCGAGGGCTCGGCCGCTCCGGCCGCGGAGGCCCCGGCCGCTGAGGTCACCGAGGCCCCTGAGGTCACTGAGGTCACCGAGGCTCCTGAGGCCACTGAGGCTGCCGAGGCCGCCCCGGTCGCCGAGAACGACGCCGAGGCCGAGACCGCTCAGGCCGACGACGCCGAGCAGGCCTAGCCTCCCCTCGTACGGCGCAGGCCGTACGATCCGCAAGGCTCCTTCCGGGTGGGTGCGCCCGTCACGGCGCACCCGCCCGATCCACCCAGACACCGATCCGTGCCGACTTCCGGGATCGGTGATGATTCCCACGAGGAAAAGACAATGGCTTCCGTGAACATGGCCGACGTCAAGCGGCTTCGTGAGCTGACCGCGGCCGGGATGATGGACTGCAAGAAGGCGCTGGAGGAGGCCGAGGGCGATTTCGACCGCGCCGTCGAGCTCCTGCGCCTCAAGGGCGCCAAGGACGTCGGCAAGCGTGAGGCCCGCACCGCCTCCAACGGCCTCGTCGCCCTGAAGCAGGACGACGAGTCCGCCGCCGCGCTGCTCGAGCTCAACTGCGAGACCGACTTCGTCGCCAAGGGCGAGCGCTTCCAGGAGCTCGCGGCCCAGGTCGTCGGGCACATCCTCGCGAGCAAGCCGGCCGACGTGCCGACCCTGCTCGAGTCGCAGCTCGAGGGCAAGAGCGTCAAGGAGCTGCTCGACGAGGCGAACGCCGCGCTCGGCGAGAAGATCGAGATCCGCCGCTTCGCTCTCCTGGAGGGCGGCTACGTCGGCGCCTACATGCACAAGAGCGACCCGCAGCTCCCGCCGACGGTCGGCGTTCTGGTGCAGCTCGACACCGCCAACGCCGAGGTCGCCAAGGACATCGCGCAGCACGCCGCCGCGATGGCTCCGAAGTACCTCACCGCCGAGCAGGTCCCCGCCGACGTCATCGAGAAGGAGCGCGCGCTCTTCGAGGAGATGACCCGCGAGGAGGGCAAGCCCGAGGCCGCCATCGCCAAGATCGTCGACGGTCGCGTCAACGGCTGGTACCGCGACTTCACCCTGCTCCAGCAGGCGTTCGTCAAGGACAACAAGAAGTCCGTGGAGAAGTACGCCGACGAGAACGGCGTGAAGGTCCAGGCCTTCGTCCGCTTCAAGGTGGGCCAGGCTTAGTCTTAACCCAGCTTCTCTCAACAGAACACCTACGAGGAGGCCGCCGTCGTGCAGGAGAACTCAGAACCCGCTACGTCGGCGGTTTCGTCGTACGCGGGCACGCTCCGCTGGAAGCGCGTCATGCTGAAGCTGTCCGGTGAGGCCTTCGCCGGCGGCGAGCCGCTGGGCATCGACCCCTCGGTGGTCGGCCACCTGGCGGACTCGATCGCCGAGGCCGTCCGGGTGGGCGTGCAGGTGTCGGTCGTGGTCGGCGGGGGCAACATGTTCCGCGGCGCCGCGCTGTCCGAGCGCGGTATGGACCGCGCCCGCGCCGACTACATGGGCATGCTCGGCACCGTCATCAACTGCCTGGCGCTCCAGGATTTCCTGGAGAAGCGGGGGATCGACACCCGCGTCCAGACGGCCATCACCATGCAGCAGGTGGCCGAGCCCTTCCTGCCCCGCCGCGCCATCCGCCACCTGGAGAAGGGGCGCGTGGTCATCTTCGGGGCCGGGCTCGGCTCGCCGTTCTTCTCCACCGACACCTGCGCCGCGCAGCGCGCGCTGGAGATCGGCGCCGAGGCGCTGCTCAAGGGCACCCAGGTGGACGGCGTCTACGACGCCGACCCCAGGAAGAATCCCGACGCCGTCCGGTTCGATCACCTCGAGTACGGTGAGGTGCTCACCCGGGGCCTCGGCGTCATGGACGCCACCGCCATCAGCCTGTGCATGGACAACGGTCTGCCGATCGTGGTCTTCGATCTGATGGGTGAGGGCAACATCCTGAGGGCGGTCCGTGGTGAGAAAATCGGCACGCTGGTGAGTCCGGCAGGGAAATAGGACGCGAACCTGACGGAGCGGAGCGGTACGCGGCGAGCGGCCCGTGAAGCGCGCGGGAACGGTGAGTGACGTAGAAGACAGGGAGCCGCTGTGATCGACGAAACCCTCCTCGAAGCCGAGGAAAAGATGGACAAGGCCGTCGCGGTGGCGAAGGACGACTTCGCCGGCATCCGCACGGGCCGCGTCACCCCGTCCATGTTCAACAAGATCAACGCTGAGTACTACGGGACGCCCACCCCCATTCAGCAGCTGGCCTCGTTCCACGTCCCCGAGGCTCGCATGGTCATCATCCAGCCCTACGACAAGGGGTCGATGGCCGCGATCGAGCGTGCCATCCGAGACTCCGACCTGGGCGTCAACCCGGGCAACGACGGTCAGGTCATCCGCGTGGCCTTCCCCGAGCTGTCGGAGGAGCGCCGCAAGGAGTACATCAAGGTGGCCCGCACCAAGGCCGAGCAGTCCAGGGTCTCGGTGCGCAACATCCGCCGCCACGCCAAGGAGACCCTCGACAAGATGGTCAAGGACGGCGAGGCCGGCGAGGACGAGGTGCGTCGCGCCGAGAAGGAGCTCGACGACCTCACCCAGAAGCACGTCGCCAAGATCGATGAGCTGCTCAAGCACAAGGAAGCCGAGCTGCTCGAAGTGTGAGCAACGGTCCTTGTCCCGCGTGGTCTCGGCCGCGCGGGACAAGGATTTTTCGTACGAGAGTGGGACCAGTGGAACCAGCGGCGGGCGCTAGCCGTACAGGACGGAATCTCCCCGCCGCGATCGCGGTGGGCGTGGGCCTGGGAGCGGCCGTCATCGGCTCCCTCTACACGGTCAAGGAGCTCTTCCTCGCCGTGGTGATCGCGGCGGTCGGCGTCGGGGTGTCGGAACTCGTCCAGGCGTTCGCGAGCAGGCAGATCGGCGTCCCGCTGATCCCCGCGCTCGCCGGGATGACGGCCATGCTCGCCGGCGCCTACTGGGGCGGGCCCGGCTGGCTGCTCGCGATCTTCGCGACGGTCGTCGTGGGGCTGATGATCTGGCGGATGTTCCGGGGGACGGACGGCTACGTCCGCGACGTCACCGCGACGATCCTGGTCACGGTCTACCCGGCGATGCTGGCCGGGTTCGTGGCGCTCATGCTCGCCCAGGATCAGGGGCCGGACCGGGTGGTGGTCTTCATCGCGACCACCGTCGCCAGCGACATCGGCGGGTACGCCGCCGGGGTCCTGTTCGGCAGGCACAAGATGTCCCCGGTGATCAGCCCGAAGAAGACCTGGGAGGGCTTCGCCGGTTCGGCGCTGGCCTGCATGGCCGTGGGCGGCTGGCTGACGGTGTGGCTGCTGGAGACCGAGATCTGGAAGGGCGTGCTGATCGGCGTGGTCGTCGTTGTCCTCGCCACGCTCGGCGACCTGGTCGAGTCGGTCATCAAGCGGGATCTCGGGATCAAGGACATGAGCAGCGTGCTGCCGGGCCACGGCGGGATGATGGACCGCCTCGACTCTCTGGTCGCCGCGGTGGTCCCGGTCTGGGCGCTGCTGAGCCTGCTGGCGTGAGCCCGGCCGCGGTCCCGTCGGGCCTCTCCTAGGAGGCCCGGATGAGACGGTCGGCCGACAGCAGGGGGAGCAACTCCCGATAGTCATGCGCCGCCGTCTCCAGCTCCTCGGCGGTGACGGGCACCAGCCACAGCCACTGCACGGCGTCGCCGCCGAAGGTGAAACCGGACGGGTCGGGCAGGCCGGGCAGTCCGGCGAGCAGGATGACGCCGCTGTAGGCGGAACCGAGCGGGAAGGTCTCCGGCCGGTGGTACCACCGGGCCGTGTGGCCGTGGCCGAGCCAGGTGACCGAGTGCCACGGATACTGGCCCAGCCACATGAACAGCCGGGCCGCGTCCCGCGGGTCGCCGGGGGTGGCCACGGCGAGCTCGACCCGGGCGTAGGCGTCCGGCCGGTCGATGTACTGCTCCACGGTGGGCATGCGCTGGCAGCTCATCCCGACCGTGGACAGGATGGTGTACCGGCGGCTGCGCTCCGGGGGCCGCTCGGTGATCCCCACGGTCGGCAGCCGCCCGCCGCCCGCGTCCCAGAACCGGCCCGCCGACCCCACGGCCCGGTCCAGGTGCCCCATCACGAACTGCTGGAACGACGCCCACGCGCCGTCGCCGCCGCGCCATTCCCAGTAGGAGCGGGCCTTGGCCAGCCGGGGGGCCAGCCCTTCGCGGGCCTCCTCCAGCGACCACGCGAACGGGGTCTCGCCGATGGCGTCGCGGGAGTAGCCGGGCATGGCCCTGGTCATGTCCGCCCAGCCAGGAATGACCGCGAGCAGTTCGTCGTTCTCGTACAGGGCGACGCCGTCGCCCTCCTCGAACCAGAGCGGCCGCAGCGTGCCCAGCGGCGGCCGGCCGGAGGGGTGCCGGGTGTTGGCCCGGGGCGCCACCGGGGGGCGGCCGGAGTTCAGGCGGTTGAGATCGATCGCCGGCGGGGCCGGGGCGTGGTTGGCCAGCCAGACCGCTCCGTGCACCGCCCCCGTGGGTTCGCACAGGTAAGCTACCGAGGAAATCTCGTCGCGCTCGACCACCAGGGTCCGGCTTCCGTAGGGATTGACGTCGGTGAGCACGACCTCGACGCCGTCTCCCCGCTCACCCGTGGAGCGGAATGTCGCCATACATCCGGACTTTAGATCAAGGGCCGGGTGCCGCTTCGAGTATTCGCACAATCGTCGAGAGAAGGCTTCGGACGTGTCGACTGCCAGCCCGACCGGGACCCCCGCTCCCGGCCAGCTCACCTTCGTGGCGCCCCGCCGGGCCAAGCCCGCGCGCCACCTGGCCGACCTCACCATGGCCGAGCGCCGGGCGGCCGTCGTCGAGCTGGGCGAGAAGCCCTTCCGCGCCGACCAGCTCTCCAAGCACTACTTCGACAAGCTCAACGGCGACCCGGCGACGATGACAGACCTGCCCGCCGCGGCGCGCGAGAAGCTCGGGACCGCCCTGTTCCCCACGCTCCTGACCCCCGTACGGGAGCTGACCAGCGACGGCGGCACCACCCGCAAGACGCTGTGGCGGCTGTTCGACGGCGCACTGGTGGAGTCGGTGCTCATGCGCTACACCGACCGCACCACGATGTGCGTGTCCTCCCAGGCGGGCTGCGGCATGAACTGCCCGTTCTGCGCCACCGGCCAGGCGGGGCTGACCCGCAACATGTCGACGGCCGAGATCGTCGAGCAGGTCGTCGCCGGCGCCCGGGCGCTGGCCGCCGGCGAGGTGCCCGGCGGTCCCGGCCGGGTCAGCAACGTGGTCTTCATGGGCATGGGCGAGCCGCTGGCCAACTACAAGGCCGTGATCGGCGCCGTCCGCCGGCTGGTCGAGCCCTCGCCCTCCGGCCTGGGCATCTCCGCCCGCGGGGTCACCGTCTCCACGGTCGGCCTGGTCCCCGCGATCGGCAAGCTCGCCGACGAGGGACTGCCGGTGACGCTGGCGCTGTCCCTGCACGCCCCCGACGACGAGCTCCGCGACACCCTGGTGCCGATCAACACCCGCTGGAAGGTCTCCGAGGTCCTGGCCGCCGCCTGGGACTACGCGGCGAAGACCAAGCGCCGCGTCTCCATCGAGTACGCCCTGATCAAGGACATCAACGACCAGGAGTGGCGGGCCGACCTGCTCGGCAAGCTCGTCAGGAACAAGCTCGTGCACGTCAACCTGATCCCGCTCAACCCCACGCCCGGCTCCAAGTGGACGGCCTCGCGCCCCGAGGACGAGCGGGCCTTCGTCCGCCGCCTGGAGTACCACGGCATCCCGGTCACGGTCCGCGACACCCGCGGCCGCGAGATCGACGGCGCCTGCGGCCAGCTCGCCGCCGCCGAATAGCGGTCCCGGACGACGGGCGGACCCCGGCTCCCCGAGGGGAGCCGGGGTCCGCCCGTTACCAGAGGGTTCCAAGTGGCACGCAAGCCCGCCGGTGGATCCTCAGAGGGTGAACATCGCGAGAATCTCCCTGACGGCGCTCCTGGCGGGCGTCCTGGCGGGGTGCACCTATACCGTCGAGGCCGACCTGACCGCGGACGCGGCGTCCCCGGAGAAGACGAAGGCGCCCGGCACCTTCGCCGAGCCGTTCCCCGACAGGCTGTTCACGATGGACCGCGTCTCCGTCGTGCCCGCCGCGGGGGACGCCGTGGTCCCGGACGGGCCGCACCACAAGGCCGCCGGCCGGCAGCTGACCGTGACCTACCGCAGCGGTGAGGGACCCACTGCGGGCCAGCAGGTCACCGCCACCGGAGCCCAGGCCCAGGTGAGCGACCTCAAGGCCGCTCTGGACTGGCTGACCGAGAAGGCCGGCACGCCGGCCGGGGCGAGGACGGGCTGGGTTCCGGTGAGCCCCGGAGTGTCCCCCGCCGCGGCCGCCTGCCAGAACCTCGCCGAGGGCGAGGGCACCCGCTGCTACTGGGTCGACGCCGACACGGTGGGCTTCCTGCACATGTCGAAGGAGGCGGCGCCGTACATCCCCTTCGGCAAGACCCGGCTCGCGCTGGAGGACCTGCAGGAGAAGTAGCCCGTCACGGGCCGAGACGGTGCGGGTGACGGCGATCGGCGTGGCGCCGATCCGCCCGGCGACCCGGATGGCGGCCAGGCCGACGCTGCTGGACGCCGCGTTCAGCACGACCGTGTCTCCGGGGCGCATTCCGCCGACCTCCACGAGCCCGCCGTAGGCGGTGACGTACGGCATCCACACCGCCGCGCCCTCGACCGCGTCGAGTCCCTCGGGACGCCGTACCACCGCCGCCGCGGGCACGATCGCCCGCTCGGCGTAGACGCCGTAGTCGTTCTGCGAGAACGCCGGTACGGTGCTGATCGCGTCCCCGGGCCGGAACCCGGTCACGCCCTCGCCCACCGCCTCGTCCTCACGTCGTGATGAATGTGATCCACTCAAACACGAAAGTACGATGGAGATCAAACTTTGATGGCTGTCGTACTATGGGGCCATGGAGGCCGACCGAATCCCCCACCACCCCGATGTACGGACGATCACGCTGCAGCGGGTCCTCGAAGCCGTCGTCGACCCGGTACGGCGGAGCATCGTCACGCAGTTGTGCGATGCCTCCGGCGACATCGCCTGCGGCGGGTTCGACCTGCCCGTGAGCAAGTCCACGGCCACACACCACTTCCGGATCCTGCGCGAGGCCGGTCTCATCCGGCAGTACTACGCCGGCACCTCACGGATGAACGCCCTGAGACGCGATGAGATCGACGAGGTCTTCCCCGGTCTCCTCGACGCCATCGTCACAGCCGAGCGACCGGCGAGTGATGCCGAACGCGCCACGGCCGGTTAGGCGTGCGGCGTGGGCGGGTCTATCGGCTGGACGAGTAAATCCGAAGGCAGGTCAATGGTCGTAAGCGATCAATGACCGGGTGATGGGCCGGCCGGTGCCCGGGTGATGGGCAAGCCCGCCGGCGTGCACAGCAGATGCAGGCGCAGCCTCAAAACCAGCGTGAATGGGAACGGCACTGGCCATAACCGGCCCAGCCGGCCAGCTGCGAGCGGTAGACGGTCGGGCGCGAGCGGCCGCACTCGATCGAGGGTGGAGTCGATGACCCGCACCGGATCGGCCCACAGGTCGGCGTCGGTCAGCCGCGGCGGGCGTCCCGGTCGCGCTGGGCACCCGAGCCGGCCGTCGGTCCTGACCTGCCGTGCGATCGCAAAGGGTGTCGGTCACCCGTCGATCCCCGACACCCTTCGTTGCGTGCGCTCCGGCGTGGCGGCCGGGTTCGGCTGCCGTGCGGCGCAGCGTGGGTGGGCGACACCCGGCCCACCGGGGACGCGCCTGATGGGTGGGCTCACCCGCCCGGTACGCATCGCCGTACCGCTCTCCGCGTCAGGACTTATTCAT
>NZ_BOOK01000020.1 GCF_016863195.1 Paraplanobispora takensis | reverse complement strand
AACTAGGGCTTGCGGCGAAGGGGGAACCCCTCTACAGAGGGTTCTGGAGATCTTGAACGTGGCTTTCGGCCCGAGACACGGCTCGGTGGGATCGTGCTGGCTTACGCTGCTCGTCAACACATCCTCAACGATCTTTCAACGCCGCAAGTCATAGTCTCCTCCCGCTGGCCACCGGGGCCAGCCACCCCCTCGATGGAGGAAGACATGATCAAGGCAGTCAGTCGGCTCAGCGACCGCCTGCTCGCGCAGGTCCTCCCGGAAGAGAACGCCAGTGCCGCCTGTGGCGGTTGGCGTGTTTGCGGATGCGTCTGGAGTGACTCCTACCGCAGGTACGTCAGGCTCGTGATGAGGTACGACACCGATCGCGGAAACTCCTGCACCAACTGCTACGTGTCCGGTTACTGCTGACGAACGGTGCGGCGTCACCCACGGGGGATCCATGGGTGACGCCGCACCGTAGGGAGTCCCGTGCTGAACTACGTCCCGCTCTTCTGCCGTCTTTTCATCGGGATCGTTTTCGCGCTGTCAGCCGCGAGCAAGATCCGGGAGTTCGAAGAGTTCGTGCGGGCGACGCGCTCGCTTCTGGAGGCGGCACTGCCCCGGTTGCGACTCGGCAGGCGCGGTCTGCGGGCCGTCGCCTCGACGGTTCTCGCGGCCGAAACGGCGATCTGCCCATTTGTCGTGGTGTCGCCCTGGTGGCCGCTCGGGCTGGCCGCCTCCTCGCTCCTGCTGACGCTCTTCACCGCCGCGATCGCATTCGCCCTGCGTCGGGGTGTACGGGCGCCGTGCCGGTGCTTCGGCGGTTCGGCCACGCCCCTGGGAAAGCGGCATCTGTTCCGCAACGCCGCGCTGCTCACCGCGACTGTGGCCGGATTGGCGCTGCCGTACGAGCCGGAAAGCGATCCGGCCGGCCTGGCCGTAGTGATCATGGCGGCGGCCGTGGCGGCGATGGTGACCAGCCGGCTTGACGACATCGTCGGGCTCTTCGCGACCCCTACGACTCGATGAGGTGATTTCGTTGACTACTCTCGCGGTCTTCACTGCCCTGGTAGGCGTGATGTGCCTGCTCAACCTGTTCCTCACCTTCGGCATCATCCGACGGCTCCGGCAGCCCGGAGGTGCCCAGCCCCAGCCATGGGACCTCGGCTCGTCCCTACCCGTCCCGGGTCACGAGATCGGACCGTTCACCGTGACCACCGCCGACGGTCGGCGGCTCTCGAACGACCGGCTCCTCGACGGCACGGTCGTGATATTCCTGGCTCCCGAGTGCACGACCTGCCGGGAGCGCCTGCCGGAGGTGGTCCGGTGGGCGCGGGGAGCCGACCGCGAGCGTGTTCTAGCAGTGATCGACGGCCAGGTGTCAGACGTCTCCGACCTGGTGGAGATGCTCAGTCCGGTGGCGCAGGTCGTGGTCGAGACGAGAGGCGAGTCGCTGCGTGAGCTGTTCGGCGTCTCTGCCTTCCCCGCCTTCTGTGTCGTCTCCGATGGCGCGGTGCGCTCGGCTTCGCTGGATCTCGCCCATCTGCCGACGGCCAGCCGGTCGTGAGGGGGAGCGTGGATCCAGACGTACGGCATGGCGCGCGGGCGTTGACGGGGGCCGCCGTGCGCATGATGTCGCTGGTCTGTACGGCGGCGCCGCTGCCGTTCCTCGGCTACCTGATCACCACGGTGATCGGCGCCGTGTGCCCCGTGGCCCTGGCCTGGTCGATCAAGCTCGTTCTCGACCGGCTGACCCAGACGGGCATGCCCGGTCCCGTCGTGGGGCTGGTTGTGGGGGCGGCAGCCCTGGGAGTGGTGGGCGGGGTCCTCCCGCAGGCGGGCGGCTACCTGCTGGCCGAGATGGGCAGGCGGTCGGGCCTTCAGGCCAAGGACCGGCTGTTCGCAGCCGTGGAGACCTTCAAAGGGCTCGGCAGGTTCGAAGACCCCGTCTTTCTCGACCGGCTGCGCCTGGCCCAGCAGAGCGCGTCGGCGACCCTGCCCGCCATCGAGGCGTCATTCCAGGCCGTGCGCTCCACGGTGACCATGGTCGGATTCATCGGTTCGCTGGCGGTGATCAGCCCGTGGTTCACCGCCTGTGTGGTCATGGCCGGTGTGCCCGCCTTCCTGGTCGAGCGCCGGCTGTCCCACCGGCGCGCGTCGGTCATGTGGAAGGTCAACTCGGTCATGCGCAGGGAGCTGTTCTACGTCAACCTGCTCAGTACGGTCGACACCGCCAAGGAGATCCGCCTGTTCGGGGTGGGCGCCTTCCTGCGCGAGAGGATGAACCGTGAGACACGGGCGGCAAATGCCGAGCAGCGCCGGTTCGACCAGCGTGAACTGCTCGTGCAGGGTGCTTTGACGCTGCTGGCGACCGCCCTGTCAGGTGCGGGCCTGCTGTGGATGGTGCTGATGGCGGCCCGGGGCAGGTTCTCGGTCGGTGACGTGACGATGTTCGTGGCCGCCTCCGGCGGCGTGCAGGCCGGGGTGAACGGGCTGGTCACCGCCCTCGCCTCGGGACATCAGCAACTCCTGCTGTTCGGCCACTACCTGGCCGTCGCCGACGCGGAGCCCGATCTGGCGGTCCCGGCTCGCCCGCGTGCGCTTCCCCCGCTGCGTCGCGGAATCGAGCTGCGCGATGTCTGGTTCCGCTACAGCGACGCGCATCCCTGGGTGCTGCGCGGAGTGAACCTGGTCATCGACCGCGGTACCACGCTGGCGTTGGTCGGTCAGAACGGAAGCGGCAAGAGCACTCTGGTAAAGCTGCTCTGCCGGTTTTACGACCCGACCCGGGGCCGGATCCTGTGGGACGGCGTGGACCTGCGCGAGGTGCCCGTGGAGGACCTGCGTGCCCGGCTCGGCGTGGTGTTCCAGGATTTCGTCAGCTACGACATGAGTGCGGCCGACAACATCGCGCTCGGTGACCTGTCGGCGCTGGGAAACGATGAGCGCATCGAAACCGCGGCGCGCCGCGCCGGCATGCACGAGACGTTGCAGGGGCTGCCGCGTGGCTACGAGACAACGCTGTCGCGGATGTACTTCGGTGACGTCGCCGACGACGACCTCCACACTGGTGTGGTGCTCTCGGGCGGTCAGTGGCAGCGGCTGGCACTCGCCCGGGCTTTCCTGCGGCAAGAGCGGGACATGATGATCCTGGACGAGCCGAGCGCGGGGCTGGACGCGGCGGCCGAGCACGAGATCCACACCCGGCTCAGGGCCGTCCGCGAGGGACGGACCAGCCTGCTGATCTCTCACCGACTGGGGACTGTCCGCGAGGCCGACACCATCGCCGTGCTGGAAAACGGCATGGTGACCGAGGTGGGCGATCACCGGGACCTGGTCGCCTCCGGTGGGACCTACGCCCGTCTTTTCATGCTCCAGGCCGCCGGGTACGGCGATGAGCCTGACCTCGTGGCGCTGGAGGAGCGGTCATGACGGCGCTCGTCCTCGGGGCGATTCTGGTCGCCTTCGCCAGCGGCATGGTGGGCCGGCTGCGCGGCCGCTATGTGGTGGTGACCGTTCACGGTGCGAGCATGAGCCCGACCTATCGAGACGGTCAGCGGCTGCTGGTCCGCAGGCGCGACGGCGGATGCGTGGTAGGCGGCCAGAGTGTCGTCTACATCGACGCCCCTGATCTGTCCATGCCCGCCGCGCTCCGTTCCGAGGCGCCCTATCCCGGGCCGCTCCACCCAGAGACGCTCCATTCCGGGGTGTCCCATTCCGTGGCGCTTCATCCCGAGACCGCTCCGCCTTGGGCGGTCAAACGGGTCGCGGCGGCGCCCGGGGACCCCGTTCCCCGCGATCGCTTCCCCGTGCTCGACGAGGTGGTCCCGGCGGCCCGGCTCGTGGTCGAAGGCGACAACCCGGCATACTCCTATGACTCGCGGCACTTCGGCTACCTGCCCACGAGTCGCGTCGTCGGCGTGGTCATCCGCCGCCTGTGATGCAGCCCATGCCGCTTTGCTGTACCGGAACCTCATCACTCCCCCGGGACGGCGGGCACCTGTCCGTCGAGGGCGGCCAGATACCGCTGGACGCGGTCGGCATCCTCGAGCCGGCGCTGGGTCCTGTACGACTCCAGCGCACGCCGCCAGGCGGAACGGGCTCGATCGAGATCGCCCAGCGCCTGGTGGGTCCGACCGAGGAACTCCAGGACGTCGGCCTGGTGGTAGGTGTCGTGCAGGTCACGGCGCAAGCTGAGAACCCGCTGATAGTAGTCCAGCGCCCGGTGGTAGCAGCCGGTGCGGAAGGCGATGAAGCCCAGGCTGTTCAGCGCCGCGGCCTCACCGGTGCGGTCACCGTGGCAGCCGAAGATCGCCAGGGCACGCTCGCAATGGGCGCGCGCTGGCGTGTAGTGGCTCAGGTGGGCCTCGTACCAGCCCACGGCGTTGAGCGTGTGAGCTTCCCACACCGGGTCGCCGAGAGCGCTGCTCAGGCGCAGGGCGCAGGTCGCGTGCGTCAGCGCTTGCTGCCTGTTCCCCTGCTGTTCCCAGGCGGTGGCCAGGGCAAAGTGATTGTGGGCTTGGACGAGGAGATCCCCGGCCTGTTCGGCCAGGGCGAGAGCTTGTGTCAAATGTGACACGGCCTCGGCATGCATCCCCGCTTTTGAGTAGGCGCCACCGAGAAGCCGATGGGCCAAGGCTTGCGCGGCCGGATCCCCCAGGCGCTGCGTGGCGGTGAGTCCGGCCTGCCACATGGCGAGGTCCTGGTGGTGGCCGCGCCGGTAATGGAAGGTGGTCAGGCACCAAGCCAGTTGCCACACCGGGGTGTGCCAGCCATGTTCGACGGCCAGGTGCTGGACCGCCAGCAGGTTGGCGTGCTCGGCATCCAGCCACGCCGAGGCCGCGGACACGTCGCCCAGGGCGTGAGGCTCACACCCCGGCGCCGGCCGTCCGAGTTCGATGGGCCTGCGAGCCTGCTCCAGCAGTCGCTCCGCGGTGAACGCCGTATGCAGGTAGAAGTCCACCAGTCGGCTGCGTGCCTCCTCCCGGCGGGCGGGAGGAAGACTCTGGGCGAGTTCGGCGGCATACAGGCGGACGAGGTCGTGCATGCGGTAGCGGCCCGGGGCGTGCTGCAGAACGAGATGGGCGGTCTCCAGTTGCCGTAGCACCGTCGTCACCCGTGCCACGGGCAGAGCAGCGAGGGAGGCGACGGCCTGTCGGCTGATGTCCGCTCCCACGGCCAGCCCGAGCAGTGCGAACAGAGCGGCCGCCTCGGAAGACAGGGCGTGGTGGGACCAGGATAAGACGGTTCGCAGACTCAGCTCGGCTTCGCCGACATCGAGGGCGTCCAGTCGGCCGGCGGCCTGCTGGAGCTCCTCGGCCACGACGGTGAGCGGCAGCGTGGCGTGCATGACGGCGCGCGCCGCGACGATCCCCAAGGCCAGTGGCAGGCCCGAGCAGTGCCGCAGGAGCTCGTCGACGGCGGCGGGTTCGGCGGCGATTCGCTCGGCGCCCAGGTGTTCGGTGAGCACTCGCCGCGCCTCGTCCCGGTTGAGGATGTCCAGCGGCAGCAGCCGGGCACCATGCGTGGTGGTCAGCGCGGGGAGCGCGTTGCGGCTGGTGATCACCACCGCGCAGGTGGGGGTGCCCGGTAGCAGCGGCACCACTTGGCCGGTGTCGCGGGCGTTGTCCAGCACGATGAGCAGGCGCTTGCCCGCCACCAGGCTTCGATACAACGTGGCCTGCGTGTCGGTGTCGGCGGGGATCTCCGCCGGAGCCGCGCCGAGGGCGTCCAGGAAACCCCGCAGCGCCGTCTCCACGGTGGTCGGCTGGCCGGTGGGGTCGAACCCGCGCAGATTGACGTACAACTGCCCGTCGGGGAATCGGGCCGTCTGCTGGTACGCCCAGCGCAGGGCCAGCCAGGTCTTGCCGATGCCCCCGCCGCCGCCGATCGCCGAGATCACCACCTTGGCGCCCGTCTCCACATGGGCGTGCAGGGCCGCAGTCAACTCCGCCAGTTCCTTCTCCCGTCCCACGAACAGCGGGGGCGCCGCCGGTAGCTGGCGGGGCACCGACGGTCGGCCGCCCGTCATGCTGGTCGGCGGGCCCGCTGTGGCGGGATCGGCGGTCAGGATATGACGGTGTAGCTGTTGCAGTGCTGAACCGGGATCAGTTCCCAGTTCCTCCGCCAGCCGTTCCCGAATCTGCCGGAAGTGATCCAGCGCATCGGCTTGGCGGCCACTGCGATACAGCGCGAGCATCACCTGGCTGGCCAGCCGCTCGTCCAACGGGTGCGCCCGGGCCAGCGCGGTCAGCTGTCCGAGGAGCTCGGCATGCCTGCCACAGTGCAACCCGGCGTCGAACCGGTCGAGCTGCGCGGCGAACCATTCGTGCTCCCAGAGCGCGCGGGTCTCGGACAACCACGGGCTGTCCAGACCGGCGAACGGCTCCCCACGCCACAGCTCCAACGTTCGCTCCCACAGTGCCAGAGCCCGCGCCCCTTCAGACGCCCGGGCCTCGACGGCCAGGTGGCGGAAGCGATGCACATCGACCGCCAGCTCGTCCACGGCAAGCAGATAGCCGCCGGGGCGCCGTGCCAACGTCACCTCGCCGACGCCGGCGAGGGCCGTGCGCAGCCGGGACACATAGCTGCGCAGGGTGCCGCGCGCCTGCTGCGGCGGCTGTTCACCCCACACCCGGTCCACCAACTGCTCCGTCTGTACCAGTCGGTTGGCCTCCGCCAGCAGTACCGCCAGTACACACCGCTGCCGGGCCGTTCCCAGTTCCAGCAGGCTGCCTCCGGCACTGCCGTCGGCGTCGTCGGTGATGCCTGCCTCTACGGGGCCGAGCACCCGGAACTCCACTGCCATCCGCCGCCTCCGCGTCATCGCTCTTGCGTTCTGGCCTGCTGCTCCCACTGGGCGATCCAACCGTGATCGCAATACCCGTCCCTATCGATCTTGACGGACGACGCCTGCCCCGGCAACGGCAGGCATCCCCTAGTGGCTTGGTTAGGTCGCTTGAAGCCTGCGATCGATCCTGGTGTTGTGGGTTTCAGAGGTGAGTCCCATGACACCGACCGAGCCAAGCGGTGTCCAGGCTCGTCTGGAGGAGTTCCTGACGGACCTGTTCACCGACTTCACCCGCGCTGACCAGCAGAAAAAGGCGAACTCTACGTGCGGGGCCTGATGATGGACGGCCACCGCAAGTCCATGGAGCCGATGGCCCACCGCCTGGGTGTGGACCACCAAGGGCTGCAGCAGTTCCTGACCGACTCCCCCTGGTCGCATCAGCAGGTGCTGCGCAAGGTCGCCCTCTTGATCCACCCGACCGTGTGGGTGGTCGATGACGTCTCCTTCCCCAAGGACGGCACCACCTCGCCGGGCGTGGCCCACCAGTACTGCGGGGCATTGGGCAAGACCGCCAACTGCCAGGTCGCGCCCAGCGTGCATCTGGCCACCGAGGCCGCCTCACCCCCCGGTGAATTGGCTGTTGTTCCTGCCTGCGGAATGGGACCCGGCCCAAGAGGGCTGCAGCGATCCCGACCGCGCCCGCAGGCGCCGGCAACGGGCCCGCATTCCGCCCGAGGTGGACACCGGCCCAAATGACAGCTGGCCTTGGACATGCTCGATGAGCTGCGGAGCTGGGATTGATCCCGCCCCTGGTCGTGGCGGATGAGGGGTATGGCCAAGACGGAGAGTTCCGGCTGGGCCTGCAAGAGCGCGGCATTGCTTACGTGGTCGGGATCCGCTCCGACACCGCGGTGCTGGCCGAGGCGGCCCGGCGCACCACCGTGCCATGGACGGGCACCGGGCGACCACCGCTGGCGCGCTATCGCGACCCGCCGGTCTCGGTCGCGCGGCTCGTCAGTGAGGCCGGGCGCGCCGCCCGGCGCCGGGTGATCTGGCGCACCGGGTCCAAGGGGGGCGTTGGCCTCCTGCTTCGTTGCGCTGCGGGTGCGTGTGGCCGGGCGGCGCATCCGCCAGGCCCATCCGGATGCGGATCTGCCGGTGTGCTGGCTGTCGGCCGAGTGGCCCGCCGGGCAGAAGGCCCCGACGAAGTTCTGGCTGTCCACGCTGGCGGCCGATAGTGCATTGCGGACGCTGGTGCGTGCGGCCAAGGCGCGCTGGCGCGTCGAACATGATTATCGTGAGCTCAAGCAGGCCCTGGGCCTGGCCCATTTCGAGGGACGGACCTGGCCCGGCTGGCACCATCATGTCGTCTTGATCTCGATCGCGCATGCCTTCGTCACCACCGAACGGCTGGCCCCAAAAGCAGGAGCACCGGCCTGAGCACCTACCGGATCACTGCGGAACTGCAGGTGATGTTGGTGTGGTGGGCCGGCCGGTGCCCTACCTGTCGAAGACCGGTGACCAGCGAGAACCGGGAGCGGGCCCCGACCTAACCAAGCCCTACTAGTCATGGTCCGCAACTGGTCCACAGACAGCGAGCGCCAATGAGAACGGGCGGGACTCCGTGAGACTGGAGCCCCGCCCGTTCTGGCGTTCTTCGTGCAGGTCAGCGGCGTGATCCCGCTGGTCCTGCGCGTGTGCCCCCTGCAAGATTCGAACTTGCGCTCCCGGCTCCGGAGGCCGGTGCTCTATCCCCTGAGCTAAGGGGGCCAACGAGTGACTAGATTACCAGCATCCGGAGGGGAACCGACACTCAGTATGGGGAGTGTGTGATCTGGTGGGGTGCGGGCTTCATCGGGGGGTGGGGCGGACGGCTCCGCGGTAGAGGGCGCGGTAGTAGGGGGAGGCGGCGAAGTCGGTGGTCTTGACGACGTCGCCGGACTTGGGGGCGTGGACCATGACGCCGTTCTTCACGTAGATGCCCACGTGGGTGGGGTCACCGGTGCCGCCGCCGAAGAAGACCAGGTCACCGGGGCGGAGCTGGGAGAAGGGCACGCGGCGGCCCTGGGTGAACTGGGAGCCGGTGTAGTGGGTGAGCTTGGCGCCCGCCTTGGACCAGGCGTGCAGGGCGAGCCCTGAGCAGTCGAAGCCGCCGCGGGTCGGTCCGCTGCTGGAGCCGCCGCCCCAGACGTATGGCGTGCCGATCCGGCGGAGTGCGGCGGCCGCCGCGATCTGGCCGGGTGTGGGACGGCGGTCAGGACGTCCGGAGCGTGTGGACCGCCCCTTCGGCCTCCGCGACGCTCCGGGATCTTTCGACGAACCGGGTTTCTGCGATGTCCGGGGTTTCCCCGGTGATCCGGGCTTCCGTGGATCCGGTGCGGGCCGGTCGTCCGGTGCCGTGGCGGGTTGTGGCTGCGGCCCGGGAGTCGGCCGTGCCGTGGATCCCGGTCGCGGTTCCGGCCCCGTGACGGGCTCGTGCCCCGCTGTGGGTTCCGGTCGCGGTTTCGGGACGGGGTGGGGCTCCGGGCCCGGAGTCAGGATGGCGGCGGGCTGGTGGACGCGGATGGGGCGCTGCGGGGGCAGGAGGCCGGCGATCTGTGACGGCACGGCCTCGCAGACCTTGGCGATCAGGGCCTGTGCGTGCCCGGGGATGCGGATGTGGTCGGACAGGTGGGCGAGCACGCGAGAGCAGGGCCGGGATGTCCGATCGGCCGCATCGGGGCCGGTGAGGGCCACGGTGGCTGTGGCAGCGGTGGTCGCCGTCGCGGTGGCGGCGAGGGCGGTGGCGGCGATGAGGGCGACGATCACGTTTGGGCCTCCTGGGCTCGATGGACGATCGAGGCCTCAGGATCGGCGGGGCGGGATGACCGCCGAGGGGCCGAACCCGGTTCTGGGGAAAACCTGGCCGCTGTGGACAACTCCGTGTACACATCCGCCGAAACCCGCGCGCGATCGACCGCAAAGGGCTAGCTTGGCGGCCGTGGGAGAGCTTCTGGGCAAGGTTCTGGTCGTGGACGACGACGAGGTCATCCGGCAACTCATCGCGGTCAACCTGAGTTTGGAAGGATTTCAGGTGGATACCGCCTTCGACGGGCAGAATTGCCTGGATCGGGTGCTGGACGTGAAACCTGACGTGATCACCCTGGACGTCATGATGCCCAGGATGGACGGGTGGATGACCGCCACCCGGCTGCGCAGCGACGACAGCACCAGCCACATCAAGGTCGTCCTGATCACCGCGCGCGCCCAGGAGGACGACAAACGCCGGGGGCTCGGCATCGGGGTGGACGCTTACCTCACCAAGCCGTTCGATCCCGCCGAGCTCATCCAGGTCGTCCGGGATCTCGCCCTGTCGGCACGCAGCAGCTGAACGACCCACAGCAGCCGACGGCGCCCGACAGCCGACGGCACGCGACGGCTGGCGGCGCATTCGGGTCTCTGTGCGTCCTCTTCCTGAGGTCCCGAGATCCCAAGGTCCCGTCTTCTCGGGTACGGCGCGCTCTCGCCGGCGCCCCACATACCGACGCACTCGGGTCCGAGCGCCTCAGGACCCCGTGCCGATCTCCGCGCGGGCCGCCTCCAGGAACTCGTTCTGAGGACCTCGGAGGTGATCCCACATCGAGCCCTCGGCTGTGATCTGCTCCGGTTGTCGCCACAGGACGTGGTCGACCGCGGTCGCGTAGGCCCGGGCGAGCCGGTACATCTGAGGACGGAACAGGACCTGGATCATCCGCTCGGCCACCCAGAGACGGTCGATGACGTTGCGGGCTCCCGCGAACCACTCGGGCGTTCCGGCGGCGTTCCAGTCAGGAGCCTGGTCGCGTTCCTCGGCGATGCGTATGCCTTCCTGCGTGATCGTAATGAACTCGCGCAGCAGTTCCAGTTGCTCCGAACGCCGGGCCTCGGCCCGCTGGGCCGTCTGCCGCCTCTCCTCGTTCCTCCCGGCGAGCCGCACGGTGGTGAACTGAGCCAGATACGACAGCAGGCCCCCCAGGACGACACCGATCAGGGAAGCCCATACCTGCATTTCCATGGCAGTTATGTATCAAAGCCTCATAGGTCCCAACCGGCTGATCACAAAACCGGTGGACGTTCCCGAAACCCTCGAAGTCCTCGAAGTCCTCGAAGCGGTACGACGCGCATCGCGCCGGTTCTGTCGGTGCCGGATCCTACGATCAACACGTGATCATTGTTTCTGGCTGGCTCGCCGTCGATCCGGATGACCGGGACACCTATCTGCGGGGCTGTTCCGCTGTGATCGAGCAGGCGCGCGCCTCCTCCGGGTGCCTCGACTTCACGCTCGGCGCCGACCTGATCGACGCGGGGCGGATCAACGTCTACGAGAGGTGGGAGTCCGAGGAGGCCCTCGACGCCTTCCGGGGCTCGGGGCCGGACGACGGGCAGACGGCGATGATCCGCGACGCCGAAGTGCTCCGGTATTACATATCCGGATCCGGCCCGGCCTGATCCGGGCGACTGCGGCTCCCCCGCCCACACACATCCGGGCGACTACGGCTCCCCCGCCCACCCACATCCGGCCGTCCCGGCCCGCGCCCGCTCAGATCAGCCCCTCCTTACGGGCCACGGCCGCAGCCTGGGTGCGGGACGAGACCCCCAGCTTGCCCAGGATGTTCGAGACGTGCACGCTCACCGTCTTCTGGGCGATGAACAGCCGCTCGCCGATCTCGCGGTTCGCCAGTCCCTCCGCCACCAGCGCGAGCACCTCCTGCTCGCGACCGGTCAGCAGCCCGGTCTCGGCCGAGGTGAACCGCGCCCTGCGGCCGAGCTCGGCCAGGGCCCCGGACAGCGGTACGGCCCCCAGGGACGTGGCGGCCTCGACCGCCCGCTCCCACTCCGCCAGCGCCCCGGCCCGGTCTCCGGCCGTCAGCAGCGCCTCGGCCAGCCGCCACCGCGAGCGCGCGACCTCGTAGACGAACCCGTAGTCGAACATCTCCACCACCGCGCGCCACGCCTCGACGTCCAGCCGGCCGTGGACCCGGTGCCACTCGGCCTCGGCCCGCAGGAGCCAGCCCTGCCCCTCCCGGCCCATCCCGGCCCGGGCGGTCGCCCGCGCCCGGGCGAGCATCTCGTCGGCGCCGTCGGTACGGCCCAGTTCGGCCAGGGCCCACAGGCCGACCGCGGCGATGCGGAGGTTGCCGGGGTCGGAGCGCTCCAGGACGTCGAGGACCGCGGTGACGTGCTCCAGGGCCGTCTCGGGATCTCCCCGCCACAGGGCGTGCTCGGCGGCCAGGCCCCGGGACATGTAGGCCACCAGCAGGTCCGTCCAGAACGGCCGGAGCCAGGCCAGCCGGTCCTCGACCTCGGGCAGGCCCATGGCGACCTCGACGAAGAGCACGAACGAGGAGAGGGTCGCCTCCGGGATCGTGCCGACGCGCCTGCCGAACCCGGCGGCGCGGGCCTGCTCCCACTCCCCCGCGATGTAGTGGATCATGAAACGGTGGAACCGCAGGTCGGTGCCGTACGTGCTCCAGGACAGGCCGGTCTCCGCGGCCAGTTTGATGCCGCTGTCGGCGGTCGCGGCGGCCTCGGCCAGGGCGCCCCGCTCGGCCTGCATGCGGGCGTAGTGGAAGACGGCGCGCAGGTCTATCGCCAGGTTGCCCGACTCCCGGTCCACGATCCGGGACAGGAGCTCCTCGGCCCGCTCGCGGTCCCCGCTGTACTCCGCGCAGGAGGCGAGGATGATGAGCGCGCTCTTCTCCGCGTCCCGCGCCCCCACCTCGCGGGCCACCTTCAGGGCCCGTTCGGCCAGCGGCTCGACCTCCTCGTGCCGGTCGGTCCAGAACAGGGTACGGGCGAAGGTGGCCAGCGCGCGGGCCAGCAGCTTGCCCTCGGGCTCCGCCGCCACGGCCGCCTCGGCGATCGCGATCGGGTCGGTCTCCTCGCCCGCGTCGTACAGGTAGTACGCCAGCCGCTCGCAGACCTCCGCCGACGGCGGCAGCGCCCGCAGGTGGGCGACCGCCCGGTGGTTGTCGCCCATGTCGGCCGCCGCGGCGGCGGTGCGCAGCGCGAGGCGGACGTATTCGGTGCCGGCCAGGCTCTCGGGTTCGGCGACCCTGTCCCACAGGCCGAGCGCCTGCTCGAAGTGGCGGTGGGCCTCCGCCGGCGCGCCGAGCCGCTCGGCCCGGCGCCCGGCCTCGACCGAGGCGGCCAGCGCCCCGGCGAGGTCGTGTCCCGCCAGATAGTGGTGGGCCAGCTCGGCCGCGGCGCCCTCCCGCGCGGTCAGCAGCCGGGCGAACTCGGCGTGCAGGCGGGTGCGCTCGCCGGGCAGCAGGTCGGTGTAGACGGCCTCCTGGAGCAGGGCGTGCCGGAAGGCGTAGCCGTACTCGCCGGAGAGCCGGATGAGCCCGCGCGAGACGATCTCCCGCATCGCCTCCTCGAAGGCCAGGTCGTCCAGGCCGGAGACGTCCCGCAGCAGGTCGTGGTCGACCCGCCGGCCGGCCACCGCCGCTCCGCGCAGCACCCGCTGGGCGGGGTCGGACAGCTGCTCGACGCGGGACAGCAGGAGGCTGGCCAGGCCGTCGGGCATCGAGCAGCCCTCGGTCGCGGCCTCCAGCAGTTCCTCGGCGTAGAACGGGTTCCCCTCGGCCCGGTCGACGACCTCACCGATCATCCGGGCGTCGATCCCGCCGAGCAGGGCGACGTAGTCGGCCATCTCGTGGCGGTCGAGCGGGCTCAGCTCGACGGAGGTCACCGAGGGCAGGCGCTTGAGCTCGGCCAGGACCCGGCGCAGCGGGTGACGGCGGTGCAGGTCGTCGGTGCGGTAGGTGCCGACCAGGCAGACCCGCTCGGTCTGGAGCATCCGGCTGAGGAAGACGACCAGGTCGCGGGTGGACTGGTCGGCCCAGTGCAGGTCCTCCAGGATCAGCAGCACCGGCTGGGTCGCCAGGAAGCCGAGCACCGAGCCGAACAGCTGCTGCTGGGTGAGTGCGGAGTCGGACTCCGGCCCGGCGTCGGCGACGCCGGGCAGCAGCCGGCCCAGCAGGGGACGCGCGTCGAGCGCCGCGCGCAGCTCTCCCTCCGCGCCGCGCAGGGCGTCGGCCAGCGGGAGGTACGGCAGGGCGTCGCCGAGCTCGGCGCACTGCCCGACGAGTACGGCGAAGCCGTCCGCCCTGGCCCGTTCGGCCAGTTCGGTCACCAGCCGGGTCTTGCCGATGCCGGCGTCCCCGCCCACCAGGGCGACTCCCGGCAGACCCTCGCCCGCGGAGCGCAGCACGGCCAGCAGACGATCAAGCTCCGCCAGTCGCCCGACCAGTGTGCTTTGTACTTTTTGCGACCCCACTCGGCGAGTATGCCACGGACCGCCGTCATCCGATTGGTCCATGGGGAACGCCCGGCATTGGCCTTCTCTCCGGAGACCAATCCGTCCCTATGGTGGGGCCATGGTCTCGATGTCGACTTTTCTGGTGTTCGCGGTCGCGTCCCTGGCGCTGGTCCTCGTGCCGGGCCCGAACCACCTCTACATCGCCGCCCGCGGCATGTCCCAGGGGCGGGCGGCGGGAATGGCCAGCGCGCTCGGCGTGGAAGCCGGAACCCTGGTGCACATCGCCGCGGCGGCGGCCGGGCTGTCCTACGTGGTCGCCCGGTCGGCCACCCTGTTCAATGTGATCAAGTGGGTGGGGGTGGCGTACCTGGTCTATCTGGGCATCCGCGCACTGACCGCCGGCAGGCGGGAGGAGGGTCTGCGGGAGACCGCCCCGCAGCCGCTGCGCGAGGTCTTCGCCGAGGGACTGGTCGTCAACCTGCTCAACCCCAAGGTGATCCTGTTCTTCCTGGCGTTCCTGCCGCAGTTCGTGAACCCGGAGGCCGGGGCGGTGCCGCTGCAGATCGTCGTCCTGGGCGGCACGCTGCTGCTCCTCGGGCTGATCTCCGACATGATCTACGCCGCGGGCGCCGACGCGCTGGGCCGGCGGCTGCGCAGCCGCGCCAAGGCGCTCGGCCGGGTCAGCGGGATCATCTATCTGGGACTCGGCGTCGCGACCGCGCTCTCCAGCCGCTCGGTCTGAGCGCCTGCCGTACCCTCCACCCGCTCGGGCCGAACGCCCGCCGCATCCGCCCGCCGCCCGCTCCGGGCGGCAAGGGAGTCGAGGTGGTCCGCCTGGTCGCGCAGGTCGCCCACCAACCGGGCCAGCGATCCGGGGGCGGCCAGCATCCCCAGGTGCCCGCGCCGGGGGACCAGGATCAGCCGCCCGTCCCGGCAGGCGCGCAGGAAGGCGCGCTCGTCGGCGCGGAACGGGTCGCGGGCCCCGTTGACCAGCCACACCCGTCCCGGATACGAGGCCAGCGCCGCGAGCTGGTCGTGCCCGGCGACGGCCTCGACGACCTGGGGCATCACCTCGCAGGACAGGCCTCCCGCCACCATTGCCTCCCCCGCGGGGCCCGGCAGGGTCAGGCGCAGGGCGCGGTCGCTGATCCGGTCGGCGCGAGCGGGGTTGCGCGCGGCCAGACGGGCCATGAACCGATATATCCCGGCATAGTGGCTCGGGGAGGCCGTGCATCCCATGGCCACCAGCCCGGCCACCCGGCCGGGGAAGCGCTCCGCCGCGGCGATCCCGACGTATCCGCCGAGTGAGAGCCCGGCGACCAGCGCCCGTCCCCCGGCCCTGTCGATCGCGTCGGCCACCGCCGACGTGGCCGCCTCCATCGTGAACGGCTCACCGCGCCTGGTCCCGTGGCCCGGCAGGTCGACGGCGACGGCGGACCCGTCCAGACGCGAGAGGACCGGGCCCCACATCGTGGCGCTGACCCGGATCCCGTGGACGAAGACGATCGGCAGCATGAGCGCGCCTCCCTCTGATCAAAGTTCTCTGACCAAAACCCCTTCCGATTAGAACACAACGCACCGTTGCGTTGCTATTCTTTCCCCCATGGCACCGCGCAAGGAACAGGAGATCTTCCGTGCGACCCTCGGGCTGCTCGTCGAGCGGGGATACGAGGGCCTCACCGTCGAGGGCGTGGCCGAGCGCTCGGGCGTCAACAAGACCACGATCTACCGGTGGTGGCCGTCCAAGGCCGCCCTGCTGGCCGCCGCACTGATCGAGGCGGACGCGCTCGCCGTGGACCCCCCGGACACCGGGAGCCTCCGGGGCGACCTGGAGGCGCTGGTCCGGGAGATCTCCGCGTTGCTGACGGAGTCGCCGTCGGCGGAGATCGCGGTGGCCGCGCTCGGCGCCGCCGTCCACCAGCCCGAGTTGGCCGAGGCGACCCGGCGTTTCTTCGCCGACCGGCTGGCCCGCGAGCAGCAGGTCTTCGAACGGGCCAGGCGGCGCGGCGAACTGCGCGAGGACGCCGACCCGATGTTGATCATGGACCTGCTGGGAGGCGCCGTGTGGCTGCGCGCGGTCTTCCGCGGGCTCCCGCTCGGCGACGGCTTCGCCGCCGAGGCGGTGCGGAGCGTCCTGGACGGGGCGGCCCTGCCCGCGCACCCGGCCTGACCGCACACCCGGCCTGACCGCGCCATCGATCCGGCCCGCGCCACCCGGCCCAGGCCGGCCCCGGGCGCCTCAGCCCGACAGCGCGCCGGGGATGCGCTCCAGGATCGGGTACGGCATGAGCCCGTACGCGTAGAAGTCGACCGCGTCCGCGCCCGCCGCCCGGACCGCCCTGATCTTGGCGGCGAGGCGGTCGGCGGAGTCGGTGTCGGGCGGCCCCGGGCGGAGCACGACCCGCAGCTCCCGGTCCTTGCCGGTCGAACGGCGGTAGGCGCCCACGTCGTCGGCCACCCTCGCGGCGTCCCTGGCGTAGGCGAGCACGGCCAGCGAGGGCACCAGGTCACCCAGGGCGACCAGGTCCACGCCGAGCTGCCAGGAGTCGTGCGCGGCCAGGACCGGCGAGGGCCGCCCGTCGGCGTAGCCCTTCACCGACCCGGTGCCGTCCAGGAAGGTCAGCCGCGAGCCCTCGGCGGTGACGGCCGCGGCGACCTCGGAGACCAGGGAGGTCACCGTCTCCGAGCGGGCCCGCGCGTAGGCGACCACCTCCGGCCCGGCGTAGGCGGTCAGCGCCGCGCGGGTCACCTCGCCCTGGGCGGGCGGGTCGCCGTCGAGCACGCCGCCCACGATCCTGGCGCACTCCTGGCGGGCGGCCTGGGCGTTGACGCCCAGGTCGGTGGCGCGGCGCATGCAGAACTCGCAGAAGCACAGCCCGAGCAGGAACAGGTCCATCGGGCCGAGCGGGACGAAGCTGCGCTCGTGGTGGTAGCCGTGCCCGAAGGTGCCGAAGTGCAGCCCCTCGGCCACGACGCTGTCGACCCCCTGGCGGGCCACGGCCCGTCCCAGCGCGACCGAGTAGAGACGGACGTCCGGGTGGGCCGGGCACAGGTCGGCGAGCGAGCCCCGGTCGCCGAAGCAGTTGCGCACGGTGGTCTCGGGGTGGGCGTCGCCGAGGGTGACACTGTGCAGGAAGACGGTCCAGCCGTGCAGTCTCAGGCCCCGCTCGGCGGTGGCCCGGCGCAGCGCGGCCAGCGGCTCCTCCCCCGCTCCCTCCTGGACGGGCGGGACCAGGCGGAGCCCGCCGAACAGATCCTCCGGCGGCGTGAAGTGCACCCCGTCCCGGCGGATCGTCACGCGGGAGGCCCCGTGCGGGGTGACGTCGCGGGTGCGGTGGTAGGCGGCGGCCGCGGTCACGCCGGTCACGCCGTATCCGGCGATCCGGTCAAGGGTCTTGTCCAGTCCCTCACCCCGCACGTCCTCGACGTAGAGGTACAAAGAACTGTCCAAGCCGCCGCCTTCCCACGCCCTGCGTCAGACTCTAACGCGCCTTGTACGCCACGAAGTCGATCTCGACCAGGATGTCCATCAGATCGGAGCCGACGGTCGTGCGGACCGGGTACGGCTTGGTGAAATAGGACTTGTAGGCCTCGTTGTAGGCCGCGAAGTCCCGCTTGAGGTGCTCCAGGTGCACCGTCGACTTCACCACGTCGTCGAAGCCCAGGCCGTGCGCGGCCAGGATCGCCCCGAGGTTGCGCATCACCTGGTGGGTCTGCTCGGCCACGTCCTTGCCGACGACCTCGCCGGTGGCGGGGTCCAGCGGGCCCATGCCCGAGGTGTAGACGAAGTCGCCGATCACCAGGCCCTGGGAGTAGGCCCCGACCGGCGCGGCGCCCTCGTCGGTCCTCAGTTCAACCTTGCCGCTCATCTTCATTCCGTCCTTAGTGGAAGTGCGTGGTGATCAGATCGACGACCACGTAGTCGTCGTCGACCACCGGGATGACCCGCCACTTGTCGAAGGCGGTGCACGGGTGGGAGATCCCGAACGACACCAGGTCGCCGGGCCGCACCGGGGAGTCCGGCGCGAGCCGCAGGACCGCGTGCTGATCCTGGACCTTCAGAACCGTAGCGCCCTCGACCGCGCCGCGTGGCACCGGCAGCCCCTCGTCGAACGGGGCGTCCCGCTTGCCGAACCCGACCACGGCCAGACCCGGCTCGGGGACGGACAGCACGTGCGCCCAGATCTCCAGCGCCGCGCGCAGCTCCCCCTCGATGCGGGTGTACGGCGTGCGCTCGCGGTAGTAGCCGTCGTCGTGGGAGACGTAGGCCCCGCTGCGGAGCATGATCGTGGCCTGGCAGGTGACGAGCTCCCGGCCGATCACGTCGAACCACTGGCTGCCGCCCACCGACAGGATCGGGTCCCTGACCCGCAGGTGCTCCAGCGCCTCCTGCAGCCGGTGCAGGTAACGCCGCACCTCCCCGGCCGACTTCAGCGACCCCTCGTACCCGGCGACTCCGGCGAGCTCCACCCCGGGCGCCGCCTGGGCGGCGGCGGCGACCTGCAGGAGGTGCTCCAGGGTCCGGCTGCCGGAGCGCCCGCCCTCGTGGCCGAGCTCGGCCAGGACCCGGAACGGCCGGGGACCGGCGTGCCGGGACAGGGCCTCCACCCCGGCCGCCGAGTCCACGAAGCACAGGAACTCGAACGACGGGTCCCCGGCCAGCCGCGCGGCCAGGGCGTCGAGCCCGGCCGGGTCGAAGATCTGGTTGGCGAGCATGACCCGGGGCACTCCGAACCCGCACAGGGTGAGCGCCTGGGCGGGGGTGGCGGCGGTGAGCCCCCACGCGCCCGCCTCCAGCTGGGCCCGGACGAGCTCGGGCGACATCGTCGTCTTGGCGTGCGGGACGAGCGTCAGCCCGTGCTCGCGCGCGAAGGTCGCGAGCGTGGCGATGTTGTGCCGCAGCGCGGCGCGGCGGGCGACCATCACCGGGAAGGTGAAACCCCCTCCGAACAGCGACGTCCCCACTGCCTTCGCGGGATCGGCGATCCCCTCCACCCGGCGGCCCCCTTCGTTCGCGGGACGTCCCGTCCCCGTACCTTCCGAGGACCTTATCCTCAGCCGGGCGCCGAACAGGCGGGGATTTGGGCCCCCTTCCCTCTTGACCGCGAGCTGTCAGGAATGGTGGCATCGTCCTCTAGTTAGGAACCTTTCCTAACTAACGATCGCAGAACCCCCGATCCACCGCAGAAACCCAATCGACCCGCAGAGAGGGTTCCTTCCCGTGCATGTGCCACCACGTCTCCGTCGCCCCCCGGCCGTCCTCACCCTCGCCCTCGCCGCGGTCCTGGCCGCACCGGCGCTCGTGCTGGCGGCGCCACCCGCCTTCACCGCCGACTCCCTGCTCTCCCAGGGCCGTCCGGCCACGTCCTCGTCCGTCGAGGGGTCCGGGTTCGCGCCCGCCGCGGCCTTCGACGGCGACACCTCCACCCGCTGGGCCTCGGCCGAGGGGGTCGACCCGCAGTGGGTCCGCGTCGACCTCGGCCGCTCCGCCGCGATCTCCCGGGTCAGGCTGACCTGGGAGGCCGCCTACGGCAGGGCCTACCGGATCCAGGTCTCCGGCGACGGGTCCTCCTGGACCGACCTGTACTCGACCACGACCGGCGACGGCGCCGTGGACGACCTGTCGGTCTCCGGGACCGGCCGCTACGTCCGGATGCACGGCACGGTCCGGGGCACGCCGTACGGCTACTCGCTGTACGAGATGCAGGTGTACGGCACCGCAGGCGGCTCGACGCCCACCCCCGCACCCACCCCCACGCCGACGGCCGGCGGGCCGAAGGTGCCCTTCGGCGGGCACACGATCCCCTACGCCCCGGGGATGCTGCGTCCCGGCGGGAGCCAGGCGACGCTCGACCAGAAGGTGGTCGACTACTATCGGCGCTGGAAGGCCGCCTTCGTCAGGCAGAACTGCGGCAACGGCTGGTACCAGGTCTTCTCCCCCGACGCCGACCACCCCTACGTCGCCGAGGCCCAGGGCTACGGCATGGTCATCACCGCGACCATGGCCGGAGCCGACCCCGACGCGAAGAAGATCTTCGACGGCCTGCTGAAGTACGTCCTGGACCACCCGTCCTCGATCACGCCGGGCCTGCACGCCGCCGAGCAGGACGCCTCCTGCAAGAGCGTCAACGGCGGCGACTCCGCCACCGACGGCGACCTCGACATCGCCTACGGCCTGCTCCTGGCCGACCGGCAGTGGGGCAGCTCCGGCGCCCACGACTACAGGCAGCTCGCGATCAGGCACATCAACGCGATCAAGGCGGGCGAGGTCAACCCGACGACCAGGCTGCTGAAGCTGGGCGACTGGAGCAGCGCGGGCGGCGAGCACTACTGGATCAGCCGCTCCTCCGACTGGATGGCCGCCCACTTCAGGGCCTTCCGCAAGGCCACCGGCGACGCCGCCTGGGACACGATCCGGGCCGATCACCAGAACCTGATCACCTCCCTGCAGTCGCGCCACGCCCCGGGCACCGGCCTGCTGCCCGACTTCGTGGTCGACACGAACACCACGGCCAGACCCGCGCCGGGCGAGGTGCTGGAGGACCCCAACGACGGAAGCTACTGGTGGAACGCCTGCCGTACCCCGTGGCGCATCGGCGACGACGCGGTGACCGGCGGCGACCCCGCCTCGCTGGCCGCGGCGCGCAAGCTGAACGCCTGGATAAAGAGCAAGACCGGCGGCGACCCCGCCAAGATCGTCAACGGTTACCGGCTCAACGGCACCGCGCTCTCCGGTGACAACGACCCCGCGTTCTTCGCCCCGTTCGCGGTGGCCGCGATGACCGACCCGGGCAGCCAGGCCTGGCTGGACGCGCTGTGGAAGCGGATGCTCGCCACCCCGCTCGACACCAGCGGCTACTTCTCGGCCAGCATCCAGCTCCAGGTCATGATCACCGTGACCGGCAACCACTGGGTGCCCTGACCCCGGAGCCGGGGAACCCGCGGCCCGGGATCCACGCGGCGGGGCCCGCACCCGCCGCCTCCCCGGTACGGCCCCCGCCCGCGCGGGCGGGGGCCGTACCGCCCCCTCGGCGGGTCAGTCCTGGTCGGGGATGATGTCGAGGCGTGAGACCTCCGGGCCGCAGGAGACCCCCGCAACCGCCGGCCGCTCGGCGAGCAGCTTCCTGGCCTGCTGCCTGGCCAGGTTCCAGCCGTTCCACGGGTCGGGCCGGTCGAGCTCGTTGGCCTGGACAACCGCCTGCAGCACGCAGCTGCGGGTCGGCTCGGGCAGCCGGTCCAGCGCCGGTACGGCCTCCGCCCCGAGATCGCTCAGGTACGCCTGGTCGAGCCGGTCCACGCCCCGGATGCTGAGCTGGGACTCGGCGACCCGCAGGTCCGGGTTCCAGACCGCGAAGGCCAGCAGGCCCGCCCCGGTCATCACGACCACGCTCCGGGGCAGCCATCCGGCGGCGCGCCGGGTCAGCCGTACCGCGCCGGCCACGAGGACCAGCGCGAAGATCCCGCCCAGCCACCAGATCGCCGCGCCCACCGACGCCCGCAGCCGGGTGTAGCCGTAGGCGTCGACGTAGAGGTCGAGCCGGTACATGGCGGAGATCAGGATCACCACCGTCAGCCCGCACAGCAGGCCGAGCAGCCCGGCCATCAGCCACCGGTCGCGGCCCTCCAGGTCGACCACCCCCGAGGCGAGCGCCACGATCGCCAGCACGAACACGCTGACGACGACCAGCTGGAAGAAGCCCGAGCGGGCGTACTCGGCGTAGGTGAGATCGGTGGTCTCCAGCACGCGGCCGTTGCCGCCGAACAGCACCGTCAGCTGCATCGCCACGAAGGTGGCGAACAGCAGGTTGAGCGCGGTCAGCGGGGTCACCCACAGGCCGCGGCCGACCCGCAGCCGCAGGTCCGGCCCCTTGGGCTCGGCGACCGGCCGCAGGCCGACCAGCACGGCCGAGGCGGCGACGACCCCGAAGACCGCGAAGGTCAGGATCCGCAGCGGCAGGGACTCCGCCCAGTCCTGCCCGGTGAAGATGTTCTCCACGGTCTTGGCGAACACCGCGTCGGCTGAGGCGAACAGCGCGCCGAAGATCGCGACCAGCACCACGGTCAGCCCCGCCCCGATCAGCGCGGGGACCAGCCTGCGGCGGGTCGGCATCCCCTTGAACGGGGCCGCCAGGAACCAGGGGACCGGCAGCAGCCCGAGCACCACCGAGACCCCGCCCCTGAGCACCCCGAGCCAGCCGCGTCCCGCCCCCGACAGAGCCAGCGCGGCCACCGCGAACCCGGCCAGCAGGAGCAGCCCGACGAGCCAGTCGGCGTCCCTGAAGACCGCCATCACGACCATCCCGTACGCGATCACGCCCATCCCGGCCGACCAGGGGGTGATCCGGCGGCGTACGACGGGCAGCGCCACCACGCCCATGGCCGCCGCCACCAGCACGAACCCGAGTCCCACGGAGCTGTACGGCAGCGCGACGGCCGCCAGCAGTCCCACGACCGCGCAGGCCACCGGCACCCAGCGCGGGGTGCCGGGCAGCTGCGGCCGGGGGAACACCGAGGGCGCCACGTACTCGCCCGGCGTCCCCGGCCCCTGCAGCCCGCCCGGCGTCCCCGATCCCTGCAGCCCTCGCGGCTCGCCCGGCGTCCCCGATCCGTCCGGTGCTCCCCCGTGCCCCTCGCGGCCCGCCGGAGCGCCTCGCTGCGCCACCGCTGTCCGGTGTGTGTCCTCCTGCGTGCGGTGCGTCTCCCCTGCGGGCCGGGCGGCGCCCGCCGGGTCACCCGGGCCCTGGGTCCGGCCCGTCCCCGCACCGTCGAGTGCGGGCCCGGCGGGCCGTCCTTCCCGCCCCTGCGCGGAAGGATGCGGCGGCGTGACGGGCGTCCTGGGCGCGGGAACGCCTCCGGCGGGCCGGGAGGACTCCCAGACCCCGCTCGGCGGCGTGGTCGCCCCGATGACCGTGCCGACGAACCCGCCTATCACCGGGGACAGGACGCCCAGGGCGAGGCCCGCCTGGATGCTGACGGCCCCGACGCCGAGACCGAGGAGGACACCGAAGGCCAGCCCGATGAACCCGCCGACGAAGACCCCGATGACGGCTCCCCACCAGTTCCTGAGCGGGACCGGGTAGCCGTGCCCGCCCGCTCCCCCCGTGGCGGGGAAGGGCGCGTGCCCCGGACCGGAGGGACCCGCCGGACCGGGAGCCCCGGAGCCGGGAGTCCCTGAGCCGGGAACCGCGGGGCCGGACCCGTACCCGGCCGGGACCGGGGGTCCGGGCGGCGTGGGAGAGGCTCCGGACTCCGCGGAGGTCTCCGTGACGTCCACGACGGTCGCGCCGGCGCCTGCGGAGTCCGCTCCCGACGCCACGAGGGTCTCCACCGGGTCCACCCGGTCCGCGGAATCCACGGGGTCCGGGGAGTCCACGAGGTCCGCGGGGTCCGCGGCGTCCGCGAGGTCCGGGGAGTCCACGGGGTCCGGCGGGATCGTGGCGGTCGCGCGGGTACCGGCCGGCGCCGCGGTCTCCGGGACCGGGCGGGCGGCAGGAGCCGGGAGCTCTTCGAGGTCCACGGACTCGGCTGGGGAGAGGGGGTCCGGGGAGGAGGTCATGGGATCGCCGGGAGACGGGCCGTCCATCATGGTCCTTTCGGGGAGGTCGACCGCGACGCGGCAGCCGACGCCGTCTTCGACGCGGATGGAGCCGCCGTGGAGCTCGACGATCTCCTTGGTGATGGCGAGGCCGAGCCCGGCGCCGCCCTCGTCGGCCGCCCGGCCCGCGTCCAGCCGGGAGAAGCGCTCGAAGGCCCTGGCCCGCTCCTCGGGCGCGATCCCGGGCCCCTGGTCGGTCACGCGCAGCCGTACGCCGCCCCCTTGAGCGGCGGCGGCGAGCACCACGACCCCGCCCTCCGGGCTGTGCCGTACCGCGTTGTCGAGCAGGTTGGCCAGCACCTGGGCCAGCAGGTCGGCGTCGGCCCGCACGCTCAGCCCCGCGGGCACCTCGCACCGGGCCGTCACCCCGTCGCGGGCGAGCACCGCCTCGCGCAGCGCCTGTTCGCAGAGCGGCCGGAGCTCGAGGCTCTCCGGGTCGATGAGCCGGGCCCCGGACTCCAGCCGGGACAGGTCGAGCAGCTGGGCGACCAGCCGTCCGAGCCGCTCGGTCTGGGCCAGCGCCGTCCCGAGCGTCACCGGATCGGGGTCGGAGACGCCGTCCACCACGTTCTCCAGCACCGCCCGGAGAGCGGTGATCGGCGTACGGAGCTCGTGGCTGACGTTGGCGACCAGCTCCCTGCGCTGCCGGTCCACCTCTCCCAGGTCGGCCGCCATCGCGTTGAAGGCCCGGGCCAGCTCGCCGACCTCGTCGCGGGAGGTGGCCGTGACCCGCAGGCCGTACCGGCCCTTGGCGATCGTCTGGGCGGCGGCGGCCATCTCGCGCAGCGGTTTGGTCATCCCCCGCGCGAGCAGCTGCACCATGATCAGTGCGAGGACCACCGCCACCGCGACGCGCACGTTGCGCGAGTAGCCGGCGTTGATGCCGACCTCGTTGACGACGAACGCCGTCGCCACCGCCAGCAGGATGACGATGCCGAGCTTGACCTTGATCCGGCCCAGGAAGTCGAGAGGTCTCAATGGTTTGCGCATTTCAGTGTTCGAGTGCTCTGCGGCGGGATCGGTTCGGCGGCCCGCCCGGTCCCGGGGGGCCTCACGGCCGGACGAAGGCGTAGCCGACCCCGTGGACCGTTCGCACGACCCCGGAGCCGAGTTTGCGGCGCAGGGCCCGTACGTGGCTGTCGACCGTCCGGGTGGCCGCCGCCTCGGAGAAGCCCCAGACGTCGGACAGCAGGCGCTCCCGCTCGAACACCTGGCCCGGCCGCTCCGCCAGCCGGCGCAGCAGGTCGAACTCGGTCCGGGTCAGCTGCACCTCCGCGCCCCGCACGTAGACCCTCCGCTCGGCGGTGTCGATGTCGACGTCGCCCACGCGCAGGACCGTCTCGTCCACGGCGAGCTGGGAGGCGCGTTCCACCCGCCGCAGCAGCGCGTGCACCCGCGCGACCAGCTCGCGCATGCTGAACGGCTTGGCCATGTAGTCGTCGGCGCCCACCCCCAGGCCGACGAGCAGGTCGGTCTCCTCTCCCAGCGCGGTGAGCATGAGCACCGGCACCGGCCGGGCCGCCTGCATGCGCCGGCAGACCTCCAGGCCGTCGAGGCCGGGCAGCAGCCGGTCGAGGACCACCACGTCGGGCTCGGCCTTCGCGTACGCCGCGAGCGCCTCCTGCCCGTCTCCGGCGATCCGCACGTCGAAGCCCTCCGCGACGAGCCGGTGCCGTACGGCCCGCGCGATCGTCTCGTCGTCCTCGACCACGAGGACGCGGCGTTGCCGGGGAGTAGCCATGCCGCGAGCTTATGCCTGACCTGTGCAGACGGCCTGAGGTGAATTGTGAAGATTCCGCGCAGGCCGGAGCCCCGCGACGACCTCCTCGGGATGCCGGCGCCGGCGGCCCTCCCACCGGCGCCGGCCCGCCCGTCAGGTGAAGATCATCCGATGGCCGGTCACCTCGTAGCCCACCCGGGCGAACGAGGCCGCCATGGGCGCGTTGCCGACGTCGGTGGCGTCGCTCACCTCGGGCTCGCCGTCGGCGGCGAAGATGTGCAGCGCCTCGGCGACGAGGTCGTCGGCGTAGTGGTGGCCGCGGTGCTCGGGCACCACGCCCATGTAGCCGATCGTCGCGAAGTAGCTGTTGCGGGTGGGCATCGTGATGCCCACCGGTTCCCCGGCCGCGTCGTAGGCCAGCCGCCACCGGTCGCGCCCGCCGGGGAAGTCGGCGATCTCCTCCAGTGTGATCTCGGCCGCCCGGCGCAGGCCGTACCGTTCGACGTCGCGCCGGGCGTAGGCGTCCAGGGTGTTCTCGCAGAGTCTGGCCAGCACGTCCACGACCAGCTCGTCGTCGACGGCGGGGACGAAGGTGAGCCGGGCCGAGCGCGGCGGCAGGCCGTACCCGGGGATCCAGCGCAGATTGATCCGCTCCACGAACCGCCGCAGCCCCGCCTTCTCGGCGGCGGTGATCCGGGCCTCGGCGTCGGCCCTGGCGTCCGGGCGCTCCCGCCAGTCGGCGGGCAGGAACAGGTGGTAGTCGGGCCGGTCACCGATGGGCGAGGAGTAACCCGGCGTGACCAGCGCGTCGTAGGCGGCCCGCAGCAGGGCGGCGCCCGCCTCGATCCCGTCCGGGCCGAGGCCCGGGTCGAACCAGTCGAGGCTGAACGGGTGCTCATGATCCTCGGGACCCCAGAAGGCGGCCCGGGAGACGACCTCGTCGCCGCGCACGGCGACCCACACCCAGCCGGAGCGGTATCCCAGCTCCTCGAAGGAGAGCCTGCGGGCGCCCACGCCGGAGGCCGGCGGGGTGGCGTAACCGTGGAACAGGTCGAACTCGTCCGCGGTGAGCGGACGGAAGATCAGATCGGACAAGCGGAACTCCAGAGAGGCATGTGCGCTCTCCGGTCTCAGGCGGCCTTCCGCCCGAGGCGGGAGCGCGTCATCAGGGTGGACATCTGCTCCTCACCTCCTCTTCCTCGAAGGGACGATCAGCCTAACCATCGCGTGATCACGGTTTCAAGCGGTGACCTGACGGGTGATCGGCATCACAGGGATATAACCCCCGAATACGGAGGAACCGTTTCCGTTGGGTCCAGCCCTGCCGAGTGGCTATCTTTTGTGCGCGGCAGGACATCGAACGGAGTGAGCGGGATCGACACACAGGTGCTGGCAGGTCGTTACCGCCTGCTCAACCCCCTCGCCGAGGGCGGCATGGGCACGGTGTGGCTCGCCTCCGACGAGACGCTCCGCCGTGACGTGGCGGTCAAGGAGGTACGGCTCCCGCCGGAGCTGTCCCCCGCCCAGCGGCAGGACCTGTGCGCCGCCGCGCTCCGCGAGGCCAACCTGACGGCCCGGCTCAAGCACCCGTCGATCATCACCGTCCACGACGTGGTCGTCGAGAACGACCGCCCGTGGATCGTCATGGAGCTGCTGACCGGGGAGTCCCTCGACCGGACCGTCACGGGCAGGCGGCCGCTCCCGCCGCACCAGGCGGCCCGCGTCGGGGTGGGCATCGCCGGCGCGCTGGCCGCCGCGCACGCCGCCGGGGTGACGCACCGCGACGTCAAGCCGGGCAACATCTTCCTCACCCGGACCGGCAGAGCCGTCCTCACCGACTTCGGCATCGCCGTCGCCGAGGGCGACGTCACCGGCGAGGTCACCAGCCGCCTGATCGGCTCCCCCAACTACATCGCCCCCGAACGGCTGCGCGGCGAGCGCGGCGGCCCCTACTCCGACCTGTGGTCGCTGGGCGCCGGCCTGTACTTCGCGGTCGAGGGCGTGCCCCCGCACCCCGCCGAGACCCCCATCTCGGCGATCAGCCGGGTGCTCACCGAGCCGCCCCGGCCGCCCGAACTGGCCGGTGAACTGGGCCCGCTGCTGATGCGCATGCTGGACCCGCTGCCCGTCGCCCGGCCGTCCCTCGACGAGGTCGTCCGCGGGCTCCAGGAGATCGCGTCCGGCCATCCCGCGGGCGCGTCCGATCCCGGCGCGGACCGTTCCAGCCACTCCGGTCACTCCGGTGCGCCGCAAAGTCACCCCGGCGTCCCGCAGGGCCGTACCGGCACGTCACAGGGCCGCACCGGCATCCCGCAGGGCCGTACCGGCACGTCGCCCCAGGGGCTTGCCGGCCCGCCGTCCGGCCGCTCCGGCGCCGCCTTGACCGGGCCGACCGTCCCGGCACGGCCGGTCCGCGCCCCGCGCAGGGGCCGCGCGCTGCTGTGGGCCGTCGCCGAGGTGGCCGCGGTCGTGGCGGTGGCCGGGACCGGCCTGGGGGTCGCCCATCTCACCGCCGACCGCGCCGAGCCCGCCGGGCCGGTACGGCTCAGCGAACGGCCCGGCGCCTTCGCCACCCCGGTGGACCTGTGCGGGCTGATCTCCGCCGACCAGGCCGGGCAGCTCCTGCCCCGTCTGAAGGGCCAGGGCAAGGCGACCAACCGGGGCGGCTGCGAGTGGGTGTCCCCCGGCGTGGGGCTGACGGTCGACCCCGCCGACGCCGACCAGTGGGGCAAGAGCCCGCGCCAGGCCCACGAGCTGTTCGTGAACCGGCGCAACGGCACCATCCCCAGCGGTCAGCTCAGTTGGAGCTGGCCGGATATCTCCGCCGGAGCCCGCTCGGCCAGGAACACCGGGCCGCTGCCGGTCAAGCCCGCCGGCGAGGAGGCGTTCGGCTACGACGTCTACGAGAACCGCCGGACCGGCAGGCTCGAACAGAGCTACGTGACTCTCCGCGTCGACAACCTGGTCGTCGAGGTCGGCTACACAGTGGCCGACGGGAGCAAGGACGGCCCCGCGATCCAGAGCGGCGCCCACACCGCCGCCACCTGGGTGGCGGCGGCGTTGAACAGACAGAAGGCATCGGGATGAACCAGGCAGACACCCCCCGCCGGCAGGGCAGGCACGCCGGTCCCGGCGCCGCGACCCCGGCCTCCGGCCACCCCGGAGGGAACACGGGCCCGGGCTCCGCTCCGGGTGGACCGGGATACGGCCCCGGCGAACCGGGTCCGGGGTACGGGCCGGGTGGACCGGGTTCAGGCTCCGCTCCGGGTGGAGCGGGATACGGCCCCGGTGGATCGGGCTCGGGGTACGGGCCGGGTGGGTCGGGCACGGGGTACGGCTCCGGTGGGCCCGGGGCCTCCGGGCCGGGGCAGTCCTCGCTGGAGTCCCTGATCGAGCGGGGCGGTCCGCTGACACCCGTCCGGGCCGCCGTGATCGGCCTGGCCGTGCTGGACCAGCTCGTGGCCGTGCACGGTCACGGGATGCTCCACGGTGACGTGCGGCCGGGCTCGGTGCTGATCGGGCCGTACGACAAGGTGCTGCTGACCGGGCCCGGTTTCCGGTCCCCGGTCTTCACCGCCCCCGAAGGCGTCACCGGCCCGGCCTCCGACCTGTGGTCGCTGGGCGCCACCCTCTACGCCGCCGTCGAAGGCCGTCCCCCCGCGCCGGGCGCCCCGATGCAGTCCGCCGGTCCGATCGGTCCGGTCCTGATCCGGTTGCTGTCCGGCGACCCGTCCCTGCGCCCCGACCCGGCCGCGCTGCGCACGACCTTGCGAGAGATCATCCAGGAGAGCTCCGGGCCCGCCACACCCGCCGGCGGCTTCCCCGTACCACCCGGTGGATTCCCGCCGCCGTCCAGCGGGTTCCCGTCGCCGCCCGAAGGCTTTCCCCCGTCGCCCGGCGGGTTCCCCTCTCCGCACGAAAGTTTCCCCCCCTCGCCCGGAGGCTTCGCCGTACCGGCCGGTGGCTTCCCCCCGCCACCCGGCGCGTTCGCCGCGCCGTCCGCCGGAGGGTCCGCCCCGTTCCGGGATCCGGTCCCCCAGGCCGAGCCCTCCGTCGTACGGCCCTTCGTCCCCACGGCGGACGCGCTCGCGGCGCCGGACGCCACGATGCCCGTCCACGCGGACATGTTCTCGGACCCGATCCTGGACCCGATCCCTGCCCCGGGCCGGGACCCCGTCCATCACCTTGCCCCCCACTCCGTCCCGGACGCCGCCTCGCGGACGGTCGTGGACGCGATCCCCGGCCTGCCCGGGGACACGGGCCGGGACGCCGCTCCCGCCTCGGATCCGGCCGTCGTCTCCGCCCCGGCCACGGTCCCGCCGACCGGCGCGGAGACGGGTGGGACGGACCCCGGCATCCCCGTGTCAGCTGAGCCCTCCCCCACCCTCTCGGGCGCCTCCCCTGCTCCCGCGTCCCATCACCCCGACGGCCCGCCCCCTCACCAGGACCTCGCGTCTCACGCGGACGCCCCGCCCCTTCACCCGGACCTCCCGCCTCCCCATCCGGAGGACCCGCCCTCCCGTCCGGTGCCGGGCGGTTCCACCGCTCCGACCGAGCGCTCCGCCGGCCCCCGGGGCGGTTCCGGCGGCTCCGGCGGCTCCAAAGGTGTCCTCGTACCCCGCTCGATCGTGGCGCTGACCTGCGTGCTGCTCGCCGGAATGGCGGCGACCATCGGCGTGCTGCTCGCCCCCGTACTGAGCGATCCGGACAATGACGAGGCCGCGCCCGCTCCCGGAGCAGGGGCGCTCTTCGCCGCCGCGCCCCGGGCGTGCAGCCTGCTCACCGACCGGCAGGCGGCCGAGGTGGTCCCCGGCTACCGGAGCTCGGAGGTCGAGCCCGCCGAGTGCAACTGGCTCAACAGCCAGGACTGGCGCAAGGCCAACGTGGAGAAGTACGACCTGCGCGTGCGGCTGGTGGCCCAGAAGCAGGACGCCTCGGGGATCGCCCGGGCCAGGGAGTACCTCGCGGGCAAGAAGAAGGACACCGTCGACAAGGCCGCGCTCGCCACGCCCAGGCCGCTGCCGCCGCAGGACATGAGCGGCGTCGGTGAGGAGGCGTTCATCTCGGCCGCCTACAGTCCGGTCAACCTCTACGGCGGGTCCTACAAGGTGACCGTGGTCTTCCGGGTCAGCAACCTGGTCGCCCAGGTCGACTACGAGCAGGGCGGCGTCAAGGGGGACCCCGACGGCAAGATCGCGGAGAACGCCGGGAAGGTCTCCCGCTGGATCGCCGAGGCCCTGAGGATCGGTGGCTGAGGTGCCGGCCGCGCTCACGGCCGCTCGGTCGAGCGGATGCGGGGTCCGCCGATGACGGGCCCCGTACTCCCCGTGCTGGCGGGCCGGTACCGGGCGGTCGAGCGGCTCGGCGCGGGCGGGATGGGCGTGGTCTGGCGGGCGCGGGACGAGCTGCTCCACCGCGAGGTCGCGATCAAGGAGGTCGTGCTCGCTCCGCACCTCCCCGAGGCCCAGCGGGCCGAGATGCGCGAGCGCACGCTGCGCGAGGCCAGGGCCGCGGCCCGGCTGAACCACCCCTCGATCGTCGCGGTGCACGACGTCATCGCCCAGGACGGGCGGCCCTGGATCGTGATGGACCTGGTCAGGGGGCGTTCCCTGGAGCAGGTCGTGCGCGCCGGCGGGCCGCTCGCGCCCGGCCGGGCCGCCGCGGTCGGGCTGGCCGTGCTCGACGGGCTGACCCTCGCGCACAGCCGGGGCATCATGCACCGCGACGTGAAGCCCGCCAACATCATGGTCTCCGACGACGGCGGCGTGCTGCTGACCGACTTCGGCATCGCCACCCTGGAGGGCGACGTCCAGCTCACCTCACCGGACGCGCTGGTCGGCTCCCCCGGCTACATCGCCCCGGAACGGCTGCGCGGCACCGGCGACGGCCCGGCCGCCGACCTGTGGTCGCTGGGCGCGACGCTCTACGCCGCCGTCGAGGGCAGGGGGCCCTTCCAGCGCGGGACTCCGGTGGCGACGCTGGGCGCGGTGCTGACCCAGGACACCCCGCCGCCCTCGCGCGCGGGCGGCCTCGCCCCGGTGTTGCTGGCCGTACTGGCCAAGGACCCCCGCGAGCGCCCCGGAGCGGCGGCGCTGCGCACCGCGCTGCGCGAGGTCTCCCTCGGCAGGCCCGCCGGACCGCTGTCCCCGGCGCCGGACCCGCGGCCCTCTCCCGGACGCCGCACCGGGATCGGTGCCCGGGGCCGCCTCGGGCTGGTCGCCGGAGCCGGGCTGGCCGTCGTGGCGGCCGGAACGGCGGCGGCGGTGTTCCTGACCTCGGGGGACCCCGGGGCGCCCGCCCCGTCCCCGGCCGGCTCGGGCTCCGGGTCCGGCTCGCAGGCCGAGGGTCTGGCCGCCGCCCCCGACCCGTGCTCCCTGCTGACCGAGACCCAGGCCGGGGCCGTCGTCCCCGGGGCCTCGCCGTTCAGGGTGCCGGGCCAGGACGGCGGGGCGGGCTCCTGCACGTGGGAGGGCGCCGGCGGCCGCAAGGTCAGCGTCTCGCTGAACCTGTACCGGGCCACACCCGGCAAGACCGCCCCCGAGACGGCGCACGCCTTCTTCGCCTCCGAGCGGACCAGGATCGACGCCGATCGGGGCAGCGGCCTCCTCGGGTCGACCGGCCCGCTCAAGGACGTCGCCCGTGTCGGCGACGAGGCGTTCGCCTACGACGTGATCGCGCTGGAGCGCGCCCACAGCGTGGTCCGTTTCCGCTCCGCCGACCTGCTGGTCGAGGTGAACCTGTCGATGGATGGTGAACGCGCCGCCCCCGCCCTGCGCAGCCGTACCCTGCGCACCGCGAAGGTCGTCGCCGGGCGGCTGGACCGGCATGGCTGACGCGCGCTCCCCGCGGGCGGAGCGGCGGCCGTGAACGATCCCGGACTGCTCGCCGGGCGCTACCGCCTCCTGGAACGCCGCGACCCGGCGGGCATGAGCCGGCGTGCGCGCGACGAGCTGCTCCAGCGCGACGTCACGGTCACCGAGGTACGGCTGCCGCCCCCGGGCCCGCACCGCGACTGGCTGCTCGGGCAGCTCCGCGCGGCGGCCGAGCTGCGGCACCCCGGCGTCGTCACCCTGCACGACGCGGTCCCGGCCCCCGACCGGATGTGGCTGATCCTGGAGGCGGTCGCCGGGCGCTCCCTGGCGCAGACCGTCCGGGCCGACGGGCCGCTGCCCACGGAACGCGCCGCCGAGGTCGGGCTGGCCGTGCTCGACGCCCTGACCGCCGCGCAGCGGCACGGCGTCAACCTCACCGCCACCCCGGAGACCATCCTGCTCGGCCCCGGCGGGCGGGTCGTCCTCACCGGCGTGGCCGCCGCCCCGGCCGACGAGCTGCGCGACCTCGGCACGGCCCTGTTCACCGCGGTCGAGGGTCATCTGCCGGGGGCCCGCTCCGCCTTCCGTACGGCCGACGGCACCCCGCTGGCCTCCCCGGAGACCGGCTCCACCGGACCCCTCGCCCCGCTCCTGGACGGCCTGCTGTCGGCCGACCCCGCCCACCGCCCCGACGCCGACTCCGTCCGGCTGACCCTGGAGAGCCTCGCGCCCCGGGCCTCGAACGCACGGCGCAGGACCCTGATCGCCGTCACGGTCGCCGTCGTCTGCGCCCTCGTGATCACCGGTGGGGTGATGTGGGGCATGCGCGGCACCACGGCTCCGGCCGCGGCCCCGGCGCCGACGGCCCCGTACGCCGATCCCGGTCCCTTGCGCACGATGCCCCCGCTGTGCGAGCTGTTCACGGCGGAGCAGCTGGCCCGGCTCGACGTACGCGAGAAGCCCTCCGCGTGGGGGAAGGGCTGCATCTGGGGACCCGCGCGCGAGGACGATCCCCGCTCGCTGCAGCGCCAGCTGTCGGTGAACGCGAAGCTGTATCCGGAGGCGGCCGAGGCGACGCGGGCGTTCGCGGCCCGCCTGGACTCGGCGGCCGAGGGGGCGGGCACCCGGGACGGGAGCACGCAGAGCGCCCCCCGCGAGGTCGGCGGGCTGGGGAACGAGGCCTTCACCGGAGAGGTGGTCAACGGCGGTTACAGCGTGACCGCGTTCGTCCGCGTCAGCAACCTGGTCCTCACCCTGCAGTACCAGCGCAACGCGGGCGAGCCCGCCGAGGAGATCGGACAGGGGGCCCTGACCGCGGCTCGGTGGGCCGTCGAGGCCCTCGTCCGGGAAAATTGAGATATATCTCGGATGGAACCCGGCCGGGGGGTCCATCCGTTGGACGGGCGACGCACAATGGCAGAGGCGGGGCACCGGCTCCGTGTTGGGAGGATGTTGAGGATGTCACCCGTCCAGAAGTACGCCCTCGGAGCCGGAGCGGTCGTCCTGCTCTCCTGGATCTTCCTGCCCGGTTGGCTCACGCTGCTGGTCGTCCTGGGCGTCATCGCCGCCCCGGTCGTCGGCTACTTCATGCTCGACCCGTCACAGCGCCAGCGGCTCAACCGCATCCGCAGGCGCGGCATCGGCCGCTGACCCACCGGTACGGCGCCGCCGCGTCGTGCGCCGTACCGCCCGGCCCCGCGCACGAGCGCGGGGTCAGGCGGTCGCGGCGGCGATCTCGTCTTCGACGCGCCGGGTGACCTTGCGCTCGAACACGAACGACAGCAGCGGCACCGTGCCCGCGAGCATCACGCTCAGGATGTACGGCCACGACCAGCGGGCCTTCATGCCCAGGTTCATCGTGGCCACCAGATAGAGCATGTACAGGAAGCCGTGGATGGGTGAGACGACCTTCGACGGGCCTTCGATGCCGAAGCCGTACCTGAGCACGATGCACGCGACCAGGACCAGCAGCATCACGCCGACCACGTAGGCAAGGACTCGGAAGGGCTTGAGGGCGGATTCCACGGTGATCTACCTCGGTCTGGGGTTCGGGACACTCAACGATATGCGGGTTCAGACGGCGGCCGGCCTGGACGGGGAGCCGTCCGGCGAGCCCGTCCCGGCCTCCGGGGCGCGCTCCGCCCCGGCATTGTGATCGGGATCGGGATCGGGATCGGGATCGGGCTCGGGCTCGGGTCCCGATCCTGAGCCGGAGTCCCGTCCGGCCGTACCGCTCCGGACGGCGTCGCGCACGAAGTGCCACCACATGAAGACGGCGAACAGGCCGAAGATCCACCACTGCGCGGCGTAGGCCAGGTTGCGCCAGGTCAGCACCCCGGAGGCGGTGGGGGGCGCGACGGGGACAGGCTCGGCCGCCACCGCCGGGGCCGGGCTCTGGGCGGTGGCCACCACGTAGCCGTCGCGCAGCTTCCCGCCCCGCCACATGTTGATCAGCTCGGCCGACGAGACGGTCTGGACCTGTCCCGCCGGCACCTCGCGCACGCGCTGCACGCTGTCGGTCGGCTCGGAGGCCTGCAGCCGCCCGCTCACCGTGACCCGCCCCTCCGGTACGGCCGTCGCCGGGTCGGAGGCCGAGGGGATCCAGCCGCGCACGACCGGGATCGACGTGCCGTCCCCGAGGTCGAGCGCCGTCAGGATCCACAGGCCGTCGTCCCGGCCGGCCACCAGGAGCTGGCGGGTGGCGTCGAAGGTCCCCTCCGCGGTCACCTTGCGGCCGATCGCCTCGCCGTCCAGGTGGCGTCCGGCCTGGGCGAGCGTGGTCACCGACACCGGGGCCGGGTCCACCGCCGCCTGCGGCCTGCCGGAGTCCTCGAAGACGCCGAGCTGCCAGCGGCCGAGGAAGACACATGCGACGAGCGCTCCGACAGCGAGGAGGTGGAGCGCCACCACGCGGGGAGAGAACAGGATCCGGAGCATGACACCACGCTATCCGCCCGCGGCGGTGGTCCCGTTTCCAGGACCTCACCAGCGCGTCCCCGCCTCATCCCGATCCGGCATGGCTCGCCGGTGAAGTGGTGTGAACCTGTGTTGAAAAGTCACCGCCTATCGCTAAAGTCGGACCATGTCTGATCCCCAGATTGACCCGGCAGGAAACACCCAGCAGTTCCGCGCCTTCGCTCAGCGCAACGAGCCGGAGGCCGCGCCGGAGAAGCGATCCCTGGTCGTCCCCATCTCCATCGCGGTCGCGGTCGTGGTGGTGATCGCGGCGATCGCCGCCTACCTGCTGCTCATGTGACGGGATTCCGGCACCCCGCACAGTTCCGGCACCCCGGAGCCGCGACCCCGTGGAGTTCCGACGTCTACGGAGTCCCGACGTCCCGTGGAGTTCCGGCGCCCGGTGGGCTTGCGGCTCCTGCGGAGTTCCGACACCCGCGGAGTTCTGACACCCGCGGAGTTCTGACACCCGCGGAGCTTTGACGCCCCGCGGACCGCGCGACCCGTCCGGGCCCCCGCCCCTCGACGGGATCGGACGACCGACAGCGCCGAAGGCCTGAGCCCTCGGCGCTTTTCGTGTTCTCCGGGCCCGTTGACATACCGACTGGTCGGTGTGACGCTGCTCACGCCCGGGCAGGTATGGACGGCGACCACGGCCGCGAACTACATTGGACTCCGAGTCCAATAAGGAGAGCGGATGAGCACGCGCCCCGGTCTGACCATCATCGGCTCCGGCTTCGCCGGCATCGGCATGGCGATCAAGCTGAAGGAGGCCGGTTACCACGACTTCGTGATCCTGGAGAAGGCCTCCGACCTCGGCGGCACCTGGCGGGACAACACCTACCCGGGCTGCGCCTGCGACGTCCCCTCGCACATGTACTCCTTCTCCTTCGAGCTCAACCCCGGCTGGTCGCGGATGTTCTCCCCGCAGACCGAGATCTGGGACTACATGCGCGCCTGCGTGGAGAAGTACGGACTGGCGCCCCACTTCCGGTTCGGCAAGGAGGTCGTCGGCCTGGAGTACGACGACGCGGCCAGGAACTGGCAGGTCGGCACCGGCGACGGCGAGACGTTCACCACCAACGCGGTCGTGTCGGGCATCGGCGCCCTGCACGTGCCGTCCTACCCGCAGATCCGGGGGCGCGAGCGGTTCCGCGGCCCGGCCTTCCACTCGGCCGAGTGGGACCACTCCGCGGACCTGACGGGCAAACGGGTGGCGGTCATCGGCACCGGCGCCTCGGCGATCCAGTTCGTCCCCCGGCTCGCCGAGCAGGCCGCGCACCTGACCGTCTTCCAGCGCACGCCCCCGTGGATCCAGCCCAAGCCGGACTTCGCGCTCTCCCCCAGGATGAAGCGGGTCATGCGGCTGCCCGGAGCCGCCCGCACGCTGCGCAACACGATCTACTGGGTGCTGGAGACCCGCGCCCTCGGCTTCACCGTCGACCCGCGCCTGATGAAGGTGCAGGAGGCGGTGGCCAGGCGCCACCTGGAACGGCAGGTCCCCGACCCCGAGCTGCGCGCCAAGCTCACCCCCGACTACACGATCGGCTGCAAGCGCATCCTGCTGTCCAACGACTACTATCCCGCGCTGGGCAGGGACGACGTCGATCTGGTCACCGACGGGGTGGCCGAGATCCGGGAGAACTCGATCGTCGACGCCACCGGCAGGGAGATCGAGGTCGACGTCATCGTCTACGGCACCGGGTTCAAGGTCACCGACGCGCTGAACGAGCAGCGGATCATCGGCAGGAACGGCCTGAAGATCCAGGATGCCTGGCAGAACGGCATCGAGGCCTACTACGGCATCACCACCGCCGGTTTCCCCAACCTGTTCTTCCTGCTCGGCCCGAACACCGGGCTGGGCCACAACTCGGTCGTCTTCATGATCGAGTCGCAGGTGAAATACGTGCTCGACTGCCTGCGGCTGCTGTCGAAGACCGGGGCCAGGGCGCTGGACGTGCGGCCCGGCGCCCAGCGCGCCTTCAACGACCGCCTCCAGGAGCGCCTGCACGCGCTGGTCTGGAACGAGGGCGGCTGCCGGAGCTGGTATCTCGACGAGCACGGCGTCAACCGCACCACCTGGCCCGGCTTCACCTTCGAATACTGGGCGCGCACCCGCAGGGTCAGGCCCGGGGCCTACGAGCTCATCCACTGAAGGCCCACCGGCCTGCGCGCCGTACACCCGCCCCCGCCGCGGAGGCCGTACGGCGCGCAGGACCGCGGTCAGGCGACGCCGGGTCATAGTCGGGCGGACCCGGGTCGCGGTCAGGCGGCGCCGGGCTTGGCGGGCAGCGCCACCGGCGGGAAGTCCAGCTCCGTCTGGCCGACGGAGTTGAAGTAGTTCGTGAACACGTTGAGCGCGACCGCGCCGATGATCTCGCCGATCTCCCCGTCGTCGTACCCGGCGGCGCGGACGTCGGCGAGGTCGGCATCGGAGACGAAGCCCCGGTCGCGGATCACCGCGCGGGCGAAGCGGAGCGCGGCGGCGACGGCCGGGTCCGAGGCGTCGGCGTCGAGCCCGGCCTCCAGGTCGGCCTTGGCGACGCCCGCCCGCTCGCCCAGGACGGTGTGCGCCGCCAGGCAGTACTCACAGCTGTTCTCCACCGCCGCGACCAGCGCGAGCTGCTCGCGGACGGCGGCGGAGAGCCGTCCCCTGGCCAGGGCTCCGCTGAAGGCGAGGTAGGCGTCCAGGACCGCCGGGGAGGCGGCCATCGCGCGCATCATGTTGGGCGTCGCGCCGAGAGCGCGCTCGACCTTGCCGAGCAGCGTGCGGGCCTGCGGGCTCGCGTCGGCCGGGTCGACGACGGACAGACGGGGCATGGGGAACTCCTTCACCGGAATCAACATTTGGCAGTGCCAACTATAGTTGGCACTGCCAAATATTCAACCCCGGCAGGAGCACGAGGATCGGGAAAAGCGGCGGGCCGTACGGCTGCGGGGTCAGGCGGACTCGTGGTCCGGGCAGTCCAGACGCAGTTCCCCGTCCCCGAACGGGGCGTCCACGAACAGGCAGTGATGCGGCCGCGCCGGGTCCTCCGGATGCGCGTCGGGCCGGTAGAAACGGCAGGTCAGGCACATCCGGGAGATCGGGATCGCCCGGTGCTCCTGCAGCACCCGCATCATCGCCGAGGCCCCGCGCAGCATCGCCGCCAGATCGCCGGCATCCAGCGCGGCGACCGCCGCCCGCAGCGGCTCCGGCACGGCGCTCAGCCGCGCCGCCTCCTGCCGGCCGACGCCGGTGAGCGTCAGCACGAACGCCCGCGCGTCGGCGGCGTCCCTGACCTTGCTCACCAGCCCCTTGCCGGTCAGCGCCCGCATCGCGTCGCTGACCGTCGGCGCCGTCGAGGCCAGGGCCGCGACCACCTCCCCCTGCCGCCGGGGCCGGTCGTCCCCGGCGAGGAAGGCAAGGATGTCGGCCTGGAGAGGCGAGAGCCCGTACGGCCCCGCGTTGCGCCAGGCGCTCATCCGCACCGCCTGCCCCAGCTTCGCCAGCCCCGCCAGCAACTGCTCCTCACGCGGCGGCCCCGGCACCTCCACGGGTTCACCTGCGTCCACCGGCCCACCCCTTCAGGAACCCCATCACTGCGGATGCCCGAATCCTAGGCATCACCCGGTGGACGCGGGACCACCCGGTCAGCGCGCCGGAGAGACGACCAGGGCGCTGCCCCCGCCCCGGCGGGACGGCTCGGCCACGGCCTGGAGCCTGCCCTTGCCCAGGAACTCCACGGCGGTGGCCGCGCCGATCTCGGGGTTGAGGGCGAAGCTGTGGCCCCTGGCGGTCAGCTCGGCGCCGTAACGGTCCAGGAAGGCCTGCTCGGCCTGGGTCTGGGCGGTGTTGCGCTGGGTGGCGCGGGGCGCGGCGAGGGCCTCGGGCAGGCTCATGCCGAGCTCCCAGCGGTTGACGAGGATCTGCAGGACGGTGGTGATGATCGTGGACCCGCCGGGCGAGCCGAGGGCCAGCAGCGGCCTGCCGTCGTCCAGGACGATCGTCGGCGCCATGGACGAGCGCGGGCGCTTGCCCGGCCCCGGGAGGTTGGGGTCGCCCGGCGCGGGGCCGAAGGTGAAGTCGGTCAGCTCGTTGTTGAGCAGGAAGCCGCGGCCGGGCACGACGATGCCGTTGCCGCCGGTGGACTCGATGGTGATGTTGTAGGCGACGACGTTGCCCCAGCGGTCCGTCACGACGAGGTGGGTCGTCTCCGGCCCCTCCCGGGCCGGTCCCGCGGTCTCGGGCTGCGCTCCGCCCGCCGGGGCGGGGCACGGGGCGTAGTCGCCGTCCGGCTCGCCCGCGGGCGCCGGGTGGGCCATCGCCCGCTCGCCGATCAGGCAGGCGCGCTCCTTGGCGAACCCGTCGGACAGCAGCTCCCGCAGCGGCACGCCGGGCACGTCCCCGACGTACTTGCCGCGGTCGGCGAAGGCGAGCCTGGAGGCCTCCAGATACTCGTGCACGCCGACGTCGGGCAGGGCCTCCAGGATGTTGAGCGCCTCGCCGACCGTCGAGCCGCCCGAGGACGGGGGCGCCATGCCGTACACGTCCATGCCCTCGTAGGAGATCCGCGTGGGCGGGCGTTCGAGCGCCCGGTAGGCCCGCAGGTCCGACAGTTCCATCAGGCCCGGCCGGACGTTCCTGGTGGATCCCGGGGTGACCGGCGGGCTCTTGACGGTCCGGACGATCTCGGCGCCGAGGCCTCCGCCGTACAGCCAGCGTCCGCCGTAGCGGCCCAGCTTGCGATAGGTGTCGGCCAGCTCGGGGTTGCGGAAGGTCGAGCCGACCGCGGGCGGCGCGCCGCCGGGCAGGTACAGCGCGGCGGTGGAGGTGAAGTCCTTGAACCGGGCCGCGTTGGCGGCGGTCTGGTCGTAGAAGGTCTGGTCGACCGTGAAGCCCTTGGAGGCGACCTCGATCGCGGGCTGCAGCGCCTGCCGCAGCGAGATCGTGCCGAACCGGCGCAGCGCCAGCTCCCACTGGGCCACGCTGCCCGGCACCCCGGCCGACAGCCCGCTGGTGACGGCCTCCTCGAACGGGATCCCCTCCAGGGAGGCCGAGGTCATCGCGCCGGGCGCCGTCTCGCGGCCGTCGATCGTGTGGACCCTGCCCCGCCGCGCGTCGTAGTAGACGATGAACCCGCCACCGGCCAGCCCGGCCGAGTACGGCTCGGTCACACCCAGGGTGGCCGCCGCGGCGATCGCCGCGTCCACGGCGTTGCCCCCGCGCCGCAGCACCTGCAGCGCCGCCTTGCTCGCGTCCAGGTCGACGGTCGAGACCGCGCCCCCGTATCCCTCGGCGACGGGTGTCTTGTCCACCCTCTCCGCCGGCTTCTCCGCCGGCGGTGCGGCCACCGCCGTCGGCGGGGCGAGCAGGACGGAACCTCCGGTCAGGACTGCGGCGAGCGGCGCCGCGAAGCGACGAGTGATCATCATGACCTCCTCCGGACAGCTTTACCCAGCTTGTCAGGATTGTCAGCACTTCTCCCGGGGGAGATTTCCGCCCCACCTACCCCGGGAACACCCCCGGCTACCCCGGAGGATGTAGCGTGGCCTGCCGCACCGGGGGGACGCGCAGGTCACGCCGCCGGACATAAGGTGCTGGACGTGCGAACCCACCCCCGCTGGACCGACCGGATGCTCCCGATCATCGTGGCGGCCGCCCAGGTCGCCACCAACTACGGGGCGCAGGAGAACCAGCCCGACCGGCTGCCGGTGGACCCGGCGGGCAACGCGCTGCTGCTGGCCGGGGGGCTCGTCCTGGCCTGGCGGCGCAGCCGTCCCGTGCTCACCCTGGCCCTCACCCTGGCCACGATGGTCGTCTTCGTCATGCGGGGCCACCCCTACGGCCCGATCTTCTTCAGCCCGGGCATCGCGCTCTACAACGCCCTGGCCCTCGGCCACCGGCGGACCGCCTGGGCGTTCGCGGTGTCGGGCTACGCGTTCTTCGTGGTCTACACGACCTGGCTGGCGCCCGTCCCGAGCCCGGGCCTGTGGCACTCCCTGACGATCGCGGCCGTCATGGGCGTCCTGCTGGCCGTGGGCGAGTTCGCCCGGACCAGGAAGGAGCGCAGGACCGAGCGGGAGCGGATCACCGAGGAGGAGTCGCGGCGGCAGGCCAGCGAGGAGCGGCTGACCATGGCCCAGGAACTGCACGACGTGCTCGCCCACAACATCTCGCTCATCCACGTGCAGGCCTCCACCGCGCTGCACCTGATCGACGACAACCCCGAGCAGGCCCGCACCGCGCTCACCACGATCAAGCAGGCGTCCAAGGAGGTGCTGACCGAGATGCGCTCGCTGATCGGCGTGCTCCGCGACGGCGCGCCCCGCTCGCCCACCGGCGGGCTGGACCAGCTGGACCAGCTGACCGAGCCGGCCGGGCGCAACGGCCTCGACGTCACCCGGCGGGTCACCGGCCGGGCCAGGCCGGTGCCCCCCGGGGTGGACCTGGCCGGATACCGCATCGTCCAGGAGGCCCTGACCAACACCGCCCGGCACGCCCCCGGCTCCACGGTGGAGGTCCTGCTGGAGTACGGCCCCCGCGAGCTGCTGATCCGCGTCACCGACTCCGGCGACGGGACGCCCGCCGAGAGCCTGGGCGGCGGGAACGGCATCCCCGGTATGAAGGAACGGGCCGCCGCCCTGGGCGGCACGCTGACCGCAGGACGCCACGGACCGGGCTTCCGCGTCGAGGCGCGGCTGCCGGTCCCCGCGGAGGAGTCGTGATCAGGATCGTTCTCGCCGACGACCAGGCCCTGGTCAGGGCCGGGTTCCGGGCGCTGCTCGACGCCCAGCCCGGGATGACCGTGGTCGGCGAGGCCGCCGACGGGGCCGAGGCCATCGCGCTGGCCGGCGAGCACCGGCCGGACGTGATCCTGATGGACGTGCGGATGCCCGGCATGGACGGGCTGGAGGCCACCCGGCGCATGCCGCCGGGACCGAGGATCGTCATCCTGACCACCTTCGAGCTCGACGAGTACGTCTTCGAGGCCCTGCGCAACGGCGCCAGCGGCTTCCTGGTCAAGGACACCGAGCCCGCCGAGCTGATCCAGGCCGTCCGGGTCGTCGCGGCCGGGGACGCCCTGCTCTCCCCCGGCGTGACCCGCCGCCTCATCGCCGAGTACGCCAGCCGCGCCAAGGAGCCCGCCTCCTGCCTCGACCTGTCCCCGCTCACCGACCGCGAGCGGGAGGTCCTCGCCCTGGTCGGCACCGGCATGACGAACGACGAGATCGCCGGCCGGCTCTTCATGAGCCCGGCCACGGCCAAGACCCACGTCAGCCGCATCATGATGAAGCTCCAGGCCCGCGACCGCGCCCAGCTCGTGGTCATCGCCTACGAGAGCGGCCTGGTCCGCCCCGGCTGGACCTGAGTCCCTTCCGGGCCGATCGATCTTTGCGATACCGACCGCGTCCACCAGAACACGAAGAGACACGTGATCATGGTCATGACCTCGCAGAAACAGCACGCCGACCTGCGGCCCACCCCCGAGCACGGCTGGATCGCGACACCGCTTTCCCGCGAGCTTCACTCACCGACCGTGGAGCGTGACCGGCGCGCCCATCCCGGCAAAGTCGATGTCCGCATCGACGACCCCCGAGATCCAGTCGAACCGGACTTCGTCCCGGCTCCGGCCGCCTCCCCGCGCCCGTCGACTTCACGCTCGACACCTCCGTCTTCGACAAAGCCCTCCGGCAGACCTGAGCGCACCGCCCCGGCGGGGTGGATGACGAGGCGTGACGGCGGAGGGTGACGGCAATGTCACTGTTCGACCCCGGCGGGAGCCGTTACCGTCGAGCCGTGGGGACCTGGATCGCGGGCCCGGCCGCTCGCTGAGTGGAGCCGGCCGCGCTGTTCGTCGGGGGGCTCGCCGCCGGGATGGTGGCGGGCACCGCTTCGTGCACGGCCGTGCAGGGCGGTCTGCTGACCGGGCTGACCACCCGGGCCACGGTCTCGGGGCCGAAGGTCGTCTCCCTGTTCCTGGCCGGACGGCTCGCCTCCCATCTGGCGGCGGGGGCGCTGCTGGGGCTGCTGGGCTCGGCCGTGCGACTGACGCCGGGGGTGCGGGCCGCGCTGATGATCGTGGCGGGGGTCGCGGTCATCGGGTTCGGGCTGCGCCTGCTCACCGGGAGGTCCCGCGCGTGCCCCTCCCACGGGGGTGGACGGCAGGCCGCACCGGCCCTGGGAAGGGCCGCGCTGCTGGGAGCCTCGACGATCCTGCTGCCCTGCGGGGTCACCCTGAGCGCCGAGGCGGTCGCGGTCTCCAGCGGCTCCGCGCTCGGCGGCACGGCGGTCATGGCGGGGTTCGTCACGGGCAGCGCGCCCGCGTTCGCCCTGCTCGGGCTGGCTCTTCGCCGGATGGCCTCGACCCGCCTGGCGGCGCTGGCGGGGGTGCTCGCGCTGGCCGCCGGGCTGTGGACCGCGACCTCGGGGCTGCGCCTGGGCGGGTGGCTCCCCGGCCCCGCGGCGGCGCAGGCCGTACGGCAGACCTCTGAGGCTCGTCACGATCACGCGCGACCGCCCGGGGCCGGCGATGTGCAGCGGATCGACGTCTGGGCGACGGACCGGGGTTACCGCCCGGGGATCGTCACCGCCCGCGCGGGCGTGCCCGTGGAGATCACCTTCCGCCTGGCGGGGAGTCCCGGCTGCGCACGGTCCCTGACCATCGACGGCCGCGACGTGGCCCTGCCCGCCGTCGTACGGCTCGGCCCGCAGCGTCCGGGGTCGCTGCGCTACGTCTGCTCGATGGGAATGTATACGGGGTTCGTCACCTTCGTCTGAGCACTCCCGGGAATCGAAGCGGCGATTACTCTCCGTCCGCATACGGTTACATGCGACCCTGTGCATTGTCGGCGAGGAGGATGACATGGGGTGGTGGCCGGGTGATCCGGACGCGACCGCGATCCTGGTGCCCGCCCCACGGGGCGCGGAGCACGAGAGTGGCGCGCAGGACCGGACCGATCTGCTGGAGGCGGCTCAGGGGGGCGACATGCAGGCCGCCCACCTGCTGGGCCGCCACTACGCGCAGCGCGGCGACCGCGCGGCGGCGCGGCGCTGGTGGGAGCGGGCCGCCGCGGCGGGAAACGTGGACAGCGCCTACAACCTGGGCCTCTGGCACGAGAAGCACGGCGGCCTCGACGAGGCCGTGCGATGGTACGAGCTGGCCGCCGGCGCGGACGACACCGAGGCCGCGGTGCACCTGGCGATCCTGCTGCTGGAGCAGCGAGGCGACCTGCCCGCGGCCCGGCGGTGGTTCGAGACGGCGGCCCGGGCGGGCTCGCGGACCGCGGCCCGGCGCCTGGCGCTGCTGTACGAGGACGACGGCGAGGCGCGGGCCGCCGGAGAGTGGCACCGCCGGGCGGCCCTCGACGGTGATCTGGCCTCCACCCACGACCTGGGGTTCCTGGCCTACGCCATGGGCGAGGAGAAGGAGACGCTCATGTGGTGGGAGCGGGCCGCCCGGTGCGGTCACGCCGACGCGGCCTACCACCTCGGACTTCTGCTGGCGGCCCATCGCGACCCGGTGGGCGCGGAGGGCTTCTACCGGCTGGCCGCCGGGAGCGAGCATCCCGGCGCCGCCTCGCAGCTCGGCGGGATCGCGCTGTCGCGCGGCGACCTGCGCACCGCCCGCGCCTGGTTCGAGCGCGCCGCCACCGCCGGGCGCGTCGGCGACCAGCGGATGGCCGGGTTCGTCTGCGTGGAGCTGGGCGACTCCGGCGCGGCCAGCCACTGGTTCGGCCGGGCGGCGACCGGCGGCGACCCGGAGGCCGCCTTCAACTTCGGCCTGCTGCTCATCGCCGAGCTGGGTGACCTGCAGGGCGGCCAGCACTGGTTCCGCCAGGCGGCGCGGGCCGGTCACCCGCAGGCGGCCGCCGAGCTCGCCTCGCTGCTGGCGGCGACCGGCTCCGCCCACGGCGCCCACGACGTCCCGGAGCCCCGGGCGGCCGAGCCCGGACCGCCGGCCCCGCCCTGGGAACGCCTCGCCGAACCCGAGCTCGTCGCCCGCGCCGAGCTGACCGCCTCGTCCCTGGCCCGCCGGGGCGGCATCCCGCTACGGGCCTGCGACCTGACCGAGATCCTCGGCACCTGGGACCTGGTCACCCGGCCGATGCCCGAGCACACCGACGCCGCCGGCTGGCTGACCGCGCACAGCGGGCTCCACCGGGGCGCGATAGAGCACCTCGGTTCGGTGCGGGACACGCTGTTGCGGCCGGGCAGCTCCCCCTGGCCCACGGCCGCGGAGGTCGAGCACGTGCTGACCACCGCACGCGACCTGCGGGCCCGTCTCGGCCTGCGCTGACAAAGGCCCGCCCCACGCGGGGAAGTCCGTCCGGCGTGGGGAAGTCCGTCCGGCGTGGGGAAAGTCCGTCCGGCGTGGGGAAAGTCCGTCCGGCGCCGGGAAAACGGCGAGCGCCCCATGCCCCCGGACGGGCATGGGGCGCTCGCCGGCGGGGTCAGTCGGAGACGACCTCGGAGAGCGGCGTGAACGGCAGGCCGAGGGCGACGGCGACCTGCTCGTTGGTGAGCAGGCCCGCGTGGGTGTTGAGGCCCAGGGCCAGGGAGGCGTCCTGCTCCAGGGCGGCCTTCCAGCCCAGGTTCGCGAGCTTGACCGCGTACGGCAGGGTCGCGTTGGTCAGCGCGTAGGTGGAGGTGTTGGCCACCGAGCCCGGCATGTTGGCCACGCAGTAGAAGATCGAGTTGTGGACCGTGTAGGTCGGCTCGGCGTGCGTGGTCGGCCGGGAGTCCTCGAAGCAGCCGCCCTGGTCGATGGCGATGTCGACGAGCACGGAGCCCGGCTTCATGCGGGAGACCAGGTCGTTGGAGACGAGGGTCGGGGCCTTGGCGCCGGGGATCAGCACCGCGCCGATGACCAGGTCGGCCTCCAGGACCTCCTTCTCGATCGCGTAGGAGGTCGAGACGAGGGTCTTCAGGCGGCCCTGGTAGATGGCGTCGATGTGGCGCAGGCGGTCGATGTTGAGGTCGAGGACGGTGACGTCCGCGCCCATGCCGACCGCGATCTGCGCGGCGTTGAGGCCCGAGACGCCGGCACCGATGACCACGACCTTGGCCGGGGCCACACCGGGCACGCCGCCGGGCAGCACGCCGCGGCCGCCGTTGAAGCGCATCAGGTTGTAGGCGCCGACCTGCGGGGCGAGGCGGCCCGCGACCTCGGACATCGGGGCGAGCAGCGGCAGGGTGTTGCCGACCTGGACGGTCTCGTAGGCGATGCCGGTGACCTGCCGCTCCAGCAGGGCCTCGGCGCACGCCTTGCCGGCCGCCAGGTGCAGGTAGGTGAACAGCACCTGGCCGGGGCGCATGCGGTGGTACTCCTCCGCGATGGGCTCCTTGACCTTGAGGATCATGTCGGCCTCGCCCCACACCTCGTCGGCGGTGTCGAGGATCTTGGCGCCGGCCGCGAGGTAGTCCTCGTCGGGCAGGTGCGAGCCGAGCCCGGCGCCGCGCTGGACGACCACCTCGTGGCCGTTGCGGACCAGCTCGTGCACGCCCGCGGGGGTGGCCGCGACGCGGTACTCGTGGTTCTTGACCTCGGCAGGAACACCGATCTTCACGAAGGTTTCCTTTCAGGAGTTCTCGACAGAGAGGGGGGTGGGAGCCTTCAGGGCGTTTTGCGCCCTAGAGCCGGTTCCATGCCTCGGTGAGCACGGAGCGGAGAATCGACTCGATCTCGTCGAACTCCTTGGGGCCGCAGATGAGCGGGGGAGCGAGCTGGATCACGGGGTCTCCGCGATCGTCGGCGCGGCAGTACAGGCCCGCGTCGTACAGGGCCTTGGACAGGAAGCCGCGGAGCATGCGCTCGGACTCGTCGGCGGTGAACGTCTCCTTGGTCGCCTTGTCCTTGACGAGCTCGATGCCCCAGAAGAATCCGGAGCCGCGCACGTCGCCGACGATCGGCAGGTCGTGGAGGCGTTCGAGGGTGGCGCGGAAGACGGGCTCGTTACGGGTCACGTGGCCGAGCAGGTCCTCGCGCTCGAACAGGTCGAGGTTGGCCAGGGCCACCGCCGCGGAGACGGGGTGGCCGCCGAAGGTGTAGCCGTGGGCGAACATCTCGGTGGGCTGCTTGAACGGCTCGAAGAGGCGCTCAGAAGCGATCATGGCGCCGATCGGCGAGTAGCCGCTGGTCATGCCCTTGGCGCAGGTGATGATGTCGGGCACGTAGTCGAACTTCTGCCCGCCGAACATGGTGCCGAGGCGGCCGAAGGCGCAGATGACCTCGTCGGAGACGAGCAGCACGTCGTACTCGTCGCAGATCTCGCGCAGACGCTGGAAGTAGCCGGGCGGCGGCGGGAAGCAGCCGCCGGCGTTCTGCACCGGCTCGACGAAGACGGCGGCCACGGTGTCCGGGCCCTCCATCTCGATGGCGCGGGCGACGCGCTCGGCGGCCCAGTAGCCGTACTGCTCCGGGGTCATGCCGGCCACGCCGGTGATCTCGTCGGCGCGGTAGTGGTTGGTGTTCGGCACCCGCACCGAGCCCGGCACCAGCGGCTCGAACATCTGCTTGAACAGCGGGATGCCGGTGATCGACAGGGCGCCCTGCGGGGTGCCGTGGTAGGCGATCTGACGGCTGATGACCTTGTGCTTGAGCGGCTTGCCGGTCATCTTGAAGTACTGCTTGGCGAGCTTCCAGGCGGTCTCGACGGCCTCGCCGCCGCCGGTGGTGAAGAAGACCCGGTTGAGGTCGCCGGGGGTCTGCTCGGCCAGGCGCTGGGCCAGCTCGGCGGCCTTGGGGTGGGCGTAGGACCACAGGGGGAAGAAGGCCAGCTCCTGCGCCTGCTTGGCGGCGGCCTCGGCCAGCTCGCTGCGGCCGTGCCCGGCCTGGACGACGAACAGTCCGGCGAGGCCGTCGAGGTAGCGCTTGCCGTGGATGTCGTAGACGTACGCACCCTCCCCCCGGACGATCATGGGCACCTCGGCGTCCGCGTAGGAGCCGTGCCGGGTGAAGTGCATCCACAGGTTGTCCTGCGCGGCCTTCATGACCGACGCCACATCGGTGTCTTCCGGGTACGTCATCACAATCTTCCCTCAGTGAGCTGGGCTTCCCACAGTGTGCATGCCGAAGGCACGCTTGCCAAGTGAAAACGTAGATTCATCGTGTAAGAACCTCGGAATCCGCAAAACGGTCTTGTAACGACGACGAAATCCGCGACCCAGCCCTACGAAGATCCAGCGTGTGGCGCGGCCCGTCCCGCGGCGGCGTCCCGGGCGGGAGGATGGGGTGCGGGCGGCGGCACCCGCCGCTGTGCTCCAATTAGTCCGACCACATAGTGAGATAGATGCGAGGGAACGTCGTGACACCTGACGAGATCGAAGGCGCCGTCGCCGCGGGCCTCCCCCGGGCAGTCGAAGACCTCAAGCGGCTCGTCTCCATCCCCTCCGTGGCCTTCCCCGGCCACCCCGAGGAGCCCGTGCACGCCGCCGCCGCGGCGACCGAGGAACTGCTGCGCGGCGCCGGGCTGCCCGAGGTCCGGCAGATCCCGGTCGACGGGAGTTTTCCCGCCGTCTACGGCGAGGCCCCCGCTCCCCCCGGCGCGCCGACCGTGCTGCTCTACGCGCACTACGACGTCCAGCCCCCGGGCGACCCGGCCCTGTGGAACACCCCCGCCTTCGAGCCGACGGAGATCGACGGCGCGGTCTACGGCCGCGGCGCCGCCGACGACAAGTCCGGCGTCATCTCCCACGTCGCCGCGCTGCGCGCCTTCCAGGGCCGGTTCCCGGTGGGGATCAAGGTCATCATCGAGGGCCAGGAGGAGTACGCCGGCGAGCGCCTGGAGGCCTTCGTCGAGCGCCACCCCGAGCTGCTCAGGGCCGACGCGATCATCGTCGCCGACACCGGCAACCCGCGCGTGGGCGACCCGGCGGTGACCACCTCGCTGCGCGGCATGGGCGCCTTCACCATCGAGGTGCGCACCCTGAAGGAGTCGCTGCACAGCGGCTCGTTCGGCGGCGCCGCCCCGGACGCCCTGGCCGCGCTGATCCGCATGCTGGGCGCCCTGCACGACGACAACGGCGACATCCGCGTCCCGGGCCTGCCGCGCGGCACCTTCCTGGGCGTCGGGCCGTCGGAGGAGGAGTTCCGCGAGACGGCGGGCGTGCTGGACGGGGTCTCGCTGGTCGGCTCGGGCTCGCTGGCCGACCGTCTGTGGGCCTCCTACGCCATCACGGTCACCGGCCTGGACGTGCCGACCGTCTCCGGCGCGATCAACGCGGTCCAGGCGGTGGCCAGGGCCCGCGTCACGGTCCGGGTCCCTCCGGCGGGCGACCCGAAGACGACCGTGGAGGCCATCGTCGACTTCCTGCAGCAGGTCACCCCGTGGGGCGCCCAGGTGGGCTTCTCCGACTACACGCTCGGCTCGGGCTTCCTGTCCGACACCGGCGGCGCCGCCCGCTCCGCCCTCAACCGGGCCATGGAGCGCGCCTTCGGCCGCCCGCCGCGCGACGTCGGCGCCGGCGGCTCGATCCCGCTGGTCTCCACGTTCGTCAGGCAGTTCCCCGCGGCCGAGATCCTGCTCTTCGGCGCCGAGGACGACGGGGCCTCGATCCACGCGCCCAACGAGCGGGTCGTCATCGAGGAGCTGCGCCGTACGGCCGTCGCCGAGGCGATCTTCCTGCAGGAGTACGCCTCCGCGTTCGCCGGCTGACCGGAGCGGCCGGCCGGCCGGCCGTGAGGACGCCCCACCCCTTCGCGGGGTGGGGCTTTTTCTGTGCTAGTTTTTGTACTGACTGGTCAGTTCTAAGGAGGTCCGATGTCCGGAGGGGTCGCGGTGCACGCCGAGGGGTTGTCCCTGAGGGGCGGGCACGGCTGGGTCTACCGCGACGTCGGCCTCGACGCCGGGCCGGGGACCCTGACCGCCGTCGCCGGTCAGGCGGGCAGCGGCCGTACCGGCCTGCTGCTCACGCTGGCCGGGCGGATGCGGCCCACCGCGGGCGTCCTCACCGTCGCCGGGCACGCCAGGCCCGGGGCCGTCCGGCGGGTCGCCGCACTCGGCCCGGTCGAGGGGGTCAACGACCTGGACAGGGCGCTGACGGTCCGCGAGCACGTGCGGGAGCGGGCGCGGGGACTGTTCTGGAACACCGCCGCCTCCCGGCGGGCCGCGGCGGCGCTGGAGCGGGCGGGCCTCGACCTGTCCCCCGACGACCGCACGCTGATCCGCGACCTCGACCACGAGCGGCGGATGCGCCTGGGGATCGCGCTGGCCCTGCTCGACGGCCCCGGGCTGCTGGTCGTCGACAACCTCGACGCGGGACTGACGGCCGACCGGCGGGCGGCGCTGTGGACGACGCTGGAGGAGCTGGCCGGACAGGGGCTGACGGTGATCGCCTCCTGCACCGAGAGCCCGCTGGCCCGGACGCTGCAGCTGACCCCGCGGGAACCCGGCGATCCCGGTTGTCCCGCGGATCCGGACGGGTCGCAGGACCTCGGAGGGCTCGCGACCCTGGGGCTCCTCGAACCGGAAGATTCGCAGGAGCCGGAGAAGCGGGGAGAACCGGAGGACTCCCCGGATCCGAGGCAGGCGGGGGCCGCCTCGGATCCGGGGGACGACGACGAGGCCCGGGGTGACGAGCGGGCCGAACCGGGCGAGCCGACGGGCGACGGCGGCGGGCAGGCCGTACCGGGCGAGCCGGAGGACGACAGCGAAGAGGACGCCGCCTCCACCGGGCGGGCGGACGAGAGCCTGGAGGAAGACCGATGAGGCCGTTGCGGGCGGGGCGGCTGGAGCTGCGGCGGTTCACCCGGTCGCGGCTGACCCGGGCGGCGCTGGCGGGCGTGGTGATGCTGCCGCTGCTCTACGCGGGGCTGTACCTGTGGTCGTTCTGGGACCCGCAGGGGAACCTGGAGAACATCCCGGTGGCGCTCGTCGTGGAGGACCGCCCCGCCAGGGCGGACGACAAGACGATCGACGCGGGCCGTGACCTGGCCGAGGAGCTCCAGGACCGCGAGGTCTTCGCCTGGCACCGGGTCGACGCCCGCCAGGCCGCCGACGGCGTCCGGGACGGGAGCTTCTATCTCTCCCTGACCATCCCCGCCGACTTCAGCGCTCGCCTCGCCTCGCCCTCGGGCGAGGGCACGCCCACCCCAGCCGAGCTCGGCGTCACGGTGGACACCGGCCGCAGCTACATCATGGGCACGATCTCCGACGCGGTGTTCGCCGAGGTCAAGGAGGCCGCCGGCCGTACGGCGATCAAGGACTACTGGGACAGCGTCTTCGTCTCCTTCGGGGAGCTGCACGACGCCACCGCCAAGGCCGCCGACGGCGCGGACACGCTCTACGACGGCAACCGGAAGGCCCTCGACAGCACCGGCCGGCTGGGGGAGGGCGCGACGGCCCTGACCACCGGCCTCGGCCAGGCCAAGAGCGGCACCCACCGGCTCACCGCGGGGCTCGACAGCGCCACCGCCGCCACCGGCACGTTGTCCTCCGGTGCGGACAAGCTGGCCGAGGGCCTGGTGACCGCCGCGGACGGGTCCCGGAAGCTGGGCGAGGGGCTCGGCACCCTCTCCACGGGCGCCGAGAAGATCGCCGACGGCAACGCCCAGGCCTATGAGCAGGTCCACGCCCAGGTGCCGAAGATCAATCAGGCCGCCGACAAGTACGTCCCGCTCCTGCAGGAGAACGGCGGGCGGATCCAGGCGCTCGCGCGGGCCGTCGAGAGGGGCGCCGACCTGGTCGCCGAGGGCGCGGGCGCGCTGCCCGCCTCGCTCGGCCAGGAGGCCGGGCAGGCTCGGGGGCAGGCGGAGCGGCTGCTGGCCGTGCTGGACGCCGACCCCGAGGCCGATCCGGAGCTGCGCGCCGCCGCCGAGCGGCTCGTCCAGTCCACCACGCGGGTGTCCCACGGGCTGGAGAGCGCCTCCGCGGGAGGCGACGGCTCGGTCGTCGCCCGGCTCCAGCGGGACGCCCGGCGGATCTCGGAGGTCGCCGGCCGTACGGCGGAGCTCGCACCGGCCGCCGGCCGCCGGCTCGACGAGGCCAGAGACAAGATCAACCAGCTCGACACGGGACTCGCCGCCCTGGCCCAGGGCTCGGCGAAGCTGCAGGCGGGTCTCGGCGACGCCGTGACCGCCAACGACAAGATCACCTCAGGTGTCGTGAAGCTCGGCCAGGGCTCGGCCCGGCTCGCCGAGGGCATCACCAGGCTCGACGGCGGCATCACCAAGCTCAGCGACGGAGCCGCGCGGGTGGACAGCGGGGTCGGCAGGCTGCACGACGGGGCCGGAAGGCTCGACGACGGCCTCGACCGGCTCGGGGAGGGTCTCGGCAGGCTGGCCGACGGATCCCACGAGCTGAGCGAGAAGCTCGCCGACGGTGCCAAGGAGATCCCCGACTACGGCGAGGACGAGCGCGCGAGCCGTACCGGCATGATGAGCGAGCCGGTCACCCTGGCCAACCACGTCGTCAACGAGGTGCCCAACTACGGCACCGGGTTCGCGCCGTTCTTCGTGCCGCTGGCGCTCTGGGTCGGCGCGATGGTGACCTACATGGTCCTGCGCCCCCTCAACCCCCGGCTCCTGGCCGGTACGGCTCCCGCCTGGCGGATCGCCGTGGCCGGGTGGCTGCCCGGTCTCGCCCTGGGGTCGGCGCAGGTCGGCGTGCTGCTGGCGGTGCTGCGGTTCGGGCTCGGGCTGGAGGCCGCGCACTGGGCGGGGGTGGTCGGGGTCCTGTTGCTGACCGCGGCAGCCTTCCTGGCGATCGTGCAGGCGGTCAACGCCCTGCTCGGCGCGCCCGGCCGCGTCGCGGTGCTGGCGCTGCTGATGCTCCAGCTCACCTCGGCCGCCGGGACCTACCCGATCGAGACCTCGCCGGGGTTCTTCCAGACCATCTCGCCGTGGCTGCCGATGAGCTGGGTGGTCAGCGCGCTGCGACGGCTGATCAGCGGCGGCGACCTGACCGTGGCCTGGCAGACGTGCGGGGTGCTGGCCCTGTTCACCGTCCTGGGGCTGGCGCTGAGCGTCCACGCCGTCGACAAGGGACGGACCTGGTCGATGCGCCGCCTGCACCCCGAGCTCTCCCTGTGACTACCGTTTGCCATATGAAAGTGAGCGGCCGTCGGGCCGAGACGAGGCTCAGGCTGTTCACCGCGGCGGTGGAGCTGATCGCGGAGCAGGGCTACACCGCCACCACCGTGGACGCGATCGCCGAGCGGGCCGGGGTGGCCAAGGGCACCGTGTTCTACAACTTCGGCACCAAGGAGGCGCTCTTCACCGGCCTGCTCGAACACGGGGTCGGCCTGCTGTCCGGCGCCATGTCCGGGGCCGCGGCCGGGGAGACGGCGCTTGACGCCCTCGACTCGGTGGTCCTGGCGCAGCTGCGGTTCTTCGAGGAGTACGGCGCGTTCGCCCGGGTGCTGCTCGCCGAGATGTGGCACACCGCCTGGCAGGACGCGGTGGCCCGGCTCCGCCGCGAGGTGCTCGGCGTCTACGCGGACGTGCTGCGCCGGGCGGTGGCCGAGGGCGCGGTCCGCCGGGACCTGGACGTGGAGACCGCGGCGACCGCCGTGTTCGGCATGGTGCTGACCGTGGCGATCGAGCGCAAGGCGCTGCACCCCGGCCGCCCGATCGAACGGGTCCACGCCACCCTGGTCGACCTCCTGCACGGCCGGGTCGCCGGATGACGCTCGCGGGCGGCGGTCAGCGGATGGGCAGGTCGTAGGTACGGCGGACGCTGGAGGGCTCGACGCCGAGGTCGGCGCCGTAGACGTGCAGGGAGATCGCGGTGGTGTCGCCGATGTTGTGGACCTTGTGGATGTCCCCGGGCGGGGCGAACCCGCTGACGTCGCCCACGCGGTTGGCGACGTGGCCGATCTCGGTCAGGTGGTCGCCCTCGTCGCGGTAGAGCGTCTCGTACTCGACGCCCTGCAGCACGCCGAAGGCGCACCAGGCGATGTGGTCGTGGGGCCTGGTCCGCTGGCCGGGCCGCCAGACGACGGCGACGATCGAGAAGCCGGGCTCGGTGTGGAGGGTGTGCCTGACGTAGGTCTCCGGATCGCCGGCGCGCTCCCCGGCGGTGAGGATCTCGGGCGCGGGCAGCCGTTCACGCAGCAGGTCCGCGACCGCGAAGACCGTGGCCCGCGGCTCGCCTGACCGGCTCGTGAGCTCCCTGAGCCCTTCGACCAGTTCGGCCAGGCCGGGACGGGTGAGCGTCATGCTTGCCATGCTCCAAGCCTGCGCCGCCCGATACATGACGTCCAATGCCTATGATTCCGCTGAATCATAGATACCGTTGATGAATGCTGGACATCGTGCGTCTTCGCGTGCTGGCCGCCGTCGCCCGGCACGGCTCGGTCACCAAGGCCGCCAGGGAGCTGCACTACTCCCAGCCCTCGGTCAGCCACCACCTCGCCAAGCTCGAAGCCGAGACCGGGGCCAAACTGGTCCAGCGGGCGGGCCGGGGCATCCGGCTGACCGAGGCCGGGCGGATGCTCGCCGAGCGGGCCACCGAGATCGTCGGCCGCGTCGACTCGGCCACCGCCGAGCTCTCCGCCCACGTGGGCCTGCGCGCGGGCCGGGTCAGGCTGACCGCCTTCCCCTCGGCGGTCGGCACCTTCGTGCCCGCGGCCGCCGCCCTGCTCGCCCGCGAGCATCCCGGCCTGGAACTCGGCCTGACCGAGACCGAACCCCCGGAGGCCCTGCGCATGCTCCGCGCGGGCTACGTGGACGTGGCGGTCATCTTCCGCTACGACGACACCGCCCCGGAGGACAACGGCATCCGTCTCCTGCACCTCCTGGACGACCCCAGCTATCTGGTCACCCCGGGCCACCCCGATCGGGCCGGTCCATCCGGCGCGGCGCTCTCCCCGGAGGAGACCCTCCCGACCGGCGCGGCGCTCTCCCCGGTTGATCCCCGCCCGGCACCGGCCGGTGTGCTCCTCTCCCACCGCGACGACCGGTGGATCGCGGGCTGCGACCGCTGCCGCAGCCACCTGCTCGACCTGTGCGCCAAGGACGGCTTCGAGCCGGGCATCTCCTTCACCAGCGACGACATCGTGGCCGTCCAGGCCCTGGTCGCCGCCGGGATGGGGGTGACCGCCCTGCCCGGTCTGGCGCTGCAGGCCCACCGCCACGCCGGGGTCGACGTCGCCGAGATCCCCGGTTCGACCCGCCACATCTACGCCGCCACCTACGGCGAACCCCCCGACCCGCCCGCCACCACCGCCCTGCTGGCGGCCCTGACCTGCGTGGCGGCCGAGATGACCGCCTCCCGCCCGCCGCGCCGTACCGGAGAGCCGGCCGGGGCGAGGTGCCGGAAAATCTGAGGCGATCGAGGCGGGGGCGTGCCTACGATCCTGTCATGCCCGACCTCGCCACGCTCGCCGTCTTCTCCGCCGCGACCCTCGCCCTGATGATCGTTCCGGGGCCCGCCGTCGTCTACATCGTCACGCGCAGCGTCGCCCAGGGCAGGAGCGCCGGGCTGGTCTCCGTCCTCGGCATCCACCTCGGATCCATGGTCCACGTGGCCGCCGCCGCGCTCGGCGTCGGCGCCCTGCTCGCCGCCTCGGCGACCGCGTTCACGATCGTCAAGTATCTCGGCGCGGCCTACCTCATCTGGCTGGGCATACGGAAGCTGATGAGCCACCGCGACGGCGGGGAGGCCGTCGACCCGCCGGTCGCCACCAGGTCGCGCATGTTCTGGGAGGGGTTCGTCGTCAACGTGCTCAACCCCAAGACGGCGATCTTCTTCCTCGCGTTCCTCCCCCAGTTCACCGACCCGGCCGCGGGACCGATCGCCCCCCAGATCGTGCTGCTCGGCGTGATCTGGATCGCGCTCGGCCTGGTCAGCGACGGCGCCTACGCCCTGCTGTCCTCGGCCGTGGCCGGTCGCCTGCGCCGGTCCGTGCGCGCCCGCCGCCGGCTCGACCTCACCAGCGGCCTGGTCTATCTGGGCCTGGGCGCCGCCGCCGCGTTCACCGGTGAGAGCGCCGCCGCCAAGGCCTGAGCGCCCGCGCTACGGCGCCCGCCGTACGAGAGCCCGTCACAGAGAGCCCGTCCCGGGAGAAGGAGCCGAAGCGTGCACGTCTTCCTGGAGACCGAGCGCCTGGTGCTGCGCCGGTTCACCGAGGCCGACGAGGACCACCTGGTCGAGCTCGACGGCGACCCGGAGGTCATGCGCTTCATCAACGGCGGCAGGCCCACCCCGCGCGAGGAGATCCGCGAGGACTTCCTGCCGGCGTTCCTGGGCTACTACGAGCGCTTCGAGGGGTACGGCTTCTGGGCGGCCGTGGACAGGTCCACCGGGGAGTTCCTGGGCTGGTTCCACTTCCGTCCCCGGAAGGGCGACCCGCCCGACCAGCCCGAGCTGGGATACCGGCTGCGCCGCTCGGCCTGGGGACGGGGGTACGCCACCGAGGGGTCGCGGGCGCTGATCCGCAAGGGGTTCACCGAGCTGGGCGCGCGGCGGGTGGTCGCCTCGACCATGACCGTCAACGCCGGATCCCGGCGCGTGATGGAGAAGTCGGGTCTGCGCCTGGTCCGGACCTTCCACCAGGAATGGCCGGAGATCATCGAGGGCTCCGAGCACGGGGACGTCGAGTACGCCCTGGACAGGGAGTCCTGGGAGGCCCGGCAGGCCGGGGAGCGACCGGCCTGACCGTCCCGATCCTCCGGCGAGCCCGGAGTCGTCGGGCCCACCTCGATCCCCGGCGCCCTTCGCCGCGTGTGCCACGGCGGCGGGGGCAGGCGCAGCCGCCGTACGGCGCAGCGTGGGTGGGCGGCACCCGGCCCGTCCCGGACGTGCAACCACGGGCGGGCTCACCAGCCCCGCGGGTCAGGGGCGGGGGGAGGTCCTGGTCCAGCCCCTGCTCCAGCCGCGGCTGGAACGGCCGGTCGCGCCCTGGCACCTACGGCACACCTGGCGCACCTCCTCGGCCGCGCCGCCCGACTCGGGGAAGGTCTCCGGCCAGGACACGTGGTGGAACCTGCGCAGCTGCGACCGGCTCAGCGCCAGCCCGCACAGTGTCTGGTTCGTCCCCGGCCACCAGGCGTGCACCTCGCCGGCGGGCATCCGTACGCCCGTGTCGTCCACCCACTCGCCCGAGGCCGCGACCGAGGGCTCACCACGCGCGGGCATCCGTCCGTCCCCTCCTCCTGCGTCACGGCGTCCCGGATGCGGGACGCGCCGTCACCGGCTGTCTTCCCGCACCGCCGGGGTTCATTCGGCCGCCCCGGGTGCGGCCGGCCGGATCGGCCGGTCCGCGACCGGACCCGGGGACGCTCCCCGTGCCGCTCAGGCGAAGCGGTAGGCCGTGGTGGAGGTGTACTCCTCGCCGGGGCGCAGGACGGTGCCGGGGAAGTGGGGGTGGTTCGGGGAGTCGGGGAAGTGCTGGGTCTCCAGGCAGAAGCCGGAGTACTTGCCGTAGTCCGTGGCCACGCCGTCCAGCATGTGGCCGGTGTAGAACTGCACGCCCGGTTCGGTGGTGGTGACCCGCATGGTCAGGTCCCCGGCCGGGGAGGTGACCTCGATGTCGCCGCGCAGCACGTAGCAGTGGTCGTAGCCGCCGCCCAGCAGCGGGTCGTCGATCCGGTCCCCGATCCGCTGCGGCGCGTTGAGGTCGAACGGGGTGCCCGCCACGGGGGCCAGCTCACCGGTGGGGATCTTGGTGGAGTCGACGGGCAGATAGCTGTCGGCGTCGATCCGGATCACGTGGTCGAGGACGTCGCCGCCCCCGGCCAGGTTGAAGTACGAGTGGTTGGTGGGGTTCAGCACGGTCGGGGCGTCGGTGACCGCGCGGTAGTCGAGGGTCAGGGCGTCCTCGGTCAGCGTGTAGGTGAGCGTGGTGGTCAGCGTGCCCGGGTAGCCCTCCTCCCCGTCCGCGCTGACGTACTCGAGCGTCACGGCCGTGCCGGAGGCCTCGACGACCCGCCAGACCCGCGAGGAGAAGCCGCCCGGCCCGCCGTGCAGGCTGTTGGGCCCGTCGTTCACCGGCAACCGGTGCTCCACCCCGTCCAGGGTGAAGCGGCCGCGCGCGATGCGGTTGCCGTACCGCCCGACGACGGCGCCGAAGTAACGGCTGCGCGTCCGATAGTCCTCCAGCGTGGTGCAGCCGAGCACCACGTCGACCCCGGAGACCTCCAGTGACTGCAGGACCGCTCCGTAGCTCAGCACCGCGGCCCGCATCCGTCCCTTCTCCAGGACGTGCCTCTCGACGGGCTCTCCCGAGGGCATGGTTCCGAAGTTCACGCGTCCACCTCTTCCGCTGACGACGTCCGACCGATGATTCCCACCGCGTCCCCGCCGCCCGGCGGGGCGCCCGTGACGCTCACGCGCGCGCCTGTCCGGTGGACTCTCGCACGACCAGGCTGGTGGCCAGGGTGGCCAGGGTGGCGGCGCCGCCGTCGTCGACCGACTGCAGCAGCAGGTCCACGGCCATCCGCCCGGCGGCGGCCGTGGGCATCGCCACGGTGGTCAGTTTGGGCCGGTTCAGCCGTCCGGCCACGATGTCGTCGACTCCGACGACGCTGATGTCGGCGGGGACCTGGACGCCGCGCTCGTAGAGCCCCTCGATCAGCCCGATGGCGACCAGGTCGTTGTAGGCCAGGACGCCGGTCGCGCCGGAGGCGATCACCTCGGCGGCGACGGCGAGCCCGCCCTCCTCGGTGGGGGCGTTGGGGCCGATGATGACCAGGTCCACCCCGCCCGCCGCGGCGGCGGTCTCGTACATCTCCTTGCTCGTCCACGAGCCGCTCGGGCCGGACAGGAGGGCGATCCGGCGGTGGCCGAGCCCGGTCAGGTGGTCGATCGCGAGGCGGGCGCCGTACCGGACGTCCATCAGGACGGTGGGCATGCCCTTGACCCTGCGGTTGACGACGACGAACGGCACGTCGGCGTGCAGGCGCTCTATGGCGCGGTTGGACAACCGCGGGCTGCACAGCAGCACCCCGTCGACCTGCTTGGTGAGGGTCTGGATGAGCTCCTCCTCCACCAGCGGGTCCTCGTCGGTGTCGGCCACGAACACGTGGTAGTCGCGGGTCCTGGCGTGCGCCTGGGCCGCCTTGATCAGCGGGGGGAAGAACGGGTTGGAGATGTCGGCCACGATCAGCCCGAGGTTGTGCGTCCGGCCGGTGGTGAGCGCCCTGGCGGCCCGGTTGGGCCGGTAGCCGAGGTCCTCGGCCACGGCGAGCACCCGGGTTCGCGTCTCGGCGTTGACGAGGTGGGGCGCCGAGAAGGTCCGGGACACCGTGGAGACGTGCACCCCCGACGCCTGCGCCACGTCTCTGATCGTCGCTGCCACTGTGCTCCTTGTCCGCGTACTGCTGCACATTAGTGCAAGCGGTTGCATCATTGTCAACGCCGGATGCCCGGCTCCCCCGGGAGCTCATCCGATCCGCCGCTGTCGTCGCCACCTCGATATCCGCCCCGGAGGGCGGGCGAGGAGGCGGTGGACGGCGTCTTGCGTGGTGCGTCGGGGCGGCCGCGAGGTTTCGAGCAATCGGTTGCAGTGACGGTCCGGCGGTCCCTGCCCGGTGGCAGGGACCGCGGTACAGGGGATCCGCGGCTCGCCTTCGGCCCGATCCTAACCCCGGGCCTCTTCGGGAGTCCCGCCGCGGAGCGCCGTCCCGCCCGGCGCCGGCCTCACTCCCCGGACTCGTCGCCCCCGGACTCGTCGCCCCCGGCTCCGTCGTCCTCAGGCCCGTCGCCCTCGGTGTCCCCCGTCCCGGTCTCGTCCGGGACGGAGGGCGGCGCAGGCCGGCAGCCCTCGCCGCAGCCGCCGAACCTGGCCTGGTTGATCGGGGTGAAGGGCGTCGGCTCGACGTTCCTCAGGGCCGCGATCATGGTGTCCTTCCAGATCGGGCCAGGGATGCTCGCGCCGAAGACCGAGCCGTAGTACTGCCCGCCGATCGTGACGCCGACCAGCTTGTGGTTCTGCGAGCCGCGCGGGTCGCCGACGCTGACCGCGCCGGCCAGGTCGGGGGTGAACCCGGCGAACCAGGCGCTGGCGTAGCCGTCGGTGGTGCCGGTCTTGCCCGCCGCGTCACGGTCGATCCCGCCCACGGCCCGCATCGTGCCCTGGGTGAACACACCCGACAGCACGTCGGCCGCGGCGTCGGCCACCTCGGGGTCGATCACCTGGCGGCACTCGGGCTCGTAGTCGGTGCTCTTGCCGTTCCTGTCGGTGATCCTGGTGATCGCCAGCGGCTCGCAGAACTTCCCGCGGGCGCCGATCGCGGCGTAGGCGTTGGCCACGGTCACCGGGTCCATCTCGTTGATGCCGAGCGTGAACGTCTCGTACTCCTGGAGCTTGAGCCCGTCGGAGCGGTGGATGCCGAGCAACTTGGCCGTCTTGACCGTGTCGCAGAGCCCGACGCGTTCCTGGAGCACCATGAAGAAGGTGTTCACCGACTGCCAGGTACCGGTCCGCAGGCTCTTCCAGCCCGGGCTGCCCTCGTCGTTGGTGACGGTGTGGCTCGGATCGCCGATGTTCTCACCCTTGCAGTTCTTGAACGTCGAATAGCCCGGCGCGCGGTACCCGGCCCCCGCGGTCAGGCCGTCGTCGGTCTTCATCCCCTCGGCCAGGGCGGTGAGCAGCGTGAAGGTCTTGAAGGTGGAGCCGGCCTGGAAGCCGGTGCCGCCGCCGTGGGCGGCGTCGGCGACCACGTTGTAGGAGATCTCGTTCTTGTCGGCGTCCGCGCCGTACTTCCGGCTGGCCGCCATCGCCTTGATCGCCCCGGTGCCCGGCTGGACCAGCGCCTGGGCCGCGACCGGGTGGTCGGAGGCGTGCACCCGCTTCCTGATGGCCCGGTCCGCCGCCGCCTGCATGATCGGGTCGATGGTGGTCCTGATCGTCAGGCCGCCGCGGTCGAGGAACCTCTTGCGCGCCCCGGCGGTCTTGCCGAAGGCGCGGTTGCTCAGGATCTCGTTGCGCACGTAGAGGCAGAAATAGGGATACCTGCCGGTCTCGCAGCCGCCGGGCAGCCGCGTGCCCTTGTAGCCGAGCTTGGCGGCCTTCGCCTCCGCGGCCTCCGCCTCGGTGATCTTCCCGAGCTCCGCCATCCGGTCCAGCACGACGTTGCGCCGCTTCAGCAGCCGATCGCGGTGCTTGCGGCCGAGGTTGGGGTCGGTGGCGTTGGGGTCCTGTACGGCTCCCGCCAGCGTCGCCGCCTGCGCGAGGGTGAGCTCGGAGGCGGAGACGCCGAAGAACCTGTCGGCCGCGGCCTCCACGCCGTAGGCGCTCGCGCCGAAGTAGACGATGTTGAGGTACTTCTCCAGGATCGCGTCCTTGGAGTACTTCTCCTCCACCGCCATCGCGTAGCGCAGCTCGTTGAGCTTGCGCGCGTAGCTGGCCTCCAGCGCCTTGCCCCGCTCCTCGTCGTTGCCGGCGGAGTTGAGCAGCACCTGCTTGACGTACTGCTGGGTGATGCTGGAGCCGCCCTGGCTGACCTGGCCCGAGTGCAGGTTCTTGGCGAACGCGCGGATCGTGCCCTCGATGTCGATCGCGCCGTGCTCGTAGAACCGGTAGTCCTCGATCGAGATGATCGCCGTCTTCATGACCTCGGCCACCTCGCCGAGCGGGACCGCCTGGCGGTACTGCTCGTAGAACCGTGCGATCTCGCCGCCCCGGGCGTCCTGCACGACCGTGACCTCCGCCGGCGGCGGCTCGACGAGCTCCGCCGGCTTGAGGTCGATCTCCTCGGTCGCCGCCAGGAACCCGGCGCCCGCACCCCCCACGGCCGGCAACGCGATCCCCGCGACCAGCACGCCCGCGGCCGTCCCCATGGCGATCAGGCGTCCGATCTTCGACGCGGTCCCCACTGCTCCGTCACTCCGTTCGTCGACGAATCCCCGTACCGTCGGCCCCGGCCCCCGTCCGGCCCGGCCCGGCCCCGCTCTCGTCCGACGGACAGGCAGGAGCAAACCAGACCGGAGTGATTCGTGTCTAATACCGATATCGGGAACACAACGATATCGATTTCCGAATGACCCCAGTTCCGGATAGTTTTCGATCTTCCCCTCGGACGGGCGGAACCGCGGGGACGCGGGCCGGGGACGCGGGTTCAGGCGAGGATGTCGTCGACGCGCCGCGGATTCAGGCCAGGACGCCGTCGACGCGCCGCGGGATGCCCAGCGGGTTGTCCTCGCGCAGCTCGGCCGGGAGCAGCTCGGCGGGCCAGTCCTGGTAGGCGGTGGGCACCAGCCAGCGGCGGATCGCGGCCGCGCCGACGGAGGTGTGGGCCGGGGCGGTGCCGGCGGGCCAGGGGCCGCCGTGGTGCATGGCCCAGCGTACGGCCACGCCGGTCGGCCAGCCGTTCCAGATCAGCCGTCCCGCCTTCCTGCGCAGCACCTCGCTCACCTCCCCGGCCTCGGCCGGGTCCGTGGCGTGGATCGTGGCGGTGAGCGATCCCTCCAGCCGCTCCAGTACGGCGGGCAGCTCCGCCGGGTCGCGGTAGGTCACCACGATCGCGGCGGGGCCGAAGCACTCCTGCGCGATCTCCGGCAGCCCCTCGGCGAAGGCCGCCAGGCCCGTGGTGAACACCCGCGGCGCCACGGACAGGGGGCTCTCCCCCGGCCCGCCCTCGGCCAGCGGGGCGAGCGCGCCGGCCAGCCGGTCCAGGCCCCGGACGTAGCCGTCCCTGATCCTCCCGGTCAGCATCGGGCCCCCGGCGGTCGCGGCGACCGCCTCGGTCAGCGCGTCCAGCAGCCCGGCGTCGTCGGGCACGAACACCAGGCCCGGGTTGGTGCAGAACTGGCCGACGCCCAGGGTGAGCGAGGCGGCGAAGCCCCGCGCGAGGCCGTCGCGGCCGGCGGAGGGGAGCACGACCACCGGGTTGACGCTGCCCAGCTCGCCGTAGAACGGGATGGGATCGGGGCGCTCGCCGATGAGCGCCTGGATCGCCTTGCCGCCGGGGATCGACCCGGTGAAGCCGACGGCCGCCACGTCCGGGTGCCGGACGAGGTGCCCGCCCGCCTCCAGGCCCCGGACCAGGCCCAGCAGCCCGGGCTGCGGCAGGGCGCCCCGGATGACCTCCGCCGACAGCTCCGAGGTGCGCGGATGCCCGTCATGGACCTTGACGACCACGGCGCAGCCGGCGGCCAGGGCCGAGGCGACGTCGCCGCCCGCGACCGAGAAGGCGAAGGGGAAGTTGCTCGCCGCGAAGACGCCGGCCACACCGGGGAGCGGGTGGTTCATCCGGCGCAGGTCGGGGACCGGGGGTTCGGCGGTGGCGTGGTCGATCACCGCCTCGACGTGGCCGCCGTCGCGCAGCACCCGGGCGAAGAGCCGGAACTGCCCGGACGCGCGGGCGACCTCACCGCGCAGCCGTACCTCCCCCAGCGCCGTCTCGGCGTCGGCGGCCCGCCAGAGCTCCTCGACGTGCTTGTCCAGTGCGTCGGCCACCGCCTCCAGAACCTCGGCCCGCGACGGCCCGGCCGGTGCGCCGGAGACCTCGCGGGCGCGCTCGGTGGCCGGCGTCGCCCGCCAGACCCGCCCCGCGGCGTGGGCGGCCCGGACGGCGGCGTCCACATCGGCCGGGGAGCTGAGGGGGAAAGGATCGCCGACGGGCTCGCCGGTCCGCGGGTCGTATGAGTGGAGCATCGCTTGCCTCTCGTCTCCAGGGGCGTTCACCCCCACGGTAAGCGCTTTCTCTGCCTGCCCTGCCCCGGAATCCCGTCAGCCCGACAACCGGGTACGGCAGTTTGCACAGCCTCCGGCTCAGAGGGCAAGCCGCCAGAGCGCGCCGACCGGCAGCGCTTTGAGCCGGGGACCGGAACTCAGGCATCCGTCCCCGTGTAGAAGACCACTCCCGCAGAGAACGCGTCACCCGCCTGGCGTTCGAGAGATCGTGTCCAACCAGCCGAACCTGACGTATCCGACCATCCGCTTGATCCGCGTCCACCTGGACGAGCGAGTCCGGCCAGGTGGAGATCCCGGAGCGGCGCGAGAGGGGACCGGCGCCTGTCACGGGGCGCAGCTTGGGCGGGCGACGCCCGCCCCACCACGGACGCGCCTCACGGGTGGGCTCACCAGCCGATACGCGCCGCCGTACCCGCCTCTTCCAGGACTCACCCGTCCGATCGAACCTGTCGTGCTCAGCCGACAGCCCGGGAACCGCCGGCCGGTCAGGACTGGGCGGCCTGGACCGTCTCCCTGGCCCAGCGGTAGTCGGCCTTGCCCGCCGGGGAGCGGACCATCTCATCGACGAAGGCGAAGGCCCGGGGGACCTTGTAGCCGGACAGCTGGGTACGGCAGTGCGCGTCCAGTTCCTCCGGCGACGGGGACGTGCCGGGGCGGGGCTCGATCACGGCGGCGACCTTGTTGCCCCAGCGCTCGTCGGGCACCCCGGTGACGACCGCGTCGAAGACCGCGGGATGCCCCTTGAGCACCGCCTCGACCTCCTCCGGGTAGACCTTCTCCCCGCCGGTGTTGATGCAGACCGAGCCCCGGCCGAAGATCCCGATCGTGCCGTCCTCCTCCACCGTGGCCATGTCCCCGGTGAGCAGCCACCGGATCCCGGCCGCGTCGGTCACGAACGTGCGCCGGGTCTTCTCCTCGTCCTTGTAGTAGCCGAGCGGGATCCGGCCGCTCTTGGCGACCGTGCCGATCTCGCCGGAACCGGGTTTGACCTGCTCCAGCACCTCGTTGAGCACCACCAGCCCGGAGGCGGCGTTGGGCTGGTAGCGCAGCCCCGCCTCCGGCGAGGAGCCGGGCACGGCCGAGGCGGTGTAGCCGGACTCGGTGGAGCCGAAGTTGTCCAGGATCATCGTGTTCGGCAGCAGCTCCTGGAGGCGGTCGCGGACCGCACCGGTCAGGATCGCCCCGGTGGAGCTGAGGATCGTCAGCGACGACACGTCGTGGGAACCGGTGGCCAGCTCCTCGGCGAGCGGGCGGGCCATCGCGTCGCCGGTGATGTTGATCGTGAAGACCTTCTCCCGCCGGATCGTCCGGAGCACCTCGGCGGCGTCGAACTTGCGGACGTAGACCATGGTCCCCCCCATCCACCAGGTGATGAAGGTGGCCATCTGGGCCGCGCCGTGCATCAGCGGGGGCGCCGCCATCATGATCAGCGGCCCGGAGTTGCGGGCCTGCTCGATCACGGCCTCGGGGGTGGGCAGCGGGTCGCCGTAGGGGTTGCCGCCGCCGAAGGCGAAGAACAGGTCCTCGGTCCGCCACATCACGCCCTTGGGCATGCCGGTCGTGCCGCCGGTGTAGATGATGTAGACGTCGTCGCCCGAGCGCTCGGGGAACCCGCGCGTCTCCGGCTGCCCGGCCAGCGCCTCCTCGTACGGCACCGCCCCGGGCACCTTCGACGCCCCGCCCACCGCGATCAACCGCCGCAGCCCGGAGGCCTGCGGCGCGACCGCCGCCACGCGGTCGTCGAACTCCACGTCGAACAGCAGGGCCACGATGTCGGAGTCCCGGTAGAGATAGAGCAGCTCGGCCTCGACGTAGCGGTAGTTGACGTTGACCGGCACGGCCCGCAGCTTCAGTGCCGCCAGCATCGCGGCGATGTACTCGACGCCGTTGTAGAGCTGGATCCCGACGTGGTCGCCCGGCCCGACCCCGTCGGCCGCCAGGTGGTGGGCGAGCCGGTTGGCGTGCGCGTCCAGTTCGGCGTACGTCATGCGGTCCCGGCCGCACACGACGGCGACGCGGTCCCCGATCGCGTCCGCGAGCCCTTCGAACAGATCTGCGTGGTTGAACTCCATCGGGGGGACTCCCGTCCTCGGAACCTATGGTTTGTCGCTGCCGACCATCCACATCGCGAAGAACTGCGCGCCTCCCCCGTAGGCGTGCCCCAGGGCCCGGCGGGCCCCGTCCACCTGGTGCTCCCCCGCCATCCCGCGGACCTGGAGCGCCGCCTCGGCGAACCGGATCAGCCCGGACGCGCCGATCGGGTTGCTGGAGAGCACGCCGCCGGAGGCGTTCCACGGGATGTCGCCGTCCAAGGCGGTGGCCCCGCCCTCGGTGAGCTTCCAGCCCTCCCCCTCGGCGGCGAAGCCGAGGTTCTCCAGCCACATCGGCTCGTACCAGGAGAAGGGCACGTACACCTCGGCCACGTCGATGTCCCGGCGCGGATCGGCGATCCCGGCCTGCCGGTAGACGTCGGCGGCGCAGTCCTTGCCGCCTTGCGGGTTCACCGTGTCGCGCCCGGCCCGGAAGATCGGTTCGGAGCGCATCGCCGTACCGAGCACCCAGGCCGGAGTGCCGGTGACCGCCTTCTCCGACGACAGCACCATCGCGCAGGCGCCGTCGCTCGACGGGCAGGTCTCCAGGTAGCGGATCGGCTCCCAGAGCATCGGCGTCGACTCGACCATCTCCCGGCTGATCTGCGGGATCTTCAGGTGGGCGTAGGGGTTCTTCAGCGCGTTCTGCCGGTCCTTGACGGCGACCAGCGTGCCGATGTGGTCGGGCGCCCCCGACCGGCGCATGTACTCGCGGATGTGCGGGGCGAAGTAGCCGCCCGCGCCGACCACCAGCGAGGCGCTGAAGGGCAGGTGCGTGGACAGGGCCCAGGTGGCGTTGGACTCCGACTGCTTCTCGAAGGCGACCACCAGCACCCGGTCGTGCACGCCGCCCTGGATCAGCGAGGCGCCGACCAGCGCGGTGGACCCGCCGACCGAGCCGGCGGTGTGCACCCGCATCATCGGCTTGCCCGCCGCGCCGAGCGCGTCGGCCAGGTAGGCCTCCGGCATCATCACGCCCTCGAACAGGTCGGGGGCCTTGCCGACGACGACGGCGTCGATGTCCTTCCAGGTCAGCCCGGCGTCCTCCAGTGCCCTGACGGCGGCCTCGCGGACCAGCCCGGCGATGGAGACGTCCCTGCGCTTGGTCGTGTAGTAGGTCTGGCCGACCCCGATGACCGCGCAACGGTTACCCATGGTCGCTCACCACTCCTCGTTCGCTCCGCGGGCTGCTTGCTTCGCCGCGCAGACCGCTGCGCTCACTCGATCGGGCTCGCTCCGGGTCACCCATGGCTCAGCCCTCCATCACGGTGACGAGGTTGTGCTGCAGGCAGGGGCCGCCGGTGGCGTGGGCGACCGTACGGCCCGCGGTGCCGTCCGTGATCCGCCGGGCCGCCTCGCCGATCCGGATGAGGCCGGTGGCCATGACGGGGTTGGCGGCCAGCGGGCCGCCGCTGGGGTTGACCACGGTGGAGTCGGGCAGCTCCAGCGCCCGGCGCAGGATGGGTTCCTCGTGGCTGAACTGGACGTGGAGCTCGGCCACGTCGACGTGACCCTTGCCGACCCCCGCCGCACGTGCGGCTTCGGCGGCGGAGGCCGACCGGGCCAGATCTCTCATGCCCAGGTAATGGGGATCTATGCGATGGGCGATGCCCCTGATCCAGGCGGGACGCTCGCACAGCTCCCTGGCCAGGTCCCCGGCGGCCAGCACCACCGCGGCGGCGCCGTCGGTGACGGGGGCGATGTCGTACGGCCTCAGCGGCTCGACCTCGAAGGCGTCCCCCTCGGGATCGGGCAGGTCGAGGGCGTAGGGGTTGTCCCGCCCGGCGGCGCGGCTGCGCCGTACGATCTCATCCAGCTCGGCGCGCTCCGCCCCGCTCGCCGTGGCCTGGAGCGCGGCGAAGGACACCTGGTCCAGGCCGAGCGGGGCCAGATAGTAGGGGTCCAGCTGGAGGGTCATGATCTCCCGCAGGTCCCCCTGGGACGACTTGCCGAAGCCGTAGACCAGCGCCGAGTCGACGTCGCCGTGCTGGAGCCGCACCCACGCCTCGTACAGCGCCCAGGCCGCGTCCATCTCCACGTGGCTCTCGGAGATCGGCGGCCAGGCGCCGAGCGCGTCGAGCGCGGAGACGAACGAGAACGGCGCCCCGGCCAGGTAGTCGCAGCTCCCCGAGCAGGTGAAGCCGAACGTGCGCAGGCCCGACCGCTCCCTGACCTCGTCCAGCACAGGAAGGATCAGCTCCGGCTCGGTGAGTCCCTCGTCGGTCGCGCTGTGCTTCGTCTGGGCGAACGCGATGACCGCTATCTCCCGCATCTACAGCTCCGCGTCCGGCTCGCCGGTGGGGGCGAACCACTTGATGTTGGACATGGACGCCGTCCGCTCCTCCTCCGGCACCCAGACGGCCCGCACCCGCATGCCCTGCCGCACCTCGTGCGCCGGGACGTCGCCGACCAGGGCGATCATCGGGATGTCCGAGCCGTCGAGCAGGATGTAGGCCGAGACGAACGGCACCTGGGGGGCGCGCGGGTCAGGGAGGTTGTTGATCGCGAAGGTGGTGATCGTGCCGGTGTCCGGCAGCTCGACCTCCTCGCTGATCGCGACGCCGCACTCGGGGCACGACAACCGGTAGGGCACGTAGACCTTGTGGCAGGAGCCGCACCGGCAGCCGAGGAAGACGCCCCGCGCGACGCCCTCCAGGAAGCGGGCCAGCGCCCTGCCCGGCCGGACGCGATACTCCATCCGGACCGGAGAGACGATCTTCGTGACCTCGGGGACGAAGCTCTCGATGTCGGTGATGTGCCCGGAGCGGGAGCTCTTCCAGCGGGGGCGGACCCGCAGCCCCCGGCGCATGGCCCGGGCGTCGCCGGGGTCCACCGCGTGCACCAGCGAGGTGTCGGCGCCGTCCAGCCGGATCAGCGCCCAGGCGAAGGGCCGGTCCAGCGGGTGGCCGGCGCGGGGCTCGCCCACCCACGACCAGCTCTCGACGGTCCCGGCCGGGCCGACCTCGGTGAACTCGCCGGTGACCGCCTCGCCGGTCTGCGGGTCGTACTCCAGCGGGGGGACCAGCGTCCTGCCGTCGGCCGTGCGGACCCCGACGATCCGCCCGTCCCGCAGCTCGGTGAGGAAGCGCCCGATCACCGGCCCGGTGGTGCGGGTGTACCCGCCGGGGAACTCCAGGACGTGGTCGGCGACCAGGTCCTCGGGCGATCCCGGTGACGTGGTCGCGTCAGATGGCACGGTCATGCCCCTCCCAGTACGGCGCGCGCAGTTTGCGTTTGAGGAGCTTGCCGTTGGGCTCGCGCGGCATCTCCTCGATGAAGTCGATGGACTTGGGCCACTTCATCTTCGACAGGCGGCCCTTGAGCGAGTCGAGGATCTCCGCGGCCAGCTCGGGCGAGGGGGGCACCCCGGGCGCGGGCTCGATCACGGCCTTGATCTGCTCGCCCCACTCCTCGTCCGGGATGCCGAACACGGCCACGTCGCCGACCTTCGGATGGACCATCAGCTCGTTCTCGATCTCGGCCGGGTAGATGTTGGCGCCACCCGAGATGATCATGTCGGCCTTGCGGTCGCAGAGGTACAGGAAGCCCTCTTCGTCCAGGTAGCCGATGTCGCCGACGGTGAAGTGGTCCTTGAGCCGGTTGGCCTCGGTCTTGGCCCTGTCGCCCTTGTACTCGAAGCTGACGCCGGCCATCTTCATGTAGATCGTGCCCGGGGTGCCGGTCGGGACCGGTTCCAGGTCGTCGTCCACGATGAGCAGCTCACTGATCGGCCAGGCGGTCCCCACGGTGCCGGGGTGCTTCTTCCAGGCCTCGGGGGTGGCGATGGTGCCGCCGCCCTCGGTCGCCGCGTAGTACTCGTAGACGCAGTCGCCCCACCATTGGAGCATCGCCCACTTGACCGGGACCGGGCAGGGGGCGGCGGCGTGGATCATCCACTTGAGCGAGGACAGGTCGTACCTGTTCCTGACCTCCTCCGGGAGCGCGAGCAGGCGCTTGAAGTGGGTGGGGACCATGTGGGAGTTGGTGACCCGGTAGCGCTCGCAGAGCCGGAGCAGCTCCTCGGCGTCCCACTTGTCCATGTAGACGAGCGTGTGGCCCATGTGCAGCGCCGTACCGCCGAACTGGGTGACGGCGGTGTGGTAGCTGGGCGAGGTGACCAGGTGCGCGTTCTCCTTGCCGGGGGTGATCCCGAACATCGCCAGCAGGAACGTCATCAGCTCGGCCGCGTCGTCGGGGTCCAGGCCGTTGAGCGGGCGGCGCACGCCCTTGGGCCGGCCCGTGGTGCCGGAGGTGTAGTGCATGGTGGCGCCCGCCGTACGGCCGGCGGGGGCGTCGTCCGGCTGCCCGTCGGTCAGCTCCGCCACCGGCCGGGCGCCCTCCACCCGGCCGAAGGCGAAGACGCGGTCGGCGGATATGCCGGACTCCGCCGCGCCGCGCATGCCCTCCTCCGCGTGGCGCTCGTGGACGAAGAAGGCCTTCGCCTCGCTGTCGTCGACGATGTAGGCGATCTCGGGGCCGGTGAGGTGCCAGTTGATCGGCGTGTAGTACCACCCGGCCTGCAGCGCGGCCAGATAGAGCGCCAGGCCGTCGGCGCCGTTGGGGACCAGGCCGCAGATGCCGTCACCGGGTTCGAGACCGAGTCCGCGCAGGCCGTGCACGATGCGGTTGGCCCTGGCCAGCAGGTCGCCCGCGCGGTGTTCGGTGCCGTCCGGATCCACCGCGGCGATCCAGTCCGGATCCGCCTGCGCCAGTCTCCAGAAGCCGAGCGTCCCCATCCGAAATCCCTTCGACTCGAAAGGCCCCGGACCGCCGGAGCGAGGGAGATCCCCCGAGATCGCGACAGGGCTCTGGCAGCGCGGGCGGTGGCGAACGAGAATCGGTTCTCATACGCACGGGCAGAGTAACCCGCTCGCCGCTCACCGAGCAAGCGCTTGATTTTAGCCGTATCCCTATATCCGGCCTTTACCTTTACGTCACGCAGAGTGATTTCCGGGCCACCGGTAGCACACGAAAAGTAAGAAGAAAGTCAAGTTTCGCCCTAAAAGTGGCCGTATGTCGCAAATAAGGTTTTTGCTAAGGGAGTATGACGGAACGCGGGACGGCGTTTCCGAGCCGGGCTCACCTTGCCCGGGCGCCGCCCCCGATGGGGAGATCATGCGTTTCACCAAGTCCCTGGCAGCCGCCGGTGCCCTCGGCCTCGCCGTACTGACCGCTTCTCCGGCGCTCGCCGACGACACCGACGGCGCCCCCGCCGGTCCCGCCGCCAGTACGACCGGGACGCAGGACGGGGCCACCTTCGACAAGGCCCCCGGCACCGCCCAGGACTCCGCGCCCGAGGCCGGGCGGACCGGACCCGAGGCGCCGGTGAAGCCCCGGCCTGAGACCAAGCCCGAGGCCGGGCCCCGGCCCGAGAGCACGCACGAGGACAAGCCCAGGCCGGAGAGCAAGCCGCGGCCCGAGGACAAGCCGCAGCCCGAACCCAAGCCGGAGAGCAAGCCGCGGCCCGAGGACAAGCCCCGCCCCGAGAGCACGCCCCCGGCCGAGCCCAAGCCCGCGCCGACCGACTCCGAGGAGCCGCAGGAGCCGCGTCACGGCGGCTCGCTCAGCGTGAGCCCGGAGGCCGTCTACGCCGGCGAGAAGATCTCCTACGAGATCACCGCCCGCGAGCACCGCGCCGACCGGGCCCGCCTCAGCTCCCCCGCCCTGCCCGCCGTGCAGACCGTCGGCCTGCACCACGGCCGCGCCACGGGCACCGCCGTCACCGCCGAGCGGCTCAAGCCCGGCCGCTACCCGGTCCAGGTCGAGATCCTCCTGCGCGGCAAGGTCGTCGGCACCGCCTCCGCCCAGCTGATCATCAAGGAGCGGCCCGTCGTCAAGCCGGTCCGCCGCCTGGACCTGCAGGTGGAGCCGCGCGCGGTCCGGCAGGGCCAGGTCTACTACGCCGGCGTCACGACCGAGAACGTGGAGCCGGGAACCCAGGTCTTCCTCAAGGACCCGGGCGGCAGGACGCACGCGGCCAGGCTCGACGACTGGGGCACCGCCCGGTTCCGGCTGGTCGTGCCCCGCGACACCGACCCCGGTTCCTACCGGCTCGCGGCCTTCCTGCGCGGCGGGCCCGGCGACGTCGCCACACTGACCGTCGTCGAGGCCCCCAAGCCGGTCCCGGCGGGCAGGCTGGCCCTCGCCCTGCACCCGCACACGGTCGTGGCCGGTGCGAACTTCACCGCCGTCGTCTCGACGAAGTACGTGGCGCCGGGCACCCGGGTCACCATCTTCGACCCGGCCGGCAAGGCGTTCACGGTCAGGATCGGCCGGGACGGCGTGGGCGCCAGGCGGCTCCACGTCCCCTCCAGCACCTCGCCGGGCTCCTACTGGTTCACCGCCAAGCTGCCCACCGGGCAGAAGGCCGCGGCCCGGCTGACGGTCAAGGCGGCCTACCGCCCCAGCGGCGCCGACTTCACCCCCCGGGGCGGCGCGCAGACCGGCGGCGGCATCGTGGCCACCGCGCAGGCCACCGGTTTCGGTGAGGCCGGCTCCGGCCTCGGGGGCCTGGCCCTCGGCGGCGCCCTGATCGCCGGCGGCTCCGGCGTGCTGCTGGCCGGTCGCGGCCGGAAGAGCTGATCCACCGCCCCCGGGGGCCGGGCTCCGCCGAGCCCGGCCCCCGCTCTTCCCGGCCCTTGTTCTTTCCGGGCCTTGTTCTTTCCGGGCCTTGTTCTTTCCGGGCCCCGCTTCCCCGGGTTCCCGTTTCCCCGGTTCACCGCGTTCCCCGAGCCCCCGCGCTCCGCGGGCCCGGTTTCCCGGGCTCCCCGCGTTTCCTGAATCCCCCGGTTCCCCCCACCTCCGCGTTCCCTTCACACCCGAGGCAGGTAATCCGGTCATGTCCGGCCCCACCCCTTCCCTGAGCCGTATGGCCGTCACCGCGGGAGCGGCGCTGGCCGTCTTCTGCGGCGTGCTCGCCACCGGGTCGGCGCTCTCGGGTGAGTCCGCCTCCGGCGTCATCCCGGCCGCCGCCACCCCGGCCGCGGACGCCTCGCCGTCCTCCGGGGCCGGCGCCCGGGGCGGGCAGCCGTCGTTCGCCGTCGCCGCCGAGCCCATGCGCGCCTCCAAGCCCGTCCGGCTGGACATCCCGGCGGCCGGGGTGAAGGGCGCGCCGATCGAGGCGGTGGGCCTGAACGCCGACCAGAGCATCGAGGTCCCCTCGCTGGAGCGCCCCGAGCTGGTGGGCTGGTACCGGCACCGGCCGACCCCGGGCGAGGCCGGTCCCGCCGTGCTCCTGGGGCACGTGGACGCCTACGGCGAGCCCGCGGTCTTCTCCCGGGTGAACCGGCTCAAGCGAGGCGACACCATCAAGGTCGGGCGGGCCGACGGCAAGGTCGCCACCTTCACCGTGGACGCCCTGGAACGGGTGGACAAGGACGCCTTCCCCACCGCGAAGGTGTACGGCGCGACCGACTCGCCCGAGCTGCGGCTGATCACCTGCGGCGGGGACTTCGACTCCGCGACGGGGCACTATGAGGACAATGTCATCGTCTACGCCCATCTGGCGGCGTGAGCCGTACCCCGCCTAGGATGACCTAGCAAGCGCTTGGCTAATTAATGGCTAACCAGCGGAGGTCGTCCGTGGAACTGCTGCCGATCAGCACGCCGCACTGCCGGATAGAGCGCGACGGTCACGTCGTCGTGGTCACCCTGGACCGGCCCGAGGCCAAGAACGCCCTCTCCACGGACATGCTGGTCGGCCTGGCCGACGCCTGGGCCTACATCTCCGACGAGCCCGGCGTCCGCGTCGCCGTGCTGACCGGTGCGGGCGACACGTTCTGCGCGGGCGCCGACCTCAAGGCCATGGGCACCCCCTCACAGGACGCCCGGGTCCGGCAGCGGGCCTCGGAGATCCCCGACTTCCACTGGAAGGGCCTGCTGCGCGACTCCGGCGCGCTGCCGACCAAGCCGATCGTCTGCGCGGTCGAGGGGTACGCGGTGGCCGGCGGCACCGAACTGCTCGTCGGCACCGACCTGCGAGTGGTCGCCGAGTCCGCCACCCTCGGCCTGTTCGAGGCCCGCCGCGCGCTGTTCCCCATGGGCGGCTCGGCCATCCGGCTCCCGCGCCAGATCCCCTACGCCTTCGCGATGGACATCCTGCTGACCGGCCGGTCCGTCACCGCGCAGGAGGCGCTGAGCATGGGGCTGGTCAACCGCGTCGTGCCCGACGGCCGGGCCCTCGACGCCGCACTGGAGATCGCCGGCCAGATCGCCGAGTGCGGGCCGCTGGCCGTACAGGCGATCCTGCGCACCTACCGCGAGACGCTCGGCCTGCCCGAGGCCGAGGCTCTGAAGGTCTCCGACGCCATCGGCTGGCCGGTGATCGGCTCCCAGGACGCCAAGGAGGGCTCCCTGGCCTTCCGGGAGAAGCGCCCGGCGGTCTACCGCGGCGAGTGAGGGCCTCGCGCCCCGCAAGACGCCGCCCCCCGAAGACACAGACCTCCGAAAACACCGGCCTCGCGAAGACGCCGGCCTCCCGGAGACGCCGGCCTCGCGGAGACGCCGGCCTCGCGAAGATCCCGGCTCTCCTACGACTTCGATCGGTGGCCGCCCGCGCAGGCGGCCACCGATCTTTTTCATGACCTATGACATTTCAGGCTGTCAATGCCTTGAAAAGTTGACATCGGAGATTCACGATCCTCCACATGGGCGGTGAAGATCACGTCCACCCCACGTCACTCCCCCGGCGGCGCGCCGCCGCCCCGACGTGAAGGAGATCATGTGTCCCCCACCCTCCGGCGCCGGAGGACGACCCTGATCTGGGCCGCCGTCCTCGCCCTCGTGATCCCGCCGGGCGTGGCCCACGCCGCGCCCGGCCCCGACCCCGGCAAGATCGACGAAGCCGTCCTGACGGATCTGGCCGCCGACGGCAAGGCCACCTTCTGGGTGCGCATGAAGAGCCGCGCCGACCTCACCGCGGCCCGCAAGGCGACGACCAAGGACGAGAAGGCCGCGCAGGTCTACCGCGCCAAGACCGAGACCGCCGCGTCGTCCCAGGCCGGCCTGCTCAAGCTCCTCACCGCCGAGAGCGCGGGCTTCACCCCGTTCTGGATCTCCAACGCCGTCCGGGTGACCGGAGACGCCAAGCTCGCCGCGGAGATCGCCAAGCTGCCCGAGGTGGAGCGGGTCGAGCCCACCCGCGTCGCCGCGTTGCCCGAACCGCAGCCGGGCAAGGAGACGGCGAAGGTCGAGGCGGCCGAGTGGAACATCGACCGGGTCAACGCCCCCCGGGTCTGGGACGAGCTCGGCAGCCGCGGCGAGGGCATCGTGGTGGCCAACATCGACAGCGGCGTACGGTTCGACCACCCCGCGCTGGCCGGCCGCTACCGCGGCAGGAACGCCGACGGCACCCTCGGCCACGACTACAACTGGTTCGACCCGGCGGGCGTGTGCCCCGCCGCCGAGCCCTGCGACAACAACGACCACGGCACCCACACCATGGGCACCATGGTCGGCGGCGAGGGCGCCAACGTCATCGGCGTCGCCCCCGGCGCGCGGTGGATCGCCGCCAAGGGCTGCGAGACCAGCACCTGCACCGACGCCTCGCTGCTGGCCGCCGGGCAGTGGATCCTCGCGCCCACCGACCTCTCCGGCCGCAACCCGCGCCCCGACCTGGCCCCGCACATCGTCAACAACTCCTGGGGCGGCGCGGGCTTCGACCCCTGGTACAAGGAGGTCGTCGAGGCGTGGGTCGCGGCGGGCATCTTCCCGGCCTTCGCCAACGGCAACCTGGCGGGCGCGGGCTGCAACTCCAGCGCCTCCCCGGGGCAGTACGTCTCCAGCTACAGCGCCGGGGCGTTCGACTCCGGCAACGCGATCTGGAGCTCCTCCACCCGCGGCGCCGGTGAGAACGGCGAGATCAAGCCCAACCTCGCCGCGCCCGGCGTCAACGTGCGCTCGGCCGTGGCCGGCGGCGGCTACGGCTCCTTCTCCGGCACCTCGATGGCCTCCCCGCACGTGGCGGCCACCGTGGCGCTGATGTGGTCGGCCTCCCCCAGCCTGCAGGGCGACGTCGCCGCCACCCGGGCGCTGCTCGACGGCTCCGCGATCGACGTCGAGGACACCCGCTGCGGCGGCACCGCCGCCGACAACAACGTCTGGGGCGAGGGCCGGCTCGACGCGTTCGCGGCGGTCCGGGCCGCGCCCGACGACCCGCTCGGCACGCTGGCGGGCACCGTCACCTCCGGCGGCTCGCCGGTGGCCGGGGCCACGGTCGCCGTCACCGGGCCGCTGAGCCGTACGGTCGCCACCGGACAGGACGGGACCTACACGCTGCCCCGCCTCCTGGCGGGAGAGTACCGGCTGACCGTCACGAAGTTCGGGTACGGCGAGGCCACTCAGACCGTCGCCGTCGTGGCCGACCAGACGGTGACCGGGGACGTGACGCTGACGGCGCTGCCCTCGGCCACGGTGTCGGGGACGGTCACCGTCGCGGGCGCGCCCGAGGCGGGCGCCACCGTGGCCGCGGCGGGCACCCCGGTCGGCGGGGTCACCGACGCCGCCGGGCGGTACCGGCTCACGCTGCCGCACGGCGACCACCGGCTGAAGGTCACCCCGGCCTCCCGGTGCGCGGACACCCTGACCGTGCCGATCACCGTGACCGCCGACCTGAGCAGGGACGTCGAGCTGCCACGCCGCACCGACGCCTTCGGGCACGTCTGCGCGAGCGCCGCGCTGCCGTACGCGGCGGGGACCGTGAGACACCCGCTCACCGGCGACGACGCGGCCCAGCCGGTCGCGCTGCCGTTCGCCTTCCCCTTCTACGGGAGCACCTACACCGGCGGCTGGATCAGCAGCAACGGGTTCGTGGGCTTCGCCGCCTCCAGCACCGCGGCGGGCAACGGGGCGCTGCCCTCCACCGGCGCGCCCAACGCGGCGGTCTACCCCTACTGGGACGACCTGGTCCTGGACGACCAGGCCGGGGTCTACACCGCCGTCGTCGGGACCGCGCCCGAGCGCGCCTTCGTCATCGAATGGCGCAACGCCCGGTTCTACTCCGACGCCGCCCAGCGGATCTCGTTCTCGGTGCTGCTCGGCGAGGACGGCTCGATCGGCTACCGCTACCGCGGCGTCGACAGCGAGCGCGACTCCGGGACGAGCGCGACGATCGGCATCGAGGGCCCCGGCGGCACCGACGCGCTGCAGTACTCCCTCGACAGCGCCGCGATCAGTGAGGGGCAGGGCCTGACCTTCACTGCGAGCCGGCACGGGCTGCTGACCGGCACCGTCACCGACGCCAACGACCGCGAGCCGCTGGCGGGCGCGACGGTGACGGTGCGCAGTGCGGCCACCGCCCTGCTCACCCGGCGGGCCGCCGACGTGGCGACCTTCACCACCGGGGCGGACGGCACGTTCATCGGGCAGATCCCGGTGGGCGACTATCAGGTCGAGGTCGCCAAGGAGCACTACGGGACCTTCACCAGGGACGTCACCGTCACCGCCGGCGTCAGGACCCGGGTCGACGTCGCGCTGGCCACCGGCCGGGTGACGGCCTCGGCCGGTGAGCTGGCCCTGGTGATGCCCGCCGAGGCGACCAGGACCGGCACGGTCGGGCTGAGCAACCCGGGCGCGGCCACGGCCTACACCGTCGTGACCGACCCCGCCCAGTCCTGGCTGAGCGTGACGCCCGCCTCCGGCGAGCTGGGCCCCGGCGCGTCGGCGACGCTGAGGGTCACCGCCTCCGGCGCGGGCGTCCAGCCGGGCACCGTCCGCACCGGCAGGCTGCTGGTGCGCTCGGCCAGCGGCCGCAACCCGCAGATCGAGATCGTCGTGAAGGTCGTGGTGCCCAGGCACCAGGTCGCCGTCGACGCGGGCGGCACCCGCACGGTCGTCGACGGGGTGGGCGACCAGTGGACCCCCGACCGGCGCCACAGCGCGGGCGGCCACGGTTACGTGGGCAGCGGGACCGGGGTCCACAGCACCACCAGGACGATCGCGGGCACCACCGAGCAGGAGCTGTTCCGGCGGGTGCGCGAGGGCATGCTGGAGTACCGGTTCGACCAGGTGCCCGCCGGCACCTACACCGTCGAGCTGGGCTTCGCCGAGACCCGGACCATGCGTGAGGGGCGGCGCGTCTTCGACGTCGTCGTCGAGGGGCAGCTGGCGATCCCCGCGCTGGACCTGGCCCTGGAGGCGGGCACGTACACCGCGGTGACCCGGCAGTACACGGTGAAGGTCACCGACGGCCAGCTCAACGTGCGCTTCGTCAAGCGGACGGGGGACACCCTCGTCAGCTTCGTCCGCATCTCCGAACGCCCCGACAAGACCGTCCCGTAGCGACCCGGCGGGGCCGCCTCCGTCAGGCCCCTTCTCGCCCGAGGGCGGGGAGGGGCCTGACGGCCGGGCCGTACCCGGCGGAAATCGCCCGCGGCTCAGAGCCCGGCCGGAGTCCGGAGCCCGGCCGCGGCTCCGGGCCCGGCCGGCACCCGGGCCTCAGTCGCCGGTCAGGCGGCCCAGGCGCTCCATGGCCTCGACGTACTCCTCGACCATGCCGAACACCACGTCCCCGGCCGGCTTGACCTGGTTCATGGTCCCGATGATCTGGCCGGCCGGGAAGGTGGCCAGCTCGGCGGCGTCGGAGCGGCCGATCCTGCGCAGCGCGTCCGAGACCAGCATGAACTGCAGCGGCATCGGCAGGGTGCCCGGCGATCCGGCCGACTCCCAGGCGTCGGTCCACTCGTTCTTCAGCAGCCGGGCCGGCTTGCCGGTCCACGAGCGCGAGCGGACCGTGTCGCGCGAGGTGGCCTCCAGGATGCGCCGCCTGGCCATCTCCGGGGTGTCGGCCTCCTCCACGGTCAGCCAGATCGATCCGGTCCACACGCCCTCGGCGCCCAGGGCCATGCCCGCCGCCATCTGCCGGCCGTTGCCGATGCCCCCGGCCGCCAGCACGGGCACGTCCACGGCGTCCACGACCTGCGGGATGAGCACCATCGTGGAGATCTCACCGGTGTGCCCGCCCGCCTCGGTCCCCTGTGCGACGACGACGTCCACGCCGACCTCGACCTGCTTGACCGCGTGCCGGGGGGTGGAGGCCAGCGCCGCCACCTTGACGCCCTTGGCGTGGGCCATCTCGACCACGTCGGCGGGCGGCGGGCCGAGCGCGTTGGCCAGCAGCGCGATCGGGTGCTTGAGCGCGACCTCGACCTGCGGCCGGGCGGTGGCGTCGGTCCAGCCGAGCAGCACCCTGCCCGCGTCGGCCTCGTCCGACAGCGGCGGCACGCCGTGCGAGGCCAGCAGGTCGTCGACGAACTTGCGATGGCCTTCGGGGATCATCCCCTGCAGGCGTCCCACGAGGTCCTCGGCGGAGTCGACGCCGAGGTCGGCTCCCGCGTAGGAGGCGGGCATGACCACGTCGACGCCGTAGGGCCGGCCGTCGACGTGGTCGTCGATCCACTTGAGCTCCATCTCGAGCTCTTCCGGGGTGAAGTACAGGGCGCCGAGCACGCCCATCCCGCCGGCGCGGCTGACCGCAGCGACGACGTCCCGGCAGTGGCTGAACGCGAAGATCGGGAATTCGATTCCGAACATGTCCGTGACACGTGTCCGCATAACGTCACGGTACGGCGGGCACCCGGAAAACTGCAACGCGTTCTAGTCTAGAACATTTCGTCGGTACCAGTGAGTAACATGAGCGAGAACACGTTTCAGCACGGCATCTCCCGTTCAGCGGGGCATCTTCCGCCATATCGCTCTCGGCAGCACGCGCATCACCGCGAACATCACCTTCAGCGATCCGGGCACCCACACGATCTCCGCGTCCGAGCGCAGCCCGGCGATCACCGCGTCGGCGACCTGGCCGGGCGTCGAGGACAGCGGGGCGGGGGTCATGCCCTCGGTCATCCGCCCGATCACGAAGCCGGGCCGTACCACCATCACCCGCGCGCCCGAACCGTGCAGCGCGTCGCCGAGCCCCTGGGCGAAACCGTCCAGGCCCGCCTTGGCCGAGCCGTACACGAAGTTCGCCCTGCGCACCCGCACCCCGGCCACCGAGGAGAGCACCACGACCGTCCCGTGCCCCTGCTCGCGCAGCCGCCGGGCGGCGTGCAGCCCGATCGACACGTGCCCGCCGTAGTTGACCGCGACCGCCTCGGCGGCGGCCACGGGGTCGGCGTCGTAGACCGCCTGGCTGCCCAGGACGCCGAAGGCCGGGATCACCACGTCCAGGTCGCCGACCAGTTTCACCGCGGCGTCGATCACCTCGCCGTGCGTCTCGGGGCGCGAGGCGTCGAAGTCCAGCAGGTGGACCTCCGCCTCTCCGATCACCGGCGGCTCCCCGCCGCCCGCGTCCCGGGAGGCGAGCACGACGCGGCGGGCGCCGTCGCGGACCAATCGCTCCACGATCGCCAGCCCGATCTCGCTGCGCCCGCCGAGCAGCAGCACGGTGTCCACCGCGCCCAGGGCGTTCTTCACCTGCTCACATCCCCTCATCGCATCCGGCGGCACCGGCCCTGTCACCGATTCCGTCACCGGCCCCGCGCCGCGGCCCGCACTCCGCCGGGCCCGGCGTCACAGGCTCAGCCTTCTGGCCAGATCCGTGCGGAAGACGCCGTCCGGGTCCGCCTCGTCGCGGATCTTGCGCCACTCCGCGAGCCGCGGGTACATCTCCGCCATCGTCGCGGCCGCCATCCGCGAGTCCTTGGCCAGGTAGATCCGCCCGCCGGCCTCGGCCACCCAGTCGTCGAAGGTCCGCAGCAGCCCGGCCAGGCCGCGCCGCCCGGCGGGGATGTCCAGCGCCAGCGTCCAGCCGGGCGCCGGGAAGGAGAGCATCCCCGGCGTGCCCGGCCCGAAGCGCTTGAGCACGGTCAGGAAGGAGACCACGTTCTCGGCCGACAACCGGGACACGATCCGCCGCAGCGTCGCCTCCCGGCCGAACGGCACGAGGAACTGGTACTGGACGAAGCCCCGCGAGCCGTAGACGCGGTTCCAGCCCCCGACGAAGTCGAGCGGGTGGAAGAACGGCCCCAGGCCCTGGACGAGGCTGCCGGGCCGGGACTTCAGATACCAGGCCTCGTTGAAGGCCCGCACGGTCACCGGGTTGAGCAGGCCGTTCGGCGCCCACGGCGGTGCCTTTAGCGGGGACCCCGGGGCGAAGGCCAGCGGGTCCCCGCCCCGGGCGCCGCGCGGCAGGTCCTCGCGCGAGGCGTGGTCGCCGCGGGTGAGCACGCTGCGGCCCATCCGGCCGCCCCGGGCCAGCAGGTCGATCCAGGCCACCGTGTAGCGATAGCGGTCGTCGGTGGCGGTCATCGTCTCCAGGGTGTGGTCGAGGTCGCCGGTGCGCTCGACGTCCACCCGGACCCGGGAGGTCTCGATCGGGATGCACCGGAAGACCGCCTCGGTGATCACCCCGGTCAGCCCCATGCCCCCGACCGTGGCCCAGAACAGGTCGTCGGCGGGGGTCAGCACCCGGCTCGCCCCCCCGGCGGTGACCAGGGTCAGCGAGGTCAGGTGGGCGCCGAAGGAGGAGTCCACGTGGTGGTTCTTGCCGTGCACGTCGGCCGCCACGGCCCCGCCCACGGTCACGTGCCGGGTGCCCGGGGTGACCGGCACGAACCAGCCGCGGGGCACCAGCGCGGCCATCAGGTCGTGCAGGCTGAGCCCGGCGGCGGCGGTGACCAGGCCGGTGGACTCCTCCAGCGACCAGGAGGTCAGCGCGGTGCAGTCGACGACCAGTCCCCCGGCGTTCTGCGCGGCGTCGCCGTAGGAGCGGCCGAGCCCGCGGGCGGCGACGCCGCGGCCGGGCGCCCGCCGTACCAGCTCCGCGACCTCCTCGGCCGAGCGCGGCCTGGCCAGGCGCGCGGGCGTCGGGGCGGTCCTGCCCCATCCGGTCAGAAAGGTCATAGCGGTGAGACTACGGCAGAGGTCACGTCAGGTAGATCCCCGTGACGAGCAACGCGAGCAGGACGGCGATGAACACCTGGATGGGCCGGTCGCGCAGGGCCAGCTCCTCGGGCTCCTCCCCGACGCCCCGGTCCACCAGGAGGTTGTGCCGCAGCACGATGAGCACGAAGGGGACGATGCTGAGCCCGTAGAACGGCCCGGGATGGTCGTTGAGCGCCCACAGGCAGTAGGTGACGATCATCGCGCCCGACGACATCGTGCGGACCTGCGCGAGATAGGAGGGGCTGTAGGCCGCCAGGATGGCCCGCGTGGAGTTGCCGCTGGCGTTCTCCCCCGCGGCCCGCAGCTCCGCCTCCCGCTTGCCCGCCACGAGCTGCAGCGAGCCGAGGGAGACCACCACCAGGAACCAGCTCGTCACCGGCACGTCCACCGCGACCGCCCCGGCGTAGGCCCGGATCACGTGGCAGCTCGCGACGGCGACCAGGTCCACCACCGGCTGGTGCTTGAGCCAGAAGGTGTAGGAGAAGGTCAGCGCCAAATAGCCGGCGACCACGGCGGGCAGCCGCCAGTCGCCGGTCAGCGAGGCGACGGCCGGCGACAGCAGGATCAGCAGGGTGCCGACGACGCGCGCGAGCACGACCGGGACCAGTCCCGCCGCGACGGGGCGGAACCGCTTGCGGGGGTGCCGGCGGTCGGCCTCGACGTCGGCGGCGTCGTTGAGCAGGTAGGCACCGCTGGCCGCCAGGCAGAAGGCCGCGAAGGCGATGAGCGATCCCGTGACCCCCTGAGCCGTCCCCAGCACTCCCGCCGCCGCCGGTGCCGCGAACACCAGGGCGTTCTTCAGCCACTGGCGGGGGCGGCAGGCCCGCACCAGCGCGCGGGGGGAGAACCGCCGAACGGCCGCCGGCTGGTCCGCCGGCGGCCGTGCGATCACTTTCTCGTCGTTCGTCACGCCTTGCCGTTGACGCTTCGGCTGCCGCCGGCGCTGCGGAGCACGAAGAAGCCGACGATCAGCAGGGCGAGGCCGACCAGGAGCAGGACCAGCGGGAGCGTCACCTTGATCATGGTGATCTGGTTCTTCGCGCTGGTGGCGTTGGACACCAGGTCGTTGACCGTCTCGGGGGTCATCCTCGCGGTCGCGGAGAAGGCGGTGATGCTGTGCGCGCCGTCCTGGGTCCGCAGGACCTCGTTGCGCTGCTGTTCCTGCTTGACGGGCGAGCCGGTCGTGGGCTCGATCCAGTAGGTGTTCTTGCCCTCGTAGACGCGGTCCACCTGGACGTCGCCGGTCGCGTCGGTCACCCCCATCACCGAGGCGGGGACCGAGCGGGTCTCGGTCTTGGTCGGCGGCACGGTCTGCTCGAACTTGTAGACCGGAACGCCGTTGACCTGGTCCTCACCGGCGAACTTGGCGTCGAAGGCCTGGGCCGCGGTGGAGTTGAACACCTTGTAGGTCTTCTGCTCCACGTCGAAGGGCCACTTGTAGACCTGGCCCTCGATCTTGATCGGCTTCTTGTCGATGTTCACCGCGCAGCAGGTGACGCCCTCGCCGGTGTACTTGTCGAAGGCGCTGCGGCGCTCGGTGATCGAGATGCCGGGATTGTTGTTCGTCACATCGTTGACCGCGGTGAACTCGTCCCAGACGACCGTGTCACCCTGGGCCTGGGACACGTCTCCGCGGGTGGTCACGGTGATGCCGAGATCACCGGTCAGCACCTTGAGGTCCTTGATGCTGAAGTACTGGGCTCCCGACGCCTCCAGCTTGCTGACCCCGTACTGGTCGGCGGGCGCCGCGATGAGATTGCCGCCGATCTGGAACCGCACCAACGGCGCCAGGACGATGAGGAATGCCCCGATGGCTAAGAGAACAACTCCGACTACTCGGCGCATTGATCCTCCTGAGGAGCTTCCCGCAATGCAGGGGTATGGGGGGTGAAAGATACTTAAATCACGTTCTACTCGCCAGTATGTTAGTGACGCCGATCACCCACGTCACTCAGGGATGCGGAAAAGTGACCGAAACAAGTTCTAGGCTGAAACCCGTCGTCGAGCCGGGTTTTCCCGTAGCGGCCGGACGCCCGGACGCCCTCGGCGGGGTGCGCGCGATCATCTCTTTCGCCGTATTCGTCAGGCGCTGACCGGCCGGCCCGCCAGGATCCGCGCGAGGGCGTGCAGACTCTCCTCCTCCGCGCCCGGGGAGGGCGAGACGCGCAGCACGGGTGCGGCCATGTCCAGCGGCGCCCTGGCCACCGGTACGGTGCCCACCAGCAACGACGCCGCGGCCGCCCGGGCTCCCGCCTCCTCGACCGCCGCCACGGGGTCCGCGCCGGGCGGCGGTCGCAGGGTGACGACGGCGGACGGCTCGTCGAGCGGCTCGCCCGCCCGCCAGCCACCGGCCCCGTCCAGCAGCCGTCGGGCCGTGACGCCCAGCTCCGCCAGCCGGGCGCGGAGGGCGGCCGGGCCCAGCGCGTGGTGCTCCAGTACGGCGACGCCCAGCCCGGACCGCGCCGCCATCGACGCCTCGGCGCTCTCGTACCTGGCCGCGCCCGCCAGCGGCGACGGCTGCCCGCCCACCCAGAGGTGCCCCCCGAGCGAGGGTGCCGCGGCGTCCATCACCCGCCCCAGCCCATCCGCGCTTGTCGGCCCGAACCCGTCCGCCTCCCGCCCCAGCCCGTCCGCCTCCCGCCCCAGCCCGTCCGCGCCCGCCGGCCCGAACCCGTCCGCGCTCTCCCGCCCGTTCCGGCCGCCCTCCTGGCTCCCCCCGCCGGGTCCGGCCAGGCCGGGTGCGATCAGGAAGCCGACCCCGCGCGGCCCGGCCAGCCACTTGCGGGAGGTCCCGACGTAGGCGGCGGCGCCGATGCCGCCGGTGTCCACGTGCCCGAGGGACTGGCACACGTCGAGGACCAGGGGCACGCCGGCCTCGCGGCACAGCCGCCCGATCTCCCGGGCCGGCTGTACGACGCCCCGGTGCGAGGCGACGTGCGGGACGGTCAGCAGGTCCAGCCCGCCGGCCAGCACCTCCCGCAGGGCGTCCAGGTCGACGCGGGAGTCGCCGTCCACGGGCACCTCGACCAGCCGTATCCCCCGCTCGGCGGCCAGGCGGCGCAGCAGCATGAGCGTGCTGCCGTACTCGGTGCGGATGTGGCCGACGCGGCTGCCCGGGGCCAGCCGCCACCCGCCGAGCAGCGCCGCCGTCGCCGCCGTCCCGCTCTCCAGGAAGGCGACGTCGCGCGCGTGAGCGCCGACCAGGGCGGCCAGCGCGGACCTGGCCGTACCCAGATCCGCCACCGCGCCGTAACCGCCCACCTCGCGCTCCCGCCGCAGGTGACCGACGACGGCGTCGAGCACCCGGTCGCTGGGGACGTTGCACCCGGCGGCGTCGAGATGGCCGGGCGGCACGCTGGACCGCGCCGTCCGCCAGGCCGCCGCGACCGCCGCCGTACCGCGTGGGTCACCGCCTCCCGGGCCCGGGTGACCGCGCACCGGCCGGGCTCCACCGGCTCCGGCGGTCATGCACCGGCCAGGGTGAGGCTGAAGTCCCCGGTGGGGTCGGTGTACTGGCGCAGGGTCGCGAACCCGGCGGCGGCGAGCTCGTCCCGCAGCCCTTCCAAGCGAAACTTGGCGCTGATCTCGGTGCGCATCTCCTCCCCGGCGGCGAACGACGCCGTCAGGCCGAGGCCGCCGATCGTCACCCGCATGTCCCGGGTCGCGCGCAGCCGCATCTCGATCCAGTCGTGCCGCTCGTCGTACAGCGCGACGTGCTCGAAGGCGTCCGGCTCGAAGTCGGCCGCCAGCTCCCGGTTGATCACGTGCAGGACGTTGCGGTTGAAGGCGGCCGTCACCCCGGCCGCGTCGTCGTAGGCCGCCACCAGCCGGCCGGTGTCCTTGACCAGGTCCGCCCCCAGCAGGAACGTGTCGCCGGGGCGCAGGGTGGCGCGCAGGTCCTTCAGGAACACCTCCCGCGCGGCGGGGTCGAGGTTGCCGATGGTGCCGCCGAGGAAGGCCACCATGCGCCGGCCGGTGCGCGGCAGCAGGCCGAGGTGGCGCTCGAAGTCGGCGCAGACCGCCCGCACGGTGAGCCCGGGGAACCCGGCGGCGATCCGCCGGCCCGCCTCGGCCAGGGTGAGCGCGTCGACGTCCACCGGCGTGTAGGTGCGCAGCGTCCCCGCCGAGGTGAGGGCCTCCAGCAGCAGGACGGTCTTCTCGCTGGTCCCCGAGCCGAGCTCGACCAGCGTGTCCGCCCCGCCGGCCGCGGCGATGTCGCCGGCCCGCGTCTTCAGGATGGCCAGCTCCCTGCGGGTCGGGTAGTACTCGGGCAGCCGGGTGATGCGGGTGAACAGCTCGCTGCCCGCGGCGTCGTAGAACCACTTGGGCGGCAGCTGCTTGGGCGTCGCCGTCAGGCCGGCTCGGACGTCGTGTTCGAGGGCCCGGCGCAGATGGTCGCGGTCGAGGTGGTCGATCATGTGCACGGCTGACTGACGGACGGGCATGAAGTCTCCTGGGTCGGTGGGATGTGACGGATGCCGGTGCGCGGGCGGATCACAGCCGGTGGGACATGACGGATGCCGGTGGATCACGGCCGGTGGATCACAGCGGCCGGAGGCGGACCTCCCCGGCCGAGACGAGCAGCAGGCTCCGCTCCGGTACGGCCCGCCAGCCGGGCCGTCCGTCCAGCGGCTCGCTCGCCACGAGCACGCCGCCGCCGGGATCCTCTGCGCGGTGGAGGAGGTCCTCACGGGCGTCGCCGGGCGGGGAGCCGTGGAGGGAGTCGTGGAAGAAGAGGGTGTCGCCCCAGGCGGTCGCGGCCAGCGACGTCCCGTCGCAGGCGAGCAGGTTCAACCGGGCGCCGGGATCCTTGGCCCCGGCGTGGACGACGACCTCGGCCAGCGCCTCGCCGAGCGGGAGCCCGGCGCGGCGCCGCGCGAACACCCCGGCGGCCAGCCACGCGGAGTCGCAGGGGCTCTCCGCGCCGCCGGGCAGGTCGTCGGCGAGGTCCCTGACCGCGTCCCGGTCGACGCGGCCGTTGTGGCTGAGCAGCCACCGCCCGTCGGCGAAGGGCGCGGTGGCCGTCTCCTCGATCGGCATGCCGACGGTGGCCGAGCGCACGGCCGCCAGCAGGCAGTGCGAGCGGGCGGCGCGCGCCAGTCCGGGCAGGTTGGCGTCACCCCAGACGGGGACCGTACGGCGGTAGCGGACCGGCTCGTCCTGGCCGGGGCCGTACCAGCCCATGCCGTAGCCGTCGGCGTTGACCGTGCCGTAGCGCTGCAGACGGGGCGCGTAGGACTGCGTGAGCAGGCCGTACTCCGGCTCGTGGATCAGCGAGGCGAGGGTGCGCGGGGCGCCCAGCCACGCCGCGTGACGGCACATTACGCCTGCTCCGGGGAGGCCGAGCGGGCGCAGCGGAAGCCGGAGAAGATCTGCCGGCGGATCGGGTAGTCCCAGTTGCGGAACGTCGTGCGGACCACGGCCGGGTCCGCGGCCCACGATCCGCCGCGCAGGACCCGGTAGTCGCCGCCGAAGAAGACCTCGCTGTACTCCCGGTAGGGGAAGCTGCGAAAGCCCGGGTGCGGCAGGAAGCAGGAGTCCGTCCACTCCCACACCTCCCCGATCATCTGCTCCACGCCGTAGGCGCTCGCCCCGGCGGGATAGGCGCCCAGCGGGGCGGGGCGCGCCGCGCGGTGGCCGAGGTTGGCCCGGCCGGGCCCGGGGTCGTCGTCGCCCCAGGGATAGCGCCGCGCCCGCTCCGCCTCGGGGTCCCAGCCGCAGGCCTTCTCCCACTCGGCCTCGGTCGGCAGCCGCTTGCCCGCCCAGCGGGCGTAGGCGTCGGCCTCGTACCAGCACACGTGCTGGACCGGCTCGTCCATGGGCACCGGCTCCATCCGCCCGAAGCGGGTGCGCCACCAGGCGCCGCCCTCCCTGGTCCAGAACAGCGGGGCGAAGGCGCGGCTCTCCTGCCGCCATCGCCGGCCCTCGGCCGACCACCAGCGCGGGTCGTCGTAGCCGCCGTCCTCGATGAAGGCGGCGTAGGCGGCGTTGCCGACGGGGAACCGGTCGATCCAGTAGGCGGGCAGCTCGACCCGGTGGGCCGGGCGCTCGTTGTCGTAGGCCCACGGCAGCGTGTCGGTGCCCATCGTGAAGGGCCCGGCGGGGACGAACACCTCCGCCGGCCCCGCGGCCCGGCCGGGCGGCAGCTCCCCGTCGCGGACCAGGCCCGGCTGTCTCGACAGCTGCAGCGTGGCCAGCATCGTCTCGTCGTGCTGGTGCTCGTGCTGGATCACCAGGCCGAAGACGAAACCGCCGCGGCGCAGCGGGTCGGGGTCCTCCAGGTCGATGGCGTCCAGCACGTCCAGCACCCGGCCCCGCACGCCCGAGATGTACCGGCGTGCCTCCCCCGGTCCCAGGATCGGCAGGGACGGGCGGTCCTTGCGCGGGTGCTTGAAGGCGTCGTAGATGTCGTCGATCTCCGGGCGCAGCGGCGTGATGCCGCCCGCCTCCCGCAGCACCCACAGCTCCTCGTAGTTGCCGACGTGCGCCAGGTCCCACACCAGCGGGGACATCAGCGCCGAGTGCTGGCGCAGCAGCAGGTCGTCCTCGGCGTCGGTATAGGTCAGCGACCGCCCCCGTACGGCGGCCAGCTGCGCGGCGATGCGCTCCTTGACGTCGTTCATGCCCGCCCTTCCTCGATCAGCCAGGCCGGCAGGTGCCGTCCGGGCCGGTTCACCAGGTCCATCAGGTCGCAGGCCGGGGACCGCCCGGTCGTCACGTGGCGGTCGGCGAAGGCGGAGACCTCGCCGACCAGGTGCGCGGGGACCCCAAGCCGGGGCAGCGCCTCGATCGCGGCGCGGAAGCAGGCCTCGGCGGCCCGTCTCAGCGGCGGGTCCGCCAGGCCGCAGCGCGCCGCCCGCACCCAGGCGTCCCGGTGGGCCTCGCACGCGGCCAGCGCCGCGTCGGCCGCGCGGTCGTCCGTCACCAGAGCGTGGGTCACCGCCGCGCACACCGGCCAGTCCGCCGCGTGCTGGGCGTCGAGATAGCGGATCTCCAGCCAGCCCCGGGGCCGGACCGGGGGGAAGACCGTCGTGGCGTGGTAGAGCAGGTCCTCCATGGTCGGCGGGCGTCCCCGCGCGCCCAGCCAGTCGCGGAACGTCGAGCCGTCGCGGACCGGACGGCACCCTCCCCCGTCCTCGCGCACCAGCATGAGCCGGGCGTCGAGGAGATAGCGGGCCCAGTCCTCCACCGGGTCGCCGGTGGAGGGGACCGGAGCCGTCCGCGTGCGGTCCAGCCGCTCCCAGACGGCCTGGCGGCCCGACATCCAGCCCGTCGGCCGGCCCTCGCGCAGCGGCGAGTTGGCGAAGGCCGCGCTCAGCACCGGTCCCAGCGCGTGCGCCCGCTCCCACCGCGCGGCGGGCCGGTCGCCCAGATCCAGGTTGACCTGGATCGACGCGGTGGAGCACATCATCAGCGCGCCGTACGGCCGGCCCAGGAACTCCGCCATCGCCTCGTAGCGGGGCAGGCGCAGCTGGCGCCGCGGCGGCCGTACCGGGTCGAGGCCCACCCCGGCCAGCGCCAGGCCCGCCTCCCGCAGGACCCCGCGCACGAGGCCGACGTCGGCCGCCAGGGCCGCGATCGCCTCCGCCGGCGGGCCGGCCGGGCCGGACAGTTCGAGCTGGCCGCCGGGCTCGAAGGTCACCCGGCTGCCGCCCGGCAGTTCGGGGAGGATCGGCTCGACCTCGGTCAGGGGGACGTGGCGGGCGACGGCCGTACGGTCGTAGACCAGGAACTCCAGCTCGATCCCCACCTGATCGCCGGAGACGCCGAAGCAGGTGCGCGCGAAGCGCTCCACCTGCGAGCCGTCCCGGATCGGTGTCTCCTCGATCACCAGACCGGCCATCCTCTCCCCCTCCGTCCGACGCGCATGGGATCTACAGACCCGCCGGGCGCGCGAACGTTACGGAGATGGGGAAAAGATCTTCAAAAAGATCCGGACGGCCCCGGATCGGGAGCCGGGCGATCCCGGCTCGAAGGCGCGGATGACGCGGATTTCCCCGGCTCAAGGGATGCGGGCGCGGATCCCGCGTCTCGAAGGCACGGGGAACCCTTCCCGCGCAAAGGCGCGGGCGTGGGCCTCCGGCTCAGTGGCCCTTCCGGCCGCGGAAGGCCGACATCAGCCGGTCGCGCACGTCCTCGCGGAGGCCCTCCGGCGGCTCGGGCGGCAGCGCGCCGAGCGCGCCGATGACGGTGCGGAACTGGTCGAGGTCGCGCCCGCACTCACGGCAGCACACCAGGTGCTCCTCCAGCAGCAGCCGCACCGGCTCGTCGAGGCCGTCGTCGAGGTAGGCGGGGGTGAGTTCCACCACCTCGCCGCAGCTGAACCGCTTCACGACGCCGACCGCCTTACCTGTGTCATGTTGAACCGTTTCACTTAGTCCGGCCGCCCCACCGTCTCGAGGTAGGCCTTCATCCGCTCCCGCACCCACGACCGGGCGCGGTGGAGCAGGACCCGCTGGTTGGCCGTGGAGATGTCCAGGATCTCGCAGACCTCCTCGGAAGTGCACCCCTCGACGTCGCGAAGCGTGATCACGACCCGCTGCCTGACCGGCAGCCCGGCCAGCGCCTCCGCGATCTGCTCGCGCACCTCCGAGGCGAGCGCCTCGTCCTCCGGGGTCGGCCGGACGGCGGAGAACCGTTTCCAGAAGGCCGGCGGCGGCTCGGCCCCGTCGGCGGCGCCCGGCAGGCCGGTGGCGGCCCCCTCTCCCCGCTCGAAGACGCTGCTCCACGGGACCGCCCGCTCCTCGCGGGCGCTGCGCTTCTTGGCCGTGTTGATCAGGATCCGGTGGACCCACGTCTTGACCGACGAGCGGCCCTCGAATCCGTCGATCCCCTCGATCACCGCCAGCCAGGCGTCCTGCACGACCTCCTGCGCGGACTCACCGGTGGAGACGTAGGAGCGGGCCAGCCGCAGCATCCCCCTCGACCAGGCGTCGAGCAACGTCGCGAACATCGCCTCGTCTCCGGCGCGGAGAGCCGCGACGACGACGTCGTCCGGGGGCAGTGTGCCACCCGCGAAAGCCACCATCGTTTCCTTCTCGTCGGGGACATCGGAACGTCCACGGCGTGGTGACGCCCCACCCGCCGATCCTGGCACGGACGTACGACATTCCCGATACCACCATCACGGGCCCTCGAAGTCGAGACCGTGCCGCCCGTAGCGGGCGTGATGGGGCAAAAGGTCTTAAATCATGTCCTACTCGCCAGTATGTTAGTGACGCCGATCGCCCACGCCCCCAGGGACACGGATAGTGACCGAAACAAGCTCCAGGTTGGAACCCGCCGTCCGACCGGGCTCTCCGGCCGTCTTCGGCCATCTGGACGCCCTCGACGGCATGCGCGCCGTCGCGGCCCTCACCGTTCTGCTGTACCACGTGGCCATCGAGTCCGGTGAGGCGCTCAGGGACGGCTTCGCCGGGGCGCTGCTCTCCCGCGGCGACATCGGCGTCCCCATCTTCTTCATCCTGTCCGGCCTGCTGCTCTACCGGCCGTTCGCCGCCGCCGCGATCCTCGACGCCCCGTCCCCGGACGTCCGCCTCTACCTGCGCAAGCGCGGGCTGCGCATCCTTCCCGCCTACTGGATCGTCGTCGTGGTCGCGATGCTCATCTGGTCCCGCGACCACGTGGCGGACGTCGGCACGTGGCTCTATCTCCTCCTGCTGGGCCAGAACTACAACCCCGACCCCTGGTGGTTCGGGCTGGGCCCCAAGGGGCTGGCCCAGATGTGGAGCCTCTCCGTGGAGATGAGCTTCTACCTCGTCCTCCCCCTCCTCGCCGCCGCCCTGAGCCGCTACGCACGCCGGGGCGGGCACAGCCCGGCGACGCGGGCCCGGCGGGCGCTCACGGGGCTGGCCGCGATGGCGGCGGTCTCCTACGTCTGGGCCGTGTTCGCGTTCGTCCCGTTCTACCAGCCGCACCTGAACCTCTGGCTGCCCCGCTCGATGACGTACTTCGCCGCCGGCATGGCACTGGCGGTGCTCGCGGTCTGGGCCCGGTCCGAACCGGAGGGACCCGCGGCCCGGCTGTCCCGCGCCGTCGCCGCAGCCTGGGGATCGTGCTGGCTGGTGGCGGCGACGGCGTTCGCCTTCGCGGCGTCGCCGGTCACCGGGGTGCGCTTCCTCGGCGTGGAGAACCTGTGGACCGGCCTGTTCGAGCTGGTGCTCTACAGCATCGTGGCCATGGCCCTGGTCGCCCCGATCGCGCTGCCCACCCCGGAGCGCACACCGCTGACCAGGTTCCTCAGCCACCGGATCATGCGCTATCTGGGCAAGGTCTCCTACGGCGTCTTCCTGTGGCAGTTCGTCGTCCTGTTCCTCTGGTACGAGGTGACCGGCCAGGAACCCTGGACCGGCAACTTCGCGGTCAACCTGGTCGCGGTGACGTTCTTCACACTGGTGCTCGCCGACCTCACCTACCGGTTCGTCGAGGAGCCCGCCCGGCGCCTCGGCTCACGACGACGCGTCCCGAAGGCATCCTGAGACGCGCACCGCCGGCCGGGCACTCGGCCGGACCCATGACAACGACCTTCGGCAGTGAGGACGCCCGACAGATGACCGACACCTCGTCAGTGGAACCGATGCGGGCCGCCGAGCCCTTCCGCGCCGATCTGCGCCGGTCGGTGCGGTTGTTCAGCGCCTTCAGGAAGGAGCAGACCGACCCTGACTTCTTCTACGGGCTGCTGGCCCGGGACACGGTCGCCCAGCTGACCGCCTACACCCCGCTCGCCGGAAAGCTCGTCCTGGACGTGGGCGGCGGCCCGGGTTACTTCGCCGACGCCCTGCGGGAGGCGGGCGCCCGGCCGGTGTGCGTCGACTGCGACGCCGGTGAGATGAGCATGCGGGACGGGTCCCCGCCGGAGGGCGCGATCCTGGGGAGCGCACTGGACCTCCCGCTCCGCGACGGCGCGGTCGACGTCTGCTTCTCCTCGAACGTGCTGGAACACGTTCCGGACCCGTGGCGGATGACCGGCGAGATGGTCCGGGTGACCCGGCCGGGCGGCCTGATCTATCTCTCCTTCACCAACTGGCTCTCGCCGTGGGGCGGTCACGAGACCTCTCCCTGGCATTACCTGGGCGGCCACCGGGCCGCGCGGCGCTACGAACGCGTCCGCGGCAAGCGGCCGAAGAACGTCTACGGTGAGAGCATGTACGCCGTGTCCGTGGGCGCCGCGCTGAGGTGGGCCAGGGCCTGCTCAGAGATCGACGTCGTCGACGCGCTGCCCCGCTATCATCCCCACTGGGCCGGCCCGGTGATTCAGATCCCCGGTCTCCGGGAGTTCGTCACCTGGAACCTCCTGCTGGTCCTGCGCCGCCGCTGACCGCCTGCGCCGCTCGGGCAGCGCGCTCGCGCCCAGCGCGAGCGCGCCGAGACCGGCGAGCACGGCCGGGGCGATCGTCTCGATCAGCCGGACCCGGCCGACGATGCCCGCCGCCGCCTCGGCGAGCATCGCGACGTCCGGCTCCATCGTGCGCAGGGTCGCGTCGAACACCACCAGCCGCTCCTGGTCGTCGGCCGTGCGCAGGGTCTCCCGGACACGCTCCTCGATCTTGATCGGCAGCCCGCTGCGGGGCTCCACCCAGTAGACGCGGGCCGACTCGGCGTACCTGGCGACCCTGACGGCGCGACCGGGGAAGCCGACGAGCGAGCCCGGCAGCGGATCGGCCACGTCCTCGACCTTGACCGGCTGGGTGTCCTGCTCATACCGGTAGACGCGCAGGCCGCGCAGGGTCTCCTCCCCGGTGTAGCGCATCCGGGCGTCGCTGAGCGTGACGGGGTCGAAGAAGGGGTAGGCCACCGGCCGGGCGTTCACGGGCCAGCGGAAGGCCAGGCCCGGCTGCCGCGCGTCGCGCCGGGAGCCGACGTACTGCCCGCAGCAGTTCTCGCTGAGCCCCGTCCTCCGGTCGAAGGCCACCCTGCGCTCCTGGTACGCGATCCGCGCCCCCGACTCGTCGTTGGTCGTGGCCAGCTCGGTCCAGATCGAGGTGTCCTCGTCCCCCTCGAAGGAGTCCGCCTGCAGGATGACGGTCCGGTAGATCGGCTCGCCCTGGTGGAGCCGGAGTCTGGCCCAGTCGAAGTAGACGGCGCCGGTCGCGGCCAGATGGACCGTCGAGGGATACGGTTCGCGCGGATGGACCGCGATCCCCGGATAGACGAAGAAGCGCAGCAGCGCCGCCAGGATCAGCGCGAACGAGCTGGCCGCGAGCAACGCGACCCGGCGGCCGCCCAAGGTCCTCATCATGGCGCGGGGACGGCCGTTCCGGCCTTGACGTCCCCCATGCAGACCGTGCCCCCGGCGGTGACACCGATGATCTCGATCTGCCGTACCCGGTCCGAGATCGGCACATAGACCTGGCTCAGCCCTTCGGGCAGGGTGACCCGGTGCTTGGTGTCGCCCGCCAGCACGACGATCTCAGTCCGCTCCTCGGCCCAGGTGCCCAACCGCGCCAGCTCTCCGGTGCCGGGCAGCGGGATCGTGATCTGGTTGCGCCGCCGTGGCCAGCATCCGCCCGGCGGGTCCTGCTTGGCGCCCTGGACGTCCACCGGCCGCAACCGCCCTTCCCGGTCGAAGACGAGCCCGTCCGTCGAGGCCACGGGGGTGCGCATGCGCTCCCTGAGCGCCTCGCCCGCCAGCGGCGACAGCACCCGTGAGGTCAGGCCGTACTCCCCATAGCCGGACGACAGCAGAAAATCCGGCACCGGCGAGTCGAAGACGACCTGGTGCTTCTGCACTCCGGCCAGCGACGCGCGCGCGGTGGCGAGGTAGGCGAACTTGTCCTGGGCCCCGAGGTGGCCGGCGAAGCCGTTGACGGAGACCAGCGAGGCCACCACGAACCCTCCCACCAGCAGACCGCCTGTCGCGTACACCGCCTCCGTCCTGGGAAGCGGTCGCCGCCAGGGCCGCTCCTCGCCGAGGATCGGCAGTGTCAGGAGCCCGGCCACCAGGGCCAGGACGGGAAGGGCGTCGGCGATGTAGCGGGTGTCCATGCCGAGGAAGCTGCCCGCCAGATAGACCCGCCCGTACAGCGGCGGCGGCACGTCCGCCATGACCACCCAGCCCAGCAGGATCGCCCAGGCCGCGAGCGCGCGTCGGCGGTAGCGCACCGTCGCCCACAGCAGCACCGCGACGACCAGCGCCGAGAGGCCGACCAGTCCCCAGGGGGGTGAGGCCACGGCACGGTCCGGACCGGCGAACCAGTTCCACGGACCGCCCACCGCCGTGGTCAGGAAGGTGCGGCCGAGCAGGTTCCCCACGAAGCCCAGGCCTTCCTCGACCGGAGGGAACCCGCCCATGCCGGGCGGGGTGTCGACGGAACGGACCACGTAGAAGCCGACGAACGCCGCGAGCGTGCCGCCGTAGGCGAGCCACAGCCGTCCCCGGCCGCGCAGCCCGCCGAAGTAGGCCCACGTCAGCGCCACGAGCAGCACGGGGATGACCGCGGCCTTGACGAAGAAGAGCATCCCCAGGACCGTCCAGGCGATCGCGGCCGCCGCGTACCGCTTCCGCCCCGTGCGCAGGTGGCGCACGTGCGCGGCGACGGCCATCGGCAACGCGATCTGCAGCGGGACGGTGTTCAGCGCCGCCGCCCACCAGGTGAGCACGGGAACCGACGCCGGAGCGAGGACGAACAGCGTCAGCGGGACGAGCACCAGCGGACGCGTGCCGAACACGGTGGTCAGCATGTGGTAGACGGCCAGCCCCGCCAGTGTGTGCGCGGCCACGATGAGCGTGGCCGTCACGGCCCAGTCGTACGGCGCCAGCCGCGTCACGACCCAGTCGAGGGCGAAGCCCCCCGGCATGAACTGGCCGAGGTAGACCGTCGCCAGCCGCCCCGGGTCGAACCCGTGCTCCACCGCCCTGGCCGCGTAGGCGAAGTCGTCCTCCTTGAAGTACGCCTGGGAGACGACCAGCGCCTTCATGACGGCCTGTACCAGGAGCAGAAGGAGCGCGCAGGCGAGCGTCACCCGGCCGGAGCGCGTCCCCGTCTCTCCACGGGGCCGGACCGTCTCCAGCTTCTGCATCAGATCCATGAGTACTCCGGTGTCGATCCGGAATCGGGCACGGCCACGGCGCGCGCTGACGCGGGCCTCCCCAGATTGTGTCGCAGCGGGGTGGGACGCAAGCCCGACGCCAGTGTGCTCAGGGCGGCGAGCGCGGCCCACTGCCCCGTCCAGTCCGGAAGTCCCGCGGCCAGCGTGACCCCGGCCAGCGCGAAGAATCCCGCGGGCACGAGGGGGGAGCGGACGACTCCGGCGATCCGGCTGATCCAGCCGTCGGCGAGGTGCTCGGCGCCCGCCACCCGCTGAGCCCAGACGGTGAGGAGACAGCCCAGTGAGGCGACCACGGCTCCGGGCAGGCCGAGGACCCAGAATCCGAGCACCGGCATGACCAGGACGGCCACGCGCGGTGCGGCGGGGCGGGCCGCGGGCCGGCCCGGCCGTCCGCGTACGGGCCAGAGCGCCTGGACCACCACGATCAGGGCGAGCACGGCCCCGGCCAGGAGCGAGGCCCGGTAATGGTCGTCGGGGACGTAGTGCATCGTCACGGTGCCGGAGGCGCGGGCCGGCAACAGCCACGCCTGCCGCCAGCCGTCGAGGCGGACGGCGGTGAGCTCCCGCCCTCCCAGCGTGGCCTTCCAGCCGCTGTTGAAGTTCTCGTTGACCACGAAATAGGAGACAGCGGACGTGGCGACCCGTACCTGCCGGGTGCTCGCGTCCCAGCGCTCGATCTCGACCGGCTGCATGGTGACCACGTCGGATTCCTCGTCCCGGCTGCCGCGGATCACCACCGACCGCACCCGGAACGGGTCCTCGTGCCCGGCGGTGACACGGATCCCTCCCAGTCCCACCGAGACCCGTGTGCAGGCGCGGTAGACGACCTCCCTGCCGTTCAGCACGTCCCCCAGCGTGCCCTCGACGATCTCGGTGGGGACCTCGTTGCCGCCCACCGTGAGCATGGGGCCGTACCCGCAGGGCAGCTGGAGCGGGAAGCTCTCCAGGTCGGGCACGCCGCCGACGCCCGGGATCGAGACGTCGACCAGTTCGAGCGGGCGCGAGGCCGCCGTCTCGAACTCGAGGGTGAGGACCTTCGCCCGCACCGGAGCGAGCTGCAGCCAGCCCCCGGATCCGGGCCAGCCCGAGCGGGCCACGCCGCGTTCGTTGCGGACGGTCACCCGGACCGGCGGCAGGCCGAGGTAGGAGTCGGGGAACCGGAGCTTGAGCTGGGAGACCTGCATCGTGCGTCCCAGATCCACGGTGAGCGTGGGCCGCCGGTCGAGCGGGTCGGCGTACCAGATCGTACGGTTGTCCCCGTCGAACGCGGCCCGGCCCAGGACCGCCGGATGGTCGGCGATCGTGGACGACGCGGTCACCTTGGGATAGGAGTCGGGCAGCGTCACCAGCTGCTGGGCGGTCTTCGGGTCGGTGAGCACGGCCCGGCCGGTGATGTCCCAGTCGCCGATCTCCGGGCTCACCACCCTGCGGTCGAACCCGTAACCGTCCTCACCCTGGATCCCCAGCCGATCGTCGCAGGTCCAGGCGTAGGAACCCCGCATGCACGGGGAGAGGTCGTCGGTCCTGGCCAGCACCATGGTCTCGCCGTGACCTCCGCGGACGTCCGGCACGGAGATGGTCCGGCCGGCCCGCGTCCCCGGAATCGTCACCTCGGACAGTCCCACCCGGCCGCTGCGCGCGCCCTCCACGGCGGTGATGCGGATCCGCAGCCGGGACGTGGTCCCGGCGGGCCCGGTCAGCACCTGCTCGTCGGCCGAGGTGATCGCCGACACCGACCTGCCGGAGTCGGTCTCCACCGCGGCCTCGGTCACCCGAGGCCCGATGGCCGAGCGCTCGAACCTCACGGTGATCCGCGGCACCGCGATCGGCTCGATGAAGCGTATCTCCCACCATTCGCCGACAGGATCGTTCCACCCGTCCGACCGCCAGCTCGTCCGTTCGTCCCCGTCGACCGCCGCGAACGGCTGACGGCCCGGGTCCCGCATGCCGGGCAGCGCGCTCGCGGAGCTCTCCGCGGAGGAGGCCGAGAGCCCGGCGATGCCGGTGTACTCGGCTTCGGAGGTGTAGGGGGTCCAGGCGGGGTCGGTCACATCGGCGGCGGCCGAGCGCACGGGGCGTTCCGACTCGGTCAGGGTCGCCGACGCCGACCTCCTCAGGTCGCTGAAGACGTTCTCCCGGCGTCGAAGCGTGTCGGTGACGACGGTGTGCGCGCCGGACACCGGGTAGGCCGCGGGGTCGTCCCCGATGACCACCGGCCGGTCGTCCCCGAGCAGCCCCTCCTCCGCGAGGGTGAGCACGGCCTCGGAGCCTCCGGTGACCCGCGTCGTGCGCTCGGCGGGCAGGGTCCCGGCCTTCTCCGGGGCTCCCGCGACCTTGTAGACCTCCAGGGCGTCGTAGGGCTGGTCGAACCAGGCCCCCGCGATGTTGCTCTGCTCCTGCCCGACCTGGCGGCCGAAGCCGCGCACCCGGGACAGACCCGGTGACTCATCCAGTGCCTCGTGGACCCGGGCGGGCCAGGCGTCCCCGATCGTGGCCCGGTCGAGGTCGTTGCGGACCAGGAGATAGCCCACTCCCATGCGGCGGAGGGTCGAGCCGAGCCCGAGCGAGCCCTTGCCGGCGCTGAAGCGCTCGTCCAGAGCCTGCAGGAGCCGGGAGATGCCCGGAGACCCCCACGGCACGTTCGTGTGGGCGGCCCAGCGCGCACCGCTCAGGAGCGGCTGGAGCGGCTCGTCGATGGGGCGTCCCCAGTCGTACTCACCCCTGCGGGAACCGGGGACGACCAGGACCATCTGGTCGGAGGCGTTGGTGTTGAGCCATGTCACCGCCTCCCGCCAGTAGGCGGGCACCTCCCAGAACGAGCCGCCGGGGGACACCCCGGACAGCGCGACCGGAGTGAGGCTGAGCCCGCTCAGAGCGACCGCGGTCACGCGGAGCGGCACCCGCATCCGCACGCGCGCGCTCACAAGAGCGGCCAGCCCCACCGCGAGGGGGAGCCGGATCAGCGCGTCGAACTTGTGCAGGTTGCGGAAGGGCGCGAGCGGCCCGTCGAGCAGTTCCCGGACGAACCCGGCCAGCGGGCCGGCATGGCCGGCCGAGACGATGATCACGCCGACCAGCAGGGTGAGCACGAGGAAGAGGCGCTCGGGGGTGCTCCGGCGCGCCAGCCCGGCCAGCCCGAGAGCGGCCACCAGAGAGGTGACCACGATGAGCCAGGGCGTGGTGGCCTGGGCGAAGGACGCCTCGACCCACGGCCTGCCGTCCGTCTGCAGGAAGCTGAGCCAGCTCGACGTCCCCCGGACGACGTTGGTCAGCGAGGTCACGCCGCTCGTCGCCGAGGCCGTCTCGATGAAGGGCAGGAAGGAGAAGATGTGCCGGCCCATGACGAGCAGCGGGGCCAGCCACCAGAAAGCGGCCATCCCGACCAGCGGCAGCCACCAGGCGAGCAACCTGCGTTTGAGCGGGCCCCCCTGCCTGGTGAGCAGATAGAGCAGCGGGACGACCAGTACGGCGAGCTCGGCCGCCGCGTTCACACCGCCGCACAGCAGCAGCGCCGCCGCGGAGAGAGCGGCGGCGCGGCGTGGGGTGGTGCGGCCGCTCGCCCCTCTGATCAGCGGCAGCAGTATCCACGGGAGGATCGCGCTGGGCAGGAACTCCGACGAGTTGACGCCGATCAGCGCCTGGGCGTGCGGGGCGAGCGCGTAGGCGAGCCCGGCCAGGATCCCCGCGCCCGACGAACCGGCGCCCAGTTCCCGGACCACCCGGACCACCCCGAGGAAGGCCACGATCAGGACGACGGACATCCACAGCCGCTGGACGTTCCAGGCAGGCATGTCGAGGGCGAGCCAGAGGCTGTAGAAGGGCCCCATCGGGAACAGGTACCCGTGGGCCTGGTTCTGCAGGTGACCGAAGAACGTCCCGTCCCACAGATGTGTCGCCCGAGACAGGAACCCGAGAGGGTTGATCGCCATGTCGAGCTTGGTCTCGGCGATGATCCTGTCGGGCGCGGTGTTGAACGCGATCGCACCGAGGAGAAGGCATCCGGCGAGCTGCTGGATCCAGCCCCGGAGCCGGGAAGACTCAGACTCCGCAGGGTGAGCCGTCCGAGGACGGTTCCATGCGTCAAAGGTCAACTGGCACTCAGCGGGGTTTCGGGCTCGTTCCGGACGAGACTCGGATCAATGCAGGTCGTGCGATTGTGCTTGGACGCGCCAGAGTACCTGCTTCTGGACATCTCCGCACGAATCGCACCGACTATCGACGCGCCGGTCCGGCCCCACGTGAACTCACTCGCCCACGTCCGGCATGCCTGGTGGATCTCCGCGCGCCGCGCCGGGTCGGACAGCTCACCGATCGCCCGGGCCACCGTGTCGGACAGCAGCTCGCCCTCCTTGACGAGCCAGCCGGTCACCCCGTCCCTGACCGAGTCGCGCAGACCCGCGACGTCGTAGGCCACCGTGGGCACCCCGAAGGCGGCCGCCTCGATCACCGTCAGCCCCCAGCCCTCGAACTCCGAGGCCGTGACGTTCAGCAGCGCCGAGCCGAGCAGCGCGTTCTTCTCCGGCTCGGCCAGGAAGCCGTGCAGCCGGACCCGGTCGGCCACGCCCCGCTCGGCGGCGAAGGCGGCCAGGGCCTCCGACTCGGGCCCGCGGCCCACGACGTGCACGCGCAGGCCGGGGTGGGTCTCCCCCAGGTCGGCGGCGAGCCCGATCACGCGCTCGACGCGCTTGTGGCCGACGAGCCTGCCGAGGTAGACCAGAGCCGGGTCGCCGTCGGCGGCGCGGCGGGCCAGCGGCCGGGCGGCCGGGCTGCCGTTGGGCACGACCTGGATCGGCGCCAGCCACCGCAGGCGCGTGCGCAGGTCGTCCCTGGAGGACTCGGAGACCGTGACGGTCAGGCGGCGGCGGTACAGCAGGCGGGCCACCGGGCCCTCGACGAAGCAGCCGATCCTGGCCAGCCACGCGGGGAAGAACGCGTGGAACTGCCGGTCGTGCACGTGGTGCACCAGGCAGACGACCGCGGTGCGGCGCCGTACGACCAGGGGCGAGAAGAACGGGATGCCGTTCATCGAGTCGATCACGACGTCGAACGAGCGGCGGTGGAACAGCAGCCAGAGCGGGACCAGCAGATAGACGAGATAGCGGTTGCCCATCCGGCGCAGCGCGATGCCGTCGACGTGCTCGGCCGCGGCCTGCCCCGGCTCGCGGCTGGTCAGGAAGTCGACCGTGGCGCCCTGCGCGAGGAGATAGCGGCTGACCTGCCAGGCGTACTCCTCGGCGCCGCCGGCCACCGACTGCCGGGGCTCCCGGAAGTTCAGCACGGCCACCCGGACCCCGCTCAGCGGCGCCTCGGGCGTGGCCGCGGCCTCGACGCTCAGCCGGGGCCAGGACAGCGCCCGCGTACGCGAGGCGCCATCCGTCTTCCCGCCGGATAAGGCCACGATCTCTCCTTCGTCTCCGTGCGGCTCACACCCGGATCAGGGCATGGCGAAGCCGAACTCCGTGCCGATCAATGACGTCCGGCCCTGTGCGCCGGTGAAAAAGATGATCCCGGGGCCGTCAGACGGCCCCCGGGATCACTTGTCGCCGTAGTTGTACAGCGGCCGGTTCGGGGGCTCCGGCGTGGGTGCGGCCACGTTCATGACTGCCGCGGAGGCGCCGACCGCAAGTACCGCTCCGACGGCCAGTGCTGCGAGCACTCGTATCACTGGACACTCCCTCCAAGATTCGGACAGTGTGCCGAGAGTAGAACGTGATCCACCTCATAAGCCATAGAGTTAGTAAAACCGTGACAAAGCAAGTTACCCTCCGGTACTCCGTAGAGCTGGGGGGATGTCCGGGTCAATCGGGGTTACTGAGGCGTACGAGGCGGAGTTCCGACCCTTCGAACACGGTCAGAGCGTCTTGGAACGTGTTATCGCCGGGGCGGGTCAGAACGTAGCGGACGCCGAGCCGGAGGAGGGCCCCGGCCCGGTCGCCGGCCCCCGCCGGTCCCGGCTCCGGGGCGCCCGGCCGCAGGACGGCGCCCACCTTCGCGGCCAGCGGGTCCTCGGCCGCGACGCGGATCCGGCCGCCGTCCGGAAGCCCCACGAGCAACTCGTCGTTCCAGATCACCCGCCGCCCGAAGAGCTTGGTCGCCGGGTCGAGGACCACCCGCCCGCCGTTCCACCGGAACGCCCGGTGCGCGCCCCACGGCAGCGACAGCAGCGCCCCCGGGGCCGGGTCGCCGTTCACGATCTCCTGGACCCGCCGCCACTCCTGCGGGTACGGCACCGCCGTGAGCCTGCCGAACGCCCCGAGGGCGAAGGTCGGCAGCACCAGGACCGGCACCGCCACCGCGACCGCCACCGTGACCGCCACGACGGCACGCGGAGCGGCGGCGGGCCGGGACGCCCACCGGTCCGCGGCCGAGGCCAGCCCGACGGCCTGGAGCAGGGCGAACGGCGCCAGGTGGAGCTGCCCGTCACGGATCGTCCCGAACCCCGGCCACCACCCGACCAGCGCCTTGAGCAGGCCCGGCGCGAACGCCCCCAGGCACGCCACCCCCAGCCCGGCCCCCGCCGCCACGGCCAATCCCGTCCAGTACGGCACACCGCCCGCCCGGGATCCGTCGCGGGTGCCGCGCAGCCGTACGAAACCCCAGATCGCGACCGCGGCCAGAGCCAGGCGCACGCCCGCCGACCACCAGGAGCCCTGGCCGGGCACCGTCGCGTGCGCGTTCCAGACGCCGCCCAGGCCCAGCAGGCTGCCGGCCACGCCGAAGGGCCCGTCGGCGCGGGCCGCGAAGGCGTCCACCCCGGCGGGGTCGGTGGTGGCCCCGCTCAGCAGGGCGGGCACCAGCCAGGGCAGGCTCAGCCCGCCCATGATCAGCGCGGCCTCCCCCGTCCGCCGCACCCGTGCGCCGAGCCCCGGCGCCGGCGCCGGGGCCGGGGCCGTCGCCGCGGTGGCGAGCACCGCCACCGCGGAGACCAGCATGGCCTGGAAGCCGCCCACCGCCGCGGGGATCAGGGCGGCCGCGAGCCGCAGGCGCCCGCCGAGGGCGGCGGCCCGCACCGCCCAGGGCAGCCCGGCCACGCCCAGCAGCAGGGCCCACTGCCCGAGCAGGAGCCGCTGGGCGAGGTAGGCGTTCCAGGCGTAGAAGGCCGCCGCGACCAGACGCGGCCCGAGCCGGCGGGAGGGCACGAGCGCCGCGGCGCCCGACGCGGCCAGCACGAAGATCCCGAGCAGGACCGCCTTCTGCACCGCCTCCGCGGGCACCACCCGGGACAGCAGGGCGACCACGAGGTCGCTGGGCACGGCACGGGGGAAGCCCTGTCCGGGCGGGACGAGCGGCGGGTCCGGCACGAACACCATGTCGTAGCGGAGGACGAACCCGGGCCCCAGCGCGGGCCACAGGGCCAGCACGCCGAGCAGCAGCCCGAGCAGGGCAGGGGCGAACCGCCTCGCCGCTTCGCCCCATTCTGTCCGCATATCGCCAGACCCTACGACAGCCCGCACCCCGCCGAACCGCACGACGACGACCCCGGTCGCCTTCCAGGCCGTACGGCGACGGCCCCGGTGGGAAACCGGGGCCGCCGCGTCCGGACGACCGGCGTCAGAGCACTACTTGCCCGGCTCGGGGTCCCGGGGCAGGCCGAGCATGCGCTCGCCGATGATGTTGAGCTGCACCTCGGTGGTGCCGCCGTAGATCGTCATGGCGCGGGTGGCGAGCACGGCGCGGTTCCAGTAGCCGGGGTCGCCGAGCTTCATGTCGGCGGCGACGACCGCGGAGGTGCCGAGCAGGCCGACCGCGCACTCGGAGACGTGCTGGGCGTGCGAGGTGGACACCAGCTTGCGGACCGAGGCGTCTGCGCCCGGCTCGCCGCCGGTGAGCTGCTTCAGCGTCACCCGCAGGCCCAGGGCGTTGATCGAGTGCCCCTCGCAGACCACGCGGGCCACCTCCTGGCGCTCGGCCGGGGTCAGCTCGCGGCCCAGCCGGCCGACCAGCCCGATCAGGTCGGGCACGGAGGCGCCGGTGCCGCCCGAGCCCGACGAGAGCGAGACGCGCTCGTTGGACAGGGTGTTGCGGGCGACCTTCCAGCCCTGGCCGACCTCGCCGACGACCAGCTCGTCCGGGACGAACACGTCGTCGAGGAAGACCTCGTTGAACAGGTTCTCCCCGGTCATCTCGGTCAGCGGCCGGACGGTGACGCCCGGGGCCTTCATGTCCACCAGGAAGTAGGTGATGCCGTCGTGCTTGGAGCCCTCGGAGGAGTTGCGGGCGATGCAGATGCCCCACTCGGCGAAGTGCGCCACCGAGGTCCAGATCTTCTGGCCGTTGAGCTTCCAGCCGCCCTCCACCTGCTCGGCCTTCATCTGCAGCGAGGCGAGGTCGGAGCCGGCGCCCGGCTCGGAGAACAGCTGGCACCAGATCATCTCGCCGCTGAGCGTCTTGGGCAGGAAGCGCTCCTGCTGCTCGGGCGTGCCGTACATGGCGAGCGACGGCACCACCCAGGCACCGATGATCATCTGCGGGAGCTTCACCCGGGCGGCCTTGAGCTCCTGGAGGATGAGCACCTGCTCCAGCGGCTTGGCGTCGCGGCCCCACGGCCCGGGCAGGTGGGACATGACGAACCCGCCCTTGGCCAGCGCCCGCTTCTGCTCCTGGCCCTCCAGCTTCGCGATCTCGGCGATCTCCGCGCGGATCGACTCGCGCAGCGCGGCGGCGTCCTCCGGCAGCTCGATCTCCATCTCGCGGGAGACGCCGCGCAGCGCGAGCGAGGCCACCGACTCGGCCCACTCGGCGCCGGGGCCGAGCAGGGCGCGCAGGGTCAGGGCGCGGCGGTAGTAGAGGTGGGCGTCGTGCTCGTAGGTGTAGCCGATGCCGCCGAAGATCTGGACGGCGTCCTTGGCGCACTGCACGGCGGCGTCGGGGGCCACCACGCCGGCGATCGAGACGGCGTAGGCCAGCTCGTCCTCCGAGACGCCCTCGCCCGCCTGCCCGGCGGCCCTGGCGGCGTCCCACACCGTGGCGCGGGCCTGCTCCAAGGCGACGAGCATCCTGGCGGCCTTGTGCTTGACCCCCTGGAACTGGCCGATCGGACGGCCGAACTGCACGCGCACCTTGGCGTACTCCGCCGCGGCGGTCACGCACCACGACGCGACGCCCGCGGCCTCGGCGCCCAGCAGGATCGCGGCCAGGTTCAGTACGGCGGAGCCCTCCAGCCCGTCGAGGACCCGCCCGGCCGGCACGGTCACCCCGTCGAGCTCGACCTTCGCCACGCCGCGGGTGACGTCCAGCGACTTGATCGGCGTCACGGTCGCCGCGGAGGCGTCCACCGCGACCCACTCCTCGCCCCGGTCGGTGCTCACCGGGAGCACCAGGACGTCGGCGACCGCGCCGCCGAGCACGGTCTCGGCGGAGCCGCCGACGGTCAGCGTGCCGTCCTCGCCCCGGGTGCCGGAGATGGAGCCGGACAGCGCGACCGCGCCGGTCAGCGTGCCGTCGGCGAGACCGGGCAGCAGCTCGGCGTGGGCCTTGCCGTCGGAGGCGAGGATCGCGGCGCTGGCCAGGACCGTGGGGACGTAGGGACCGGGGGCGACCCGCTCGCCGAGGGCCTCGACGGCCACCGCGGTCTCCAGCAGGCCGTACCCGCTGCCGCCGTGCTCCTCCGGGATGTGCAGCCCGAGCAGGCCCTGGTCGGCCAGGCCGGACCAGAAGCCGGGGCGCTGCTCCCCGTCGGCCGCGACGGCGGCCCGTACGACCTCGGACGGAATGTTGCGCTCGGCCCAGCCGCTCACCGACTCGCGGAGCGCCTCGTGCTCCTCGCTCAACCCGATCGCCATGACAGCCTCCAGAAACGGTTCAGTGGCAGAACCATATTCTAGAAGCTACTTCCGTCACAACGCTCGCGCGCTGGCCACCAGGGGTGCGATGTCCGCCCAGAGCTTCTTGCGGGTGTCCGGGACGGTGACGAACAGCATGGCGGGCTTGCGCTGACCGATGTCGATCAGCGCCAGCGCGGCCTGCGAGCTGCGCTTCTTGCCGTCGATCTCATAGGTGACGCGATAGCCGAGCACCCATCCCTTGCCGTTGACCACCCGCTGCGAGGCGGTCCAGGTGACCTTGCTGCCCGTGGGGTGATAGTTGCGAACCGACCACCGCACGGCGCCCACCGCCGCCTTGCGGAAGTCGGCGTCGGTCTCCAGCTCGGCCCTGGGCTTCTCCCCCGGCAGCAGCGCCGAGACCGCGAGCGTGCGCGGCAGCCGGGAGCCGCCCACCCGCTGGCCCGCGGAGAACGGCGAGACCGCGGCGACCTTCCACGGCGCGCCGAGCCTGAAGTAGGTGATCGCGGCCTTGGAGTCGGTCACGCTGCCGATCACCACGCTGGGCGTGCCGGGCAGCACCTGGAGCGGCGTCGCCTTCGGGAGCTTGGGCAGCGTGATCGCCGGGGCGCTGGGCGCCGGGGTGGCGGGCGCGGCGGAGGCGTTCTGGGCCTGGCGCTGCGGCACCGGGTCGGCGGGCTCGTCGCCGGAGAAGATCACGAAGATCAGGAACACCGCCAGGGCGGTGGCCAGCGCGGCGCCGAGGCTGTAGACCACCTTGATCGGGATGTCCCCGACGCGCAGCAGCAGCCTGGAGCCGAGCCCCGGACGCCCCGGCTCACGCGGACCTGCCGCGTCGCCGGAACGGAACGGTCCAGCGGACCCCTCGCGCGGCGGCGCGGGCCGCCGTACGGGGGAGGTCGTGTCCTCCACGGCGCGGGCTCCCGCCTCCGGGACCGGCGGCGCGGGCCGTCGCACCGGGGAGGTCGTGTCCTCCACCGCGCGGGTCCCCGCCTCCGGGACGGGCGGCGCGCTCGCGGAGACCGCGGGGGACTCCCCCTCCACGGCGGGGGACTTCCCGGCCGGCGGGGCGGGCGGGATCCGGGGCACCAGGACGGTCTCCTCGCCGTCCCCGATGGGGAACCGGCGGGGCACGCGGGGAGTGATCATCGCTCCATCGTCGGAGGGAATGGCGGGAATGGGCGCCGTGGGCGCATCGTACGAAGGGACATACCTGTCATGAGAGCGCCCGGAGGGGGGACCGCCGACGTCCGCCATGGCTGCCAGGCTATGCCACATGACGTGATCGATACACCGCATCTCCCTATTGATCTGCCATGTCACCCACATACCTGCAGGTGACGACATTTCCCCTTCCCTGAACAGAATGTCGTTCTGTATGGTCGCGCTCATGAGGGGCTTCTACGAGATCGCCGCCGCCGACCCCGGCCGGGTCGCCGTCATCGAGAGCGGCACCGCCGGGGACGGCGCCACCGTGACGTACGGCGAGCTGCACGACAGGGTCAACCGGGTCTCCAACGGCCTGATCGCCCGCGGCGTCGTCCCCGGTGAGGCCGTGGTCACGGTCCTGCCCAACGGCATCGACGCCGTCACCATGATGCTCGCGACCTACCAGATCGGCGCCTACCACGTCCCGGTGAACTGGCACTACACCGCCGAGGAGATCGGCTACATCGTCACCGACTGCGCGGCGCGCGCGGTGGCCGGCTGCGAGCGGTACGCCGAGGCCGTGCCCGGCGGGTTCGAGGAGGTGGAGGCGATCGCCGCGGGACAGCCGGCCGACCCGCCCGCCGCCCGCCGCGCCGGATCGATGATGCTCTACACCTCGGGCACCACCGGCAAGCCCAAGGGCGTGCGCAGGCGGCTGATCGAGCTCGGCCCCGAGGACCTCTATCCCATCCTGATGCGCAAGAGCTGGCGGCACTTCGGGCTGCCGGCCGACGGCGTGCACCTGGTGCTGTCCCAGCTCTACCACTCCGCCCCGTACGGCCAGGCCATGATGGCGCTGCAGTACGGGCACACGGTGGTGGTGACCGAGCGCTTCGACGCCGAGGAGGTCCTGCGGCTGGTCGAGCGCCACCGGGTGACCAACGCGTTCATGGTCCCGACGATGTTCCACCGGCTGCTCGCGCTGCCCGCCGAGATCAGGGACCCCTACGACCTGTCGTCCCTCACGCACCTGTACCACGGCGCCGCGCCCTGCCCGCCCGCCACCAAGAAGGCGATGATCGACTGGCTCGGCCCGGTGGTGTGGGAGTACTACGGCTCGACCGAGGCCGCCGTGGCCACGATGGTCTCCTCCGAGGAGTGGCTGGCCAGGCCCGGCACCGTGGGCCGGGCGATCGACGGCATGCGGTTCGTCATCGTCGGCGACGACGGGCAGGAGCTGCCCGCAGGCGAGCCCGGCATGGTCTACATCGGCGGCGTCAACCGCTTCGAGTATCACGGTGACCCGTCCAAGACCGCCTCGTCGATGCTCGGGCACCTCTACACCCCCGGCGACATCGGCTATCTCGACGAGGACGGCTATCTGTTCCTGTGCGACCGGCGCACCGATCTGATCATCTCGGGCGGGGTCAACATCTATCCCGCCGAGATCGAGGCCGTGCTCCAGGAGCATCCCGCGGTCGCGGACGTGGCGGTGATCGGCGTGCCGGACCCCGAGTGGGGGCACCGGGTCGTCGCCCTGGTCCAGCCCGCGCCCGGCGCGGAACCCGGCCCGGACCTCACCGCGGACCTGCTGGACCACTGCGCAGGCAGGCTCGCCCGGCTCAAGCATCCCAGGGTCGTCGAGTACCGCGAGCAGCTCCCGCGAACGCCCACCGGGAAGCTCAGCCGCACCTCGCTCCGGGAGGCGTATCTTTCGTCATAAGCGGGGAATGGTAGGCCGCATGGGAAGACCATCGGCACCACTGGCGCTCCTCGCCGCCGCGGCCGTCACGCTCACGGGATGCAGTGCGGACACGCAGTCTCCCCGCCCGGTCGCCGCCACCACCGCTGCCGGCTCCCCCGCCGTGACCGACCCCGTCGCCCTGGAGTCGGCCTACGAGAAGGTCATCGCGGGCGTGCTGCCGTCCATCGTGCAGATCAACACCGAGAGCGGCCTGGGTTCGGGGGTCGTCTACGACACCTCAGGCCACATCGTGACCAACGCCCACGTGGTGGGCGACGCCCGGCGCTTCCAGGTGTCCCTCGCCAGCGGCGGCGCCCCCCGCCAGGCGCGGCTGGTCGCGTCCTTCCCGCTCGGCGACCTGGCCGTGATCAAGGTGGACGATCCCAGCGGGCTCAGGCCCGCCACCTTCGGCGACTCCTCCAAGCTCCGGGTCGGCCAGATCGTGCTGGCCATGGGCAACCCGCTCGGCCTGGGCAGCAGCGTGACCGACGGCATCGTCTCCGCGCTGGGCCGTACGGTGACCGAGCCCTCGGAGGCCGGCTCCCCCGGCGCCACGATCACCAACGCCATCCAGACCTCCGCCGCGATCAACCCGGGCAACAGCGGCGGCGCGCTGGTCAACCTCGCGGGCGAGGTCATCGGCATCCCGACCCTCGCGGCCACCGTCCCCGAGCTCGGCGGCGGGGCGGCCCCGGGCATCGGCTTCGCGATCCCGTCCAACACCGCGACCGACATCGCCGGGCAGATCGTCAAGAGCGGCGAGGTCACCAACACCCGCCGGGCCGCCCTCGGCGTCACGGTGCGGACCCTGGCCGGTCCCGACGGCAGGCCCTCCGGCGTCGGCGTCGTGGAGGTGTCCCCGGACGGCGGCGCGGCGCGCGCGGGCATCCAGCCCGGTGACGTGATCGTCTCGATCAACGGCACCGAGGTCCCGACCACCCAGGCCCTGTCCGAGCTGCTGGCCACCCTCGACCCCGGAGACGAGGCCAAGGTGGAGGTCCTGCGCTCCGACGGCTCCACCACCACCGTCACCGTCACTCTGGGAGAACTCTCCACCGATCCTCCGGGGTGAGGCTCCCGGCCTCTCCCACGTCAGCCCCCCGGCGACCGATCGACACGATTCGTCCCATGGGGGCAGCACATGAAGCGATACGTGGCCGAGCTGGCCGGTACGTTCGTCCTGGTCTACTTCGCCGTCGGCAGCGCCGTCTTCGCCATCGACAAGATCGGCGCCGTGGGGGTGGCCCTCGCCTTCGGGCTGGTCCTGGCCGCCCTCGCCCACGGCATCGGGCCCGTCTCCGGCTGTCACCTCAACCCGGCCGTGACCCTGGGCGTGTTCGTGTCCGGGCGCATGCGGGCGGCGGAGGCGGCGGGCTACGTCGGCGCCCAGCTGGCCGGCGGGGTCGTGGGGGCGGCGCTGCTCAAGCTGACGCTGAGCGTCGGCGAGATCACCGACCGGACCAAGGCCCTGGGTTCCAACGGCTTCGGCTCGGCGGTGAACGGCACCGGCGCCTTCCTGCTGGAGGCGCTGCTCACCATGCTCGTCGTGCTGACCTATCTGCTGGTCACCGACCACGTCGCCCTCGGGCACGCCGCGGCGCCCGCGGTCGGCACCGCGCTGGCGGCGGCCTGCCTGGCCGGCCTGCCGCTCACCGGCGCCTCGGTCAACCCCGCCCGTTCCGTCGGTCCCGCCCTCTTCGCCGGAGGAGAGCGGCTCGAACAGCTCTGGCTGTTCGTCGCCGCCCCGCTGTCCGGTGCCGTCGTGGCGGCGGCCGTCGCGGCCGGGATCCACCACTCCCGCACCGCCGGGGAGAACGCCGAGTGACGGGACGGGTCAGCGGCCCGCGCTGAAGACGATCTCGTCGCTGTGGCGGATCCCGTCCCGCGGGTCCTCCCCGAGATAGAACCGGACCGACATCGTCCGCTCCTCCGGTTCGAAGACGCTCCGCCAGAGCGTCCGCCACGGCTCGCCCTCCCGGGTGAACGCGACCGCGTCCAGGACGTCGCGCAGCCCCGTCCCCGAGACGCCGTCCCTGGTCAGACCGGCCAGCGTCCGCGCCCGCTCGTACGTCCGGAAGGAGTGCTCGGTGTCCTGCGGCAGGGCGGAGACGTCGGGGTGGCGGTGCAGGGGATAGTTCGTCACGCACATCGCCCCTTTCCCCGGTTCGACGACGTGCCGCGAGCCGTCGTCACCCCGTTCCCAGACGAACGCCCGCCCCGAGGCGTCGGCGATCAGATAGTGGCAGGCCACGCCGGTGACGTACTGCTCCGCGGCGAGCAGGGCCCGCTCGGCCTCCTCGACGTCCGCGCAGGTGTCGAGGACGAAGCGGGGAAGCTGCACCTCGTTCACCCCGGCGGCGGGCGGCGCCATGACCGGCCCGCCGGCGGTGGCCTCGGCGTCGGCGATCAGCAGGGCCACGGTGAGGCCGGCCGAGTTGATGCCCTCCATGCATCCGTCCAGCTCGTTCATGGTGACCGCGGTGGAGGACAGCCCCTCGTCCGGGATCATCGCGATCACGTAGGGCCGCGAGGCCATGGGAGGCTCGTCCGAGGGCCCCGTCTCCTGCCCGGTCATCGACCGGATGAGCCGGGTCATGCTCATGGTGAAGAAGTCGTAGTTGCGTCCGATCCGGATGCGGCCGTCGGGACCCGCCGCGGCGGGGGACCAGACGACCGAGCACCCCGACCCGCCGGGGAACCCGGGAAGACCCTCCACGTAGGAGGTCAGCGGGTCCACCCCGAACACCTCGGCGATGCCGAGGATCCGCTCGTGGTGCTGCGGCCAGTGCCTCTCGAACCAGGCCATCCGATCGGCGTTCACCGCCGGGTCCGCGGGCGCCGGTCTCCAGCGGGAGACCGCCCGCGCCTCCTCGGCCAGCGCCCGGCCGATCTCCCGCTGGCCGCCGCGCACCGTCAGGTACCGCACCGCCATGAACGCGTCCGGGCCGCCGGCGACGATGTTCTCCATCTCGTCCTCCCTCTCGAAGCCGTCGACCAGAGCTTCGGGGAGCGCGCTGACGAACTGCGCACCGTCGGCTGACGGCGGCGCCCGGAACGCCGGCCGGCGGCGGCGTCCCGGGGCGGTCTCAGTCCCGGCCGCTCAGGAGCGCGTTGATGTCGCGGTAGCCGATGTCCGAGGCCAGGGACTCGTAGGTGCCCGCGCCCAGCACCTCCTGGGCCGCCCTCCGGGCGAACGCGTAGGAGGCCACGGCGATGGAGGAGCCGACGCTGACCCGGGCCACGCCGAGGGCCGACAGCTCCCCGATGCTCGGGGCGCCCGGTCCCGCCAGGACGTTCAGCGGCCCGTCCACGCCCTCGACCAGGGCCGACACCGTCTGCGGGTCGATGACGGCGGGGACGAAGACGCCGCTGGCCCCGGCCGCGAGGTAGGCGGCGGCGCGGTCGAGGGCCGTCCGGAGCCGGTCGGCGGGGTCGCCGACCGCGCGGATGAAGACGTCCACCCGGGCGTTGACGTACAGCGGCACGTTCATGGCGTCGGCGGCCTCGCGGGCCGCGGAGAGCCGGGCGGCCTGCTCCTCGACCGGCCGCAGCGGCACGGACGGGTCGTCGGTCGAGTCCTCGATGTTCACCCCCACGGCGCCGGCCTCCAGCACACCCCTGACGGTCTCGGCGACCCCCTCGGGCTTGTCGGCGAAGCCGCTCTCGATGTCGGCGGTGACGGGGACCTCCACCGCCGAGGCGACGCGCGCGATGAGATCGATCGCCCGGTCCCGGTCGAGCTTGTTGCCGTCGGGGGCGCCCAGCGCCCAGGCGACGCCGGCGCTGGTGGTGGCGATCGCCTTCGCCCCCGCCTCCTCGATCAGCCGGGCGCTGACCACGTCCCAGGCGTTGGCGAGGACGAGTGCGTTCCCGCTCCGGTGAAGCGAGTCGAAGAGCACGGCCTTGTCATGAAGAGTCGTCATATCGGCCAGTAAATCAGCCGATATCCCCGACAGGCTCGCGGTTTTCAGACGCGTACGGCGGGCCCGGTCAGACGCCGGACCCGATCAGACGGCGGATCCGGTCAGAGGGCGGCCCTGATCAGACGGCGGCCTGATCAGACGCCGGACAGCGTGCAGTCCGCCCCCATCGACACGAACCCGGCGGACGCCGCGGCCATCGCCTGGGTGTCCTCGGCCGCCACCTGCCGCTGGGCCCGTGCCAGGGCCTCGGCGGCGGAATGCCCGGTGGCCAGGAACTCGTGCAGAGTGATCATGAGGGTGGCCGTCTCGGTGTCCGGGATGGGGACCACCGAGGCGATGATGTTGCGGGCGCCGCGGGCCAGCAGGCTCGCGCTGAGCCCGAGGAGCTCGTCCCCCGCCCGGATCACCGACCGCCCGCTGTCGCACGCCGCCAGGATGACGATCTGCGGTGAGTTCCGCAGCTGCTCCAGGTCGTAGACGGTCAGCGGGCCGTCGGCGAACCGCAGCGAGGAGAACAGCGGGTTGGTGGGGTGGAGGTGCCCGTGCGCCGCCAGGTGGGCCAGGCGCGCGCCGTCGACCGCCTTGATGACCGCCTCGACGGTCGCGGCCGACTCCACCAGGGCCGAGGCGGAGTGGATCCCGGCCACCGCCTCGGCCTCGCTCCGGGCGCCCGACAGGGCCGGACCGGCGGCGGCGACCACCGGCCCCTCCGGCGACCGCCTGCGGCCGGCCAGGTGCCACAGGGTCGCCGACGGCGACAGGCTGAGCGGACGCCCCGCACAGGAGGGCAGGACGGACCAGGCCAGCGACTGGAGCGGGCCGGTGGGGACGAGCACCAGCGGCCGGTCGGCCAGGTCGGCGGCGAGCGGGCCGAACAGGATCGCGTCCAGCTCGGCCGCGGCGTGCCGGAGCATCGCCACCGCGGCCGCCCGGCTGTCCGGGCTGGCGTGACGGCGGGCCAGCCGGTGCAGGGCGAAGGGCACCCGCTCGACGAGGTCGGTGATCGGCGACAGCGCTCCCAGGCTCCTCAGCCGGACGCGGCCGTCGACGACGGTGATGGCGTGCAGCCTCCCGTCGAGGCTGACGAACTCCACCAGGACGGCGTCCCCGAGGGCCTGCGCCAGCCGGTCGGCCGGCACCGGCTCGGTCGGCTCCAGAGAGGACACCGAGCTCTGCCGGCAGTAGTCCCGGATGTCCTCCTCAAGGGTGATCTGACGGTGCAGGAGCCGTCCGGCGCCCTGTCCCGCGGCCCGCCGTGCCTGGATCCGCCGGACCGTGGCGCGCAGCTCGGCCAGGGCGTCGGCCAGCCGGGGATCGTCCGGCGGGCGCGCCGGCGGTATCAGCAGATGACTCGCCCGGCCCTGCTCGGCCCAGCTCAGCACGCGCGCCGCCGAGCCCTCCTCGAAGGCCATGCGCAGTCCCAGCTCCGCCAGGTCCACCCGGTACTCGGAGAAGTGCGCGCGCAGGTCGGTCGCGCCGAACGTGGCCCGGTGCTCGTCCAGGACGCGCAGGGCCGTACGGATCGCGCTCCTGGCCCCGCGGCGGTTGCCCTGCGTGAGCCGCAGCAGCGCCGCGGCGTGCCAGGCCCTCGCCCGGGTCAGGGCCGGCCCGCGACGGCGGGCCCGGGCGGCCTCCCCCAGCAGGACGCACGCGCGATCCGACCAGCCCCGTTCGAGGGCGTCCTGCGCGACCAGCAGGCGGGCCTCCAACGCGGCGGCGGGCCACCCGGCGTCGAGCAGCGCGGCGGCGCACCGCTCCAGGGCGTGCAGCGTCGCCGGTGAGCGCTGCCCCCGGTTCACGCTCGATCGCAGCACCACGAAGTGGGCCAGGGTCGCCCACCCCGCCCGGTTCTGCCGGGCGAACTCGCGCTCCGCGCTCTGCGCCTCCAGCCGGGCCCGCGCGTCGTCGCCCTGCATGACGGCCGCGCGGGCCAGCAGCAACCGCGCCTCGGGCAGCCCGAGCTGCCGGTGCTCGCGCTCGAAGAGCCGTACGGCCTCCTCGGCGGCCTCCCCCGCCTCCGACACCAGCCCGACGGAGAGCAGGAGCTGGCTGCGGTCGGTGAACAGCTCGCCCAGCGGCGCCCCCAGCCTGCGGAAGCAGCGCTCGGCGAGGCTGAGATAGTGCAGGGCCTCGGGCACGTCGCCGCGCATGGCGTTCACCCAGCCCAGGTTCTGCTGGACGAATCCCAGCGACAACGTCAGGTCCAGCAGCTGGCACAGCCGTTCCGCCTCGCGCAGGTCCGCCTCCGCCGCGCCGAACTCGTTCCGGTAGCCGTGGATCACCCCGCGGTTGGACAGCACCCGCTGCAGCCACACGCGGTCCCCGTCGCGGCGCAGGACGGGCATCACCGCCCGGAAACCGGCGAACGCCTCGTCGTGGTGGCCGAGCTGGGCCATGATCGCCGCGCGCTGCGCCTCCCCCCGGGCCCGCCCCGCGCCGCGCAGGTCGCCCATCGCCGCTTCGATCTCCCGCATCGCCCGGCGGGGCCGGCCGCGGACGTTCATCACCAGGGCGAGCCGGATCCGCGCCTCCGCGGCGAGTTCGGCCGAGCCCGCCCGCTCGGCGAGCCGCATCGCGGCGCGCAGGTGCCGCATCGCGCTGTCGGGACCGTCCAGGTACAGCATCGCGGCGCCCAGGGCGCGCTCGGCGGTCGACTCCAGCACGAGATCGCCCTCGGCCCGCGCCCGGCTCACGGTCTCGGTCACCAGCGATGCCAGCCGTGCGGGGTCGGCCTCCGCCAGCCGCAGCAGCTCCGTCGCGTCCACCCACCGGAGTGTGCCGGAGAAAGTTTCGCTTGTGATGTATCAGCCGGGCGACAAAGCGCCTCCGTACCGATGTGAGCTCCCCGTTCTGGAGACGTTCCGGAGAGAGGCAGGGTTACATGTCGCTACAAGACAGCGGTCAGCAGAGCGTGGTCTCGGCCTTCCAAGACGACGAGATCGTGGTGGACCTGAACGACGTCGGCTTCGTCGACCGGGAGTTGCAGTCACTCGGTGTGGGGGTGAGCGAGAGGAGCGAGAGCCAGGCGCTCGGCCTCCAGCGGCTCAAGTTGAGCGGCCTCGCCGAAGCGATCGACGCCTACGGGCGAGAGGGCCTTGAGAGCTCCATGCAGAGGCCGGAGCCGACGGATCTGGACCTGCTCCTGTTCTATCTGCGTGAGAGGGCCAAGGAGGAGACCACCTACAGGACACGGAAACCGATCTTCGGCAAGAACCGTTTCCTGGGCGGTGTGTGGGGTTCACCCCACATCGGCGGAGACGAGATAGATCCGGTACGGGTAGCCAGGATCGATCTTCCCGAGCGCGGAGAGCCTCATCCGAACCGGAAGCGGATCGGTGTCCTGGACACCATGCTGTTCCCCCACGAGGATCTGGACGGCAGGTACCTGACCGCCGGGGACTCGCTCTTCCGCCGCAACGCGACGGGCCTGCCCTCCACGACGGCACACGCCACCTTCGTCACCGGGGTCATCGTCCGGCAGGCTCCGAACGCGGAGATCGTCGTCCGGTCGGTGCTGGACGAGAGCGGTACCGCCTCCTCCTGGGACGTCGCCAACGAGATGGTGGCGTTCCGGGACGCCGGGGTGGACATCCTCAACATGTCGTTCGCCTCCGTCACCGACGACGACGATCCTCCTCTCGTCCTGCAGCGGGCGGTCGAGCGTCTCTCCTCCGACATCCTGCTCATCGCCGCCGCGGGCAACCACGGGAACATCGAAAAGCCGTTGCCGTACCCGAAGATGACAGCTCGGACACCGGTCTGGCCGGCCGCCCTCGACGACGTGGTCGCCGTCGGAGCCACCGACGCCAACGGAGAACGAGCGTCGTTCAGTCCCCGGTTGCCCTGGGTGAAGAGGCAGGCACGCGGTGTCGGCGTGGAAAGCACCTTCCTGTCCGACGATGTCGACATCTCGCACCGGAACGCCGACGGAGTGCTCGTCTCGCACGGCATACAGTCGTTCGGTGATCCCGGCTACGCCAGATGGAGCGGGACTTCCTTCGCAACCGCCCAGTACAGCGGGGACGTGGCCGCGCTCGCCGAACGCGAGGGCATCTCGGTCCGGGAAGCGAACGATCGGTTCCCCAGGCCCCCGTGGCAGACGGCGGCACCGTAGCCCGCGTGACCTGAGGACCCGCGCTCCATAGATTGACTGATGGCGCCGGTCGCCCCGGCGCCATCCCCACGACAGGTGGGAGGAGGCGTCAATGACGGACGCTCCCGCGGTCACCGCCCTGGTCATCCGTGCCCGCGAGGGTGACCAGGACGCGTGGAACGAACTGGTCGATCGGTACGCGCCACTCGTCTGGTCGATCTGCCGCCGTTACGGGCTGGCCCGCTCCGACATCGACGACGTGGCGCAGAACGTGTGGTTGCGCGCCGTGGGGCAGCTGAAGGCCCTGCGCGAGCCGGCGGCCCTGCCCGGCTGGCTCGCCACGACCACCAAGCACGAATGCTCTCGCGTATTCCGGGCAAGACGCAGACAAGAGGGCACCGAGCAACCCCTGGACTTCGAGATGACCCCGGACGACGAGTCCAAGCTGATCGAGCAGGAGCTGGAGGCCGCCGAGCGGAACGCGACCCTGCGCGCCGCGTTCGCGGAGCTCTCCTCCACGTGCCAGCGGATCCTGCTCCTTCGCATCGAGGGCGTGCCGTACGAGGAGATCAGCACCCGGCTGGGGATGTCGATCGGCAGCATCGGCCCGACACGCGCCCGCTGCCTGGAGAAACTACGAGCCAATCCCGCTCTGGTCGCGTTGATGACCACCGAGAGCTCCAGGAGTGAGCAATATGGCTGAGGTCTGGAGCGACGAGGAACTGCTGGCCCGGCTGGCGGTGGCGCTGGCCGCCGCCAAGGACGTACCGCCCGAGTTCGTCGCGGCGGCCCGGGCGGCGTTCACGATGGACGACATCGACATCGAGCTCGCCCAGCTCGTGCACGACTCCCACCTCAGCGCGGAGCCCCAGTCCCTGACGCGGGCCGAGCCGGCCTCACTGCGCACTCTCACCTTCGTCTCCGCGGGGCTGACCATCGAGCTCGAGGTGACCGGGCTGCAGTTGCTGGGGCAGCTGGTCCCCCCGCAGGAGGCGGAGGTCCACGTCCAGGAGAGGTCGGGCCAGGACGCCGTGAGGACCACCGACAAGGTGGGCTTCTTCACCATCCAGCCCATTCCCGCCGAGCCCTTCCGCCTGCACTGCCGCACCCCCGGCGGCCTGAACGTGCTGACCACCTGGATCACGCTTTGAACCCGAGGGAGGGGCGAGCGGCGGACGGCGCCGCCTGAGCCACCGGCTCCGGCACGTGCTCGCACGTCCACGGGGCCGCAGACGACAACGGCGGTGCCTTGACAGGCACCGCCGTTCACAGGGGGTGCGCGCTCCTCGGCACCGCTCTCGGTGAGCGGTGTCCGAGTGACGCGACTTGGGTGGAGGTGGCGGGAATCGAACCCGCGTCCTTCAACTCCAAACCAGGGCTTCTCCGGGTGCAGCCTGCTGTGCTTTTCTCAGCCCCGGCGATCACACAGGCAAGACGCCGACGGGCTCAGCCACTGTTAGATTTCCCGCTCGACCCCGTGGCCGGGTCTCGCGGTTGAGCCTCCTAGCGATGCCGGATCCGGGCCGGAGGCGCTCCCGGGCCGGCAGAGGTTCCTCGCTGCTTAGGCGGCGAGGGCCAGGGAACCCTGGCTAACCTCGGAGTGCTTCTTATTGGCACTTATTGGTCGCGGTCACAGTGTTGACGGGGTTATGTCCGCAGTCCCCGACCCGCTTCCCCTGACTTGCAAAGCCAAAGTCGAAACCAGTCACCCCCCTGTTGAGTTGTCAACCCGCCCCCGAAGGGCCGGGCGATCCGAAGATACCGGTTACAACGACTCCGGCGCCAACTCAATTCCCGCCCGGCGGGCCGGGAGGTGAGGAAACCCGGAACTCCCGCGGTCCTGCGGACCCCGGGCCCCGCAGCTCCGCGGGCCCGGAAGCTCCGCGGAAACGCCGAAGCCCCGGGGGCGCGGCGTCACGCACGCGTCCCCCGGGGCCGACCGGCAGGGTCGAGCCGGTCCGGACGGCAGGGCTTCCCCCGAGATGAAGCCCTGATCTCATCACGGCGACTGAGCCCGCAACCCCCCGAGCGGTGCTCAGTCACTTAGGAAGACGCCGATCAGGTGCCCGATGGTTGCTCGGAGTCATGAAAATTTCTCACGAGGTCACATCCCGTCACGCAGGTTCTGGAAGAACCGGCCGGCGACGGTCGCTCCGGCGGTGGAGTCGGAGCCGTCCACGAGCACGGCCACCGCCACGTCCCCCTGCCAGCCCACGAACCAGGCCAGCGGCTTGCGGTCCCGCGACGCGGCGGCGGTGATGCCGTGCACCGGGTCGCCCGGGGCGGCCGCGGTCCGGGCGGAGCCCGAGGTCACCCCGGTGCGCATGAGGGCGCGCAGGGTGGTCACGGTCTTCTCGTCGAGCTCGACCGGGGGCACGACCTTGGGCGGCTCGGCCTCGGCCGACAGGTCCGAGAGCTTGGGGGCGGTGACCAGGACCGGCGGCCGCCAGGTGCCCGAGGCGACCGCCCCGGCCACCAGGGCCATCGACAGCGGGCTGACCGAGACGTTCTGCCCGGCGAGCGCGCGGGCCACGGCCGCGTCGTTCTTCAGCGGCTGCATCGAGCCGCTGAAGGACTTCAGCGGCAGGGTCCACCCCGAGCCGATGCCGAACTCGGTGGCGCCGGCCTGCAGCACGGCCGGGTCGATCCGGCGGGCGAGCGAGGCCAGCGCGGTCACGCAGCCGTTGGCGAAGTTGCCCTGGAGGGTGGGCGCGCTGCCGGCCGGCGGGCCGGAGTGGTGGAACCTGGCCCCGCCCACGGTCCGGTCCTGCGGGCAGGCGAGCTTCTGCTTGAGGTCCACCTGCGCCTTGAGCAGCGCCTCGACGGAGATGATCGAGAAGGCGGTCCCGGCGGGGAACTGCCCGGCGAGGGCGTCCGTCTCCTGGTTGTACTCCTTGGTGCTGCCCACGGCCAGCACGTTTCCGGTCGAGGCCTGCACCGCGACCAGCATGCCGCGGTAGCCCCCGGCCAGCGCCGAGTCGGCGGCCTTCTGGGCGTGCCGGTCGAGCGTGGTCTGCACCGGCGCGGCGGCGCGGCCGGGCCGCCAGGTGGCGAGTTCCTCGGCCTCCTCCAGCGTCTTGAGATCCACGGTGATCACGCTGGTCTTGGTCGAGCCCGTCAGGTACTCCTGGTAGGCCCGCTGCAGGCCGTCGTTGCCCACCGTGTCACCGGCGCGCTGCGGGCCGCCGAGCTGCTGCTCGGTCTTCGGCGTGACGGCGGTGACCGTGCCGACGATCTGCTCGGGCGAGGCGGGCGCGACCGCCTGCTTCTGCGGCGAGAACTGCAGACCCTCGATGGCCTCCAGCTGCGGGCGGAGCTTGGCGAACCTGGCGGGCCCGAAGGTGACCAGCGGCACCTGCTTGCTGGGACTGGCCGACAGGATCCGGCTCAGCAGCCGGTCCTTGGGGAAGCCCGTCACCTTGGACAGCTGCTCGCAGAGCCTGGCCGGATCCTCCAGCTTGGCCGGGATGACGCTGGCCACGTGCAGGCTGGCGAGCTCCTGCAGCGCGTCACCGGTGTAGTCGACGATCGGGTGGCGGCTCTCAGGGTCGACGTCCACCGCGAAGCGCTGGCCCTCGCGCAGCCGGGGGTGGAGCACGCTGGGCGACCAGCGCACCTTCCAGCGCCCGTCCACCAGGTGGAGGGGGAGCTTGCCGTCGTACTCCCACAGGGGGTTGTTCTCCCCCAGGTCGACCTCGGCCGCGAAGTCGGCCTGGGCCTCCCCGCCCTCGCTCTTGATCCCCTTGACCGCGAACCGGAACGAGGCCGCGTCGAGCTGGATCCTGGCGTCCTCCAGCGCCTTGCTCACCGTCTTCTCGTCGCCGTCGGTGCGCCGGGCCGCCGTGACGTAGTCACCGGTCTGCCAGCCGACCAGGAAGTCGCGGACCGCCTCGTGGGCCGAGGGCTCCTCGAAGCACGCGGAGAGCGTGGGGACCATCACCGCCAGCGCGAGGGCGGCGGAGACGGTCCTGCGGGGTCTGCCCATCACGGTCATCTGTTCCGGTGCCTGATTTCGCGGGCGATCTCCCGCTTGGCCTGCTTCTCGGCCAGGCTCTGCCGCTTGTCCCAGTCTTTCTTACCCTTGGCCAGGGCGATTTCCACCTTGGCCTTGCCGTCCTTGAAGTAGAGCGACAGCGGGACCAGGGTGAGGCCGCCCTCCTTCGTCTTGGCGGCCAGCTTCTCGATCTCCTTGCGGTGCAGGAGCAGCTTGCGCGTGCGCCGCGCCGCGTGGTTGGTCCACGTCCCCATGGTGTACTCGGGGATGTGGATGTTGATCAACCACGCCTCGCCGTCCTTGAGCGTGGCGTACCCGTCGACGAGGGAGGCGCGGCCGAGGCGCAGTGACTTGACTTCGGTGCCCTGCAGCACGAGGCCGGCCTCGTAGGTGTCCTCGATGTGATAGTCGTGCCGGGCACGCTTGTTCTGGGCGACGACCTTCCGCCCGGTCTCACGTGGCATGCCTTGGAGCCTACCGGGACGCCTCACACACGCAGGTAACGGCGGAGCGTGACGAACGAGGCGAGCACACAGATCAGGACGCCGACGACCATGGTGAGGCTGATCACCGAGGCGACGGTCTCCCAGCTGAGCTGACTGTTGTTGGCGAGGTAGATCTGCACGCCGTCGAAGAGGAAGACCTTGGTGACGATCAGCAGGACCGCCGCCACCACACCGCCGATCAGACCGGCGATGACGCCCTCCATCACGAACGGCAGCTGGATGTAGAGGTTGGAGGCGCCGACCAGGCGCATGATGCCCGTCTCGCGCCGGCGGTTGTACGCCGACAGCCGGACCGTGTTGCCGATCAGCAGGGTGGCCGCGATGACCAGGAAGCCGGCGATCATGAGGGCGAACCAGCGGAGCTTCTCCAGCAGCCCGAAGAACTTCTCCAGGATCTCCTTCTGGTTGATCACGTTGGAGACCCCGGGGGCGCCCTTGAGCTCCTCGATCACCGACCCGTAGCTGTTGGGGTCCTTGAGCTTGACCCGGAAGGACTCGGGCATGTCCTCGACCTGGATCGCCGAGAGCAGCACGGTGTTGTTGGCGTTCTGCACCTTGAAGTTCTCATAGGCGCTGGCCGCGTCCTCGAACTCCACCTGCTGGACCTCGGGCATCGCCTCGATGGTCGCCCTGAGTGCCGCCTGCTCCTGCTCGTTGACGCCGCCGGTGCCCTTGCACTGCGGGAACGGGTCGTTCTTCTTGCACAGGAAGACCGAGACCTCGACCTTGTCCGCCCAGTAGTCCTTCATGCCGGAGATCTGAGAGTTGATCATCAGACCGATACCCAGCAACGCCATGCCGATCGCCACCGTCACGATGACCGCGATGGTCATCGTGAGGTTACGGCGGAGGCCGATCCAGACCTCGGAGAAGATGAAGTTTGCCCGCATGCTCTTCCTGTCGCTTTTGCCGGTCCTGGTTCAGTACGCCTGGCCGTAGACGCCACGCGACTGGTCTCGGACGATCTTTCCGTCCTCCAGTTCCACTACGCGCTTGCGCATGGAGTCGACGATGGCCGCGTCATGCGTGGCCATGACGACGGTGGTGCCCGTCCGGTTGATGCGGTCGAGCACCTTCATGATGCCGATGCTCGTCGCCGGGTCGATGTTCCCGGTCGGCTCGTCGGCGAGGAGGATCATCGGCCGGTTGACGAAGGCGCGGGCCATCGCGACCCGCTGCTGCTCACCGCCCGACAGCTCGTCGGGCATCCGGTGGGCCTTGCCCTCCAGGCCGACGAGCTCGACGACCTCGGGGACGACCTTGCGGATGAACCGCCGCGGCTTTCCGATGACCTCAAGGGCGAACGCGACGTTCTCGTACACGTTCTTGTTCGGCAGGAGCCGGAAGTCCTGGAACACGCAGCCGATCCGGCGGCGCAGGTGCGGCACCTTGAAGTTGGACAGTCGGGCGAGATCCTTGCCGGCCACGTGGATCGCCCCGGAGTTGGGACGCTCCTCCTTGAGGATCAGGCGGAGAAAGGTCGACTTCCCGGACCCCGAAGGGCCGACGAGGAACACGAACTCGCCCTTGTCGACGTCAACGCTGACGTGGTCCAACGCGGGCCGGTTCTGGTTCGCGTAGACCTTGGTGACATTATCAAAATGGATCACGGGCGCATCACGGCATGTCAGTCTAGGGGTTAGGACGGTCGCGGTGGTGGCAGAGGACCACTTCCCGCCTCTCTCCGGCCGGAGGGCTCCGATCTTTACCCTGATCGAGGCCCCCGTTGGCCGGAGCCCAGTCTAGGGGGAAGACTGGCATGGAAGGTCCATAACGGAAACAAAACGATTCGGCGCCCGGTAACGACCGCATAAAGTGGTCACGTCTCCGAAGGCGAGGACATCATGAGCTGTGACGATCTGGTCTGCGCGCGGTGCGCACACCCCGTCGCCGAGGGCCGCTGCCCCCTGTGCCGGGCCAACCGCGACCGCATGCACCAGGGCGGTCTGGGCGGGATGACCCCCGCCCTGGTCTCCCTGGCGCTGATCGTGCTCTTCTTCCTCACCCTGGCCCTGAAGCACCTCACGGGGGCCTGAGCGGCCCCCGTGGCTCCCGGCCGCGGGTCCGGGAACCCACCGCCCGGTTCCCGGCCGAGGGCCCCGGCGGGGGTCCTAGGACTCGCCGCCCGATTCCTGACGGCGGGTCCAGCGGATCTCCGCCTCGATGAACTCGTCGAGGTCGCCGTCCAGCACCGCGCCCGGGTTGCCCGCCTCGGTGCCCGTCCGCAGGTCCTTCACGATCTGGTACGGGTGCAGCACGTAGTTGCGGATCTGGGTGCCCCACGAGGTGGTGGTCTCACCCCGGATCTCGCTCAGCGCCGCCGCCTCCTCCTGCCGCTTGCGCTCCAGCAGCTTGGCCTGCAGGACCGCCATGGCGGTCGCCTTGTTCTGCAGCTGGGAGCGCTCGTTCTGGCAGGACACCACGATGCCGGTGGGCAGGTGGGTCAGGCGCACCGCCGAGTCGGTGGTGTTGACGCCCTGGCCGCCCGGGCCCGAGGACCGGTAGACGTCGACCCGCAGGTCGTCCTCGTTGATGTCGATGTGGTCGGTCGTCTCGACGACGGGGACCACGTCCACGCCCGCGAAGGAGGTCTGGCGGCGGCCCTGGTTGTCGAACGGGCTGATCCGGACCAGCCGGTGGGTGCCGTGCTCGCCGCGCAGGGTGCCGTAGGCGTAGGGGGCCTTGACCGTGAAGGTCGCCGACTTGATGCCGGCCTCCTCGGCGTAGGAGGTCTCGTAGACCTCCGTCGGATAGCCCTTGCGCTCGGCCCAGCGCATGTACATCCGCAGGAGCATCTGGGCCCAGTCGGCGGCGTCCACGCCTCCGGCCTGGGAGTTGATCGTGACGACCGCCTCGCGCGCGTCGTACTCGCCCGACAGGAGGGTGCGGACCTCCAGCGCGCCGACGTCGCTCTTGAGCGCCTCCAGCTCGCGGTCGGCCTCCTCCCGGGTGTCCGGGTCGTCCTCGGCGTCGGCGAGTTCGTACAGGACGGTGAGGTCCTCCAACCGCTGACCGAGCGCGTCGATCCTGTTGATCTCACCCTGCAGATAGGAGAGCTTGCTGGTGACCTTCTGGGCCCGCTCCTGGTCGTTCCACAGGTCGGGCGCGGCGGCCTGATCCTCCAGCTCCTCGATCTGCTTGCGCATCGCGTCGAGGTCCAGCACGTCCTGAATGCTGTTCAGCGTGCCGGTAAGCTCGTTGATCTCTTCTGTCGGATCGTTGAGTGCCACGTCTGTAAAGGGTACGCGACCTCCGCCCCCCGTTGTGTACGGCTCGGGCCCGGGTCGTGGCTAGGCTGGTCGCCGCGACGGGCACCAGCGGGAGGCGCCATCGGGAGGCGAGCGTGCGGGGACAAGGGCGACGGGGTCTGCTCGCGCTCTCGCTCGCCCTGGTCACCGCGGCCGCGGTGACGACGGCCTGCTCCGCCGGGGAGGCGGCCCCCGCCGGGAGCCCGGCGGCGAGCGGCGCGACCACCGCCCCCGCTTCCGCCGCCCGCCCGCAGGTCACGACGGCCGAGGCGACCAGGGCGCTGAAGGACATCCTCGCCGCCGACGCGGTCCTGGGCGCGGCCGACCCGCAGCGGCTCGCCGACCAGAACAACCTGCTCAAGCAGGCCCGCGACGGTTACCTCGCGCTGACCCAGGCCGCCTTCGCCAGCGCCGCGCGCATGAAGCAGGACGTCCCCCGCCACACCTGGGGCGAGCCGCGGCTGCTGGTCCCCCGGCTGAGCCAGGGGCCCGCCTGGTTCGCCGCGGTCGTCGACCGCCGCGACGCCGAGGGGCGGGCCCGCCCCGCCCTGCTGACGGTGGTGCGGGCCGGGCAGGGGTGGCAGATCTCCTCGATGTCCCTGCTCGACACGGCGCCGCCGGAGATCGCCCAGGACGCCGAGGGTTACGCCACCGCCCTGGGCGAGGACGACTCCGCCGTGCAGATCAGCCCGCGGCTGATGGCCCCGCTGCACGCGACCACCGCCGAGGAGGGACAGGCCGGCTTCGCCACCGGGCTGATCGCCGACGGCCCGCACACCACCGCGCACGCGAAGGAGATCATCTCCGTGCGCGAGGTGGAGAAGGGCAACGGCCTCGGCTACGACTCGATCTTCGCCGCGTCCGGCTACCCGGTGCACGCGCTGCGCACCGCGGACGGCGGGGCACTGATCATGTACTCGCTGATCAGGACGACGACCTGGTCGGCCAAGATCTATCCCTCCGCGGATCTCATGGCGAAGGTGCCCGAGGACCAGCGCGCGGAGCACCGCAAGACCCTCAAGAAGGAGGTGCGCATTGTGGAGACGCAGCAGTACGCCGGCACGGTGCCGCCCAAGAGCAGTCACGACCTCGCCCGCGTCATCGGCTACGCCGGCGGCATCACCAGGGTCACCAGTTCCTAGGGACGCCGGCTCTCAGGGGCACCGGTTCTCGAAACTCACCGCTTCCCGGCCTCACCGAGCCGATCCCCCAGCAAAACGTTTTAGCAATATTCCAGGGGAACCGGCGCCGTCACGCCACGCCTGCTCCGAAATTCCCAGATAAATCCGGTCAAGCATGGCGTACGGCGGCCTGACACGTTTTAATCTTCCGTGACCTGGCAGAGATCGGAAGGGCATCAATGCACCGCGCCTCCTTCACCCTCGACCCCTCCTTCTCCATCGGCTCCGCCGACCCCCGGCTGTTCGGCTCCTTCGTCGAGCACCTGGGCCGATGCGTCTACACCGGCATCCACGAGCCCGGCCATCCCACCGCCGACGAGCACGGCCTGCGCCGTGACGTGCTCGACCTGGTCCGCGAGCTGGGCGTCACCGTCGTGCGCTACCCGGGCGGCAACTTCGTCTCGGGCCACCGCTGGGAGGACGGCGTCGGCCCCGATCGCCGGGTACGGCTGGAGCCCGCGTGGCGGTCGATCGAGACCAACGCGTTCGGCCTGGGCGAGTTCGCCGCCTGGGCGCGCGCGGCCGGGGTCGAGCCGATGATGGCGGTCAACCTCGGCACGCGGGGCGTCCAGGAGGCCTGCGACCTGCTGGAGTACGCCAACCACCCGGGCGGCACGTACCTGTCCGACCTGCGGGCCGAGCACGGCGCGGCGGAGCCGTACGGCATCCGGATGTGGTGCCTGGGCAACGAGATGGACGGCTCCTGGCAGATCGGGCACCGGCCCGCCGCCGACTACGGGACGCTCGCCACGGCGGCCGCCCGGGCCATGCGGATGATCGACCCGGGCCTCGAACTGGTGATCTGCGGCAGCTCCCACCATGACATGCCGACCTTCGGCGCCTGGGAGGAGGAGATCCTGACGGCCGCCTACGACGACGTCGACCACGTGTCGCTGCACGCCTACTACCGGGAGGAGGACGACGACCCGGCCAGTTTCCTGGCCTCCGGCTCGGCGATGGAGGGCTTCATCGAGGACGTGGTGGCCACCTGCGACCACGTGCGGGCCAAGCTCAAGCGGCGCAAGCGGATCACCCTGTCGTTCGACGAGTGGAACGTCTGGTACATGAAGCCGCTGGAGGAGGAGGCCCGGCCCTGGGAGCGGGCGCCCCGGCTGCTGGAGAACACCTACTCGCTCACCGACGCCGTCGCCGTGGGGGGCATGCTGATCGCCCTGCTCCGGCACGCGGACCGGGTGAAGATCGCCTGCCAGGCCCAGCTGGTCAACGTGATCGCCCCCATCATGACCGAGCCCGGCGGACCGGCCTGGCGTCAGACGATCTTCCACCCGTTCGCCCAGGCCGCCCGGTACGGCCGCGGCGAGGTGCTGCGCGTCGAGCCCGTCTCCCCCGTCGTCGAGACCGCCAAGTACGGCGAGGCGCCGCTGCTGCACGCCACCGCCGTGCGCGACGGGGACGACGGCACCGTCACGGTCTTCGCCGTCAACCGCGCGCTGGACGGGCCGATGGAGCTGACCGTGGACCTGCGGACGCTGGACGGGCTCCGCGTGCTCTCCCACGAGACGCTCGCCGACGACGACCGGCACGCCAGGAACACCCGCGAGGACCCCGACCGGGTACGGCCCCGCCCGCTGGAGGGCGCCGCGGTCGAGGACGGCCGGCTGCGCGCGACGCTGCCCCCGCTGTCCTGGAACGTCATCCGCCTCGGCCCGTGACGGGTCCCCGGCCCCCGGCGGGAACCGGGGGCCGGGCTCCGATCGACGAGGACGGCTCAGAGGGCGACGGCTCAGGGAGCGGTGATCCGGTCCCCGATGAGCGCCAGGTTCTGGATGGCGGCCAGGCCGTACTGGGCGGCGTCGTTGGTGGAGACGAACGGCGCCTCGGTGACCGGCATGAGCACGGCCGGGCCGCGCACCTCGGTCAGCCGCCAGTCGTCCTGCCGCTGCAGCGGGTTGACGTTGAGCTGGTCGCCCTCGTCCACGAAGAATGCCCGCCAGGCGAGCCGGGCGAGCTCCGCGTCGCCGGTGCGGGCCGCGGCGTAGGCGGCGAGCCTGCTGTGCGCCTGGATCATCGAGATGCCCGACAGCGCCCGGCCGACCTCGGCGGCCTGCCGCTCGGCGGGGGCGAGGTAGAGCCGGCAGTAGTCCAGCCAGGCCCGCTCGAAGCCGGGCACGCCCAGCTCCAGGTCGATCAGCTCGGCGCAGATCTCCGGGAGCCCGAACAGCGCCGACAGGTGGGAGACGTCGATGACCTCCCGGGTGGTGTCGAACCGGCCGGTGGCCAGGTCCAGGCGGGCCTCGCCGGTGAGGAAGCCGTACGGCAGCGCCCCGATGTCGGCCATCGTGCCCAGCAGCCGGTCCCGGGCCCGCTCGTCGCCGTGCCGCTCCCATCGGGTGAGCCAGGCGGCGGCCAGCGCCCCCCAGTCCACGCCGAGCCCGACCGAGAGCGCGACGGGATCGGGGGTGTAGACGTCGCGGCGGACCTTGCGCAGCGGGTCGACGGCCAGGAACGTCTCCTCGGGCGCGGCCAGCTCGTCGAGCAGGTCCCCGGTGCGCTCGTCGGCGGTCAGATAGTAGAGGAAGCGCCGGTAGGCGGCGTTGGAGACGCGCAGCTGCTTGCAGCTGCACCCCCAGTGCTGCACGTTGTGCCGGGACCCCAGCCCCTTCCACCGGCCCAGGTGATAGACGTCCACCTCGCCGGTGTGCCGGGTCATCGCCTCGGCCAGGCGGAAGACGTCGGCCCGGCCGGTGCGCAGGTACTGGTACCACAGCCACAGGTCCGGTGAGAGCTCGGAGTTGTCCCAGGCGTAGCCGCCCACGTCGTAGCGCCAGGTGTGCCGGTCGGGGTCGTAGGCGTGCATGACGTCGCCGTAGTCCCAGAACCCGTACCACCGGCGCTCCTCGCGCTGACGCGCGTAGAAGTCCGCCAGGAAGTCCAGCCGGTCCTCGATCGCCGCGGCGGCCGGGGCGGAGCGGTCGGGCGGCGACCAGGTGCCGAACACGCCCGCCGCCCGCGTCCGCCCGGGGGTGACGGTCAGCAGTCCGGGACTCTCCAGCAACGCGGCGTACTCGGCCAGCTCGGCGGCGGCCGGGGTGGCCGGGCAGGCCCGCAGGCTCAGCTCGTGGGTGCGGGCGACGCCGTGCGGGTCGCCGAAGCCGGGCTCGTGGTCCTCGTAGGTGATCTCCAGCCCTTCGAGCTGCCCGGCGTGGGTGTCCTGGCCCATCCCGTCGTGCCAGAAGCGCAGGTCCATGGGCGGGGCGCCGGGCGACCAGAGCCAGACGGTGGCGGCGGCCAGGCCGGTCGCGGCGCCGCGGACGTCGAGCCGGGTGGGGTGCAGCCGCCAGAAGTCGCGCAGCCCGAAGCCCAGGCCGCCGGTGACGCCCCCGACGTAGCCGTACCCCCGCGACCTCGTGCCCGCCGGGACGGTGACCCAGGCGTGGCCGGGCGCGGTGCGCTTGCGCAGGGTGAAGCCGTCGGCGCTCGCCTGGTCGAGGATGTAGTCGTTCCAGGCCGGGATCAGGTGGAGGCGATCGGCCACCTCCGGGTCGCCGATCCCACCGGCCGGACGGCCCCCGACCTGCGCGCGCCGTACGGCCTCGCCCGGATCGCGGCGCAGGCCGGTCAGGCCGCGGACGGCCTCGGTGAGGAAGCCCTCCGCACCGGCCAGCCGGACGTGCCGGTCGTGCAGCGCGTCGCGCATGACCACCCGCGCCCGCAGGCCCAGACCGGCCAGGAAGTCCCGGGAGGCGTCGCCGTCCCAGACGAAGCTGTGCACGACGCGCACGTCCGCCGCCCCGGCGTAGAAGTACAGGCGCACGGTGAACGGCAGCCAAGAACCGTCCTCCGCGGTGCCCTCCCCGGGGCCGTTCCCGGCGCCCTCCGCAGTGCCTCCCCCGGCGCCCCCGTCGGGGACGTGCCGGCCCTCCAGCCGCACGACCGCGCGCACCGGGCCGTCCTGCTCGACGACGACCCGCGTGACCCTCCCGGTGTACGGCGCGCGGACGCGCGAGCCGTCCTCGTCGGGGGTGTCCTGGCGCAGGCTGACCAGGCGCACCTCACGCGCGATCTCGGCGCCGCCGTACGTGATGGACGTGATCAGGTCGGTCCCGTCCCTGCCCGGCAGCGCCCAGGCGACCGGCCCGGCGGCCACCCGCAGCGCGTCGCCCTCGCGGGTGACCGTCACCGGCTCCTGCGGCGCGGCGGGCTCGGTGCCCGGGACCAGCTCGTAGGAGGCGGCGGGCACGGCCTGCGGGCCGACGGCGTGGGCCGACCACTTGACCGAGCCGTCGGGCCAGGTGGCGGTGGTCCAGCTCTGCACGGGCGTGCCGCCGGCGAGCGCGAAGGGGGTGCCGGGCCGTACGGCGCCGCGCGGCCAGGGCACCCCCCAGCTCACGCCCTGCCGGCACGGGCCCTCCAGCCAGCGCAGCGCCGTCGCCCCGCCCGCCGTCGCCCCGGCCGTCGCCGTCGCGGGCACCGTCCCCTCGGCCCTCACTCCTTCACCGACCCGATCAGCACGCCCTTGGCGAAGTACTTCTGCAGGAACGGATAGAAGAACAGGATCGGCAGCGTCGCGATGACGATGACCGCGAACTTCAGGCCCTGCGCCGGGAAGAAGACCGAGTCGAGCTGGGCCAGGGCGTTCTCGGCGTCGGCGCTGGTGAGCTGGCGGACCAGCACCTGCAGCGTCCACTTGCCGGAGTCGTCGATGTACAGCAGCGGTGAGACGTAGTCGTTCCAGATGCCCACCGCGTAGAACAGCGAGAACGTGGCGATGATCGGCTTGGAGAGCGGCAGCACGATCTTGAAGAAGACGCCCATCTCGTTGCAGCCGTCGATGCGCGCCGCCTCCTCCAGCGCCTGCGGCAGCTCCTGGAAGAAGCTCTTGACGATGATCAGGTAGAACGGGTTGATCGCCAGCGGCAGGATCAGCGCCCAGTAGCTGTCGAGCAGTCCCAGGTCGCGCACCACCAGGTAGGTGGGGACCATGCCGCCGCTGAACACCAGCGTGAAGATGACCAGGTTCAGCACGAGCGCGCGTCCCGGCAGGTACCGCTTGGCCAGCGGGTAGGCCATGGTGAAGGTCAGCATGACCTGGACCACCGTGCCGGCCGCCGTCACGCAGATCGTGGTGATCAGGGCGCGGACGAAGGTGCCGGTGCCGAAGATGTACTCGTAGGTGTCGGTGACGAACTTCTCCGGCCACAGGAAGAACGGCCGGGTGGCGATCTCCGACTCGGTGGCGAACGACCCGGCCAGCACGTAGAGCAGCGGCAGCACCGTGACCAGGGCCAGGGCGGTGAGCAGCGCGATGTTGAGCGCGTCGAAGACGCGGCTGCCGAGGGACTTGTAGTGGTTGACCGACATGCCGGGCGCTCCCTAGAACAGTCCGCGCTGGCCCAGGCGCTTGGCCAGCCAGTTGGAGCCGAAGATCAGGACGACGCCGGCCAGGCCCTTGAACAGGCCGACGGCGGTGGAGTAGCTGAAGGCGCCCTGGGTGATGCCGATGTAGTAGACGTAGCTGTCGAAGACGTCGGCGACCGATCGGTTCAGCGAGTTGGTCATCAGCCAGATCTGCTCGAAGCTGGCGTCGAGCAGGTTGCCCGAGGTGAGGATGGCCATGACCACGATCGTGGGGCGGATGGCGGGCAGCGTGATGTGCCAGAACTGCCGCCGGCGCCCGGCGCCGTCCATGCGGGCCGCCTCGTAGAGGTTCGGGTCCACGCTCGCCAGCGCGGCCAGATAGATGATCGTGCCCCAGCCGGTCGACTTCCACAGCGTCTGCATGATGATGATCGGCCGGAACCAGTCCGCCTGCGCGACGTAGTCGGTCCGGGGACCGCCGAACACCTCGTGGATGAAGTTCGCGATCACCCCGAAGTCCACCGCGAACAGCAGGTACGTCAGGGAGGCGACGATCGTCCAGGACAGGAAGTGCGGGATGTAGATCAAAGACTGGATCGAGCGCTTGAGCACGCTGACCCGCAGCTCGTTCAGCATCAGCGCGACGATGATCGGCGCCGGGAAGACGAAGATCACCGTCAGCAGCGCGAGGATCAGCGTGTTGGACAGCAGGCGGCCGAAGTCGGGGCCGGTGAACAGCTCCTCGAAGTGCTTGAAGCCGACCCACTCGCTGCCCGAGTAGCCCAGGAACGGCACGAAGTCCTGGAAGGCGATCGTCAGGCCGTACATCGGCAGGTACTTGAAGACCACGAAGTAGGCCAGGCCCGGGACGAGCATCAGGTACAGCCAGCGGTACCGCAGCAGCGCGGTGCGGATCGGCACCCTCGCGGGGCCGCGCTCCGGGTCGGGGACCGCCTTCACCGGAGGCGGCGCCAGGTCGGTGGCCACAGCGGCCTCCTTTCACCGGGAGGGGCCCGGCCGCGCCGGGCCCCCCGTCAGGTCGGGTCAGCTGCCGCCGAGCTTGGCGTGCAGGTCGTTGATCTCGGCGATCACCTGGTCGCCGCCGCTCTCGTGCCAGCGCTCGACCTCGGCCCGGAGCTGCTCCTCGGTGATCTCGCCGGCCAGGTACTTCACCCGGGCGTCGGAGACGATCGGGTCGAGGGTCGCGCCCTTGCTGACGTAGGTGGGCGAGACGATCGGCAGCGTCGGGTTGTTCACGGCCGTCTGCAGGTCGAGCTCGACCAGTTCCTTGCGGAGCTTCAGGTTCTCCTGCTCGGCCTCGCTGGCCGGCATGGCGTCGTAGACGCCCATGCCGATGGTGGCCCAGGTGCCGAGCTGGATGAAGGCGAAGTCGACGTCGTTGTTGATGGTCTTGACCGCCGGGTCGTCGTCGCCGATCGGGACGTCGAAGCCGTTCTCCAGCTTGAAGTTGCGGCCCTCGATGCCGTTGGCCAGCAGGGTCTGGCCCTCCTCGGTGGCCAGCCTGTCCAGGGCCTTGAGCACCTCGTCCAGCTCGGCCTCGGTGCGCACGCTCTGCTTGGAGACGGCCAGGAAGCCGTTGTAGCCGTCGAAGGGGTAGGAGAACTTCTGGCCGTCGGAGCGCTTGAGGTTGCCGCCCATGGCGAGCTTGTCACCGTACTTCTCCGGGTCCTGCTCCTTGAGCAGGCCGTACATCTGAGTGGCCCGGACGTTGACGTCGATGATGATGCCGCCCTTGCCCTGGACGAACGGGTCGTTCCACTTGCCCGAGTCGAGGGTGGCGAAGTCCGGGTTGACCAGGCCCTCCCCGACCATCTTCTTCAGCCACCGGTTGGCGGTGTAGAACTCCTCGGTGTCGAAGGTGGGCACGAGCTTGCCGCCGCGGTCTCCGTAGCAGTTCGGGGCGCCGAACCAGGTCTCGACCACGTTGTACGGGCTTGAGCTGCAGAAGACCGGCGTGGGCCACTTGGGGATGATCAGCCCGTAGGTGTCCTTCTTGCCGTTGCCGTCCGGGTCCTTCTCGGTGAAGGCCTTGGCGACCTCGTAGAGCTCGTCGACGGTCTCGGGGACCTTCAGGTCCAGCTTGTCCAGCCAGTCCTTGCGGTACAGCACGGCCGAGCGCAGCAGCGGGCGGACCCGGTAGATGCCGTAGACCTTGCCGTTGATCGAGGCGTTGCGCTCGGCCTGCTCGGACTTGGCCTTGAGGTTCGGATACTTGTCCAGCTTGTCGGTGAGCTCCCAGAACGCCCCGGCCTGCGCGGCCTGGACGAACGAGGGGATCTTGCCCTGGATGACCATGACCTGCGGGATCGTGTCCGAGGCGAGCGTGACGTTGGTCTTGTCCTGGTATTCGGCGTTGGGCACCCAGGTGATCTTGAGCTTCTTGCCGACGACCTTCTCGACCGCCTTGTGCACCTCGCCGCCGGGGTCGGGGGCGGTGCCGAACAGCGGGACCATCATGGTCAGCTCGTTGCCCGCGGACTGCCCTCCTCCTCCGTCGTCACTGCCGCAGGCGGAGGCGAGGAGGGCGGTGGCCAGCGCGACCGTTCCGGCGAGCAGCCGGCGGGGGGTGGTGTTCATCAGATGCCTTTCGGGTGCAGGTGTGCCTCGTTCTCGGCGAAGAAGCGCAGGCAGAGCCAGGTGTCGAGCTGGATCCAGGCGCCGCCGGCCAGCGCGAGCGCCAGGAACGGGAAGGTCGTGGCGGCGAACGCCACCGCCGTGAAGACGAACAGCAGCAGGACCGTGGACGCGGGGCGGGCCAGGACCAGCCGCGAGGCTTTGGGCAGGCAGGCCAGGGGCCGCAGGTCGTAGTGGACGTACATGGGCAGCAGGTAGGCCGTGACGGCGGCCACCACGAGCAACCCCGCGAAGGTGATCAGCCCGGGCGGGGCCGTTGCCAGCCCGAGGGCCGAGAAGTACAGGTGGTTGCCGTACAGCACGCCCGCCACCGCCAGCGGCGGGAGCACCAGCAGCGAGCCGCGCACGAACTCCCGGCGGTAGACGGCCGCGAACTCCGGCCAGAGCCGCGAGGTCCCGGACCGGGCGTGCCGCCGGGCCAGCGTGTACGCCGCGACGGTCGCGGGCCCGATCCCCAGCACCACTCCGCCGGCGAGGGTGAACACGATCCAGGCGAGGTTGAGCCGGAGCGCCCACACCAGCTCGTCGCAGGCCGCGTAGAGCCGGACCGGCCAGGCGGTCATCGGTCACCCCCCGGGGTGACCCGCAGGTTCGCGTACTCCCCGATCATCGGGGCCATCTGCCGGAACCCGATCTTCCCGCCGGGCAGCGGGCTCTCGTCCCGCCAGCGGAAGGAGACCAGCTCGCCGATCCGGAAGGTGATCTCTCCCCGGTGGACGGTCAGGCGCACCGGATAGGGGCCCTGGGCGTCCAGCACCGCCGGGAGCGGGTCCGCTCCCCGGGCGACGAGGTGGAAGCCGTGGCTCTTGCGCAGGTTGCAGGTGTGCAGGCGGCGCTCGGAGGGCCACATGCGGCGGAAGTAGGACACGTGGTAGGCGTCCAGGTCGCCGTGGTGGTACTGCTCGTAGGGACCGGTCCGGGGCGCGAGGTCGAAGAGGTCCTCGCCCTTCCTGCCCCTGGCGTGGAAGAACAGGATGCACAGGCCCGGCTCGTGGACGGGCCAGAAGTCCCACTCGACGGTGACGTCCGGGGGGAAGTCCTCCGGGCACCACAGGACGATGTTGGCGTCCTGCCCGTCCTCGGGGGGCCGCAGGCTCTCCAGGCGCATCCTGCCCCGGGGGAACGAGATCGCCCCCTCCCCCTCCAGCCGGAATCCGTCGAGGTCCGCGGATGAGGCGAGGGGATTGCGGTACGGCATGCCGTCGCCTTTCCTGTGTGATCGCTCCTCTAGGTAAGCGCTTTCCAAACCGTCGTGAAGCGCCCCTCTGCGGGGAGGGGATGGCCCGTGCCGCCGGTCGCCGTGCGCGCCGGAGCACCACGTTGTGATCGCTCACAGACGTGTTACGTCTGCTTTACCGGGGATTAAAACGTTCCCCTAGCGGACGCACAAGACCTGATCGCCGCCGAATCACGCGGGCGGCCCGCCCCGGGGGCCGATCCGGGCAGGTCGGACGAGGGTTTCCGCAGGTGGAAAGCGCATACCGAGATCCGTACGGCGCGCCCCCGTTCCGGGTGGGTTACCTGAACGTTACAGATCGACCAACCCCTGGAACACCGGACGCGGCCGGTACGTGGCCGATCAAGAAGAACGTTTCAATTGGGATTTTCCTTATAGAAGATGATTTTTCCGGCATCTCCTACCAGGCGATGCCCCCGTCGAGCCGGTGGTAGAAGGGGCTGGCCGGATCGATCTCCCCTCTCCGCACGGGGCGTCCGGTCAGGGCCGAGGCGTACAGCGCCGTGACGAACTCCATCGCGCGCCGGCCGTCGGCCCCGCTCGCCGCAGGCCGCCGCCCGCGCTCGAAGGCGTCCAGCAGCGGGCCCAGCTGCGCCGCGTGACCGCTCGGCACGTCCCGCGGCGGGTTCCACAGCGGCGAGGTGGAGGTCCAGTCCTCGTTGCGGTAGCCGTACAGATGGCGCAGCTCGACCGTGCCGCCGGCGAAGTCGAAGCGCAGATAGCTCTCCTCGCGCGGGGACAGCACGCTGTTGACCACGCTCGCCATCGCGCCGCCGTCGAAGCGCACCGCGGCCATCGACACGTCCTCTGTCTCGATCGGCCGCTCCAGCCGCCCGGCCATCGCCCGGATCTCCGCCCAGTCGCCGAGCACCGACAGCATCAGGTCGATCTGGTGGATGCCGTGCAGCACGGTGGTGCCGCCGCCCTCGGTCTCCCACCTGCCGCGGTACGGCACCGCGTAGTAGTCCGCGTCCCGGTACCAGGTGGTGTGGCACAGTCCCACCAGCGGGCGGCCGAGCGCCCCGGCCGCCGTCAGCTCGCGCAGGTGCTCGGCTCCGGAGCCGAAGCGCTGCTGGTAGACGACCGCGACGTGGGGCCCGGCGGCGCCCTCGGCCGCCTGGATCCTGTCGTACTCGGCCAGCGACCTGCACAGCGGCTTCTCGCACCACACCCAGGCCCCGGCCCGCAGGCACTCGATCACCTGCTCGGCGTGCAGGTGGGGCGGGGTGCACACGAACACCACGTCGGGCCGCTCGGCGGCGAGCATCCCGGCCAGATCGGTGTGGACGGCCGGAACGCCGTGCTCGGCCGCGAACGCCGCGGCCCTGGCCTCGTCCACGTCGACGACGGCCACGAGTTCGATGCGGGTACGGTGGGCCCGTACGGCGGGCACGTGGCCGTGGGCGGCGACGGCGCCCGCGCCCACGATGGCGGCTCGTATCATGGAATGCCTCACCAGTAGAACGTTTTACCTTCTCCGGCGACGCTAGGGCGACCTTTTCCCCGGTGTCAACGCTGATCCACATCTCGCGGGGGCGGATTGGCGCTTGTGAGGTTGTTACGTTTTAATCTAGATCCATGGCCACGGTCAGCATCAAGGAGGTCGCCGCTCGCGCGGGCGTCTCCCCCGGCACGGTCTCGAACGTGCTCAACCGGCCCGCGAAGGTCGCCCCCGGCACCCGGGAGCGGGTGCGGCGGGCGATCCACGAACTCGGCTTCGTCCGGCACGGCTCGGCCTCGACGCTGCGCGCCGGGCACAGCAGGACCGTCGGCCTGAGCGTCATCGACATCGGCAACCCCTTCTTCACCGAGATCGCGGCCGGGGTCGAGGAGATGGCCAGCGAGCGCGGCTACGCCGTGATCCTCGGCAACTCCGCGGGCTCGCGGACCAAGGAGGAGCGCAACCTGCGCGTGCTCGCCGAGCAGCGGGTGCGGGGCGTGCTGATCACCCCGTCGGACCAGGACCTCGCGCGGCTGGACCGGCTGCGCGAGCGCGGGATCAGCGTCGTGCTGGTCGACCACCCGGGCCACCGGCCCGACCAGTGCGCGGTGGCGGTCGACGACGTGGCGGGCGGCCGGGCGGCCGTGGCGCATCTGCTGGCCGGGGGCGCCCGGCACGTCGCCTACGTGACGGGGCCGCTGACGATCCGCCAGTGCGCCGAGCGCCGGCAGGGCGCGCTGGCGGCGCTGGAGGCGGCCGGCCTGGACCCGGACCGGCTGGAGATCGTCGAGACGGCGGCCATGACGGCGCGGGCCGGCGAGCGGGCGGCCGGCGACCTGCTGCGGGACGGCCTGCCCGAGGCGATCTTCTGCGCCAACGACCTGCTCGCCCTCGGCGTGCTGCGCACACTCCTGCAGGCCGGGGTGCGGGTGCCCGACGACGTGGCGCTGATGGGCTACGACGACATCGACTTCGCCGCGGCCTCGGCCGTGTCGCTCAGCTCGATGCGCCAGCCCACCCACCAGCTCGGGCGCACCGCCACCGAGCTGCTGCTCGACGAGTGCGACAACCCCGGCACCCACGCCCACCAGCACATCATGTTCCAGGCCGAGCTGGTGGCCCGGGAGTCCACCCGCTGAGCATGCCGTCCCACCCGCTGAGCGCGGGGGGCTCGGGGCCCGCCCGCCGTCCCGCCCGCCCGGCGGTGCGCGCCGGGCGGGACGGGGCGATCGGCGGGTCAGCTCGCCGCGTGCGGCAGGCTGCTGGAGGCCACCAGCGTCCGGATCGCGCGCAGCGCCACCGACAGCGTCGCGAGGTCGAAGTTGTCGCTCTCCCAGATCTCCGACAGCGTCTGCCGGGCCCGGGCGACCGCCGCCCAGTTGGTCTCGGCCCAGCGCGCGAGCCGCTCCTCCGGGGACAGCCCCGGCTCGCTGTGCACCAGGACGTCGCGGGTGAGCGAGGCGTGCGCGGCGTAGAGGTCGTCGCGGAGGGCGGCCCTGGCCATCGAGTTCCACCGGTTGTCCCGGGGCAGCGCGATGACCCGCTCCCGCAGCGCGGACAGCTGGAGCCGGTCGGCCAGGTCGAAGTAGACCTCGGCCGCCTCGTTCACCGGCCGGCCGGTGGTGGCCGCGATCTCCACCAGGTCGAAGGTCGAGTAGGCCGGGACCATCGCGGCGACCCGCTCGGCCAGGTCCTCGGGCACCCCGCGGGCGATGAAGACGTCGCGGCGCTCCTCGAAGGCCAGCAGGTCCGACCCGGTCAGCAGCTTGGGCAGGTGCGGCAGCAGGCCGTTCATGCCCTTGGCGAAGTAGCCCACCGTGGAGGCCAGGTCCAGCGGCGGCCGGCGGTTGCCCAGCAGCCAGCGGGCCCCGCGCTCGCACAGCTTGCGCGCCTCCAGCTCCATGGCGATCTGGGTGGCGGTGTCCACCTTGTTGTCCAGCTCCTCGACCGCCCGCCAGAAGCTGGGCATGTCGAAGACCTCGCGGGCCACGAGGTAGGCGCGGGCGATGTCCGGGGTGGAGGCCCCGCTCTCCTCGCCGAAGCGGAACATGAAGGTGGTGCCGCTGGAGTTGACCAGGTCGTTCACCACGCAGGTGGTGATGATCTCCCGGCGGAGCGGGTGCTCGTCCATGGAGGAGCGGAAGCGCTCGCGCAGCGCCGAGGGGAAGTACGACACCAGCCAGGAGGCCAGGTAGGGGTCGTCGGGCAGGTCGGAGGCGAGGATCTCGGCGTCCATCACCAGTTTGGTGTAGGCCAGCAGCACCGAGAACTCCGGCGCGGTCAGCCCGAGCCCGGCCTGGCGCCGCTCGGCGAGGGTCTTGTCCGAGGGCAGGAACTCCAGCTCCCGGTTGACCAGCCCGGCCCGCTCCAGCCGGCGCAGATAGCGGGAGTGGATGTGCAGCATCTCGGGCGCCTGCGCGCGGGCGGCGGCCAGCACCACGTTCTGGTCGTAGTTGTCGCGCAGGACCAGCTGGGCCACCTCGTCGGTCATGTCGAGGAAGAGCTGGTTGCGCTGCTTGTCGGTGAGCTCTCCGTCGCGGACCATCCGGTCCAGCAGGATCTTGATGTTCACCTCGTGGTCGGAGGTGTCCACGCCCGCGGAGTTGTCGATGAAGTCGGTGTTGGCCAGGCCGCCGTTCAGGGCGAACTCGATGCGGGCGAGCTGGGTCAGGCCCAGGTTGCCGCCCTCGCCGATCACCTTGCAGCGCAGCTGGGAGCCGTTGACCCGCAGCCCGTCGTTGGCCTTGTCGCCGACGTCGGCGTGCGACTCGACCGACGCCTTGACGTAGGTGCCGATGCCGCCGTTCCACAGCAGGTCCACCGGCGCCTTCAGGATGGCGCTGATCAGGTCGTTCGGGGCCAGGGCGGTCGCCCCGTCGGAGATGCCGAGGACGGAGCGCATCTGCGGGGAGATCGGGATCGACTTGGCCGTGCGCGGCCACACGCCGCCGCCGGCGGAGATCAGGTCGGCCGAGTAGTCCGCCCACGAGCTGCGCGGCAGCGCGAACAGCCGGGCCCGCTCGGCGTAGCTGCGCGCGGCGTCGGGATCGGGGTCGACGAAGATGTGCCGGTGGTCGAAGGCCGCCACCAGCCGGATGTGCTGGGACAGCAGCATGCCGTTGCCGAACACGTCACCTGACATGTCGCCGATGCCGACCACGGTGAAGTCGGTGCTCTGGATGTCCACGCCCGTCGTGCGGAAGTGGTACTTGACCGACTCCCAGGCGCCGCGGGCGGTGATGCCCATGGCCTTGTGGTCGTAGCCGATCGAGCCGCCGGAGGCGAAGGCGTCGCCCAGCCAGAAGCCGTACTCCTTGGCCACCCCGTTGGCGATGTCGGAGAACGTCGCGGTGCCCTTGTCGGCGGCGACCACCAGGTAGGTGTCGTCCTCGTCGTGCCTGACCACGTCCGCGGGCGGGACCACCTTGCCGTCGACCAGGTTGTCGGTGACGTCGAGCAGTCCGGAGATGAACATCCGGTAGCAGGCGACGCCCTCGGCCAGCAGGTCCTCCCGGGTGCCCGAGCGCGGCGGGTTCTTCACCACGAAGCCGCCCTTGGAGCCGGTGGGCACGATGACGGTGTTCTTGACCATCTGCGCCTTGACCAGGCCCAGGATCTCGGTCCTGAAGTCCTCCATCCGGTCCGACCAGCGCAGGCCGCCCCGGGCCACCTTGCCGAAGCGCAGGTGGACGCCCTCGACCCGCGGCGAGTAGACGAAGATCTCGAATCTGGGCCGCGGCAGCGGCAGCACGCTGATCGACGGCGAGTCGAGCTTCAGCGAGATGTACGGCTTGCGCGTCCCTCCCGTCTTGCCGTCCCCTCCCGTCTTGCCGTCCCCGGTCGTCTGGAAGTAGTTGGTGCGCAGCGTGGCCCGGATCATCTCCAGGTAGGCGCGCAGGATGCGGTCCTCGTCCAGGGAGGCGACGTCGTCCAGCGCGCCGAGGATCTCCTCGTTCAGCGCGTCGGCCAGCTCCTCGCGGACCTCCTGCGGACGGCGCGGGTCGAGCCTGGCCTCGAACAGCCGCACCAGCAGCCGCGCGAGCCGTACGTTGCCGAGCAGCACGCGCTCGATGTAGTCCTGGCTGAAGGTGGTCCCGGCCTGACGCAGATACTTGGCGTAGACCCGCAGGATCTCGGCCTGCTCCCAAGTGAGCCCGGCGGCCAGGACGAGCGCGTTGAAGCCGTCGCTCTCCACCCGGCCGCGCCACAGCGCGTCGAAGGCGTCCTGGAAGAGCCGCTTGAACTCGTCCCTGTCCACCTCGCCCGAGGGGGTGTAGCGCAGGCCGAAGTCGTAGATCCAGGCGTCCTTGGTGCCCGGGTCGTCGTCGCGGTCGATCTCGTAGGGACGCTCGTCGACGACCTCGACGCCCATCCGCTGCAGCAGCGGCAGCACGTGCGACAGCGAGATCGGCGCGCCGATCCGGTAGAGCTTGAAGCGGCGCTCGCCCTCCGCGGCGTCGAAGGGCTCGTAGAGGTTCATCCCGATCTCGTCGGAGGACTTGGCGACCGCCTCCAGCCGGCGCAGGTCGGCCACCGCCATCCGGGGCGGGAAGTCGGCCTTGTAGCCCTCGGGGAAGGCCGTGGCGTACCGGCGGATGAGCCGGGGCGCCTCCTCCTCAGAGCTCAGCTCCGTGATGGCCGCCGCGAGGTCGTCCTCCCACGAGCGGGTGGTGGCGGCCAGCCTGGCCTCCAGCTCCTCCAGGTCCACCCCGTCGGCCGTCAGCGGCCTGCCCCGCTCACCGCGCACGACCACCTGCAGCCTGGCCAGCGCCGACTCGCCGATCATCGTCCTGTAGTCGGAGGACCTGCCGCCCAGGGCCTTGACCAGGATGTCCTGCATCCTCATGCGGATCTTGGTGGTGTAGCGGTCACGCGGCAGATAGATCAGGCACGAGATGTAGCGCCCGTAGTCGTCGGGGCGCAGGAAGGCCTTGACCTGCTTGCGCTCGCGGAGCCTGAGCACGCCGAGCGCGATGGGCAGCAGCTGCTCCACCGAGGTCTGGAAGAGCTCGTCCCGCGGGAAGGTCTCCAGTATCTCCACGAGGTCCTTGCCGTCGTGGCTGTCGGGGGCGATCCCCGCCCGGTCGAGGACCTCGGCCAGCTTGCGGCGCAGGACGGGGATGCGGGAGATCGACTCGTTGTAGGCGGCGTGGGTGAACAGTCCCAGGAAACGCCGCTCGCCGACGACCTCCCCTGCCTCGTCGAACAGCTTCACGCCCACGTAGTCCAGGTAGGCGGGCCGGTGCACGGTGGCGCGGCTGTTGGCCTTGGTGATGATCAGCATGTTCTGCTTCTCGCGGGCCTTGGCGCGCACCTCCGGCGGGAGCGCGGCGAAGCTGCCCGAGCCCACCTTGTCGTGGCGCAGGATGCCCAGCCCGGTCCCGGGCACCGCGTGCAGCTCGTCGCCCTTCTCGCCCCGCTCCAGGCGGTACTCCCGGTAGCCGATGAAGGTGAAGTGCCCGTCGGCCAGCCAGCGCATCAGCTCCAGGCTGTCCTCGACCCCGGCCAGGTCGAGCGGGGGCGGGTTGACCGACACGTCCTCGGCGGTCCGCACGGCCAGGGCCCGCATCTTGGTGAAGTCCTCGACGGCGTAGCGCACGTCCGCCAGGATCCGCTGGAGGTCGGCCTCCAGCTGCCGCAGCACGGCGGGGTCGGCCTGGCGGTCGATCTCGAAGTGCATCCAGGACTCGGTGATCACCTGCCCGGTGACGTCCTCCTGGTCCCGGCCGAGCAGCTTGCCGGTCATGTCCCGGCGCACCCGCATCTGGGGGTGGATCACCAGGTGGATGCCGATCTGGTGGCGGTCGAGCTCCATCGTCACCGAGTCGACCAGGAAGGGCATGTCGTCGGTGACCACCTCGACGACCGAGGCCCCGGGGTCCCAGCCCTGCTCCTCCAGGGTCGGCGTGTAGGCCCGCACCAGGGCCCGGCCCTGGGGGCGGTTCTCGGCGAGCTGGCGGTGGGCCGTGGCCGGGCCGTACAGGTTGACCGGGTCACGGTCCAGCAGGTCCTCCGGCGCGACATGCCTGTAGTAGAGCCTGAGGAAGGCGAGCACCTCCTCAACGCTCCTGTGGTCGCTGCCGGGAGTGTGCGCGCACATCTGGGCGGCGCTCCTCAGCAGCTCGTCTTTGGCCTCGTCGAGCGGCATGTCGCTCTCACTCCTTTGTGAGGGGTTTTGCTCATTTTGTCCGGCACCACATCAGCTTGTAGTGCCCTCGGGAAGGAAGGTGATACCCGGTCTCCGGATGCCGGGCATCCGCGACGGCGCGGCGGACCCGTCGCCGGTGAGCAAATCTTCGGCAAGCCGACCCGGGTCGTCGTGTGACCCGTGATTCGTCGCCGTCACCATCGGTGGACCGGAGATCTCATGGTCACGTACGGTGAGTCCTCGCCTGGAGGGGGCGGTGGGACAAGCATCCCACACAGAGGGTTCGCGGCCGTCGGACAGACGCACCCCCTCGTCACCGAAACTCCGCCCCTCAGGCAGGCCTCGCGGCACGGCACCTCCAGTGGCCGTCCGCTCGGTCCCCGTTGACCGAGATAAGCCACCGCTCCTGATACCACCCGAAAAGCTGTGGAACGTCAACGTGACGGCCTGTCACCGCCGACGGTGTCACAACCGCCGCGCGCCGTACGGCCCGGCGCCCCCGCCCCGGCCGTCCCCGGCGCAGCGGCGGAAGAAGGAAAACATGGCCCCGCCGGAACCGCCCTTTGATCGGCGGCCGGTCCGGTATGCAAGCGCAAAAAACCGGGTCATCCAGAACTTGCGACCTCCGGGCAACCTGCACGCCTTCAGGTGCGGGATCGATGAGGCCCGCATCGCTAGCATCTGGAAACCAAAGGACGGCTGTTTCGCATTATGCGGATGGCCTGAGCGCATTCAGTGGAAATGCCACAAGGAAAGTAAGCGGAGAATCCATCGCTTGATTCGCGGCGATTCTCCACTCTAAACGGAATTTCCGATACAGGGGGAAAGTTGACCGCACTCCGGTTGATCGCGGAAAGAACGTCGGCCCACGGAGACTCCGATGACCGCGGTCGTCGATCTTAACCGCCCGCCCGGAACGGCCGGGCAGGAGAGCCCCGGCGGCGTCGCCACCGCGACCGTGCCGGCCATGCGCAGGGGATCCGGCCGCCGCGTGCCGGTCCCGCCCCGGACGGGCGCGGGGCGCGGGACCCCCCGCCGCCTGTCCGCCCCTCTGGTGTGCCTGCTCGGCGCCGACCTCGTCTGCATGGCCGCCGCCGTCACCGCCGCCGGCGGCGGCCCGGCCGCCGTCGCGACCGCCACGGTCCTGGTGGCCGCCCTGAACGCCGCGCTGCGGCTGTACCGCCCGCGGATGGCGCCCTCGCTCCTGGACGACTGCATGACGCTCGCGGCGGGCGGGCTGGGCGCCACGGCGCTCGCCGCGGCCCTCGGCGCGGCGGTGCCGCCGGTGGACGGGCTGCGGGGCTGGGCCTGGGCCGGCCTGCTGTACACCGTCCTGGCCTGGTGCTGCCGGGGCACCGGATACGCCGCCCTGCGAAGACCGGGCGTGTGGCCCGGCACCCGCGACAGGCCCGTCCTCCTGGTCGGCGCCGGCGGCCACGGACGCCGGCTGGCCCGGGCCATGCTCGCCCATCCGGAGTACGGGTTGTCGCCGGTCGGGTTCCTCGACGACCGCCCGCCGGACACCGAGCTTCTGAACCCGGCCCCTCCCGACGCCGAGCCGCCGGTCCCGGTGCTCGGCCGGACCGACCGGATGGCCGAGACGCTGCGGGCCCACGGCGTCCGCGTCGTGATCGTCACTCCCGCCCTCTCCTCGGGGGTGCAGGTCCGCCGGCTGGTCCGCGTCGCCGGCGAACTCGGGTGCACGGTCTTCTTCGCCCCGGACCCCGGTGACTTCCTCGTGGACTTCCTGCCTCCGCGCGACCGCATCAGGGGCTTTCCCCTCCTGCGGATGCGCGCGCGTCCGCAGGAGCGGGCCACCTGGCCGCTGAAGCGGCTGCTGGACGTCGTCCTGGCCCTGGCCGGCCTGGTGGTCGGCGTGCCGGTCCTGGCGGTCTGCGCGCTGGCGCTGCGCCGCGAGGGCGGGCCGGACGTGCTGTTCCGCCAGAGCAGGGTCGGGCTGCGCGGGCGCCGCTTCGAGCTGCTCAAGCTGCGCACGATGAGGCCCGCCGACCCGCACGAGTCCGCCACCCGCTGGAGCATCGCCGACGACCGGCGGGTCGGGCCGGTCGGCAGGACGCTGCGCCGGACCTCGCTCGACGAGCTGCCCCAGCTGTGGAACATCCTGCGGGGGGACATGAGTATCGTCGGGCCCCGGCCCGAGCGGCCCTTCTTCGTCGAGCGCTTCTCCGCCTCCGTGCCGGGCTACGGCGAGCGCCACCGCGTCCCCGTCGGGCTCACCGGCTGGGCCCAGGTCCACGGGCTGCGCGGGGACACCTCCATCGAGGACCGCGCCCGGTTCGACAACCACTACATCGACGACTGGTCGCTCTGGTCGGACGTCAAGATCATGATCCGCACCGCCGGATCCGTGCTCCGTCCCGGTGGGAGCTGACCGTGCGGGCGTCGCGGTGAGCCGGCGGGGGCCGCTGCGGAGGCCGAGCCTCCTGGCGGCCGCGGCCGTGCTCCTCGTCTGCGTCCCGCAGGAGCGCGACGACCTGAGCGTCGCGATCGACGTGACGCCCGCCGACGTCGCCTCGGTCCTCCTGGTCGCGGTGGCCGCCGCGGCCCTCCTGTCCGGCGGCCGCCGGCTGCCGGGACGGGCGCTGGTGGCCGCCGCGCCGGTGGTCGCCGTGGGCGCGGCCACCGTCGCCTCGCAGGACGTCATGGCGAGCCTGCCCGGACTGGCCCGCTATCTGCAGGTGTTCGTGCTGGTCCCGCTGGCGGTGGCCGTGGTGCTGCGGGACCGGGTGGACCTGTGGGTGGTGGGCGGCGCGGTCTGCGGGGCCGCCCTCGTGCAGGGAGGGGTCGGGACCTGGCAGGCGCTGACCGGGACCGGCGCCTCCTACGCGGGCGAGAACGTCCGGGCGGTGGGGACCTTCGGCGCCACCGACGTCATGGGCATGGCCACGATCGTCGGCTACGGGCTGGTCGTCGCGCTGGCGCTCGCCCTGGCCCTGCGCGGCCGGGCGCGCGCGGCGGCCCTGGCGACGGCGGCGGCGCTGGTGGCGCCGCTGGTTCTGTCGCTGAGCCGGGGTACGTGGCTGGCGGTGCTGTGCGCCGCGGCGGTCATGCTCGTCCTGTACGGCCTGCGGCCCGCGGGCCGCGTCCTGCTGTTCGCCGCGGCCGCCGGGATGCTGCTGCTGCCGGCCGTACCGGACTCCGATCCGGGCACGATCGGCCGGCGGCTCTCCTCGATCGGCTCGTCGGTCACCCAGCCGGACCGCTCGGTGAGCGACCGCTACGACCTGTGGGACACCGCCACCGGGATCTGGCGGGACAGCCCCGTCACCGGCGTGGGACCCAAGGGGTTCGCCGCCGCCCGCGACTCCCGCGCCCCGCTCGCCCTGTCGTCGGGCAGCGACACCGCCGACCCGGTGCGGGGCTTCCAGCGTCAGCCGCTGCTGTCCCCGCACAACATGTACCTCCTCGTGCTCAGCGAGCAGGGGCTCGTGGGGATCACGGCCTTCTGCCTCCTGTTCGGATGCGTGGCCGTCTGGTCCGTCCGGCGCGCCCGCCGCGCCCGGTCCCGGGGCGAGCGCGCCGCCGGACTGGCCGTGACGGGCTTCCTGACCTGGCAGCTCGTCGACTTCACCTACTCCGACATCGGCGGCCCGCCGACCGTGGTGATGTCCGTGCTGCTGGGCGTCGCCCTGTGGTGGGCCGTCGCCGACGGCCCGCCCCTCCCTCCCGGACCAGGAGAGCACCGATGACCCTGACGGAGTCGCCCCGGAGCCGGGCGGAGAACCGGACCGCGAGCCGGGCCGCGGAGACCGCGCGCCGCAACCCGTTCCTGCGCGCCGTCACCGTCACCGCGGTGCTCGTCGCCCTCGGCTCCGCCCTCGGGTCCGCCCGCGACCTCCTGATGGCCCGGTTCTTCGGCGCGACCAGCGACACCGACGCCTTCCTGGTCGCCTGGACGGTCCCGGAGACCGTGGCGCCCCTGCTCATCGAGGGGGCGATGGCGTTCCTGCTGGTCCCGGTGTTCAGCCGGGCGATGGAGCGCGACGGCGGCCTGCGGCAGGCGGTCTCCGACACGCTGCCCCGCATCCTGACCGGTCTCGTCCTGGCCGCCGGGGCGACGGCGCTGGCCGCGCCGCTGCTCGTCGCGGCGCTGGCGCCCGGGCTCGACGACCCCGATCTCGCCGTACGGTGCACGCGGGTCACCTCGGCCACGGTCCTGATGTTCGGCGTGGCGGGATACCTGAGCGCGGCGCTGCGCGCCCAGCAGGTGTTCGGTCCCCCGGCGGCGATCTACGTCGCCTACAACACCGGCATCCTCGCCTTCCTGATCGCCTTCCACGACCGGCTGGGCGTGCTCGGCGCCGCCCTGGGGGTGGCGTGCGGCAGCGTCCTCATGGCGGCGGTGCAGGCCCCCCGCTTCCTGCGGCACGTCGGGCCGCCGCGCCGGCCGGCGCTCCGGGAGCCGATCTGGCTGGGGGCGTTCGTCCCGATCGCCACGTTCACCCTGCTGCGCCAGGGTCAGGTCTTCGTCGAGCGGTTCTTCGGCTCCGCCCTGCCGGCCGGCTCCATCTCCCACCTGAACTACGCGCAGAAGATCGCGCAGGTGCCGATGACGCTCTCGCTCATCATCGCCACGGTGACGTTCCCGGTCCTCGCGCGGAGCATCGCCGCGGGGGACGCCGTCACGACCCGCCGGCGTCTGACCACCGACCTCGGGCTGGCCGGGGCGATCATCCTGTCCTCCTCGGCCTTCCTCACCGTGTTCGCGCCGGAGATCGTCGCGCTGCTGCTGCAGCACGGGGCCTTCACAGAGGCGGACACGGCCGCCACCGCCCTGATCGTGCGCGTCTACTCTCTGGGCCTGCTCGGTCAGACGGTCGTCGGGGTCGTGTGCCGGGTGTTCTTCTGCGCGGAGCGGCCGACCTGGTATCCGGCGGTCGCGATGGCCGCCGGCCTGGCCCTCACCGCCGTCCTGGCCGCGCTCACCGCGCCGCGCTGGGGGACGGCGGGGATCACCGCGGCCAACGCGGCGGGCATCACGCTCACCGCGTCGGCGCTGCTGGCGGGGGTGCGCGGGCCGGTTCCCTCCCTCCTCCTGCGCGCCGTCCTGCCGGTCGCCGGTCGCCTCGCCCTCGCGGCCGGGGCGGCGGCCGGGGCCGGACTGCTCGCCCGTCCCGTCCTGGCGGGGCTTCCCGTCGTCCTCACCCTGCTGCTCGGCGCGGTCGCGGTCGGGCTCGTGTTCATCGTCGTGGCGACAGCCACCGGATCCAAGGAGATCGCAGAAATGATCGGTTTCGCGCCAGGAAGGGGACGCCCGTGAGCGGACGGCCGGGGTCCATGCCGTACGTGCTGATGTACCACTCGGTACAGGAGTACGACAACGACCCCTTCTTCATCACCGTCTCCCCCCGCCGCTTCTCGGCGCAGATGGCCTGGCTGCGGCGGTGCGGGCTGCGCGGGGTGTCGGTACGGGAGCTGCTCCTGGCCGAGGCCTCCGGGCAGGCGCGGGGGATGGTCGGGCTGACCTTCGACGACGGGTACACCGACTTCGCCGCCGTCGCGGTCCCCGTGCTCGCGCGGTACGGCTTCACCGCGACCGTGTTCGCCGTCGCCGGGCACCTGGGCGGGCACAACAGCTGGGACGAGAACGGCCCGGACAAGACGCTGATGACCGTGCAGGAGCTGCGCGAGGTGGCGGACGCCGGCATGGAGGTCGCCTCGCACACCCTCACCCACGCGTTCCTGGAGATGGCCGACGACGCCATGCTGGCCGCGGAGCTCAAGGAGAGCCGCACGGTCCTGGAGGGGGCGCTGGACCGCGAGGTGACCGGCTTCGCCTACCCGTACGGGCTCGCCGGCGCCCGCGAGGTGGACGCGGTCCGCGCGGCCGGCTACGCATACGCCTGCGCCATCTGGCCCTCCGAGAACAGCGGGCGCTACGCCCTGGCGCGGACCTACGTCGGGGACAGGGACGGGCGCCTGCGGCTGCGCGCCAAGCGCGTGCGCCACCACATGCGGTGGGGCAGAGTCCGATGAAGGTCCTGCACGTCATCACCGGCCTGGCCGCCGGGGGCGCCGAGCAGCAGCTGCGGGCGCTGCTGCCGCACCTGGGCGCGCACTGCGAGGTCGCCACGCTGACCAACCCCGGCGGTGTCGCACGCGCCATCGCGGACGGGGGCACCCCCGTCCACCACCTCGGCATGGGGGGCAACCGCGACCTGCGCGCCGTGGGCCGGCTGGCCCGCCTGATGCGGGCCGGCCGCTACGACGTGGTCCACACGCACCTGTACCGCGCCTGCGTGTACGGCAGGGTGGCGGCGCGCCTGGCGGGCGTCCCCGCGATCGTCGCGACCGAGCACTCGCTCGGGGAGGAACGCATCGAGGGACGGCGCGCGACCGCGGGGGTGCGGGCGCTGTACCGGGCCACCGAGGCCATGGGCGACCTGACCGTCGCGGTCTCCAGGGCCGTGGCGGAGCGCCTGGCCCGCTGGGGGGTGCCGCGTTCGCGGATCGAGGTCGTCCACAACGGCGTCGACGGCCGGGCCTTCGCCCACGACCCCCGCCTCGGCCGGGAGACCCGGGCGCGGCTGGGCATCGCGCCCGGGGCGTTCGTGGTGGGCGGCGTGGGACGGCTCGAACCCGGCAAGCGCTTCGACGTCCTCGTGGAGGCCGTCACGGGCTTCGAGGGGGCCGTGCTCCTGCTGGCCGGAGAGGGGTCCGCCCGGCGGGACCTGGAGGAGCTCGCCCGCACACTGGGCGTCGCGGACCGGGTGCGGTTCACCGGCGAGTCGGCGGAGGTGCCCGCGCTGCTGTCGGCCATGGACGTGCTCGCCTCCCCCTCGCAGGAGGAGACGTTCGGCCTGGCCGTCATCGAGGGCCTCGCGGCCGGGCTGCCCGTCCTGTACGCGGCCTGCCCCGCCCTGGACGAACTGCCCTCCGACGCCGCGCCCGGGGCCAGGCGCATCCTGCCCGACCCCGACCACCTGCGGGCCGAGTTGCACACCTTCGCCGCCGGCGCCGTACGGCTGCCGCCGCCCCGCGCCGTCGCGCACTACGACATCCGGCGCCACGCCGCCCGGATGGAGGCGCTGTACGACCGCGTGCTCGGCTCCCCCCTGGCGGGGGCCGACCTCCACGCGACCCAGAAGGAGTACCGATGAACGAGCCCGCGACGGCCGCGACACACCCGTGGAGATGGTGGCCGATGGCCGCCGCCGTCTTCCTGGGGACGCTGGGAGGCCTGGCCTTCTCCCTGGTCAAGGGGCCGGTGTACACCTCCGACGCCTACGTGGTGGTGGTCCCGGGCACCCCGGCGGGCACCGCCCAGGCGGTGAACTTCGCCCAGGTCTACTCCCGGATCGCCACGCAGCCCGCGGTCCTCGGCCTGGCCCTGGCCGGCGGCTCCCCCGCCGACGGGGAGCGGCTGCGGCGCGCGGTGCGGGCCTCCGCCTCGGCGGACGCGCCCATGGTGGGGCTGAGCGCCTCCGCCGCCGGCCCGCAGGAGTCCGCGGACCGGGCCAACGCCGTGGCCACCGCCCTGATCACCTACGCCAACCACCGCGCGACCGCCACCGGGGTGCGCCTGGTGGGCTTCGCCCCGGCGCTCGCCCCCGTCTCACCGTCCTCCCCGCCGCCCGCGCTCAGCGCCGCGGTCGGCGCGGCGGCCGGCGTCCTGGTCGGCGGCCTGGCCTGCCTGGCGTCGCCGATCCCGCTGCCCACCCGGCAGCGCCGGCGGATCGAGCCGTGGCCCGCCGCCTCCGGCCAGGGCGCGCTGTGAGCGGCATGACGCCTCAGGCGGGGCGCGCTGTGAGCGGTACGACGCCCCGGACGGAGCACGCTGTGAGCGGTACGACGCCCCGGACGGGGCGCGGAACCGTCCTCGTCCCCGCCGCCGGGGACGAAGGGACCACCCTCCTCACCGCCGGGGACGGGGGGACCGCCCTCCTCGCCGCCGGGGAGACGGCCGCGGGCGTCCCCTCGGTGCTGCACGTCGCGCAGCCGGTCGACGGCGGCGTGGCGGTCTACGTGGCCGCCGTCGCCGCCGACCAGGCGCGGCGCGGCTGGAACGTGGCCGTCGCCTGCCCCGGGCGCGGGCGGCTGCCCGCCGAGCTGGCCGCGCTGGGCGTGCGGTGGCTGGAGTGGGAGGCGGGCCGGTCCCCCGGCCCCTGCTGCCCGGGCGAGGCGCGGCGGCTGCGCCGCCTGGCCGACGGGTTCGGCCCGCACGTCGTCCACCTGCACTCCTCGAAGGCCGGGCTGGCCGGGCGCGCGGCGATCCGCGGCGCCGTACCCACGTTCTTCCAGCCGCACGGCTGGTCGTGGCTGGCCTCGCGCGGGGCGATGGCGGGGGCCGCCCTGGCGTGGGAGCGCACGGCCGCGCGCTGGACCGGCCTGACGGTGTGCGTCAGCGAGGGGGAGGCGGCGCTGGCCCGGGACGGCGGCCTGCGGGGGAACCTCACGGTCGTCCGCAACGGAGTGGACCTCGACAGGTTCCGTCCCGCCGACGCCGCCGGGAAGGCGCGGGCCCGCGAGATGCTCGGCGTGCCCGCGGACGACCCCCTGGTGGTGTGCGTCGGCAGGGTCACCCGGCAGAAGGGCCAGGACGTCCTGGCCGCCGCGTGGGAGCCGGTGGTGCGGCGGTGCCCGCGGGCCCGCCTGGCGATCGTCGGCGACGGCGACCTGCGGCCCGCCCTGCGGACCGGGCCGGGGATGCTGTTCACCGGCGCCGTCGACGACGCCCGGCCCTGGTACGCGGCGGCCGACGTGGTCGTCCTGCCCTCCCGCTGGGAGGGGCTGCCGCTCACCGCGCTGGAGGCGATGGCCTGCGGCCGCTCACTGGTCGCCTCCGGCATCCCCGGCCTGCGCGAGGTGGTCACCGGCGAGACCGGCGCCCTCGTCCCGCCGGAGGACGACCTCGCCCTCGCCGAGGCCGTCCTCCTGCGGCTCCTTCATCCGGAGCTCGCCCGCCTGGAGGGGGAGGCGGGGGCCCTCAGGGCGGCCGGCTTCGGCCTGCGGGACGCACTGGATCGCCTGGCGGCGCTGACCTCGCGCGCCGCGGGGATCGGCGGCACCCCGGGGCCGGGGGTCGGGTGCGGCGGCTCGCCGGGCGTCGGCGACTTCTCCGGTGCCTTCTCCGGCGATTCCTCCGGTGATTCCTCCGGTGACGGGGCCGCCGAGTCCCCGGACGACGGGAGCGGAGAGCCCTCCCCGGTGACCGGCGCGGGGGACCCCTCCGGGGACATCATGGCGGGCAGCAGCCTCCGGAAGACCCGGGAGGACCTCGGGTTGGCCGGGCACTGCCAGACCCCGTGCGGGCAGTAGTCGGAGATCGAGTGGTACACGACGTCGTGGGCGGAGATCCATTCGAGCATCCGGCGCATGTACCGGGGCCGGTCCCCCCGGCGGAACAGCCCCCACTCGGGGAACGAGATGGGCTTGCCGCGCGCCCTGGCGAACTCCGCCTGGAAGGCCATGCCGTACGGCTGGCCCACGTAGTCGGCGAACGTCTTTCCGTCCGGCTGGTCGTAGGTGTCCATGCCGACGATGTCGACCACGTCGTCGCCCGGGTAGCACTCGGTCCACGGGATGGCGTCACGGCCGCGGCTCGGCGCGAAGTCGAAACGCAGGCGCTGCCCCTCCACCGAGCGCATGGCCGTGACGATCCGCCGCCAGTAGGCCTTCCACGCCTCGGGGTCGGGCGCGCACCGGCTGGAGTAGGTCGTCCCGTTCATCTCCCAGCCGAGGACGATGATCGTGTCGGCCGCCCCGCCGGCGACCAGCCGGGAGGCCAGCCTGCGGAAGCCGGGGTCGAAGGCGCCCATCGCCCCCGCGTTGAGGAGCGCCGCCACGGCGCCGTCGGGCATGTCCACCTCGTTCGGCGCGACCATGGGGACGTTGACCGCCAGGATGCGGCCCGGCTCGGCCGCGCGCCAGCGCATCCAGGGCTCGAGGATGAAGTCCGGTCCCTGGAGGGCGAGCCAGTTCTCGCCGGGCAGGTAGGTCCGCCCGACGGTCGTCTTCACGCCGAGCCAGGACTCGAAGGCGGGCAGCCGCTCGACGCCGCGCTCGTCCGAGGCGAGGAAGACCCCGAAGCCGGCCTCCCCGGGGCCGTGCGAGTTCTCCGCGGGCCGGTCTGGACCGTCGTCCGTCCCTGCGGTCATGACGGGCAGGCTCCATATCACCGCGGAGACGACCAGTGCGGCGAGCGATCCGCAGACGTACGCCTTTCTGAATTTCATTGTCCTCATCCCCGTGCTGCCCGTTTCCGGCCCGGTGTACCCATTCGCCGGGCATATCATCCGGACCGGCCCCCGTTCCCGAGCCAAAGATACGCACAAAATCCGGTTCCGTGCCGCGCACGCAGAGGGAAAGTCGCTATCGGGGAGAATCCACCGATAGTTCGTACGGCGGTGCCGGAATTCCACCAATGGCCCGGCATGGCGGGCCCTCCGGCGACGAAAGGACTCCTGGAATGAGCGGCCGACGCAATGTCGAGACACCGAGCGTATATGGCGGAAATGTTCGATGAATGCCATCAATCCGGCGCAGGACGCCCGGCCGCACACGGGCCGCCCCATCCGGCTGGACCCGGACACCCCCGCCCTGGTGCTCCGCACGGACGACAACATCTTCCACCACGGCACGCTCGCGGCCATCCGCTCGCTGGGCCGGGCCGGGATCGAGGTGCACGCCGTACTGGAGGGCCGGCACGCCCCGGCCTCCCGGTCCCGCCACCTGGCCCGGATGCACCACTGGCCGGACACGCCGCGGACGCCCGAGGCCATGGTGGCCGCCCTGGAGTCGATCGCCGCGCTCATCGGGCGCCGCGCGCTGCTCATCCCGATGGACGACGCCGGTGCGATCTTCCTGGCCGAGCACGCGGCCGAGCTCCTGCCCCGGTTCCTCCTGCCCCGCCAGGTCCCGGCGCTGCCGCGCAGGCTCGCCGACAAGGCCGAACTGCACGCGGTGTGCGAGAACCTGGGCGTCGCCCAGCCCGAGACCCATGTGATCGCGACAGAGGACGACCTGGTGGCGGCCGTCTCCCGGCTCGGGCTGCCGCTGATCGGCAAGTGGGCCAGCCCGTGGCTGCTGCAGCCCGGCGCCGGGCTGCGCAGCACCACGACGGTCCGCACTCCCGAGGAGGCGGTGCGGCTGTTCGGGCGGACCTGCGGGCACGGCAGCCGGCTGCTGTTCCAGCGCCTGATACCCGCCGCCCCGGGGTCCGACTGGTTCTTCCAGGGCTACTTCGACCGGGAGTCGAGGTGCCTGCTCGGCGGGGCCGGCAGGAAGGAACGGGCCTACCCGCCCGGGGCCGGCCTGACGACGCTCGGCCGGTGGCTGCCCAACCCCCGCGTCGAGGCCGCGGCGCACCACGTCGCCGCCACCCTGGGCTACCGGGGGATCCTCGACCTCGACTTCCGCTACGACGCCGCCGCCGACGTCTATCACCTGCTGGACTTCAACCCCCGGCTGGGCGCCCAGTTCCGCCTGTTCACCGACGGCGCCGGCCTGGACCTGGTGCGCGTCATGCACCTCGACCTCACCGGCGAGCCCGTGCCCCCGGCCGGGGCCGCGCACGGGCGCACATATCTGGTCGAGAATTATGATGCTTTTCCCGCTTTTCATGAACGACGTGAAGGGGAACTCACCTGTCGCGGCTGGCTGCGCTCCCTGCGCGAGGCCGACGAGTTCGCCTGGTTCTCCGCCGACGATCCCAAACCCTTCGCGTCGATGACGCGGCAGATTCTGAAACGAGGCTTTACCCGCATCGCACGTCACCGCCGGAATCCCGCCTCTCCGTCGCGTTAGTATTCGGCGGTATTTCCAACCGGGGAATTCACCGGCAGGGCGATTTCCCTTTTTCAGGAAGCCGGCACCGACCGAGGAGAAACCATGCGTGCGCCGATGATCGACGTCGCCGTCATCGGAGCGGGGCCGTACGGCCTCTCCGTGGCGGCCCATGCCACCGCGGCGGGACTGGACACGCGCGTCTACGGCCGCCCCATGGAGGCCTGGGCGCGGCACATGCCGCGCGGGATGCTGCTGAAGTCGGAACCCTCCGCCTCGAACCTGTCCGACCCGGGCGGCGCCTACGGGCTGGCGGCCTACTGCCGGCCGCGGGACCTGTCGTGCTCCTACGGCGAGCCCATCCCCGTGGAGACGTTCGTCGACTACGGCCGGTGGTTCGGGTCCCAGGCCGTCGGCGACGCGCTCGACGCCACGCCCGTGGCCGCGATCAGCACCGACGGCGAGCTGTTCACCGTCGAGCTGGCCACGGGGCAGCCCGTCCTGACCCGGACGGTCGTCCTGGCCCTGGGCTTCCTGCCCTTCGCCCACCGGCCCGCCGCGCTCTGCGGCCTGCCCGCCGAGCTGGCCACGCACAGCTCCGAGCACCACGACCTGTCGGGCTTCGCCGACCGCGACGTCACCGTGGTGGGCGCCGGCCAGTCCGCGCTGGAGACGGCGGCGCTGCTGCTGGAGGCCGGAGCCCGGCCGCGGGTGGTGGCCAGGACCGGCGAGCTGGCCTGGAACACCGTGCCCTCCGCCGGTCGTTCGGCGATCGAGCGGATCCTGATGCCGCAGTCGGGGCTCGGCACCGGCTGGCGGTCGTGGGTCTGGTCCGAGCTGCCCGGCACGGTGCGCCACCTGCCGGCGGCGACCCGCCGCCACATCGTCCGCACGACCCTGGGCCCGGCGGGCTCGTGGTGGCTGAGGGACCGCTTCGACGGCCGGGTCCCGGTGCTCCTGGGCCGGACGGTGGCCGGGTCGACGCACCGCGACGAGGTGATCCTGACCCTGCGGGACGCGCAGGGCGGCCTCGACACGATCCGCACCGACCACGTGATCGCGGCCACCGGCTATCTGGTGGACGTCGAGCGGATGGGCGTCCTCGACCAGGACCTCACGCGCGCGATCCGGCGCACCGGGACCGCCCCGGCGCTGTCGAAGCACTTCGAGACCTCCGTCAGCGGCCTGTTCGTCGTCGGTCTGGCCGCCGCCGCCACCTTCGGGCCGGTGATGAGGTTCGTCCACGGCGCGCGGTTCGCCGCCGGCCGGGTCACCGACGGTCTGCTGTCCTCGTTGAAGTCCCGGCCGTCGTGCGCGGGCGCCCTCGCGCCGGAGGGGGACCTGCCCCGGCAGTACGCCGGCGGCTGAGCCCCGTACCTGCGAAGTGATGCGAATGTGACCAACCGGATGACCTGCGCGGGCGTCTCACCAGGAAGTCGTACGAACCCTGGGAGAGAAGATCATGAGGCCCGCTCCGGACGCGCCGGCACTGAACAGGCGCACGCTGCTGCGCATCGGCGGCATGGCCGCCCTGACCGCGGGGACCGCCCTGGCGGCGGGCACCGCGGCGCCGGCGCGGGCGGGAACGGCCGGGACGGCCGCGCGGACCGGTCCCCGGCCCGCGGACTGGAAGGCCCTGGGCCGCGGGCTGGAGGGCCGGCTCATCCGGCCCGGTGACGCCGCCTACGACACCGCCCGCCGGCTGTTCGACCCCGCCTACGACGGGGTCCGGCCTGCGGGCGTGGCCTACTGCGAGAACCCCTCCGACGTGGCCGAGTGCGTGAACTTCGCCCGCAGGCTGGACGTGCCGCTGGCCGTACGGTCCGGCGGCCACTCCTACGCGGGCTGGTCCACCCGCACCGGCCTGATCGTCGACGTCTCCCCCATGCGCGCGGTCTCCCACCGCTCCGGCCGGGCGACCGTGGGAGCGGGGGCCAAGCTCATCGACGTCTACGACCGGCTGGCGGCGCAGGGCGTGAGCATCCCCGCCGGATCCTGCCCGACGGTCGGGGTCAGCGGGCTCGCGCTGGGCGGCGGGATCGGGGTGGTGGCCAGGAAGTACGGCCTGACCTGCGACGTGATGGAGTCGGTCCAGATCGTCACCGCCGACGGCCGGCTGCTGGCCTGCGACGCCGACCACCACCCCGACCTGTTCTGGGCCAGCCGCGGAGGGGGCGGCGGCAACCTCGGGGTGGCGGTCTCCTTCGGCTTCCGGACCCACCCCGCGCGCGAGGTCACGGTGTTCTTCCTGCAGTGGCCGTGGCGGCGGGCCGTCAAGGCGGTGCAGGCCTGGCAGGCGTGGGCGCCGTCGGTCCCGGACGAGCTGTGGTCGACCCTGCACCTGAGCCGCGAGGGCGGGACGCAGGTGCAGGTCGCCGGGGTGTACCTGGGCGGCAGGGCCGACTGCGAGCGGCTGCTCGACCGCCTGGCCGACCGGATCGGCGCGACCTCCTCCAGCTCGGTCCGGCGCGTGTCCTACCGGCAGGCCATGATGATCATGGCGGGCTGCTCGAACCTGTCGGTCTCCCAGTGCCATCAGGGCGGCTCCCTGCCGGGGCGCACCGCCGACGGCCGGCTGCCGCGCGACCGTTTCTCCGCGAAGTCCCACCTGGCCTACCGGCCGATCCCCGAGGCCGGGGCGCGGACGCTGGTCGCCGAGGTGGACCGGCCCGGCAGCCACAGCGTGCTGCTGGACGCCCTCGGCGGCGCGGTCGGCCGGGTCCGCCCCGACGCCACCGCCTTCCCCCACCGGGCCGCCCTGTACAGCGTGCAGTACTACGCCCACCGCACCGGGGCGACGGCCTGGACCCGCCGGGCGCACGCCGCCATGCGGCCCCACTTCGGCGACCACGCCTACGTCAACTACGTCGACCCGGAGCTGAAGGGGTGGCGCAGCGCCTACTACGGCGCCAACGCCGGCCGCCTGGCCCGCGTCAAGGCCGCCTACGACCCCGGCCGCCTGTTCCGCCTCCCCCAGGGCGTCTGAGAGCGGACCGTGCGGGCGGGCCCGCGGAGGAGAGTCGCCCCTCTCCCTGCTCGCCGGGTTGTCCCGGGACACCGTCCCGGGACAACCGGGACCGGTGCGCGGGTACCGTGTGGCGACCGGACCCGGAGGAACAGTGATCACAGCGCCGCGCGTCGCGTGGGCGGCATGCGCCCTGACGACGCTCCTGATCGTCCTGTCCGTGGTCCTGTCCTCGCTCAACGGCTATCACCCGATCGTGCAGAGCCACCTGCTGCTGGTGGCGGCGTGCGCGCTGGCGGGCGGGCTGATCGGGGCGCACCGTCCCGGGCATCCGGTGGGCCGGCTGCTGGCGCTCAGCGCGTTCTGCTTCGCGCTCTACGAGGCCTGCGGCCGGTACGCGATCTACGGCGTGCCCGCGCCTGCCGGCGCCCCCGGGCAGGGCGCGCCGCTGCCCCTGGCCGAGGCCATGGCCTGGCCGCAGACCTGGTTGTGGATCCCGGCCAACATCTCCCTCGTCCTGGTCCCCCTGTTCTTCCCCGGCGGACTGCCCTCACCCCGCTGGCGCCGGTTCGTCCGGGTCGCGATCGCGGTGACCGTGCCGGCCGCGGCGGTGAGCGCGCTGCGGCCCGGCGTCAACGAGCAGGTGGGCGTGGGCCCTGGCGTGCCGAACCCGCTCGGGCTGGCGGCGATGGCGGGACCCGCCGAGATCGCGGAGACGACGGTGCTGGTCGTGCAGGCGGGACTCTTCATCGTGGGAGGGCTCAACCTGCTGGCGCGGGCGTGGCGCAGCACCGGCAGGGAGCGCGAGCAGATCAAGTGGCTGGCCTACGCGGTCGGGCTCGCCGTGCTGATCGCCAGCACGCGGCTGGCGGCGGGGCTGGCCGACGACGATCCCGGGCGCGTCTACCCGTCGGTCCACTCGGGCTGGGAGCTGGTCGGCGCGCTGGGCGGGACGCTCATCCCCGCCGGCATCTGCATCGCGATCCTGCGGCACCGGTTGTTCGACATCGACCTGGTGATCAACAGGACGCTGGTCTACGGACTGCTGTCGGGCTGCGTGACCGGCGGCTACGTGCTGGTGGTCGGCTATCTGGGCGCGCTCCTGCCCTCGGCGGACCTGCCGGCCTCCGTGCTGGCCGCCGGGCTCGTCGCCCTCGCCTTCGCCCCGCTGCGGCAGCGCCTGCAGACCTGGGTCAACCTGCTGATGTACGGCGAGCGGGACGACCCGTACGCGGTGCTCACCCGGCTCGGCCGCCGCCTGGAGGCCAGCGAGGAGCCGGACGCGGTGCTGTCCGGGGTCGCCCGGTCGGTGGCCGAGGCCCTGCGCCTGCCGTACGCCGCGGTGGAGACGGCCGCGGGCCTGCGGCACTCCTCCGGACCGGCCCCGGAGGAGCGCCGGGGACCGGCCCCCGGGGAGGAGGAGGGCCGGGGCGAAGGGCCGGCGGGCCGTCCCGCCGGCGGTCTGCTCCGGCTGCCGCTGGTCTACGACGGCGAGCGGGTCGGCGACCTCGTCCTCGCTCCCCGGCCGGGCGAGAGCAGGTTCGGCCGGCGCGACCTGGCGGTGCTGACCGACCTGACCCGGCAGGTCGCCGTGGCCGTGCACGCCGCCCGCCTCTCCGCCGACCTGCGGCGTTCCCGGGAGCGGCTGGTGATGGCCCGCGAGGAGGAGCGCCGCCGCATCCGGCGCGACCTGCACGACGGCCTGGGCCCCACGCTGGCCGCGCTCACCATGCGCGCCGAGACCGCCCACGACCTGGCCGAGGACGGCAAGGTACGGCGGCTGCTGGCCGACATCGTCGACGACGCCGAGGCGGCGATGACCGACGTGCGGACACTCGTGGACGGGCTGCGGCCTCCGGCGCTGGACTCCCTCGGGCTGCTCGGCGCCCTGCGCGCCCACGCGATCCGGCAGGCGCCCAGCCTGCGCGTCGCCGTGCGGGCACCGGACGAGTTGCCCGCCCTGCCCGCCGCCACCGAGGCGGCGGCCTACCGCATCGTGGCCGAGGCCCTGGCCAACGTGCGCAGGCACGCGGGGACGGCGGAGGCCGAGTTGCGCATCGAGGTGGCCGGGACGGCTCTCGTGCTGGAGATCCTCGACGACGGAACGGGAGCCGGCGCGGCCCCCGCCCGCGAGGCCGGCGGCGGCCGGGAGGGGGTCGGGCTGGTGTCGATGCGCGAGCGGGCCGCCGAGCTGGGAGGATCGTGCACGGTCGAGGAGCGGCCGGAGGGCGGGACCCGGGTGCGGGTGATGCTCCCGACGCGCATGGAGGGCAACGCCGGTGACCGGGACGCCGTTCCCGGCGGGGCAGGGGAGACGACGCCGGCGTCCGGCGTCGCTTCCGGCGGGGAAGACGAGGGGGCGCCGGTGAACGCCGCCGCCTCCGGCGAGGAGATCGGGGGGCACGGGTGATCAGGGTTCTGCTGGTCGACGACCACGCCGGGTTCCGCACCGGGCTGCGGGCCCTGCTGTCGGCGGTCGAGGACATCGAGGTCGCCGACGAGGCGGCCAGCGGGGAGCAGGCGCTGGCCCTCGTCGGGCGGGCGCAGCCGGACGTGGTCCTGATGGACCTGACGATGCCGGGCATGGGCGGGATCGCCGCGACCGAACGGCTGGTCCGCGACCATCCGCACGTCCGGGTGATCGTGCTCAGCATGGCCGACGACGACGACTCGGTCTTCGCGGCCATGCGGGCCGGGGCCCGCGGCTACGTCCTCAAGGGCGCGCGCAAGGCGGAGCTGGTGCGGTCCGTGCACGCGGTCGCCGACGGCGAGGCCATCTTCGGCCCCGCGATCGCCGCCCGGATGGCCGACTACTTCGCCGCGCGCGAGCGGAGCGGGCCCGACGCCCAGGCGCTGCCCGAGCTGACCAGGCGGGAACGGGAGATCCTCGCCCTGGTCGCCGGGCATCTCACCAACCCCCAGATCGCGGCCAGGCTCGGGCTGAGCCAGAAGACTGTGCGCAACCACGTCTCCTCGGTCTTCACCAAGCTGCAGGTGGCCGACCGGGCCCAGGCGATCACACGCGCTCGAGAGGCCGGTCTGTAGCGGCCGTCTGCGTCCACTGCGCCTGCGGCATCCGCAGCAGGCTCAGCGCGATCCAGCCGTAGGCCGCCAGGTGCAGCAGCGACCCGGTGGACTGCACGGCGGGCGACTGCTCCACGGTCAGGAACGGCACGAGCGTCCCTGCGATCGCCACGACCGGCACCCACCACGGGGCCAGGCGCGTCGCGGCCAGCCCGGCCAGCAGCGTGATCAGCCCGATGTGCAGCAGGAAGCCGGGCAGCAGCATGCCGTACAGGAATCCCCACAGCTCGCCGGCGCGCGCGGTCACCTGCTCCGCCTGGGCGTCGGGCAGGGACTGGGCCAGGGCCAGGTCGTAGAAGTCGGTGGTGAACAGGGTCAGCCCGTGCCCGGCGCCGATCAGCCCGAGCGCGGCGCCGATGATCCCGGTCCGGGGCGCGCGGTACTTCAGCAGGTGGGCCATGCCCAGCACGGCGGGGATGAGGCTGAGCGTCGCCCAGATGTAGAGCAGGGCGCTCACCTGTACGGCGTTCGCCTGCTCCCGGAAGATCGCGGGGTCGTGCTCGGCCCCGGGCGGGGCGGTGAAGAAGGCGAGGAACTCGAAGGCGGGCCAGGCGAGGAGGGCGATACCGGCCACCCACCGGCGGACCGAATCCGGATTTTTCATCATGTGGTCACTCAATCGGCACCATGTCCCAGGCCACATGGGCCGATGTCCGTTCCGACCGGGAGAAATGTCCCGGGCGGGAGATGAATGACCTCCGCGCGAAACTCGCGACTCCCCGGTGAAAGGGACGCGTCCGGTTCGAAAGGAACGTTCCCGGATTCACACCCGCGCGGGAAGAACACCCCGGCCGAAATCCATTGGACTCCCGCGCCCCGTCACCACAGGATCGAGGGGTATGCGGAACTTTCCAATCCTCCGGCTCCGGGTGACCACCCCGCGCCTCGAACTGCGCCTGCCCTCGCTCGACGACCTCGACGCCCTCGCGGATCTGGCCGCCGACGGAGTGCACGACCCGCAGGACATGCCGTTCACCTTCCCCTGGACCGACGCGGAGCCCGCCGAGCGGGCCCGGAGCACGGTCCGGTTCCACTTCCGCCAGTGGTCGGCCTGGACTCCGGAGAAGTGGAGCTGCCTCTTCGTCACGGTCTTCGAGGGGCAGGTGGCCGGGACCCAGGAGATCTCGGGCACCGACTTCGCGATCACCCGGGAGGCCGGCACCGGCTCCTGGCTGGGACGACGCTTCCACGGCCGCGGAATCGGCACCGAGATGCGCGCCGCCGTACTCCACCTGGCCTTCGACGGCCTGGGCGCCCGCACGGCGACCTCGGCGGCCTTCACCGACAACCACGCCTCCCTCGCGGTCTCCCGCAAGCTCGGCTACCGCGACGACGGCATCGACGTCCACAGCCGCCGGGGCGAGCGCGCCGAGACCCGGCGGCTGCGCCTGTCCCGGGAGGACTGGAGCACCCCGCCCGGCTTCGGGATCCACGACCTCGAACCCTGCCTGCCCCTGTTCGGCCTCGCAGGCACGGAGAAGGCGTGACCGCGCGGACGGCCTGATCGGCCCCCGCACGGCCACGCCGCCCGCTCAGGCGCCCTCCGTCACAGCAGGACGGTGTCCTGGGCGACCTGCTGCCCGACGTCCCAGTGCTCGGCGATCCGGCCGCGGTCGATCCGCCAGATGTCCACCGAGACCGAGGCGGGCAGGTCCGGCCCGAGCGTGACCAGGCCGTAGGTCCAGACGTGGTCCTCCTCGGCCACCAGCCTGCGGATCTCCAGCCGGAAGGCCGGGAAGCGGTCGGCGGCCTGCTCCCGGAAGCTCTTGACCGTGGCCTCCGGCCCCGTCCCGGCGCCCGGGTGGTGGTTGGCGAAGTCGTCGGTCAGCAGCGTCCGGGCGCGGTCGAAGTCCTTGTCGTTGTAGAAGGCCCGGCAGAACTCCTCCACCAGCGCCTTGTTCGAGGCGAGGTCGGCGCGGGCGACGGTGATGCGGCGGCCGGTGGAGCGGCCCGTCTCCAGTTCGTCGACCAGGGCGACGGCGTAGTCCTCGGCGCTGATGGCGCTCCCGCCGCCGGCGTCGGTGAGCAGCCGGTCACCGCCCAGGCGGTAGTCCCCCGTGCGCTCGCCCGGCAGGATCTCGGCCGGCGGCGAGACGTAGGTCCAGTCCAGGTCGCCGGCCTGCTCCCGGACGAAGTCCAGCAGCGCGGCCTGGGACAGGGCCTCGGCCCTGTAGAGATCGGGGAACCCGGGGGTGTCGACGAGCCGCACGCCCGGCGCCGCCTCCAGGCTGCCGGCTCCCCCGACGATCACCAGCCGCCGCACCCCCGCCTCGCGCATCCCCTCCAGCACGCCGCGCCCGGCCGCCAGCAGCCGGCCGGACGGCTCCGAACCGTCACGCGGCGGCGCGATCGCCAGAATCACGGCGTCGTGGCCGGCGGCGAGCGCGGCCACGGCCGGGGCGTCGGCCGCGTCCGCGACCCGCGTCCCACCGGCGCCGCTGCGGGTCGCCCCGGTGACCTCGTGCCCCCGTTCCCCGGCCTCGGCCGCGATCCGGCTGCCGATCATTCCGCTCGCCCCGATCAGCAGAATCCTCATGCCACACCTCCTGGGAAGTCGTTGCGGCCGAAGGTATCCATTGGATACTGGTTACTTCAACGTGCCCTTGGTACCCTCTGGAAACTATGATGGACGGAGACGCGTTCAACCCCGAGTGCCCCACCCGCCTGGTCCTCGACCGCATCGGCGACAAGTGGTCGGTGCTGGTCGTGCTGAGCCTGCGCAAGGGCCCCCGCCGCTTCACCGAACTCCGCGACACGATCGGCGGCGTCACCCCCAAGGTCCTCACCCAGACCCTGCGCGCCATGGCCGCCGACGGCCTGCTGACCCGCCACGTCTTCGCCGAGGTCCCCCCTCGCGTGGAATACGAGCTCACCCCCCTCGGCCAGTCCCTGCAGGCCCCCATCCGGGCCGTCACCGACTGGGCCGAGCAACACGTCAACGAGGTCATGGCCGCCCGCGAGTCCACCCTCAGCGGCTGACTCCCACCGGGAACTCCCCGGAGCCCCGGCCCGCGTCAGCCGTACAGGGTGGGCAGGTCCGCCAGGAGAACCCGGGAGTCCTTGCGCGCCTCCGCCTGAAGCTGCTCGTCGAACCCGGCACCGCTGTAGCAGGCCAGGACCGTGCGGGAGGTGTCGTATCCCTTCGCGGCGAGCAGATCACATGCGCGCCGCAGGCGTTGGAGATGCCTGACTCCCATGACCTTGTCCCACTTCGCCTCGCCGAGTGATCTGACCCCGCGCGCCTCGTTCGGATAGGCGGGGCCGAGGACGGCGACGTCCACCTGGATCTGCTTGCGGGTGGCCGGGTCCACGACCGTGCCCGCCGCGACCTCGCCCACGCCTCCCGGGAACACCTCGCGCGCGTGGCGCAGTGCGAACTCCCGGCACAGGGTCTCGAAGTGCGGGCCCATCACCTTGGACAGGAAGCGCTGCCGGGACCGGTCCCACACCTCCTGGGCATGGCCGATGCCGAGATCGGTCCACTCGGGACGCATGATCGCCTGATAGAAGGAGATCAGGGGTTCGGTGATCCGATACTGCGAGGCGGACTTGAAGGCGTCCTTCTCCTTGACCAGAAGCCCGCAGTCCTCCAGCACGTTGATCGGATGGGCGATGTCGGAGGACTTGTAGCCGATGTGACCTGCGATCCCGCCCCAGGTGCTGTTCCCCTCGGCGACCGCGGCCAGCACCGAGTGATAGAGCGCGGGGTCCCGGATGTCGCTCTCCTCGGCGAGGAGGTGACGCCCCTCACGGAAGATGGAGGTGCGGCGGTTGAGGACCGTACGGACCACCCAGCCGTCGAAATCCTCCAGCGAAGCCGGGAGGTCACCGGCAGTGAACTCGTCCCGATAGGCGGGTGTCCCGCCCACCACGGCGTGCACCAGCGCGGCCAGCCGCGGGTCGGAGATCCCCCAGAATCGCGCGGCCTCGCGGAACCCCAGCGGCTGGACCAGGAGTTCCAGCCGGGCCCGCCCGCGGAGCGGCGCCTGGCCGGACAGGATCTTTCCCATCACGGAGAGAGCGGACCCGCAGATCAGGACCCGTGCGAGGCTGCTTCCCCGGTGGGTCCGCCCGCGCAGGTCGATCTCCTGTTTGAGGATCGAGGGCAGAGCCGGTTCAGCCTTCATCAGGTACGGGAACTCATCGAGGATCAGCGGGAGCGGCCGGTCCTTCGGGAGCGAGAAGAAGAACTCCAGCGCGTCCCGCCAGTCCGCGAATGGATAGCCCACCGGGGAGCCCTGGTGCCGAGCCATGGCCATGCCGAACAACCGGAGCGACTCGATGCTCGTTCCCTCTGTCGCCTCGAAGTAGAAGCCGCCCGTCGCCTCGGCCAGCGCCTTGAGCAGGAACGTCTTGCCCTGCCTGCGCCGACCGCTGACCACCCCGAACGCCACCTCGGCCTGCGTCCCCTCGGCGAAGGAGGACAGCGCCTCCCACTCCCAGTCACGGTCGAAGATGTAATCGGGTTTTGCGACCACGGGTTACCTCGCAGATCACTGAAGTACAGTCCACTGGACTGTACTTCAGTGATCCGCGGGCGGTCTCAGGATTTAGGGGTGAAGTGGGACAGCACCTCGGGGTTGGCCATGGCGTCGAGGTTGGCGGCCATCGCAGGGGGCGTCCCGAGGAGGATCTTGCGGACCGGGACCTCCAGCTTCTTGCCGCTCAGGGTGCGCGGGATGCCGGGGACCTCGGTGATCTCGTTGGGGACGTGGCGGGGGGACAGCTCGTCGCGCAGGGTCGTACGCAGGCGCTCGACCAGGTCGTCGGTGAGCTCGGCGCCCTCGGCCATGGTGACGTAGAGCAGCAGGCGCCCCTCCTGGCCGAGCTGGCCGGTGTCGATCACCAGGCTGTCGGCGATCTCCTCGAAGCGCTCGACCACCCGGTAGAACTCGCTGGTGCCCATCCGCACGCCGCCGCGGTTCAGCGTCGAGTCGGAGCGGCCGTAGATCACGCAGCCGCCGTCGGGGAGGATCTTGATCCAGTCGCCGTGCCGCCAGATGCCGGAGTAGTCGGCGAAGTAGCTCTCCCGGTAGCGCGAGCCGTCGGGGTCGTTCCAGAACATGACCGGCATGGACGGCATCGGCTGGGTCAGCACCAGCTCGCCCACCTCGCCGATCACGGGCTCGCCCGAGGGGTCGAACGACTCCACCTTCGCGCCCAGGCAGCGGCACGGGATGACCCCGGCGTCCACCGGCAGCAGCGGGACCGCGCCGACGAAGCCGGTGCACACGTCGGTGCCGCCGGAGAACGAGCCGAGCTGCACCTCCGGCAGCGTGTCGTGCACCCAGGCGAAGCCCTCGGGCGGGAGCGGAGAGCCGGTCGAGCCCAGGCCGCGCAGCCGCTCCAGCCCCTCGGGCTTCACGCCCGCCTTCATCGAGGCGATGATGTACGGCGCGCCGGTGCCGAAGTAGGTGACGCCCTCCTCGGCGGCCAGCCGCCACAGGGCGTCGGTGCCGGGGTGGGTCGCCGAGCCGTCGTAGAGCACCACCGTCGCGCCGACCAGCAGGCCGCCGATGAGGTAGTTCCACATCATCCAGCCGGTCGTGGTGTACCAGAAGAAGACGTCCTCGGGACCGAGGTCCTGGTGGAAGGAGAGCGCCTTGAGGTGCTCCAGGACCACGCCGCCGTGGCCGTGCACGATCGGCTTGGGCAGGCCGGTGGTGCCGGAGGAGTAGACGATCCACAGCGGGTGGCCGAACGGCACCGGCTCGAAGGCCAGGGGCTCCTCGGCGGAGCGCAGCTCGTCCCAGCTCACGACCGGGTGAGCGGCGGCCCCGGCCACGGGACCGGCCGCCGACGCCCCGGCCGTGCCCGCCGTACCGACCTGTCCCTCCGAAACCGCCGTACCCGTCGACACGTCGGCGGTGCCCGCCGGAGCCGCGGCGCCCCCGGCGGGCATGCGCACCCGGGCGACGAGGGAGGGCAGCCGGGCGGCGATGTCGTCGGCCACCGCGGCGCGGTCGAAGCGCCTGCCGTTGTAGTCGTAGCCGTCCACCGCGATGAGCACCTTGGGCTCGATCTGGGTGAAGCGGTCGATCACGCTGGGCGCGCCGAAGTCCGGGGAGCAGGAGGACCAGATCGCGCCCAGGGACGCGGTGGCGAGGAAGGCGACGAGCGTCTCGGGCACGTTCGGCGCGTAGGCCGCGACCCGGTCGCCCCTGCCGACCCCCAGCCGGGCCAGTCCGGCGCGGACCCGGGCGACCTCACCGGCCAGCTCGCCGAGAGTGAGCGCGCGCCGGGCCCCGGACTCGTCGCGGAAGACCACCGCGGGCCCGTCGGGCTCCGACGCGGCGCGACGCAGCGCGTTCTCCGCGTAGTTCAGCGTCGATCCCGTGAACCATTCGGCACCCGGCATCGTCCCAGATATGACGGGCCCGTCACCACGCGCTCCGGCGACCTCGAAATAGTCCCAGACCGACGTCCAGAACTCGGCCGGAGCGTCCACCGACCACTGCCAGAGAGCCTGATAGTCGACCGGGCGGCCGAGCCACTCCATGTAGCGGGTGACCTTGGCGTCCCGCACGATCTCCGGCGTGGGTTCCCAGAGTCGCGTACCTTCCTCAACCATGCCCCCATCCTCGCGGTGGCCCGGCCGGATGTCATCCCCGGGTGGTCCCATACGGCGGCGCTACGGGTGTGGGCCCTCCACATAACCGGGCACGCGGCCGGGCGGGTCAGGAGCGGGCGCGCAGCCGCTCCACCGCGACCCTGGCCGAGGTGCCGATCACCGCGTCGGCGCGCGGCTGGTTCTGCGCCGTGCCGTACGAACGGGTGAAGACGGCGACCGCGTACCGTCCGCCGTCGGGATACTCCACCACGCCGGCCTCGTTGCGCACCGTGGGCAGCGTGCCGGTCTTGCCGCTGACCGCGACGTCGTCGTAGGGGAAGCCCGCGGCCAGCCGGTGCGGCCAGACCTGCAGGCCCATCAGCCTGCGGATCCAGGCGCAGGACTCCGGCGAGGCGGCCTCGTCGCGCCAGATCGCGGCCAGCAGCCGGGTCGTCTCGCGCGGCGTGCTGCGGTTGGTCCTGGCCGGGTCCAGGACCCGCAGCCGGGAGACCGCCGCCGGGTCGGTCGGCATCTCCTGCTGCCCGGTGTCCTGCACGATGCTGGCGAACAGCTCGGCGCAGTCGTGCTCCACCCGCGTCCCGGTGAGGCCGGAGGAGGCGAGCATGGTGTTGACCGCCTCCAGTCCGACCCGGCCGATCAGGGTGTCGGCGGCGGTGTTGTCGCTCACCGCGATCATCAGATAGGCCAGGTCGCGCAGGGACATCGTCACGTCGTCGGCCATCGCCGCCACTCCGGTGGGCCCGGGTGTGTGGCGGTCCGCCATGATGGTGACCCGCTCGGCCGGGTCCAGCAGGCCGCGGTCCGCCTGACGGAAGAACTCCACCAGCAGCGCCACCTTGAACACCGAGGCGGTGACCACGGACTCGTCCGCGCCGTAGGCGACCTCGGCCCCGGTGTCCACGTCCACGGCGTGCAGGAACCCGGTCACGCCCGCCGCGCGGAACAGACCGTCGAACTCCCCGTCGCCCGCGGTGTCCCCGGCGGACCGGCCCGCGAGGCGTTCCGGGCGCGTCATGCCAGGAACCCCGAGGCCGGCCTGGCCCGCACCTGGCGCACCGGTGCCGCGCCGTCGTCCGTCATCCCGGCATTCTCCCGCAGGACCCGTACGGCCACCGCCCCGAACGTCCGGGCGGCCGGTCCCGCCTCGCCCCGCCAGGCGGTCGAGATCCGCCAGGCCAGCGGGTCGCCCAGCAGCGGCCGCCAGCACAGGCCCGGCAGCTCCACCCGGGGCCCGAAGGCGACGGCCGTACCGGCCATGACCAGGCCGAGGGTCTGCGCCTCGTGCACCTCCTGCGGGACGAACCCGTGGCGGCGGCACTCGGCGAGCGTCTCCTCCTGCAGCCCCGGCTCTCCGGGGAACAGGACGAGCCGCCGCCCGGCCAGGTCGGCCAGGTGCACCGAGGCCGTCCCGGCGAGCGGGTCGGAGCCGGCCAGCACCACGCCCGGGCGCTGCACGAGCATCGGCCCGAAGCTCAGCCCGGGGGCCGCGATCGGGTGGCGGATCACCCCCACGTCCAGGGCGCCGTCGGTGATCCCGGTGACCTGGTCGGCGCTCCACATCTCGGCGGGCTCCAGCCGTACTCCGCGTTCGGCCTCGCGGAAGCCGGCGATCAGCGCCGCGATCACCGCCGAACCCAGGTCGGGCGGGACCCCGACCCGCAGGACTGTCCCCTCCCCCCGCTCGGCCAGGGTGCGGAGCCGGTCGACCCGGGCGACGATCTCCGCGGCCTCGGCCAGCAGCGCCCGGCCCGCCTCGGTGAGACGCACCTGGCGGCTGGAGCGGTCGAACAGCCGCACGCCCAGCTCCTCCTCCAGGCGCCGGATGCGCTGGCTGAGGGGCGGCTGCGCCATGCCGAGCCGGATCGCCGCGTTGCCGAAGTGCAGTTCCTCGGCCACGACGATGAAGTAGCGCAGGTGCTTCACCAGGTCCATGAACAGGAAGGATATCAATTTCCATATCATCTCGACATCCATATCAATATTGGACATCAGCCGCGCTCCTCTGGTCTCCTCGGCTCGCGACGAGGGCTCGCACCGAGAGCTCGCGACGACGAGGGGGACCGAGGATGAGGCTGAGGAACCTGGTGGCGGCGGCGGTGCTGGTCCCGGCCACCGCGATCGGCGGGGCGGTGTGGGCGCTGCGCACCCAGGGCTCGCCGGAGGAGACGGCCCGGCTGTTCCTGGCCGCGTGGGACCGGCAGGACTACGCCGCGATGCGCGCGCTCACCGTCGATCCGCCGGAGGGGTTCGACGGCTGGTACGAACGCTTCCGGACCGACCTGAAGCTGTCGGGGGCCGGCTTCGAGGTCGTCGGGACCGCCGGCCCGGAGGCAGACGGCGCCTCCGAGGAGGGGGACGGTACGGCGGTGCGCTTCCGGGCCCGGCTGGAAGGGCCCGTGGACTGGACCTACGACGGCTCGCTGAGCCTGGTCGAGCACGAGCGGACCTGGCGGGTGCGGTGGTCCCCGGCCGCCGTCCATCCCCGCCTCCGCGAGGGGATGCGCATCAAGGCCGTGACCGTCGAGGCCGAGCGGGCGCCCGTCCTCGCCGCCGACGGCACCCGGATCGACACGCCCTCCACTCCCGGCTCGGTGCAGCAGCTGGTGGAGGAGCTGACGAAGACCTACCGCGACCGCCTCACCGGCACCTCCTCGGCCCGGATCGACCTGGTGAGGGGGAACGCGAAGGTGGCCACCCTCGCCACCGCCGACGCCCGGCCGGGCCGGGAGCTGAGGACGACCGTCGACCTGGAGGTCCACCGGGCCGCGGCGGACGCCCTGGCCGGGGTGGACAGGCCCGCCTCGCTGGTCGCGCTCCGCCCCTCGACCGGCGAGATCCTGGCGGCTGCCAACAAGCCGGGCGGGTTCAACCGGGCCCTGCTGGGCCACTACCCGCCGGGGTCGACGTTCAAGGTGATCACCGCCTCGGCGCTGGTCGCCGACGGCATGACCGCCGGGGAGCGGGTGGCCTGCCCGGCCGAGCAGAACATCGGCGGCTTCCCGTTCCACAACGCCGGGTTCAAGGACTACGGCACGCCCTCGCTGCGCGAGGCGTTCGCGCACTCGTGCAACACCACGTTCGGGCGGCTGAGCGTCGACCGGCTCGGCGGGCGGCGGATGGCCGAGGTCGCGCGGGACTTCGGGTTCGAGGCGCCGGTCCGGCCGGGCGTGCCCGCCGTACGGGCGCTCTTCCCCGCGCCCGGGGACGACACCGACCTCGCCTCGGCCTCGATCGGCCAGGGCCGGGTGCTGACCAGCCCGCTGAACATGGCCACCGTGGCGGCGGCCATCGCCGACGGCTCCTGGCGGCCGCCCCGGCTGGTGGAGGCCGGGCTGCTCCCCGCGGCCGAGCCGAGGAGGCTGGAGCCGGAGGTGGTAGGCGCCCTGCGCACGCTGATGCCCGCCGTGGTGGTGGAGGGCACCGCGAGCGGCGTCTCCTTCCCCTCCGGTACGGCGGGCAAGACCGGGACCGCCGAGTACGGCTCGGGCGAGGAGCCGCCCTCGCACGCCTGGTTCATCGGCTACCGGGGGGACCTGGCCTTCTCGGTGATCGTCGAGGGCGGCGGCGCGGGCTCCGAGACCGCCGCCCCGATCGCGGCCCGGTTCCTGGCGGAGCTCGGCGACCGGTGAGCGGGAAGGCGGTGAGCGGGAAGGCGGTGAGCGGGGAAGCGGTGAGCGGGGAGGCGGGGAGCCGTCCGCCGGGCAGGAAGGGGACCCGGCGCGGCCGACGGGCGGGGAGCCGGCCGGTTATCCGGCGCGGCCGACGGGCGGGGTGAGCCGGGCCACGGCCGCGACGACCTCCGCCGGGTTGTACAGGTCGCCCAGCACCACGTCGGCGCCCGCCTCGTGGAGTTCGGCCGGGAGGGACCGCCCGGTGGCCACCGCGACCACCGACGCCCCGGCGATCTTGGCCGCCTGCACGTCCCGGACCGAGTCGCCGATCAGCACGGTGTTGCCCCCGTCGAAGGCCATGCCGTACTTCGCCTTGGCCCTGCCCTGCGCCACCTGCAGCAGCGTGGCCTTGGGGTAGACCTCCTCGCCGTAGCCGCCGACCTCGAAGTCCACGTGCTTGTGGAGCCCGAACGCGGTCAGCTTGAGCACGGCGTTGCTCTTGATCGTGCCGGTGAGCACCGACTGGACGGTGCCGGTGAGCCGGGAGACCGCCCGCAGCGCGTCACCGGCCCCGGGCATCGCCCTGCCCTCCCCGGCCAGCCGCCCGCGGCGCGCCGCGAAGGCGTCGGCCAGCGCGTCCAGGAACTTCGGCAGGTGCTCGTCCTCGGCGATGATCCCGTTGATCGCCAGCGTCTCGAAGACGATCTCCGAGTCCGGACGGCCGTTGTGCTGGGTCAGCTTGACCAGGGGCCGCCCGGTGACCCGCCGGAAGGCGTCGGCGTAGGCGTCGCGCGTGACGATGGAGACGTCGACCAGGGTGAGGTCGACGTTCCAGAGAACGAGGCGGGTGATCGTGACCTCCGAAAGACACTCGGCGGGATGCCAGAGTACGGCCACCGGCCGCACTCTGGCCGCCACTGATACGGAAATCGTCCGGTTATGCGTAGTCGATGGCGTTCGCGAGGGTGTCCACGACCGGCACGCCGAACGCCTCCAGGTCCCCGCGGCCGGTCATCCCGCCGGTGTAGAGGACCGCGCGGGCCCCGACGTGCTGCGCGGCGTGCGCGTCGTCCACGCTGTCGCCGATCACGAGGACGTCGCCGGGGTCGACGTCCAGCGCCTTCAGGTGGGCCACCATGCACTCGGCCTTGTGCCCGCCCGGCTCGGTGTGCAGCAGCCCGTCGACCCGGGTGAAGTGCCGGTCGATGCCGTACTCGGCGACCTTGGCGACCAGCCGCTCGTGCCACCACATGGACAGCAGCGACTGGGTGCCGCCCTCCCGCTCCCAGCTCCGCAGGGTGGACAGCGCGTCGGCCGCGAGGCCGCACTCCAGCATCAGCCGGTGGTAGTGGTCGTGGAAGCCCTGGTCGAGCCGGGCCCACTCGCCGTCCTCCAGCGGACGGCCGAGCATGCGCTCGTAGGTCGTCCAGATCGGCCGGGTGTAGACCGCGCGGAAGCCCTCGACGTCGTAGGAGCCGAGCCCGTAGGGCTCGAAGACCGCGTTGGTCGCCCCGACGACGGCGTCGATGTCGTGGAAGAGCGTGCCGTTCCAGTCCCAAACAATGTGTCTCATATTGCGTGAATTCTACCGAGAACGCGCAGGTGAGGCACATGAATAACCGTCAGTCGACGAGGTCGGACATCTCCTGGGTGGCGTACCACATGAGCTCGTGGGCCTCGGCGCCGTCCACGGTGAACCGGGCGTCGTCGTCGCCCTTGTCGGCGGCCGGCAGCGCGGCGACGGCGGCCTCGATGTCGTCGACCGCCGAGGGGTCGTCGACGTGCACCGCGGCGATCTCCTCCATCGGGATGGACCGCGCGAGCCGTACCCGCGCGCGCTCCCGCAGGTCGGTGCCCGTGCTCACGTCGTCGTCCGCCACCTCGGCGGCGATCACCACCCGGCGGGCGGGCACGTCGACGCCGTCGACGCGGTCGGCGGCCAGCATCCGCAGCGACCCCCTGGCCGCCTCCGTCAGGGCGACGTACTCCAGTTCCTCGGTGTCCCCCGAGGCGTACCACTCGGTCAGCGCGGGGGTCACCGCGTAACCGATCAGCGGGGCCGGGCCGAGCTCCTTGGCCGTGACCACGCGGGCCAGCAAGGGGAGCGTGCACGGCAGATAGACGCGCATCAGTGCCTCGATCTGTGTTCTGCGGCGGCGCCCGACCGGCGCCGATCGTCCAACGAGTGTGCCAGGCCCGGCGCCCCCGCCGCGAGACGCGGCGCCGCGGCGGCGCGCCGGAACCGGGGCGGTCAGCGCAGCGGGACGCTGAGCAGGGTCTCCATCTCTGCGATGGTCGCCGCGGCGTCCCGGTGGTGCACGCCGACGATGCCCAGCTCACGGGCTGCCACGATGTTGGCCTCGATGTCGTCGATGAACACGCACTCGGGACCGGACAGCCCGACCCGCTCCAGGGCGTACTCGAAGATCCGGGGCTCCGGCTTGCGCATGCCGATCTCGCCGGAGATGACGATCTCGTCGAAGATCCCGTCCCAGCTGTCGCGGGGGTAGTCGTTGGCCCAGGAGTTGGACAGCAGGCAGGTCTTCAGCCCCGCCTCCCGGACGGCCGCCAGCATGTCGTACATCGGCTGGACCGGCTGGAAGCCGGCGAACATCCTGGTCAGCAGCCCTTCGGCGGCCGGCTGCACGCCGTCGGTGGTCAGCAGCCTGGCCGCCAGGTCACGCTCGAACTCCAGGGCGGAGATCTCGCCCCGCTCCAGGGCGTGGATCGGGTTCTCCGCGCCGGACTCGCCCTCGTAGGCGTGCATCACCAGCTCGCGCATCACGTCGCGGTAGTGCGCGGCGTCGATCCGCTCGGTGACGATCCAGGCCTCGATCGCCTCGTGCAGGCCGGTGGTCAGCACCCCGCCCCAGTCGACCAGCACACCCTTGATCATTCCGCCTCCTCGTCTAGAACCGGTTACAGCGTAGGCGTAGCCGCCGGGAGACCGGAAAAGGGGTGCTGCCAGACTGACCGGTATGGACTTCGCGCTCAGCCCGAAGGCGGAGGAATACCTCGCCGATCTGACCGACTTCATGACCACCCACGTCTATCCGGCGGAGCCGGTCTACCACCAGTGGCGGGCCGCCCGCGGCCACGACGACCACACCCTGCCCCCGGTGGTGGAGGAGCTCAAGGCCGAGGCCCGCTCCCGCGGCCTGTGGAACCTGTTCCTGCCCGCCGAGTCGGGCCTGTCCGTCCTCGACTACGCGAGCCTGGCCGAGGTCACCGGCCGCTCCCCCGACCTCGCCCCCGAGGCGCTGAACTGCGCCGCCCCGGACACCGGGAACATGGAGGTCCTGCACATGTTCGGCACGCCCGGACAGCGGGAGCGCTGGCTGCGCCCCCTGCTCGACGGCGAGATCCGCTCGGCGTTCGCGATGACCGAGCCCGCGGTGGCCTCCAGCGACGCCACCAACATCACCACCTCGATCAGGCTCGACGGCTCCGAATACGTGATCAACGGCCGCAAGTGGTTCATCACCGGCGCGGCCGACCCGCGCTGCTCGATCATGATCGTGATGGGCAAGACCGATCCGGACGGCCCCTCCCACCGCCGGCAGTCGATGGTGCTGGTCCCGACGGACACGCCCGGCGTCGAGATCGTCCGCCACCTGCCGCTCTTCGGCTACCAGGAGCAGCACGGCCACTCCGAGATCGTCTTCACCGACGTCCGCGTGCCCGCCGGGAACCTGATCGGCGCGGAGGGGGACGGCTTCAGGATCGCCCAGGCCCGCCTGGGGCCCGGCCGCATCCACCACTGCATGCGGGCCATCGGCATGGCCGAGCGCGCGATGGAGCTGATGTGCGCCCGCGCGGCCGGCCGCGTGGCCTTCGGCCAGACCCTCGCCCAGCAGGGCGTCGTCCAGCAGCAGATCGCCGAGTCCCGCCTGGCGATCGAGCAGGCCCGGCTGCTCACCCTGAAGGCGGCCTGGATGATCGACACCGTGGGCGCGCAGGCCGCCGCCTCCGAGATCTCCGCCATCAAGGTCGTCGCCCCCCGGATGGCCTGCCAGGTCATCGACCGGGCCATCCAGGTCCACGGCGGGATGGGGGTCAGCGACGACGTCCCGCTCGCCCTGATGTACGCCCAGGCCCGCGCGATGCGCATCTTCGACGGACCCGACGAGGTCCATCTGCGCACCGTCGCCCGCCGCGAGCTCAAGCCGTACCTGTCGTAGGCGGCCCGCCCATCAGGTGGCGGGGAGGTCCTCCTCCCGGTACTCCGTGCCCCGCAGCTGCGGGTCCGCGGCCCGGGCACGGAGTTCGACCCTGCGGATCTTGCCCGAGATGGTCTTGGGCAGCTCGGCGAACTCCAGGCGGCGCACCCGCTTGTAGGGCGCCAGGTGCTCGCGGGCGTGGCGGAGGATGTCGGCGGCGGTCTTCTCGTCGGGGGTCCAGCCCGGGGCGAGGATGACGTACGCCTTGGGTACGGCCAGCCGTACCGGATCCGGGGCGGGCACGACCGCCGCCTCGGCCACCGCGTCGTGTTCGAGCAGGACGCTCTCCAGCTCGAACGGCGAGATCCGGTAGTCGGAGGCCTTGAAGACGTCGTCGGCCCGGCCCACGTAGGTCAGGTAGCCGTCCTCGTCCCGCGCGGCGATGTCGCCGGTGTGGTAGTAGCCGTCGTCCGCCGCGCGGCCGGGATCGCCGCGGTAACCGGCCATCAGGCCCAGCGGCCGGTGGGCCAGGTCGAGGCAGATCTCCCCCTCCGGAGCGGGCTCGCCGGTGACCGGGTCGATCAGCTCGACCACGTATCCGGGGGCGGGACGGCCCATGGAGCCCGGCTTGACCGGCTGGCCGGGGGTGTTGGCCACCTGGACGGTCGTCTCCGTCTGCCCGAAGCCGTCCCGGACGGTCACGCCCCAGGCGTCGCGCACCTGCTGGATGACCTCGGGGTTGAGCGGCTCGCCCGCGCCGACCACCTTGACCGGCGGGGTCGTCAGCCGGCCGAGGTCGGCCTGGATCAGCATCCGCCACACGGTCGGCGGGGCGCAGAAGGCGGTCACGCCGCACCGCGCCATCTCGTCGAGGAGGCGCTCGGCGTCGAAGCGGGTGTAGTTGTGGACGAACACCGTGGCCTCGGCGTTCCACGGGGCGAAGACGTTGCTCCAGGCGTGCTTGGCCCAGCCCGGCGAGGAGATGTTCAGGTGCACGTCACCGGGTTCGAGCCCGATCCAGTACATCGTGGACAGGTGCCCGACCGGGTAGGAGACGTGGGTGTGCTCGACCAGCTTGGGTCGCGCCGTGGTGCCCGAGGTGAAGTACAGCAGCAGCGGGTCGTCGGCCTTCGTCGGCGCGTCGGGCCGGTAGTCGGGGTCCGCGCCGTAGGCGTCGGCGTAGGAGTGCCAGCCCGGAACCGGCTCCCCCACGGCGATCCGCGTGTAGTCGCCGGGGAGGTCGCCGAACTTGCCGGTCTGCGCCCCGGCGGCCACCACGTGGCGGACGGCGCCCCGGTCGAGCCGGTCGCGCAGGTCCGCCGGGGTGAGCAGCGTGGTCGCCGGGATCACCACGGCGCCGAGCTTGGCCGCGGCCAGCGTGGTCTCCCACAGCTCGAGCTGGTTGCCCAGCATCAGGACGACGCGGTCGCCGCGCCCGACCCCCAGCGTCCGCAGCCAGTTCGCCACCCGGTTGGAGCGGTCTGACAGCTCGGCGAACGACCGGCGTTCCTCCGTGCCGTCCTCCTCGACGATCCACAGCGCCGGCCGGGCGTTGTCGCGCGCGATCACGTCGAACCAGTCCAGCGCCCAGTTGAACTCCTCCAGCCGGGGCCAGGAGAACTCCCGGTAGGCGGTCGCGTAGTCCTCCCGGCAGGTCAGCAGGAAGTCCCGGGCGGCGCGGAACTCACGGTAGGCGGACCCCTCCCCCATCGCACTCTCCTTCTGTGTCCCTGTGCTTCCGTGCTCCTGTGCTTATGCGCACGCACGTGTGCTTATGTGCACGCACGCCCCGTGGCCGCCGGCCGCGGGGTCCCCTCAGTCGCCGGGGCGGCGGCACGGGACGGCGAAACGCCGATCACGGCCCTGCGCCGTCCCCACCACCTCACCGTCACCCCGGCGCGTCGTCAAGGTACGGCGCGCGGGCCGGATCACCCGGCCGCCGGGCAGAGGACGGCATGCGGCCCGGATCACCCGGCCATCGGACTAGGAGGGACCGAGGCCCTCGACCCGGGTGCCGTCGGGCACCCTGAGGGTGTAGCGGGCCCCGCAGCCCGGGTCCGGGGGACGGCCGAACCGGGCGCAGGAGAGCTCGGCCTGCAGCGTCACGCCGTCCCACCCCTCGAACAGGTCGGGCCGGTCGTGGGACCAGGCGAGCGTCCGTTCGATGGTCAGGCGCCCCACCTCACCCCGGACCACCCGGACCTCCACCTCCTCGGAGGCCAGCACCACGACCACCGGTGAGGTGAGCCGGTAGACCCGGACGAAGCTCTCGGACCCCGTGGAGGACAGCAGAGAGGTGCCGTAGGAGGATCCGGGCCGTCTCATCTCGGTCCACGCCGTCACGGGCAGGACCAGGACGGCCAGCGCCGTGAGCGCCCCGCCGACGGCGATCCAGGCGGTCCTGACGTTGCGTCGCATCGGCGTTCCTCTCCCTTCAGACCTTCAGGAAGCGCAGGACGGCCAGGACCCGGCGGTGGTCCCCGTCCGCGCCGGACAGGCCGAGTTTGGTGAAGATGTTGTTGATGTGCTTGCCGACCGCGCCCTCCGAGATCGTCAGCGCCTCGGAGATGCCGCCGTTGGAGCGGCCCTCCGCGATCAGGGCCAGCACCTCGTACTCCCGGGGGGTCAGCAGGTCGAGCGGGTCGCTGTGCCGGCGGATCAGGAGCTGGGCGACCACCTCCGGGTCCAGGGCCGTGCCGCCTTCGGAGACCCGGCGCAGGGCGCCCAGGAACTCGGTGACGTCGGCCACCCGGTCCTTGAGCAGATAGCCGATGCCGCTGGTCTCGGTGGACAGCAGCCGGGTGGCGTAACGCTCCTCGACGTACTGGGAGAGCACGACGATGGGCAGACCCGGATGGGAGCGCCGCAGCACCAGCGCCGCGCGCAGGCCCTCGTCGGTGTGCGAGGGCGGCATCCGCACGTCGGTGACGACCAGGTCCGGCAGGTGCTCGTCCACGGCGCGCAGCAGCCCCTCGGCGTCGGCCACCGCGGCGACGACCTCCATCCCCGCGGACCCGAGCATCCAGACCAGCCCCTCCCTGAGCAGGACGGAGTCCTCCGCGAGCACGACACGCATGGCAGGCCTTCCTTCTCCCGGACCGCGCTCGGACCCTGGACGCGTCGCGGCCTCTCCACCGGAGTCCCGGACGACAGGTGCATATGTCACGATCTCTCCCCGGCCATCCGATGTGGTTCCCGCGCGTACGGCAGTTCCGCCCTGATCACCGTCGGGCCGCCCGGCGGGCTGTCGATGTGCAGCCTCCCGTCCACGGAGCCGACCCGCTGGGTCAGGCCGCGCAGTCCCGTGCCCCCGGCGGCGTCCGCGCCACCGCGGCCGTCGTCGCGGACGGCCACCCGGAGCAGGCCGTCGTGACCGTCGACCGCGACCTCGGCGCCGGAGGCGCGGGCGTGCTTGGCGATGTTGGTCAGCGCCTCGGAGACGACGAAGAACGCCACGGCCTCCACCGTGGCGGACACACGCACCGGCAGGTCCACGCGCAGCCGTACCGGGAAGGGGGCCTGGGCGGCCAGGCCCGACAGCGCCGCGTCCAGCCCCTGGTCGTTGAGCACGGCCGGGTGCAGCCCGCGCACGAAGTCGCGCAGCTCCCGCAGGGCGTGCTTGGCCTCCTCGTGGGCCTGCGCGATCGCCTCCCTGGCGGGCTCGGGGACGTCGGTGAGGGTGGCGCGGGCCATGCCGAGCTTCATCGCCAGCGACACCAGCCGCTGCTGGGTGCCGTCGTGCAGGTCCCGCTCGATGCGGCGGCGCTCGGCGTCGGCGGCGTCGATGACCTCGGCGCGGCTCTCCGTGAGGGTCTCCACCCGCTGGACCAGCTCCTCGCTGCGGCTGGGACCGAGCAGCGCCCCGGCGGCCATCACGTCCAGGGCGGACATCCCGCGCGCCGCCCACGGTCCGGCCGTGAGCAGGACCGCCGCGAGGAGGGCGAGGGCGATGACGGCCCAGCCGTCGGCCCACTCCCGGATCCGCACGGCGGCGGTGCCCGCCACCAGCCCGCCCGTCCAGATCCCGGCCACCACGACGAACCCGGCCCCGCTGATCAGCGGGGCGAGCAGATGGTAGGCGAACTGACGCCAGGTGCTCCGTGCCCGCACCGCGCCCAGCAGCCACTTCAGCGGCCGGCGGCCGACGGGCGGGCGCGGCGACGGGGGGATCTCCACCTCCAGGAAGGCGGCGAACCGGGCCCGCTGCACCCGTGTGAGCGCCGGCACCACGGTGAACAGCAGGGGGATGCCCACCACCGGCGCCACCACGGTCCAGACGAACACCACCGAGAGCGCGGTCAGGACCACGATCGCCAGCGCGCCCAGCAGCGCGATCGGCAGGCCGGTGACCACGTGGAAGGTGCGCAGCCAGGTCTGCGCCGACCAGTGGGCCCGGATCCGGTCCCATGGGGTGGTCAGCTCCGAGGGGGTCATAGGACCACCGTAGAGAATCGCGATCACCCGGGAACATGGGCGAGGGTCCACCAAAGATGGTGGGGAGAGCACTACCCCCCGGCTAGTCCGGCCGCGAGGGTCTCACCGGGGCGGGGCGGCCCGGATGGCCGTGGTCCCGTGGTCCCCGTGATCCCCACGGTCTCCGCGGTCACCCGCGTCCCGCGCGTCCGCCGTTCCGGTAGGCCCGTCCGGCGGGCCCGCCTCAGCCGATCCGTCTCAGCGGGCCTTGGCGGTGATGAGTGAGGCGACCTTGCGGTGCTCGGCCGAGCGCAGCACCTTCTCCGCCTTCGCCGGGTCGGCGACCGGGGCCCGCTGCAGGATGCCCCGGGCGGCCTTCAGCTTCAGCATCCGCCGTACGGACTCATCGAGCCGCTCCTGGGAGATCCGGCCGGACCTCACCGCCGACAGGACCGCCTCGTAGGCCTTCGGATAGTCCGGCGGCATGAGCAGCAGGTCGGCCCCGGCCAGGACGGCCCGCACGGCCACCTCCCCGTCGCCGTACTTCTTGCGCACGCCCTCCATGTCCAGCGCGTCGGTGGAGACGACCCCGTCGAAGCCGAGCTTCTGACGGAGCAGGCCGGTCAGGATCGGCTTGGAGAGCGTGGCCGGGTCACCGGAGGGGTCGAGGCGGGGCATGACCACGTGGGCGCTCATGACCATGTCGACCTTCTCCCCGACGGCCGCGGCGAACGGCGGCGCGTCCAGCCGCTCCCACTGGGACCGGGAGTGCTTGATCACCGGCAGGCCGGAGTGGCTGTCCACCGTGGTGTCGCCGTGCCCGGGGAAGTGCTTGGCCGCGGCCCCGACCCCGGCGTCGTGGAAGCCCTTCACCGCCGCGGCGACCATCGGCGCGACCTTGCGCGGGTCGGATCCGTAGGCGCGCGGGCCGATCACCGGGTTGCGCGGGTTGAGGTTCACGTCCGCGACCGGGGCGAAGTCGAGGGTGATGCCCAGCGCGCGCAGCTCGGCCCCGGTCACCTTCGCGGCCTTGCGGGCCAGCGACGGGTCGCCGGTGGAGCCGATAACCGAGGCGCCGGGCATCTTGGTGACCAGGGGCGCGAGCCGGGAGACCCGGCCGTTCTCCTGGTCGGCGCCGATCAGCAGCGGGATCCGCGGGGAGGCCTTCTGCAGGCCGTTGGTCAGGGCGACGACCTGCCGGACGTCCTTGACGTTCTGCGCCCAGGGGAACAGGATCACCCCGCCGGGCCGGTATTTGGCGATCATCTTGGCGGGCGTGCCCACACCGAAGCGCGCCTGGTTCTCCCCCGAGACCGTGTCGGCCGCCTGGCCGTACAGGACCGGCATGAAGAGCTGGCCGACCTTCTCCTCGACGCTCATCTTCGCCAGCGTCTCCTCCACCCCGGCGGGCGCGGTGCTGCCGGTGGTGGTGCCGGCCGTGCTCTCGGCGGTCCCCGCCGTGCTCTCGGCGACCGAGGAGGAGGCGGGGGAGGCGGCGCTCGCCCGGTTCCCGGCGGGCACGCTCGCCGCTCCGGAACCGGCGCATCCGGCCACCATCGTCACGATCACTGCAAGACCAGCCGTACGCACGCACCGAACCATGCCGTCCACGCTATCCGGGCGGGCGAGCGGACGCTCCGTTTCCCGTCGTGTCGCACGGCGTGGCGCGGATGCGGATCCCGCCGTACGAGCCCGGCTCACAGTCCCAGCCCGCCCAGTCCCGGCAGGTGGGAACGGGCTGCGGCGCGCGCCGACTCGGCCGACTCCGCGGCCCGCGCGGCCTGCGCGGCCCGCACGCACTCCTCCCGGGTGTGCAGGGCCAGCGCGGCCCGTACGGCGGGCAGCGAGGCGGCGGCCATCGACAACGACGTGACGCCGAGGCCGACCAGCACGCAGGCGAGGACCGGGTCCCCGGCGGCCTCCCCGCACACCCCGCACGGCCTGTCCCGCACGGCGGCCCCGGCGACGGCCAGGGCGACCAGGTCGAGCAGCGCGGGCTGCCAGGGGTCCTGGAGCGCGGTCAGCGCGCCCACCTGGCGGTCGGCGGCGAAGGCGTACTGGGCCAGGTCGTTGGTGCCGATCGAGAAGAAGTCGGCTCCGGCCGCCAGGTCGGCGGTGCGCAGGGCGGCCGACGGGACCTCGATCATGACGCCCGCCGAGGGCAGCCCGGCCTCCCGGCAGGCGGCGGCGAACCGCACCGCCTCCTCGGCGGTGGCGACCATCGGGGCCATCACCCCGACCCGGGCCGAGGCCTGGGAGGCGGCCCGCGCCAGGGCCGCCAGCTGGTCGGCCAGCACCTCCGGGTGGACCTGGAAGAGCCGTGTCCCGCGCATCCCCAGCGCCGGGTTCGGCTCGCCGTCCGACGAGGCCAGGAAGGGCAGGGGTTTGTCGGCCCCCGCGTCCAGCGTGCGCACCACGACCCGCTCCCCGGGGAAGGCCTTCAGCACCTCGAGGTAGGCCGCCTCCTGCTCCTGCGGGGACGGCGCCTTGCGCCGGCCCAGGAAGAGGAACTCGGTCCGGTAGAGCCCGACGCCCTGCGCGCCGTACTTCAGCGCGTCCGGCACGTCGCGGGGCCCGCCGATGTTGGCCTGCAGCGTCACGGGGTGGCCGTCGGCGGTCGCGCCGGGACCCCCCACGGCCGCCAGCGCGGACCTGCGGGCCGCGGCGGCCTCGCGGGCGGCCTCCACCTCCCGCGCCGAGGGCGTGAGCCGTACCAGGCCCGAGGCGCCGTCGACGAGCATCGGCGTGCCCGCGGCCACGGCGGTGGCGCCCCGGCAGGCCACGACGGCCGGCACGCCCATCGCCCGCGCGATGATCGCGGTGTGGCTCGTCGGGCCGCCCTCCTCGGTGACGAAGGCGGCGACGGCGTCCGGGGACAGCAGGGCGGTGTCGGCCGGGGCCAGGTCGCGGGCGACGAGAACGTACGGCTCGGCGGCCCGGGAGGGCACGTCGAGGGCGGGCAGCCCCTCCAGGACGGCGATCGCCCTGTCCCTGACGTCGTCCAGGTCGACGACCCGCGCGCCCAGGTATCCCCCGGCCTCCGCGAGCGCCTCCCGGTAGCGCCCGAACCCCTCGTACACCGCGCGCGAGGCGCTCGTGCCCGCCTCGACGAGGCCGGCCACCTCCGCCGCCAGACCGGGGTCGCGGGCCATCAGCGCCTGGGCCTCCAGCACCTTCTGGCTCTCGCCGCCCGCCAGCGTCCCCCGCCGCTCCAGGTCCTGCGCGACCTGTTCCAGCGCCCTGCCGGCCCGCTCCCGCTCGGCGGCGGCGTCCCCGCCGTGCCTGGAGCCGGGCGGGGGCACCGGGATCTCCCGGGCGAAGACGTAACCGGTCCCGAACCCGATGCCCGGGCTCACCCCCACGCCCGTGAGCGTGCTCACGGCGCCGATGCGATGTCCGCGAGCCGGTCGAGGAGTTCCTCGGCGCCCTCCCCCTCCGCGCTGATCACCACGGTGTCGCCCTGCCGGACGTCGAGCGACAGGACCCCCAGGATGCTCTTGGCGTTCACCGGCTGCCCGCCTGCCTTGGCGACGGTGACCTCCAGCGTCGCCTTGGCCGCTGTCTGCACGAACGTCGCGGCGGGACGGGCGTGCAGGCCGACCTCGGCCTTGACGGTGACCTGACGTTCGGGCATGCATCCTCCTGAAGGTCGGCCGGGCGGTCTAGACCAGCCGGCTCGTCTTATGGTCGGCCGGGCCGTCCGACCCGTACCGGGCTCGCCGCCTGACCGCGCGAGTGTGGACGGCCACGACGCCATCGCACCTCATACCCGCTGCCGCTGCGGCAATCCCGGAGGCCATCGGCACCCTATCCCCAGCGGAACAACTCGTCCCCGGCGCATACCCTTCCTTCGGCGAGGGCGCTGACGGTCCCCTCCTCCGCGTCCAGCGCCACCACCGGGCAGACCGGGGAGCGCCCGCCCGCCTCGATCTCGGCGGGGTTCCAGGCGACCACGGGCTGCCCCGCGCTGACCCGGTCGCCCTCCGCGGCCAGCAGCTCGAACCCCTCGCCCCGCAGCTGCACGGTGTCGATGCCCAGGTGGACCAGGATCCCCCGGCCGTCGTCGCCCACGACGACGAAGGCGTGGGGGTGCAGTTTGACGATCTTCCCCGCGATGGGCGCGACCACCCTGCCCGGCTCCCTCGCCGGGTCGATCGCGGCCCCCGCGCCCACCAGCCCTCCGGAGAACACCGGGTCCGGCACCGCCTCCAGACCCACGGCCGCCCCCGCGACCGGGGCCAGAACTGTGGTCATCACACCCCCTCGACGGTCCCCTCCCGGACGGGGACCGCCCGGCGTCCCTCAGCCGATGATGTCCTCGATGTCGTCGGCGATCGTGTCGGCCTCGGGGCCCACGACCACCTGGACCACGTTGCCCGCGGCCATGACGCCGTGGGCTCCGGCGGCCCGCAGGGCCGCCTGGTCGACCCTGGAGGCGTCGCGCACCTCGGTGCGGAGCCTCGTGATGCACGGCTCGATCTCGATGATGTTGTCCGCACCGCCGAGGCCCGCGATGATCGCGTTCGCGTCTGCCGCCATGTCGTCCTCCTGATGTTCTCGGTCACCCTCCTGGGGCCGTGACCGGAGCCCTGACCAGGCTAGACGACCCGGTGATCTCAGTCGGTCTGGGTGACCTTGTTGAGACCCCGCGGCGCGTCGGGGTCGATGCCCAGCCTGCGCGCGAGGGCCTCGGTCAGCAACTGGCCGGGGACGACCAGGCCGAGGGGCGCCACCCACTCCGGCAGGTCCGGGCCGTTCAGAGCGGCCGTCGCGGCCCCCGCGAGCGCGGCGCCGCCGCCGACGGTGAAGGCCGCGGCGCCGGCGCCGGTGACCCGCTCGGCCAGCGCCACGGTGCCCGCCAGGGTGGGGCCCTCGCCGGCCGCGACCAGGATGGCCGGGGTGTCCTCGTCGACCACGGCGATCGGGCCGTGCAGCAGGTCGGCGTAGGACAGGCCCATGGCGTGCAGGTAGCAGGCCTCCTTGAGCTTGAGGGCCGTCTCCAGCGCGGTGGAGAAGGCCAGGCCGCGGCCGGAGACCACGACGCCGGGCTTGTCGGCCAGGCCCTCGACGACCGCCTCCAGGTCTCCCGGATCGCCGATCAGCTTGTCCACGGCCTCGGGGACGCGCTGCAGGTCGGCGGGGTCGACGTCGGCGCCCAGACCGAGGGCGAGCACGGCCAGCGCGGCGAGCTGGGTGGTGTAGGTCTTGGTGGCCGGAACGGCCTTCTCCTCGCCCGCGAGCGTGCACAGGGCCAGGTCGGCGGCCTGGGCCAGCGGGCTCTGCTCGCCGCCGTTGGTGATCGCCACGGTCTTGGCGCCGCACTCCTTGGCCCAGGCCAGGGTCTCGACGATCTCCTCGGTCCTGCCGGACTGGGACAGGCCCACGGCCAGCACGCCGTCGAGGTCCAGCTTGCGGCGGTAGGTGGTCGCGATCGAGGGCGCGGCGAGGGTGGACAGACGGCCCGTGTGTGCCTCGGCGAGGTAACGGCCGTAGACTGCGGCGTTGTCGGAGGTGCCACGGGCGATGAACAGCAGCTGACGAGTCTGCCCCGCGAGCCGTTCCACCTCCCCGACCCTGGGGAGGAGGGCGTCCAGCGTGGCCTGCAACGCAGCGGGCTGCTCGGCGATCTCGCTGCGCATCTTGGTCGTCATAACTCGCTCATCCTTCGGTGGGGGCAGGCGTCCTTCGGCGGGGCAGGCGAGATCGGGCCGTTATCGATCCGTCGCCGGTCCGTACGTTGACACCCTTTTCCGGCCTGTGGTCTAGTCCGGACTAGACCAGTGCAAACCATAACCCATTGGACATCTCGGAATCGAGAGGGGGAAGGATCCCGTGGCTCAGATCGATCCGGACAGCCCCGTACCCAAGTACTTCCAGCTCCGTGAGATCCTGCTCGATCTCATCGAGAGCCACGAGCTGGCCATCGGCACGGCGATCCCGTCGGAGCGCGAGCTCTGCCAGCGCTTCGGGCTGTCGCGGATGACCGTGCGGCAGGCGGTCGACCATCTGGTCTCCGAGGGCAGGCTGCAGCGCGTGGCGGGCAAGGGCACCTTCGTGGCCCGGCCCAAGATAGAGATGGCGCTGCGGCTGACCTCGTTCAGCGACGAGATGCGCTCCCGCGGCATGGAGCCCGGCTCGCGCGACCTGGACCGCCGGGTGGTCCGGGCCAGTGCGCACCTCGCCCGCGAGCTCGGCATCCAGCCGGGCGACGAGGTGCACTTCATCGAACGGCTGCGCACCGCGGCCGGCGAGCCCATGTGCATCGAGCGGTCCCACATCCCGGTCGCCCTCGCGCCGGACCTCGACTCCCACGACCTGACCGGCCGCTCGCTGTACGAACTGCTGGAGGCCCACTACGGTCTGATGCTCGACGCGGGTGAGCTCACCATCGACGCCGGCATCGCCGACCCCGACGACGCCGACCTGCTGAAGCTGCCGCGCGGCGGGGCCGTGCTGCTGCTGCAACAGCGCTCGTTCGCCGGGGGCGTCTGCGCCGAACTGGGGATCTCCACCTATCGCGCCGACCGCTACCAGCTCCGTACGATCCTGGAGACCCCGGCACGCCGCACCTGACCTCCTCCCGTTCCCGTCCCATGGAGGAAAGTCCGATGAGTTCCGCCTCAGCGGACGCGGGCCTCCCGGCCCCGTCCACGTCCGGATCAGCCGTGATGAGCGTGCTCCAGCGCCTGGGCCGCTCCCTCATGCTCCCGATCGCGGTCCTGCCGGCCGCCGGTCTGCTGCTCCGGCTCGGCCAGGACGACCTTCTCGGCCGGACGGACAACGCTTTCCTCGACGACGTCGCCCGCGTCCTGGGCACCGCGGGCGGCACGCTCTTCGACAACCTGCCGATCCTGTTCGCGATCGGCGTGGCCATCGGGTTCGCCCGCAAGGCCGACGGTTCCACCGCGCTGGCCGCGCTGGTCGGCTATCTGGTCTTCCACGCCGTCAGCATGAACATGTTCTTCATCATGTTCGACGAGACGCTGAAGGGGTCGATCACCACCCGGGTCTTCGACGACGCCGACCCGGCCGTCCCGCAGGTGGTGCTCAACCTCGGCGCGCAGAACCCCACCCGGGTGCTCGGCGGCATCGTGATGGGCGTCGTCTCCGCCCTGCTCTGGCAGCGCTTCTACCGCACCAAGCTGCCCACCGCCCTGGCCTTCTTCAGCGGCCGCCGCCTGGTGCCGATCCTCACCGCCTTCGCCGGACTGGTGATCGGGGTGTTCTTCGGCTTCGTCTGGCCGGTCGTGGGCGGCTGGGTGCGCGCCTTCGGCACCTGGCTCGCCGAGAACAGCACCCTCGGCGCCGGGATCTACGGCATGGTCAACCGCACCCTGATCCCCCTGGGCCTGCACCACATCGTCAACAACGTCGTGTGGACCCAGGTCCCCGAGTGCGTGACGACGGCCGGCAAACATCTCGCCGGCGACCTGGTCTGCTTCAACAACGGCGTCCAGGGCTACGGCGGCTTCGAGGCCGGGTTCTATCCCATCCTGATGTTCGGCCTGCCCGCCGCGGCGATCGCCATCTGGCGGGCCGCCCCCGCGCACCGCCGTACCGCGGTCGGCTCCATCATGATCTCCGCCGCGCTCACCGCGTTCCTCACCGGGATCACCGAGCCCATCGAGTTCGCCTTCATCTTCGTGGCGCCGGTCCTGTTCGTGGTGCACATCGTCCTGACCGGCGTCTCCCTCGCGGTGGCCTCGGCCCTGGGCGTCAAGCTCGCCTTCAGTTTCTCCTCCGGCCTGATCGACCTCGGCCTGTACGGCACCGCCGCCAACGCGCGGGGGATCCCGGTCCTCATCGTGATGGGGCTGGTCTACGCGGTGATCTACTACGTCGTCTTCAGTTTCCTGATCAGGCGGCTGAACATCATGACCCCGGGCCGGGAGCCCGAGCCCGACGCGGAGAGCGGAGAGACGGGCACCACCACCGCCAGGCGCCCCTGAGGGACGCTCCGGCGGGCGTCCCCTCAGCCGGGGTTTCCGGCCGGGTGGTGTTTCGGCTATCCGCCGGAGACCGGGAACCGCGCCGCAACCCCGTCCCGGGCGGGCCCGCACCACTCCAGCTTCACAGGATCTTCTCCTCGCCAGGGGGCGAAACGGCGCCGATCTCCGGGAAGTTGGAGCCGCAGGTATCTGCGCGGGGGACCGCAAACTCCTAGATGCGTCAGGTCTCCCGACGAGAATCGAGTCGCCATGTCACGCCCTCCACGACCGGCGTCCCTCCCCAGGATCGTCTCCTCCCCCTCCGCCGAGCCGCCCTACGACGACGAGCGCCCCTCGGGAGCCGCCCGGCCGGCCGCTCCGCCGTACGTGCAGGGGACGCTCGCCCTGAACGGCGAGCCCGCCGAGCCGCGGGCCGGGCGCCCGCTGGTGTGGGGACCGGCGGGGGCCGTCCCGGACGAGCGGCGGCTGCGGGCCCTCGGGCAGGCCTTCGCCGAGATCCTGGCAGGCAGGCGGCCGCCCTCCAGCGTCTTCCGCCATACCACCGCCCGCACCCGGACCGAGCTGGTCCGCGCCGGCAGGGTCTTCGACTGCGCGTGCCCGCCGCGGATCGGCCGGCTCCACCTGTCCCAGCCGGGCGACGGGGTGGTGGAGATGTGCGTGCTGGTCCGCTGCGGCGAACGCCACCGCGGCCTGGCCCTGCGGCTGGAGCGCAGGGGCGTGCAGTGGCTGTGCACGGAGTTCGAGACGACTCCCTGACCACACCCCCCGACCGCACACCCGGACCGCATGTCTTGAGCGCGCGGCCTGACCGCGCGCTCTGAGCGCCTCCTGTCCGACGCCGCGCGCCGCACCCGGGAAGGCGGAGAGGTCCCGGCCGGAAGCGGCAGGACTCCGGCCGGAACGCGAAAGGGCCCGCACCCCTGCGGGGTGCGGGCCCTCCTGTCGTCTCTCGACGGATCAGGCGGCGTTCTTCGGGTCGCCGTGGCAGCGCTTGTACTTCTTGCCGGAGCCGCAGGGGCACGGCGCGTTGCGCTCGACGTTGCCGTAGGCGTCGCGCTGCTCGCGGGTGCTGACCCGCGTGTGCTCCACCTCGCCGGTCTCGCCGGGCGCGGTGTACTGCAGCTCGGAGGGCCGCTCGGGACCGCGCAGGCCGCGGGCGATGATCGAGCGGGTCTCCGCGAGGTCGGCGTCCTCGGCCTCCTCGACGATCGGGCTGGTCTGCACCTCGATCTCGAGGTTGAACAGATAGCCGGCCGACTCCTCCTTGATGCCGTCGAGCATCTGGGAGAACATGTCGAAGCCCTCGCGCTGGTACTCGATCAGCGGGTCCTTCTGGGCGTAGGCCCGCATGCCGATGCCCTCCTGGAGATAGTCCATCTCGTAGAGGTGCTCGCGCCACTTGCGGTCCAGGACGGCCAGGATGACCCGGCGCTCGACCTCGCGCATGGTCTCGGGGCCGAGCTCCTCCTCGCGACGGTCGTAGGCGGCCAGGGCGTCGGCCTCGATCTTCTCCTTGAGGAAGGCGGCGGAGAGCTCCTCGCGGCCGCCCGCCTCCTCGGTGAGCTCGTCGACGGTGAGGCTGATCGGGTACAGCTGGCCCAGCGCCTTCCACAGCTTGTCGAGGTCCCACTCCTCGGCGAAGCCCTCGGCGGTGGCGCCGGAGACGTAGTCGTCGACGACGTCCTTGATGAAGCCGCGGACCTGCTCGTGCAGGTCGGCGCCCTCGAGCACCCGCTGACGCTCGGCGTAGATCACCTTGCGCTGGCGGTTCATGACCTCGTCGTACTTCAGGACGTTCTTACGCGTCTCGAAGTGCTGCTGCTCCACCTGGTGCTGGGCCGAGGCGATGGCCTTGGAGACGATGCCCGACTCGATCGGCACGTCGTCCGGGATGTTCAGCCGCGTCATGATCATCTCGACCCGGGCCGAGTTGAACAGGCGCATGAGGTCGTCCTCGAGCGAGAGGTAGAACCGCGACTCACCCGGGTCTCCCTGACGGCCGGAACGACCGCGGAGCTGGTTGTCGATGCGGCGCGACTCGTGCCGCTCGGTGCCCAGGACGTACAGGCCGCCGAGGTCGACGACCTCCTCGTGCTCGGTCTTGACGGCGTCCTTGGCCTTCTCCAGCGCCTCGGGCCAGGCCTTCTCGTACTCCTCCGGGGTCTCGACCGGGTCGAGGCCGCGGTTGCGCAGCTCCACGTCGGCGCGGAACTCGGTGCTGCCGCCGAGCTTGATGTCGGTGCCGCGGCCGGCCATGTTCGTGGCCACGGTGACCGCGTGCTTGCGGCCCGCCTCGGCGATGATCGCGGCCTCGCGAGCGTGGTTCTTGGCGTTGAGCACCTCGTGCTTGACGCCCTTGCGCTTGAGCTCCTTGGACAGGCGCTCGGACTTCTCCACGCTGGTGGTGCCGACCAGGACCGGCTGGCCCCTGTCGTAGCGCTCCTTGATGTCCTCCACGACCGCCATGAACTTGGCGTCCTCGGTCTTGTAGACCACGTCCGCCTGGTCCTTGCGGATCATCGGCTTGTTGGTCGGGATCGGGACGACGCCGAGCTTGTAGGTCTGGTGGAACTCGTTGGCCTCGGTGGCCGCGGTTCCGGTCATGCCCGAGAGCCTGGCGTAGAGGCGGAAGTAGTTCTGCAGCGTGATCGTGGCGAGAGTCTGGTTCTCGTCCTTGATCTTGACGCCTTCCTTGGCCTCGATGGCCTGGTGCATGCCCTCGTTGTAGCGGCGCCCGTGCAGGACACGGCCGGTGAACTCGTCGACGATCAGGACCTCGCCGTCGACGACGATGTAGTCCTTGTCCTTCTTGTAGAGCTCCTTGGCCTTCAGCGCGTTGTTGAGGAAGCCGACCAGGTGGGTGTGCTCGGGCTTGTAGAGGTTGTCGATGCCGAGCCAGTCCTCGACCTTCTCGACGCCGGACTCGAAGATGCCGATCGTGCGCTTCTTCTCGTCGACGGAGTAGTCGCCGGTGCTCTCCTCGCCGTCCTTGCCCTCGGCGCCCTTGCGGAGCCGGGGAGCGATCTTGGCGAACTCGCCGTACCACTTGCCGGACTGCTCGCCCGGACCCGAGATGATCAGCGGGGTCCTGGCCTCGTCGATGAGGATCGAGTCGACCTCGTCGACGATGGCGAAGTTGTGGCCGCGCTGCACGCACTCGTCCAGCGACTGCGCCATGTTGTCGCGCAGGTAGTCGAAGCCGAACTCGTTGTTCGTGCCGTAGGTGATGTCCGCGGCGTACTGCTTGCGGCGCTCGTCCGGCGGCATGTTGGCCAGGATCACGCCGACCTTGAGGCCCAGGAAGCGGTGGATCCGGCCCATCTCCTCGGCGTCGCGCTTGGCCAGGTAGTCGTTCGTCGTGATGACGTGGACGCCCTTGTCCGCGATGGCGTTGAGGTAGGACGGGAGCGTACAGGTCAGGGTCTTGCCCTCACCGGTGCGCATCTCGGAGATGTTGCCCATGTGCAGGTTGGCCCCGCCCATGATCTGCACGTCGAAGTGGCGCATGCCCAGCACGCGCCGGGAGGCCTCACGGACGGTGGCGAAGGCTTCGGGAAGCAGATCGTCGAGGGATTCGCCGTCGGCGTGGCGCTGCTTGTATTCGTCGGTGAGCGCGCGCAGCTCGGCGTCGGTCAGGCTCTTGAAGTCGTCCTCAATGGAGTTGACCTGGTCGGCGATCCGCTTGAGCTTGCGCAGAAGCTTGCCTTCGCCTGCGCGAAGAATCTTGTCGAGAAAGGCTGGCACTTTAGGTAAAGCTCCTCGCAGGTCTTCCGCGGCCTTCAGGGGCCCGGATGAGGACGAGACATGGTTCTCCGCTGCCATCGTAGGCGGTTCCACCACCAGACACAGCCACCATGGACGACGCTCTTACCGCCCGCACAGTTCCCCGTGCCCTTTTTATGGGAGTACGGCCTGCGTGAGGGGGTATGGCGCCGACTATCACACCTCACACCTGAAACAGCCCCGGAAGCACGTCCGGAAAATCCCTCCGGCGCGTCCGGAAGCACAGCCCGCTGCGCGAGGAGAAACGATCATGGCGGAGACTCCACCCGGCGCCTCCCACGCAGGCAGGGCCCTTTCCTGGCTGGCCGTCACCGTGAGTCTGCTGGGCTTCGCCATCGGCGGGATCGCGCTGACCGCCGGACCCAACTGGCTCGTGTTCTGGATGGGCGTCGCGGTCTGCATGATGGGCGGCGCCCTGCTCCTGTTCTTCGGCGCGTTCAAGGACGTCGTCCTCGACTCCCCCCGCGCGCCCTTCGAGCACTCCGACGGCGTCCTCGACTGATCTCCACGCGGGTTCCGCCTCGTCCGACACCGGCATAGCAATTTCGTCGGTGTGAAGCGCTAACCTCGGCGTCATGCAGACGTGCCGCGGAACGACGCCCCGCCTCCCCCTGGAGCGGTCATGACTCTGAGCCTCTCGGCCGACGAGGCCCGCCGGATCATCCTGCGCGCCCAGGGGTTCCTGGGCGCCGACACCCGCCGCGGCGGCGCGACGGCGACCCTGCGCCGCCTGGGAGCCGTGCAGCTCGACACGATCTCCGTGCTGGCGCGCTCCCACGAGCTCGTCGCCTACGCGCGGCTCGGCGCCGTCGGCAGGCAGAAGGTCGAGCGGGCCTACTGGGACGAGCCCGCCCGCGCCTTCGAATACTGGTGTCACGCCGCGTGCGTGCTGCCCATCGAGGACTGGCCCCTCTACGCCTTCCGCCGCCGCGCGTTCCGGGCCAGGAAGTTCCGCTGGCACGAGGTCCCGCCGACCGTGGACAAGGTGCTGGAGAAGGTCCGGGAGAGTGGCCCCGTCACGACCACCGACATCGGCGGCGCCAAGAACGGCGGCCCCTGGTGGGACTGGTCCGACTCGAAGATCGCCATCGAGTGGCTGCTGGACACCGGCGAGGTCGTCTGCACCCGCCGGGTGGGCTGGCGCCGCGTCTACGACCTGGCCGAGCGCGCCGTGCCCGCGCACCTGCTGGGCGAGGACCCCTCCGACACCGAATGCGTCGTCCGCCTCGCCCGCATCGCCGGCCGCGCCCTCGGCGTCGCCACCCGCGCCGACCTGGTCGACTTCCTGCGGCTGAGGGCCACACACGCCGCGATCCTGGACACCGCCCTGCTCGACGGCGCCACCGGCCTCGTCCCCGTCCAGGTCGCTGGCTGGACCGGCCGCTCGGCGACCGCCTGGGCCGACCCCGCGGCCCTGGAGGTCCCTCCGCGGGGCCGCCACCGCACCACCCTGCTGTCCCCGTTCGACTCCCTCATCTGGGACCGCGCCCGGACCGCCCGCGTGTTCGGCTTCAACCACCGTCTGGAGGCCTACGTCCCCAAGGACAAACGCGTCCACGGCTACTTCACGATGCCCGTCCTCACCGGCGGCCGGCTGATCGCCCGCGTCGACCCCGCCCGCGAGGGCTCCACCTTGATCGCCCGCCAGATCGGCCTCGAACCCGGCATCGACCCCCGCAAAGCAGTGGAACCCCTGGCCACCGCCCTCCGCGAGGCCGCCACCTGGGTCGGCTGCGACACCATCCACATCGACCGCGCCGACCCCGCCCTCCGGGAGGCCGTCCTGACCGCGATCACCTGATCCCGGCCCGGCGCCGGTACGGCGCGGACTCAAGCCAGAGCCCGGCGCCGGTACGGCGAGGCGTCGGACGGCGGCGGCCGGCGCCGTTCGTACGGCGGGCGGCTCCGGTCTGTTGTGGTGGGGGACATGGTCGCGCTGTGCGGGTGGCTGTTCCGGCCGGCCGTCTCAGTCACTGCCTCGTTCATCAGGCCGGAGGCCTGAATGCACCAGAGGCCGGCTGAGACGGCCGGCCGGAACACCTGCCCGCACAGCACGACCATGCACCTCGGCCTGGCCGCCGTACACCCGGCGCCGATCACCTCCGTACCCCGTCTCGCCGTACCGGCGCCGATGGGCGGGGCACCCGGGGTCGAGCGTGTGGGGAGACGCTGCCGCCGTACAGGGGCGTCGGTCACGGCGTCTCGCCGTACCGGCACCGGGCCCTGGCTTGAATCCGCGCCGCATCCGGCGCCGACCTCGCCGTACCGGCTTCATCGTCTTTGGGGGGTGCGTGGCTCGGGATGGGGATGCGGTGGCCGGGGACCGGCCACCGCGGGTCAGGTGATCTCGAGCATGCGCTCGCGGACCGCGTAGACCACGGCTTCCATCCGGGAGTGGAGCTGGAGCTTGTCCAGGATGTTGCGCACGTGGTTCTTGACGGTGTTCTCGGAGATGAACAGCTGCTTGGCGATCTCGCGGTTGTTCATTCCCTTGGCCACCAGGCGGAGCACCTCCATCTCCCGGTCGGTCAACCGGGGGACGGGTAACTGCGGAGGGCGCTCGGCCTCCTTACGGCTCATGTTCGCGAACTCGTTGATCAGTTTTGCGGCCATCGCCGGATTGATCAGCGACTGCCCTTCGTGGACGCCTCGCACGACCTCGGGGACCTCGTCGAGCTGGACGTTCTTCAGCAGGTAGCCGGTGGCGCCTGCCTTGATCGCATCGAAGAGGTCCTCCTCCTCGTCGCTCACCGTCAGCATGATGATCCGGACACTCGGTGCCGAGGCCTTGATCTCTCGTGTGGCCTCGATTCCGCTGCGCCGGGGCATGCGGACGTCCATGAGCACGACGTCCGGTGTCAGGCGGTCGGCGAGCTCGACGGCCTCCTGACCGTCACTGGCCTCGCCGACCACCTCGATATCCGCCTCCGCGGCCAGCGCCATCTCCAGGCTGCGGCGGATCAGCGCATGATCGTCGACGATCAGCACGCGGATCGGTTCGCCGCGCCCGGTGGTGCGGGTCGCCTCGTCGGGTTCCGTCACGCCTCCTCCTCGGGGGGCCAGAGCCGTTGGACCGCCATGATTACACGGCTTTCCGGGTCCTCGGGTTGGTCGGAGAGGGTCTTCGGCCAGGGCGGTCAGGGCTCGATGAGCCGCAACACGCCGTAGTTGTATCCTCGCCGCAGGTAGACGACACTGGGCTGTCCGCTCTCCTTGTCTCGGAAGAGATAGAAGTCGTGGCCGACCAGCTCCATCTCCAGGAGCGCCTGGTCGATGGTCATCGGTTCGGCTTTGTGGAACTTCTCCCGGACCACGAGGGGCCCGTCACCGTCCATCTCGATGGGGACGATGGTCTTGTCCTCGGGAAGGTCGAAGTCGACGTCCATCTCCGGTTCGGCCGGCTCCACGCGGACCCGCAAGGGCTCCGCCTCGAGAGACTGGGCCAGCGCGGAAGCGGTCAGTTCGGCGACCGACGGGGGGCAGTGGTTGCCGTGGTGGACCTTGCGCCGGTCGGCGATGCGCCGGAGCCTTCCTTCGAGCTTGCCGAGTGCTATGTCGAGTGCGGCGAAGCGGTCGTCGGCCGAGGCCTCGGCCCGTACCGCGGGGCCACGTGAGTGAATCGTGAGTTCCACCCGCTCCCGCTGGTCGGGAATGCGCGGGTTGCGCTCCTTGGACACCTCCACGTCAACACGGATGAGCTTGTGGTCCAGACGCTCAATCCTGGCCAGCTTGGTCGTCACATGGTCGCGGAATCGGTCACTCACTCCGGTGTGCCGACCCTTGACGATGATGTCCATGCACAGCCCCCCTTCGGCTCTCGACGGTGGAACAGCGACACCCGCTCGGCCGACCTGGTCTTCGTCCCCACATCCGCCTGCTGAGGGTCTCGCAGCTCTGTGCCACTAATGCCCTTCTCTTCTGGCGAGGAACATCTGGCTCCCCGGGAAGGCAGGACTTACCTCTAAGCCGCACCGTGATCGATCGACAAAGAGTCGTCTTACGTGGACCGTTTCGCCTGCGGCTGGCATCGGCTAGCCAGACCGATCCCCTCAGGGGAGTCGGTCCGGTGCAACCACGGACCCGAGCGGGTGCCATGGTCTGACGCTATCCGCATCGCGGCGGAATGTCAGCCTGCCGATCGACCGAAGGATCACTTTGTGTGATTTTCTCCGGAGATGTGCAGTGTCGGAGATGACCGCTTTGGCGATGCGCTGCCCCTTATGTGAAGGCTTCTCGCGTCCCCAGAGCCACTTCAGGCCGTCAATTGGGACGCCTGGATGAGGCGGTGAAGTGAGACCGATAACTTAAGCGCCCTTTACCCTCCGTCACCGAGTTGCATTCGATCTCTTCGGCGTGTCGCGGCGACCGTCACGGCGAGCGGCGCCTGCGCTCCCGCCGCGCGCAGAGCCCGGGCGGCCTCGGCCAGAGTGGCGCCGGTGGTGATGACGTCGTCGACGAGGACGACGACGACCTGCGAGGCGTCCCAGGAGGCCGTCAGAGAGCCGTTCCTCCCGCTGACAACCCGAAATGCCGACGACAGGTTCGCAGCCCGCTGGAGCGAGCTCAGCCCCGCCTGGTCGGCCGCCCGGCGCCGGTGGGCCAGCGCCCTGGAGACTGTCGCCGGCCACCCCGCCGCGCGGAGGTACCCGGCGGCCAGCTCCGCCAGCCGGGCCACCGGGTCGTGCCCGCGCCGCCGCAGAGCCGGGCGGGTGCTGGGCACCGGGACGAGGATCACGGGATGGCCGCCCACCGCGATGCCGGCCGTCAGCGCGAGCGCCCCGGCCAGCGGCCGGGCCAGGGCCGTACGGCCGTGCTCCTTGTAGGAGATGACGGCCCGGCGCGTGGCTCCGGCGTAGTCGGAGGCCGACCAGCATTCGGGCAGGCCCTCCGGGCAGGGGCTCGGCATCCGGCAGGCGGGGTCGGCGCGGAGCTCGGCCGCGCAGGGAGGGCAGACGAGCGCCCCGGGTGCGTCGCATCCGGCGCAGCGGGGCGGCAGGACCAGGTCGAGCAGAGCGGTCGTCACGCGTCCAAAGTGCCAGGTCCCACCGACAAATCCGCTGGATGTACGGCCCGCAGCGGGTCCCGGCGAGAGCCGTACGCTCCCGGAGGCGGGCTGGAGGGAGGGCTCAGCCCAGGGGGAAGACCGGGGACGACGGGCCGTCGGGGACGAAGCCGGTGGAGCCGTTCTCGTCCTTGACCCACGGCTCCCAGCCGGGCACGTTGCGGTAGACGACCTGCCGGTTGCCGTCGTCGTCCTTGACCCCCGCCAGCAGGACGTCGTCCAGGGCGGTGACGCTCTCCATGCGGGGATAGGACACCAGGGGCTTGGGCCCGGCGGTCAGCGAGGCCTCCAGCAGCTCGGACTTGCCGGTGAGCACGTAGAGGCTCTTGCCGTCCTTCCAGGCGATGTCCTTGATCGTCTGCTTGTCGCCGGCGTTCACCACCGTCCGCAGGTTGGCGATGCGGCTGGCGGCCCCCTCGCCGATGACGGTGCCGATCTTGACTTCGTCCTCGCCCATCGCGTTCCTGACCACCACCGCCACGTGCACGCCGTCCCTGGCGACCTTGAGCGCGGTGACCTCGACCGTGTCCAGGTCGGAGGCGGCCACGCGGTACGGCCTGACCTGCTGCTTCTCCTCGTCGTAGTAGTGCCGCAGCACGATCGAGGACTGCGGTCCCGGCCGGTCCACCGTCCACAGCGAGCCGTACCGGTCCCAGTTCGGGGTGATGAGGTCGTTGCCGGTGACCCATTCCCGCCACTGGCCGTCCGGGGTCAGCGGCGCGACGGAGATGCTCCGGCGGTCGTCGGAGAGCACCGCCGCCTGCCGCAGCGTGTGCCCGCTGACGGCCGGGCGGGCGAGCGCGCCGATCCGGCCCTCGGCCTTGGCCGGGTCGCCCGCGGCGCCCGCCACCGGCTGTCCGACGTTGTCCTTGTCGAGCTGCCGCAGGGCGCCGCCCTGCATGTAGAACAGCTGCATCCCCCGGGGGGTCATCCACGGGTCGAACTTGAGCTGCGCCTGGGCGTCGACCACCAGGGCGGAGTCGCCGTAGTACGGCTCGCCGTTGACGCGCACCTCGACGCTCGATCCCCCGGCGAGCTCGGAGAGCGTCCCCGCGAGCTGGGCGGACATGGCGGCGATGTTGTCGGAGCCGCTCACGCCCTTGTCCAGGTTGACGACGACGCGGCTGTTCTCGGTGGTGACGTCGATGAGGTCGACGTCCTGCGGGAAGGCGGTCTGGGCCGCGCCCGACAGCGAGCTGCTCGGCCCCTCCAGCAGCCGCTCGACCGTCGCCTTCGCGCGGGTCGAGAGGGGGTTGACCGGGAGCTGGACCTGGTCGATCACCAGGCCCGTGCGCTTGGAGTCCAGGAAGTACAGGTCCACCAGCCGGTAGGCGCGCCTGACGTCGGCCTCCGACAGCATCAGCCCCTCGTGCCCGCCGGCGATCCGCCAGCCGGCGCTCTCCTTGACCAGGGTGAAGGGCTCGTTCAGCTCGTCGTCCCCGGGGCGGTACAGGCCGTCCTGCCCGATGGTGCCGGTGACGGTGCCCTTGAGGGTGACCCGCGTCTCCTTGGTGTCCTCCTCGTTCTCCCCGCCGTCCAGCGCGCTCTGCCTGTAGACCATGACCTCGCCCGACGGGTCCCACTTCTTGAGGAAGGAGGCGGTGAGGTACTGGCGCGCGACGGCGTGGCCGGAGTCGCCCGTGCTCGCCATGGCGGCCTGGAAGCCGGCGACGACCTCCTTGGGCGTCCAGTCGGGGTTCGGCGGCATGGCGATCACCCGCGCGTACGGCGGGTCGAGCGGGTCGCCGCTGCCCGCGTCGTCGACGGCGACGTCGCCGGGACCGGTGGGGATGACGGAACAGGCCGCCGTCGCCATGACCATGGCCGCCAGCAGTCCTGCGACCCCCGGCCACCGTCCCGTTCTCGCACGCATCATGTCCCCCGCCCGCCGCCGGTCACGGCACCGGCGTCATGTCCCCCGTCCGCCGCCGCCGGCGACAGCACCGGCGTCATCTGCCCCCGCCACGTCCGGCGCATCTCCACCTCCGGCGGCACCAGCGGCAGCGGCGAGCCCCGCAGGGCCGTCCCCGCCACCCGGGGCAGCGAGAGCCTGAACTGCGAGCCCTCACCCGGCGCCCCCCACGCCTGCAGCCAGCCCCCGTGCAGAATCGCGTCCTCGCGGGAGATGGCCAGTCCCAGGCCGGTGCCCCCGATGGTCCGCGCCCGCGACGGGTCGGCGCGCCAGAACCGGTCGAAGACCATGTTCTCCTCGCCCGGCTTCAGGCCCACCCCGTGGTCGCGTACGGCCACCGCCACCGCGTCGCGGTCGGCTCCGACCGAGACGACGATGTCCTTGCCCTCGCCGTGCTCGATGGCGTTGAACAGCAGGTTGCGCAGGATGCGCTCGACGCGGCGGCTGTCCATCTCGGCCATGCAGGGCTCGCCCGGCAGCCGCAGGTCGAAGCGGGTGGAGTGGCGCTCGGCCAGCGCCTCGGAGTCGGCGACCGCCCGCAGCACCACGTCCCTGACGTCGACGGAGTCGACGTCGAGCGTCGCGGCGCCCGCGTCGTAGCGGCTGATCTCCAGCAGGTCGGCGAGCATCGACTCGAAGCGCTCCAGCTGGTTCTGCATCAGCTCCGCCGAGCGCGCGGCCATCGGGTCGAAGTCCTCGCGGGCGTCGTAGAGCAGGTCGGCGGCCATCCGGACGGTGGTCAGCGGGGTGCGCAGCTCGTGCGAGACGTCGGAGACGAACTGCCGCTGGACCTGGGAGAGCTCCTCCAGCTGGTGGATCTTCAGCGCCAGGTTGGCGGCCATCTCGTTGAAGGAGACGGCCAGGCGGGCGAGGTCGTCCTCGCCGCGCACCTTGAGCCGCTCGTCCAGGCGCCCCGCGGCCAGCCGCTCGGCCGCCTGCCGCGTCAGCCGTACCGGCGTGACCACCTGGCGGGTGACCAGGAAGGCGATCGCGGCCAGCAGGAGCACCAGGCCGACGCCGACGACGACGAGCATCTGCCGCACCGCGTTGAGGGTCTCCTCCTCCTTGTCGAGGGGGACCAGGTGGTAGATCTCGTAGCCGGTGTCGATCTGCGGGGCGCCCGTGGTGTCCAGGCGCGTGCCGATCACCAGCCCGCGGACCGGCTCGGTCCTGTCCTTGTAGTACAGCTCGCCGTACCAGGGGCTGTTCCTGCCCGGCTCCCCCTTGGTCACGGCGGTGCGCATCCGCTCGGTGATGCTGCGCTCGTCGACGTTCGTGGTGCCGAAGCACGCGCCCGGCAGCTTCCGGTTGCAGATGATCACCGAGTAGCGGCTGGCCGAACCGGCCCGGTTCGCCAGGGCCGTCGTCGCCTGGCCGAGCGGGCTGTCGTCGCCCTGGACCGTCTCGCCGGACCCGGAGCGCTTGGCGGGCTCGCCGTCCGGCTGGTTCAGGAAGCCGAGCACCGCGTTGCGGTCGGCCTGCGCCTCGCTCGTCGCGGCCCGCTCGCGGGCGTCCAGCACGGACGTGGTGATCTGCTGGTCCAGGAAGACGCCGAGCACCGCGACCACCGCGACGGAGATGACCATCGTGCTGGTGACCACGCGGAGCTGGAGGGATCGCCAGAAGACCCGGCGCAGCCGGCCGGCCGCGCGCCGCGCACGCCGCCGCACGCCCCGCACCAGCTGGCGCGGGGTACGGCGGCGCTTCTTCGGAGTGGCCATGTCGGGATCCGGGGGGAGCGGAGAGCGGGCGGGCTAGGCCGGCCCGGCCTTGTATCCCACGCCGCGGACCGTCACCACGATCTCCGGGTGCTCCGGATCCTTCTCGATCTTGGCACGGAGGCGCTGGACGTGGACGTTCACCAGGCGGGTGTCGGCCGCGTGGCGGTAGCCCCAGACCTGCTCCAGCAGGACCTCCCGGGTGAAGACCTGGCGAGGCTTGCGCGCCAGCGCGACCAGCAGGTCGAACTCCAGCGGAGTGAGGTTGATGGTCTCCTCGTCACGCTTGACCGAGTGCCCGGCGACGTCGATGGTGATGTCGCCGATCTGCAGGATCTCGGGCGTCGGCTCGTCGGTGCGGCGCAGCCTCGCGCGCACCCGCGCCACGAGCTCCTTGGGCTTGAACGGCTTGACGATGTAGTCGTCGGCCCCGGACTCCAGGCCGAGCACCACGTCGATGGTGTCGCTCTTGGCCGTCAGCATGACGATCGGCACCCCGGACTCGGCGCGGATCCTGCGGCACACGTCGATGCCGTCGGCGCCGGGCAGCATCAGGTCGAGCAGGACCAGATCCGGGCGGGTGTCGCGGAACGCGTCGAGTGCCTTGTCACCGTCGGAGACGAAGGAAGGTTCGAACCCCTCCCCGCGCAGCACGATGCCGAGCATCTCGGCGAGAGCGGCGTCGTCGTCGACGACCAGCACGCGTCCTTTCATGGCCCCTCATTCGTCTTACGCAGGTGGAGAATTTTTAGGTAAACCGTACGATTACCGAAGGTTACCCGTGCCCGACCACCGGATGACACAGCCTGGTGATCGGCGCCCGGGTGCCGAATTTTAGGCTTACGCAGCGCGAAACGCGCGGCGGCGCCCCCGGAGTGGCCGCTATCGGCCGCGGCGGACGAGCTCCGGACGCGAATGTGGCCACTGTCACAGTCTGCGGTAAGGAACGGCCTTTCGGCCATCCCCGCCCCCGCGCCGGGCCGGGCCGCGTCCGGAAAGCACGCCGTAATCCCTTGAACAATCACCCCGAACAGCCCGATGCGTGCGTCTCCATGCCAGGATTGGGATATGTCAGACGGACACGGTTCCCACCCCGACACACCACCCGGCTGGGCGTCCAACCAGCCGCCGCCGTACGGCGGCGAGGGTGCGGCACCGTGGGCCGCACCCGGCGCCGGTCAGACGCCTCCCCCGGGTCCGCCCCCCGGGCAGGACCCCGGCAATCCCTACGCTCAGCCGCCGCCCCAGCAGCCCCACGGCGGGCAGCCCTACGGGGGGCAGCCGTACAAAGGACAGCCCTACGGGGAGCAGCCGCACGGCGGGCAGCCCTACGGAGGGCAGCCGTACGGAGGACAGCCGTACGGCGGGACCGGCCCCTACGGCCAGCCCGCTCCGCCCTACGGCCAGGCGGGCGCGCCCTACGGGGGACCGCCCGCCCTCAAGCCCGGCATCATCCCCCTGCGTCCGCTGAACCTGAGCGACATCTACAACGGCGCGGTGCAGTTCATCCGGAGCAATCCGAAGGCCACCCTCGGCCTGTCCGCCCTGGTGACCATCCTCGCCGAGGTCGCCACGCTGGCCATCCAGATTCCGACGGCCAGCGCGTTCGTCGACGCCGCCGTCTCGGAGACGCCGACCGATCCCTCGGACATCCTGGGCATCGCCGGCGGTTTCCTGCTCGGCACCCTGCTCTCCGTCATCCTGCAGATGATCGCGATCGTGGTGCTCAGCGGCATGCTGACCAGCGTGCTGGGCCGCGCCGTGTTCGGCGAGTCCATCACGATCGGGGAGGCCTGGCGGCTGACGCGCGGCCGGGTGCTGCCGCTGTTCGGGCTGGCGCTGCTCCAGGTGCTCATGATCTTCGGCTTCATGATCGCGGCAGTCGTCCTGGTCGTGGTGCTGGCCGCGGCGAACGCGCCGGGGGCGCTGGTCGGCGTGGTGGGCTTCGTCCTCATCATCGGCGGCATCGTCGGCGGGGTCTTCCTCTACACCAAGCTGAGCCTGGCCGGTCCCGCGATCGTGCTGGAGCGCGCCGGGGTGTTCTCCGCCATCAGCCGGTCGTTCCGGCTGGTCAAGGGCGACTTCTGGCGGGTGTTCGGCATCCTCCTTCTCACCGCGATCATCGCGGGGCTGATCGGCGGCGCCGTGAGCGTGCCGTTCTCCTTCGCCGGCCAGATCGGCGCCGGAGCGGGCGGCGTCGAGGGGCTGCAGACCGGCCTCACGATCTCCCTCTTCCTGAGCGCGCTGGGCGCCGTCATCGCCGGGACGATCACCAACCCGTTCTCCGCCGCCGTCAGCGCGCTGCTGTACGCCGACCGGAGGATGCGCGCCGAGGCGTTCGACCTGGTGCTCCAGACGGCCGCCACGGACCGCCAGCGCGGCGTGCACGGCACGGCGCCCGAGGACCTGTGGCACCCGTCGCACTCGGCCGGCGGTCCCTACGGCTACGGGAACCCGCCCCACCAGGGTTACGGCTACCCGCCCCAGGACCCCGGAGCCTGGAACCGGTGATCATCGACGTCCCGGTCGACATCGCGAGGGACGCCGCCCGGGAGGCGGCGATCAACGAGCTGGCCAAGTCGATCTATCCGAAGGAGTCCTGGTGGGACCGGCTCCTGCGGGGCGTGCAGGAGTGGATCGCCGACCTGATCGACGCCGCCTCGGGGCTGCCCGGCGGGTGGTTCTCGATCGTCATGCTCGCGCTCCTCATCGTCGCCGTCGCGATCCCCGTCCTGTCCATGGCGCGCCGCGCCACCCGGTCACGGGCGGGGACCGCCGGCGAGCTGTTCGGCGCCCGGGCCCGCACCGCGGCCGAGCACCGCGCGGCCGCCGAGGCCTGCGCGGCGCAGGGCCGGTGGGCCGAGGCGATCAGGGAGCGGCTGCGCGCCATCGCGCGCGACCTGGAGGACCGGGCCCTGCTCGACCGCGTACCGGGCCGCACCGCGGACGAACTCGCCGCCGACGCCGGCCGGATGCTCCCCGACCTCGCCGACGAGCTGGCCGCCGCCGCCAGGCTCTTCGACGACGTCACCTACGGCGACCTGCCCGGCACTCCCGAGGGATACCGGAGCATGGCCGAGCTGGACGACCGCCTCCGCCGGGCCAGGCCGGTGCTGTCGGGAGCCCCCGCGTGAGCCTCGACCCGCCGGCACCGCAGCCCGCACCGGGCCCGGCCGCCGGCACTCTCGCCTCCCCGCCCGCCTCCGGCGCTCCCGGCGCCCCTCCCGGTGCTTCTGCGGCGGACGCCGGGCCCCCGCCGGCCGGCACGCCCGTGTCCCCGCGCGTACGGGACTCGTGGCGGCGCACCCGCGGGGTGTTCGGCGTACTGGCGATCATGGTGGTGCTCGCCGCGGTGACCGTGCTGATCGCCTCGCCGCGCCCCGGCGGCCGCCTCGACTCCGAGGCGACCACCCCGGTCGGGGCGCACGCCCTGGCCCAGCTCCTGCGCGACCAGGGCGTCGAGGTCCGCCCGGCCGGGACCGTCGAGAAGGCCCGGGAGCTGGCCACCCCGGACTCGCTGCTGCTGGTGGGCCGGACCGAGTTCCTCGCCGACAGCACGCTGATGGCGGAGCTCGCCGAGGTGCCCGGCGACCGGCTGCTGATCGAGCCGGTGACCCAGGCGCTGCAGGCCCTGGCACCCGGCGTCTCCGCGGGCGCGCTGACGGACGTGGAGTCCCGCGAGCCGGGCTGCGACCTGCCCGCGGCCCTGCGGGCGGGCACCGCCATGACGGGCGGCGTCTCCTACAACGGCCCCGCGGGCTCGCGCAGCTGCTACGGCGGCAGCGTGATCGCCTTCCACGCCGCCGGCCGGCAGATCACCGTCGTGGGCTCCGGCGATTTCATGACCAACGAGCGCCTGGCCGGGGACGGCAACGCCGCCCTGGCCATGAACCTGGCCGGCGCCCGGCCGGCGGTGGTCTGGCTGGTGCCCGGCCTGCCGCAGACGAGCGGGGCCCGGAGGGAGGGCGAGGCCACTCTGACCGACCTGATCCCGCCCGGGGTCAACTGGGCGTTCCTGCAGCTGTTCATCGCCGTCGCGCTGGTCGCGGTCTGGCGCGCCCGCAGGCTCGGCCCGGTGGTCGCCGAGCGGCTGCCGGTCGTCGTGCGCGCCGCCGAGACCGTGGAGGGGCGGGGACGTCTCTACCGCTCGCGCAGGGCCCGCGACCGGGCGGCGGCGGCCCTGCGGGCCGCGACCCTCGACCGGATCATCCCGCGCCTCGGACTGACGGGCGACGCCACTCCGGCGGGGGTGGTGGCGGCCGTCGCCATGCGAACCCCGCTAGATTCTCACCAGGCGGGGGCCCTGCTGTACGGCGCGGCGCCCGACGACGACGCGGGGCTCGTGGCCCTGGCCCGGCACCTCGACATCCTGGAAAGGCAGGTACGCGACTCGTGAGCGAGCACAGCACCCTCGGGCCCGGCATCGCCGGGCGCGGCACCGCCGGGGAGGGCGCCGCGTGATCCCGTCCGATCCGGGTTCCCAGCAGACCATCGCCTACTCCGGTGCGGCGTCCCCCGGCGACGACGCGGCCCGCGCCTCGCTCGGGTCGCTGCGCACCGAGGTCGGCAAGGCCGTCGTCGGCCAGGACGCCGTGGTCACCGGCCTGGTCATCGCCCTGCTGTGCCGGGGCCACGTGCTGCTCGAAGGCGTTCCCGGCGTCGCCAAGACCCTCCTGGTCCGGACGATGGCCGCGGCGCTGTCCATGGACTTCAAGCGCGTGCAGTTCACCCCGGATCTCATGCCGGGCGACGTGACCGGATCACTGGTCTACGACGCGAAGACCTCGGAGTTCGAGTTCCACGAGGGTCCGGTCTTCACCAACCTGCTGCTCGCCGACGAGATCAACCGCACGCCGCCCAAGACCCAGGCCGCCCTGCTGGAGGCCATGGAGGAGCGGCAGGTCAGCGTCGAGGGGACCGCCCGCAAGCTGCCCGACCCGTTCATCGTGGCCGCCACGCAGAACCCGATCGAGTACGAGGGCACCTACCAGCTCCCCGAGGCCCAGCTCGACCGGTTCCTGCTGAAGCTCACCGTCCCGCTCCCCTCGCGCGAGCAGGAGATCGCGGTGCTGGAGCGGCACGCGCTCGGCTTCGACCCCAGGGACCTGTCCCACATCAAGGCCGTGACCTCCGCCGAGGACCTGGCCGTGGGGCGCGCGGCCGTCGCCCGGGTGCACGTGGGCCCCGAGGTCCTCGGCTACGCCGTGGACATCGCGCGGGCCACCCGCCAGTCGCCGTCGCTGCGCATGGGCGTGTCGCCGCGAGGGGCCACCGCCCTGCTGGGCGCCGCCCGCGCCTGGGCCTGGCTCTCCGGCCGCGGTTACGTCACCCCCGACGACATCAAGGCCCTGGCCCTGCCCGCGCTCCGGCACCGGATCCAGCTGCGCCCCGAGGCCGAGCTGGAGGGCGCCACCCCCGACGGCATCCTCGACGGCATCCTCACCGCCGTCCCCGTACCCCGCTGATGGCGCTCACCGGGCGCACGGGGCTGCTGGCCGCCCTCGGCGCGATCGTGGTGCTGTTCGCCCCGCAGCCGGCAGTCGCGGTGCTCGGGGTGCTCGCGCTGCTGACGGCGCTGGTCGTGGCGGACCTGCTGCTGGCCGGGGGCGTCCGCCCGCTGCGCCTGGAGCGCTCGGGAGAGCGCAGGGTACGGCTCGGCGACGCCGTCGAGGTGACGCTGACCGTCACCAACCCGGGGCCGCGGCGGGTGCGCGGGCTCATCAGGGACGCCTGGTCGCCCAGCGCCCGCGCGCTTCCCCGGCAGCAGTCCCTGGACGTCCCCGCCGGAGAGCGCCGCCGGGTGGTCACCACGCTGACCCCGTCCCGGCGGGGCGAGCGCGAGTCCGCCGTGGTCACCGTCCGCTCCCTCGGCCCGCTGGGCCTGGCGGCCCGGCAGGGCTCGCACGCCGTGCCGTGGACGATCCGGGTGCTGCCGCCCTTCCTCAGCCGCAGCCACCTGCCCGCCAAGCTCTCCCGGCTGCGTGAGCTCGAAGGCCGCCACCCGGTGCTGATCCGCGGGCAGGGGACCGAGTTCGACTCCCTGCGGGAGTACGTGGCCGGCGACGACGTGCGCTCCATCGACTGGCGGGCCACGGCCAGGCGCAACGACGTGGTGGTGCGGACCTGGCGCCCGGAGCGGGACAGGCGCGTGCTGATCGTGCTCGACACCAGCCGCACCTCGGCCGGCCGCGTCGGCGTGGACCCGGCCTCGGGCGACCCCTCCGGCTGGCCCCGGCTCGACTGGTCGATGGACGCCGCGCTGCTGCTGGCCGCGCTGGCGGCCCGCGCCGGGGACCGGGTCGACTTCCTGGCCCACGACCGGACCGTCCGCGCCTGGGTGTCCGGCGCCTCCCGCACCGAGCTGCTGTCGGTCCTGGTGAACGCCATGGCGCCGATCGAGGCGGAGCTGGTCGAGGCCGACTCCGAGGGCATGGTCGCCGCCGTCATGGCCAGGGCCGCGCACCGCTGCCTGGTGGTGCTGCTCACCGACCTGAACCCGGCGGCCCTGGAGGAGGGCCTGCTGCCGGTGCTCCCCCAGCTCGCCTCCCGCCACCTGGTCCTGCTCGCCGCGGTGTCCGACCCGCGGGTCGCCGCCATGGCGGAGGGCAGGGACACCGCCGAGCAGGTCTACGACGCGGCCGCCGCCGAGCATCTGCGCGGCGCGCGCCGCCGGATGACGGCGAGGCTGCGCCGGCACGGCGTGGAGGTCGTCGACGCCCTGCCCGACCAGATCGCCCCGGCGCTCGCCGACGCCTACCTGGCCCTGAAGGCCGCCGGCCGGCTCTGACGGGACCTCGGGCCGTACCGCGCCGCCGGGCGGATGCGGAGGCCGTACGACGTCGCCGGGCGGGGACGGATCCGTACGGCGCGCCGGGCGGATGCGGGCCGTACGGCGCCGTCAGGCCGGGACGGGGACGTAGTCGGGGGCCACGCCCAGGCCGGCCAGCCACTGCCGCATGCCCGGCACGCCCATGGGATCGGCGACGACCTTGGCCGCGTACTCCCTCACCAGGACCTCCTCGCCGTCCTCGAACAGCAGCCGGGCCGGGCCGGACCAGGAGAGCGTCCACCGGGCCTGCCCGTGCTGGACCAGTACGGCCTCCAGCGCCTGTCCCAGCACGCCCGCCAGCAGCGTGTCCGAGGGGTTCCAGCCGAGCCGCAGCAGCTCGGCCTCCAGGTCGGCGCGCCGCCCGCGGGCCAGCGCCTCGAAGGCGGCGTCCAGGTAGGGCATCGGGGCCCCCGTGACCCGCCGGCCGGCGACGGCCAGGTCGTGCAGCGCCTCCTCGTTGCGCAGGGCGTACATCCCGCGCTCGACCAGTTCCTCCCAGGGCACCGGCCGCAGCCCGGACAGCGCCTCGGGGCTCCAGATGGTCTGCTCCACGGCGGCCGCGGCGCGCTCCGGATCGGCCAGGAGCGCGGTCGCCGGCCGCCGGTCGGGCCGGTGCCCCGGCTCCGGCAGCAGGGCGATCGCCGCGAGCCGTTCGGCCAGGCCGGGATGGGAGTCGTAGGGCGAGACCTCCTCGGGCCGCTCGCTCGCCCTGGCGACCTCGGCCCGCCGGGCCGGGTCGCCCAGCAGCGCGCGGAAGCCCTCCAGCACCCGGGCGGGGCGGTTGCCGCCGGCCCCGGTGAGCGTCAGGTAGTCCTCCGCGAACAGCTCCCAGGCCAGCGCCGTGGCGTGGACCTTGCGCAGCGCTCCGGCCGCCGCCTCCCGGCCCGCGATCGCCACCGCGAACTCGTCGGCCTCCAGCTCCTGGCGGCGTGAGACGGCCTGCGAGATGCGTAGGTAGAGCTTGGCGTACCAGGAGAACAGCCGCTGGACGATCGGGTGGTCGCCCAGCCCCCGGACGGTCGCGATCAGCGCCGCCCTGCCCCGGTAGACGGGCGCGCCCAGACGGGTGTGCGCACCGCTGTAGTGGCCCAGCTCGTGCCCCAGCACCGCGCGCATCTCGTCGACCGTGAGGGTCTCGACCAGCGGCAGGCCGATGTACATGCGGCGCCGGGTCGCCCTCAGCCCCAGGAACCGGGTGTCCTCGGAGACCGCGGCGTTCACCTCGGCGACGAGGCGGATCTCGTCGGGGGCGCCGGTCCGCACGCGCGCGGCGAGCTCCTCGACCGTCCGCCACAGCTCGGGCTCGTGCTCCCTGGCAACGGCCACGCCGGGCTCGTCGCCGTCCCTGTTCCTGCTGCGGGCCACCCACAGGGCCCGTACGAGCGCACCGGCCGCGAAGGTCAGCAGGACCGCGACCTTCAGCCCGCCGGCGTGGAAGTCGACGAAGAACAGCCAGAAGTCGAACAGGACGGCCGCCGCCAGGATGAGCCCCACCAGCACGTAGAAGCCGGCGAGCAGGGCGAAGGCGAGGGCGGCGCGCAGAGCTGTGGTCACGAGGGGCTCCACGGTCGGGGGGAGGCGTGGGACGACTTTAGCCGAGCGACCTCACGAAAAGAGACAAATCACCCGGGGTCGTCAGGCGGCCGGGACGACGTCCGGGGCGCGCTCGACGTCACCGGTCTCGCCTGCCGCGGCCGCCCTGCGGCCGAAGTACACGACGTAGGTCAGGAAGACGGCCTCGGCGAGCACTCCGATGCCGATCCGCGCCCAGGTCGGCAGCGGGGACGGGGTGACCAGCGCCTCTATCAGGCCGGAGACGAGCAGGACGACGACCAGGCCCAGCGCCACGCTGACGATCGCGCGCCCCTGCTCGGCCAGCGCCTGGCCGCGCGGGCGCGGTCCGGGGTCGATCACGGTCCAGCCCAGCTTCAGGCCGGCCCCCGCCGCGAGGAAGACCGCCGTGAGCTCCAGCAGCCCGTGCGGGGTGATCAGGCCGAAGAAGACGTCGCTCTTGCCCGCCGCGGCCATCAGGCCGCCCAGGACTCCGACGTTGAGCGCGTTCTGCAGCAGGACGTACAGGATCGGGAGGCCCAGCAGGATCGAGAACGCGATGCACTGCGCCGCGACCCAGGCGTTGTTCAGCCAGACGTGCGCGGCGAAGGAGCCCGCGGGGTTCTCGCTGTAGTAGTCGGCGAAGTCGTGCTCGACGAGCTGCCGGATCTCCTCGGGGGTGCCCAGGCTCGCCTGGACCTCCGGGCTGCCCGCCACCCACATCCCGGTGACCACGGCGATCGCCGCCGAGGCGAGGGTCGCGCCCAGCCACCAGCGCCAGGACCGGTAGGCGACGACCGGGAAGGAGACCGTCCAGAACCGGACGACCTCCCGCCAGAGGGGGGCGTGCGCCCCGGTGACGGCCGAGCGGGCCCGGGCGACCAGGGAGGCCAGCCGGCCGATCAGCAGCCCGTCACGGGACGACGAGCGCGCGATGGACAGGTGCGTGGCGACCCGCTCGTACAGCTCGACCAGTTCGTCGACCTCCGCCCCGCTGAGATGGCGGCGGCGCTTCACCAGCTGATCGAGACGGTCCCACGTCGGCTGGTGGGCGGTCACGAAGGCATCGATGTCCACATTCCGAGCCTATTGTCCGTGCCCCGGAAACCGCCACGCGGCATCCTGCCTGTCCGCACCGGACGGTAGGGTCGGTCATGTGTCCGATCTGGTAACCGGTGACGCGATCGTCGTCGACGTTCAGACCGCGCAGCTGCCGGTCCGGGCGGCCGCTTTCCTGATCGACTTCCTGGTGCAGGCACTGGCGATCATCGGCGTCCTCCTGCTGATCTCGAACACGACCACCGTGCTGGACTCCTCTCTGGCCGAGGCGTTCGTGATCCTGTTCATGGTGCTGGTGCTGGTGGCCTATCCCGTGCTGATGGAGACGCTGACCCGGGGCCGCACCCTGGGCAAGCTCGCCCTCGGGCTGCGGGTGGTGAGCGACGACGGCGGTCCCGAGCTGTTCCGGCAGGCGCTCTTCCGCGGCCTGACGGGCTTCGTCGAGATCTACGCGCTCAGCGGCGGCCCGGCCGTCATCTGCTCGCTCATCTCCCCCAAGGGCAAGCGCCTCGGCGACGTCTTCGCCGGGACGATGGTGATCTCCGAGCGCGGCCCGCGGAACGCGGGCCCGCCCCCGCAGATGCCTCCGCAGCTGGCCGGGTGGGCGGCGACGCTGGAGCTGTCCCAGCTGCCGGAGGAGCTCATCCACACCGCCCGGCAGTACCTCACCCGCCTGCACGACCTGTCCCCGGCCGTGCAGCAGGAGATGGGCAGGCGCATCGCGGCCCAGACCGCCTCCTACGTCTCCCCTCCCCCGCCGCCCGGCGTGCCGCCGTACGCCTATCTCTCGGCGGTCCTGGCCGAACGGCGCCGCCGCCACCTGGACCGGCTGATGCGCCGCGCCGCCGCCCGCCAGGCCGCCCACGCCTCGGGACACCCCCACCTGCCCGCGCAGCCGTACGGCGCCGCCCTCCAGCCCGCGCAGCCGTACGGAGGCCCCCCGGCCCCCGCCCAGCCGTACGGCACCGGTCCCACCCCCGGAGGCTTCGCCCCTCCGGTCTGAGGACCTCTTTCGGGCCGAGGCCCCGGCACCGCGGTTCCCCGGGCACGCGAAGGGGGCGGCGGGTGGGTTCCGCCGCCCCCTCCTGTCAGGGTCTACCGGTCGTCAGGGGTCACCAGCCGTGGTGGCCGTGGTAGGACTCCTGGGTCTGCACGTTCAGCCGGTCCACGCGGACGTGCCTGGCCGGGTCGGTGCGCCGGTCGTCGATCTTCACGACGTCGAATCCCTTGTGGAAGTCGCTGCCGTAGATGTAACCGTTGTAGTAGTAGGCCGACCAGATGCCGCCGCCGCCGGGCAGGCTCTCCGGGCCGCGCTCGAAGTAGCCGATCTCCTTCGGACGGGACGAGTCGGTGAAGTCCCAGATCGAGATGCCGCCCTGGTACCACGCCTGGACCATGATGTCCTTGCCCTTGACCGGGATCAGCGAGCCGTTGTGGGCCACGCAGTTCTCGTTGTCCGCCTGGTAGCGGGGGATCTTGAAGTAGCTCTTGAAGACGAGCTTGCCCTTGACGATGTCGTAGATCGCGTCGGCTCCCCGGTTCGGGCCGGTGGCCTCGTTGCAGGTGGCGCCGGAGCCACCGCCGAGCTCGTCGGTGAAGACGACCTTGGTGGCCGTGTTGTTGAACGTCGCCGAGTGCCAGAACGCGAAGTTCGGGTCGGTGACCCGGGCGGTCACCTTCGGGTTCAGGCGGTCGGAGATGTCGAAGAGCACGCCGTCGCCCATGCAGGCGCCCGCGGCGATGTTCTTCTCGGCGTAGACCGTGATGTCGTGGCAGCCGCTGGTGGGCAGCAGCAGGCCCGGCTGGGTCTCGTTGCCGCCGTCGGGGAAGATCACCGGGGTGGCCGCGACGGCCGCCTCCGCCGGGTTCCTCAGCGGGACCTTGATGACGGAGATCTTGTCATGCGGCGGCTGGCAGTCGGGGAAGGTCGCGTTCGGGTTGTAGGAGGAGACGTACAGGTAGACGTTGCGCCTGCGGTCCGAACCCTTGCCCGGGACCAGGGTCAGGGTGTGCGAACCGCAGTTGGTCTCGACGGACTTGATGTACCTCGGGTTGGCCTTGTCGCTGATGTCGAAGATCCGCACGCCCTCCCACGACTCCTTGACCGACGCGGGCTGCGCGGTGCTCGAACAGGAGTCGTTGTTGCGGGAGGAGTCCACGGCGCTGAACAGCAGGTTGCCGTAGACCGAGACGTCCATCTGCGAACCCGGGCAGACGACGGTGCCGACGACCTTGGCCTGCTTGGGGTTGCGGATGTCGTAGATGGCGAAGCCGCCGTAGTTGCCGACGTAGGCGTAGCCGTCCTGGAAGGCGATGTCGGTGTTGATGGTGGTCGTCAGCCCGTCGGGTTTGGCCACCGTGGTCACGTGGGAGACGTTCGGGCTGGTGACGATCTGGTCGTTCGGCGGGATGTCGGCGGCCTGGGCCGGGGTCACCGGCGCGAGCAGGGCCGCGGCAGCCGCCACTAATAAGGTCCGGCCGATTCTTCGGGGTGTGAGCACTCGGGACCTCCTGGCAGAGCAGATGAGGGCACACGGAAATGATCCAAATTGTCAGCCCGGACAGTCAGATCGGCCAGACGGCACCGTGTAAGGAGAAACATCTACTTTGACATCTTTACCCTGACAATTCGCAGTTGTACCGTGTAACGCCCTGCCGCCCGCCTCACCTCGGCCGCCGGGGAGGAGCGGGGGGTGCCGTCTTTACCCGGCGGATCACCGCGGGTTAGGTTGCCAGGCACGAACCCTTTGCCGTGAAGGAGGCCGGGTGCGCGCCGCGCCGATCCCCGTGGCCATCTCTGTCCTGTCCCTCGTCGCCTTCCTCGCGGCCTGCAGCGCCCAGGCCGAGGCGCCCCCCTCCGCCAGGTCGACGGCCCCGGTCATCGTGCCGGGCCGGCCCGGCGAGGCGGCCAGGACGATCAGTCCGAGCGAGGCCGCGACCATCGTGGCCGCCCCCTCCGCCAACGCCGTGGACGTCAAGTACGTCCAGGACATGGTCGTCCACCACCGGCAGGCCCTCGACATGGCGGTCCTGGCCCCCTCCCGCGCCCGGTCGGCCACGCTGAAGGGCCTCGCCTCGCGCATCCAGGACGCCCAGGGACCGGAGATCCAGTTCATGACCTCCTGGCTGCAGCGGCAGGGGCAGCGGGTGCCCGACCACCACGCCCGCCACGAGGGCATGCCCGGCATGGCCACGCCCGAGCAGATGGAGTCCCTGAAGGCCGCCTCGGGCGAGGAGTTCGACCGGCTCTTCCTCCAGCTGATGATCGCCCACCACCAGGGCGCGATCTCGATGTCCCAGCGGGTCTTCATCGGCGGGTCCCACATCACGATCCAGGAGCTCGCCGCCGACGTCACCGCGACCCAGAGCGCCGAGATCCGCCGCATGCTCGCCATGCAGGAGGAGATGTGACCTGCCGGACGTGACCCTCGGCCCGCCGTACGCCCGAACGCCCTCCGGGCCACGGGCCAGTGTCAGGAGCCCGCCCGCCAGGAGTGCAGATAGCGTTCCTGCTCGGGGGTCAGGTCGTCCACCTCGATCCCGGCCGCGGCCAGCTTCAGGCGGGCCACCTCGACGTCCACCTCCTCGGGGACGTCGTAGACCCCGGGTTCCAGTCCCGACGGCCGTTCCCGGACCAGCCACGCCACCGCGAGCGCCTGGGCGGAGAAGGACATGTCCATCACCGCCGCCGGATGCCCCTCGGCGGCCGTCAGGTTGACCAGACGACCCTCGGCCAGCAGCAGGATCCTGCGGCCGTCGGCCAGGACGTACTCGTCGGTGTTCGGGCGGACCCCGCGGTGCACCGCCTGCGCCAGCTCGTCCAGGGCGCGCACGTCGATCTCGACGTCGAAGTGGCCGGCGTTGGCCAGGATCGCGCCGTCCTTCATCACGGCCAGGTGCTCGCCCCTGATCACGTCGCGGTTCCCGGTGACCGTGACGAACACGTCCCCCTCCCGGGCCGCGCCGGCCATCGGCCGCACGTCGTAGCCCTGCAGCGAGGCGTCCAGCGCCTTGACCGGGTCGATCTCGGTGACCACCACCCGGGCGCCCAGGCCCCTGGCCCGCTCGGCAACGCCCCTGCCGCAGTAGCCGAACCCCGCGACCACCACCGTCTTGCCCGCCAGCAGGGTGTTGGTGGCGCGCATGATGCCGTCGACCGTGGACTGGCCGGTGCCGTACCGGTTGTCGAACATCCGCTTGGTCCTGGTGTCGTTGACCGCGACCATCGGGAAGCGCAGGGCCTCCTCGGCGGTCATCTGCCGCAGGCGGATGATGCCGGTCGTGGTCTCCTCGCAGCCCCCGAGGACCCCGTCGAGCAGCTCGGTCCGCTCGGTGTGCAGGATGTTCACCAGGTCGCAGCCGTCGTCCAGGACCACGGCCGGGGCGATGTCGAGCGCCTGGTGGATGTGCCGGTAGTAGGCGTCCCGGTCGACGCCGGCCCGGGCGTGGACCGCGATCCCGTAGTCGGCCAGCGCGGCGGCCACGTCGTCCTGGGTGGACAGCGGGTTGGAGGCGGCCAGCGCGATCTCGGCCCCGCCCGCCTTCAGCGTGCCCATGAGCACGGCGGTCTCGGCGGTGACGTGCAGGCACGCGGCCACGCGCAACCCCTCCAGCGGCCGCTCGGCCGCGAACCGGGCCCCGATCGCGGTGAGCACGGGCATCGCCCGCGCGGCCCAGCCGATCCGCCGTTCCCCGGACTCCACCAGCGCGCTGTCCAACATCTCCCCTTGATCCGCGAAGGCCCCCGCGCTCACGCGGGGGCCTTCAGGCTGAACGGTCCTGCCCGGTTGCCCGGCGGCGGTGACCCGGTGACTCAGTAGCGGTAGTGGTCGGGCTTGTAGGGGCCCTCGACCGGGACGCCGATGTAGTCGGCCTGGGCCTTGGTCAGCTCGGTGAGCTTCACGCCCAGGGCGTCGAGGTGCAGGCGGGCGACCTTCTCGTCCAGGTGCTTGGGCAGCACGTAGACGCCGATCGGGTACTCCTCGGTCTTGGTGAAGAGCTCGATCTGGGCGATCACCTGGTTGGTGAACGAGTTGGACATGACGAAGGAGGGGTGGCCGGTGGCGCAGCCCAGGTTCATCAGCCGGCCCTCGGCGAGCACGATGATGGAGTGGCCGTCGGGGAAGGTCCAGGTGTGGACCTGCGGCTTGACCTCGTCCTTCACGACGCCGGGGATCTTCGCCAGACCGGCCATGTCGATCTCGTTGTCGAAGTGGCCGATGTTGGACACGATCGCGTTGTGCTTCATCCGCGCCATGTGGTCGGCCGTGATGATGTCGAAGTTGCCGGTCGTGGTGACGAAGATGTCGGCGATCTCGACGACGTCCTCCAGGGTGGTGACCTGGAAGCCGTCCATGGCGGCCTGGAGGGCGCAGATCGGGTCGATCTCGGTGACGATGACGCGGGCGCCCTGGCCGCGTAGCGCGTCGGCGCAGCCCTTGCCGACGTCGCCGTAGCCGCACACGACCGCGACCTTGCCGCCGATCAGCACGTCGGTGGCGCGGTTGAGGCCGTCGATGACCGAGTGGCGGCAGCCGTACTTGTTGTCGAACTTCGACTTGGTCACCGAGTCGTTGACGTTGATCGCCGGGAAGAGCAGCGTGCCGGCCTTGAACATCTCGTACAGGCGGTGGACGCCGGTGGTGGTCTCCTCGGTGACGCCCTTGATGCGCGAGGCGATCTCGGTCCACTTCTTGTCGGCGGTGACCGTACGGCGGAGCAGATCGAGGATGATCTTCCACTCCTCCGGGTCGTCCTCGGCGGCGCTGGGGACGGCGCCGGCCTTCTCGTACTCGGCGCCCTTGTGGACGAGCAGGGTGGCGTCGCCGCCGTCGTCGAGGATCATGTTGGGGCCGTCACCGCCGGGCCAGTCGAGGGCCTGCTCGGTGCACCACCAGTACTCCTCCAGGGTCTCGCCCTTCCAGGCGAAGACCGGTACGCCCTTGGGGTCGTCGACGGTGCCCTCGGGGCCGACGACGACGGCCGCGGCCGCGTGGTCCTGGGTGGAGAAGATGTTGCAGCTCACCCAGCGGACCTCGGCGCCGAGCGCGACCAGCGTCTCGATGAGCACGGCGGTCTGGATGGTCATGTGCAGCGAGCCCATGATCTTCGCCCCGGCCAGCGGCTGCGCGGCGGCGTACTCCTTGCGGACGGCCATCAGACCGGGCATCTCGTGCTCGGCGAGCTGGATCTCCTTGCGCCCGAAGGCCGCAAGGGAAAGGTCGGCGACCTTGAAGTCCATGTGGTTACCCCTCTACCGGAAAGTCAACGCCTGTGAGTCTAAACGCGCCCGGAGGGCGGACGCACCGCGTGGAGGGGTAAAGTGACATAAGATTGTCAGAATGCGAATCACCGAGGCCGCCAAACGGCTGGGCATGTCTCCCAGAATGCTCCGTTACCGGGAATCGCTGGGCCTGCTGCCGCCGGTCCGGGAGCAGGGGGCGCACCGCCGGTTCGGGCCCGAGGAGCTGTCGGCCGTGGCCCAGGGCGTGGAGTTGGAGCGGCGCTTCGACATCTCCCCCGGTGAGCTGTCCTTCGCGTTGCGGGTGCTGAGCGAGCCCACGGTCGCGCAGGCCGTACGCGACCTCGGGCTGCGGATCGGCCGCCTGCAGGCTCCGCGCCGGGCGCTGGACTTCGAGAAGGAGAAGGCCCTGCGCCTGCTCCAGGGCCGCGGCGAGCCGGGGCGCGAGGGCCGCGGCGAGCCCGCCGGCGGAGGGCACGCGCATCGCGCCGGTCAGGCGGGCCGCCACCTGCGAGATCGCTCCCAGGAGTGACGACAGCCCCGCACCGGGGCCGGGAGGATCCCCTCATGAACTCCAAGCCGAACCTGGCCGGGGGACGGCCGGTCGACTTCGATATCGGGCGCGTCATCTCCTCACCGCTCGCCGACCTCGCCGTCGCCGCCGTCCTCGCGGTCACCGCGCTCATCCAGGTCTCCACGGAGAACCGCTCGCTCCCCGCCATGGCCGCCGCGCTCCTGGCCACCGCCCCGCTGGCGATCCGCCGCTCCCAGCCGTGGCTGGCCGTCACGCTGACCTTCCTGGGGGCCGTCGGGCTGGTGCTGGCGGAGGTGTACGTGGGCGATCCCCCCGTCGCCGTCGTCATCTCGGGCCTGATCTCCTTCTACACGATCCTGCGCCATCTCGGCCGCGGGGCGGCGTGGGCCCTGACGGCGGGCGTCGGCGTGCTCCTGCTCGCGGCCGTCGCGGCCGCCGCCTACTTCTGGTCGCTCTCCTATCTGCGCAGCGCGGGCACCCTGGCCGTCGCCCTGCTGGGCGTGCTCGTGGCGACGGCCCTGCTGGCGGACGTACGGCGGAGCCGTACGGAGATCGAGGAGGTGCGCGCCGACAACCTGGAGGCCCTGCGGGAGCAGGCGGCGATGGCCGAGCGGGCCAGGATCGCCCGGGAGATGCACGACATCGTGGCCCACTCGATCTCGATGGTCGCCGTACAGGCCGAGACCGCGCCCTACACGATCCCCGAGCTCAGCGATCGGGCGAAACAGGAGTTCGCCGACATCGCGACGAGCGCCAGGACCACCCTCACCGAGATGCGCCGCCTGCTCGGCGTGCTCCGCGCCGACATCCCGGACGCTCCGGAGACCGCGCCGCAACCGGGGCTGGCGCGGCTTCCCGAGCTGATCGGGCAGCACGACGGCGAGGTCGACCTGGACGTGGTGGGCGAGCCGGTCCGGCTGCCGCAGGCCGTGGACGTCTCGGCCTACCGGATCGTCCAGGAGGCGCTGACCAACGTCCGCGTCCACGCCCCGGGGGCCCGGGTCTCCATCGAGGTGGCCCACCGCCCCGGCATGCTGGTCCTGCGCATCGCCGACAACGGCCCCGGCCCCTCCGCAGAGGCCTCCGGCGGGCACGGGCTGGTCGGGATGCGCGAGCGGGCGCTCGCCCTCGGCGGCTGGTTCACCGCCGGACCGGGCCCCGGCGGCGGTTTCCTGATCCAGACGGGACTGCCGACGGAATGACCGCCGCGGACCCTTCCCCCGGGCCGCCCGCCGCGGGCCCCGGGACTCCGGACGGGCCGGTCCGCGTGCTCGTCGCCGACGACCAGCCGATCGTGCTGCGCGGCTTCGCGGCGGTGCTCGACGCCCAGCCCGACCTCACCGTGGTCGGCACCGCCCCGGACGGCGCGCAGGCCGTGCTGCTGGCCCGGGACACCCGTCCGGACGTCGCCCTGCTGGACATCCGGATGCCGGAGATGAACGGGATCGAGGCGGCCCGCCGGATCCTGGAGACCGAGACGACCAAGGTGATCATGATCACCACGTTCGACCTGGACGACTACGTGTACGACGCGCTCACCGCGGGGGCGAGCGGGTTCCTGCTCAAGGACGTCCGGGCGAACGAGCTGGCCGAGGCGGTGCGTACGGTGGCCCGGGGCGAGGCGCTGCTCGCCCCGAGGATCACCCGGCGGCTGATCGCCGAGTTCGCCCGGCAGCGGCGGCCCCGGCAGGACGACGGCCCGCTGACCCCCCGGGAGACCGAGGTGCTCCGCCTGATCGCCCAGGGCCTGTCCAACGGCGAGATAGCCGCCGCGCTCGTGGTCACCGAGCACACCGTGAAGACCCACGTCGCCCGGATCCTGGCCAAGCTGGGCCTGCGCGACCGCACCCAGGCGGTGATCCACGCCTACGAGACCGGTCTCGTCGTGCCGCGCCCCTGAACCGGCGCGCCCGGGCCTCCCGGGCGGGCGCGCCGGAGTGCCGGAACGCGGACGCCGTACCTCCCGGAGTTGCGGGGGTACGGCGTGCGGTCGTGGATCGGGGGTCAGGCGGAGCCGCTGGGGGCGGCGGCGCGCTCCTGACGGTAGAGGTCGGGCTCCAGATAGATGACCCGGGCGTCCGGGACCGCCTCGCGGACGCGGCGCTCGGCCTCGTCGATGCCGCGGGCCACGTCGGCGGCCGTGTCGTTGTGCTCCACCGCGATCTTGGCGGCGACCAGGATCTCCTCCGGGCCCAGGTGCAGCGTGCGCATGTGGATGATCCGGGTGATCTCGGGAGCGCTCTGCAGGGCGTCGCAGATCTTCTTCTCGACCTCGGGCCCGGCGCTCTCGCCGATGAGCAGCGACTTGGTCTCGATCGCCAGGATGATCGCGATGACGCCGAGCAGGGCGCCGATCATCAGGGTGCCGATGGCGTCCCAGACCGGGTCGCCGGTGACCACGGCCATGGTCACGCCGAACAGCGCGAAGACCAGGCCCAGGAGGGCGCCGAGGTCCTCCAGGACGATGACCGGCAGCTCGGGGGACTTCGAGCGGCGGATGAAGGCCACCCAGGACTGGTTGCCGCGGACCGCGTTCGACTCCTTGATCGCGGTACGGAAGGAGAAGGCCTCGGCGATGATCGCGAAGATCAGCACGCCGAACGCCCACTGCGGGTCCTCCAGCGGCTCTTCACTGCTGAGCTTGTGGATGCCCTCGTAGATGGAGAACGCCGCACCGATCGTGAACAGCACCACCGCCACGACGAAGGCGTAGAAGTAGCGCTCGCGGCCGTAGCCGAAGGGGTGCTCGGGGGTGCGCTCCCGGGCCGCCCGCTTGCCGCCGATCAGCAGCAGCGCCTGGTTTCCCGAGTCGGCCACCGAGTGGATGCCCTCGGCGAGCATCGCCGACGAGCCGGTGAAAGCGAACGCGACGAACTTCGCCGCCGCAATGGACAGGTTGGCGGCAAGTGCCGCAATGATCGCCTTTGTACCGCCGCCCGCGCTCACGGCAGCCTCCACTCATTAATCCAGAAAAGTCGCGACAGGATCCTATTGGGAAATTCTCGCCTTGAGTTCGTTGATCGCCGACACCGGGGTCGGATCGATGCCGTACCCCAGAGCGAGGTACGTACTCGCGTAATCTCCCAGCCCGATCAGCGTCGCCAGCCGTTCCAGCGGGTGCAGCCCCTCGGCGAGGACCTCGGTGACCGGGACGCCGCGATCCTGCGCCAGCCGTACCGACACCTCGCGCCGCCGGGCCTCCTGCGGGTGCTCGTCCACATCGCGCAGCATGACCAGCCGCAGCGTGCGACCGGCCTCGTCGGCGAAGATGTCGCGTTCGGCCAGCGGGCCGTCGAAGGTGACCACCTGGTTGTGGCCGACCTCCGGGATCTCGCCCCAGATCGCCGGATACTTGGCGTTCTCGTTGAGCTGGCAGGCCCACCGGTGGGCCGCCACCGCGGCCGGCCCCGACGCTCCCCAGATCATCGGCACGCTCTCGGCCAGTTCCATGGCCAGCGACTTGCCGGGGTTGATGAACGACTCGCTCGACGGGCGGCAGCGGTGCGCGATCTCCTCCAGCCGGCCGGCCACCGACTCGAACACCTCCTCCTCCACCCGGACCAGGCCCAGCGCGGACGCGGCGACGACCAGCGGGATCGAGAGCGCCCAGAGCCCGGCGCGCGGCTGGCCCTGCGAGACGACGGGGACGAACGGGGCGCCCGCCTGCCGGGCGATCGCCTCCAGCGGGGAGCCGGCGCCGCCCACGGCGAGCAGGCGGCAGCCGCGGCGCACCGCCTCGGTCGCCATGGCGAGCGTCTCCTCGCTGGCGCCCGAGTGCGACACCGCGACGACCAGGTCCGTCGCCCCCACCCAGCCCGGCAACCGGTAGGACCGCACGGTCACGATCGGCAGCGGGACGCCGTTGCCGCACACCGCTTCGAGGACGTCCCCGGCGATGGCGGAGCCGCCCATGCCCACCACCACGATGGCCCGGGGACGGCCGTCCCCGGCCAAGGACGGCACGCCCGCCTCGCGGGCGGCCCGGTAGGAGGTGCGCACCTGCGCGGCCGAGGCGGCCACCGCGCGCAGCATGCCCTCCGGGTCGCCCTCGTCCAGCAGCCGGGCGTCGTCGAGCCGGCCCGCCTCCCAGCTCACGGCTTGCGTGCCTCGTCCACCAGCAGCACCGGGATGTCGTCGCGGACGGGATAGACCAGCCCGCAGGCCTCGGAGGTGCACGACAGCTCGTCCGCCTCCGGCTCGGCGCGCAGCGGGGACTTGCAGTTCGGACAGGCCAGGATCTCCAGCAGCCAGTCGTCGATCTTCACGCGGTCAGCTCCTCACGACAGCCAGGACTTCGTCCCTGATCGCTGCCATCTGAATCTCGTCGGCCGCCTCGGCGTTCAGCCGGAGCAGCGGCTCGGTGTTGGACGGACGAAGATTGAACCACCATCCGGGACCGGACACGGTCAGTCCGTCCAGTTCGTCGAAGGTGACGCCCTCACGGGCGGCGAAGACCTCCCTGACCCGGGCCGTCGCGGCCGCCTGGTCGGCGACGGTGCTGTTGATCTCACCGGAGGCGGTGTAGCGGGCGTAGTCGGCCAGGATGTCCGACAGCGGCAGGTCCTGCTCGCCCAGCGCGGCCAGCACGTGCATGGCGGCCAGCATGCCGGAGTCGGCGAACCAGAAGTCCCTGAAGTAGTAGTGGGCGGAGTGCTCGCCGCCGAAGACCGCCCCGGTCGCGGCCATCTCGGCCTTGATGAAGGAGTGGCCCACCCGGGTGCGGACCGGCGTGCCGCCGCGCTCCGCGACGATCTCGGGGACGCCCCGGGAGGTGATCAGGTTGTGGATGATCACCGACCCCGGGTGCTTGACCAGCTCGCGCGAGGCCACCAGCGCGGTGATCGTCGAGGGGGAGACCGACTCGCCCCGCTCGTCGACGACCCAGCAGCGGTCGGCGTCGCCGTCGAAGGCGAGCCCGATGTCGGCGCCGGTGTCGATCACGGCCTTCTGCAGGTCGCGCAGGTTCTCCGGCTCGATCGGGTTGGCCTCGTGGTTGGGGAAGGTGCCGTCCAGCTCGAAGTAGAGCGGGACCGTCTCGATCGGCAGGCCCTCGAAGACCGCCGGGACGGTGTATCCCCCCATGCCGTTGCCGGCGTCCACCACGACCTTCAGCGGCCGGATGCCGGACAGGTCGACCAGTGTGCGCAGGTGGTCGGCGTAGCCCCGCAGCAGGTTCCGCTCGGTGACGCCCCCGGTGCCCTCTCCCGGGCCCCCCGCCGCCAGGATCGCCGCGGCCCGGTCGCGGATCTCGGTGAGCCCGGTGTCGCCGCCGACCGGCACGGCGCCCGCGCGGCACATCTTCATGCCGTTGTAGCGGGCCGGGTTGTGGCTGGCGGTGAACATCACGCCGGGCAGGCCGAGGCTGCCGCTGGCGTAGTAGAGCAGGTCGGTCGAGCCGAGACCGGCGTGCACGACGTCGGCGCCCCGGGCGGTGGCCCCCCGGGCGAACGCGGCGGCCAGCGGCCCGGAGGAGGTGCGCATGTCGTGGGCCGTCACGAGCCTGTCCGCTCCGGTCACCTCCACGAAGGCGGCGCCGACGGCCTCGGCGGTCTCCTCGTCGAGTTCACCCGGTACGACGCCCCGAACGTCGTACGCCTTGAAGATCTTGGCGAGGTCGCCCACTCCAGCTCCGCCCCCTGTGTCGTTTCTGCCGGACCCCAAGCCTAGGGGGTCAGCGGTCGCGCTGGGGCTGCGCCGAGCGCAGCACACGCAGGTGTCCGCGCCGGCCGACCTCGACCGCCTGGCCGACCGGCTCGGCGCCGCCGGCCGGGGTGGGCCGGGCCGCCTCGCGCACGGCGTTGGCGAGAGCCTCCAGGTCGTCCGTGCTCGGCGACACGCCGTCGGTGGGGAGGCGGACGACCTCCCAGCCGCGCGGTGCGGTCAGGCGCTCGGCGTGCTCGGCGCACAGGTCGTAGCAGTGCGGCTCGGCGTACGTCGCCAAGGGTCCCAGAACAGCGGTCGAATCGGCGTAGACGTACGTGAGCGTGAAAACGGCAGGCTGACTGCACGCGGTGCGGGAACAGCGGCGGACGGGGCTCACGGTGGTGACCGTATCCGGTAAGCGTCCGAGGCGCCACTATCTGAGCGCTCTTAACGAGCGTGTCGCCACAATTCGGACACCTCTTCTGACTCTCACGCCCCTCGTACGGCTCGCGGAGCCCTCATCCGGTGCGTCCCGGGAGCCCCGGCCCCCTACCCGCGCCGAGACCCCTCACACCGTCACGTGTCGTGATCCTTCACGTTTCGCCGGTGAGCATGTCTAAGCTTGGGCCGTGAGTTCGGCACCCGGAAGACCCCGCTCCCCCCGCAGGCGCGACCGTCACGGTCGGGGCATGCGCGGCCCTCTGGCGCCCTCCCACATCCCGATCGCCAAGTCCCGCAGCGAGCGCTTCGACGACCTCGTCCTGGACGCCGTGGACCGGCTCAGGCCCCGCTGGGGCCGGCAGCTGGCGTCGGTGGAGTTCGCGGTCGAGGAGGTGCCCCCGGCCGGCGATCTCGGCGACGGCCCCGGAGCGATCACCGGTGACCCGATCCCGTTCGGCCGGGTGGAGCCCGCCGCCTCCGGCCGCCCCGCCATCGTCATCGTCTACCGGCGCCCGCTGGAGGCCCGGGCCCAGGACCGCGACCAGCTCGGCGCGATGGTGCACGACACCGTGGTGGAGCAGGTGGCCGGCCTCCTCGGCCTGTCCCCCGAGTCCGTGGACCCCGGCTACGACGACCGCGACTGACCGGGAACCCCTCGTCAGGGCA
>NZ_BOOK01000019.1 GCF_016863195.1 Paraplanobispora takensis | reverse complement strand
GGTGATCGGCGGGATCAGCGCCCACATGCGGGCCGTGGCCAGGGGCTGGACGGTCAGCGCGAGCCCGTCCTTGAGCTTCTCGTCCATCACCCGCCCGCCGTACACCGGCCCCGAGCCCGGCAGCGGCAGCACCACCACCGCGAAGGCGCCGTCGGTCTTGGGGAGCTTGACCTCCTTGACCCGGGCGGGGGCGATGTCCACCTGAAGCGGCTCTGGCGGCTCGCCCGAGCGCGGCAGGATCTGGACGCTCACCCGGCCCGCCGCCTCGGGGGCGGCCAGCAGCAGCCGGGAGCTCCTGTCCTTGCCGGTGCGGTTGTCGGCCACGACGCTCCCCAGGTCGAGCGGGGGCGCTCCGGCCGTGAAGGCCACGTCGGGCCTCTTGCCCGTCCCGGTGACGATCAGCCCGGCCACGATGGGGCTGTCCGAGGTGAGCACGAGCGCGGCGGGCTGGCCGCCGACGCCGGTGGACAGGTCGGCCGTGGCGACCGAGCCGGCGGGCACCTCGACCAGCTCGCGGCCCTTGAGCGCGTAGGTGCCGTCCGGGGTCAGGGCCCTGACCTCGACCAGGGTGTCGGCCTCGGCCGGTGAGGCGACCAGCAGCTCTCGCTTTCCTCCGCCTCCGGGCACGCCCGGCACGACGACGCTGGTGGCCGGGGGCGCCGCGGCCGGCAGCCAGTCGACGCCCTTGCCGCCGTTCATGACGGCGCGGGCCGCGGCGGCGACCCGGCCGGAGACGGTGCGGACCTCGACCGCCATGACGAGCGGCGAGGGGGCCAGCTCCTTGAGGTTGACCGCGCGGCTCTCTCCGGGCCCGACGGTGACGGTGCCCGAGGTGTCGCCGGTCACCGGCCCCTCGCCGGAGTAGACGAGGATCTCCACCACGGCCGGGGCGAGGTCGGCGTTGGTCAGGTGCAGCGTGACCTCGGCCGCCGCGGGTCCCGGGCCGACCAGCCAGGTGGAGGCGGCCGGTTCCGCGCATCGCGCCCCGGCCAGGCCGCGCATGCTCCCCGAGGTCTCCCTGCGGGTCTGGGCCGCCTCCAGGCCGGCGGCGGCGCTGCCGGTGGCGGCCACCGTGACGGGGCCGGTCTTGGCGGGGATCTCGTCGTACCAGGGTCGCCCCGGGGCGTCCACGGTGCCCAGGACCTTCTCCCCCGCCGTGACCGTCGTCGCGCCCGGGCCGGTGATCTCGCCGTCCGCCGGCGTGACGACGCCCACCTGGGCTCCGGCGGGATCGGGGCAGACGGTCGTCACGGAGGCGACGGGGACCTTGCGGGGGCCGGGGGGCTGCTGCGCCGCCGGGCTCGGCCGGGTCGCCGAGGCCGTGCCGTACAGCGCCAGCAGCGCCACCAGCACCAGGACGAGCAGGCCGAACCGGTTCTCGATCAGGGACTTCACCGGGTCGCCAGCTCCCTCGCGGTCTCGGGCAGTTCCAGCGGGACGACCTCGCGGTCGGCGGCGCGCGAACCGGGCGCGGCCAGCACCAGGACCAGCAGCACCATAGCCGCCTGGGCCCACAGCCAGCGGGCGTGCCAGGGGTCGCCCTCGGGGGTGGGCGGCACCGCCACGGGCTGGGTCAGCCGCCATACGCCCAGGTCGCGGGAGAGGCTCATCCTGACCAGCGCGGGCTGGGAGTCCAGGGCGTGGCCGACCTCGGGGCTCACCGGGCGCACCACCACCACGAACCGCACGCCGTGGGCGGCGAGCACCCGGGCGTCGTCGCCGCCGCGCCCCGAGACCAGCCCGGCCGCGGCGACGCCGACCTGGTCGCGGGGACCGGCGGGCGTGGGGATGTCGGCCTCGCCGATCATCGGCGTGCGGCCGCTCAGCACCGTGAAGGTCAGGCCGCCGCCGTCCGAGCGCAGGAGCAGGGTCCGCTCGCCGCCCGTGGACCTGGCCGCCACCAGCGCGGGCACCACGTCACGCGTCTCGCCGCTGATCGGGCCGGGCACGCCCCGGGTGACCCACATGCCCGCCGCGAGCAGCGGGGTGGAGAAGGCGACCAGCACGACCAGCAGGGCGGCGACGCGGCGCAGTCCTCCGGCCGCGCGGAACTCGGCGACACGGTCGGCGGTGAGGGCGGCCACCACCAGCATCCCGGTGGCGGCGAAGGCCAGCGGCACGCCCGGCCACGCCGGCGCCTCGGTGTCGCCGTTGATCGAGGTGACCTGGGTACGGCTGACCAGGATGGCCACCAGCACGCCGAACAGGGCCACACCCCAGCCGATCGCGATGACCATCCGGTTGCGGCGCATGAGCAGCGCGGCGAGGCAGGCGGCGATGAGGCCGCCGGTCACCCACAGCGGCGGCATGCCCGGCCCTCCGGGGCTGAGCAGCAGCAGCGAGGCGGCGGGCAGCGCGGAGTCCGTCAGGGAGGGCTGGTGCAGGCCCGCCTCCAGCAGCAGCCGGCCGGGCTCGGCGGCCACCTCGGCCAGCCAGGGCAGCAGCAACGCCACCGGCACGCCGAACGCCACGGCCATCGAGACGCCGACGCCCCTGCGGGGGAAGGCCAGGGCGGCCAGGGCGCCCAGCAGCAGGGTCAGCGGGTAGACCAGCGGGGCGAAGGCCGTACCGATCGCCAGGGCGAGCCCGAGGGCCCAGGCGGCGCGGCGGGCCCTGCGCGGCTCGGCGGTGAGGATCCCGGTGGCCAGCGCCGCGTAGACGGGCAGCAGGACGAAGACCACCGCGGTGCCGAGCCGCCCGGCCGCGACCACCCCGGTGGCGACGGGCAGCAGGGCGTAGGAGGACGCCAGCCAGACGCGGGTCCACCTGCCGGGGACCATCGAGCGGGTCGCCGCGTAGGCGGAGACCCCGGCCAGCGGGACGCAGCCGAGCAGCAGCACCGAGACCGCCAGCCAGGTCTTGCCGAACAGCACCGTGGACAGCGAGGCCAGCACCGCCACGTACGGCGGGGCCCAGCCGTCGCCGCCCAGCCCGGCCGTGTGGTAGCCCTCGGTGTAGAGCCGCCACAGGTCGGCCGATCCGCCGCTCACCGGCACGAGCGCGCCGCCGCCCAGCCGGGCGCCGCCGATCAGGCCGCGCTCGGCGACCAGCGTGACCAGCAGGAGGGCGATGAACAGCAGGACGCCCGGGTTGCGCAGGACGCGCCGCATCGTCCCGGCGTCGTCGGTGAGCAGTTCCTCCCCGTCCTCCGCCGCGGCCATCGCGTGGTGCCGTCCGGCCGACTCCACGAACCCCGATCCGGCCAGATAGCTCTGGACCCGGTCGGCCAGGCGCCGGTAGCCCGCCCCCGGCGGGGTGAGCAACCTGCGGATCGCGGCGTGGTTCTGCTTCCTGCCCCTGGCGCGCGCCCGGCGCGCCCTGAACATCCGCACCGGATGGGCGAGGATGGAGCCGAGCGCGACGATCTCGTCGAACGCGTTGGCGGGCTGTTTGGCCACCAGGAACAGCATCGCGCGGAAGAACGAGCCGGCGATGTTGCGCAGCAGCGCCCACAGCAGGGGCCGCGGCGGCAGGTTCGCCAGGACCACGAACATGGCGTTGCGGCGGTCCAGGCGGCGGGGGTGGTCACCGCTGACGGTGATGCGGCGCCGGCGCCGGTGGGCGGCCTCGGCATGCCAGGCGACGGCCCGGGTGACGTTCTGCACCCGGTGCCCGGCCGACCTGACCCGCCAGCACAGGTCCAGGTCGTCGCGGAAGATCGGCAGGAAGGGGTCGAGCCCGCCCACCTCGTCCCAGACGTCGCGGCGGATCAGCATCCCGGCGGTGGAGACCGACAGCACGTCCCGGATGCCGTCGTACTGTCCCTGGTCGAACTCGCGGGCCTCCAGCCCGGTGTCGCGGCGGCCGGTCCGGTCGACGGTGACGCCGACCTCCAGCAGCAGGCGCCGGTCCAGCCAGTCGCGGAGCTTGGGGCCCAGCACCGCCGCCTTGGGATCCTGGTCGGCGGCCCACAGCAGGGTCTCCAGCGCCCGCGCGTCCGGGGCGCAGTCGTCGTGGAGCAGCCAGATCCACTCGCGCCCCCCGGCCGGCTCCAGCCGGTCGAGCACCTCGGCGACGGCCTCGCCGAAACCGGTGGAGCGGGGAAGGGAGAGCACGGCGTTCGGGCCGAGGGCCTCGGTCAGCAGCGCGGCACTGCCGTCACGGCTGCCGTTGTCGGCTCCGACGACCCGGTCCACCGGGCGGGTCTGCCGGAGCAGCGCGTCGAGCGTCTCCCTCAGCCAGCGGGCTCCGTCGTGGGCGACGACGATCGCGGTGACGATGTGGCGGGGAGAGCGGGGGTCGGTGCTGGACATGCGTCCCGGAGTTCAGAAGGGGGGTGATCAGGGCGACTACGATACGGCACCTTATATCCGCCAATATCCCCCCAACGAAAAAAGGCCACGCGGCTACGACCGCGTGACCTCATCGAGATATCGTCAGGCGCCCCGGAGGGCGTCTCGGATTTCCTTATTCGGCGTCGTCGCCTCAGACGGCCTGACGCTTGATCCTGCGGCGCTCCCGTTCGGAGAGCCCGCCCCAGATCCCGAACCGTTCATCGTGCTCGAGCGCGTATTCGAGGCACTCGGCACGCACCTCACAGGAGCGGCACACCTTCTTGGCCTCCCGGGTCGATCCCCCCTTTTCCGGGAAGAACGCCTCCGGGTCGGTCTGCGCGCACAGCGCGCGTTCCTGCCAGCCAAGCTGCTCTTCAGCGCTGCTGTCCTGTGCGATGACCAGGTCGGTCACTGCACACCTCCCTGCCGCCCGCCCGCATATGGAGCCCCCCTTATGAACGTCCCCCCCTTACCCACCTGGAGGAAGACGTAACAACACGCTTGTAATTACACGCGTGCTGCCGGTGTGGCGTCAAGCGGCATGCCGGTATCCGGGGAAAGACCCGCTCTCCCCGGTTTATCACGTCGCGTGCCTGCGACGACGGCACCTTCCCAGGTGATCGCGGCCGATCACCCGGGGTGTTCAGTGCTCCCTGCGGTCGGAACCGTACCAGGACGTGTTCTGCTCCTGACCGGGGCCCACCCTTTCTCTGTCACTGTTTTCCCCGCTCGTTACCTGTCCGGGACGCTCGGGCGTGTAGATCGCCGTCGGGTCGATGGGCGGCTGGGAGTCCCAGCTCTGCGGCGCCGCGGCGTGGCCGACCGGGCCGGGCGCGTTGAGCGGGTCGTTCTGGTAGGCGGCCGGGTCGAACCTGAGCGTCGCGTCGGCGGCCGGCGGCTCCCACCGGGGCGCGCTCTGCGAGGCCTGGGGCGTCTCCCACTGCGGAGCGCTCTGCGAGGCCTGCGGGGTCTCCCACTGCGGGGCGCTCTGTGAACTCTGGGGCGTTTCCCACTGCGGGGCGCTCTGTGACATCTGCGGAGTTTCCCACTGAGGTGCACTCTGCGAGCTCTGGGGCGTCTCCCACTGAGGTGCACTCTGCGAGGCCTGCGGGGTCTCCCACTGCGGGGCGCTCTGCGAGGCCTGCGGGTGCCCGAAGGGGTCGTCGTACCCGGGCGCGCCGTACTCCGGCACCCGCAGCTGCGGCTCGGTCCCGCCACCCTGGGTCTGCTGGTAGCTCTCGGCCTGCTGGTAGGCCTGGGCGATCTGCTGGGAACGGGCGTCCACCGGATCCGGATAATGCGGCCCCTGCTCGGCCTGCCGCGCGAACTCCGCTCCGGAGTAACCCGTCAGCGGCTGGCCGTAGTTCTCCGGGGGCGCCGGGAAGGATGCCTGCGCCTGACCGTCGAAGGGCAGGCCGGGGTGGCTGTCGGCCGGAGTGTACGACTGCTGCTGCGGCTCGGCCTGGCCGTAGGACGACAGCTGCGGCTCGGTCGGAGACGGGGTGTACGGCTGCGCGCTCCCCTGCTGGCCGTACCCCGCCTGCTGCGGCTCGGCCTGGCCGTAGGACGACAGCTGGGGCTCCGTCGACGAGGGGACGTACCCCTGCGACTGGACCGGCTGAACCGGCGGGGCCTGCTGCTCCGCGGGCGCGGCGTAGGCGTGGGCCGGGGGCTCGTAGGAGCTCAGCGGCGGCTCGTACGGCCTGGCCGGAGCCGACGGCTGGACGTCCGCCGCGACGTACGGGCTCGGGGTGTAGGTCTGCGGCTCCGCGTGCTGGGCCGGCTGCTGCTCGGCTGGCGCGGCGTAGGACTGCTCGGCGGGCGCACCGTAGACCGGGGCCTGCGGCTCGGCGGGCGACGCGTAGGACTGCTCGGCGTAGGACTGCTCGGCGTAGGACTGGGCCTGCTGCTCGGCGTAGGACTGCGCCGGGGCCTGGCCGTAACCGGCGGGCGCGCCGTACGACCGGTCGTCGGCGGGGGTGCCGTACGGGGCCTGCGCGGGAGAGGCCTGGGAGGCGTAGGCGTCAGCCGGAGCGGGCGGGAGGGCCGGCGGGCTGTAGGGCGCGGAGGGAGCGGGCGCGGAGGGCTCCTGCGGGGCCTGCGCGCCGTACGGGGCCTGCGGCGCCTGGTCATGGGCCGGGGCGAAGGGAGCCTGGTCGTGCGCCGGGGCGAAGGGAGCCTGCCCGGGAACGAAGGGGGCCTGCCCCGGAGCGGGCGGCGCCTGCGAGGCGGCGCCGGGGGCGTAGGAGGGGATGGGCGAGGAGGGCGGCTGCTGCGGGTGCCCGCCGCCGAACCCTCCGTCGGGGCGGAAGCTCTGGGGGTGGAACTCGGTCGCCCGGGGACCGGAGGGGACGGCCTTCGGCAGCAGATAGAGCAGCGCGAGCGCGCTCAGTGCCAGCAGCGGCAGGCCCTCCAGCAGGAACTCGATCTTCTCCAGGAACCCGGAGGATCCGCTGAACAGCCCGCCCAGCAGCCCGATGAACCCGAAGACCACCGACACCGCGAGCGTGCCCGCCGCCACGTAGACGAGGATCTTCAGCCTCGCGATGGGCGGGCCGAAGTTGCTCGCCAGCAGCACCGCGCCGACGAGCAGGGCCCAGATCACCGGCGAGACGAGCTGCGGGAGGTACAGGGCCGCGCGTCCGGCGAAGGACGCCCCGAACGCGTCCCCGAAGAGCAGTTGCCTGACGTCGGACAGCGTGCCGAAGCACGCCGCGGCGACCATGAGCCACGCGGCCGGTTCCCGGAGCCGACCGGCGTCGACGTTGATCACAATTACCCCCATAGGGTCCTCGGGTAAACCCGGGCCAAGTTTTGCACATGGCCGACTTTGGCGTCGGTAGACCCAGGAAGCACTTCAACCACGTAAGTATCCCACTACCCCCAAGAGAGGGATACTTCCGGCATCTACCGAGATGACGCTGCCAGCGCAGACGGCCCGCATAACGATCGAGAAAAGATGGGCCCCGGTCGGGCACAACCCCTTCGACCGGACCCCTCGTCCGGGGTGGAAGACTGGTCGCCATGCGCATCGTGTCCCTCGCCGGCGGAATCGGCGGTGCCCGTTTCCTGCGCGGCCTGCTCGCCGCGTCCCCCGACGCCGAGATCACCGTCATCGGCAACACCGGTGACGACATCACCCTGTTCGGCCTGCGGGTCTGCCCCGACCTCGACACGGTGATGTACACCCTGGGCGGCGGCATCGACGAGGAGCAGGGCTGGGGACGGAGCGACGAGACGCACGTCGTCAAGGAGGAGCTCGCCGCCTACGGGATGGAGCCGCAGTGGTTCGGCCTGGGCGACCGCGATTTCGCCACCCACATCGTGCGCACCCGGATGCTCGACGCCGGATACCCCCTGTCCCAGGTCACCGAGGCGCTGTGCGACCGGTGGAAGCCGGGGGTGCGGCTGATCCCGATGAGCGACGACCGGACCGAGACCCACGTCGTGATCAATGACGAGCAGGGCCGCCGGGCCGTGCACTTCCAGGAATGGTGGGTACGGCTGCGCGCCGCGGTCCCGGCCGAGCAGATCCTCCTGGTGGGCGCCGACGAGGCCCGCCCCGCCCCGGGCGTGCTGCAGGCGATCGACGAGGCCGACGTCGTGATCCTGCCGCCGTCCAACCCGGTGGTCAGCATCGGCACGATCCTGCAGATCAAGGGCATCCGCGAGGCCCTGGAGCGCAAGACCGTCGTCGGCGTCTCGCCCATCGTGGGCGGCGCCCCGGTCCGCGGGATGGCCGACGCCTGCCTGACCGCGATCGGCGTGGACACCACCGCCCAGGCCGTGCTGGAGCTGTACGGCTCGCCGCTGGTGGACGGCTGGCTGGTCGCCGAGCAGGACGCCGGGGTCGGCCTCGACGGCGTCGTGGTGGAGGCCCGTCCCCTGATCATGCACGACGCCGGGGCCGCGGCCGGCATCGCCCGCGCCGCCGTCGACCTCGCCGTGCGGCTCTCGGAGCGGCAGGGCCGGGCCGGGGAGGAGGCGCGATGAGCAGGATCCGGCGCTTCCAGGCCGACGTCCCCGCCGAGGTCCGCATCGAGGTCTTCGCGATCGACGGCATCCCCGAGGTCCGCGAGGGCGACGACCTCGGCGCACTGATCTCCGCGGCCCGTCCGGACCTGCGCGACGGCGACATCCTCGTGGTCACCTCCAAGGTCATCAGCAAGACCGAGGGCCGCGTCCGCCGGGACACGGCCCGTGCCGAGGCGATCACGGACGAGACCGTGCGGGTCGTGGCCCGGCGGGGCGAGACGGTGATCGCGGAGACCTCCCACGGCTTCGTCATGGCCGCGGCCGGGGTCGACGCCTCCAACACCGAGCCGGGAACCGTCGTCCTGCTCCCCGCCGATCCCGACGCCTCCGCCAGGACGCTGCGCGCGGGCATCCGCGACGGGCTCGGCGTCTCGGTCGGGGTGGTCGTCTCCGACACCTTCGGCCGCCCGTGGCGCAACGGCCAGACCGACATGGCCGTCGGCGTCGCCGGGGTGCCGCCCATGCTCGACTACCGGGGCCTGTCCGACGACCACGGCAACGCGCTGGAGGTCACCCTGACCGCGGTGGCCGACGAGTTCGCCGCGGCCGGCGACCTCGTCAAGGGCAAGCTGGCGCAGACCCCGGTGGCGGTGATCCGGGGCATGGCCGAGTACACCACCGAGGACGACGGCCCGGGCATCCGCGAGCTGGTCCGCCAGTCCGAGGAGGACATGTTCCGCTACGGCTCGCGCGACGTGGTCTTCGCCCGCCGTACGATCCGCGAGTTCTCCCCCGAGCCGGTCGACGGCGCCAAGGTCCGCCGCGCCGTGGAGGCCGCGATCGCCGCGCCCGCCCCGCACCACACGACGCCGTGGCGGTTCGTGCTGCTGGAGTCGGCGCAGACGCGGGAGAAGCTGCTCGACGCGATGCGCGAGGCGTGGATCGCCGACCTGCGCGGCGACGGTTTCTCCGAGGAGTCGATCGCCAAGCGGGTCAGGCGCGGCGACGTGCTGCGCAACGCCCCCTACCTGGCCGTCCCCTGCCTGGTCATGGAGGGCTCGCACACCTACCGCGACGGCCGCCGCAACGCCGCCGAGCGGGAGATGTTCGTGGTCGCCACGGGTGCGGGCGTGCAGAACTTCCTGGTCCAGCTGGCGGTGGAGGGCCTCGGCTCGGCCTGGGTGTCCTCCACGATGTTCTGCCGCGACGTGGTCCGCGAGGTCCTCGACCTCCCCGCGACCTGGGACCCCATGGGCGCCGTGGCCATCGGCCGCCCCGCCGCCCCGCCCCGCGACCGCGCCCCCAGGAAGGCCGCCGACTTCATCGTCACCCGCTGACCTTCGCGCCTCCGCGGCGGAGCCGGTCGAGGTCGATCACTCGATCACGCCGATCGCATGCCGGATCAGGAGGCCCGGCGGCAGGTGGGGTGGCACAGGCGGCGGGCCAGGGCGGACAGGAAGACGTCGATGATCTCGCCGGGCTGCTGGGCGACGTGCAGGGAGCCGTTGGTGACCGCGGCGACCTGGGCGAGGGAGGACCGGTCGAGGTCGCGGCCGAAGGCGAGGACGACGATCTGGACGGGATACTGCGGGTCCCACTCCTCACGCAGCGCCTGGAGCAATCCGCTGTCGGAGATGCCCTTGCCGTCGTCCTTGCCCGCGGTGATGACCAGCAGGGTGTTGTTCATCTTGTCGTCGTAGGCGCCGGTCACCTCGCGGAACCCGGCGAGGATCGCGTCGTTGAGGGAGCTGGAGCGCTTGGGGTCGGCGCGCAGGGTGCGGGTGAGCTCCTCCAGGCGGCTGCGCCGGATGACCTGGCCGCCGTCCGGCTCGGTGATCGGGCCGAGCTTCACCTGCTCCCGCCGGTCGCCGGAGCCCTTGCCGTCGGCGAACTCCCACATGCCCATGTGGGTGGAGTTGGGGAACAGCTGCAGGCCCAGGCGGGCGGCGTCGAGGGCGACCGACAGCTTCGTCTTGCCCTTCTGCCCCTCGATCGGCTCGGCCATGTGCCGGGAGCTGTCGGCCAGGACCAGGATGTTGGTCGGCGGCGCCAGCCTGCTCCACGCCTCCAGCGCCTCGTCGATCGTGGCGGGCAGGATGGTCGGGCGGGTGCGGGGCGAGGTGGTCGGGATCTCCGGTCCGGGCGAGTAGGGGCCCAGGGAGCCGTCGGCCGAGCGGAACCCGGCGCGCCGTACCGCGTCCTGGGTCTCGGCGGAGCGCAGCCAGTCGGCGAAGGCCCGCGACCCGCCCGCCTTGACCGGGTCCGCGGAGGTGACCACGTAGGGATAGTCCAGGTTGATGGTGCCCTCGCGGGGGTGGAGGGCGACCACCGGGTCGGAGGACGGGGCGCGGTTGTGGGTCCACACCGACTGCTCGGGGACGATCACGACCGGCCGCTTCCAGAAGGACCGCTCGTCGACCGCTTCGAGCATGCTCCGGTAGTCGGGCGCGGACCCCGCCTGCGCCCAGCGGACGAAGGCGGTGAGCGCCCGGTCGGCCTCGGGGCCGGTGCCGACCACGTCCCTGGCCGCGGCCACGGTGGCGATTCCCGCCCCGGCGAGCGACGGGTCGGGGACGCGGACCACGTCGGGCTCGTTCTCGGTGGGCTGGACCCGGCCCCGGGTGGTGGCCGGGAAGACCATCCGCCAGTTCATGTCGGTCTCGCCGACCGCGAACCGGTCGGCGAGGGACTTGCGGGTGGCGAAGACCAGGGGCGAGGTCGCCATCACGGTCTCGGTGCCCGCCAGGTCGTCGGCGCCCTGCTTGCGGGCGAGCCGGATCCAGGCGGAGGAGTCGGAGATCCAGCCGTCGGGGCGGGCCGGCAGCACGCCGGCGGTGTCGCCGATCAGCGTCCGCAGCACGGTGGCCGGCGGCTGCTCCGTAACCTGTACCAGTACGCAGCGGCCGTCGACCTCCGCCTTGGCGGCGTTGAAGCGCTCGGCCGCCTCCATCGCGGTGGGCGCGATGTCCACCGCGGCGGCGACGTCGACCAGGACGGAATCGCCCCCCGAGCACGGCCCGCCCACCCGGTCGAGCGCCAGCACTCCCGCCCCGGCCAGGGCGACCGTGAGCGCGACGGCGGCGAGGGTGAGACGTTGACGCACCTGCCGGCGGCGCCGTTCGGCGCCGCCGGCCACGCGATGCCGACCGGGGGTGGACACGCTTGGACCTCTCGTCAGGGGAATGACGATTCTCCCAACCAACCCCTTACACAGCGCAAGTCTGTATAGAACATGTTATAGACGGTCTAGCGGGATGAAGTTACGCACGCTTTGACAAACTCCGTCACTGGCCGCCGCGGCGGCCAGTCGCTCCGCGTCCGGAACGCCGTACGAGGTCGTCCGCTGCCGCAGCGGACGCCCGGTCGGAGCCACCATCGCCGCGATGTCGGTGATCGTCTTGAACGAGCCGTTCTCCGAGCCGGCCATCCGGCTGATCGTCTCCTCCATGAGCGTGCCGCCCAGGTCGTTGACCCCGCCCTGCAGGACCTGGCGGCACAGGTCGTCGCGGAGCTTCACCCATGAGCACTGGATGTTGGCGATCGCGCCGTGCAGCAGGACGCGGGCCAGCGCGTGCACCGCCCGGTTCTCCCGCGCGGTCGGTCCCGGACGGGCGATCCCGGCGAGATAGATGGGCGCGCTGTGGTGCACGAAAGGCAGCGGCACGAACTCGGTGAACCCGCCGGTCTCCTCCTGGATGCGGCGGATGAGCCGGATGTGCCGGACCCAGTGGGCGTGGGTGTCCACGTGGCCGTACATCATCGTGGAGGTCGTCGGGATGCCCAGCCGGTGCGCGGTCGAGATGATCTCCACCCACTCCTCGGCGGGCAGCTTGCCCTTGGTCAGCACCCAGCGCACGTCGTCGTCGAGGATCTCCGCCGCGGTGCCGGGCAGCGAGTCGACGCCGGCCTCCCTGGCGGCGGTCAGCCAGTCCTCGATGGACATGTTCGTCCGGCTGGCGCCGTTGACGACCTCCATCGGGGAGAACGCGTGGACGTGCATCTGCGGCACCCGGGCCTTGACCGCCCTGGCGATGTCGAAGTAGGCGTCGCCGGGCAGGTCGGGGTGGATGCCGCCCTGCATGCACACCTCGGTCGCCCCGGCCAGCCAGCCCTCCTGCGCCCGGTCGGCGACCTGGTCCAGCGAGAGGGTGTAGGCGTCGGCGTCGGTACGGCGCTGCGCGAAGGCGCAGAACCGGCAGCCGGTGTAGCAGACGTTGGTGAAGTTGATGTTCCGGTTGACGACGTAGGTGACCTCGTCCCCCACGGCCTCCCGGCGCAGGCCGTCGGCGATCCTGCACAGCTCGTCCAGGGCCGCGTCGTCGGCCCCCGCGCCGTTCTGGTCACCGGCGAGGTCGAGCAGGACCAGCGCCTGCTCCTCGGTCAGCCCCGCCGGGTCGCTCTCCGCCCGCCGCAGCGCCTCGCGCACCTCCCCCAGCCGCAACGCGACCCCGGAGGCGGCGGGCAGGCGCTCCCTGAGGGCGTCCCAGTCGCCGTAGACGTGGTCGAAGTCGTCGCGGCGGTCGGCGGCGCGGCCCTCGGCGTCGACGGCCGTGTGCAGGTCGGTACGGCCCGCGGAGGCGAAACCGCCGTCCGGCTCCTGCCAGGGGCGGCCCACGATCTCGGCGTCCTCGCGGGCCAGGCCGGTCGCGGGGTCGGCCAGGGCCGCGACATGGGCGCTCAGCCGGGGGTCGAGCCAGGGCTCGCCGGCGAGCACGTACTCCGGGTAGATCGTCAGGCGCTCCCGCAGCGTGAACCCGGAGGCGGCCGTGCGGGCGGCGAGCTCCTCGATCTGCGGCCAGGGGCGCTCGGGGTTGACGTGGTCGGGCGTCAGCGGGGAGACCCCGCCCCAGTCGTCGATCCCGGCCCGGATCATCAGGTCGTACTCGGAGTCGACCAGGTTCGGCGGGGCCTGCAGGCGCACCTTCGGCCCGAGCACCAGGCGGGCCACCGCGATCGTGGCGGCCAGCTCCTGCAGGTCGGCGTCCGGCATGCCGCGCATCGCGGTGTCCGGCTTGGCGCGGAAGTTCTGGACGATGACCTCCTGGAGCCCGCCGTACTCCCGCGCCACCCTCCGCAGCGCGAACAGCGACTCGGCCCGGTCCTCGACCGTCTCGCCGATGCCGATCAGGATGCCGCTGGTGAAGGGCACGTTGGAGCGTCCCGCGTCCTCCAGCACGCGCAGCCGTACCGCGGGGTCCTTGTCCGGGGAGCCGTAGTGCGGCTGCCCCTTCTCCTCGAACAACCGCCGCGAGGTCGTCTCCAGCATCATGCCCATCGAGGGCGCGACCGGCTTGAGGCGCTGCAGGTCGCGCCAGGTCATGACCCCCGGGTTGAGGTGCGGCAGCAGGCCGGTCTCCTCCAGCACCCGGACGGCCATCGCCCGTACGTAGGACAGCGTGTCGTCGTAGCCGTGCGCGTCCAGCCACTCCCGCGCCTGGTGCCAGCGGTCCTCGGGCCGGTCGCCCAGTGTGAACAGCGCCTCCTTGCAGCCCATCGCCGCCCCCTGCCGGGCGATCTCCAGGACCTCGTCCGGGCCCATGAACACGCTGTCGAGCTTGTGCGGGGCGGTGGCGAACGTGCAGTACCCGCAGCGGTCACGGCACAGCCGGGTCAGCGGGATGAAGACCTTGCGGCTGTAGGTGATGATCCCGCGCCGCCCGGCGGCCTCCAGACCGGCGTCCCTGACCCGCCCGGCGTGGCCGAGCAAGGCCTGCAGGTCGTCGCCGCGCGCGTGCAGCAGCACGGCGGCCTCGGCCGGGTCCAGGGTCTTTCCGTCGCGGGCCCGGGCCAGGGACCGGCGCATCGCGGCATCGGTGGGGTTCACGCTCATGCCCGCACCCTACGGCGCGACGGACTCTCCTCCGGAGCCGGGTCTACGGTGTAGACTCAGAGTGTTCAGCGTCTCTAAACGAATCAATGAAGAAAGTCTCGATAGACGTAAATGCTTGCGCTTGCATAGATTAGAGGCACACCGCAGGACCACTCCCCAGGAGACGGAAATGATCTGGTTCATCCTCGCCCTGTTCGCCATCGCCGCCCTCGCCCCCCTGATCGGGGCGGACACGCGCGACGGCCGTGACTGGCAACCCGCCGAGCCCGACCCCTACGAGATCAGGACGCGCGACGGTCGCGTGCCGGCGTTCGCGGCCCGCGAGCGGACGGCCTCCCGCCGGCCGACGCCGGTAATCGGCTGACCCGGCACCAGGCTCGTCCGCACCCGGATCACCCGCACCCGGCTGACCCGGCTCGCCCGCACCCGGTTCGCCCGGCGGCGGCCACCGGGCGCCGCCGGCGCTCCCCGGACAGCCGAGAATTGTCCGCGACGTGCCCGGCCTCCGCCTGCTCCAGCATCTCGGGGATCACCTGGGCACCCGGAGCGTCCGGCCGGAAGGCCTCCTGGGCGTCGCCGACGGCCCGCATGAACCCGGTGTTCCTGATCAGGCCGCCCTCGCCCTCCGGCACGGTGAACCGGGTGAACACGACGGGCACGCCCAGTGCGGTCACCGCGTCGTGGAAGCGCACCGCCCGTCCCACGACGCCGCTGCGGGCCACGGGCTCGGCCAGCATCCCGCCGAAGAACCCCTCCGCCTTGATCACGTTGACCTGCCAGTGCAGGGCCAGGACGGCGGTACGCCGCGGGTCGAGAGCCATGACCAGATCCTACGAGGACCCGATCCGCTCAGAAGGAGCGGTAGTCGCGCGGGGCCGTCCTGGGGCCCCGGGCGGGAGGCCTGCGGCCGGTCAGGGCCAGCAGCCGGCCGACCCGGTGGCGGTGACCCCGGTAGGGGGCGAGCAGCCGGAGCATCCCGGCGTCGTCGGTCCGCTGCCCGCTCAGCGACCAGCCGACCAGCGACGGCAGGTGGTAGTCGCCCACCGAGACCGCGTCGGGGTCGCCGTGCGAGCGCTGGCGCACCTCCGCCGACGTCCAGACCCCGACCCCGGGCAGCGCCCGCAGCAGCCGGTCCAGCTCCGCGCTGCCGGTGGCGGCCTCCAGCTTCGCCGCGTACCGGGCGGCGTTCGCGATCGTCCTGGCCCGTACGGCCTCCGCCCCGGCCCGGTGCCAGTCCCACGACGGGATCGACCGCCACACCTCGGCCTCGGGGAAGACCCGCATGCCCTCGGGGGCGGGACCGGGGGCGGGCTCGCCGTACCGGGCCAGCAGCCACCGCCACGCCCGCCGCGCCTCGGCGAGCACGACCTTCTGCTCCAGCACGGCCGGCACCAGTGCCTCCAGCACCCGTGAGGTCCGCCCGATCCGCAGCCCCGTGTGCCGCCCGACCGCCCGGCGCACCACCTCGTGCCTGGGGACGAACCCGGACAGGTCATCACCCGCACCGAGCAGCGCGGGCAACGTCTCCAGCAGCCACTCCGCCCCCGGCCCCCACGCCGAGCCCAGGACCTTCCCCTCGCACCGGGAGATCCGGAGCGTGCCCGGTCCGTCGGGGGTCCGGCAGATCCGCCAGGTCGCCCCGTCGGGCGTGACACGCCAGGTGGGGTCCCCGTCACCGCGCCGGTACGGGTGCAGGATGAGCGTGATGTCCAGCGGCCCGTCCGGCCGCCAGCGCCGCTCCCGGACCCCGGGCCGCCCGGCGGCGCCCCCCGGTTCTCCGGACGGCCCCGCACAGCGGGGTCCCGCGGGGGGAGCCGCGCCGTACCGGAGGTCCACCTTCTCGCCCTCAGACGTCGCTGGAGAAGCGGATCGCGCACTCGGGGAGCGTGACGCCCGGCCAGAGGCGGCTGCCCGCCAGGAGCTCGTTGCCCGGCCCGACCACCGCCCCGTCGCCGATCACCGCGTCGCGCAGGACGGCGCCGGAGGCGATGCGGGCGCCGGGCCCGACGACCGAGTCGGTCACCGTCGCCCCGGAGCAGACCACGCTGTCGTCGCCGAGCACGCTCCCGCTGACCTGCGCGCCGGACTCGACGACCGCGCGGGCGCCGACCGTCGTCCCCCCGTCGACCTTGGCCTCCGGCGAGATCACGGCGCCGGGCAGGGCCAGCAGCTCGCCGACGGGGCCGGGCAGGGCCGGTGAGGCCAGGCGGCCGAGGACCAGGTCGCGCGAGCCCTTGACGAAGGCCGCCGGGGTGCCCACGTCGAGCCAGTAGGCGGAGTCGGCGTAGCCGAGCACCAGGGCACCGGACTCGATCAACCCGGGGAAGGTCTCCCGCTCGACCGAGACGACCTCGCCCTGCGGGATCGTGTCGATGACCGAGCGGGTGAAGACGTAGCAGCCGGCGTTGATCCGGTTGGTGACCGGGTTGGGCGTCTTCTCCAGGAAGGCGGTCACCCGGCCCTCGTCGTCGGTCGGCACGCAGCCGAACCGCGAGGGGTCCTCGACCTCGGTCAGGTGCAGGGTGACGGCCGCCCGCCGGGCGATGTGCCGGGCCACCTGGTCGGCCGTGTCGTGCCCCGACAGGATGTCGCCGTTGAGCACCAGCACGGGCGCGTCCGGCCCGCAGGTCAGCGCCTGGGCCGCATTGCGGATCGCGCCGCCGGTGCCCAGCGGGGTCTCCTCGGTCATGTACTCGAGGGTCAGGCCGAAGGCCGAGCCGTCACCGAAGGCCTCGCGGAACATCTCCGCCCGGTAGGACGTGGCGAACACGATCCGCCGCACGCCCGCCTGCCGGGCCTGCGTGAGCTGGTGGGCGAGGAAGGGCACTCCCGCCGTGGGCAGCAGCGGCTTGGGCGTGCCGAGAGTCAGCGGACGCAGGCGCGTTCCCCGCCCTCCGACGAGGAGGATCGCCTCCAGCTCCGGCAAAGAGGTCTCCGTCATCCCGCGAGGTTAGCTCACTCTTCGGCGGCTCGCTGGTAGGCGAGCATGTGCGCTTCGGCCGATGTCTCCCAGGTGAACTCTCTGGCGCGGGCCGTCCCCGCCGCCGAGAGCGTCTCCCGTCGCTCGGGGGAGGTCAGCAGCTCGCGCAGCGCCTCGGCGATGCCGGCGGCGTCGGGCTCGGTGTAGGCCACCGCGTCGCCGCCCACCTCGGGAAGCGAGGCCCTGTAGGTGGTGAGCACCGGGGCGCCGCAGGCCATGGCCTCCAGGACCGGCAGCCCGAAGCCCTCCCCCCGCGAGGGGAAGGCCACCACGAGCGCCCCGCCGAGGAAGCCCGACAGGTCGCCGAAGGGCAGGTAGCCGGGCCTGACCACGCGCACGGCCGAGGACACCTCCCCGACCGCGGCGTCCACGTCGGCGTCGTGGATGCCGCCGCCGAGCACCAGCGCGGGCGGGTCCTGGAGGTCCTCCACCGCCCTGGCGAAGCCCCGGATCAGGTTCGGCACGTTCTTGCGGGGCTCCAGCGCGCCCAGGAAGGCGACGTACGGCGTGCCGTGCAGGCCGAGCCGGTCGGCCACGTGGCCGATCTCCTGCGGGGTCGGCCGGTGGAACAGCGCCGGGTCCACGCCGTGGTAGGCGACGTCGATCCGGGTGGGGTCGGCTCCGAGCACCCGCACCAGTTCGTCCCTGGTCGCCTTGGACGGGACGATCACCCGGGAGGCGCGCCGTACGGAGCTGCGGGTCGCGCTGCGGAAGAACGAGGCCTTGACCGAGCCGTGCTGGGAGGGGTCGGTGAACCAGGTGACGTCGTGCACGGTCACCACGGTCGGCACGCCGGAGCGCAGGGGGATCGAGTAGTAGGGGGCGTGGATCACGTCGGCGCCGGCCTGCTGGGCGAGGACCGGGACCCCGGTCTGCTCCCAGGCCAGCCGGGCGGCCCGGTTGGTGATCGCCGGAGGGCCCGACATGATGCGGGCGGAGGGCGCCAGCCGGGCGTACCGCTCGGCGTCGGCGCGCTGGCACACGATCGCCAGGTCGGCCCCGGCGCGGGCGAGCGCGGCCAGGAGCCCGTCGACGTATCTGATCAGCGCACCGCGATCAGCCGGGACGGCGGCCGCGTCGACGAGCACACGAGGCGTCACGGAGGATCGCTCCCCTCAACGAGCACGCGGGACCGGCAGTCCCCTCTGCGATTCACCCTATTGCCAGAATCCCCCGGAGCGTGAGGTGAATCACACGGCTTTTCCCGGGATCGCATCGTTCCCCGCGTCGTCCCCGGTGGGGGTGCCGCGCCGGGCCGCCAGACCCGCCGCGCCCGCGCAGACGAGGTCGCCCAGGATGATCACGACGCGTGAGCAGAGGGCCGCCGCGATGGCGGATCCGCGGTCCATCAGGGGCGCCAGCACGGCCACCATGGCCACCTCGCGCACCCCCGCCCCGGCCGGGACCACGAACGTCATGATCCCCAGGCACCAGGACAGCGCGAACGCTCCGACGGAGAACACCACCGCCGAGGCGCCCGAGGGGCCGAGCTGGTTGACGATCGCGGCCAGGTGCAGGCCGTAGGCGGCCCAGCCGAGCAGCGCCCAGCCCAGCGCGGTGAGCATGCCGCGCCGGGTCAGCGGGCGCTCCAGCGGCTCGCGGCCCAGCCTGCGCAGCCCGAACCCGATCACCGCGTTGACCACCCTGGGCTCGAACGCCACCGCGAGCACCGGGATCAGCAGGAACATCCAGGCGTACGGCGCCGCGGCGCCCGGCCGGGCGGCCAGCAGCGTCACCGCCGAGACCAGCAGCCCGCTGCCGAGCTGGACCGGCATCGTCAGGAAGAACGCCGCGGCGCTGCGCGGGCGGGGGACGCCCAGTTCGCGGCCCATCTCCATCTGGGCGAGCACCGGCCAGAGGGAGCCGGGGATGTACTTGCCGAGCTGGCCGACGAAGAAGACCTTGGCCGCGGGCCTCGGCGGCAGCGGCGAGCCGAGGTCGGCCAGCAGCGACCGCCACGTCATCATCCCGCCGCCCAGCGCCGCCACGACCACGAGCAGGGACAGCACGAGCGACGGCCACGACAGCCGGGCGAACCCGGAGCGCACGGCGTCCCACTGGCTCGCCACCGCCCACGCCCCGAAGCCCAGGGCCACCAGCAGGAACGCGACGCGGATCAGCCGCTTCACAGGGTCTGGACGGGGTCGGGGGGCTGGGGCAGGCGCCGGCCGGCCGGGCGGCGGGTGCTCTTGGCCGCCACCCACAGGTAGGTCGGCACCACCGGCAGCAGCGCGCGCAGCACCGCGCGGGGCAGCCGGGACAGCACGCCCTCGGCCACGCGGCCGATCACGCCCGGGAACAGCTCCGAGCCGGCGAAGGCCGCCGGGGTGGCGAGCACCGGGAAGGTGTAGTCCCACACCCGCAAGCCCCGGGCCATCCTCCGCAGCCCGCGCCGGGTCCGGTAGCGCTCGTAGTAGCTGTCGGCCCGGCCGGACAGGCGGACGTAGCGGTCGGCCAGGGCGGGCGGCAGGTAGGACAGGAACGGGAGCCTGTAGTGCGGCTCCATGATCCCCAGCCGGTTGCCCAGCCCCAGGTAGAGCACGCCCTCGTCGCTGAGCACCCGGCGCATCTCGGCCATGATCGCGTCGGGGTCGACCACGTGCTCGTAGATGTGGTTGAAGACCAGCACGTCGATCGAGCCGTCGGGGAAGGGCAGGGCGGTGCCGTCGGCGCACACGAACGTGACCCGCTCGCCGAAGCGCGCGGACGCCTTGCGCAGGCCGGGCACGTCGATGTCCACGCCGAAGGTGCGGGCCGCTCCCGCGTTCGCCAGCTCGTCGGCGATGAACCCGGCCGAGCAGCCGATGTCGGCGACGGTCAGCCCCGAAAGGACGTCTTCGTCCCGGCCGAGGAAGTGGCCGAGGACGGCCACGATCTTCGCGGCCTTCCTGCGGCGCTTGTCCTCGTCCAGCATCGCCGCCTGGAACTCGGAGTACTCAAGCTGCGCCACTCGTTTCGTGCTCACGGGGCCCTAGGCTACCGGCGCGGCCGAACCCTACCGCCGAGTAATGTCCACGTCGTAGTCTTGGCCAATGCTCAGCCGTCTGCGATCGAGCCGCCTGCTCCGCGTTCTGCTGGCGCTGGTCGCGCTGGCCTTCGTCGGCTACGGCCTGGCCCGCAACTGGGACGACGCCGTCTCCGCGCTCACCCGGCTGTCCTGGTGGTCGGTGGCCGGGGCCTTCGCCGTCGTGATGGCCGGGGCCGGGATCATGATGATCGCCTGGCAGCGGGTCCTGGCCGGGCTCGGCTCCGCCTTCCCGATGCGCACGGCCGCGCGCGTGCTGTTCGTCGGCCAGCTCGGCAAGTACGTCCCCGGATCGGTCTGGGCCTACGCCGCGATGATGGAGCTGGGCCGCGACCACGGCTGCCCGCCCCGGCGCACCTTCGGCGGCACCTCGATCGGCCTGGTGATCTCGCTGGGCTGCGCGGTCGGCCTGGCCGCCGCCACGCTCCCGTTCACCGCCCGGGCGGTGGCCGAGGAGACGTGGTACCTCGCGCTGATCATCCCGGTGATCCTGGTCTGCCTGCACCCGCGGATCCTCACCTGGGGCCTGAACCTGGCGCTGCGGATCGCCCGCCGGGAGCCCTTCGACGAGGTGCTCTCCGGCCGGACCCTGCTGGAGGTCACGGCCTGGACGATCATCGGCTGGCTGGTGTACGGCCTGCACCTGTGGCTGGTCCTGGGCGATCTGACCGGTGACTTCTCGCTCTATCTGCTCGGCGCCGGGGCCTACGCCTTCGCCTGGGCCACCGGTCTGCTGTTCGCGTTCATCCCGGCCGGGGTGGGCGTGCGCGAGGGCGCGATGGTCCTGGTCCTCGCGCCGACGATCGGAACGGCCAACGCCCTCGTCGCCGCCGTGATCTCCCGGCTGGCCTTCACCTTCACCGACGTGGCCTGGGCCGGGATCGGCTTCCTGCTGGGCCGCCGTCAGCGCCCGGCGGCCGGGCCCGCGGGGCCCGCCGAGCCCAGCAGCGCCTCGACGTACGCCGCCCAGTAGGGCTCGGGGTCCACGGCCTTGACCCCGGCGCGCAGCCGCTCGGGCTCGCCCGGCTCGTAGAAGCGCGCCAGCGCCGCGCGCAGCGCCTCCACCGACCCAGGCTCGACCAGCAGCCCGTCCACACCGTCGGTGACGTGGTCGCCGAGCGTGCCGACCCGGGTGGCGATCACCGGGACGCCCTGCTCGTGACCGAGCCACACCTGCTGGCTGGCCGTACCGCTCCGGTAGGGCAGCACCAGCGCGTCCACGTCCTCGAACAGCCCCGGCACGTCCTCGGCGGCGACGTATCCCGGCCGCAGCTCCACCCGGCCGGTCAGGCCCAGCTCGGCGATCAGCGCCTCCGTCTCCGCCAGGCCGCCCCAGAACTCCCCGGCCACCCGCAGCGAGACGCCCGCGGGCAGCGCGCGGATCAGCAGGTCGAGCCCCTTGTACGGGCGGACCAGCCCGAAGAACAGCAGCCGGCCCCGAGCCCCCAGCGGCCGGGTCCGCCCGAGGACGCCCGCGGCGGCCCCGGCCGGCAGGTGCGGGGCCATCTGCGCCACCGTCACCGGCGCGGGCGCCAGCTCGCGGGCCAGCGCCGCCTGCTCCTCCGAGTGCGCGAGCACCCCGTCCACCCGGCGCAGCAGCGCCCTCATCAGCGGCGCGTCGTACGGCTTGCGCTCGTGCGGGAGCACGTTGTGGCACAGCGCCACCACCGGGGTCCGGCGGCGCAGGCCGTACAGGATGCCGAGGTAGGGCGGGACCTGCACCGGGCTGAGCACCACGAGGATCACCAGGTCCGCGGTGCGCAGCCGGCGTCCGCACTCGGCCCAGCCGTCCGGGCGGCGCCAGTCGAGCCGCCGGAAGGAGCGCGGGTACGGCTCGCCGTCGGGGCTGGCCGCGGTCTGCTGCCCGGGATACAGGAACGACGGGTACTGCGCCTTCCACGACTCGATGACCACCTCGTGCCCGGCGGCCGCCAGGCGGTGGGCCAGCTCGGTGGTGTGCGCGGCCCCGCCGCCCTTGTAGGGGTAGGTCGGCCCGATGATCGCGATCCGCATGGGTCACTCGCTCCTGGAGCGCACGATGAGGTCGGCCAGCAGCGCCAGCGACCCGATCAGCAGGCCGGTCACGAAGATGATGATCGTGTTGTTGGCCAGGTAGAACGGGTTCTTGATGTTGTCGTAGACCCCCTTGGCGATGCCGATGCCGACCAGCCAGATCGCGGGGGGCATGAGGACCTTGAGCGGGTTGAAGTACATCACCATCCGCAGCACCTGCAGGATGTAGCGGTAGGCGTCGGAGACGAAGCTGAACTTCGACTTGCCCGCCCGCTTGCTGTACTCGATCGGCAGATAGTAGACGTCGTGCTGGTTCGACAGGAACGACAGCGTGATCGTCGTGACGCAGGAGAACCCGGGCGGCAGCAGCCGCAGGTACGGCCTGGCGACCGACTTGCGGAAGGCCCGCAGGCCCGAGTTGAGGTCGGGGATCCTCTGCCCGGCCAGCCGCTCGGCGACCTTGCGGATGAACCACTTGGCCGGGACCCGCAGGAACTTGTGCGAGCCCTCCTCGGTGGTCCGCGCGCCCACGACCTGGTCGATCGCGGAGTCCTTCTCCAGGATCCTGACCAGCTCGGGGATGCGCTCGTTCGGGTAGGTCATGTCCGCGTCGGTCCACACGACGATCTCGCCGCGCGCCTCCTGCGTGCCGATCCTGCGCACGGTGCCCGAACCGCCGTTGCGGTGGAAGGCCCTGATCCGCATGTTCGGGAAGCGCGGCGCGGCCTCCTGCAGCCGGGCGAGGGTCTGGTCGGTGGAGCAGTCGTCCACGGCCACGAGCTCGTAGGTGTAGCCGCTTTCGTCCATGGCCCGGCAGATGCGCTCGACCTCGTCGATGACGTGGTCCTGCTCGTTGTAACAGGGCAGGACGATCGTGACGTACGGCGTTGCGTCCACAGCTGGTCCACTCTCGGGGGTCTCGGGCGTGCTCACGACGGGCGAGGATACTCTGCCCAGCTCGCGACCGTACCCACATCGTCCGGTTCGGCCGTCCGCGGGGGTTCCCGGCCGGCCGCCCGCGGGGCGCTACAGGTCGTTCCGGACGGGGAACACCCTGTGGACGCCGGGCAGGGGCTCCAGCGCCCTGACGATCTCCGCCGTCCCCACCGGGCGAGCGAACTTCACGTAGAAGCTCTCGTACAGCCGCTCCGGAGGGATGGGCTGGTCCTGCTCCGGGACCGCCGGTCCGTAGTGTCCCAGCAGCCGGGCCAGATGGCCGCGGTCCTGCAGATAGACCGCCTCGACGCCGGGCAGCTCCCGGATCCGGTCCAGGACCGCCTCCTTCTCCGCCTCGGTCGCGGCCCCCTCGACCCCGCCGGGCCGGTTCTCCGTGCACCCCTCCTCCCGCGCCTCCGCCGCCGCGCACAGATGGACCGCGACGTCCGCCTTGCCCGCCCAGAAGTCCACGGGCACCCGGATCACCCTCCTGACCTCCGGGAACGCCGTTATCTTCGCGACCACCGCGGCGAAGTCGTCGCTCCGGCGCAACGTGCCCCGGAGATAGGCGGTGAAGGTCACCCCCTCCGTCTCCTGCGGCTCACCCCTGGCGGCGTACAGGGCCAGCGTCTCCCTGCGGTTGTCCGCCTCGCTCACATAGGCGACCTCGGCCAGCTCGGGCATCGCCCGCATGCGCGCCGCCACCGCCAGGTGCTCGGCCTCGCCGGCCTTCGGCCGTCCGGGGCACAGGCCCTCCCCCGGGCCGTAGCCGCCGCACAGCAGGACCGTGAACCGCGTCTGCTCGGGGAAGGCCACCGCCGGTGGGGGCAGCGGCTCGCGGGAGCGCTGGTGGAGGTACCAGCCCCCGGCGCCGCCCGCCGCCAGCAGCACCGCCACCGCGGCGCAGACCGCCGCCAGCCGGGGACGCGCCCTCCACCACGCCCGCAGCCGCGGTTCCCGGTCCGGGTCCCCGCCGCCGAAGGAGAGTTCCTCATGCCGCGGGGACGGCTCGCCGTGATCGGGGAAGGACATGCGACGACTATCCCAAACCGCCCGCCCGCATCACCAGGAGTACCCGACGGGGTACACGCCCCCGACCCCGGGCAGGCCCTTCACCGCCTCCGCGACCGCGGCGCGGCCGGCGGGGTCGGCGAGCTTCACGTAGAAGGTCGCGCGGGTGCGGTCCGCCCGCGGGGTGGTGTGCTCGGCCGGGTCCTGCGGCTCGTACTGCCGCTTCAGCCGCATGAAGTCCTCCCGCTTCTGCAGGTAGACCGTCTCGACGCCGGGCAGGTCCCAGAGCCGGTCGAGGATGGCCTTCTGCTCCGCCTCGGTGGCCGGGGCCCCGCTCCTGGCCGTCCGGCCCTCCTGGCACCCCCGCGCCGGCCGTTCCCCCTCCGCGCACAGCGCGACGGCGAGATCGGCCTTCCCCTCCCAGGCGTCCGGGAGCTCCCGGAACACGGCGACGACGCCGGGGATCTCCTTCAGCCGGTCCGCCACCCCCTTGAAGTCCTCCCTGCGATGGAGCACGGCCTCGACGCTGGCGTGGAAGAACAGCTCGTCCGCCAGCTCCGGCTCGCCGATGGCCGCGTAGTAGGCCAGCGACCTGCGACTGTCATCCTCCTTGCTCACGAAGGTGACGTCCGCCAGCTCGGGCATCGCCCGCATGCGCGCCGCGATCGCCTGACCGTCGGCGTCCGTGACCTCGCCCCTGCGCAGGCAGCTCCACGCCTCCACCCGCTGCCCGCACAGGTGGACCACGACGCGCACCTGCCCGGAGTCCCGCGCCTCGGGCGGGGGCAACGGCTCCCGGGAGCGCTCATAGAGATGACGCCCGCCCGCCACGGACGCGCCGATCAGCACCAGCACCGCGGCGCACGCGGTCAGCAACCTCGTGTGCGTCCTCAACCACACCTGGAGCCGCGACTCCCGATCGGGATCGCCACCACCGGAAGAGAGCTCCTCATACCCCTCATACCCCGAGGACGACTCGCCATGATCGGGAAACGGCATGAGCCGACTATCCCAAATCCCTCAGGCGACTGTCATCCACACGTCGATCGAAAGGGACCAGGTGCCGTCGGGGGCCTTGACCAGGGAGCGTTCGTCCTGGCGGGTGCGCAGGGCCAAGGTCTGGACGGGCGCGCCGTACGGCGTGAGCTGGGCGGGCTCGGCGGCGAGCAGGACGGGGACGCGGCCCGCCTCCCGGATGCGGCCGATCAGGCGGGTGACGTCGGCGGGGGCGGGTGTGTCCTCGCCGTGGGGGACCTCGACCCCGGCGGCGGGGAGGCCGCACACGCCCCGGACGAGCTGGGTGAACCGGTCGGCGGTGACCCGCTCCACGAGCAGTACGGAGGCGTTCTCCGGCAGGGCCGCGCACATGGCCTCGACCGCCGCCCGCTCTCCTCGCCCGACCGGGGTGAAGGCGGTCCCGATGGAGGTCACGGCCGGTGGGACGACCAGGAGGACCACCCCGAGGACGGCCCCGGTCCGGGAGGCGGCGAGCCGGAGCAGGGGCGCGGCGAACCGGTCCCCGCGCCCGGCGATCTCGGTCCGGGCAGCCTCGTGGTCCTTCCTGGTGGTCTCGGCGGCGTCGCGGTCGTTCCTCCCGGCCTCCCGCTCCCGCGCCTTCTCCCCGATCCAGCGCAGCCCCCAGACCGCGAGCAGGACCAGGCCGGGGATGATCACCGGGACCAGCCGCCGGGCGGCGAAGGGGTGGTCGGGGGTGATGGCCGGGCGGTAGAGCGTGGTGACCGTCGTCCAGCCGACGATCATGAGCGGGAGCAGCCACTCGGAGGCGGTCCCCCTGAGCAGTCTGTGGACCAGTACGGCTCCCGCGAGCGTGGCGAGCACCACGGCCGGAGGTCCGATGTACCAGGCCACCCAGTGCAGCGCGTCCTCGTAGTACAGCCGCGAGCCGTCCACCGGCAGCCCGTTGGCCGCCTGGGTCTTCTCGATGAAGTCCGAGGTCAGCAGGTCCTCGGAGGTGGTCGCGTGGCGGGTCACGGTCTGCAGCCACGGCCGGGCCGCGAACAGGCCCATGACGAGCACGACCGCGCCCGCCGCCAGGCCGGGCAGCCGCCGGACCCGGGCCAGGCGCCCGAGCGGGCCCGCGAGCCGGGGGGCGAGGGCGGCGGCGACCGCGGTGAGGAGCAGGACGGCGGCGCAGACGGCCAGCAGGGGGAGCAGGGACCCGGAGAGATAGTCGAGGTACGGTGCGGCGAGCACGACGGCTGCGAGCAGCCCGAGCCCGGCGCCCGCCAGCAGCCCGGCCAGCAACGGCACCCCGAGTCTCCCGTCCCCGCGGAGACCGGGCCCCTCCGGGAGTCCGTCCCGGCGGAGACCGGGAGCCTCCTCCCGGCCCTCGATCCGGCGCAGGGCGATCAGCAGTCCGGCGTACACCAGCACGGGCAGCACGTCCCGCAGGCCGTCGATCCTGACCAGGACGGCCAGTCCGAAGACAAGCCCGGCCAGGGCCGCCGCGACCATGGCGTCCCGGGCCGCGCGCAAACGGGCGCGGGCGTCGAGCAGCAGGGACATCCCGCCGAAGATCATGATGAGGGACGGGATCTCGCTGAAGGAGGCCCGGGAGGTGTACAGGATCGGCAGGCCGACCGCGAACGCCAGGGCGGCCGGGGGGGACAGGCGGGGCCCCGCCAGGCGGGCGGCGGTTCCGGCGAACACGAGGACCGCGAGGGCGCCCAGGACCGGCGGGGTCAGCAGCAGCCCCGGCAGCCCGCCCAGCCAGTGGCCGATCGCGTGGAGCATCGGAGGGCCCGGCATGAACTGCGGCACGACCGCGCCGGCGTGGTCGTAGAAGCCCACGCTGCCGAAGCGCAGCGCCGGGTCCCGGCCGCCGAAGGCCGCCTCGCCGTACGGGATCGGCAGGGAGCCGCGGGTGGCCAGCCAGGTGGCGTACTGCGCGTAGGTCGCGGGGTCGCGACGGACGATCAGCTGCTCGCTGTGCAGGACGGCGCTGAAGACTCCCGAGCCCAGAGCGATCGCGAGCACCCCGGCCGTCTGCCACCCGGTCGCCGGGGCGGGCTCGGGCAGTCGGCGCAGGCCGTACCGGCACAAAAGGATCGCGGCGGCCAGGCCCAGCGGGACGACGACCTGCGGCCGGAACCAGCCGAGCATGAGCAGCGGCAGCCCGGCCAGCAGCCAGCCCGCCAGCGCGAGCGCGGGAACGGCCGACGCCACGGCGAGCACCCGGCCCGCCGAGAGCCCGCGCACACGATCCAGCCGGCCGGTTGTCATGATCCCACCGAGGGTAGCGGCACCCGCCGCCGTGATGGCCCCGGGGAGGCGAAGGTCCCGGGGAGGCGAAGGTCCCGGGGAGGCGAAGGTCCCATGGGGTGACCGGCCCGGAGGCGGCGGTGAAGCCGGGGCCGCAGGCCACCGGGAAGGTCCGCGGGGGCGGCCGGAGCCGATAGCGTACGCGCAACGTGCGAAAGGGGCGGGGTTGGGCGGGCGGGGACGGCGGTGGCGGGTCCGGGAGCACCGGCGGTTCCCGGCGCTGCTCCGGGAGCACCGGTGGTTCCTGGCGGTGCTGGGGATCGGGACGCTCCTGCGGGCGGTCGCGATGCTGGGCTACCGGCCGGCCATCTGGTTCCCCGACTCCTACACCTACGTGGTCACCGCGCTGAAGCCCCGTCCCGACCTCGTCCGCCCGGCCGGGTACTCCATGCTCCTGCGGCTGCTCGAACCCTTCCACAGCTTCGCCGTCGTCGCCCTGGTCCAGCATCTGCTGGGCCTCCTCGCGGGCGTTCTGGTCTATCTGACCGCCCGGCGGCTGGGCGTGCCCGGCCGGATCGCGACCGCGGCGTCGGTCCCCGCGCTGCTGGACGCCTACCAGATCGAGCTGGAGCACCTGCTGGTCTCCGACACCCTGTTCACCGTACTGGTCCTGGGGGCCGTCTGCCTCGCCGTGTCCCCGCGCCTCGAAGGCCGGTCGCGGGCGGCCGTGGCCGGGGCGGCCGGGATCGGGCTGCTGCTGGCGGCGGCGACGCTCACCAGGACCGTCGGCCTGCCCCTGATCGTGCTCTTCGCGGCCTGGCTGCTCTACCGGGCGCGCGGGCGGGTCCTGACGGCGGGGGTGGCGCTGGCGGCGGCCATGCTGCCGGTCCTCGGATACGGCGCGTGGTTCTACGCGACCTACGAGCGGGCCGGCATCGTGGGCGCGAACGGGGTCTTCCTCTACTCCAAGACGATGACGTTCGCCGACTGCGCGGTGATGAGGCCCCCGGCGGACGTGGCCGTGCTGTGCGACCCCCGGCCGCCCGAGCGGCGCCCGCCCGCCCAGGAGTACATCTGGAGCGCCGACTCCCCCCTGGTGAAGCTGCCCGGCATCACCTTCACCGAGGAGAGCGACACGCTGGCCGGGCGCTTCGCGTCGCTGGCCATCCGGAGCCAGCCGCTCGACTACGCGGGCTCGGTGCTGTCGGAGCTGGCCCGCACCTTCAGCTGGAACCGCCCGGTCTATCCGGACGCGGAGATCTACGGCTACTACCGCTTCCCCGCGCAGCCGCCGCCCCCGCCCGGCCGCTATCCGGCCACGGTGGGGGCGGAGTTCGCCCACCGCTACGAGCAGGGGCCGATCGCCACGGTGATCGTCGAACCGTACGCCGGTCTGCTGCGTACCTACCAGGACATGATCAGACTGCCCGGCACGGTGCTGCTGGTGATCCTGACGGCCCCGCCGGTGCTGGCGGCCGTACGGCGGCGGCGGGGCGGCGGAGAGGGCAGGGCGGAGGGGGGTCCCGCGCCGTGGGTGATGCCGTGGGCGACGGCGGTGGCGCTGCTCGTGATGCCGCCGGCGGTGGCGCAGTTCGACTACCGGTACGTCCTGCCCGCGGTGCCCGTCGCGTGCCTGGCCCTGGCCCTGGCGGCCCGGGGGGCTTCTTTCAAGAACATTCCATGAAATGTCCGAATTTGAGTATGCTGGGCGACCGGATTATCACGACGGCAGCAGGGGGCGGTCATGACCAAATTCCGTTCATCACGGCTCCCCGCACTCGCCACGTGACCTACTCTTTGGGCGCAATGAGCCAGCTGAACCAGCGCAGCGTGTTGCCGCCAAGCGAGGAGATCGCATGAGCGACCACCGGCATGTCGCCGTGAAGGACCGCCGGATCGAGCCGACCGACCCGGGTCGCAGGGCCCTGCGGCGCGCGGGCGACGACGAGCCACCGGCGCCTGCACAGCCGGGCGGCAGGCGGCCCCGCGGCGGCAAGCGCAAGAGCGCGATCAGCGCGGGCGGATGGGTCAGCATCGTGATGACCGGCGTCCTGGTGGTCGGCACGCTGGCGGGCTACAAGTTCTACCGGGACATCGAAGGCAACATCAAACGCCAGGACGTCGAGAAGGACCTCGGCGCCAACCGCCCGCCCGAGACCGGCGCGCTCAACGTGCTCCTGGTCGGATCCGACAGCCGTGAGGGCGACGACAACAAGAGGTACGGCCAGCACATGCAGGGGCAGGGCGAGCGGACCGACACGATCATCCTGCTGCACGTCTCGCCGAACCGCGACAAGGTCACCCTGGTCAGCTTCCCGCGTGACTCGATGGTCCAGGCCCCCGAGTGCAAGAACCCCAAGACCGGGGCGATCATCCCGGCCGGTCTCAAGCAGATCAACGCGACCTTCAACGACGGCGGCATCGCCTGTACGTGGAAGACGATCGAGACGCTGACCCAGATCCACATCAACCACTTCGTCAAGGTCGACTTCTCCGGGTTCAAGGGCATCGTCGACGCCCTCGGCGGCGTCGAGATCTGCCTGCCCAAGGACGTCTTCGACAAGAAGGCCAAGCTCGATCTGAAGAAGGGCAAGCAGATCGTCAAGGGCGAGACCGCCCTGGCCTACGTGCGCGCCCGCTACGCACTCGGCGACGGCAGCGACACCGACCGGATCAAGCGGCAGCAGGTCTTCATGACCCAGGTGATGAAGCAGGCCACCAGTTCCTCCCTGCTGACCGACCTGGGCAAGCTGAACGACTTCCTGAAGGCGGCCACCGCCTCGGTGACGATGGACCGCAACCTCGACACCAGCCGGATCCTGGAGATCGCCCGCAGCGCCGGGTCGCTGACCGAGAAGAGCATGACGTCGGTCACCGTGCCCTGGAAGCCGTACGAGCCCAAGCCCGCGCAGGTCGAGTGGAAGCAGCCCGAGGCCAACGAGCTGTTCGAGGCGATCCGCACCGACGTCGAGGTGACCCCCGCCCCCAAGGCCAGCGCCAGCGCCCCGGCGCGGCCGACGGTGAAGAACGAGCAGGTCCGGGTCCAGGTCATCAACGGCACCGGCAAGCCCGGCCTGGCCACGGAGGTCGCCGGCAAGCTGGCCGCCCAGGGTTTCGTGGTCACCCACGTCGGCAACGCCTCCGCGGCCGGCGGCGGCCCCGTGCCCGCCACGAGCGTGCGCTACGCCAAGAAGGACGCCGCCGACGGGACCGTCCACGCCGACACCCTGACCCTCCGGCTCTCCGGCGAGCGGCTCACCCCGGCCGCGGGCAAGACGAAGCCCGGCGACATCACCCCCTACCCCGCCGCGCCCCCGACGGCCTCGACCCTCACCGGCCCGGTCGTCCAGCTGGTCATCGGCTCCGACTGGAAGGGCGTCCGGGTGCCCAGCATCCCCACCTCGCTCAAGGACAAGGTCATCGACCACACGACCAACCCCTGCCAGTGACGGGTTCCGGTGCCGCGGGCCGCTCCGGGCGGCCCGCGGCACCGGAGAGTCACAATTTCCCGCTAACCCGGTCAAACATCTCGGCTCGTGCGACAGGTGGTGCGGAAGCGGTTTAGGGTGGGCAGGTCGGTGAGGCGAGTCCCACACGGCCGCGCCCCGGGGATCTTGCCAGTGTGTCCGACGACCTGTTCCGCCTCCGACAGATAGCTGAGCATTCCCCTCGTGAGCGACACCCGATCCCCCTTTTCGGTCCCGGCCTCCAACGGCGACGACGTCCCCGGCGACGTCTCCGGCTGGTCCGCCGCCCGGCAGGACCGGAAGCCCGCCCCGTGGCCGATGCCCGATCCCGTGCAGTCCTCCGGACCCCACTCCTCGTGGCCGGAGCCACCCGAGCCCGCCCACCCCTCCGGGCCCCAGCCCTCGTGGCCGGAGCTGCCCGGCTCCGGGCCGACGGTCTCCGGGCGCGGCCGCAGGCGGCGCGAGGAGGAGGCCCCGGGCGAGGTCACCGCGTGGGGATACCCGCCCTATCAGGAGCCCCAGCCGTCCGGTCCGCTGGATCTCGGAGGGCTCCCGGTCCCGCAGCCCGCGCCCGGCCGGGCGCCGTCCGGCGAGAGGCCCTTCTCCTACTGGGAGAGCAGCCAGGAGTGGCAGGCGGCGCCCGCTCCCCGGAGCGCGCCGCACGAGCCGGAGCGCCCCGCCGGCGACGGCCGTCTTCCCGAGGAGGAGCCCCCGGCTCCCCCCGTCAGGAAGAAGCGCGAGCCGTACCTCGACAACGTGAAGTTCGTCCTGATCGCCATGGTGGTGGTCGGGCACTCGCTGGTGCCCACGCTGGACACGCACTCGGCCAAGTCCGCGTACCTGTTCGTCTACACCTTCCACATGCCGGCGTTCGTGCTGATCAGCGGCTATCTGGGCCGGAACTTCTGGAACTCCAACGCGAAGATCAACAAGCTCGTCGACACCATGCTGGTGCCGTACGTGATCGTGGAGATCGGCTACGCGCTGCTCCGCTACGCGCTGGGCCAGAAGTGGACGCTCACGATCATCGACCCGGCCTGGCTGAACTGGTATCTGCTGGCCCTGGTGCTGTGGCGGATCTCCTCGCCCATCTGGACCCGGATGCGGCAACCCCTGCTGGTCGCGGTGGTCATCTACATGATGGCCGGGTTCTCGGAGATCTCCGGCGACTTCAGTCTCGACCGCTTCTTCGGCCTGCTCCCGTTCTACGTGCTGGGCATGATGCTCAAGCCCGAGCACTTCGACCTGCTCAAGCCGCTCTGGGTACGGATCACCTCGGGCGTCGTGGTCGCGGGCGCCGTGGCTGTGGCGATCTTCATCGCCCCGCACATCAGCCTCAAGCCGGTCTACTTCCGCTACAGCTTCAAGAAGATGGGCGTCGACTGGTGGATCGGGCTCGGCGTGCGCGGGGCCATCCTGGTGGCGGCCCTGGTGCTGACGTTCGCGCTGCTGGCCCTGGTGCCCCGTCGTGAGACCTGGTTCTCCGACCTGGGCACCCGCACGCTCTACGCCTACCTGCTCCACGGCGTCGTGGTGCTCATCGCCAAGGACCAGGGCTGGCTGAGCTTCTCCTGGCTGCACGGGCCGCTGGGCGTGATGGCCATCATGTCGAGCTCGGTGGCGCTGGCCATCGTGCTGTGCCTGCCGGAGACCCGCACGCTCTTCAAGTGGCTGCTGGAGCCCCGCCTGGTCTGGCTCTACCGGCGTCCCTCAGAGTCCCCCGCGCATACGTCCCCCGCGCAGACGTCCCCCACGCAGACGTCCCCCACGCAGACATCCCCCTCCCAGGGGCAGGGCTCCCCCGCTCAGGCGCCGGCGGCCGTGCCTCCGGCCGGGGAGAGCCTGCGGTTCCCCCGGTAGGGTTCGTCCCGCCCGCCGCCTCTCACGCCGGGCGGATGAGCCGGTTCTCGTAGGCGAAGACCACCGCCTGCACCCGGTCGCGCAGGCCCAGCTTCAGCAGGATCCGGCCCAGGTGCGTCTTCACGGTGGCCTCCGCGAGGTGCAGCCCGGCGGCGATCTCGGCGTTGGACAGGCCGCGGGCCACCTCGACGAGCACCTCCCGCTCGCGGGCCGTGAGCCGCTCCAGCCGCCCGTCGTCCGCCGGGGCGGCTCCGGTGGGGATCTGGTGGGCGAAGGTCTCCAGCAGGCGGCGGGTGATCCGCGGGGAGACCACAGCGTCGCCGGCGGCGACGTTCCGGATCGCCGCCAGCAGTTCCTCCGGCAGGGCGTTCTTGAGCAGGAACCCGGAGGCCCCGGCGCGCAGCCCCGCGAAGGCGTACTCGTCGAGGTCGAAGGTGGTGAGGATCAGGACCCGGGTCCGCCGGCAGTCCCGGACGATCCGGCCGGTCGCCTCGATCCCGTCGGTTCCCGGCATGCGCACGTCCATCAGGACGACGTCGGGGCGCAGCCGCCGGGCGAGCCGTACGGCCTCGGCCCCGTCGCCGGCCTCGCCGACCGTCTCCATGTCCGGCTGGGCCTCGATGACCATGGTGAACGCCATGCGGAGCAGGGGCTCGTCGTCGGCGAGCAGGATGCGGATCGTCACGCGGCACCGTCCGCGACGGAGCCGAGGCCGAGGGTGGCCGAGACCCGCCAGCCGCCTCCCGGCAGAGGACCGGCCTCCAGGGTCCCGCCATAGGCGGCGGCGCGTTCGCGCATGCCCGCGATGCCGTGCCCGGGGACCCGCTCCCCCGTGCCGGAGACGCCGCGCCCGGAGGTCTGGTCCCGCAGGCCGGAGAGCCCGTGCCCGGGGACCCGCTCCCGCGTGCCGGAGACGCCGCGCCCGGGCGGCGGGCCGGCGGCTCGTGCCGTACGGCCGTCGTCGGTGACCTCGTCGGTGACCTCGACGGTGACCGCGCCGGGAGCGCAGCGGACCCGGACCTCGGCACGGGTGCCGGGCGGGGCGTGCTTGAGGGTGTTGGTCAGGGCCTCCTGCACCAGGCGGTAGACGGTGAGCTGGGCGGCGGCGGGTACGGGGGCGGGATCGCCCTCCAGGCCGAGGCGGGTCGCCAGCCCGGCCGCGCGCATGCGGCCGGCCAGGGACTCCAGCTGCGCGATGCCCGGCATCGGGTGGCGCAGCGCGTCCGGCTCGTCGGCCCGCAGGACGCCCAGGGAGCGCCGCATGTCGGTGAGGGCCTGCCGCCCGGTGCCGGAGATCTGGCGCATGGCGGCGCTCGCCCTGTCGGGAGAGCTGTGCTGCGCGAAGACCGCCCCGTCGGCGAGCGCGACCATGACGGACAGGTTGTGGGTGACGATGTCGTGCACCTCGCGGGCGATGCGGGCCCGCTCTTCGGCGACCGCGAGCCGGGTCCGCTGGTCGCGCTCGCGCTCCAGGCGGACCGCGCGATCCTCCAGGGACGCGAGGTAGGCGCGCCTGATCCGGGTGTTCACACCGGTGACGGCGACGGCCGCGGCCACTGCCGTCAGGAAGACGACGCTGGTGAGGAACCCGCCCTGGGGAGCCGCCCAGCGCGCCGCGGCCAGCAGGATGCCGGTCTCGACGACGGCCGCGGCGGCGAGGGTGCGGCGCCAGGTGGAGTGCGCGGCCACCGTGTACAGGGCGACCAGCAGCGCCACGTCGGTCAGCAGCTGGATGTCGGCCAGCCACTGGGCGAAGGCCGCGGCGGCCACCGCGCAGAACACCGTCAGGGGCGCCCGGCGCCGCCACGCCAGCGGCACCGCCAGCGCCGTGTGGAGGATCAGGGGCCCCGGCGGGCCCTGGTAGACCGCGCCGTTGAGGCCGACGCCCAGGAAGAAGATCACAACGGCCAGCAGCGCGTCGAACACCACGGGCGGCAGCCGGGCGCCCTCCCGCAGCAGGCTCCGTACCGGTCGCGTCGTCTGCGCGGAGGCGAAGGCGGCGTATCTCATGTGCCGCCGCGCACGAGCGGGAGACGGTGTGCTCGGACCATGGCGACAAGATAGTCGGCTCCCGACATTCCGGGCGGGACGCGAACCCGCGCGGCGCCGGGCCGCATCCCCCCGGAGTCGTAGGTCCTCCTCCCCTCCGGCGCACTCTCCCGGGGAGAAAGCGCTGATCAGAGGCGTGCGGGCCGACGGCGCACGGCGCGGGCCCGGGGACGCGCACGGGTCCGGTGAACCCGACCGGAGGCTGACGCGCCGGGCCGGCGGTGCCGCCTAACTTCGTACGGGTCGTCGCGCGGCCCGCGGTCCATGGGTCGTGCGGATGGCCGGGAAGGCGCCCGCGCGCCGTGATCCGGTCGCGTTCCGGACAGTACGAGAAGGGGATTCGATGCGTGGACGGAGAATGGCCGCGGCCGGGGTCGCGGTGGCGGCCCTGACGGGTGCGACCGTGAGCGGTGCGCCCGCCTCCGCGGGGACGGCCCACCGGTACGGCGTGCCGGCGGTCGCCGGGGCGGCCCGCGGGGACGGCGTGCCGGCGGCGGCCGGGGACAGGGGGCTGGAGCGGTTCCTGGAGCAGGAGATCACCTGGCACCGCTGCCGGACCGGTCCCGACGACGCCGCCGGCAAGGAACTGGACGAGGCGAAGGCCCGGTGCGCCGAGGTGACCGTACCGCTGGACTACGGCCGTCCGGACGGGCGGACCGTCACGGTGGCCGTGTCCCGCCTGAAGGCGGCCGACTCCGGGCGCCGCCGGGGGACGCTGCTGTACAACCCCGGAGGTCCTGGCGTCCCCGCGATGTCCCTCGTGCTCCAGGTCAAGAGGGCCGCGCCCGCCGTCGCGGCCCGCTACGACCTGATCGGCATGGACCCCCGGTTCGTCGGCCGCAGCACCCCTCTGAACTGCCGGTGGCCCACCGGCGTCGTCGGCTCCGCCGGACCGGACCGGCGCACCTTCGAGCGGAGCGCGGCGGTGGCCAGGGACCTGGCGTCGCGCTGCGCCGCGCACCGGGACGTGCTGCCGCACATCTCCACCCGCAACACCGCCCGGGACATGGACGTGATCCGGGCCGCCCTCGGCGAACAGAGGATCTCCTATCTCGGCTCGTCGTACGGCACCTATCTGGGTGCGGTCTACCTCCAGCTGTTCCCCCGGCGCGCCGACCGGGTCGTCCTCGACAGCGTCCTGGACCCCGCCCGCTACGGCCCCGGCCTGACGCGGACGCAGGGCCCGGCCCTGAACGCGCTCCTGAGGGACTGGGCGGCCTGGACGGCCGCGCGCCACGGCCGCTACGGCCTGGGCGCCACCACGGCCGAGGTGCTGGCCACCGTGAACCGGATCAACCGGGCGGCCGGCCGCGCCCCGCTGCGGGTCGGCCGTCACCGGGTCGACAGCCGCCTGCTGCCCATGGCGCTGTTCCACATCACCGCCGGGGACAGCCCGCAGGTCTACGCCGGTTTCGCCGCCGACGTCCGGGTTCTGCGCGAGGCCGCACGCGGGCGCGCGGTCACTCCCACCCCGACCCTGGAGGCGGTCCTGGAAGGCCTGTCCGCCCCGGACGACGGGACCGCCGCAGTCCAGACAGCGATCATGTGCGCGGACCGGGCGGCCTCCCGCGACCCGCGGGTCCACTACCGCGACATCCGGGCCCATCGCGCCGACGAGCCGCTGTTCGGCCCGCTGACCCGCAACCTCACCCCCTGCTCGTTCTGGCCGGTCTCCCCCGCCGAACCGCCCACCGAGGTCCGCAACGACGTCCCGCTCCTGATGGTGGGCGCCACCGGCGACCCGGGCGCCGTCTACCGGGGGCAGCTGGCCGCGCACCGGGCCCTGACCGGCTCCCGCATGGTCACCCTGCGGGGCGCCTTCCGCCACACCGTGTACGGCGGGCTGTTCTCCCCCCGTGACGCCTGCATCGACAGGTTCGTCGACCGCTATCTGGTCGGGGGCGTCCTGCCCGCCGCCGACGCCTCCTGCCCCGGCGGGCCGTCCTCCGGCGGCGGATCCACCCGGTGACCGGGCCCGGCGGGCGGGATGCCCCTCAAAGGACTGGAGTCGTTCATATGGGCGACACTTCCGCTTCCGCCCGTCGTGCCAGCTCACACCTAGCATCGCTGCTGAACCGCACCCCTTCCGGAAGGCAGGTTCACGCATGCGGGTATGTGTCGGGACGATCGTTCATCACCCGGAAGATGCCCGGATCATGCACCGGCAGATCCGGACGCTCCTGGAGGCCGGGCACGACATCACCTACGTCGCCCCCTTCACCGACTGCAACGTCACCCCCGACCCGGGGATCCGGGCCGTCGACGTGCCCCGCGCGACGGGACGCCACCGGCGCCGCGCGCTCAACGCCGCCCGCGGGGCGCTGAAGCGCGGGGTCCAGGGCGCCGACCTGCTGGTCGTCCACGACATCGAGCTGCTGTCCCGGCTGCCCAGGCGCCGCCCGGCCACCGTCTGGGACGTGCACGAGGACACCGCCGCCGTGATCGCCGCCGACCCCGGCCTGCCGCCCGTCCTGCGGCGGGCGCTGTCCGCGCTGGTCCGCCGGGCCGAGACCCGCGCCGAGCGCCGCCTGCACCTGATCCTGGCCGAGGAGGCCCACCGGGAGCGGTTCGCCCTGCCCCACCCCGTCGTCCCCAACACCACCTACGTGCCCCGCCGCCTCCCCGCCGTGCCCGGCCGCAACCGGGTGATCTACGTGGGCCGCGTCTCCCGGGCCAGGGGCGCGGCGGAGCTGGTCGAGCTGGCACGGCGGCTGCTCCCGCACGGGATCAGGCTGGACCTCGTCGGCGCCGCCGACGAGGACGTGCGCCCGCTGCTGCGGGACGCGCAGCGGGAGGGCGTGCTGGACTGGTACGGGTACGTCCCCAACCGGCACGCCCTCCGGATGGCCGAGGGAGCCCTGGCCGGCCTTTCGCTCCTGCACGACACCCCCGCCCACCGGCAGGCGATGCCCGCCAAGGTCGTGGAGTACATGGCCAGGGGCGTGCCGGTGGTCACCACCCCGCTCCCGGCCGCGGCCGCCCTGGTCGGCGGGGCGGACTGCGGCCTCGTGGTGCCCTTCGGCGACGTGGACGCGGCGGTGGGGGCGGTGCTGGGACTGCGGGAGGATCCCGGGGCCGCCGCGGCGATGGGGGCGCGAGGGCACGCCGAGGCGTCGCAGCGCTACGACTGGCCCGAGCAGGCGGGGGAGTTCGTCGCCCTGCTGGAGGAATGGGCCGGTAAAACCGTGACGTCGGGCCGTGGGATTGGTCTACTTGAACCATGGCACGCCATCTGATCCAAGGCCGCGACGTGACCATCCCGGTGCGGGTCCGGCAGGCCACGGTCTGCACCGCCTCCTATCTGGTGCGGGCCGACGCGGCACGGGCGGTCATCGCCTACTCGGGACTGGACGTCGCCGAGGTCCTGCCCGGCCGGGCCGTCTGCGCGCTGGCGTTCATCGACTACGCCGACGGCGACCTGGACGCCTACCACGAGTTCGGGGTCACCTTCCTGGTCCGGCCGCCCGAGGCGGGTCCCGCGCCGCGCAGGGGCCTGCTCGCGGGCCTGTCCGAGCTGCGCACGGCCGGGGCGGGGACCTTCGTCCACTGGCTCCCGGTCGACCAGGGCTTCACCCTGGAGGCCGGCCGGACCATCTGGGGCTTCCCCAAGGAGATGGCCGGCATCGACCTGCGCCTGGCCTCGCCGTACAAGCGCTGCATCGTGCGCAAGGACGGCCGCCTGGTGCTGGACCTGCTGATCAAGCCCGGCGTCCCCGTGCTCGGCAGGACGGCCCGTCTCGACGCCTACAGCCACCTGGACGGCGTCACCCGCCGCATCCCCTGGTCGCTCTCCCCGCGCGGGGTGCGGGCCCGCCCCGGCGGGGCCCTGATCCGCCTGGGCAACCACCCCGTCGCCAAGGAGCTCAGCGAGCTCGGCCTGCCCAAGCGCGCCCTGGTGTCCGCCACGGTCTCGCGCACCTCGATGTCCTTCGGCGAGGCCAAGGAGCTGTGACCGGGGGCCGGGGGCCCGGGGTCGCTATCGGTCGACCTCCAGCAGGGGCAGTTCCTCCCGGGTGGGCAGCGACTGCCAGTCGCTCGGGCCCGAGGCCGCGAAGGCGGCCACCAGCGCGCCGCGCCGCAGGCGGTCGGCCGGGTGCAGCTGCTCCAGCAGCGCGCTGAGATAGCCGGCCACGAAGGCCGGTCCGGAGCCCCCGGGATCGACCACGGGCGCGTTCAGGCCGGGCGCGTCGTGCCGCACGCCGTTCACCCGCACGCTCGCGCCCCGGAGGCCCCGGTTCACGATGACCTCCCGGTCGCCGGTGAGCGCGGGCTTGACCAGGTCCAGCTCGCTCTGCCGGACGAACAGGACGTCGGCGGCGCAGGCCAGCACGTTGAGGACCTCCTCGGCCTCCCGCAGGTCGGGCCAGAGCCGTTCGTCGTAGTCGACCGACACCGAGACGGTCACCCCGGCGATCCGCGCGGTCCGCACCGCGGCGTTCATGGCGTCACGCGCGTTCAGCGCGGCGGTGATGCCGCTGACGTGCAGGATGGAGGCCTGGGTGACCCGGTCCACCGGGACGTTGCCCTGCGCCAGCCGTACGGCCGTCGGATAGTAGGTGAGCCTGGCCGCCTGCCCGGTGCGCGACTCCTTCAGGATCATCCCGGTCGGGGAGCCCTCCTCCACCCGGGCGTCGGAGACGTCCACGCCCTCGCCGCGCAGCGCCGAAAGGATCCGGCAGCCCAGCTCGTCGTCGCCCACCTTGCCCAGCCAGCTCACCGTGTGCCCGAGCCTGGCCATCCCGACGGCCACGGGCAGCTCGGCCCCGGTCACATCCAGTCGCGCCTCGTGCTCGTGGCGGATCCGGCCGCTGGTGACGACGCCGAAAGCCTCGCCAAGGGTGTAGACGTCCACGCCGAGACCCTTTCGCGCCGGCCGTACCCGATTCAGACGATGGGTGGCCGGCCCAGTCTGAGCATGCGCCAAGCCGTCTTCCAGCCCATGGGCCGGCGCTCCCCCGCGGGTTCGCGCAGTCCCTCGCCGAAGCCCTTGAACCAGGCCCGCAGGGCCGGCAGGGAGCGCTCGCGCAGCAGAGTGAGGACCACCCAGTTGAGAAGATAGAGGACCGCCAGGGACCAGGGCAGGTTACGACGCGCCAGCCATACGCGGTTGCGCGCGTTGAGGCGGTAGAAATCGGCGTGGCGGGTCGGGGGGACCTGCGGGTGGTACATGACGGTCTGGGCGTCGTATTCGATGCGGTAGCCCTCGCCGAGCAGCCGCCAGGCCAGGTCGGTCTCCTCGTGGGCGTAGAAGAACCGCTCGGGCAGGCCGCCGACCTGGAGGAAGGCGGAGCGCCTGATCGCGCAGGCGCCGCCGAGGAAGGTGGTGACCGGGGAGGAGCGCTCGGGGTCCCCCGCCCGCAGGCGGGGGACGTGGCGGCGCTGACCGACGCCGCCGTCGGGGTCCATCACCCGGAAGGAGACGACCGCGAGGTCGTGCTCGGTGGAGAAGCGCTCGCGCAGGTGGGAGACGACGTCCATCGCCCCGTACCAGCCGTCGTCGTCGAGGAAGAGCACCACGTCACCGGAGCACTCCTCGACGCCGCGGTTGCGGCCGGCCGGGATGCCGGTGTTGTGCGCCAGGCGCACCGTCTTGATCGAGGCCGAGGAGCCGGGGGGCACGGAGACCGACAGCTCCGGGACGTCCGCGCCGTTGCCGACGATGACCACCTCGACGTCGCCGTCGTCCTGGTTCAGGGCGGACTCGACCGCCCGGCCCAGCTCGGGGACCCGGTTGCCCATGGTGAGGATGACGCACGAGATCTTCAACGGGTCATCGCCTTGACGCGTCGAGAGCACGTGCGGAACATACTTTCATGATCACCGAGTCTGCTGGATCGGGAAATGCTGGCGGAGGTGCGGGTCTCTGATTTACCAGAGGACAAGCGTATCGGAACCGTCAACGAACACCCACCGAACAGTGAACTGCGAGGGATGTTCGCACTTACGACGCGCCGGGACGCCGTCCGGTTCCTCATGAGAGCCGCCGGGACGCCAGGATGCTGACGAGGTGCAGGACCATCTGGAGCACGGCGACCGCCACGCAGGCCACCGTCAGCACCCGGGTCGCGGTCAGCCCGCCGCCGACGGCGTCCCAGACCGCGGCCGCCACCACCAGGAGCGACAGCTCCACCGCCTGGACGATCCGGTGGAAGCGCAGCGCCGCCGCGGCCTTCCTGGCCAGGCCCAGCCCCCGCGAGCGGAACTGCTCGGCCGAGGACTCGGTCGCCGCCACCAGCCCGGAGCGGGCCCGCGCCACGTCGACCAGGTCGGTCTCGGCCTTGATCAGGATCGCGCCGAGCGCCGCGGCGAAGCCCGCCACGGTGTACCAGTCGGGCAGGGTCTCCGAGGCCCGGAAGCCCAGCCCGATCAGCAGGGCCGCCTCGGCGAAGTAGTGGCCGACCCGGTCGAGGTAGACGCCGGTGATGGAGGTCCGCCTCGTCCACCGGGCCAGCTCGCCGTCGGAGCAGTCGAGCAGCAGGTAGAGCTGGACCAGCAGGGCCGCGCCCACCGCCGCCCACAGGCCCGGCAGCGCCATGACGCCGCCCGCCGCCAGGCCGCACAGGATCATCAGCCAGGTGGCCTGGTTGGGCGTGATCGGCGTCTTGGCGAGGAACCAGGTGACGTAGATCGACAGTTTGCGCATGTAGAGCACGCCGGCCCAGTGCTCTCCGCTGCCGCGCTCCATGGTCGAGGGCGGCTGGGCGACCGCGCGCAGCTCAGCGACCGACGGCCCGGACATAGTCCTCCACCCGATCCCTGATCTCCGACTCCGACAGGCGCAGGTGCTCCAGGATCGTGTAACGCCCGGGGCGGGTCGAGGGCGCCAGCATGACGGCCTGGGTGAACTGCTCGGCGGTCAGCCCGACGTCAACGGGGGTGACCGGCAGCTCGTGCTGACGCAGGCAGTCGACGGCCTGGGTCAGCCTCCGCTGGTCCTCGCGGAGGAAGAAGCAGAAGGCGGCACCGATCCCGGCGAGCTCGCCGTGGTTGGAGGTGCCGGGGAAAAGCTGGTCCACGGCATGAAGGATCTCATGATCCCCGCCGCTGGATGGACGGGATGACCCGGCGATGACCATCGACATCCCGGACAGGATCAGCGCCTCGGCCAGGACGGTCAGGAAGGCGTCGGACTCGATCGAGTCGCGCCTGCCGACCACCGCCTCGGCCGCGGTGCGGGCCATCGAACAGGCCAGGCCGTCGATCGGCTCGCCCCGCTCGGCGTTGCCCAGCTGCCAGTCCTCGATCGCCGACAGGTTGCTCACCACGTCGCCGACGCCGGAGCGGACCAGCGACGGCGGCGCGTCGTGCACGAAGTCGAGGTCGACCACGATGGCCAGCGGCATGGGCACGCCGAAGGAGCCCTTGCCGCTCTCGTGGGTCAGCGACGCCACCGGCGAGCAGATCCCGTCGTGCGACAGGTTGGTGGCCACCGCCACCATCGGGATCCCGGCGAGCGAGGCGGCGTACTTCGTCGCGTCGATCGTCTTGCCGCCGCCGATGCCGACGAGCGCCTCGTAGGCGCCCTTGCGCAGATCGGCGCCCAGCGTCACGGCCGCGTCGACCGACCCGTCCGGCACCCGGAAGACCTGGGCCTCCCCCAGGGAGGGCGCGATCACCGAGGCGATCCGGTCGCCCTGGCCCGCGCCCACCGCCACCGCCACCCGGCCGGAGGTCGCCACCCGGCTGTCGGCCAGCAGCGAGCCCAGCTGCGCGATGGCGCCCCGCCGCACCTCCATGGTCAGCGGGGCGGGCAGCATCCTGGCTAGTATCGGCACGCGATCTCCCGCGCCTTGGCGAGGTCGTCGTGGTTGTCCACCTCGACCCAGGAGACATCGCCGATCGGGGCGATCGCGATCTTCTCGCCGCGGGCGACCAGCTCCTGGTAGCCGTCCTCGTAGTACAGCTGCGGGTCGCGCTCGAAGGTGGCCTGGAGCGCGTCGGCCAGGCGCCCGCCGATGCCCGGGCGGATCAGGGTCGCGCCGATGTACTCACCCGCGGCGGCGGCCGGGTCCATCAGCTTGGTGATCCGCTGCAGGTGACCGTCGCCGTCGAGGGTGACCTTCATCTCCTCGTCGGCGAGCTTCTTGACGTCGTCGACCGCGAGCAGGATGTCGCTGGTGGCCGGCGCCGACAGGAGCGTGTGCTCGACCGAGACCGGGTGCACGGTGTCGCCGTTGACCAGCAGCACGCCCTGGTCGAAGTAGTCGCGCGCACACCACAGGGAGTAGGCGTTGTTCCACTCCTCGGCCTTGTCGTTGTGCACGAGGGTGAGCTTCACACCGTGCCGCCGCTCCAGCTCGGCCTTGCGCTCGTGTACGGCCTGCGCCTGGTAGCCCACGATGACCACGACGTCACGGAGGTCGGCCGCCGCGAGGTTCCGCAGCGAGATGTCCATGATCGTGGTGTCACCGTCGACCGGCACGAGCGCCTTGGGCAGCGTGTCGGTGTACGGCCGCAGGCGTCGTCCGGCCCCGGCGGCCAGCACCATTCCCAGCAACGTGCACTCCTCGTTCGAATGAGCCCCTCGGCGGGCACTCCTGGCCCCAAAGGTTAGTTGCCTTTGGACCCTGATCGTGTAATCCGGGGTTTGCCGGGCGTTCTCAATCGTGTGCGCCGAGCTCGGCGGAGTCCACTCCGGAGCGCGGAGTGGCCAGCCAGCAGGTGAGGCTCTCCCAGCCGAACAGGGCCCACAGGTAGAGCGCGAGAAGGGCGAAGACCAGTGTCATCTGCCCGGTGAGGCCGCCCAGCGCGAGCACCAGCATCCGCCCGTCCCAGCCGAGACCGGCCGTGGCCAGCCAGGCCGGCGGGTAGACGTGCTGGCGCACCCGGTAGACGACGTCGTAGTGGTGGAAGACCAGCGCGCCCAGCAACAGGAAGATCAACCACGGCGGCACCCCGTGCGCGAAGCCCGCCATCGCGGCGAAGCCGTACTCGGTCAGGCGCAGGATCGGCGGGATCATCCAGTCGAGCCGCCCGTCGTGCGGGTGGGAGCTGCCGGGCCCGGCCAGCAGCAGCGCCACGGCCGGGGCGAACACCGCCAGCCCGTCGTCGGTCCCGGCCACCCCGACGCTCAGCAGCACGGCGGTCACGAAGGTGCCGACGAGCACCGGCGGCAGCGGCGGCAGCTGCCCGGCCACCAGCGCGCCCATCGCGCGGGAGGCCACGCCGTCGTCGCGGTAGGCCACCACGGCGCCGCGCGGCACCGGCGTCATGTGCACCGACAGCTTGGGCGTCCCGGAGAACTCCGCCATCACCCGAACGACCTGCCCATCCTGCCGGCCAGCGTGTAGAGGGCGGCCAGGCCGCCCCAGCCCAGGAGGGCGACGAAGGTCACCCTCGCGTCGAAGACCGCCGCGGTCACCGCGATCAGCGCCATCCGCTCCCCGATGGGCAGGATGACGATCTTCTTGATCCAGCGGGTGAAGGCGTCCTGCTCCAGCCGGCGCGAGAGCCGTACGACGACACCGGTGCGGCCGGGGGCCTCCGGCGCGGGCGGCGGGGAGTGCTCCTGCTCGGCGGACTGCGCCTGGGCCGGGACCAGCGGGCCGCGGGTGTCACCCTGGGCGGTCAGCGGGACGGCCGCCCCCGTCCGGGCGGCGCGCGCCCGGCCCACGTCGGCGCGGGCGTCGGCGTAGGAGAAGTCGATCATGTGGCGGAGCGCCTGGAGGATCATCGCGGCCACGGCCAGGGCCCAGATCTCCGTGGTCGCGCCGGGGCCCGCGGCGGCGACGTAGCCGAAGGCGAGACCCGCGTAGACGGTGTACTCCTTGACCCGGTCGGAGGTGGCGTCCAGCCACGAGCCGAGCGGGGAGAAGGTGCGCGTGTAGCGGGCGAGCTGGCCGTCCACGCAGTCGAAGACGAAGGACAGGTAGAGCAGGATCGCCCCGGCCACCAGCGCGGCGCGGGTGCCGGCGGAGAACCAGACCGCCGCCAGCAGGGCCAGCCCGGCGGAGATCCCGGTGACCGCGTTGGGGGTCAGCCGCAGCCAGGCCGCCAGCGCGACCAGGTGGCGGGACCAGGAGCTGACGAAGTAGGTGGTGAAGAAGCCGTCGTCGGACTTGATCGCCTCGTCCAGCCGGGCGCGGGTCTCGTCGACCTCGGCCACCCGCTGCAGGGCCGCGTCCGCGGCGACCTGCCCGGCCACCCTGTCGCAGTGCAGCCGCCCCAGCCCCGCCGCGCGGACGGTCACGCCCGCGCGCACCAGCCCGACCAGGAGCAGGTCCCCGGCCTCGGCGCCGTCGATCACGCCGAGGTCGCTCGCGTCGGCCAGCCCGGCCAGCCTGTCCGCGATCAGCGCGAGGCTGCCCAGGTCCGTCTCGCCGATCTGCAGCACACCCCGGAAGGTGCCGTTGGCCCCGGTGACCTGGTGGAAGGAGCTGCCCGCGGCGACCACCCGGCCGCCCTCGACGCGGACCGGCGGGCGCAGCGGGCCGGAGTCGTCGCCGTCGGCGGCCACCACGGCGCCGGTGCCGCGCGACGGATGGGCCAGGAGCGCCGCGAGCGCCCCGTCGTGGGCCACCAGGTCGCCCACCAGCACGGCGACCGGGCCGCTGGCCGTCCTGGCCACCCGGGCGATCCTGCGCAGGTCGTCGGCGACCCCCTGCGAGCCGTCCGACCCGATCAGGTAGGACCCGTCGGCGGAGCGGACGAAGTCGCCGGAGCGGGCCACCACGTGCACGTCCCGGATCGGGAAGGCCGCGAGCTGGCCGGTCAGCCGGTCGAGCAGGGTGCCGTCGGCGCAGCGCAGCTTCGCCGCGGCGGTGGTGGCGAGCACGACGACGGCCGTCCGAGGAGTGCCGGACTCGGGAGGGACGGATAAGGAAGATGTGGTGTCATGCAAGCGTGTCTCCTTCGCATCCGGCGAAATCGCCGCGCGAATCGGGGAGTGCGCACCCAGCGTAGCGAGATCCTGACGCGATATCACGGGAGCGCGGCCGTACGGCATGTGGAGTGCGTCGTACGACGCCGCGGAAGTGCGGCCGTACGGCGCCGTGGGAGTGAGACCGTACGGCGTCGCGACCGGGGAGAGGACGGCCGCGTCCGGCGCCGGCGGCGCCTCCGCCCGGGGCCTCGGCGATCACCCGTTACCCTCGCCCTACACGGACCCGCTCGGAGGAAGCCCGCCTTGACCTCTCTCGAACCGGCCTCTTCCGCGCCGGCCTCGCCCGAACCACGCCGCCGCTCCGTCGGGGTCGTCCTCGCCGGCGGGGTCGGCCAGCGCGTCGGCCGGGACACGCCCAAGCAGCTCATCGAGATCGGCGGCAGGACGATCATCGAGCACGCGATCGCCGCGTTCGACGGCGCGCCGGAGATCGACGAGGTCCTCGTGCTGATGACCCCCGGTTTCACCGGAGAGGTGGAGCGGCTCGTCGCCCGCAGCGGGTTCACGAAGGTCGGCCGGGTCCTGGAAGGCGGCGCCAGCCGTACCGAGACCACCTGGCGGGCTCTTCGGGCGCTGGACGGGCAGGACTGCGACGTGCTCCTGCACGACGCCGCCCGGCCCTTGCTGGAGCCGCGCATCATCACCGACTGCGTGGCGGCGCTGCGGGTCCACCCGGCGGTGGAGGTGGCGATCCCCAGTTCGGACACGGTCGTGGTGACCGCACCGGGACCGCGCGGAGAGGGCGAGATCGTCAGCGAGGTGCCGGACCGCGCGCGGATCTGGCGCGCCCAGACGCCGCAGTGCTTCCGGCTGCCGGTGATCCGCGAAGCCTACGAGCGGGCCTTCGCCGACCCCGCCTTCGCCGGGCGGCAGGCCACCGACGACTGCGGCGTCGTGCTGCGCTATCTGCCCGACGTGCCGATCCGCATCGTGCCGGGCAGCGAGCGCAACATGAAGGTCACCCACCCCGTGGACGTCCTGGTCGCCGAGACGCTCCTGGCAGCCGGCGCGGGGCTGGAGGAGTAGGTCCCGGAGCAGCGGAGGGTGGTACGGCGGGCGGGCCGCCCACGACACCGGCCCGCTCCACGGCACCCGAGCATCAGGCTTCCCACGACACCAGGGCACCGAACAGCAGGGCGCCCGGGACCGCCGAGAGCCGCCGAGAGCCGGAGCCCCGCCCGCCGGGCGGGGCGCGCTCCCTAGGAGCCGGACTTGCCCAGGCTCGACGGGCTGGTCAGGAAGCCCCAGCCCCACGAGATGTGCATGGTGGCGTAGACGAGCGGGAGCCGTACCAGCGCGGCCGGGGGCAGGCCGCTGCCGGTCACCGCCGACCCCGCGAGGATCGCCGCGACGTAACCGCCCGGCACCAGCAGGCCCGGCCAGAAGAAGGGCGAGACGGCCAGCCCGGCCAGCATGGCCACCACCGCCGTGGGCGGCGCCAGGTAGCGCATGTTGATCGTGCCCTCGTGGGTGCGGGCGACCACGCGCCGCCAGCGGCCGTAGTGGAAGTACTGCTTGGCCAGGGCCCTGAGGTCGGGCCGCGGCCGGTAGGAGACGCGCATCCGGGGCTGGAACCAGACCAGGCCGCCCGTCTCGCGGATGCGGTGGTTCATCTCCCAGTCCTGGGCCCGCTGGAAGTGCTCGTCGTAGCCGCCGACCCGCTCCAGCGCCTCCCGGCGGAAGACTCCCAGGTAGACGGTGTCGGCCGGGCCCGCGGTGCCGCCGGTGTGGAACCGCGCGCCGCCGACGCCTATCTTCGAGGTCATCGCGCGGGCCACGGCCCGCTCGAAGGACGTGACGCCCTCGGCGGCCATGACGCCGCCCACGTTGTCGGCGCCGGTCTCCTCGAGCGTCTCCACCGCGACCCGGAGATAGTCCTCCGGGAGCATGGCGTGGCCGTCCACCCGCGCGATGATCCCGTTGCGGGAGGCGGCGATGGCGGCGTTGAGCGCGTTGGGCGTACGGCCGGTGGGATTGGGGACCACGGTCACCCGGGGATCCTCGGCCGCGATCGCGTCGGCGACCTCCTGGGTGCGGTCCTTGGAGGGGCCGATCGCGAGGACGACCTCGATCGGTCCCGCGTATTTCTGCGACAGGACCTGGCTGACCGCCTCCCGCAGGTGGCGCTCCTCGTTCAGCACCGGGATGACGACGGAGATGGGGGGCCAGACGCGGGTCTCGGAAGACGGCGCCGGCGAGGGCGAGTCGGGGAACTGCTTCATGGCGTCGCTCACGCTACTGTACGAACGGGTACCTCATCGACCCAGATGGAGCCTAGGGGGGCTGATGCGCGACCCGGAAGACGAGGACTCGGGTGTGCACGTGGGCGGCGACGCCTACGGCAACGTCCGGGTGACTCCCCGGCGCGCTCGCAGACCCCTCAAGAACCCCCGCTCCCGGCGGCGCAACCTGATCGTCGCGGGCACGCTCTCCGCGGTGGTCCTGGCCGGCTCCGGCGCCGCGTGGTCGCTGTCCAGCTACGCGGCGAACAAGGTCCGCTCCGTCGACGCGGGCGTGCCCGGAGCGCAGTCCACCGGCGCGATGAACATCCTGCTCGTCGGCGTGGACAGGCGCGACGACCTCACCCGCAAGCAGCAGAACCAGCTCAAGCTCGGCCGTGAGACCGGCGAGCGGACCGACACCATGATGGTGATCCACCTGTCGGAGGACCACCGCAAGGTCACCGTGGTCAGCCTGCCCCGCGACACCTGGACGACGATCCCCGGCAAGGGCGAGCACAAGATCAACTCCGCCTACCAGCTCGGCGGGCCCAAGCTCACCACGCGCACCGTCCAGAACGTCACGGGGCTGACGATCCACCACTACGTCGAGGTCAACGTCCTGGGCTTCATCAACGTGGTCGACGCGCTCGGCGGCGTCTCGGTCTGCACCCCCGTCGCGATCAACGACCCGAAGACCGCCCTGTCGCTGCAGCCGGGCACCTACTCCCTCGACGGCGTCAGGGCCCTGGCCTACGCCCGCACCCGCGCCACCGCCCGCTCCGACCTCGACCGCATCGACCGCCAGCAGCAGGTCATCTCCGCCCTGCTCAACCAGGCGCTGAGCGGCGACACCCTGACCAACCCGGTCAAGCTCGCCCGGTTCGTCGACACCACCCTCGGCACGCTGCGGGTGGACGACGCGCTCCGCAAGGACCTGCTCGGCCTGGCCGACCAGCTCAAGGACGTCTCCACCGACGACGTGGCCTTCGCCACCGTCCCGATCGCCGATGTCGACTACCGGACGCCCACCGGCGAGTCCGCCGTCCTGTGGGACAAGCCCGCCGCCCGGGAGCTGTTCCGCAGGATCGCCGCGGACGAGGCCCTGACCGAGCCCGCCAAGCCCAAGGCGACGGCCACCGCGAAGCCGACCCCCTCGGCCACCGCGCTGACCGTGCCGCCCTCGCGGATCGCCGTCAAGGTGCTCAACGGCACCCTGATCACCGGCCTCGGCGCGCGCACCAGGAACGACCTGCTGAAGGCCGGCTTCCTCGTCCCCGAGTCCGCCGGGGACACCCAGCGCAGGGACCACAAGCGGACGGTCATCCGGTACGGCCCCGGCCGCGCGGACTCCGCCAGGACGCTGGCCGCCGCCCTCCCGGACGCGGACCTCCGCCTGATCGACGATCTCGGCGACCGGATCGAGGTCATCGCCGGTCAGGAATACTCCGGGGTCAAGAAGGTCACCGTCGACGAGCCCGCGGGGCAGGCCACCCCCGCGCCCTCCCCGACCGCCTCGCCGACGGCCAGGACCGCCACCCAGAACATCTGTAAAAAATGATTCAGATTGCATAACCTCCGGACCGCCGGGCAGGTGGAACGGTGCGGAGGTGATGATCGTGGTTCCGGCATTCGACATCCAGACGTGGCAGGACGGCCCTTGTACGGTGGTCCGCGCCGAGGGGGAGCTGGACATGGTGGTAGCCCCCCGGCTCACCGCCGAGATCGACCGGATCCTGGAGAGCTCTGAGCATCCCTGCCTTGTACTGGACCTGACCCGGGTGCCGTTCTGCGACTCGGTGGGCCTGGGCGTGCTGGTGGGCGCGCTCTCCGGTACGAGGGACGTCCAGGGCCGTCTCATCCTCGTGGTGGACTCGGGAATGATCAGCCGCCTGCTGGCGATCACCAGCCTCGACCGCCACTTCGAGACCCGCAGCAGCCTTCACGAGGCCGTCGAGGACGTCGCCGCCTGAGCGACCCGTCTGTGCAGCTCA
>NZ_BOOK01000018.1 GCF_016863195.1 Paraplanobispora takensis | reverse complement strand
AGCGCGTCGCCACGGTGCTCAGGCCCGCGGCCACGAGCAGGGCCAGGCCCAGTGTGACGAGGAGGATGGAGTTGCTCTCCTCCTTGACGTCGGCGGCCTCCTTCCTGAGCTCGTCGACACGCCCGGCCAGGGATTCGGTCAGCGCCGAGTTGATCTCCAGGCTCTCGGAGTAGGCCGCGGCGGCCTCCCCGCCGTTGATGCTGTCCATGGCCTCGGCCCGCGCCTCGCGGGTGTCCTGGGCCAGCAGCTCCATGATCTTGTCGTCCCAGACGAAGAAGGCGTCCCAGGCGGGCTTGAGCTTGTCGAACTGCGCCTTCTCGGCCGCGGTCAGGTATTCGACGTGGGTGGCGTCGAGCGCGTCGTACAGGGCCTTCTCGCTGGCCTGCTCGCCCTCGCGGTTGTAGGCGTCGGGAGCGGTGGCGACCTTGCCGCCGTAGGCCCCGGCGTCGGCAACCACCAGGCCCTGCCAGCCGGTGATGTCGGCGGCGTAGAAGGTGAGCTTCTGGACGTCGTCCTCGACCTGCTCCAGCCGGTCCAGCCGCGTGGCGATGTCGTCCTGGCTGTTCATTCCCGAACGGCCGGCCGCGACGGCCACGACGATGAGCAGGGTGACCAGGAGGAACGACAGGCCCAGACGCCTGCCGACTCCCCAATTGCGCAGGCCGGACATGGCCGTCTCCTTAGATCGGGCGAAGCGCGATGTCAGCGTTCGCTCTCCCATCGACCGGGCGGACGGCCAGTTCAGGAAAACCTGTGAGAAAGCTCTCAGCCTCCGTGCGCACCGGGCCGGCCCGGCGGGGCGGCCCGGTGGGACGGGCTCGTCCCGGCGGGGTCATCCCAGCAGGGCCAGCTCCTCCTGGCTCAGCGTGAGCTCGGCGGCGGCGGCCGAGTCGACGATGCTCTCCGGCCGGCTGGCCCCCGGGATCGGGATCACGACGGGGCTCCTGGCCAGCTCCCAGGCCAGGCAGACCCGCTGGGGCGAGACGCCCCGCGCGGCGGCCACCTCGGCGAACGGGCCGCCGAGCCGGTCGGCCGAGGAGATGCCGCCCAGCGGCGACCAGGGCAGGAACGCCACCCCCAGCTCGGCGCAGACGTCGATCTCCGGCTCGCTGCTCCTGAAGCGCGGCGAGTACTCGTTCTGCACGCTCGCCAGCCGCCCGCCGAGGATCTCGTGGGCCGTCCTGATCTGGTCCGGGTTGGCGTTGGAGATCCCCGCCAGCAGGATCTTCCCCTCGTCGAGCAGGTCGCGGATCGCGCCGACGGTCTCCTCGTACGGCACGGCGGGGTCGGGCCTGTGGTGCTGGTAGAGCCCGATCGCCTCGACGCCGAGCGCCTTGAGCGAGCGTTCACACGCCTGGCGCAGGTAATCGGGCCGTCCGTCCACGCCCCAGCCGTCGCCCGCGGTGCGCGTGTGCCCGCCCTTGGTGGCCACCAGGACCGTCTCGCGGTCGCCGGACCACAGCGCCAGGGCCTTGGCCACCAGCCGCTCATTGTGCCCGACGTCATCGGAGGACGGCGTATAGGCGTCGGCCGTGTCGATCAGCGTGACGCCCGCGTCGAGCGCGGCGTGGACGGTCCTGATCGACTGCGCCTCGTCGGGCATGTGCCCCGCCACCGACATGGGCATGGCGCCGAGCCCGATCGCTCCGACGGCGATGTTTCCGATCATGCGTGTTTCCATATGTCCATCCTGGGAGCTGGAGTTCGCTTCAGGTCAAGGCTCCCCGCTCCGTCACCCTCCACTCGCGGGACCGGCAAAGACTGGAAAGAACCGGCGAAGCGGTACACGCTACGCATGGAGGGGTGAAGACGGGCGGCGCACACCACGTGGATCGATCACCCGGCGTCGTCCGGTCCTTCCAGAAGACCTGGAGGAGGAGCGAATGACGACCCAGCGTGTCGCGGCGTTGGCCGCCCTGGTCCTCGGGACGGTCACCGTGGGGATGGCGGTGTGGCTGACCGTTTCGGCGTTCCCCCGCGGCCTCGTGCTGCTGGGACTGCTCGCGATCGCTCTGGGCGCGGCCTGGTACGGCCTGCGCCGCAGAGGCCTGCCGAGGGCGCTCGGGCTCACCGTGGCGGGGCTCGCCCTCGTGACGAGCCTGCTCCTGCTGGTGTTCGGGGGCTGGCTCCTGGCGCAGCTGCTCACCCTCTCCTTCGCGGTCCTGACGCTGGTGGCGGCCCGCGTCGCGTTCCGGACGCACGTCCCGCTCTCCCCTGCCGAGCCGCCCCGGCAGCCCGTGCTCTTCATCAACCCCCGCTCCGGCGGCGGCAAGGCGGAGCGCTTCCACCTGGCGGACGAGGCGCGCAAGCGGGGCATCGAGCCGATCGAACTGAAGCCGGGCGACGATCTGCAGACGCTGGTCCGCACCGCCGTGGCCGAGGGGGCGGACGGACTGGCGATGGCCGGCGGGGACGGCTCCCAGGCGATCGTCGCCGCGATCGCCGCCGAGCACGGCCTGCCGTACGCGTGCATACCCGCCGGGACGCGCAACCACTTCGCCCTCGACCTCGGCGTCGACCGGGACGACGTGGTGGGGGCCCTGGACGCGTTCGTCGACGGCGGCGAGCACGTCGTGGACCTCGGCGAGGTCAACGGCCGCGTCTTCGTCAACAACGTGTCCCTGGGGCTGTACGCGGAGGCGGTGCAGCGGCCCGGCTACCGCGAGGCGAAGCTCAGGACCATCCTGGAGATCATGCCCGAGGTCCTGGGCCCGGAGGCGGCGGAGCAGGACGGCCGGCTCGACCTGCGCTGGGTGGGCCCGGCGGGCCACGAGCACCAGGCGGGGGCGACCCTGCTGGTGTCCAACAACCGCTACCGCCTCGGGCGGATGATCGGCTCGGGGACCCGGCCGTGCATCGACGACGGCCTGCTCGGCATCGTCGTGCTCGGCGCGCCCACCGCGGCCGAGCGCCGTCCCGGCGGGCGCCGGCCGTGGCGCGGCTGGTCGGCGACGGCGTTCGAGGTGGACTCGGACCGCATGATCCCGCTGGGGATCGACGGCGAGGCCGTACGCATGGAACCGCCGGTGCGCTTCCGCATCCGCCCGGCGGTCCTGCGCGCCCGCATCTCCAAGAACCATCCGGGCGCCTCGCCGTCGGCGATGGAGCCCGAGGGCACGGCCGAGATGCTCCGGGCCGTCTTCCGCATGGCGATCGGACGCGGGCACGAGCCGTCGGCCGTGCCGGCGGCCTGAGGGGTCCCTCCCGGGTGACGGGCCGCCGGGCGGTGTCCCATCGGATCTCCGCCCGGCGGGGATCCGATGGGACCACCCCTCAGATCCGTGCCCCGACGTCCGCGCCGTTGCCCGGACGCAGGAAGGCGGAGGACGGGATCGAGCCGTCCGCCGCCCGGGGTCCGGTGATCGTGCCCGGGTCGGTGCTCACGAACGTCCACGTGCCGCCGAGGTTCCAGGAGTTGCCCGAGCCGGACGACGACGAGCCGGGCGACACCTGCGTCTTGTTGGCCGCCGACAGGTTCTTGGTGAGGGTGGAGTCGGAGTCGGCGAAGTCGAAGCCCGCGCCGCCGTTGCGCCATGCGGTGCTGCGGTCGATCGACAGCCGGCCGGGGTTGCCGTTGTCGACGAAGCCGCCGACCGCGTTGTCGAAGGCGATGGAGTTGCGGACGACGTGGTCGGCGGCCGGGTCGGGATCGCCGCCGCCGAGCTTGAAGCCGTTGCCGTCACCGGTGTAGCCGGGCAGGTTCCACCGGTTGAACCCGTTGCCCCAGGCCACCGAGGACTCCACGGTGACCGGGGAGGTGAACATCCAGAAGTCCAGGCCGTCGTCGGAGTTGTTCCACAGCCGGGCGCCGCGGATCACGTTGCCGCCGCCCGAACCCTCCTTGATCGCGATGCCGTCGGCGCTCTCGCCGTTCTTGCGCGGGTCACGGTTGCCGTAGGCGTCCAGGTCGATGATCCGGTTGTCGCCGGAGGCGCCCTGCAGGTGCAGGCCCGACTCGTAGTTGTCCCTGACGACCAGGCGCTCGAAGAGGTTGCCGCCGGTGTCCAGGCCGAAGATCCCGTACGGGCCGTGGATGATCTCCAGCCCGGACAGCCGCCAGTACTCGCCCTCGATGTGGACGGCGCCCCGCTCCGCGCGCGGGATGCTGGAACCGACCGCGCCGGGCGTGTAGGGCATGTTCTCGCCGTCGATGACCACCCGCTCACCGCCGTAGTTTCGCATCGTGATCGGCTGACTCGCCGTACCGCTCTTGAGCAGCTGGATGTTCGTGCCCGGCGCGTACGTGCCGCCGCGAATGAAGATCGTGTAGCCCGGCTGCGCCAGGTCGACCGCCCGCTGGATCGTGCGCAGCGGCGACGCCTCCGTCCCCGGGTTGCCGTCGTCGCCGCCGGTCGCCACGTACAGCGCGTTCGCGGGCGGCTGGCCGCCGGTCTCGACGTCGAGGTAGTCGATGTTGGGCAGGCCGCCCGAGGCGGTGGGGTTCAGCCTGACGGTGTTGGCTCCGGCCTTCACCGGCACGGTCACGGTCTTGGTGACCCAGGCCGACCAGGCACCGGTGCCCTCGAACGATGTGGTCCCGGCGGTGGACCCGTTGACGATCAGGCTGGTGGGCCGGACCGCGGTGGTCCCGTTGGCGAAGCGGATCCCCAGCGTCGCGGTGCCGGAGGCGGCGGCGTTCACGGTGAACTGGGCGTAGGCGCCGGTGGCGTTGGTGCCGTTGCAGAAGCCGCTGCCGGAGTAGCCCGGCCAGTTGGCGTCGACGGTTCCGGTGCAGACCGCCGGTGAACTCTCCGCCTCGTACCGGGTGGACGCCGCGTGCGCTGCGGGCGGTGACAGCACGGCGAGGGCGCCGGCCACCAGGCCGGTGCACGCGATGACAGCTTTCAGGCGCATCGTTGGTCTCCGTAAGGGCTCGTCGCCTCTGGTAAGCGCTTTCCAGATCGGTGAGCAGAGTCAAGCACGCGCCGCGGAGTGTGGAAAGCCCCGCGCCGCCGAAGGGCCGCTGAGAGTCGCCGGGGCGTGAAAGTTTCACGGGCAGGCGGATCACCCGGCCGTACGACGGGCCGGTGAACGAAGAAACCCCGGCCCACCGTGGTGAGCCGGGGTTTCCGCCGGTGCGCCGCCAGGGACTCGAACCCCGGACCCGCTGATTAAGAGTCAGCTGCTCTAACCAACTGAGCTAGCGGCGCGTGAAGCTCTTGAAGAATAGCGTACTTTTCCCCGTGCTCCGTAACCGGCGATTCGACCGGCTAAGCTAGAACAACATTCGGTTCTGTCTGGGAGCACACATGTGGTTCGCCTCGCCCGCCGACGTCCGTGAGCGGCTCGCCGCCGTGGACTATCTCGCCGACGACGCCATCGCGACCTCGGTCTTCCTCGCCTCCGCGCTCGGCAAGCCGCTGCTCGCCGAGGGCCCGGCGGGAGTGGGCAAGACCCAGCTCGCCAAGGCCGTCGCGGCGGCGACCGGGGCGCGGCTCATCCGGCTGCAGTGCTACGAGGGGCTGGACGAGGCCCGGGCGCTGTACGAGTGGAACTACAAGAAGCAGCTCCTGCGCATCCAGGCCTCCGGCGGGCAGGACTGGGACGCCACCCACGACGACATCTTCACCGAGGAGTTCCTGCTCGAACGGCCGCTGCTGGCCGCGATCCGCGCCGAGACGCCCACGGTCCTGCTGATCGACGAGACGGACAAGGCCGACGTCGAGGTGGAGGGACTGCTGCTGGAGATCCTGTCCGACTACCAGGTCACCATCCCCGAGCTGGGGACGATCACCGCCGCGCGCACGCCGTACGTCGTCCTGACCTCCAACGCCACCCGCGAGCTGTCGGAGGCGCTCAAGCGGCGCTGCCTGTACCTGCACCTGGAGTACCCGACGCCGGAACGCGAGCGGGACATCGTGCTGGCCCAGGTGCCGCGGATCCAGGAGGCCCTGGCCGAGCAGCTCGCCCGGACCGTCGCCACGCTGCGCACGCTGGAGCTGAAGAAGGCCCCCTCGATCGCCGAGACCGTCGACTGGGCCAACACGCTGCTCGCGCTGGGCCGGACCGAGCTGGACGAGGAGACGGCCGGCGCCACCCTCGGCGTGGTGCTCAAGCACGCCTCCGACCAGGTCCGCGCCCGCAAGGAGCTCGGCCTGTGACCCGCCCGGACGGGCCCGCGGCGGAGGAGGGCGCGTGAGCCTGCTGGACCGGCACGTCGGCTTCGTGCACGCGCTGCGCGAGGCGGGACTGCCCGTGTCGCTGGCCGAGGGGTTGGACGCGGTGCGGGCCATGGAGGTGATCGACCTGACCGAGCGGGAGTCGCTGCGCGCCGCCTACGCGGCCACGCTGGTCAAGCGGCCCTCCTACCGGCCGGGCTTCGACACGCTCTTCGACCTGTGGTTCCCCGCCTCCACCACGGGCCTGTCAGGTCCTGGCCGGGCGACGGGCCCCGACCCGCAGAGCGCCGAGGTCCCCGAGCTCCGCGACCGGCTGGCCGAGCTGCTCGCGGACGCGGGCGACTCCATCGGCGAGATGAACGCCTTCGCCCGCGCGATGGTGGAGCGCTTCGGCCGCCAGCCCGCCGGGCCCGGCCGGCAGAACTGGTTCTCCTATCCGGTCATGCGGGCCCTGTCCCCCGAGACGCTCATGGCCCGCCTGCTGGCGGAGGTCCTGACCGGCCAGGAGCGCGGCGGCATGGCCGAGAAGGTGGCGCGCCAGCGGATCACCCGCAACATCAAGCGGTTCGAGGAGGCCGTCTCCACCGACGTACGGCGCCGCATCGCCGAGGACTCCGGGATCGAGCGCATCGCCCGCTCGGCCGTGCGGCCCCCGCTGGAGCACCTCGACTTCCTCAGGATCACCAGGGAGGACCTCGCCCGGCTGCGCCGGGAGGTCCACCCGCTCGCCCGCCGCCTGGCCGCCCGGCTGACCGTCAAGCACCGGCTGGGCCACCGCGGGCGCCTGGACTTCCGGCGCACCGTGCGGGCCTCGCTGTCCACCGGCGGCGTCCCGCTGACCACCTTCAACCGGCCCCGCCGCCCGCACAAGCCCGAACTGGTCATCCTGTGCGACACCAGCGACTCCGTCGCCTCCTTCGCGCACTTCACGCTGCTGCTGACCTACGCGCTGCGCGAGCAGTTCACCAAGGTCCGCGCGTTCGGGTTCGTCGACACCGTCGATGAGATCACCCGGTTCTTCGTCCCCGGCGCCGACGTGGCCGAGGCGATGACCCGGCTGACGAAGGAGGCCGACATGGTCAGGTTCGGCCGGACCAACTACGGCCACGCCTTCGAGCGGTTCGCCGAGCGGTACGGCGACGCCGTCGGCCCGAAGACGTCGCTGCTGATCCTGGGGGACGCCCGCTCCAACTACCAGCCGCCCGCGCTGGAGACGCTCAAGCGCCTGAGCGCGGGCGCCCGGCACGCCTACTGGCTCAACCCCGAGCCGCTCGCCCAGTGGGACAGCGGCGACTCGGTGGCCACGGCCTACGGGACGGTCGTGCCGATGTACGAGTGCCGCAACGTCGCCCAGCTCGCGGCCTTCATCGAGGATCTCGCCTGAGGCCCCCGGGCCGGCGGCCGTACGGCGCGCTCAGCGCATCCGGCGCAGCACCCGCGCCGCCGTGCGGCTGAGCACCTCCACCTGGCTCTCGTCCAGCTCCTGGCGAGGGGCGCCCAGGATCCAGGAGGCCGCGTGGCGCGGCGCGAGCAGCGTGACCCCCTCGGCGGTCACCGAGCGCCGCCGGTCCCGGCCGTGCACGAGCCTGCCGGAGTGGACGGCGATCAGCGACTCGATCGACACGGGCACGCCGGACTCCCGGCTGAGCACCTCGGCCAGCGAGGAGGCGACGCCGGTGAGCGCCCTGGCCTCCTTCGAGCCGTACTTCTCCCCGAGGAACAACCGCTCGCCGTAGGTGGCGATCTCGGTCTCGGGGTCCCAGGACTCGTTGTCCACGATCCAGACGCCGCCGGGGCCGATCACCAGGTGGTCGATCGAGGCCTGGCCGGGGACCGCGCGGCCGCCGAGGATCCGGTAGCCGTGCCGGCCGAGCCGGCGCTTCAGCAGCTTGGCGGTGACGGTCTCGCCCCGGCGCCTGCCCCGCCAGACCGCGGTGGCGTCGTAGGCGCGCCAGGCCAGGAACGCGTCGGCCGCGGCGACCAGCAACCCGAGGACCAGGCCGATCGCCACCGGGCCCGGCAGCCCGAAGCGGTAGCCCAGCACGACGCCGGCCACCACGCCGCCCGCCGCCTTGAGCCCTCGCGTCTTCAGGCGCTGCTTGGCCTCCTTGCGCCAGAACTGTTCGTACATCACCTGCGGTGACAGCCCGTTGAGCTGGTCGGTGGGCGGGACGTAGATCGATCCGCCAGGCACAGCGAACCCCCGAGGGTCGAGTGGTGGGAGGGAGACGGATCTGCGACTCTGGAGATCCTTGGTCATCAAATACCCAACCTGGAGTTCCGGCACGTCAAAGTGACGTAAATAACACGCTGCCGTCATCCCCTAATCCATCCCCTAAACGCATTGACCGACCAGTCGGTATGCTTGCTCCACCACACGCATGGGGGAGACGATGACTCAGGACCAGGAGCCGGTACGGCAGCGCCTGCTCGGCGAGGCCACCCGCCTGTTCGCCGAGCGAGGTTTCGAGAGCACCTCGGTGCAGGAGATCGTATCCGCCGCGGGCGTCACCAAGGGCGCCATGTACCACTATTTCGACTCTAAAGACGATCTGCTCCACGAGATCTACGGCCGGGTCCTGCGCATGCAGATGGACCGGCTCAACCGGTTCGCCGACGGCCCGGGCCCGGTGGCCGAGCGCCTGCACGCGGCCGCCGCCGACGTCGTGCGCACCACGGTCGAGAACCTGGACGACTCGAAGATCTTCTTCCGGTCCATGCACCTGCTCGCGCCGGACACCCGCAAGAGCGTGCGGGCCGAGCGCCGCATCTATCACGAGCGCTTCCGGGACCTGGTCACCGAGGGCCAGCGCGAGGGCATCTTCCGCGACGACGTCCCCGCCGACATCGTGGTCGACTTCTTCTTCGGCTCGGTCCACCACCTCGGCACCTGGTACAGCCCGGAGGGCCCGCTCTCCGGCGCCGAGCTGGGCGCTCACTTCGCCGACCTGCTGCTCACCTCGCTGCGGCCGGAGAAGCCGGAGTGATCGGAGAGGCCGCCACCTTCCCGGTGACCATCCGCCCGATCAGCGCGATGAGCTTGCGCGGGCGCCGGGGCATCAGGTGGGCCAGGCCGATGTTGCCGAACCCCGGCACGACGTAGCCCCGGTCGCGGTCGAGGGCGCGCAGCGCGCTGCGCACGACCCGCTCGGGAGTGTTCATCCGCGCGCCGATCGCCGCCTCCCGCGTGCCCATCACCTCGAAGAAGGGGGTCTCGACCGGGCCCGGGGTGACGGCCAGCACCCGCACCCCCCTGCCGCGCAGCTCGCTCCACAGCGCCAGGCTGAAGTTGAGCACGAACGCCTTGGACGCGCTGTAGGTCGCGAAGAACGGCGAGGGCTGGAAGCCCGCGGTCGACCCCACGTTCACGACCGCGCCGCGTCCCCGCGCGAGCATGCCCGGCACGAGCGCGTGCGTCAGGCCGACCAGCGCGACGACGTTGACCATCAGCTGGTCGTGCTCCCGCTCCGCCCCGATCTCCTCGAAGCGCCCGGCGGTGCCGAACCCGGCGTTGTTGACCAACAGGTCCACGGTCAGCCCCCGGGCGGCCAGCTCCCGGGCGACCGCCGCGGCGGCGTCCGGCTCGGTGAGGTCCTGCACCAGCGCCTCCGCCCGCACGCCGTACGCCTGCCGCAGCTCTTCGGCCAGCCGTTCCAGCCTGTCGGCCGAGCGGGCGAGCAGCACCACGTCGTGCCCGCGACCGGCGAGCTGACGGGCGAACTCCGCGCCGATGCCGGAGGAGGCACCGGTCACGAGGGCGGTTCCAGCCATGACGATCTCCTGTCTGCGACTCTTCTGTACCGACAAAGTAACAGCTGAAACGATAATTGCAACACCCATGTTCCTGATAATCGACGAACGGGACCGGTGGTGTAACTTCTGAACATGGGTACGACAGGCCGCAAGCTGCGGGCGGACGCCGAGCGCAGCATCAGGACGATCATGGAGGCGGCCGAGCGGGTGCTCAGCGAGAACCCCGGCGCGACGATGGAGCAGATCGCCGAGGCCGCGGGGGTGGCCAGGACCACCATCCACCGGCGTTTCGCCAGCCGCGAGGCGCTGATCGACATCATGACGGTGGCGGCCTGGAGGGAGATCGCCGAGGCGGTGGACGCCGCGCGCCCCTCCACCGCGCCGCCCCAGGTGGCGATGTACCAGGCGACCGTGAACGTGCTGCGGGTGAAGTCCGGCTGGCGCTTCGCCCTCACCAACCGCGGCCCGCTCTCCGGCGAGGCCGCCCGGATCGAGGCCGACGTCATCGCCAAGTGCGACCTCGCCATCCGCCGCGGTCAGCAGGAGGGGGCCATCCGCCCCGACGCCGACCCGCTGTGGGTGCGCCGGGTCTATCTGGCCCTCCTCACCGAGGCCGCCCACGGCCCGCACCCCGGCCACGCCGGCCCCTGCGGCGAGGCCGCCCCCGCCGAGACCCCGGCCGAGACCGACGCCGACATCGACGAGCTGGCCACCCGCGTCATGGACACCCTGATCCGCGGCTTCGGCCCGGCCCGCCCCGAGGCCGACAGGCCCCGGGAGGACTGACCCGCGGAACGGCCGACGACCCCGGGCACCCGTCCCGGGGTCGTCGGCCGTTCCGATCAGGCGGGATTCCCAGGCCCGTCGTCCTTTGGGCCCCGTACCGGCCGGGCGGGGCCGCCGGACCGGATCGGACGGGACCGCCGGGCTGCGGTCGTCAGGCGGGAGCGGGGAGGTCGGCCAGTTCCGCGACGGCCTCGCGGTGGGCGCCCGGGGTGCCCAGGGCGATCTCCGAGGCCTTGGCCCGCTTGAGGTACAGGTGCACCGGGTGCTCCCACGTCATGCCGATGCCCCCGTGCAGCTGCACGCTCTCCTCGGCGACGTGCAGCGCCACCTCCGAGCACCACGACCCGGCCACCGCCGCCGCCAGCTCCGCGTCCGCGCCCGCCGCACCGCTCGTCCCGGAGGGCGCGAGGTGGTCCGGGGCCGGGGCCGAGGGGGCCGCCAGCAGATCGGCGGCGTTGCGCGCGGCCGCGCGGGCGCGCACCACGTCGAGCCAGAGGTCCGCCATCCGGTGCTTGATCGCCTGGAACGACCCGATCGGCCGGGCGAACTGGTGGCGCTCCTTGATGTAGGCCAGCGTCGTGTCCAGGCACCACTCGGCCACGCCGAGCTGCTCGGAGGCGAGCAGCCCCGCCCCGAACGCGAGCACCTCGCGCCGCTCGAAATGCCCGAGGACTTCGCCGGGAGCACCGGAGAAGGTGACCGTCGCGACCGGCCGGGTCAGGTCCAGGGACGGCACGACCTCGATCCGGGCATGCTCCGCCTCCACCTGGTACAGCGCCGAGTCGACCGGGACGAGCAGCACGTCGGCCACGTCCGCGCCCGCCACCCCGCGCACCTCGCCGCTCAGCGTGCCGTCCTCGCCCACCGTCACGGTCTCCCGCGGCGGACGGTACGGCGAAGCCGCCAGCGGGACCACCAGCGCCGCCGTGGTCTCACCCGAGGCGAGCTCCTGGATCAGGTCCTCCTCGCCCACCTCCAGCAGCGCCTTGGTGGCGAGCACCGCGCTGGTCAGGAACGGCACCGGCGCGACCGCCCGGCCCAGCTCCTCCAGCACCACCGCGGCCTCGCGCGCCGACGCCCCGGCCCCGCCGTACTCCTCCGGCACGAGCAGCCCGGCCACCCCGATCTCACGCGCCAGCGTCTTCCACAGCTCCATGTCGTACGGCGTGTCCGACTCGATCCGCTTCAGCACGGCGTCGGACCCGCACCGGTCGGCGAGCAGATCCCGCACGGAGGCCCGCAGCTCCTCCTCGACCTCTGTGTACAGCAGCGTCACCGGTCGCTCACCACTCCTCATTCGCTGCGCGGAGCACTCGTCCCTCGCGCTCCACTGCACTCACCGCGTCGGGTTCACTCCGGGTCACCGGTCGCTCACCACTCCATCAAGAAAGAAGTCATCGGGGCAGGTCCTTCCAGGGCACGTCCTTGTCGACGCGGGGCTCCGACGGCAGGCCGAGCACGCGTTCGGCGACGATGTTGCGCAGGATCTCCGAGGTGCCGCCCTCGATGGAGTTCCCCTTGGCGCGCAGATAGCGGTATCCGGTGCCGCGGCCGAAGAAGTCCACGCTGTCGGAGCGGCGGAACGACCAGTCGTCGTACTCCAGCCCCTCCTCGCCGCGCAGCTCCACCTCCAGCCCGGACAGCTCCTGGTTGAGCGAGGCGAAGGACAGCTTCATGCCCGAGCCCTCGGGACCCGGCTGCCCGACCGAGAGCTGCTCGCGCAGGCGCGCCCCGGCCAGCCGGGTGACCTCCGACTCCACCCACAGCCGCAGCAGCCGCTGGTGCAGGTCGTGGGTGCGCAGCTCGGGACGGGACCGCCAGGTCTCGGCCACCACCCCGACCATGCCGCCGCCCCGCCGCACCGGCGCCCCGCCGATGGCGACCCGCTCGTTCATCAGGGTCATCTGCGCGACCCGCCAGCCGTCGCCGATCTCGCCGAGCCGCAGGTCGTCGCCGAGCCGTACGCCCGTCAGGAAGACCTCGTTGAACTCGGCCTCGCCGGTGATCTGCCGCAGCGGCCGCACCTCGACCCCGGGCGCGTGCATGTCGCACACGAAGTAGGTCATCCCGCGGTGCTTGGGCACGTCCGGATCGGTCCTGGCCACCAGGATCGCCCACCGCGCGTGGTGCGCCCCGGAGGTCCACACCTTCTGCCCGTCCACGACCCACTCGTCCCCGTCGCGCACCGCGCGGGTGGCCAGGGTCGCCAGGTCGGACCCGGCGCCGGGCTCGCTGAAGAGCTGGCACCAGATCTCCTCGCCCGTCCACAGCGGGCGCAGGAAGCGCTTCTTCTGCTCCTCGGTGCCGAACGCCAGGATCGTCGGCGCCGCCATGCCCAGGCCGATCCCCTGGACCCCGGTGTCGAGCTGCGGCGTGCCGGCGAGCTCGCGCTCGACGACCTGCTGCAGCTCACGCGGGGCGCCCAGGCCGCCCAGGCCCTCCGGGAAGTGCACCCAGGCCAGCCCGGCGTCGAACCGGGCCCGCAGGAACTCCAGCCGATCGCCGGGATCGTGCGCGGCCAGGAACTCCCTGGCCAGAGATGCGACGTCCTCACCTGTCATGAACGGTCTCCCATGTGCTTCTTGAGTTCGCGGTAGGCCAGGGAACGCTTGTGGACCTCGTCCGGGCCGTCGGCCAGGCGCAGCGACCGCGCTCCGGCCCACAGGCCGGCCAGCGGGAAGTCCTGGCTGACGCCGCCGGCGCCGTGGACCTGGATGGCCTTGTCGATGATCCACTCCACGTCCCGCGGAGTGGCGATCTTGATGGCCTGGATCTCGGTGTGGGCGCCGCGGTTGCCCACGGTGTCCATCAGCCAGGCGGTCTTCAGCACCAGCAGGCGCAGCTGCTCGATCCGCACACGCGACTCGGCGATCCAGTCCTGGACGACGCCCTGCTGGGCGATCGGCCTGCCGAACGTGCTCCGCGACAGGGCCCTGGCGCACATGAGCTCGACGGCCCGCTCGGCCATCCCGATCAGGCGCATGCAGTGGTGGATGCGGCCGGGCCCCAGGCGGGCCTGGGCGATGGCGAAGCCGCCGCCCTCCTCGCCGATCAGGTGGTCCGCCGGCACCCGGACGTCGGTGAAGCCGATCTCGGCGTGCCCGCCGTGGTCGCCGTCGGTGTAGCCGAACACGTGCATGCCGCGCCGGATGTCCATCCCCGGGGTGTCGCGCGGGACCAGCACCATGGACTGCTGCCGGTGCGAGGGCGCCTCCGGGTCGGTCTTGCCCATCACGATGAGGATCCGGCAGTTCGGGTTCATCGCGCCGGACGCGAACCACTTGCGGCCGTTGATCACGTACTCGTCGCCGTCGCGCACGATCGACAGCGAGATGTTCGTGGCGTCGGAGGAGGCCACGTCCGGCTCGGTCATCGCGAACGCCGAGCGGATCTCCCCGCGCAGCAGCGGCTCCAGCCACTCCTTGCGCTGCCACTCGTCGCCGAACATGGAGAGCACCTCCATGTTGCCGGTGTCCGGGGCGGCGCAGTTGGTCGCGGTGGGCGCGATCCTCGGCGACCGGCCCATGATCTCGGCCAGCGGCGCGTACTGCAGGTTGGTCAGCCCGGCGCCGTGCTCCCCCGGCAGGAAGAGGTTCCACAGGCCGCGCCTGCGCGCCTCGTCCTTGAGGTCCTCCAGCAGCGGGGGGCTGGCCCACCCGCTCTCGGCGGCCTGGGCCTCGAAGGCCTCCTCCGCCGGATAAACACACTCGTCCATGAACGTGAGAAGCCGCTCTCGCAGCTCCTCCGTCTTGGCGTCGAACCCGAAATCCATGGGTCCTCCTCACGGTCTCCCTCGGAGCGTACCGACCGGACGGTATGCCTGTCGACCGCTACCCTGGTGACCATGGAGCCCCTCTTCTTCACCGCCTCCCGGGATTTCCGCACCTGGCTGGAGGAGCACCACGACACCGAGACCGAGGTGCTGGTCGGGTTCCACAAGAAGGGAACCGGCCGCCCGTCGATGACCTGGTCGGAGTCGGTCGACCAGGCATTGTGCTTCGGGTGGATCGACGGTGTGCGCACAAGCCTCGGTCCCGACAGTTACACGATCCGCTTCACCCCCCGCAAGGCGCGCAGCACCTGGAGCGCGGTGAACATCGCCAAGGTCGCCGAACTCGCCGAGCGCGGGCTCATGCGTCCGGCGGGCGTGCGCGCCTACGAACGGCGCACCGAGGACAACTCGCGGATCTACTCCCACGAGCGCGGCGAGCAGGCCGTACTGGACGAGGAGCAGGAGCGGCTCTTCCGGGCGAACGCACCCGCCTGGGAGTGGTTCCGCACCCAGGCCCCGCCGGGCTACCGCAGGACCGCGCTGCACTGGGTGACGAGCGCCAAGAAGCCCGAGACCCGCGCCAGGCGCCTGCTCCAGTTGATCGAGGACTCCGCCGCCGGCCGCCGCGTCCCCCCGCTCACCCCCCGGGTGGCACCCGGGAAAACGCCCTGAGTGGACCTTACCGCCGGTCCGCCGGCTCCCTATGGTCGTTCCCATGACCGCGAGCATGCCCTCCCCCGTGATCCTCGAAGGCGACGCCGTACGGCTGGAGCCGCTGACCCCCGCCCACGTCCCGGACCTGTTCCTGGCCGGCGGCGGCGACGGCGAGGTGTGGCGCTGGCTGCCGGTGCGGACCCCCGTCACCGAGGCGGAGCTGGCCGCGGTCGCACACTTCCTGATCGAGGACGCCGCGCACGTGCCGTTCGCGGTGATCCTGAAGGAGACCGGGCGGGCCATGGGCTGGACGACCTACGGTGACGTCCCCGGCTTCGACGAGAGCGTCGAGATCGGCTGGACCTGGTACGGCAGGGCCGTCTGGCGCACCGCCGTGAACACCGAGTGCAAGATCCTGCTGATCGACCACGCCTTCTCGCTCGGGTTCAACCGCGTCCTGCTGAAGACCGACAACCTCAACACCCGCTCCCAGGCCGCCATCCGCCGCCTCGGGTGCCTGCACGAGGGCACGCTGCGCCGCCACCGCCGCCGTCCCGACGGCACCTGGCGCGACACGGTCTGCTTCAGCGTCCTGGACGAGGAGTGGCCGCCCCACCGGGCCCGCCTGGCCGCCCGCCTGGCCGAGGGGGCGGCGCCGGCCGCCGTCTGACCCCGTACGGCCCGGCCGGGGGTCAGCCCTCGGCGCCGCACTCCCGGGCCGCCCGGCCCTTCGGCCGGGAACGGATCTCGACGCCGCCTCCCGGGAGGGCGCCTGAGGCCGCCCGGCCCTCCGGCCGGGTCAGACCTCGGCGCCGGGCTCCGGCAGCATCCCCCGGAGCAGTTCCCGCACGCCCAGACGGATGTCGTCGAGGGTCGGCTCCGCCCCGGCGCCGGCCACGGCGTCGAACATCAGGCCCTCGCCGAACGCGACCAGCTGGCGGCCGTGCCGTACCGGATCACGGGAGCCCGCGGCGGCGAGGGCGGCCACGGCGGGCTCGCGGAACCGCACCCCCGCCCGGTCGTAGATCGCCCGCAGCTCGGGGCGGCGGGTGGCCTCCAGGGCGAGCTCGTAGCGGGCGACCGTCAGGCGTCTGCCTGCGGTGAGCTGCGTCCACAGCGCCTGGGCCATCAGCTCCGCGAGGGTCTTCAGCCCGCTGTCCTCTTCCTGATCCGCCCCGCCCCCGGCCCCGGCCGTCCCGTTCCCGGCCCTGGCCGCTCCGCTCTCCAGCACGGCCGAGAAATGCCGCGTCTCCAGCTCGGTGAGCCGGGCCAGGGTCAGCTCCAGCAGGGCCGAGCGGGTGCGCGCCAGGTTGGACGTCGAGCCGGGCGGCAGGCCCGCCGCCTCGTCGACCGCCCGATGGGTCAGTCCGCGCATCCCCCGCTCGACCAGCAGGGTGACGGCGGCTTCGGCGACCAGCTCGGCGCGTTGGGACTTCACCCTCCGATACTACATTTGTAGTTTAACTACAGGAGTAGTACTGTTCACTACATCCGTAGTGAGGAGATGGTCATGGCACACGCAGTGGTGATCGGGGCGGGGATCGGCGGGCTGACCGCGGCGGTGGCGCTGCAGCGGCGCGGCTGGGACGTCACGCTGCTGGAGCGGGCGGCGTCGCTGGAGCCGGTCGGCTCCGGGCTGGCCGTCGCGGCCAACGCGCTCAAGGCGCTGGACACGATCGACGCCGGCGACGAGATCCGCAAGCTCTCGGCCGTCCAGGGCGACGGCGGCGTGCGGAGCGCGAGCGGCCGGTGGCTGGTGCGCACCAGCACCGAAGCCGTCTCCGCCCAGTACGGCGACTCGGTGGTCCTGCTCCGCCGCGCCCAGCTGGTCGACGCCCTCGTCGCACGGCTGGCCCCCGGCACGGTCCGGCTGAACACCACGGTGACGGCCGTGGACCCGGACACCGGCCGGGTCACCGCCACCACCGGCCCCGAGGGGGCCGGCGCCACGGACGCCGGGGGGAGCCCCGGCCGGCGGGCCGTACCGGTTGACCGGAGCGAGGCCGTACCGGCGGACCGGAGCGGGACCGCGGCCGAGGCCGTACCGGCGGACCGGAGCGGGACCGCGACCCAGATCGAGGCCGACCTGGTGGTGGCCGCCGACGGCATCCACTCCCCCGTCAGGAAAGCGCTGTTCCCCGAGCACCCCGGCCCCGTCTACTCGGGGACCACGAGCTGGCGGGTGCTCGTCCCCGCCGCGGGCGTCCCCGGTCAGGCCTCCGAGAGCTGGGGCGCCGGCGGGGTCTTCGGGATCATGCCGCTGGCCGGGGGCACGACCTACTGCTACGCCACCGACGTGGTCCCGGCGGGCGGCGGGGGCGGCGACCAGCTGGCCGAGCTGCGGCGCCTGTTCGGCACGTGGCACGACCCGATCCCGGCGCTGCTCGCCGCGGCCTCACCCGAGAACGTCCTGCGCAACGACGTCTACCACCTGGCGGCCCCGCTGCCCGCGATGCACCGCGGCCGGGTGGCCCTGCTGGGCGACGCGGCGCACGCCATGACGCCCAACCTCGGCCAGGGCGCCTGCCAGGCGATAGAGGACGCGGTGGTCCTCGCCTACGTGGCGGGCCCGGGCGGGGGATCGGCGAGCGATGTCGCGAGCCGCCTGCCGGACTACACCGCCGCCCGCCTGGAGCGGACCTGGAAGATCGTGACCCGCTCGTCCGCGATCAACCGCGCCACGAGGATCCGCAACCCGCTGGCCGTACGGCTGCGCGACATCGCGACGGCCCTGGCCGGCAGGCTCGCGCCGGGGAGGATGGCCGGGGCGGGCGACGAGATCTTCGGCTGGCGCCCGCCGGCGACGTGACCGCGGTCAGCGGGTGATCGGGACGGGCTCGGGAAGCGTGCCGGGGGTCTTGTGGTCGGGGGCCAGCCGCCCGAGGGTCATGGTTCCCCAGATCATGAGGGCGCCCGCGAGGAGGGCGGGGAGCACGTTCGACCATCCGGTCGGGAGAGCCTCGTCGAGCAGCAGGGCGCCGGCGAGGATGGAGGTGATCGGGTCGACCACCTGGACTCCGGCGTAGGCGATGCCGAAGTAGCCCACCTCGTAGGACTTCTGCAGCAGCACGACGGCGCAGATCAGCAGGACGGGGACGGCCACGGTGAACCAGCTGAGCAGCTTGGCCCAGTCACCGCCGAAGTTGCCGCCCACCACCCGGACGAACGTGGACACGCTGGCCGTCACCGCACCCGCGCCGACCGACAGCAGCAGCGCCTTGACCGGGCCCTGCGCCCTGCGCCCCGCCAGGTGGGCCAGCAGCACGACCAGCCCGACGGCGCCGAGGAAGCCGAACGCCTCCCGGCCCGTCATGTGCGGCGCCACGGCGTGCTGGGGGACCAGCAGCAGCAGGCCGAGCAGCCCGACCGCCACCGCGACCGACCCGATGATCTCCGCCCGGTGCGGCTTCCTGCCGTGCAGCATCGCCGCGAGCGGCACCGCGAACACCAGCGTCGCCACGCTGATCGGCTGCACCGCCACCAGCGGGGCGAAACTCAGGGCCACCGCGTGCAGGGAGGCCCCGGTGAAGCCGATGACCCCGCCGATCCACCACCGGGGCCGCCGCATCAGCTTGAGCGAGGCGCCCTCGCTGACGGCCTCGAACTGCTGGAGCGCCGCACCCAGGGCGTAGCCGAGCGCACCGACGAGAGCGATCGTTATGCCGACCCAGGTCATCGCCGCCCTCCGGAGGAGGGCGCGCACGTGGGGATGGGCGAGACTCGGGTCATCCATCCAGCTTAGGGGCCCATGTGAACTGATGGCCGCGTCCCGCCTTCGACGATCTCCCTCTCCCGGCGGAGATCGCTCTCCACGTGGCATTCCACGTGCCTGCCGGGCCACCACTGTCGCAAATGTGACGGATATCACGTTTGCCGAGACCGGCTCCGGTCGCGTCGTCCACTGTCTCGGCGAGACCCGCTATGACCGCATGTGACCACCCTCATCCCCGGCCGGAATCGGGCCGGTGCCGGGCGGGGAAGGCCCGCCGGTAGTCGCCCGGGGACACTCCCAGCTGCTTGAGGAAGTGGTGGCGGAGGTTGTTGGCCGTACCGAGCCCGCTCAGTTCGCCGATCTTGGTGATCGGCAGGTCCGTCGATTCGAGCAGGCTCCGGGCGCTTGCCAGGCGCTGGTTGAGCAGCCACTGCAGCGGCGTCATCCCGGTGGATGCCCGCAGCCGCCGGTAGAACGTCCGGGAGCTCATCGCCGCCCGCCGCGCCAGCTCCTCGACCGTGAGCGGCTCGTCCAGGTGCGCGCCCGCCCACTCCAGGACGGGGGCCAGGCCCTCGTCGTCGGTCGCGGGCACGGACAGCTCGATGAACTGCGCCTGGCCGCCGGGCCGGTGGGCGGGCACCACCATCCGGCGGGCCAGCTGGTTGGCGATGTGCGCGCCGAGGTCGCGCCGTACCAGGTGGAGGCAGAGATCGAGTCCCGCGGTCAGCCCCGCGCTGGTGAGCACGTCGCCCTCGTCCACGTACAGCACCGAGTCGTCGACCCGCACCTTCGGATAGCGCTCGGCCAACTGGGCGGTGTGCATCCAGTGGGCGGTGGCGCGGCGCCCGTCGAGCAGCCCCGCCTCGGCGAGCGCGAAGGCGCCGGTGCACAGCGAGACGATCCTGGCGCCGTCGGCGTGGGCCCGGCGCAGAGCCGCCACCAGCGCGGGCGGCACGGGCGCGCCGTCCTCGACGCAGGCGTCGGGCACCGAGGGCACGATGACCGTGTCCGCACCGGCGAGGCCGTCGAGCCCGTAGTCGGTCCGCACCGTCAGCCACGATCCGGAGAGATCGCTCCGGCCCTCCCCCATCCCGCACAACCGCAGGTCGTACCAGGGATCGGCGAGGTCGGGATGCGGCTGGCCGAAGACGGTGCAGGGGATGCTCACCTCGTACAGGTCCCAGGAGGGGACCTCGATGTCCTCGGGCACGACCACGGCGACGGAACCGGCGCTCATGGCCCGAACCCTATGGCAGGAATTTGGTGACACCCGTCATCCCCGTCACTGTTCCCCGGCCCCGGCCCGCTGAGAGCGTGGTCCCCCGTGATCGACCGCCGCAGGCGAACAGAGACAGAGAAGGAGTCATGGATGACCGCTGAGCATCCGGCCGTGACCGCCGTCGGACCGGACCCGGTGGACCCGGCACCCGCCGCCTCCGCACCATGGCCGGACCTGGTGGCGGCCGTCGCCGAGGAGTGCCTGGCCGTTCTCCTCAAGGGCGCCGACGAGGACTGGTCGCGCCGGGCCGGCGACCTCGACTGGACCTGCCGCCAGACCCTCGACCACATCGCCCTGGGCCTGGTCGGCTACGCCGGTCTGCTCACCGCCCGGCCCCGGGACCGCTACATCACCCTCTTCGCCTCCATCGACCCCGAGGCCTCCGTCCCCGCCTGCCTGGAAGGGCTCGGCATCGCCGCCTCCCTGCTCGGCACCACGGTCCGGGTCACCCCCGGGGACGTGCGCGCCTGGCATCCCTGGGGCCACTCCGACGCCGCGGGCTTCGCCGCGATGGGCATCGTCGAGCTGGCCGTCCACACCTACGACATCACCCGCGCCCTCGGCCTGTCCTGGACACCGCCCGACGGGCCCGCCGCCGCGGTCCTCGCCCGCCTCTTCCCGGACGCCCCGCCCGGGCACGCCCCGTCCGCCGCCCTGCTCTGGTGCACGGGCCGCATCCCGCTCCCCGGGCTGCCCCGGCGCACGGAATGGCAGTGGTACGGCGGCACCCCGTAGCAACCGCGACGGCGGTACGGCCGGCACACGCGCAGCAGAACCGCCGGGTTCGCCTCCTCAGCCGACGAGGCGTTTGCGCCAGTCGAGAGGGGTGACGGCGATGGCCCGCCCAGGATCGCCGTTCCACTCCACCGAGAGGCCGGTCTCCTCGACGGCGGCCACGACCTCGCGGCCGATGGACGCCGTCGTGCCCGGTGAGCCGTCGAACCCGCCGTACAGGAGTGTCAGCCCGTGTCCGGCCGCGGCCGAGTCCGTGCACTGGCTGTGGAAGTACACATAGCCGCGGGCATCCGGTGCGCCTGCTCCTCCGATCTCCGCCTGACCGCACGTGCGGCAGCAGGTGAAGTCCTCCCTCGCCGTGATCCCCGAGGCCTCCAGGGCGGCGAAGGCCCGGCTGAGCCGTTCCGGGTCCGTCTCCCCCTCCCAGTGGGCCTGCTCCTCGACGCGCTCCAGCCACATCCGGTCCACCAGCCGGCGTGCCTGTGCGGAGGAGACCGGGCGGCGATCCTCCGACACGAGGAACTCCTCCGCGATCTCGGCCAGTTGCTTCCGCGTCGCGTAACCGCCCACGATCACTTCACGGATGCGCGCGTCGAGCGCCTTGCGGTCGTCCTCGTCGAGTTCGAGAGGGGGCGGAGACTCGGGGAGGCCCAGGTCCAGCGGGGTCCAGTCCAGTCCGGAATCCCATCCGTCCTCCTGCCGCGCCCAGCGGATCATGGCCGCGACCACCGGCTCAGGCCCGTCGAGGTCCGTCTGGAAATGCCGGTCGGGTGCTCCGTCGCGGTGCTCCAGCGTGTACTCGCCTTCGTCCTCGTGCCATACCTGGATGAAGACGTCGGGGAGGTCGGGAATCTGCTGGACGACCAGGAACCTGTTGTCCCGGCCGCCCAGCCGCCCGACCAGTTCGGCGAGTTTCCCCGCCTCCGCCCGGACGTACCGGCGGCCGTCCTCCATCCCTACGGTGATTGCCAACATGCCGGTCACTCTGGCACAGAGCATGAACAAGGCGCAGATCCGCCGAGGCCGGATATGCCCGGATATCGGGTGGAGCCGGGGGTCTCCGGGTCGTTACGGTGGGCGGGTGCCGACGTTCCTCATCGCTCCGATCGTCTCCCCGCCGCCCGCCCGATAGCGGGCGGGATCTCTCCTGTGTGACCGGGTCGGGGTGACCCGGTGGGTGGTCGCTGCCCGCATACGTGCGGCCGTTGACGACCACTTCTTCCGGAGAGATCTCCATGACGCATGTCTCCGTACGGCAGGGCCTGCTGTACGTCTCCCTCGCGGCGACCGCCTGGGGCACCGGTGGTGCCGCGGGAGCGCTGCTCGACCGGGCCGGCGGGGTCGGGCCCGTCGCCGTCTCGTTCTGGCGGTTCGCCGCCGGAGCGGCCACGATCCTGCTGGTCACCCGAGTCCTCTTCCGCGGGCGCCGGTCCGTCCCGGCGCCGCGGTCCGGCCCCGGCCGGGCCGGTCTCGGACGGGCCGGTCTCGAACGGGCCGTGATCACGGGAGTGGCGATGGCCGTCTGCCAGACGGCCTACTTCGCGGCGATCGCCGAGTCCGGCCTCGCCATGGCCACCGTGGTCACCACCGGCGCGACGCCCGTCCTCGTACTCGCCGGGTCCGCCGTACTCCTGCGGGAGCGGCCGGGCACGGCGGGGACGGGGTGCGTCGTCGCCGCCCTGGCCGGGCTGGCCCTGCTGACCTCCGGCGACGGCACGGGTGGATTCTCCCCGGCCGGTGTCGCGTGGGCACTGCTGTCGGCGACGGCCTATGCGGGCGTGACGCTGCTCAACCGGGCCGCGCCCGCCGAGCCGTACACCGCCGCGATGGGCGGCTTCGCGGCCGGCGCCGTCTGCCTGTTCCCCCTGGCGCTGTCCCAGGGCCTGCTCCCCGCCGGTGAACCGCTCGCGTCCTGGTCGCTCATCGCGTATCTGGGCGCGGTCCCGACGGCTCTCGCCTACGGGCTGTTCTTCACCGGCCTCGCCGCGGTGCGGGCCACCACCGCCTCGGTGATCACCCTGGTGGAGCCGATCGGGGCGGCGGCCCTCGGCGTGCTCCTGTTCGGCGAGCGGCTCACTCCGGTGACCGCGGGCGGCGCCGCACTCCTGCTCACCGCCGTCGTCCTGCTCGCCCTGGACGAGCGGAAGGCAACAGAATCACATTCTGTTAACGAGATGTAAAACGCTACGTTTCGTTATTGATTAACGGCCCGGAATGCCCGATTCTCTGGATGCATGACGGACGACAGACGCCGGCGTCCCGGCCGGCCCCGGAGCGAGCAGGCTCACGACGCGGTCCTGGCCGCCGCGCGTGAGCTGCTCGCCGAGGTCGGATACCCGCGGCTGACCATCGAAGGCGTGGCGGCCCGCGCCGGGGTCGGCAAGACCACCATCTACCGCTGGTGGTCCAGCAAGGCCGAGCTGGTCGCCGAGATCCTCTACCGGCCGATCGGCATCGAGGAGATCCCCGAGTCCGGATCCCCGCGCGACGACCTCGCGACCAACATCCGCCTCCTCGTCGAGCCGTTCGCCGACCCCTGGTACGGCCCCGCCCTCACCGGGGCGCGCAACGACCTGAACGCCGACCCCGAGGGGCAGAAAGCGTTCCAGGCGCAGATCATGTCGGGTCGCCGGGCCACCGGCCGGGCGGTCTTCCAGCGTCTCATCGACGCCGGGGACCTGCCCGAGGACACCGACGTCGACTATCTGATCGACGTGATGTCCGGCCTGCTGGTCTACCGGGGGGTCATCTGGCGTCAGCCCATCACCGAGGACGACATCCGGAAGATGGTCGCCCTCCTCGTCGACGGCGCCCCGCCCCGCCGTACCCCCTCCTGACCCTCAGCACCCCGCAGCACCCCGCAGCACCCCGCAGCATCCCAACCGCCGCCCCTCCCCGATCGCCCGATCCCCCGACCCCCGTCCCCGTCCCCGTCCCCTGCGCGACAGCCCTCCGCGAGCCGGAGGGCCGATGGCGCCTGCCCGGATCCGGAGCGCGCACATGACCCAGACCTCCAACCCGCCCCCCGTGAAGGTGTCCGCCGTCGTCGGGCTCCTCGTCTTCGTCGAGATCACCAGCGGTCTGATCCAGGGCATGATGCTCCCGATCACCCCCGCCATCGGCGCCGCCCACGGCGTCTCCAACGCGAGCCTGCACTGGGTCAGCGCCGTCCAGCTGCTCTCCGCCGCGATCTGCGTGCCGATCTTCGCCCGTCTCGGCGACATGTACGGCCACCGCAGGCTGCTGCGGATCTCCCTGCTCTTCCTGCTGGCCGGCAGCGCCCTGGTCGCCTGGGCGTCCAGCTTCGAACTGCTGCTCGTCGGCCGGGCGCTGATGGGCCCGATGTCGGCGCTGCTCCCGCTGGAGTTCGGCATCGTGCGCAGCCGCCTGGAGCCCGAGCGGGCGCGCTCGGCGATCGGCATGCTGGTCGGCTCGCTCACCCTCGGCACCTCGCTCGGCCTGATCGTCGGCGGAGTGGTGCACACCGTGCTGAAGGACGTCCACCTCACTCTGACCGTCCCGGTCGTGATGACCGCGCTCTGCGTGGTGGTCGTGGCGTTCTGGGTGCCGGAGAGCGTCGAGCGGGCGGTCGCCTCGATCGACTGGGCCGGCGCCGCGGCGCTCAGCGTCGGCCTGGTCACGCTGCTGCTCGGGATCGGCGACGGCTCGGCCGTACTGCTCGGGGCGGCCGCCGCGGTGCTGGCCCTGTGGGCCTGGATCGAGCTGCGCGCCGAGCACCCGATGGTGGACGTGCGCAACCTCCTGCGCCCGCGTCTCACCGGTCTCTACGTGGCCAGCTTCATGCTCGGCTTCGCCATGTTCGGCGCGCAGACCGCCTCCGCCACGTTCATGGCGAGCGTCCCGGAGAAGGTCGGCTACGGCTTCGCCTTCTCCGCGCTCTCCCTGGCCCTGATGATGATCCCCAGCGGCCTGTTCGCGATGGCCGGCGCGTCGGCGATGGCCAGGATCGGGACCGGGATCGGGCACGACGCCACGCTCCTGCTCGGGCTGGGCCTGACCGCGGCGGGATACCTGCTCGTGGCGGTCCTGCACGCGAACCCCGCGCAGTTCCTGGCCACCACCGCGCTCGTCTCCCTGGGCACCGGCGTCGCGCTGGCCTCCATCCCGGCGCTGATCGCCGAGCGCGCCCCGATCACCGACATCGCGATCTCCACCGGCATGTACAACACGTTCAAGACCCTCGGCGGCAGCGTCTCGGGCGCGGTCTTCGCCGGGGTGCTGTCCACGATGGTCATCGAGGGCGGCACCAGCCCGGCCGAGAGCGGTTACGTGACCGTCTGGCTGATCTGCGCCGGCGCCTCCGTCCTGGCGGTCCTGTTCCTGCTGGCGGTCTCCCGCCGTGCCTCCGCCCCCGTCCCCGCTCTTCCCGTCAAGGAGTCCTGAGATGCCCGCCCCGTCCTCCGACAAGGCCCTGCCCGCCGAGAAGAAGGCCGCCCAGTCCCGGATCTCCGCCGCCGCCGACGAGCTGGTGGCGTTGAGCCGGAGCATCCACGCCGAGCCCGAGCTCGCCTTCCGCGAACACCGCTCGGCGGAGAAGGTCGCCGTCTTCCTGGAGAGGTCCGGTTTCGCCGTCGAGCGCGGCGCGTGCGACCTGCCGACCGCGCTGAGCGCGACGTACGGCGACGGCGACCTCGTCGTGGCCCTGTGCGCCGAGTACGACGCGCTGCCCGAGATCGGCCACGCGTGCGGGCACAACGTGATCGCCGCCTCCAGCGTGGGCGCGGCGCTCGCCCTCGCCTCCGTCGCCGACGAGCTGGGCCTCACCGTGAAACTGCTCGGGACCCCGGCCGAGGAGGACGGCGGCGGCAAGCAGATCATGCTGGACCGGGGTGCGTTCGACGATGTGACGGTGGCGATGATGGCCCACCCCGCACCGATCGACCTGACCGCGCCCGGCGGCCTGTCCACCAAGGCCAGCGGCCAGATCGAGATCGTCTACACCGGCCGGGAGGCGCACGCCTCGGTCGCCCCGCACACCGGGATCAACGCGCTCGACGCGGTGACCGTCGCCCAGGTGGCCCTCGGGCTGCTGCGCCAGCACATGATCCCCGGCGGCCAGCTCCACGGAATCGTCCAGGAGGGCGGGATACGGCCGAACATCGTGCCCGCGCGCACGAAGCTGGCCTACTATCTGCGGGCCGACACCCTGGCCGACATGCACCGGCTGGAGGAGCGGGTGCGCGACTGCTTCGCGGCGGGCGCGCTGGCCAGCGGCGCCACCATGGAGATCCGCCGTACCAGCCCCGACTACGCAGAGATGCGCAACGAACCGTGGCTGGCCGACGCCTTCGGCGCGAACCTGACCGCCCTGGGCCGCGAGGCCATGCCGGTCCCCGGGGAGTTCCGGGGCGGCTCGACGGACATGGGCAACGTCTCCCACGCCCTGCCGGGCATCCACCCCGTGATCGGGATCGACCCGGCCGGGTTCAGCATGCCGCACACCCCCGAGTTCGCCACGGCGGCGGCCACCCCGACGGCCGACAAGGCCGTGGTCGACGCGGCCACGGCGCTGGCGTGGACCGCGATCGACCTCGCTCTCGACGACACCCGGCGGGCGGGGATGCTCGCCGTACGGCGCGCGGGCCGGTCCGCGGCCGAGTGAGCCTGGCCGCCCCGGGCGGCCGGGCGGTCGCCGGGGGCGGGCCGGCTCACTCGTCGCGGGTGGGGCAGACGCAGAACAGGTGCCCCTCGGGATCGGCGAGCACGGTCCAGTTCTCGCCGCCGGGCTGGAAGTCGGGCTTGCTCGCGCCCAGCTTCAGATAGTCCTCGACTGCCTGCTCCACGTCCGGGACGCGCACGTCCATGTGGAACTGCTTGTCCGGGCCCGGCCAGGCGGCCGGCGTACGCTCGGTGTTCTTCTGGAAGTAGAGGTTCATGGCGCCGTCGCCGATGCCTGCGTACTCCTCCTCGCTGTACTGGACCTCATAGCCGAACACGGCGGCGTAGAACTCCGCCAGCCGCTTGGGCTCGGCGCAGTCGATGGTCAGGGCGAGGAACTTCGCTGTCGTCGTCATGACCTCATCGTCGCGCCCATACCTGTCAACGAGTGTCAGGTTCATTTCACGTCTTCTCCGGTACGGCGGCGGATCGCCGAGCTGCCCGAGCGCGTCCTGCCGTGGCTGCTCGGCGTCGCCCGCAGCCTGCTGGCCAAGCAGCGGGACTCGCGGTTCCGGCGGCAGGCGCTGATCGACAGGATCACGGCGCTCAGCACCCCGCGGGACCAGGTCGCCTGGGACGTGGCCGAGCACGTCGTGGACCGGGACGCCGCACTGGCCGCACTGGCCTCGCTGGCCTCGCTGGCCTCGCTGGCCTCGCTGTCCGAGCAGGACGTGGAGGCGATGGCGCTGGCCACCTGGCACGGGCTCCCGCCCGAGCAGGCCGCCGCCGTCATGGGCTGCTCCACGCGCACCTACGACGTCCGGCTGCACCGCGCCCGGAAACGGCTGGCCCGGGCCCTGCGCGCGGAGGCGCGGTCGGCGGCGCCCCCAGCGCCCCGGCCGGTGGCACCGCGTACGGAGTCCGGACCGGCGGCGCCGTTCGGCCGACCTGGCGCGTGCGTTCGAAACCCCGCCCGCCCCGGCGCGCGCGTCCGCCGCATCCCCGAGCGGGGCCGCCGGGGACCAGGGCCGCCCTGTTCCGGGTGACGGCCGACCGTCTGAGCATGACCTCGCCGGGGCGGGTCACCGACTCGATGGGGCGCGCGGGGGTCGCCTGACGAGGACCGGCTCCGGTGACCACGGTGAGCCGATCGAGTTCCGCATAATCATCGATCCGGACTCCGCCGAGCTGTTGCAGTACGAGGTGGTCGAGGCGGGCACGTCCTCTCCGGTGTGGCGGCACACCCTGCAGGAGGCGGGCTGGGTCGACCGCCTCGGTGACCGGCCCTGAAGCCGTAGGACGAGTGCGTCCTGAGCCTGAGGCGGATACGGCGGCGCGTCGGGTGTCGGCCGGGTGTCGCCCGCCCTCCAGGGCGACACCCGGCCCACTCCCCCAGAGCGGGCCCGTCAGGCCGGGGACGCCGCGGCGGCGGGGGTCTCGGCCTCCTCCGGGGCGTCCTGCCCGGCGGGCAGCGTGATGATGAAACGCGCGCCGCCCGTGTGGTCGGTGTCGAGCCAGATCTTCCCGTGGTGGTGCTCGACGATCTTCCGGCAGATCGCCAGGCCGATGCCCGTCCCCGCGTAGGCGTCCCGGGTGTGCAGCCGCTGGAAGATGACGAAGATCTTCTCGGCGAACCGGGCGTCGATGCCGATGCCGTTGTCGGTCACGGTGATCCGCCAGTCCGTGCCCTCGCGCCCGGCCTCCAGCCGGACCGCGGGGGCGCGGTCGGGGTGGCGGAACTTGATGGCGTTGCCGATCAGGTTCTGCCAGAGCATCACGAACTGGGACCGGTCGCCGCTCACCTGCGGCAGGTCGCCGATCTCGATCTCGGCGCCGGACTCCTCCACCGCGGACGAGAGGTTGCGCAGGGCCGCCCTGGCCGCGTCACCGAGGTCGAACTCCACCGGATCCCGGGTGATCCGCCCCACCCGGGAGAAGGTGAGCAGCTCGTTGATGAGCTCCTGCATGCGCTTGGCGCCGTCCACCGCGAAGCCGATGTACTGCTTGGCCCGGTCGTCGAGCTTGTCCCCGTAGCGCTGCTCCAGCATCTGGGTGAAGCTGGCCACCTTGCGCAGCGGCTCCTGAAGGTCGTGGCTGGCCACGTAGGCGAACTGCTCCAGCTCGGCGTTCGAGCGCCGCAGCTCGGTGGCCTGCTCGTCCAGCAGCTGCCGCGAGCGCCGGGTCTCCTCGAGCTCGGCGACGATCCGCCCGCGCATCGCCTCGATGTCGCGGGCCAGCTCGGCCACGTCGGCCGGGCCCCCGGTGTCGACGTGGTGGGCGAAGTCCCCGTTCGTCACGCGCCGGGCGGCGGCGGACAGGCGGTCCAGCGGGCGGAAGACCACCAGCCTCAGCAGCAGCGCGATCGCGAGGATGGCCACCAGCAGGGTCCCGAGGATGACGAGGAAGGCGAGGTCGCGCCCCGCCCTCGCGGAGGACAGGTCGGCGCGCGCGGCCTCCCGGGCCCGGCCCCACGCGGCGTTGTGCGCCTCCAGCGCGTTCCGCAGGGCCTCGAAGGTCCGCCTGCCCTCCTCGGTCTGCCCCTGGGTCACCGACTCGGCCCCCTCGGTCCGGGTGCGCGCGATCATCGGATCGGCGTACCGGGACCGCCACTCCCCGGCCAGGCGCTCCACCTCGGCCAGCTCGCGCAGCGGCTGGCCGTCCGAGTCGAACTCGTGCAGGCGGGCCACCGTCCGGCGCTCGGCGTCCCGGCCGAGGACGTACGGCTCCAGGAACTGTTCCTTGCCGGTGAGGACGAACCCCCGTACGCCGGTCTCCTGGTTCAGCAGGGCGGCCTGGAGGTTCACCGCCTCGATGCGGGCCGGAGAGATGCGGTCGACCAGGCGGTCGGACACCTGGGCGGTGTTCTGCAGCACCAGGGCGCCGACCAGCGCCGCCGCGACCACCAGCAGCGACATCACCGCGAGCACCAGGGCGAACCACGCCTGCGCGCTCCAGCGGCCCGCCCGGGCCTGTCCCGGAGGGGTGGTGATCGTCTCTTCGGCCGACATGGGACTCCCGTTTTCCGGCATCACGCCCGGCGGAGGGTGGAGGACTCGATGCCTGAGGAAAGATACCCGAACGATCTTCCCGGTGTCCGGCGCGGGGGGACGGGGTCAGTCGAACAGGTCGGGGTCGGAGACGACGATCTGGTCGTGGAGGGGCTGGAAGTTGATCCAGCCGACCAGGTCGTTGCCGATCTGGCCGTGGGTGAGCTTGGCGTTCTCGTGGTCGATCGGGACCGTGGGACCGGCGGCCTTGGCCAGGAGCTGGGCCTGGCAGCTGCGCTCCATGGTGATGAACCACCATGCGGCGGCGTCGACGCTGTCGCCCACGGTCAGCAGGCCGTGGTTGCGCAGGATGACGGCCTTGTGCGAGCCCAGGGCCCGGGCGATGCGGCGGCCCTCCTCGGTCTCCACGACGACGCCGGTGTAGTCGTCGAACAGGCCGTGGTCCTCGTAGAACGCGCACGCGTCCTGGGTGAGGGGCTCCAGCAGGGTGCCCAGGGACGACAGCGCCTTGCCGTGCACCGAGTGCGAGTGGGCGGCGGCGACCGCGTCGGGGCGGGCCTGGTGGACCATGGCGTGGATGGCGAAGGCGGCCTTGTTGACGTGGTGGCGGCCCTCGACGACCTGCCCCTCGTGGTTGACCAGGATCAGGTCGCTGACCTTGATCTGCTTGAAGGACATCCCGAACGGGTTCACCCAGAAGTGGTCGGTGTGCTCGGGGTCGCGGGCGGTGATGTGGCCCGCCACGCCCTCCTCGAAGCCGAACCTGCCGAACAGGCGCAGCGCGGCGGTCAGGCGTTCCTGGCGGTGCCGCCGCTCCTCCTGCACGGTCGCGAACTTCTGCGGCAGCCGGAAGCTCAGCTGCTCGGCGGGGACGGGCTGCAGATCGGACAGGCTCATGCGCGCTCCAGTACGGAAGGGTCGAGGTCGGCGGGCGTGCGGAACCCCGCAAGCCCCAGGGTGAGATCGAGCTCGGCGAGGATGCTGCGGACCACGTGGCGCACGCCGTCCTCTCCCCCGTTGGCCAGGCCCCACATGTACGGCCGGCCCAGGAGCACCGCGCGGGCGCCGAGGGCGAGGGCCTTGAAGACGTCGGCCCCGCTGCGCACCCCCGAGTCGAACAGCACGGTCAGCCGGTCGCCGACGGCCTCCGCGACCGGCGCGAGCGCGTCCAGGGAGGCGAGCGCGCCGTCGACCTGGCGTCCGCCGTGGTTGGAGACGACGACGCCGTCCATGCCCGCGTCGGCGGCGCGGCGGGCGTCGTCCGCGTGCTGGACGCCCTTCAGGACGATCGGCCCCTCCCAGTTGTCGCGCAGCAGCGACAGCTGGTCCCAGGTGTGGGCGCGGCCGTTGAACATCGGCACCCACTGCATGATCGCCGCGTCCGGGTCCTCCTCCACCGGGCGGGCCAGCCGCGAGCGGAACACCGGGTCGGACAGCGGGATCGCCAGGCCGGTCCCGCGCAGGAACGGCAGATAGGCGCGGTCGAGGTCGTTGGGCCGCCAGGCCAGCGTCCAGGTGTCGAGCGTGACGACCAGGGTGTCGTAGCCGCTCTTGCGGGCCCGCTCCAGCAGGCTGAGGGTGACCTCGTCGTCGTGCGGCCAGTACAGCTGGTACCACCGGGGCCCGTCCGCCTCGGCGACCTCCTCCAGGGTGTGGGAGGAGGCGGTGCTGAGCACCATGGGGACGCCGAGCGCGGCGGCGGCCCGGGAGGTCGCCAGCTCGCCCTGCGGGTGGACGATCGACTGCACGCCGACCGGGGCCAGCGCCAGCGGCGCCGGGTAGGTCCGGCCGAACAGCTCGGTGTCCAGGTCGCGGACCGAGACGTCGCGCAGCATCCTGGGCACGATCCGCCACCGGTCGAACGCCTCGCGGTTGGCGCGGTCGGTCGCGCCCGTCCCCGCCGAGCCGGCCACGTACCAGTAGGCGCCGGGGTCGAGCCGCTCCCTGGCGGCCCGCTCCAGCTCCGCCACGTGGGCGGAGTACGGCGGGTGCCGGCCGGTCAGCCCGTTGAGGTAGATCTCGTACTGATAATCGGAGAACGCCACCGCTCCAGCCTGTCCCGACCGTTCGCGGCGTGTCTACGGCCCATCATTACGAATCGCATTCGGTTTCGCGCCGTGACGGCGTGACCCCTCCCGGCCGGTACGGTGGGCCGGCTGGCGGGAACGTGTTCCCGGAAACGGGCGTTGGAGAGAACGTGGCCTCGATTAAGCAGTTCATCAGGCGGTTCCTGGAGCGCCCCGGTTCGGTCGACCTGGCTCCCTTCGAGCGGGTCGTGGCGGCCGCGGGCGCCCACGAGGAGCGCCTGCGGGGCCTCGACGAGCTGCCCGCCCCCTCGATGGACGACCTGGCCGAGTTCTGCGCGATCGCGCGCGAGGCCGCCGACCGGGCGCTGGGGCTGCGCCCGTACGACGTGCAGCTGGTCGGAACCCTGGCCATGCTGGCGGGCGACGTCGCCGAGATGGCCACCGGCGAGGGCAAGACCCTGTCCGGGGCCATGGCCGCGGCCGGATACGCGCTGCGCGGCAGGCGGGTCCACGTGATCTCCGTCAACGACTATCTGGCCCGGCGCGACGCCGAGTGGATGGCGCCGCTGTACGAGGCGCTGGGCGTCTCGGTCGGCTGGATCGGCGAGGCCTCCACCCCGCAGGAGCGCCGCGAGGCCTACGCCGGGGACGTGACCTACGGTTCGGTCAGCGAGATCGGCTTCGACGTGCTGCGCGACCGCCTGTGCGTCGACGCCGGCGACCTCCTGCAGCCCGAGCCGGACGTCGCGCTGATCGACGAGGCCGACTCGGTGCTGGTGGACGAGGCCCGGGTGCCGCTGGTGCTGGCCGGAGCCGCCGACCCCGGCGGCTCGGTGCCGGAGATGGCGGCGCTGGTGCGCCGGCTCGTCAAGGGATACCACTACGAGATCGACGACCAGGCCCGCAACGTCCACCTGACCGCCAAGGGCATCGACACCGTCGAGGAGGCGCTGGAGGTCGAGCTCTACCACGACCCCGCGACCCTGACCCAGGTCAACCTCGCCCTGCACGCCCACGCCCTGCTGAACAAGGACGTCGACTACATCGTCCGGGACGGCCGGGTCCACCTGATCAACGCCTCCCGGGGCCGGGTGGCGCTGCTGCAGCGCTGGCCGGACGGCCTGCAGGCGGCGGTCGAGGCCAAGGAGGCGCTGCCGCCCTCGGAGACCGGCGAGATCCTCGACTCGATCACGGTGCAGGGCCTGATCACCCGCTATCCGACGCGGTGCGGGATGACCGGCACCGCCGTGGCCGTCGGCGACGAGCTGCGCGAGTTCTACGACCTGAAGGTGGCCGTCGTCCCGCCGAACCGCCCGGTGGTCCGCATCGACGCGCCCGACCGGCTCTTCGCCTTCGCCATGGACCGCGACCGGGCCCTGCTCGACGAGATCGCCGAAGTGCACGCCACCGGCCGGCCGATCCTGGTCGGGACGCTCGACGTGGCCGAGTCCGAACGGCTCGCGCTGAACCTGTCCGGCCGGGGGCTGGAGTGCGTCGTGCTCAACGCCAAGAACGACGCCGAGGAGGCCGCCATCATCGCCGCGGCCGGGGAGCGCGGAGCGATCACGGTCTCCACCCAGATGGCCGGGCGCGGCACCGACATCAGGCTCGGCGAGGGGGTGGACGAGCTCGGCGGGCTGTACGTCATCGGCTCGGGGCGCCACTCCAGCAGCCGCCTGGACGACCAGCTCCGCGGCCGGGCGGGGCGGCAGGGCGACCCCGGCGGCTCGGTCTTCATGGTGAGCGGCGAGGACGACCTGATCACCCACTACGTCGCCGACGAGTACACCTCCGGCGTGCCGGCCCAGCGGCTGGTGAGCCACGCCCAGCGCGTCGCCGAGGGCGTCAACACGCAGATCCACCGCGACACCTGGCGCTACACCCGCCTGCTCGAACGCCAGCGCGGCCTGGTCCTGGAGCGCCGCGACCGGATCCTGCGCGGCCGGGCCGGCGGGGAGGCGCTGGCCGCCGCCGCTCCCGGACGGTGGGCCGAGCTCGTCGAGGCCCTGCCCGCGGAGACGGCCGAGGACGTGCTGCACGCGGCCGCCCGGCAGATCGTCCTGTTCCACATCGACGACCGCTGGACCGAGCACCTGGCCCACCTGGCCGAGATCCGCGAGGGCATCCACCTGCGCGTGCTCGGCCGGGCCAACCCGCTCGACGAGTTCCACAAGGAGGCCGTCGCCGCCTACCAGCGGCTGCTCGCCGAGATCGAGTCACGCTCGGTGGCCACCTTCGAGACCGCCCCCATCACCGCCGACGGCCTCGACCTCGACGGCGCGGGCCTCAAGCGCCCCACCGCGACCTGGACCTACCTCGTCCAGGACAACCCCTTCGGCAGCGAGTGGGAGCGCATGACCAAGCGCCTGTCCAACGCGGTCCGCCGCCGCTGACGGCCCGCCGGGTCAGGCGCGGCCCAGCCGCACCCCGGCGTCCTGCAGTGCCGCGGCGCCCGCCAGCGCCGCGCGGATCTCGCCCGCCGGGTCGCCCTCGTGATAGATCCGCTCGCTGGTCTCGATGCCGTCGAGGAACTCCTGGTAGCGCACCGCGTGCATGACGCACTTGACCGGCTCGGCCAGGACCAGCGCCCGGCCGGGGTCGGAGCCGGGCACCAGGTCCGACCAGGCCGCGATCCACGCGGCGGTCGCCCGGTCGCGGTGCTCGGCCGGGCGGAAGTCGCCCGCCCGCAGGCCGTCCACGGCGGGGTGCCCGAAGTGGCTGTCGGAGAAGTCGACGGCCACCGTGCGCCGCCCGTCCGACCGCCAGTTGCCGCAGTGGAAGTCGGCGTGCACCAGGGTGTCCGGCAGACCGCACTCCTCCAGGGCGGCGGCCATGGCGGGCAGGTCGTCGGCCAGCCTGCGCGCGGCCGACAGCTCGGCCGCGGTCAGGCCGGTGGCTGCCTCGCCGTCGAGCAGTCCGTGCGCCAGCCCGGCCAGGGTGCGCGGCGTGCGGTCGGTCAATCCGGCCAGGGTGCGCGGCGTGCGGTCGGTCAGGCCGGCGGGAGCCGCCCGCCCGCGCCGGGCGATCTCCAGCTGGGCCGCCGACCAGCGGCGGATCATGGTCTGGACGACGTCGTCGGAGGCCTCCCAGCAGTCCTCGCCGGGCACGTGCTCCAGGAGCATCAGGCGGCGGTCGGCGTCGGCGGCCACGACGGAGGGCACCAGCTCCGGGTCCACCTGCGCGACCAGGTCGATCGCCCGGGCCTCCCAGGTCGCGAACTCCGGCAGCGCCTTCAGCCAGACGGGCCCGCGGACGGTGGGGACGCGGAAGAGCCCGGAGAGGTTCCAGCTCTTGATCTGCCGGACGTCCCCGTCCACCGGCCGGTCCGCCGCCCGCAGCGCCTCGCGCGCCCACGACAGGGCCTCGCGCAGGCCCGGGGCGGTGGCCCACCCGGACCGCCGGGGGGCGGGGCGGAGCAGGTCGGCCGCGTCCGGCGGGGGCGCCCCGAGCAGGCCGTCGCGCGGGCGGGCGAGGGCCTCGGCGTGGTAGGTCACGTGCCCGTCCCTGGCGCCCTCGCCGCCCTCGACCCTCACCAGGCGCAGCACCATGACGGGGACGCCGAGCGCCGCGGTCAGCCGCTCGGCCACCGGCCCGACCTCGGCCCACCAGGGGCTCTCCACCGGGAAGGGCCCGTAGGTCCCCAGGCACTCCCCCTGCGACGTCACCACGACACCGGCCGTACGGCCCCGCTCTCGATCCACCGGGCCAGTGTGGCCCTCCGCGGCCGGGGACGCGACCGGTTATCCGCCCGTCCGGGACGGGGCGCACATCGCGATACTCATTACATCCGCGGTAATGGTTGGGTCGATCACGTTTGGATATCGTGACGTGCGTGACCACCACCAGCGGGAACCGGCCAGTCGGCGAACTGCTGCGCCAGTGGCGGGAACGACGGCGGATGAGCCAGATGGACCTCGCGATCCAGGCCGACGTCTCCACCCGCCATCTGAGCTTCGTGGAGACCGGCCGGTCCAAACCCAGCCGCGGCATGATCCTCCACCTCGCCGAGGAGCTCGACCTGCCCCTGCGCGAGCGCAACCACCTGCTGCTGGCCGGCGGCTTCGCCCCGGTCTACGCCGAGACCCCGCTGAACTCCCCGGAGATGGCCTCGGTGCGGGAGGCGCTCGGACAGGTGCTGAGCGGGCATCAGCCCTACCCCGCCGTGGTCGTGGACCAGCGCTGGAACCTGGTCGACCGCAACTCCGCCACCGGCCTGCTGCTGCGGGGCGTCGCGCCCGAACTGCTCGAACCTCCGGTCAACGTGCTGCGGCTGAGCCTGCACCCCAAGGGCATGGCCCACCGCATCCTCAACCTGGGCGAGTGGCGGGCCCACCTGCTGCACCGGCTCCGCCGCCAGATCAGCCTGACCGCCGACCCCGACCTCACCGAGCTGTGGCGGGAGCTGGAGGGCTATCCCTGCGACCAGCCCGAGCCGGAGATCGGCGCGGGCCCGGGGCAGATCGTGATCCCGCTCAAGCTCCGCCGCGGCTACCGCGAGTTGATCTTCTTCAGCACCATGACCACCTTCGGCACCCCGCTCGACATCACCGTCGCCGAGCTCGCCATCGAGGCCTACTTCCCGGCCAACCCCGAGACGGCCGCCTATCTCCAGCACCAGCACCACCCCGACTGAGAACCCGTCCGGAGAGGGCCGGCCACCCCCGTCGCCGGACGGCCGGGAGCCTCGCCGCGCCGCGCCCCGGAACTAATAGGAAACTTTCTATTTAATTTCGGCGCCCGGCGCGGGGCGCCGAAACCTATTGGAAACCCCAGCTCAGAGGGCATTCGGCCAGACCTGAATCCCCGTCTCTCGCGGGGTTTAGGGCGCCGGGAGGGTATTGACGCGTTCTGAAGGGGCTTCCTACGCTGCCGGGCGAGGCCCGCACGGGGACGACACGCTGCGGCGCGATCTCAGGGTGCTCGATGAAGGAATTCCCCCTCTCTCCCGCGCAGGAACGCCTGTGGTTCCTGCACCGCTACGATCCCGCCGACCCCGGCTACAACGTCAACATCGTCCACCGGGTCACCGGGCCGGTGGACGGCGGTGTCCTCGCGCTGGCGCTGGGCGACCTCCAGGCGCGGCACGAGGCGCTGCGAACCCGCTTCCCCGAGCGGGAGGGCAGGCCGTACGGGCTCGTCGAGCCGCCGTCGGCGGTGCCCGTGGAGCTCCTGGAGCTCTCCGAACAGCAGGCCCTGCACGCGGTCGCCGAGCGGACCAACGCCCCCTTCGACCTCGCCGCCGGACCGCCGATCCGGGCCACGCTGATCGGGCTCGGCACCGGCGAGCACGTCCTGTGCCTGGTGCTGCACCACATCGTCGCCGACGGCTGGTCGCTCAACATCCTCCTGGCGGAACTGGGCGCGTGCTACGCGGCCCGCCGCGACGGCCGGGCTCCGGACCTGCCCCCGCTGCCGGCCCCGCCCGCCGCTCCGGAGCCGGGCGGGCTGTCCGAGGACGACCGTGACGGAGACACGGACGGGGACGACGACCTGGCGTACTGGGCCCGCCGCCTGGCCGGGGCGCCCGTGCTGGACCTGCCGACCGATCTGCCGCGTCCCGCGGAGCGCGACAGCCGGGGCTCGGAGGTCGTCTTCACCGTCCCCGCCCCGCTGGCCGCGGCCCTGACCGACCTGGCCAGGGCACAGCGGTGCACGCCGTTCACCGTGCTGCTGGCCGCCTACCAGGCGCTGCTGGGCCGGTTGACCGGGCAGCGCGACCTCGTGATCGGCTCGCCGGCGGCCGGGCGCGACCGTCCCGAACTGGAGCCGCTCGTCGGGCTGTTCACCAACACGCTCGTGCTGCGCGGCGACCTGTCGGGCGACCCCCCGTTCACCGAGCTGCTGCGCCGCACCCGCCGTACCCTCCTGGAGGCGATGAGCAGGCAGGAGGTGCCGTTCGAGCGGCTGCTGGCCACGCTGGACGTGGGCCGGGACCTCAGCCGCACGCCGCTGTTCCAGACGGTGGTCACGCTGCACTCCAACGCCGCCGGATACGACGAGGCCGACACCTTCGCGGGCATGCCGTCCGCCGCGTTCCCGCACGGGTGGGCGCGCGCCAAGGTCGACCTCACCCTCGACATGTGGCAGCGGTCCGACGGGATCCTCGCCACCTTCATGTACAGCACCGACCTGTTCGAGGCGGCGACCGTGCGCCGCTTCGCCGATCGCTTCCTCACCCTCCTGCGGGCCGTCGCCGAGGGGCCGCACCTGCGCCTGTCCGAGCTGGAGGTCCTGCCGCAGGAGGAGCGCGCCCTGCTGGCCGCGGGCAACGCCACCGCCGCCGAGGTCGGCCCCGAAACCGTCGTGGACCTGGTACGCCGCCGGATCCGCGCCACCCCCGCCGCCCCGGCGGTGGTCTGCGGCGCGCGCCGCGTCACCTACGCCGAGCTGGGCGCGCGGATGGAGGAGGTCGCGGTACGGCTGCGCGCGGCCGGGGCGGGTCCCGGCTCGCTGGTCGCGGTCTGCGCCGGGCGGTCGGACCTGACGGTGGCGGGACTGCTGGGCGTGCTGGCCACCGGCGCCGCCTACGTGCCGGTGGACCCGGACTACCCGGCGGCCAGGATCGAGCACATGCTGGCCGACTCGGGCACGGCGATCGTGCTGGCCGAGGAGGACTCCGGGGGACGGATCCCGGCCTCGGCGACCGTCGTCCCGCTCGACGCCCCGGACGCCGCCCCGGACGCCGCCGCGGCGGACGGCCCGGCGTCCCCGCCCGGCCCGGCGCACGACGGCCCGCGGGCGGCCGACCCGGCCTACGTGATCTACACCTCGGGCTCGACCGGCCGCCCCAAGGGGGTGGTGGTCACCCACGGCGCGCTGAGCAACTTCCTGGCGGGCATGGCCGCCCTGCTGGACCCGTCCCCCCGGGACGTGTGGCTCTGGCTGACCTCGCTGTCGTTCGACATCTCCGCCCTGGAGCTGTACCTGCCGCTGGTCTGCGGCGGGAGCCTGGTCGTGGCGGACGCCCGGGCCTCGCGGGACGGGGCCGCGCTCGCCCGGCTGGTCGAGTCCGGCGGCGTCACCCACATCCAGGCGACGCCGTCCGGGTGGCGGATGCTGCTGGCCGGCGGGGCCGGGACCGCGGACGCGGTCGGCCTGGTCGGCGGCGAGGCCCTGCCGCTCCCGCTCGCCGCCGAGCTGCGGCCCCGGGTGCGGCGCCTGGTCAACATGTACGGCCCGACCGAGACCACGATCTGGTCGACGGCGTGGGAGGTCCCGCCGGACCCCGGCGAGGTGCTGATCGGCCGGCCGATCGCCAACACGCAGGTGTACGTGCTGGACCCCGACGACCGGCAGGCCCCGATCGGGGTCCCGGGCGAACTCGTGATCGGCGGCGCGGGCGTCGCCCGCGGCTATCTCGGCCGCCCCGCGCTGACCGCCGAACGCTTCGTCCCCGACCCCTGGGGACCGCCCGGTTCGCGGCTCTACCGCACCGGGGACCGGGTGCGGCTGCGGCCCGACGGGACGCTGGAGTTCCTCGGCCGCGCCGACCGGCAGGTCAAGCTGCGCGGCCACCGCATCGAGCCCGGCGAGATCGAGGCCGTGCTGGAGTCCTGCCCCGGGGTCGCCCAGGCCGCCGTCGTCGTCCGGGACGACCGCCTGGCCGCCTACCTCGTGGCCGCCGAGGCGGCCGATCCGTCCGGCACCGGCCCGTACGGCGTCGGCCTATCCGGCGTCGGCCTGCAGGGTGCCGACTTGCAGGGTGCCGCCCCTTACGGTGCCGATCCGCGGGAGTACGCCGCCGGGCTGCTGCCCGCCGTGATGGTGCCCTCGGTCTTCACCTGGCTGCCCGCGCTGCCGCTGACGCCGAACGGCAAGGTGGACCGGAACGCGCTGCCCGATCCGGCGCTCCCGGCCGGGGGGCGGGGCGGGGCGCCGACCGGCGCCTCGCAGCTGCGGGTGGCCGGGCTGTTCTCCCAGGTGCTCGGCGCCCGGGAGGTCGGGACCGACGACGACTTCTTCACGCTGGGCGGGCACTCGCTGCTGGCGGTGAAGGTGATCGCGGCGCTGGAGGCCGAGCTGGGCGTGGAGGTCCCCATCCCCGTGCTGTTCGGCAACCCGACCGTCGCCGGGCTGGCCGCCGCCCTCGACGACCTCACCGGCCGCGCCGCCTCCGGCGAGGCCGGCGGCCGGCTCGCCGCCCCGCCGGTCCCGCGCCCCGCCGGTACGGCCCCGCCGCTGTCCCGGGCCCAGGAACGGCTGTGGTTCCTGCACCGGCTCGACCCCGATGACGCCTCCTACACCATGTTCCTGGTGCGCCGGCTGAGCGGGCCGCTCGATCCGGCCGCGCTGGATGAGGCCTTCACCGCCCTGGTGGAGCGGCACGAGAGCCTGCGCACCCGCTTCCCCGACCGGGACGGCCTGCCGCTGGCGGTCGTCGAGCCGGCCGCCGCCCCGACGCTCACCCACCTGGACGTGCCGGGCGCGACGCCCGAGGAGGTGGAGGCGGCGGCCCGGCGGATCGTCGCCGAGCAGACCAACGCCCCCTTCGACCTGGCGGCCGCGCCGCCGGTGCGCGCGGTGCTGCTGCGGCTGGGCCCCGCCGAGCACGTGCTGTGCGTGGTCTTCCACCACATCATCGGGGACGGCTGGTCGCTCAACGTGCTGCTGGACGACCTGGCCCGCCTGTACGGCGCGCGCGTGGCCGGGCTGTCCGGCCCGCCCCCGCTGCCGCTGCAGTACGGCGACGTCGCGCTGTGGCAGCGCGGGCGCGACGAGACCGCGGCGCTGGCCCACTGGCGGGAGCGGCTGGCCCGCCCACCCGTGCTCGACCTGCCGACCGACCGGCCGCGCGGGCAGGCCCGCCGGGGCGCCTTCCACCCCTTCCGGCTCCCGGAGGAGGTGACCGCCCGGCTGGAGGAGGTGGGCCGGGAGCGGGGGGCGACCCTGTTCATGGTGCTGCTGGCCGCCTACCAGGTGCTGCTGGCCCGGCACACCGGCCAGGACGACCTGCTGGTCGGCTCGCCGTACGCCGGGCGCGACCGGCCGGAGCTCGAACCGATCGTCGGCTGCTTCACCACCATGCTCGTGCTCCGCGGCGACCTGTCGGGGGACCCGGCCTTCACCGAGCTGCTGGGCCGTACCCGGCGCGACGTGCTGGACGCCATGACGCACCAGGAGGTCCCGCTGGAGCGGCTGGCCACCGAGCTCGGCGTGCAGCGGGACCTGACCCGCACGCCGCTGTTCGAGACCATGGCCGTGCTGCACAACCAGGGCGGGCGTCCCGCCGACTTCGGCGAGGTCCGGGTCGGGCTCTTCGACACCGGTTACGCGCAGGCGAAGCTGGACCTCGCCTTCGAGGCGTGGCGGGAGGCCGACGGGCTGTCCATGGTGCTGGGCTACGACGCCGCGCTGTTCGACCCGGCCACGGTGGCGGGGTTCGCGAGCGGCCTGCAGTCGCTGCTCCGCGGCGTCGCGGCCCACCCCGAACGGCCGGTCTCCCTGCTCCCCCTGCGCGCGGAGAGCGAACGGGAGGTGCTCGCCGAGCTCGCGCAGGGCCCCGCCGACGACGGGACGGACCTGGTGCCCGGCCTGATCGCCGCCTCCCCGCCCGGTGCCGTCGCGGTGGAGTGCGGCGGACGGGAGCTGACCTACGCCGAGCTGGACCTGCGCGTCACCCGGCTGGCCGGCCGCCTGCGGGAGACCGGCGCCGGTCCCGGCACGGTCGTGGCGGTGCGCGCCGAGCGGTCGATCGGCACCTTGGTGGCGATCCTCGCCGCCTGGCGGGCGGGCGCCGCCTACCTGCCCGTCGATCCCGCCACGCCCGACGCCCGCCGGGACCACCTGCTCGCCGACAGCCGGGCGGTCGCCCTCGTCACCGGATCGGACGAGACCGAGATCGTCGAACCCGCCGGTGCCGCCGATATCGCCGGGGTCCCCGAGCCGGGCGGGCGGGCCACGCAGCCGGGGGACGCCGCCTACCTCATCTACACCTCGGGCTCGACCGGCGTGCCGAAGGGGGTCGTGGTCGAGCACCGGAGCCTGGCCGCGCGGGTGCGCTGGATGGTCCGGGAGTACGGCCTGCGCCCCGGGGACAGGGTGGTGCAGTTCGCCTCCCTGGGCTTCGACGCGCACGCCGAGGAGATCCATCCCACCCTGTCCGCCGGGGCGACCCTCGTCCTGCTGCCGGGCGGGCCGGAGACGCTGCCCGACTTCCTGGCCACGCCCGAGGGGCGGCGGATCACGGTCCTGGACCTGCCGACCGCCTACTGGCACCGCCTGGTCGAGGTGATCGACGAGGTGACCTGGCCCAACACGCTCCGCCTGGTCATCCTCGGCGGCGAGCAGCTGTACGGCTCGGCCGTGCGCCGCTGGCGGGAGCGCTTCGGCGACCGGGTCCGGCTGGTCAACACCTACGGCCCGACCGAGGCGACGATCATCGCGACGGCCGCCGAGGCGACCGGCGAGGAGCGCCCGCCCATCGGCCGCCCGATCTCGGCGACCTCGGTCCACCTGCTCGACGCCCACGGCGAGCCGGTGCCGCGCGGCGCGGCGGGCGAGCTGTGCGTGGGCGGCGACGGCGTGGCCCGCGGCTATCTGGGCCGGCCGGCGCTGACCGCCGAGCGGTTCGTCCCCGACCCGTGGGGCCCGCCCGGCTCGCGGCTCTACCGCACCGGCGACCGGGCCCGGTGGCGGGCCGACGGCCGGCTGGAGTTCCTCGGCCGGATGGACGACCAGGTGAAGGTGCGCGGCTTCCGGGTCGAGCCGGGCGAGATCGAGGCGCTGCTCACCGGGCATCCCCGGGTCGCGCAGGCGGCGGTGCTGGCGCACGGGGAGACCCTGGCCGCCTACGTCGTCCCCTCCCCCGGCCCGGAGGCCGAAGCGGGCGCGGCGCTCCCGCCGGACGAGGCGGAGCTGCGCCGCCACCTGGCCGCCTCGCTGCCGCCGTACATGGTCCCGACGTTCTGGATGACGGTGGCGGCCCTGCCCATGACGGTGAACGGCAAGGTGGACCGGGCCGCGCTGCCGCGGCCCGAGGTCCGGGCCACCGCCTACGTCGCCCCCCGCTCGGACGCCGAGGAGCTGGTCGCCGAGGTGTGGTCGGAGGTCCTCGGGCGGGACCGGATCGGCGCCTTCGACGACTTCTTCGCCCTGGGCGGGCACTCGCTGCTCGCGACCCGGGTGACGGCGCGGCTGCGCACGGCGGTCGAGGTCCAGGTCCCGCTGAAGACCCTCTTCGTCCGGCGCACCGTCGCCGAGCTGGCCGAGGCCGTCGAGGAGCTCATCGCGGCCGAGATCGACGAGCTCTCCGACGACGAGGTCACGGCCCGGCTCTCCGCAGGGGAGGCCGTCCGGTGACCGTCCCGCAGTACGCAGAAGCCCGCCGGGAGACCGCCGGATGATCACCCCGCCGTCCGTGAAGAACGTGAAGAACCCGCCGATGACCGAGTCCGCCACTCCGGAGGTCCGCCGATGACCGAGTCCGCCACCGCAGACGCCAGGAAGGCCCTGGTCGCCCAGCGGCTGCGGCGCAGGAAGACCGGGCCCGCGATCACCCCGCGCCCGGAGGGCGAGGTGCCGCCGCTGTCCTCCGCCCAGGAGCGGCTGTGGTTCCTCGACCAGTACACGCCCGGTGAGACCGCCTACGTCATCCCGGTCTCCCGGCGGGTGCGCGGCCCGCTGGACCCCGGCGCGCTGGAACGGGCCTTCGCCGAGGTCGTGGCCCGGCACGAGGTCCTGCGCATGCGGTACCCGGCCGACGACGAGGGCCGCCCCGGGGTGGTCGTCGTGCCGCCGCCGGCCGCGTCCGCGCCGTTCACCGTGGTGGAGGCGGCCGGCGAGGTGGAGGCGCGGGCGGCGGTGGCGGGCTTCCTGGCCGTGCCGTTCGACCTCGCCGAGGGGCCGGTGATCAGGGCCCTGCTGGTACGGCTGGCGCCCGAGGACCACGTGCTGGCCCTGGCGATCCACCACATCGCCGCCGACGGCTGGTCCACCTCCGTCCTGCTGCGCGAGCTGTTCGCGCTGCACGACGGCCGGGAGCTCGCCCCGCCGCCGGTGGGTTACGGCGACTACGCGCTCTGGCAGCGCGGCCGGGAGCAGGAGCGGGAGGATCTGGACTTCTGGCGGCGGCGCCTGGCGGGGGTGGAACCGCTCGCCCTGCCCGCCGACCACCCCCGGCCGCCCGAGCAGACCTACGGCGGGGCCGCGCACGCCTTCCGCGTGGACGCCGCGACCGCCGAGCGGCTGACCGCGATCGGGCACGAGCACGGGGCGACGCCGTACATGACGCTGCTGGCGGCCTTCGCCGCCCTGCTCGGCCGTCACTCCGGCCAGGACGACGTGGCGATCGGGTCACCGGTGGGCGGCCGTCCCCTGGCCGAGCTGGAGGGACTGGTCGGCTGCTTCGTCAACATGCTGACGATGCGGGTGGACCTGTCGGGGGACCCGACCTTCCTGGAACTGCTGGCGCGGGTCCGCGACCTGGCGCTGGAGGCCTACGCCCACCAGGAGACCCCGTTCGAGCGGGTGGTCGCCGACCTCAACGTCGCCCGGGACGTCTCACGCTCGCCGCTGTTCCAGGTGATCCTCGCCATGCAGAACTACACGGGCGAGGGCGGCGACGGCGACGGCCCCGGCCTGGAGGGCTTCCCGCTGGGGACCTGGGCCACCCGGTTCGACCTGGAGCTCTATCTCAGCGAGGACGCCGAGGGGCTGGCGGGCCTGTTCGTCTACAACACCGACCTGTTCGAGGCGGCCACCGTCGAGCGCCTGACCGCGCACCTGACGGCCCTGCTGGAGCGGGTGGCCGCCGACCCGTCCCTGCGGACCTCCGCCCTGGACGTGCTCGGCGAGGAGGAGCGGCGGCTCGTCCTGACCGAGTGGAACGCCACCGCCGTACCGTCGCCGGGAGAGACGACCCTGCACGCGCTCGTCGAGGCGCAGGCGGCCAGGACCCCGCACGCCCCGGCCGTCACCTTCGAGGGCGGGACCCTGTCCTACGCGGAGCTGGACGCCCGCGCCGAGCGGGTGGCCGGAGCCCTGCGCGGGCTGGGCGCCGGGCCGGGGAGCCTGGTCGGCGTCTGCGCCGAGCGATCGTTCGAGCTGGTCGCCGCGTTGCTGGGGGTGCTGAAGACGGGCGCCGCCTACGTGCCGCTCGACCCGGAGTACCCCGCGGACCGGCTGGCCTTCATGGCCGGGGACGCCGGGCTGTCGGCGGTCCTCACCCTCACCCCGGCGGAGGACTCCGCGCTCCCGGGAGAGGGCCCCGCGGGCCCGGACGCCCTGCGGGCCCTGCGCGACTCCGGCGGGCTCGCCGGCTGCCCGGTGCTGCCGCTGGACGACCCGGACGCCTGGCCGCAGGCCGCGTCACCGGGACCGGGAGCGGGCCCGGACGACACCGCCTACGTGATCTACACCTCCGGCTCCACCGGCCGGCCCAAGGGCGTGGCCAACGGGCACCGCGGCATCGTCAACCGGCTGGAGTGGATGCAGGAGCGCTTCTCCCTGACCGCGCAGGACGTGGTGCTGCAGAAGACCCCGGCCGGGTTCGACGTGTCGGTCTGGGAGTTCTTCTGGCCGCTGGTCACCGGTGCCCGGCTGGTGCTGGCCCGGCCCGGCGGGCACAAGGACTCCGCCTACCTGCGGGATCTGATCACCGCCGAGGGCGTCACCACGCTGCACTTCGTGCCCTCCATGCTCGCGGTGTTCCTGGCCGAGGAGGGCGTGGCGGACTGCGGCACGCTGCGCACGGTCGTCTGCTCGGGCGAGGAGCTCCCCGTCGACCTGGCCCGCCGCTGCGTCGAGACGCTCCCCGCCGAGCTGCACAACCTCTACGGCCCCACCGAGGCGGCCGTGGACGTGTCCGCCTGGCACTGCGCGCCCGAGGCGCTGTCCGGGCTGGCCCGGGTGCCGATCGGCGGCCCGGTGGCCAACACCACCCTGTACGTGCTGGACGCGGGCATGCGCCCGGTCCCCGTCGGGGTGCCCGGCGAGCTGTACATCGGCGGCGTGCAGGTGGCGCACGGCTACGTCCGGCGCCCGGCGCTGACCGCCGAGCGGTTCGTGCCCGACCCGTTCGGCGACGGAGGGGGGCGGCTCTACCGGACCGGTGACCTGGCCCGCTGGCGCCCCGACGGGACCGTCGAGTTCCTGGGCCGCATCGACAACCAGGTCAAGCTGCGCGGCCTGCGCATCGAGCTGGGCGAGATCGAGGTGGCGCTGCGCGCCCGGCCCGGGGTCACGGACGCCGCCGTGATCGTCCGTGAGGACCGCCCGGGGGACCGGCGGCTGGTCGCCTATCTGGTCGAGGAGAACACGCCGGACGGACCGGCGCCCGACCACCGCGCCGAGTTGAAGCGGCGGCTCCCCGACTACATGGTCCCCTCCTCCTTCGTCACGCTGCCCTCCCTGCCCCTGACCCCCAACGGCAAGCTCGACCGCTCCGCACTGCCCGAGCCGGTGTTCTCCCGCGAGGAGGGCGCCGTCTTCGCCGAGCCGTCCACCCCGACCGAGCAGGCGATCGCCGCCGTCTGGTCGGAGGTCCTCGGCATCGAGACCATCGGGGCCGACGACGACTTCTTCGACCTGGGCGGGCACTCGCTGCTGGCCACGCAGGTCGTGGCGCGGCTGCGCACGGCCGTGGGCGGCGGGGTCTCGGTGATGGACGTCTTCAAGCACCGGACCGTGCGGGAGCTGGCCGCGCTGGTCGACACCCCCGCCGACAGCCGGGAGCCGCGCGGCCTGCTGCACGAGCTGACCCGCTCGCGCGCCACCGAGCTGAGCTATGTGTGCGTGCCGTACGGCGGCGGCAGCGCGGTGGTCTACCAGCCGCTCGCCGACGCGCTGCCGGCCGGGTACGGCCTGTGGTCGGTCGCCATCCCCGGGCACGACGTGGGCGTGGACGAGGAGCGGCTGCCCTTCGACGAGCTGGCCGCCAGATGCGTCGCCGAGATCCAGGAGAAGGTCCAGGGGCCGATCGCGCTGTACGGCCACTGCGGGGTCGGCTCCGCGCTGATCGTGGAGATCGCCCGCCGGCTGGAGGCCGAGGGCAGGCATCTGGAGGCCGTCTACATCGGGGCGATCTTCCCCTTCGCCCGGCCCCGGGGCGGGGCGATGTCACGGCTGGCCCGGATGGCCCGGATGGAGTCGCTCCGCGGCGACCAGGGGTACGCCAACTGGCTGACCTCGATGGGCGTCGACATGAGCGACCTCGACCCGGACCGGGCCCGGTTGATCATCCGCAACATGCGGCGCGACTCCGAGGCCGCCGAGCAGTACTTCACCGAGCTGTTCGAGAGCTCGGCGCGGCGGCTGCGGGCGCCCATCATCACGGTGGCGGGCGAACGGGATCCGGCCACCGACTACTACCAGGAACGCTTCCGCGAGTGGCACTTCCTGACCGACGACTCGGCCGTGGTGGTGCTGGAGGAGGCGGGGCACTTCTTCCTGAAGTACCGGGCCGCGGAACTCGCCGAGATCGTCACCGGCGTCCACGTGTCCATGCGCTCCGCCCCGGAGACCCCGGCCTCCGCCGAACCGGGCACTCCCGCCGCGCCGGACTCCGCGACCTGGCGGTTGCACGCGGTCTCGCACTCCACCTCGGCGGTCGTGCCGACCGGTCCGCAGCCCAGCATGCGGCGCTTCGCGCTGGTCGCCTCCGGGCAGCTGGTCTCCATCACCGGCTCGGCCCTGACCGAGTTCGCGATCCCGATCTGGATCTATCTCACCACCGGATCACTGGTCCGCTTCGCCCTGTTCTCCGTGCTCGCCATCGTGCCGGGCATGCTGGTCGCGCCGCTCGCCGGAGTGATCGTCGACCGGTCCGAACGGCGCCGGATCATGCTCATCGGCGACCTGTGCGCCGGAGGCACGCAGCTGGCGCTCGGACTGCTGCTGTGGACGGGCAACCTCCAGACCTGGCATCTCTATCCGCTGATCGTCTGTCTGTCGATCGCACTCACCTTCCAGCGCCTGGCCTACGGCTCGGCGATCCCGCAGCTGGTGCCCAAGCGCTATCTCGGCCACGCCAACGGCATCACCCAGATGGTCAACGGCACCTCGCAGCTCATCGTGCCGATCATCGCGGTCGGGCTGATGGCCACCATCGGCCTGGAGGGCATCCTCATCATCGACGTGCTGAGCTACGTCTTCGCGGTGACCGTCATCCTGTTCGTGCGCTTCCCCTCCACGATGGCGTGGAGGCGGCGCGAGTCGGTCACGGCCGAGATGGTCGAGGGGTTCCGCTACTCCTGGGGCAACCGGGGCTTCCGGTCCATGCTGGTGTTCTTCGCCATCCTGAACATCTTCCTGTCCCCGCTGTTCCTGATGACCTCCCCGCTGGTGCTCTCCTTCGCCACCCTCGACGAGGTCGGCACCGTCGCGTTCTTCTCGGGCCTGGGCGTCTTCCTCGGCGGCCTGTCGATGACCGTGTGGGGCGGGCCGCGCCACCGCAGGATGTACGGCGTGCTGCTGTGCACCCTGGCCCTGGCCGTCTCCGGCACGCTGATCGGCCTGCGGCCGGACCTGGTGATGATCTCGGCGGGCGCGTTCGGGCTGGGGCTGTGGGTCTCCCTGCTCAACGGCATCTACGCCACGATCGTCCAGGTCAAGGTCCCGCAGCGGTTCCACGGCCGGGTCTTCGCGCTGAACACCCTGATCGCCTGGTCGACGATGCCGTTCGGCTTCGCCGTGGTGGGACCGGCCGCCGCCGCCCTGCTGGACCCGCTGCTCACCCCGGACGGGCTGCTGGCGGGATCCGTCGGCGAGCTCATCGGCGTCGGGCCGGGGCGCGGCATCGCCCTGATGTACCTGCTGGCGAGCCTGGCCATCGCGATCCTGGCCGTCGTCTGCCTGCGCGGCGGGCCGCTGTCCCGCTTCGACGACGAGATCGCCGACGCCGCCCCCGACGACCTGGTGGGACTCCAGGCGCTGCGGCGCGATGGCGATGGCGAGGAGTCGCAGACCCCGGAGGTCCCGGCGGTCCCGGCGGCTAAGGCACGGAAGGCAGCAGGACGGTCGTGATGAGCCTGCGCACCCGTCCGTCGCCGGGGCCGTTGCCCGTCCTGGCGGCGAACACCTTGCGCAGGTCCGCCGCGAACTCGGCCAGTTCCTCGTCCGACAGCCACAGCGCGGCCTGGCGGTAGCCGACGCCGTCGCGGCCCAGGTCGATGTCCCCCCGTTCGGTGTAGCGGTCGAAGTCGGACAGCAGTCCGGCCACGAACGCCGTGAACGCCTGCCGGTGGTCCTGGGGGGACATCGCGGCCAGATCCTCCTCGGCGACCTGGGCCGCGGACAGGCGCAGCGCGTAGGTGCGCTCCACCGCGCCGCGCACCTTCTGCTCGTCCACCACCTCCAGGACCCCGGCGTCCGCCAGCGTGCCGACGTGCCGGTAGAGCGTGGCGGTGGAGACGTCGGAGAGGTCGGCCGCCAGGGCCGCCGTGGTCATGTGACGGTCGCCCAGCAGGGCTTGGACGATGCGCAGCCGTACCGGGTGGAGCAGGAGATCAGCCGTCGTCTTCATAGGTCAATATTCTCATATTTGACATCAATATCAAAGATGAGAATACTCATGACCAGACGAAGCGGAAAGGACGCACGATGGCGACGATGACGATGACCGGTGGCGAGCTGGTGCTGGAGCTCAGCCAGGGCGAGAGGGTGGCGGGCCTGCACGGCGACATCCGCGTGCCGCGCGCCGCGGTCCGCCAGGTCGCCGTTGTGGAGGACGCGGTGGCGGGCGCCGGCGGCCTGCGCTCCCCCGGCCTGGCCCTGCCGGGCCGGACCAAGATCGGAACCTGGCGCAGGCCCGGCCACCGGACGTTCGTGGCCGCCCACCGGGGCGTGCCCGCCGTACGGGTGAGCCTGAGCGGGACCGGCTACGACGAGCTGCTGGTCAGCGACGAGAACGCGCCGGAGCTGGCCGGGCGCATCCGCCAGTGGGCCGGGCTGCCCGGGCCGGTCGCCGAGGAGCGCGTCACCTTCCGCTCCGGCGACCTGGTCCTCGGCGGCACGCTGGCCCTGCCCGCCGGTCCGGGGCCGCACCCGGTGGTGGTCATCATGACGGGCTCGGGCCCGCTGGACCGCGACGCCGACCACAGGCGCATGCCCCTGGGGGTCAGCCGCGACCTCGCGCACGCCCTGGCCGGGGCCGGCGTGGCCTCCTTCCGCTACGACAAGCGCGGCGTCGGGGAGTCGCAGGGCGACTTCCTGGCCGCGGGCCTGAGCGACAACATCGCCGACGCGCGGGCCGCGGTGGCCTGGGTGCGGGACCGCGAGGAGATCGACCCGGCCGCGGTGTTCGTCGCCGGCCACAGCGAGGGGGCCGTCATCGCCACCGCCGTGGCCGCCGAGGAGACGGACCTGGCCGGGATCGTGCTGCTGGCCGGCATGGCCAAGACCGGCGAGGAGACCCTCCGCTGGCAGGCGCGGCAGATCGCCGGGGACCTGCCCGCGCCGGTGCGGGTGATGCTGCGCCTGCTCCGCACCGACCTGTTCGAGAAGCAGGACGAGGCCATCGCCACCTTCAAGGCGAGCACGGCCGACGTCGTCCGGGTCCAGGGACGCAAGTCGAACGCGCGCTGGCACCGCGAGTTCATCGCCTTCGACCCCAAGCCGTCGCTGCGCGGGACGCGCGTGCCGATCCTGGCGCTCACCGGCGCCAAGGACGTCCAGGCCGACCCCGACGACCTCGACGTCATCGCCGCCACGGCGGGCGGCGACGTCACGACCGTCCGGGTCCCCGACCTGACCCACCTGCTGCGCCGCGAGGCGGGCTCCGGGGGCCTGCGCACCTACAAGCAGCAGATCCGCAAGCCCACCGACCCCGAGGTCCTGTCCCTGGTGACCGGCTGGATCACCGACCGGGTCCCCGGGCGCCGGGCCTGACGGCGGTACGGCGCGGCAGAGTGAGCCGCGTCAGTCCCAGCGCTGGGAGTTGTGCTCGTCGAGCGTGCCGCCGGAGTCCGGCAGGACGCAGAACGGCAGGCCCGCCGGGTCACGCATGATCCACCAGTGCTCCACCTTCCGCACCCGCTCGGCGCCCAGCCGCTCCAGCCGGGCGACCTCCGCCTCCAGGTCGTCGGTGTGGATGTCGAGGTGGACCCGGGGCACACCCTCCCCCAGCCGCTGGACCAGCAGCGCGAACTCCTGCCCGTGCAGGTGGGCGCCGTGGTATTCGCGATAGCGGTCGAACACCTTCAGCGTCTCGCCGGTCGCCCCCTGCCAGAACTCCACCTCCCTGTCGTGCACGTCGTCCGGAACGTCGATCACGACCTTGTAGAGCCTGCTGTGGTGCGGCACCCCGCGTCACCTCCGTCTGGCGGTCCGGTCTGGACCCGATCACGCAACCACAGCGGCCCCGCGCGCCACAAGCGGTGCGCGAAGCCGTACGGGATGTGCGCCCGTGAGCGGGTCGTCCCCCTGCGGGTCTCCCGTACGGCCCCGCGCTCAGCCGGACCACGGCCACGCCCCGGCCGGGAGCGTCGCCGACCCGGTGTACTCGCCGCCGCCGAGCCGGGCCGGGGCCTCAGCCCATGGTCTTGGCGCCGTCCAGGGACTCGCGGATGATGTCGGCGTGCCCCGCGTGCTGGGCGGTCTCGGCGATGATGTGCAGCAGGACCCGGCGCACCGACCAGCGCGCGCCCGGCTCGAACCACGGCGCCTGCGGGAGCGGGTGCGAGAGGTTCAGGTCGGGCGTCTGCGCCACCTGCTTCTCGGTGGCCAGCGCCACCTGCTCGTAGGCGTCGAGCAGGCCGGCCAGCGTCTCGCCCTCCGCCATGCGGAACCGGCCCTCCCAGTCGACCGGCTCGCTCTCCGCCGCCTCGGCGCCCCCGGCCGCGAAACGCATCCACATCGCCTCGGTGCCGGCCACGTGCTTGATCAGGCCGCCCAGGCACAGCTCGCTCGCGGTGGTGCGCAGCGCCGCCTGCTCGTCGGTCAGCCCCCGCACCGTCTGTCGCAGGAAGCCCCGGTGCCTGGCCAGCGTCTGCAGCAGGTCGGCGTGCTCGCCGGTCATGCTCGCCCCGTCCCCGGTCATGCTCGTCCCGTCCATGGTCGCGCCGCCTTCCGATGTCGTCCGACCGCGCCAGAGTAGATCCGTCCGGCGGCGTTTCCCATGGGCCGGGACGATCAGGCCCGGTCTTGTCGCGGTGGACGACGACGTCGGCCCCACGGCCCGGATAGGCCATGATCAGCAACCGCTGCGTGCGGTTCCTCTCACCCTTCCAGGGCATCCAGTCGAGGTGGACGCGGATCCGGTAGTCGCCGCTCCCGCCCCGCACCGCGAGGTCGGGCAACTCCGTCCCCATGAGCGAGTCCAGCGGAGGATCTGCCAGAGCCCCCAGCCCTGCACGCCTCCGACCAGGACCAGGACCGGCACGGACCACCAGAGCCACGATCCCGGCCGGATCAGGTCCGGGTGGAGTTCCGTCTCCTCTCGGAGAACGAGCCACTGGAGGATCGCGATGTCGCCGCCCGCCACCACGATGACGGCCGCTGTGAGGACGGCGAGGGTGTAGCAGGCCACGACGAGCGCGGCGGGCAGCCCGAAGCGGTAGCGGCGGGCGGGGCGGAGGAGGCCCACGCGGGTTTCCCGGGGGGCGAGGGACTGGCCGGACAAATCGCCCAACCCTAGGGAGCCGCCCCGACAACGCCGGAGGCCCGTGGGATCACCCGAGCCTCCGCGGGGGGGCCGGGAGCCCGAGATGCCGGAGCCGATCACCTGGGCCATCGCCCGAGGGCCGGGAGGATACACCGCCTCCGTCACGGTTCCGGACTCCGGCACCGCTCCCGCGCCGCGGCTTCATCCCCGCGCCGCGCCGGGAGCACCTGGTCACAGCGGACTTTCCTATTGGAACGAAACATCCGTACCGGAGTGATCGGAAAATTTCCTTCATACCGGTGATAGCAAATCACCCCAATACGCCCCACGGACTCCTTTACCGTGCTGCACTCACCCCCCGGACAAGGAGACCCTCGATGACGTTCGCCCTGAGGCGGCCTGCGGCCCTCGTCGCCTGCGCCCTCGCGGCCTTCCTGATGTCGGCCGGACGGCCGGCCGCGGCCGAGCCGGATCCGCCCCTGCCGGCGGCGTTCGAGCACGCCGCGACCGAGTACGACATCCCCCGCGACCTGCTCGCCACCCTCGCCTACGCCGAGACCCGTCTCGACGACCACGGCGACGAGCCCAGCGCGAGCGGCGGCTACGGCATGATGCACCTGGTCAGCAACCCCACCACGCACGCGCTGGAGAAGGCCGCCGAGATCACCGGCCTGCCGGTGGAGAGGCTGCGCGCGGACACCGGGTCGAACATCCTCGGCGGGGCGGCGGTCCTGCGCGCCCACGCCGACGGGCTGGGTCTCGACGAGACCGCCAGGAAGGACATCGGCCGCTGGTACGAGGCCGTGGCGCGGTACGGGAACCCCTCCTCCGCCGAGACCGCCCGCCTCTACGCCGACTCCGTCTACGAGCTGCTCGGCACCGGGTTCACCGCCCGCGGCGTGACGGTCGCGCCGCGGCAGGTCACCGCCGACCGCGGCGAGTACGCCCAGGCCCGCGACCTCGGCGCGATGGCCGCCCCCGGCGCCGAATACCCGTCCGCGTCCTGGGTGGCGGCGAGGTCGAGCAACTACACCGCCGCCAACCGCCCGGCGAGCCGGAAGATCGACCGGGTGATCATCCACGTCACCCAGGGGTCCTACGCCGGCGCCATCTCCTGGTTCCAGAACCCCAGCGCCAAGGTCTCGGCGCACTACGTGATCAAATCCTCCAACGGCGCCGTCACCCAGATGGTGCGCCACAAGGACGTCGCCTGGCACGCGGGCAACCGGGACTACAACCACCGCTCCATCGGCATCGAGCACGAGGGCTACGTCAGCAACGCCGCGTGGTTCACCGACGCGATGTACCGCTCCTCCGCCGCGCTGACCCGCCACCTGTGCGACAAGTACGGCATCCCGAAGGACCGCGCGCACATCATCGGCCACTACCAGGTGCCCGGGGCCACGCACACCGACCCGGGCCCGAAGTGGAACTGGACCACGTTCATGAAGTACGTCACCGGCGGGAGCACCCCGGCGTGGTCGACCACCGCGGACAACACCACCGCCGGCCGCTTCACCGCCGGCGCGAACTGGGGCACCTCCACCTACTCCGCCCAGCGCCTCGGGCCCGACTACCGGTTCGCGACCCCGGCCACCACCCCCGACCCCGCCTGGTACAAGGCGACCGTCCCCAGCGCGGGCACCTACCGGGTCGAGGTCCGCTATCCGGCGCACACCGGCTACAACAGCGCGGCGCCGTACCTCGTGGTGACCGCGAACGGGACCAAGACGGTCTACGTCGACCAGCGCTCGGGCGGCGGGGTCTGGCGCAGCATCGGGACCTTCTCGCTCAAGGCGGGGGCGTACGACGTCGTGGGCGTCAGCCGGCAGACCTCCGGCACCGGCTACGTCATCGCCGACGCCGTCCGCATCAGCCGCGGCTGACACCCGTACGGCCCGCGCCCGCCCTGAAGGAGGGGCGCGGGCCTCGACGGAGACCCGATGGCGGTCACGGCCCGGTCTTCGCACGGTGGACGACGACGTCGTCCCCGCGCCCCGGATAGACCATGATCAGCAGCCGTTGCGTGCCGTACTTCTCCCCTTTCCAGGGGAACCAGGCGTGGTGGACCCGGATCCGGTAGTCGCCCGCGCCCCGAAAGGCGAGGTCGGGCAGCACCGTGCCGCTCATCGGGTCGCGGATCACGATCTCGCCGGTCGGGCTGCGGTAGCCGACCTCGACCACGTGGTGCCACCCCTCCGTCTCCACGGGCGGGCGGCGCGCGTAGGTCTCCAGCGTGACGCAGATCCTGAACTCGGAGTCGGTGGAGATCACCATGTGTCCGGGGAGCGCGGCCACCAGGCCGTTCTCGGCCACCAGGTCGTACAGGCCGTTGTCGAAGGCGTCGGAGCCGGTCGGGGTGTCCTCGTACGCCTCCAGACCTGTCTCCGGCCAGATGGGCTTACGGATCACCGACACCGACTCCGGCGTGATCAGGGGGCGATGCCGGGGCACCGCGTTGCACTTGCGCTGCTCCTCCACCTGCATCGCCAGGACCTGGCCCTCCTCCTCCGCGATCCCCACCATGGCGTCCGCGGCGGCACGCAGGCAGATCTCGTCGAGGGTGGAGGCCGGGATGTACTCCCCGGTCGCCGACTGGGCGCGCGGGCAGTCGTCCCGGGAGGTGAACGGGCCGCGTGCGTGGTCGGCCGCCGGGAGCGCCAGAAGCGGCACGACCGTCGCGGTGACCGTCAGCAGCCACCGCCCGGACGGGAGCCTGAATCGGACCGGCCTCGGCTCGCGCCGCGGTACGGCCCGAGCGGGCGAGCTCGCGAGATCGTGGGCCGAGCGGGCCAGCCACACCAGTTGTAGGGCCTCCGATATCGCGGTGAGCGGCATGAGAACGTAGCCGTGGAAATAGGCAATGTCGGAGACGGAGACGGAGACGACGCCGGACCGCAGCAGAACGACGACGAACGGCGCCGCCACTGAAGCCGCTCCCGACCACACGGCGATCCTGCCCCACCGGCCGTCCCGAGCCTGGGCGAAGAGGATCAGCGTCAGCCAGAGCAGCCAGGGCCACCCCTGGAGTTCGACGGCATCGAAGAACCGCGCAGCGAACCGGGCGTCGAGCGCCTCGGACACCTCCTCGCCGAGCGAGCCCGCCGCGCCGACCGTCCCGGACACGAGCAGGACGATCCGCAACGTACGGGAGGCGCCGCCCAGTACCCCGTGGAACAGCACCACGAGAGCGAGCCACCCGAGAGCCCAGGCGACGTCCACCCACCAGGGCGACGGGAGACGGAGCAGGCCGATCGTCTGGAGGAGCCCGTTGGCGTAGAGCGCCGTCCGCAGCCGACGCACCCGCCCGTCCGGTTCCCCGGACCGTCCGGAACGGTGTCGGCGGATGAAGCGCAGGAGACGCACGTGGACTTTCCCGGGGGCGTGAGGGGCTTGCCGAACGAATCGCCCAACCCTAGCGAGGCGCTCCCCCGAGATCGATCATCTCCCCTGCCGTCTGCACCCGGCGGTTCTCCTCTGCGACAATTCGCCCGTGGAGATCAAGGAGCACCTGTCCGCGCTTCAGGACGCGGGAGTACGGCTGGCCGCGGCGGCGGAGCGGGCCGGGGTGGACGCCCCGGTGCCGACCTGCCCCGGCTGGCGGGTACGGGACCTGCTGGAGCACCTCGGCGGCGTGCACCGCTGGGCCGCGGCGTACGTCGCCACCGGCAGGACGGAGCCGTTCACCGACGAGGAGGCGGCGGTGTTCTTCACCGCCCCGGACGACGCCGGGCTGGTCGGCTGGTACCGCGAGGGCCACACCGCACTGGTGCGGACCCTGCGGGAGGCCGACCCCGGGACGACGTGCTGGGCCTTCCTGCGCGCGCCCTCCCCGCTGGCGTTCTGGGCGCGCCGCCAGGCCCACGAGACCGCGATCCACATGATCGACGCCGAGGCAGCCGCGGCAGCCGCGTCGCCCGGGGACGCCGGCGGGATCGCACCGTCCACAGCCGCGTCGCCCGGAGACGCGGACGGGATCGCGTCGCCCCGGGACGCCGCCCCGGGCACCGGCGGCTCCGCCTCCACGGCGCGGGCGATCGCCTCGTTCACCCCCGCCTTCGCCGCCGACGGCGTCGACGAGCTCTTCGACGGCTTCCTGCCCCGGCGGCGCGGGCGGCTGGTCGCCGACCCGCCGGTCAGCCTGGCCGTACGCGCCACCGACCACCCGACCGCCTGGACCGTCCGGGTGGAGCCGGGCGGCCGGGCCGTCACCCCGGGGGCGGACGCCGCCGACTGCGTCGTCTCCGGGCCCGCCCGCGAGCTGTACCTCATGCTGTGGAACCGCGGGGGCGCCGAGGCCCTCGACGTGCGGGGCGACCGGAGCGTGCTGGAGCTGTGGCGGGAGAAGTCCGTGATCGTCTGGAGCTGACGCCCCGTCCGCGGGTCCGCGCCCCGGTCAGCGGTGGCGGCGGAAGAACGCCCGGATGTCCCCGGTGAGCAGGCCGGGGGTCTCCATGGCGGGGAAGTGGCCGCCGCGGTCGTACTCCGACCAGTGCTCGATCCGGCCCTGCGGGTCCATCAGGCTCCGGATGCCGGTGTCCCCGGCGAAGACCGCCACGCCCGTCGGCGGCCCCTGCCGCTCGCCGCCGGGCGGCTCCTCCCCGTGCCGGGCGGCCATCTCCCGCCAGGCCTGCATGCCCTCGTAGGTCGCGTGGGCCGAGGAGGCGCCCGAGCCGGTGAACCAGAAGACGCTGACGGCGGTGAGCAGGTGGTCGAGGTCGACCGCCTCCTCCGGCAGCTTCGCCGCCGGGTCGGTCCACTCCTGGAACTTCTCGACGATCCAGGCCAGCTGGCCGACCGGCGAGTCGTTCAGCGCGTAGGCCAGCGTCTGCGGGCGGGTGGCCTGCACGTGCAGGTAGCCCGCGCCCTCGGCCCGGAACGCGTTGAAGCGCTCGCCCCGCTCCCGGTCGGTCCCGGACAGCGCGTCCAGCTCCACCGGGGGTCCGAACGGCATCGCCGCCGTCGTGCCGGTCACGTGCACGCCGGCCACGCGTTCCGCGTCGATCATGGAGAGCATCATCGCCACGCCGGAGCCGACGTCGGTGCCCTGGACGGCGTACCGGCCGTAGTCCAGCCTGCGCATCAGCTCCGCCCAGGCGCCGGCGACGCGGAACAGGTTGCCCCATCCCGCCTGCCGTACCGGCGTGGAGAACCCGTAGCCCGGCAGGGACGGGACGACCAGGTGGAAGGCGTCCGCCGGGTCGCCGCCGTGCGCGCGGGGGTCGGACAGCGGGCCGAGCACCTTCAGGAACTCCACCGGCGAACTCGGCCACCCGTGGGTGAGCAGCAGCGGCAGCGCGTCCGGTTCGGGCGAGCGCACGTGCAGGAAGTGGATGTCCTGGCCGTCGACGGCGGTGACGAACTGGGGGATCGCGTTCAGCTCGGCCTCCCGCTCCCGCCAGTCGAACCCGTGGGCCCAGCGCTCGGCCAGGCCCTTGAGGTAGTCCGGCGGTACGCCCCGGCTCCAGCCGGTCCCGGCCGGCCCCTGCGGCCAGCGGGTGCGGGCGAGCCGGTCCTTCAGGTCGTCGAGGTCGGCCTGGGGGATCGCGACGCGGAACGGGCGGATCTCGGTGTCATCGCTCATACCGGGAACGCTAGAAGCCAACGAGGAAAGGATGCTTCCTAGTTGGCCTGCGATCACCGGCGACCGCCGTGGAGCCCGTACGGCCCGCCGGGGCGGCCGGTCTCACCGTAGCTGCGGCAGGACCTTCGCGCCGAAGGCGTCGAGGAACGCGCCCTGCTCCTGGCCGACGTGGTGCAGGTAGATCTCCTCGAAGCCCAGCTCCGCGTACTCGTTCAGCCGGGCGGCGTGCCACCCCAGGTCCGAGGAGATGTTGACCGCCTCGGCGACCGCGGAGGGCCGCACGTCCTCGGAGACCACGTCGAACAGCTCGGCCGTGTCCAGGTCCCAGCAGACCGGCGGGCGGAAGACGTTGCTGCGCCACTGGTCGTGGGCGATCGCCGTCGCCGTGTCGTCGTCCTCGGCCCAGCTCAGGTGGACCTGCAGCGCCAGCCGTCCCCGGCCGCCCGCGTCCCGGTAGGCGGAGACCATCTCGCGCAGCGTCCCGATCGGCGCGTTCACCGTGATCAGGCCGTCGGCCCACTCCGCGCACCACCGCGCCGTCTCGACGCTGACCGCCGCCCCGATCAGCTTGGGCGGGGTCTGCGGCCGGGTCCACAGCCGGGCCCGGTCCACGGTCACCAGGCCGTCGTGGCTGACCTCCTCCCCGGCCAGCAGCGCCCGGATGACGTCGACGCACTCGCGCAGCCGCGCCGTACGCACGGCCTTGCGCGGCCAGCGGTCCCCGGTGATGTGCTCGTTGCTCGCCTCCCCGGTGCCCAGGGCGGCCCAGAACCGGTCGGGGAACATCGCGCCGAGGGTGCCGATCGCCTGGGCGATGATCGCCGGGTGATAGCGCTGGCCCGGGGCGTTGACCACGCCGAACGGCAGGTTCGTGGCCTGCATCGCCGCCCCCAGCCAGGACCAGGCGAAGGCCGACTGGCCCTGCCGCGCGCTCCACGGGGAGAAGTGGTCCGATGACATCGCCGCCGTGAAGCCCGCCTGCTCGGCCTGGACAACCGCCTTCAGCAGCTCGGCCGGGTGGATCTGCTCGTGTGAGGAATGGAAGCCGTAGGTCGCCATGCCTTCCGGCTACCCGTCAGACGGCCTCCCAGACGCGGAGGCCGTACCGGACCGTCCTCGGGGACGCGGCCGCCGAGGGACCATCCGTGGTCGACCGCGACCGTGCCGCCTCGCACCGGCAGCATCCGGCCGGTGAGCGCGCTCGGCCCGGGCGGGCCGCGAGAGCCGGAGGCGCGGTCAGGCGGCCCGTTCGTCCTCGATCCGGGCGGCGTCGACATGCGATCCGACCACGGCCACCGGGCAGTGGGCGTGGTGCAGGACCCCGTGGCTCACCGAGCCCAGGACGAACCCGGCGAGCGCGCCCCTGCCCCGTGACCCGACGACGACCAGGTCGGCCGCCTCCGAGGCGTCGATGAGCGCCTGCACCGGATGGCCGGCCACCACCTGGTGGACGACCTCCAGCTCCGGGCGGCTCAGCGCGACGGTGCCCACCGCCTCGTCGAGGACGCGGGTCCAGGCCTCCTCGATCGCACCCATCTCGGTGAACAGCGCGGGCATCGTCTCGGCGGCCGGGGTGGCCAGGTTCCACGCCAGGATCACCCGCAGCCGCGCCTCGCGCAGCGACGCCTCCGCGGCGGCGAACCTGAGCGCCCCGGTGCTCTCCGGCGAGCCGTCCACGCCGACGACCACCTCGTCGAACGTCTTGTGCGGCTCCACCGGACCGCGTACCACCACCACCGGGCAGGAGGAGCGCGAGACGACCTTCAGGGCCACCGACCCCAGCAGCAGGCCGGAGATCCGGCCGGTGCCCCGCGAGGCGACCACGAGCAGCTCCGCCGCCTCCGCCTCGGCGATCAGCACCGCGGCGGGATCGCCGGTCATGACGGCGTCCACGACCTCCACGTACGGCGCGCACTCCCGCGCGTGCGCCACGGAGCGGGCGGTGAGCTCGCGCCCGCCCTCCAGCAGCCACTGCCGCACCTCCTCGACCCCCGCCTCCGCCGGGGAGTGCAGCCATGCGTACACGGCGTGCACCACACGCAGGGGAAGGCCCCGGCGCGAGGCCTCGCGCGCCGCCCACTCCACGGCCCGCAGCCCGTCCGCGGACCCGTCCACTCCCACCACCACATGCGTCATGTGATGGCCCATACCCAGCCGGATACCGGCCATCCCAGGTCGTCCCCGGCCGCGGGCGCGCGCCGTCCCGCCCCCGGAGCACCCGCAATCGGGATGCAACCGGTGTGAAAGCGATCTCCGGTTCTCTTACGCCGTCACGATGACACGACGTACACATGGGACTGGAGAACCTCGATGAGGCCGATGAAGAGGATTGGTCTGGGCATCTCGGCGGGCGGTGCCGCCCTGCTCGTCGCGGGGATCACCGGGATGACCATGTGGCCCATGCCCGGCTGGGCGGTGCCGGCCTTCGTCTCGGGGATGATCCTGCTGATGTCGGGGTCCTTCGCGGCGGCGTGGTCCTTCCACACCGCGGCCTTCGGCCAGGCGATGTCCATGTTCGAGGCGCAGGCGGGCCCCGGGCTCAAGGGGATCTTCACCATGGCGCAGGACATGGCGCGGGGGAACGACGACCTGCTCGCCTCCGGCACGTCCGCGACCGCCGTGGTGATCTCGATGACGGACACCGGGGTGACCGTGAACGACCTGCCCCTGGTCGCCTTCGAGCTGGAGGTGCACCGCGACGGCGCGGCGCCCTACCGGCTCCCGCACCGCGAGACCCTCCCCCGGCTGCTGGTGGGGGCCGTGCTGCCCGGCGCCCTGCTGTCGGTGCGGGTCGACCCGGCCGCCCCGCACCGGCTGGCGATCGACTGGAGCCGCGCGCCGGGTCACGGCGTCCCGGAGACCGGTGAGCACCTGTCCGCGGCCGAGCTGATCGCCCGGGGCCTGCCGGGCGCCGCCACGGTGCTGGGCACCTTCTCCATGGACGGCATGACCGCCGACAACGGCGACCCGATCGTGGGGTTCGTGCTGCGGGTGACCCCGGACGGGGGGCGCGCGCCGTACGAGGTGCGGATCGGCCACCGCGTGCCCGCGGCCCACCTGCACCGGACCCTGCCGGGCACCCGCCTGCCCGTGCGGATCGCCGCGGAGGACCCGCAGAAGCTGGCCGTCGACTGGGACGCGTGAGACCGCGACGGGTGACCCGGCCACCGATCCGGCCCGGCCACCCGCCCGGCGGGATCACTCGTCGGGCAGACGCCACACCCCCGCGCGGATCAGGTGGTGCAGCAGGATCAGCTGGGTGATCCGCAGGGGCTCGTTGCGCGAGCCGTCCTCCATGAGACCGAGGCAGACCGGCAGCGGCTCGGGCACGCCCAGGTCGTGCCAGATCGCCTTGGCCACGACGTCGGCCTCCAGCGGGTCGGCGTACCCGTGGATGTGCAGGGCGTCCACCGGCCCGCCGTCGGAGTCGCGGGTGAGCTTGAGATGGACCGCCGAGGTGGTCGCCCTGGACAGGATCTGGGCGAAATTCGGGTGCCGGATCGTGGGCCGGAGCAGCAGCGTCGCCGACAGCGACCGGTCCTCGCGGCCCTCGATCGGCTCGAAGCGGACCACGATGTCCGCCTCCCGCCGCTGGGGGCGGACGAAGGCCGCCGAGTCCGCCTCGCGCCCGGCCAGCTCGGCCAGCACCTGCTCCCGCGTGTAGCCGCGCCGGTGGACATCCCTGGTGATCTTCCACTCGCGCCTGATCGGCTCCGGCGGATCGAGATAGACCGTCACGTCGAAACAGGCCCTGGCCAGCTTGGTGTGGAGCGGGAGCAGCCCCTCCACGATCACCAGGTCGCGCGGTTCGACCAGGCGGGGCCGTACCAGGGAGCCGTCGCGGTGGTCGTAGACGGGTTTGAGGATCGGCTGGCCCATCGCCAGCAGTTGCAGGTGCTGCTCCATGATCTGCACGTGGTTGCAGGCGGGGTGGAGCGGGGTGAGCGGCAGCCCGTTGCGCTCCGCCCGGTCGTAGCGGTGATAGTCGTCCACGCAGACCGCGGTGCTGCGGTCCGCTCCCAGCGCCTCGGTCAGGCCGCGGGTGATGGTCGTCTTCCCCGCCGCGCTGTCACCGGCGATCGCGAGCATGGCGGGCCGCAACGACTCTGCCCGGCGCATCCGCATCAGCTTGTGAGGCATCGGCTGTCTCACTTCCGCAAGGTGGGGGGCGTCACCCGGACGGTATGTCGCGATCCGGTAACCGCCCTCCCCCAACCGGGTGAGGTACCGGGGGATCCTTAAACGCCATCATTTTTCGTACCTTTGGCGCATGAGGAGTCCGCCCCTCCGGCTGGTGACCGTCGACGACCACGAGATGGTCCACGACGGCCTGCGGGCCATGCTGGGGTCCTACCGGGACCAGGTGCAGATCGTCGCGGAGGCCCGCGACTCCGACGGGGCCGTCAAGGCGGTCCTGTCCCACGAGCCCGATCTGGTCCTGCTCGACGTACGGCTGCGCGGCGAGAGCGGCCTGGACGCGTGCGCGCGGATCCTGCGCGCCCGCCCCGGCTGCCTGGTCGTCTTCATGACCGTCTACGACGACGAGCAGTACGTCTACCAGGCCCTGCGGCTCGGCGCCTCCGGGTTCCTGCTCAAGGACGTGACCGGCGCGGAGCTGGTCGGCGCCCTGACCAGGATCGCCGCCGGCGAGGTGCTGATCGCGCCGATGCTGGCCGGCCGCATCGCCCTGTCGGCGGCCCGGCTGCACGCCGGGGAGTTCTGGCCGGGCGCCCACCTGGGCCTCACCCAGCGCGAGAGCGAGGTGCTGGCCCTGATGGTGTCCGGGCTGACCAACAAGGGGATCGCGGCCCGCCTGACGGTCAGCGAGGAGACCGTCAAGAGCCACACCCGCGGCATCTACCGCAAGCTCGGCGTCAACGACCGGGTCACGGCGGTGGCCACCGCCCTGCGCGAGGGGGTGTTCCGGTGAGCCGCCTCGGGCTGACCGATCCCGAGCGGGAGGCCAGGCTGCTCTCCCGGATCATCGAGACGATCTCCACGGGGCTCGACCTCGGGGAGATCGTCCAGGGCGTGGCCGCGCTGGTCACCGAGACGACGGAGACCGACATCTGCTTCGTCCACCTCCTCGACGACACCGGCCGGCGGCTCGTCCTGCGCGGCGCCACCCCGCCCTTCGACGAGCTGGCCGGGCGGATCGAGCTGGACCTCGGCGAGGGCGTGGCCGGATGGGTGGCGGCCTACGGCAGGCCGGTGGTCATCGACGACGACAAGCTCTCCGACCCCCGCTACAAGTACATCCCCGAGCTGCGGGGCGAGGACTTCACCTCGATGTGCTCGGTCCCGATCGCCACCCGGCCCGGCCACCTGGTCGGCGTGCTCAACGTCCACACCCGGGCCCGCCGGGTGTTCAGCTACGCCGACGTCGAGCTCCTGCACTCCGTGGGCGGCCTGATCGCCGGGACCATCGAGAACGCCCGCCTGCACCGGCGCCTGGCCGAGCGCGAGGAGGCCATGGAGCGCTTCGCCGAGCGCGTCGTCCTCGCCCAGGAGGCCGAACGGCGCCGCCTCGCCGGGGAGATCCACGACGGGATCAGCCAGCGCATCGTCAGTCTCTCCTATCACCTGTCCGCCGCCCTCGACGCGCTCACACCGCGGCCCGCGCGGGAGGCGGACCCGCCCGCGGGCGACCCCGGCGCGGCGGCGGAGCAGATCAGGCGGGCGCGGGCGCTGGCCGAGGACGCGCTGGCCGAGACCAGGTCCGCCATCGAGGGCCTGCGCCCCCCGGTGCTCGACGACCTCGGCCTGCCCGCCAGCCTGGCCAGCCTCGCCCGCTCCTTCCCGCAGCTGACGGTCGAGGTGGACCTGACCCCCGTCCGCCTGCCCGAGCATGTCGAGACCGCGATCTACCGGGTCGCCCAGGAGGCCCTGTCCAACGTGGCCAGGCATTCCGGCGCCCGGTCCGCCGTGATCAGCCTGGCCGTGCGGAACGGCGAGGTCGAGCTGGAGATCGAGGACGACGGCGTCGGCTTCGACCCCTCCCGCCTGGCCGGGCCTCCCGCCTCCACCGGCTACGGCCTGGGCGGCATGCGCGAGCGCGCCGAACTGCTCGGCGGGCACCTGGAGGTGCACAGCCGCCGGGGCGCGGGCACCCTGCTCCGGGTCGTCATCCCGGGGAAGGTCGCTCTCTGAGCGTCACTCCGGGAGCATCACTCCTGCGGGCGCGCCCGCCGTCCGGGCCGGGGCCGCAGGCCGTACGGCCCGGGACCGTCGAGGCTCCCAGGACCGGCGAGGCGCCCGGGTCAGTCGACGACCGCGGTGGCCTCGACCTCGACCAGCAGATCGGGCTCGCCCAGTGCCGCGACGCCCAGCAGGGTGATCGGCTTGACCGGGTCGACGCCCAGCTTCGCGGCCGCCCGTGCGACGCCCTCCCCCAGCAGCGGCATCTTGTCGGGCGTCCAGTCGACGACGTAGACGGTCAGCTTGGCCACGTCGTCGAAGGACGCGCCGATCCCGGCCAGGGCGGTGCCGATGTTGAGGTAGGCCTGCTCGACCTGGGCGGCCAGGTCTCCCTCGCCGACCGGCCGTCCCTCGGCGTCGCGGGCCACCTGGCCCGCCAGGAACACCAGCTTGGACCCGGTGGCGATGGACAGCTGTCGGTAGACCTCGGGCTTCGGCAGTCCGTCGGGGTTGACCAGCGTCACGGTCATGTCCGCTCCTCGGTTCGGCGCAGGCGGTTCGGCACTCCTCAGAACATAGCAACGTTATGTATTGTGGCGCCATGGTGAGGGTTAAGGATCCGGCGGTCCGCTCCCTGCTGATCGACCGGGCCGCGCAGATGCTCGCCGCCCGGGAGCCGGTCACGCTCCGCTCGCTGGTGGCCGGGACCGGCGTCTCGACCATGGCCGTCTACACCTACTTCGACGGCATGGACGGTCTGTGGAGGGCCGTGCGCCAGGAGGGGTTCACCCGCCTGGCGGCCCGGCTCGCCGCGGTCCCGCCGTCGGCGGACCCGGTGCGCGACCTGGCCGCCCTCGGCGCCGCGTACCTGGCCAACGCCCTGGACGGCCCCGATCTCTACCGGGTCATGTTCGACGCCGCGTTCGGGCTCGAGGACGCCGCGGCCGCGGACGACACGTTGCACCGCCTGGTCCGCGGCGTCGAACGGGCCACGGCCGCCGGTCGCCTCCGCGACGACGTCGACCCGCTGGAGCTGGCCGCGCAGAGCTGGACCATCGGCCACGGACTGGCCTCACTGGTCGCGACCGGCCCGCTGCCCCGCCGGGCGCTCGCCCACGGCGTGCCGCTGCTGACCGCCCTGTTCGCCGGCGCGGGCGACGACCCCGTACGGTGCCGCCGGTCGGTCGAACGCGGCTGGCGCCCCCTGCTGCCCGGTTCCCGCTCCGGGTCCGCCGACTCCGGGTTCTCCGACGCCGGGCCCGCCGGCACGGCGCCGGAGGACGTCACCTGATCCTGACGCGGCCTCGGCTACCAGCGGTTGCGGGCCTCCTCGGCCCAGCCGGTCAGGCCGTCGAGGTCGATCCACTCGCCGTCGTCGGTCCGCGCCCGGCCGGTGAAGCAGCCGAAGCACTGGTGCGTCTCGTTGGCCACCACGCCCAGGTCGGTACGGGCCCTCTTCTCGTGGAACGGGTGGAACTCGGCCTCGACCCGCGAGCCGGTGATCCGCCACGGGCGCAGCCAGTCCGCCCGGTCGTAGCTCCACTCCAGCTCGTCACCGATCTTGTGCAGCCGCCCGGCCGCGAACAGCGCGTTCTCCGTCATGCCGGTGCCGGCGGTCCACTTCCCGCCGAGCTGGATCGCCCGGCCGGGGCCGCTGCCCGCGGCCCAGTTCCAGGTGATCGCGTACGGCCACTTGCCGCGGCCGTGGTCGAGCACCGCGAAGGAGTCCTCCTCGCTCACCTCGTGCTCCCCGGACTCCAGTTTCAGCCGCCCGCGCACCGGGCGCCCGACATCCTTGACCGTGTACTGGAAGCGGTTGTCCCCCCAGGGGATCACCACGCCCAGCGACTCGTGCCCCTCGGGCAGCGGCATCTCCAGCTCCAGCTCGACGCCGGGCGCGACCGCGCGCAGCGCGGTGCCCTCCGGGCGCTGGCCGATCTCGATCGTCACGCCGCCGCCCCGGACGGAGGCCGTGCCCTCGCCGCTGCGCTCCGGCAGTACGGCCCCGCGCGCCAGCGGCACCACGACGTCCTCGGAGATCTCCGTCCCGGTGGCGCGGTCGAGCACGTAGACGCCGTGCAGGCCCGCGTAGTCCAGCGACGAGGCCACGATCCCGACGATGTGCGAGGGGGTGACGATCCCCCAGTACTCCCAGCGCTTGGCCCGGCCCCAGCCGCGCAGGTTCGCGCGGTGCAGCGGGCGCCGGGTCCACCCGACCGCCTCGGGGTTGAGACGCCCGTCCGGCAGGCACAGGTCGACGGGGACGGTGATCTCGCGCTCGTGGGTCCGCATGACCGGATCGTAGTGCCGCGGACATCGCCGGAAGTTATGAGGATCTATCACATTTCATAGCGATTCATCGCGTCATGGTGTGACCGGGGCGGCCCGCCAGCCGCTGTTCCGGACGTGCTCCACCAGGAGCCGGGTGGTGGCCGGGAGCGGCCCCCGGTGGGCGATCAGGTGCCAGTCGCGCCGGATGGGCGTCAGCGGGGTGGGGACCTCCACGATGCCTCCGGTCGCGGCGTCCCCGGTCCCGGCCTCCCCGGTCACGGCGTCGCGGGACAGGAGGCTGACGCCGAGACCGGCCCGGACGGACGCGCGGACGGCGGCGTTGGAGCCGATGGTCAGGGTCCTGGGGGTGATGCCGAGCCCTTCCAGGAGCGCCTCGGCGGTGGCCCGGGTGCCGGAGCCGGGCTCGCGGAGCAGCCAGGTCCGGCGGCCCAGCCACCGCACGGGGTCCGCGCCCCCGGGACCGCCCGCCGTGCTCCCGGATTCCGGGCCCTCCGCCGCACCGCTCCCCGCCGCCGCGTTCTCCGGCACCGCGTTCTCCGGCACCGTGCTCTGCGACGTGACCACCGTCAGCTCGTTGCGCCGTACGGCGAGCACGGTGAGCCCCTCGGACCCGCCGGACGCCCCCGGCGCCGGGGGACGGCCGCCGAAGACCAGGTCCACCTCGTGCGCGGCCAGCAGGGCGTGCACCCGCTCCCGGTTGCCCACCTCCAGGGTGATCCCCACCCCCGGATGGCGGGCCCGGAACCCCGCCAGCAGCGACGGCAGCAGTTCCTCCCCCGCCGTGGTCACCGCCGCCACCCTGACCCGGCCCCGCTCGGGGTCGGCCTCGCCCGCGGCGGCCGTACGGGCCTCCTCCAGCAGACCGAGCACGCGCCGCACGTATCCGGCGTACACCTCGCCCGCCTCGGTGAGCCGCAGCCCGCGCCCCGCCGGCCGTACCAGCCGCAGCCCCAGGGATTTCTGCAGGGCGACGAGCGCGGCCGAGACCGCCGACTGGGTGACGTACAGCCGTTCGGCGGCGGCGCGCACGGAGCCGGTCTCGGCCACCGCGAGGAAGGTGCGCAGCTGGGTGAGCGTCAAGGTTTTCCTTGATGGTCCTCGGCGGATTCTCCATAGACGGTTTCACGGAACGCGCCGACCGTGAAGGCATGGCACACAACCGTTTGAGCACCGGAGTCGTCCCCTACGCCGAGCTGGGCTACTACGACCCGGACTACGTCCCGAAGGACACCGACGTCCTGGCCGCCTTCCGCATCACCCCGCAGCCGGGCGTGACGCCCGAGGAGGCCGCCGCCGCGGTCGCGGGCGAGTCGTCCACCGCCACGTGGACGGTGGTGTGGACCGACCGGCTGACCGACTACCGGCACTACCAGGCCAAGGCCTACCGGGTCGACCGGGTGCGCGACGACGGAGCCGGGGAGCCCGGCGGGTACATGGCCTACGTCGCCTACGACATCGACCTGTTCGAGGAGGGCTCGATCCCCAACCTCACCTCCTCGATCATCGGCAACGTCTTCGGGTTCAAGGCGGTCAGGGCGCTGCGCCTGGAGGACATGCGGATCCCGGCGGCCTACGTCAGGACCTTCCAGGGCCCGCCGCACGGGATCGTGATGGAGCGGGAACTGCTCGGCAAGTACGGCAGGCCGCTGCTCGGCGCGACCGTCAAGCCGAAGCTGGGGTTGTCGGCGCGCAACTACGGCAGGGTCGTCTACGAGGCGCTGCGCGGCGGGCTCGACTTCACCAAGGACGACGAGAACATCAACTCCCAGCCGTTCATGCGCTGGCGTGACCGCTTCCTGTTCGTCGGCGAGGCCGTACGCAAGGCCGAGGAGCGCACCGGAGAGATCAAGGGCCACTACCTGAACTGCACCGCGGCCACGATGGAGCAGATGTACGAGCGGGCCGAGACGGCCAAGGAGCTCGGCAGCCCGATCATCATGATCGACCTGACCGTGGGGTTCACCGCGATGGGCTCCATGGCGAAGTGGGCCCGCGACAACGGCGTGCTGCTGCACCTGCACCGGGCCGGGCACTCGACCTACACCCGGCAGAAGAACCACGGCGTGAGCTTCCGGGTGGTCGCCAAGTGGTGCCGCCTGCTCGGCGTCGACCACATCCACGCCGGGACCGTGGTGGGCAAGCTCGAAGGCGACGTCTCGGCCACCCGCGGCTACTACACCACCTGCCGGGCCGCCGCCCACGGCATCGGCGACGGCCTGCTGTTCGACCAGGACTACGGCTCGATGCCCGGGGTGATGCCGGTCGCCTCCGGCGGCATCCACGCCGGCCAGATGCACCGGCTCGTCCACCACCTGGGCGAGGACGTGGTCCTGCAGTTCGGCGGCGGCACCATCGGCCACCCCATGGGGATCGCCGCCGGGGCGACCGGCAACCGCGTCGCGCTGGAGGCGGTGATCAAGGCCCGCAACGAGGGCCGCGACCTCGCCGCCGAGGGACCGGACATCCTGCGGTCCGCCGCCAAGCACTCCCCCGAACTGGCCGCCGCCCTCGACACCTGGGGAGCGGTCGAGTTCGACTACGCCTCCACCGACGTCCCCGATTCCGCCACCCCCGGTGAGGAGCCCGCCCGATGACCGCCCCCACGCCTCCCTCCCCGGCGGCACTCCCACCGCGGATCACCCAGGGAGCCTTCTCCTACCTCCCCGACCTCACCGACGAGGAGATCACCGCCCAGCTGGCCTACGCGACGGACCGGGGCTACGCGGTCGCGGTCGAGCACACCGGCGACCCGCGCCCGCGCAACACCTTCTGGGAGATGTACGGCATGCCGATGTTCGACCTCGACGACCCGGCCCCGGCCCTGAAGGCGGTCCTGGCCTGCCGCGCGGAGCACCCCGCCGACCACGTCCGGGTCACGGCCTACGACTCCCGCCTGGGCCGCCAGAGCACCGCCCTGAGCTTCATCGTCCACCGCGGCACGTACCCGGCCGGGTGAGCGGGGTTCCACGGCCCGTGCGGGTCCTTCCCCGAAGGATCGGGCTCGGCGGAATCCGCCGTGGAAGCCCGAGGCCGATGCCCCTCGGTTGTGCGTCTTTTTGCGGTGACCCGGGAACGAGTCCTCGTCACTGTGGTGCCGGAACCCAAACCGACACCACAGGGGGACACCAACAATGTTCAGCACGAACCCGGGTCGCCGCATGCTCAGCCGCATGCTCAAGAGAACCGGCGTGGCCCTCGGACTCGCCACCGTCCTGTTCACCGGCGTCACGACGCTGGCCGGACCGGCATCGGCGGCCGCCACTGTCACCGCGCAGCTCGACAGCGGCAGAATCCTCGTCAACGGCAGCACGGTGGCCGACGGTATCGACATCAACATCAACGCGGCGGGCACCGTCGTGACCATCAGCAACACGCTGGGCTCGGTCGCGGCCGGCCCGGGATGCACGCAGGTGGGAACCGCGACCAGGTGCCCGGCCGGCGGGATCGACCGTGTCGACGTGTTCGCGAACTCCGGGAACGACGCGATCCGCAACAACACGAAGCTGCCCAGCACCCTTGCCGGGAACAACGGCATCGACACCCTCAACGGCGGTAGCAACAACGACTTCCTGGCCGGTGGCTTCGGTGACGACACGCTCAACGGCAACGGCGGCAACGACACGCTCAGCGGCAACCTCGACTTCGACCGGCTCAACGGCGGTATCGGCACCGACCGCTGCACCGGCGAAGTCGAGACCAACTGCGAGCTGGATTGACGGCGGCCGGATCAACGGCGAGCTGTAGGCGTCCACGCGACCATCCACGCCGAGCGGATCGGCACGGCGCTCCGCCGTCCATCCGTCCGGCTGAACACGGGGGGGTGGGAGACGCCACGGGGGTGCGCCTCGCTTGACGAGGCGCACCCCCGCAATCACTTCCCGATCGGCTCCACAGGGATCCAGATCTCGGCCTCCGCCTCCTTGCCGTCCGGCGAGAGCCGCGTGCGCGAGATCTCGGGGCCGGGCCTGCTCCGGTACGGGTTGGAGGGGAACCACTGCGTGAACACGTCCCGCCAGAGGTACTGGAGCGCCTGCGGGAACGGCCCCGAACTCTCGAAGACCGCCCACGTCCCCGCCGGGACGGTGAGGCTCTCCATGTCCTCGGGCGCGTCGGCGCCGGTCACCACGGCGTGGTAGTAGTCCAGCTCCGTACCCTCCGCACGGCTGTCGGCGAGGTTGTCGCTCGCGTTGACGATCCCGCGGGGCTCCTGGTCGGAGAGGCTCTCCAATCGTCGCAGGGTCTCCTGATCGATACTCCGGACGAAAGCGACGATCGCCGGGTTCATCCCCTCGTGGACGAGGGGGACGCGGGCCTTCCTGCCCACCAGGTGGAACCGTTCCTTCTCCACGATCCGATATCGCATACCGCTGCTCCCTTCGACGATGAGGCGGAAGGACATCCGTGGCTGGGAGTACAGCGCCGCGCCGGACCGCCGGGCCTCGCCGGGGCCGACTCCGTGCACGGCGCGGAAGGCGCGGGCGAACGCCTCACCTGAGCCGTAGCCGTACCGCGTCGCGATGTCGAGCAGCGTCTCCTCGCCCGCGAGAACCTGCGCCCCGGCCACGGTGAGCCGCCTGCGGCGGATGTACTCCGAGAGCGGGATCCCGGCCAGCGCGGAGAACAGCCGCCGGAAGTGGTACTCCGAGGTGACGGCGATCCGCGCGAGCTCGGCCGTCTCGATCTGCCGATCGAGATGCTGCTCGATGTACTCCATGGCCCCGTTCAGCCGTTCCAGCACTCAGTCCTCCCGTGCGCCCACGCTAGGCGAGCCGCATCCCGCCGGACCCGACATTCTGTGCCCGGAACGGTCGGGTACGGCGATCCGCCGGCGGAAGAGGATGGCTGTCGTGATCGACATGGCAGAAACACCAGCAGATACGCGTGTTGGAGGTCTCCGTACCCGGCAGCACCGCAGGCGGGACGAATCGCTTCCCCGCCTCCTGAATGGAGACATGCCGGGCGGAGACCTTCTTGCTAGCCTTCCTCCCCATCGGCCGCGAGAAGCGCTTCGAAGAACTCAGCGATCTCGTTGTCGTCCAGTTGCTCATTGGTACGGTCGAGCGGTCCCACACCGGCACGCTCGCGGGCGGCCGTCCACGGCCGTTCCCGATGAGTCATCTGAGAGAGGGTATGAGCGGTATGACCGCCGAGCCCTTCAAGGACGAGATCGACCGATTCACGCTCGCCCGGATCCAACGCTTGAGGGTTGCCCACGATGTCGCCCTTGCCGAGCTGGAACCGGCCGCGATGCCTGGCATACAGCGCGGGGACCACGGGACCGTTGGCCCATGCCTCGAAGCGCTCGGGGAACAGTTGGCGGCCTTCCCAGGCGAGGTGGTAGCCGTAGGCGTAATAGCAGAGTTTCTGGAGCTTCATGGCCGTCATCGGGCCGACCCTGCCAAGGATGTAGGCCGCGACGTCCTGCACATGCGCCATGGCGCCGCCTCCTTCTCCGCTTACGCCTACCGTAACCGTTCCCGCTCTCCATCTCGTGAGCATGGGGGTCTGCTCCATTATCGCTGGTCGACGACTACCCGAGGAGAGTCGGATCGATAATATTTTCGAACATCAGGCCAAGGATCCTTCGCCCTGTCGCGTCACGATCTGTCATCGATCAACAACTCTAGGCAAGTGGAGATTCCTGTCGATTCCTAATTGCAAGGACGGTAGGTAGTTCTTCCCCGGATGCCCGATTTGCATGACAACGTCAGGTATCGCCCAAGGCGACAAGGATGGCGGCGGCGATCATCTCCAGCCAGGTGATGGTGTCGGTAACCTCGGCCGCCGTGATGGCCCGTCGGCCGGTGGGGGTGGACGGGTCACGGTCCGACTCGTGGGCGATCTTGTTCCGGCGGGCAGCGATGGCCTTCAGCTTCTGGACCACCGTCTCACCGGTGATCTGCTGGCCGTCGGCCCGCTGCTCGGTAAGGATCTTCGCCACCTTCTGCCAGAGCTTGACATTGCCGACATGCGAAAATCCCTGCTGGATCTTGTCTGGGTTCTGGTAGGAGACGTAGCCGAGCGTCGCTTCCAGATGCTCCCGGAACGCCTCTCCCAGTGACGCCTGGTGATGATGGATCCGCTCGAACAGCTCCATCGGGATCTGGAGCCTGTTGAACCGGTCCGGCCGCTCGACCCCCGGCTGCTGTGCCAGCTGTACGGCACGACTGTAGATCTCCTGATGCACCCAATGGTCGAGCGCCGCCACCGCCTGCACCCAGGCGGCTCGATAGATGTCACCGACATCGAAGGCTCCCACCTTGAGCTGCTCCAGCCGGCGACCGCCGGGCGATGTGCTGGACGAAGTTGAGCTGCTTGTCGGTGGTGGTCTCCCAGAAGTCCTGCCGGTCATAGGCGATGTCGTCGCGGGTCGCCTTGCCGTGCCGTCCACCAGCTCGACGCCGCGGAACGCCTCCCCGTGCGTCAGGCGCCGCCGCTGACCCGGCGTCAGGCTCTTGTGGTGCTCGCGGACGTAGTCGTTGGCGGCGAGGAGGAAGCCGCCGGTCCCGCAGGCCGGGTCGATGACCGTGTCCTCGGGGGTCGGCCGCATGCAGTCGACCATGGCGGTGATGAGCGCCCGGGGCGTGAAGTACTGTCCCGCGCCGGACTTGATGTCGGTCGTACTCCGGGCGAGGAGCTGCTCGTAGGCGTCGCCCTTGATGTCGGTGCCCTGCCGTCCCCAGGTCCCGTTGTCCATGAGGTCGACGATCAGCTTCTTGAGCAGCGACGGATCCTGCACCTTGTTCTGCGCCTTGCGGAAGACCACCCCGAGGGTGCCCTCCTCCTCGGCCGGCTCGGCGAGGAAGTGCCGGTAGGTGTTCTCCAGCCTGTCTCCGCTCAGCCGCTTCAGGGCGTCCCAGCTGATTCCCTCCGGGAGGATCCGCTCCCCGCCGAGGGCTGCGGGGAGTTTGGCCCGCTCGTCGGCCATCTTGAGGAAGAGCAGGTAGGTGAGTTGCTCGACGTAGTCGATCGCGGAGACACCGGCATCGCGGAGCACGTCGCAGTAGCTCCACATCTTGTCCGCGAGCCGCCGCGCCTCCGCCTGCCGCCCCGCCTCGGCCGCCCGCGCCGCCTCGTCGCTTCCGGGAGCCCTTTTCAACCTGACGGCGCCGGTCAGTGTGGGCGCAGGGCAGCTGGGTCGAGGTGAGATGAGGCTCCCGGTAAGACAGCAGTCGACCAAGATCCGATGCCCCAACCGCAAGCCTCGTTGCTGTCTTACCGTGCCGCGATTCCGCTGCCGGCCGCACCCTTGTCCGCCTGGTCGAGCTGATCCGCGCCCACCGCCCGCATCCGGGCGATCGGCGAACGCGCCGCCGCGACCCTGAAGGCGTGGAAGGTGCTGGTCCGCTCCGCTGCTGCCCACGCCGCGCCACCGCGATCGTCCAGGCCATCCTCATCCTGCGACTCATCGAAGAGGGCCGCTGCTCAGGATGAAAACGCTCCGGGACGGGGGACGGGGGGCGGTGCCGGCGGGGGCGGCGGCTGCGGGAGGGTGGTCGGGGCATCGTGAAAGCGATCCGGCGGATCGGGTGATAAGAGACGACCGCCGTTGGCTTTCGAGAGGGTGTCCATGACGGGGAGACCATCGTGACCGCGCTGCCCCGGGCCGGGCAGGGCGTGCAGGACCGGCAGGACACGGGGGCCGGGGAGTTCGGGGAGTTCGGGGAGGATGTCATGGCCGGGTTCGGCTCGCTCGACGATCCCGAGCGGTTCGGCGCGGTCTTCGACGGTCACTTCGGGGAGATCCACCGCTATGTCGCCCAGCGGCTCGGGCCCGACCACGCGGAGGACATCGTCGCCGAGACCTTCCTGACCGCCTTCCGCAAGCGGGCGTCCTACGATCCGGCCCGCGCGAGCGTGCGGGCGTGGCTGTACGGCATCGCCACCAACCTCGTCGGCAGGCACCGCCGCGTCGAGGTGCGCACCCTCCGGGCGCTCGGGCGCCACGGCCCGGACGCCGACGCCCCCGGGCACGAGGAGCGCGTCGCCGCGCGGGTCAGCGCGGAGAGCCTGCGGCCGAGCCTGGCGGCGGCCGTGGCGGGGCTCGACCGGCGAGAGCGCGACGTGGTGCTGCTGGTCGCCCTGGCGGGGCTGAGCCACGAGGAGATCGCCACGGCCCTGGACATCCCGTACGGCACCGTCGGCTCCCGGCTGAGCCGGGCCAGGAAGAAGCTGCGTGCCGCGCTGGGCGGCAGCAACCCGATGCTCGACCCGCAGGAGGCCGCCCGTGGATGAGGTCGAAGCCCTCCGTGAGCTGTACGGCGAGCCGCAGGCCGACCCGTTCCTCAAGGCCAGGGTGCGCGCCCGGGTGGAGGCCGAGGCCCGGCGGCGGCGCCGTCCGTGGTTGCCGTGGGCACCGGCCGTGGCCGGGCTCGCCGCGGCGGTGACGGTGGCGGTCGTGGTCGTGATCCCGGGAACGGCCGGTACGCCGGGGACCGGGCCCGCGGAATCGCACGCCTCGGGATCACAGAGGCCGGGGTCCCAGAGGCCGGGGTCCCAGGAAGCAGGGTCCCAGGCGCCGGGGTCCCGGGCGCCGGTCACGACGGTCTCCGGGCGGTCGGTCCTGCTCGCGGCGGCGACCACGGCCGCGTCCGAACCGGCGGTGGGCGGAGCGTACTGGCGGGTCAGGAAGCTGTACCGGGAGACGCACCCGGAGCGGCTCGGGCGGGGCGCCAACCGCTACTGGCTGGTGGAGTCGCGCCTCACCGAGCAGTGGGTGGCCGGGGACGGCCGGGTCTGGTCGGGCTCCCGGGCGCTGGGGGCGCAGCCGCGGAGCGCGGCCGACGAGGCGGCCTGGCGGCGCGACGGTTCCCCCGCCGCCTGGTCGAGCCGGGGATCCGTGCTGTCGGCGGCCCCGCAGAAGGGACGGCTCCAGGCGGCGACCGGCAAGGTTCCGTTCAGCATGGCCGGCCGCGAGCTGACCTTCGAGCAGATCCAGCGGCTCCCGTCCGACGCCGCGGCGCTGAAGGACTGGGTGAGCGCGGTGGTACGGCAGGAGGCCACGACGGCCGGGACCGCGGACGACGGTCCTGGAAAGCCGGAGGACACGGCCGGTCCGGGGAAGCCGGAGGACACGGCCGGTCCGGGGAAGCCGGAGGACACGGCCGGTCCGGGGAACCCGGAGGCCGGGGCGCTCGACGGGATGGTCGCCGACGCGCTCAGCGGCCTGCTGTGGAGCAAGCCGTCGCCGCCGGCCGTGCGGGCGGCGGCCTATCGGGCCCTGGCCGACCTGCCGAACGTCCGCTATCTGGGCGAGGCCTCCGACGAGCGGGGCCGCCGGGGTGCGGCGTTCTCCTTCGGCCTGCGCGCCGACGGGGCCGTACGCAGGACGCTGATCATCGATCCCCGCGACTCCCAGGTGCTGTCCTCCACCCTCACCGGCCTGCCGGGAAGCACGGGCGAGCGGGTCGAGGTGGTCCTGTCGGCGGGCTGGACGGACGACGAACCGGCCCCTCCCGCTCTCCCGTAACCCCTCTCCGCGCGGACCCCCACGGGCCCTCCACCGCCCCGCGCACGCCGTTGCCGCGGTGACCCATGCCCGCGTCCGGTGGGCGCCCGAGCCTTCCACGCCGTTGATTGGAGCAAGTGCTTGTTCAGGCGCATCGCCACACTGCTCGCCTCCGCCGCCGGGCGGCCCGCCCTACCCCCGCCCCCGGCCCTCCCGTCCCCGGCCTTCCCGTCCCCGACCGGCGACGGGCCCGCGATCTGCGTGGCCGGGGGCTTCCCCGCGGTCGAGGCGGCCGAGATCATGCGGGGCCGGGTCGCGTTCGCCGGCCTCCCGCCCGTGGAGCTGGGCACCGGGGACGTCGACTGGCGGGCCGATCCGCACCTGAGCCGCTCCTGGGCGCTCAACCTGCACGCGTTGCGCTGGATGGCGGGCCTGGTGGCGGAGTACGAGCGCTCGGGGAGACGGGAGTTCCTCGACCGGGCCACCGCGGTCGCCGCGGACTGGGTGCGGAGCAACCCCCTCGGCGGGAAGGGCGTGAGTCCCTGGGCCTGGGCCGAGCACCCCGTCGCGCTGCGGGCCCCGGCGCTGGTGTGCCTCAGCGCGCACGTCCGGGCCGCCTGGCTGCGCGACAGCCTCCTGCGGCACGGCGGGATCCTGGCCGATCCCGCACGGTACAGGGAGGGGCACAACCACGGCCTCGACCAGGACATCGCGCTGCTGACCGTCGGCTGCCGCCTCGGTCACGAACCCTGGCGGGACCTGGCGATCCGGCGGATGACCAGGTCGGCGGAGATCTCCATCGACGCGCAGGGCGTGCTGCACGAGCAGGCGCCGCGCTACGGCCTCTACGTCCACCGGCGGCTCGGCGTGGCGCTGGAGACGATCGAGCGGTGCGGGGCCGCGGTCCCGCCCGGTCTCGCCGCCCGGCGCCGGTCGCTGGAGACCTACATCGGTCACGCCACCCAGCCCGACGGCCGCATGGTCCCGATCGGCGACAGCCCGGCCGGCACCCGCCCGCCGGGCCTCCCGCGCCCGGAGGACACGGTGAAGGTCTTCGACGCCGGCTACGTCTTCGGCAGGACCGCCTGGGACGACCCGGGCTCGGCGTACTACTCGATCAGGTTCGGGCCGGGGCGGAGGCTCCACGGCCACGAGGACCACCTGGGCGTCACCTACCGGGCCCAGGGCCGGGACGTCCTGGTGGAGGCGGGCTTCCACTCCTACGAGCGCACGCCGTACCGGAAGTGGACGATCTCCCCGCAGGCGCACAACGTCCCCGTCGTGGTGGGCGCGGACTTCCGGGAGGGTACGGCGACGCGCCTGGTGAGCTCGTCCGTCGCTGCGGACCGGCAGTGCTACCGGCTCACCGACGAGGCCTACGGCGTCGGCCGCACCCGCACCGTCCTGGTCGGCCACGGCGCCGACCTGATGGCCGTGCTGGACGCGGTCCCGGCCGGATCGGCGCTGCGCAGCCTGTGGCACTTCGCCCCGTCGCTCACCGTGGTCGCCGAGGGCGGCGGCCGGGTGGTGCTGGCCGACGGGGACTGGCGGGTGACCCTGGCCCAGCTCGCGTTCCCCTCGGGCCTGCCGGTCGGCGGCCAGACGGTGGAGCATCGGGAGATCGCGACCGGGCACCTCAGGACGGCGCGGGTGGCGACGGTGCTGTCCCCTCCGGCGCGGGCCGTGCTGACCCTGATCGTCCCCGGCGCGGGCGAGCCGGAGATCACCTGCTCCGGCGGTACGGTGACCGTCCGAACCTCCGGCGGCCCGGTCTCCTTCCCCATCTCGCTCGACGGGGCGTGACGGCGCTGATCGTGATGGCCATATCGCCACGTTTCACCACTCACAGGGGCCCGATCGGTAACATTTTCGAATGTCCGGCCGGCGGGCGGAGAAGGGGTGTGGCGTGGACGCGACCGTGCACAGGACCGACCCGCTCGCGCCCCGCCAGGTCAGAGCCCTGCTGTCGAAGGCCGACGCGCTGCTCGCCGCGGCCCGCGGGTTGCTGGACGACGACGAGCGGGCCCGCGCCGCGGTGCGCGAGGTGGTGGCCCGGCTGCGGACCGGCCGGGCCCGGGAGGAGCTCGGCTCGATCCCCGTCGCGCGGCTGAAGGACGTCACCGGGGGGCGGCTCCGGCTGGGGGCCCTGGAGCAGGCCGGTTACGGGACGGTCCTGCGCGTGCTGGACGCCACGCCGTACGAGCTCCAGCTCCTTCCGGGGATCGGGGCGCGCACCGCGAGCCAGGTGCACGCCGCCGCCGGGCAGATCGCGCGGGCGGCGGAGGAGGCCGTCTCCGTCCGGATCGACGTCGACCGGCGCGACCCCGAGACCTCCGCGCTGGTGGTCGCCCTGCACCGCCTGGTGACGGCGGGCCCCGACCTGGCCCGGGCGCGGGAGGCCGCCGGGACGCTCGGCAGGACGCTGGCCCCGCTCCTCCCCCTCGCGCGACCGGCGGGCGGGCGGCTGCGGATGCTGCTGGCCGGCGGCAGGGGCAGGCAGCGGGCCCGCGAGGCCGTGCCCCGGATCGGCGCCGTACTCGACGAGGCGCGGGAGAACGGTCTCGAACTGCTCCTCGCCCAGGCCGCCACGGACCTGCTGCGCCCCCTGCCCTCCGAGGACGAGGCGTGGATCGACTTCGAGCTGCGCGCCCCCGAGTACTACGGCCTCCTCGGCGAGATCGCCGCCTCCGAGCCCGACCGGGCCGCCGCCGAGGGCTTCCTGCCCGGCGACATCGCCTCGCGGGTCAAGGCGCAGGAGCTCGACGACACCCATCTGCGGGTCTCCCTGCGCGGATACCAGTCCTTCGGCGCCCGCTTCGCGCTCGCCCAGGGCCGGGTGATCCTGGGCGACGAGATGGGGCTCGGCAAGACCGTGCAGGCCGTCGCGGCCCTGGCGCACCTGCGGGCCCGCGGCGCGACGCACTTCCTGGTGGCCTGCCCGGCCAGCGTCCTGATCAACTGGATGCGGGAGATCGAGAACCGCAGCGGGCTGCGGGCCTATCCCGTGCACGGCTCCGACCGGACCGCGGCCCTGGCCGAGTGGATCCGCACCGGCGGCGTCGCCGTGACGACGATCGACACCCTGCACCGCCTGGAGGTGCCGGCGGGCGTCGCGGTCGGGATGCTCGTGGTCGACGAGGCGCACTACGTCAAGAACCCGCAGACCCGCAGGTCCCGCGCCGTCGCCGCCTGGTGCGAGCGCGTCGGCCGGGTGCTCTTCCTGACCGGCACCCCGATGGAGAACCGCGTCGAGGAGTTCCGCAACCTGGTCGACCACCTGCGGCCCGGCCTGCTGTCCGACGTCCAGCGCAACAACACCCTGACGGGCCCCCAGACGTTCCGGCGCACCGTCGCCCCGGTCTACCTGCGCCGCAACCAGCAGGACGTCCTCACCGAGCTGCCCGACCTGGTCGAGGTGGAGGAGTGGGAGGAGTTCAGCGCGGCGGACCTGACCGCCTACCGCGAGGCCGTGGCCGCGGGGAACTTCATGGCGATGCGCCGCGCCGCCTACGCCGTGCCCGAGAAGTCGGCCAAGCTGCAGCGGCTGCGCGAGCTCGTGTCCGAGGCGGCGGCCAACGGCCTGAAGGTCGTGGTCTTCTCCCACTTCCGCGACGTCCTGGCCGTCGTCGGCCAGGCGCTCGGCGGGCGGGCGCACGGGCCGATCGCCGGGGACGTCACCCCCGCCCGGCGGCAGCAGATCATCGACGACTTCACCTCCGTGTCCGGGCACGCGGTGCTGCTCGGCCAGATCCAGGCGGGCGGGATCGGCCTCAACCTCCAGGCCGCCTCCGTCGTGATCCTCTGCGAGCCCCAGGTCAAGCCGACCATCGAGAGCCAGGCGGTGGCCCGGGCCCACCGCATGGGCCAGGTCCGCAAGGTCCAGGTGCACCGCCTGCTGGTGGCCGACAGCGTCGACCAGCGCATGCTGGAGATCCTCGGCACCAAGACCCGCCTGTTCGACGACTACGCCCGTCACAGCGACGTCGCCGCCTCCACCCCCGACGCCGTGGACATCTCCGAGCAGTCCCTGGCCCGCCGGATCGTCCAGGAGGAGCAGGAACGCCTCTCCCTGCCGTCCTCCCCGGCCGCTCCCGCGCGCGACTCGGCGGCGCGGACGGAACGCACGGACAGCAGGCGCCCGTAACCCGCTTTACGGGCGGCCGCTTCACCCCTCACGAGCAGCTCCGACACCTCTCCCCGTGCCGTTCTCCGCGCGCCGGATCGCTTACCCACGCCCTCACCAGCACCGGAGCCCACCTGTCAGAGATCCGGCTTGACAGATCATCGTGAACGTATCAAATTAGGCAAGGCTAACCTAATTTAGGTTTACCTAATTTGAGCGGAAGGCGAGGAGTGGACGGGATCGTAGGCCGGGTCGCCCTGGTGACCGGCGCGGCGCGAGGCATCGGGGCGGCGGTGTGCGAGGCCCTGACCGAGGCGGGGGCGCGGGTCGCCGCCGCCGACCTGTGGACGACCGGACGGGAGGCGGCCCCGGCACCGCGACCGGCGGACGGGGACGCGACATCCGAGAACGCGGCACCCGGGGACGCGGCGTCCGGGGGTGCGGTGCCGTACGCCCTCGACGTCCGGGACCCCGCCGCGGTCGAGGAGACGGTCACGGCCGTGGAACGGGACCTGGGACCGGTCGACATCCTCGTCAACGTCGCCGGCGTGCTGCTGCCCGGCCAGGTCGAGGAGACCGCCGACGACCGGTGGCGGCAGACCTTCGCGGTCAACGCCGACGGTGTCTTCCACGTGTCCAGGGCGGTGGCCCGGCGGATGACCCCCCGGCGGCGCGGCGCGATCGTCACCGTGGGGTCCAACGCCGCCTCGGTGCCGAGGATCGGCATGGCCGCCTACGCCGCCTCCAAGGCGGCCGCGTCCATGTTCACCCGGTGCCTGGGGCTGGAGCTGTCCCGCCACGGGATCCGCTGCAACGTGGTCTCGCCGGGCTCGACCGACACCTCCATGCTGCGCGCCCTGTGGGAGGGCACCGACCCCGCCGGCGCGCGCGAGGCCACCCTCGGCGGCGACCCCGCCGCCTTCCGGGTCGGCATCCCCCTCGGCCGCGTCGCCGACCCCCGGGACATCGCCGACGCCGTGCTCTTCCTGGCCTCCGACCGGGCCAGGCACATCACCATGCACGACCTCTTGGTGGACGGTGGCGCGACTCTCCGCGCCTGACCAGATTGGATTTCGATGCCACTGCTGACAACCGCTGTGGACCCCCTCGCGGGGTACGAACACGGCGAGTCGGTGTTCTTCTCCTCATCCGGCGGCACGCTGCTGACCCGCGGCACGCGCGCCGTCGTCGGCGGCGACCTCGCCACCCTGGCCGAGCGGGTGGCCACGGCGCTCGGCCCGGACGAGGTGGCGGCCGGGGCGATCGGGTTCGGCGGCGCGGCCGGCCTGATCGTCCCGGAGGCCGCCTCCTGGTCGGGGCCGGTGGGACCCTGCGCCCCGGCCGCGGCCTCCGGGCCCGGCGGCTGGCGGATGCGGCCCGTCCCGCATCCCGACGACTACCTCAAGGCGGTACGGCGCGCGCTGGAGGACATGGAGGCCGGTCGCCTCGACAAGGTGGTACTCGCCAGGACGCTCGAACTCGTCTCCGACGGCCCCCTCGACCCGCACGCCCTGCTGCGCCCCCTCCTCGGTCACGGCCACTGCTTCGCCGCCCCGCTGCCCGGCGGGCGCGCGCTCGTCGGCGCCAGCCCCGAGCTGCTCGTCTCCCGCCGGGGACGGAGTGTGATCTCCAACCCGCTGGCCGGTTCGGCCGCCCGCAGCGCCGACCCCGCCGAGGACCGCCGCAGGGCCGAGGCGCTGTCCGCCTCGGCCAAGGACCTGCACGAGCACCGCCTGGTGGTGGACGCGGTGGCCGGGGCGCTGGAGCCGTACTGCGCCGAGCTGCACGTGCCCGCCGCGCCGGAGCTGACCTCCACCGAGACGATGTGGCACCTGTCCACGCGCGTCACCGGCGTGCTGCGCGACCCCGACGTCCCCGCCCTCGCCCTCGCCCGCGCGCTGCACCCCACCCCCGCCGTGTGCGGGACGCCCCGGGAAGCGGCCCGGCAGGCGATCGAGGAGCTGGAGCCGTTCGACCGGGGCTTCTACAGCGGCGTGGTCGGCTGGACCGACGCGACCGGCGACGGCGAGTGGGCGGTGGCCATCCGCTGCGCCGAGGTGGCGGAGCGCACGCTGCGGCTGTACGCGGGCGCCGGCATCGTGATCGGCTCCGATCCCGGCCGCGAGCTCGCCGAGACCTCCGCCAAGTTCCGCACCATGCTGCACGCGCTGGGGGTGAGCGGCGATGCACTGGCCTGAGGACGTCGCCGCCCGCTACCGGGCCGCCGGCTACTGGCGGGCAGAGACCTTCGGGCGCATGCTGGGCGACCTGGCCGCCCGGTACGGCTCCCGCCCCGCGCTGGTCGACGGGGCCTCCGGCGCCCGCTGGAGCTTCCGCGACCTGGACGAGCGGGCCGACCGGCTCGCCGCGGGACTGCACGCCTTCGGCGTCCGGCGCGGCGACCGCGTCGTCGTGCAGCTGCCGAACGTGCCCGAGTTCTACCAGGTCTGCTTCGCGCTGTTCCGCATCGGCGCCTGGCCGGTGTTCGCGCTGCCGGCGCACCGCTCCGCGGAGATCTCCTACTTCTGCGAGTTCACCGAGGCCGTCGCCTACATCTGCCCCGACGAGGAGCACCGGGGGCTGGCCCCGGACACCCCCGCCCTCGTCCTGGGGCAACTGCCCGAGGCCGACCCGGTCGAGCTGCCCGAGCCCTCCCCGGGGGACGTGGCGTTCCTGCAGCTGTCCGGCGGCAGCACCGGCCTGCCCAAGCTGATCCCCCGGACCCACGACGACTACATCTACAGCTTCCGGGCCAGCGCGGAGATCTGCGAGCTGACCCCGGACAGCGTCTACCTGTGCGCGCTGCCGGCCGCGCACAACTTCCCGATGAGCTCGCCCGGAGTGTTCGGCGCGCTCAGCGCGGGGGCCGCCAGCGTCATGGCGCCCGACCCCAGCCCCGGCACCTGCTTCCCGCTGGTCGAACGGGAGCGGGTCACCATCACCGCCCTGGTCCCGCCGCTCGCGCTGGTCTGGCTGGACGCCGCCGCGAACGGCGGGCACGACCTGTCCAGTCTGGAGGTGCTCCAGGTGGGCGGGGCGAAGTTCAGCGCGGAGGCGGCCAAACGGGTCGGGCCCGAGCTGGGCTGCACGCTGCAGCAGGTCTTCGGCATGGCCGAGGGACTGGTCAACTACACCCGGCTGGACGACCCCGAGGAGGTCGTCGTCTCCACCCAGGGCCGCCCCATCTCGCCCGACGACGAGATCCTCATCGTGGACGACGACGACCGCGAGACCGACCACGGCCACCTGCTGACCCGCGGGCCGTACACCATCCGCGGTTACTGGCGGGCCGAGGAGCACAACAAGATCGCCTTCACCCCCGACGGCTTCTACCGGACCGGCGACATCGTCCGGCGCAGGCCCGACGGGTACCTCGTCGTCGAGGGCCGGGCCAAGGACCAGATCAACCGGGGCGGCGACAAGATCGCCGCGGAGGAGATCGAGAACCACCTGCTGGCCCACCCGGCGATCCACGACGCGAGCGTGGTCGCCGTCCCCGACCCCTATCTCGGCGAGCGCTCCTGCGCCTACCTCATCTGCAAGGGCGAGGCTCCGGCCAAGGGCGAGCTGCGGGCCTTCCTGCGCGACCGCGGCATCGCCGCATTCAAGATCCCCGACCGGTTCGAGTTCGTCGACGCCTTCCCGCAGACCGCGGTCGGCAAGGTCAGCAAGCGCCACCTCCGCGAAAGGACATGACGATCATGGCGATCCCCCCGATCCAGCCGTACCCGATGCCGAGCGACCTGCCCGCCAACCGGGTCGGGTGGCGCCCGGACCCGCGCCGTACCGTCCTGCTCGTCCACGACATGCAGAACTACTTCCTGCGCGCCTTCACCCCCGGGCAGTCGCCGCTGGTCGAGCTGATGTCCAACGTCCTGGCGCTGCGCGAGCGCTGCGCCGACCTCGGCGTGCCCGTCGTCTACTCGGCGCAGCCCGGCGGGCAGAGCACCGAGGAGCGCGGCCTGCTGCTGGACTTCTGGGGCGGCGGCATCGGCCACGACCCGCAGGAGGCCCAGATCGTCGACGAGCTCGCCCCGCGCCCGGGCGACGTGCTGCTCACCAAGTGGCGCTACAGCGCCTACCAGCGGACCGGCCTGGCCGAGCTGATGGCCGCCCAGGGCCGCGACCAGCTCGTCATCTGCGGGATCTACGCGCACATCGGCGTGCTGATGACCGCCTGCGAGGCGTTCATGCGCGACGTGCAGACCTTCGTGGTCGCCGACGCCGTGGCCGACTTCTCCGCCGACCACCACCGCATGGCGCTCACCTACGCCGCCGAGCGCTGCGCGGTCACCGTCACCACCCGGCAGGTCAGCCGGGCGCTCGCCCAGGAGGTGGCCGGTGTCTGAGACGGCCGTACGGCTGCGCGCCGAGATCGCCGAGCTGCTCTACGTCGACCCCGAGGAGCTGGGCTTCGAGGAGAACCTCATCGACGCCGGGCTGGACTCGATCAGGGTGATGACGCTCATCGAGCGCTGGCGCCGCGATGGCCGCGAGATCGGCTTCCCCGACCTGGTGGAGAAGCCCACCGTCGCGGCCTGGGCGGAGCTGCTGGGATGAGATCCGAGACCCCCGCGCCCGCCGGGACGGGGAGCGCCCCCGGCGGGCAGGGCGTCGCCCCCCTGCCCGCCGGGTTCGCGGGCCCGCCCTCCGAGACGTTCCCGCTCACCGGAGCGCAGGCGGGGATCTGGTTCGCCCAGCGGCTGGACCCGGACAACCCCGTCTACAACACCGCCGACCGCGTCGACATCCGCGGTCCCGTCGACCCGGCCGTGCTCGAACGCGCGCTGCGGCGCGGCCTGGCCGAGGCCGAGCCGCTGCGCCTGCGCTTCACCGAGGAGCCCGCCCAGTACCTGCCGGAGTGCGACTCGCTGCGCGACTCCGTCACCGTCCTCGACCTGCGCGGCGAGGCCGACCCCGAGGCCGCGGCCGGGCAGTGGATCCGCGCCGACGTGCGGACGCCGGTGGACGTGGTGACCGGCCCGCTGTCCGGTCACGCCCTGATCCGCCTGGCCGAGGACCACTTCGTCTGGTACCTGCGCGCGCACCACATCCTGATCGACGCCTACGCGCTGACGATGCTGGTCGACCGGGTGGCGGAGATCTACAGCGCGCTGGTGGAGGGCCTGCCGCCCGGGCCGAGCCCGTTCGGCGGCCTGCTGCCCGTGCTGGAGGAGGAGGCTGCCTACCGCGACTCCGAACGCCACGCGCGCGACCGCGCCTACTGGCTCGACCGCATGGCCGGCGCCCCCGAGCCGGCGGGCCTGGCCGGGGTGCCGGCGATGTCCGCGCGGGAGGTCGTACGGCACCGCGAGGCGCTGCCCGCCACCGGGCACTGGGAGCCGCTCGCCCGCGAGGCCCGCGCGACCTGGGCCGACGTGGCCGCCGCCGGGCTGGCCGTCTATCTCGGACGGCTCACCGGGACCACCGACGTCCTGATCGGCCTGCCGCTGATGAACCGCTCCGGCGCCGCCCTGCGGGTGCCCTGCCTGACGGTCAACGTGCTGCCCCTGCGGCTCGGCGTGCGCCCGGACGTCCGGCTCGGCGACCTGGTCGGCCAGGCGGCCCGGCGGGTCGCCGAGGCCCGCCGCCACTCCCGCTACCGGATCGAGGACCTGCGCCGCGACCTCGGCCTGTCCGGGAGCTCGCGGGCCCTGTTCGGCCCGCTGCTCAACATCAAGCCCTTCGGCGCCGACGTGAAGTTCGCCGGGGCCTCGGCCGCGGTCCGCAACCTCGCCGCCGGCCCCGTCGACGACCTGGCCGTCGCCCTCCTGCTCGACGGCGACCGGCTCACCCTCGAACTGGACGGCAACGCCGCCCTGTACTCGCGCGAGGACCTCGCCGTCCACGCCCGCCGGCTGGCCCGGTTCCTGACCTCCCTGGCCCTCACCCCGCCGGACACCCCGATCGGCCGGCTGTCCCTGCTCACCGAGGACGACGAGGCGGCCCTGCCCCCGGGATCCCGGTTCACGGACTCGCCGCTCGCGGAGTCACGGCCTACGGGATCACGGCCCGTGGAGCTCACCGGCGCCCGGGCCGCCGCGGTCCCGCCCGTCCCGCCGACCGTGGTCGAGGTCCTCGGCGAGCGGATCCGGCTGACGCCCGGTGAGACCGCGCTGACCTGCGGGACGGAGTCGCTGACCTTCGGGGAGCTGGGCGGGCGGGCCGACCGGCTGGCCCGGCGGCTGCTCGCGCGGGGCGCGGGCCCCGGCCGGATCGTGGCGCTGGAGCTGCCCCGCTCGGCCGACCTGGTCGTGGCACTGCTCGCCGTACTGAAGAGCGGTGCGGCGTTCCTGCCGATCGACCCCGCCTATCCCGCCGACCGGCGGGAGTTCATGCTGGCCGACGCCCGGCCGGCGATCGTGGTCACCCCCGAGTGGATCGCCGCCGAGAGCACCCCCGACACCGGTGAGGCCCTCGCACCCGGCACCCGGAACGCGGCCGGAACCGGCGGCGCCCTCGTGTCCGGCGCCTGGAACGCGGCCGGAACCGGCGGCGCCCGGGACACGGGCGTGCTCGCGCTCCCCCGCCCGGACGACCCCGCCTACGTCATCTACACCTCCGGCTCGACCGGGCGGCCCAAGGGCGTGGTGGCCACCCACCGGGGTCTGGCCGCCCTTCTGGCCGGCCACCGCGAGCGGCTGTTCCCGGCGGGCGAGCGGCTGCGGGTCGCGCACACCGCGTCGTTCTCCTTCGACGCCTCCCTCGACCCGGTGCTCTGGATGATCGGCGGGCACGAGCTGCACCTGCTCGACGACGACACCTACCGCGACCCCGACGCGCTGACCGCCTACGTCCGCGAGCGCGGGATCGACTATCTCGACCTGACCCCGTCCCACCTGAAGGAGATGCCCGCCCTGCTGGCGGCGCCGCCCAGGATCGTGGTCGTCGGCGGCGAGGCCGTACCGGAGTCCCTGTGGCGCAGGCTCCGCGAGAGCACCCTCGCGGTCAACCACTACGGTCCCACCGAGGCCGCCGTCGACGCCTACACCTGGCTCGGCGACGGCACCGAGGGGCCCACCTCCGGCACCCGCGCCCACGTGCTCGACCACGCCCTGCAGCCGGCCCCGCCCGGCGTCGCGGGCGAGCTGTACCTGTCCGGGGACGGGCTGGCCCTGGGCTATCTGGGCCGCCCGGAACTGACCGCCGAGCGGTTCGTGGCCGGCCCGGGGGGCTCCCGCCTGTACCGGACCGGCGACCGGGCCCGCTGGACCGCCGCCGGGCGGCTGGAGCTGCTCGGCCGGGCCGACGACCAGGTCAAGGTGCGCGGCGTCCGGATCGAGCCCGGCGAGATCGAGGCCGTGCTGGAGGAGCACCCCGGCGTCGCCGCCGCGGCCGTGGCCGTACGCGGGGAGCGGCTGGCCGCCTACGCGGTCCCGGCCGCGGAGACGCCGGACGGGGCCGCCGAGGTGCTGGAGTTCGCCGCCGTACGGCTGCCCGCCGGGATGGTGCCCTCGTCGATCACCTGGCTGGAGGCGCTGCCGCGCACGCCGAACGGGAAGCTGGACCGGGCCGCGCTGCCCGACCCGCAGGTGACCGCGCGACCGGGACGGGAGGCCGAGGGTCCCGTGGAGCGCGCGCTGTGCACGCTCTTCGCCGAGGTGCTCGGGCTGCCCCGGGTCGGCGCCGACGACGGCTTCTTCGAGCTGGGCGGCCACTCGCTGCTCGCGGCGCGGCTGGCGGTGCGCGTCCGGGAGTCGCTCGGTGTCCGCGTGCCGATCGCCTCGATCTTCGAGACGCCCACGCCGGCCGGGCTGGCCGCCCGGCTGCCCGAGGGCCACGCCGTGCGGCCCGCGCTGCGGCGCCGTACCCGGCCCGAGGAGATCCCGCTGTCGTCCGCGCAGGCCCGGCTGTGGTTCCTGTACCGGATCGAGGGCCCGAACCCGACCTACAACATCCCGCTCGCCGTCCGGCTGGACGGGCCGATGGACCGCGACGCGCTGCGCGCCGCCCTCGGTGACGTCGTGGCCAGGCACGAGATCCTGCGCACCGTCTTCCCCGAGCGGGACGGCGTGCCCCGCCAGCACATCCTGGACCCGGGACCGGTGCCCCTGCCGGTCTGGCAGCCCGACGACCCGGCCGAGGCCATGCGGACGATCGTGCGGCGCGGGTTCGAACTGGCGCAGGAGCCCCCGTTCCGCGCCCACCTGCTGCGGCTGGGCGCGCAGGAGCACGTGCTCATGATGGTCCTGCACCACATCGCCGGCGACGGCTGGTCCACCGGTCCGCTCGTGCGCGACCTGCTGGCCGCCTACGAGGCCCGCCGGGCGGGCACGGCCCCCGCCTTCGAGCCGCTGCCGGTGCAGTACGCCGACTACGCGCTCTGGCAGCGCGAGCTGCCCGACGCCGACCTCGGCCACTGGACCGCGGCGCTGGCCGACCTGCCCGACCGGCTGGAGCTGCCGGCCGACCGCCCGCGGCCCGCGGTGTCGAGCGGCGCGGGCGGCACGATCCCCCTCACGCTGGACCCCGATCTCATGGCCGCGGTCGAGGGGCTGGCCCGCACGAGCCGCACGAGCGTCTTCATGGTGCTGCACGCCGCGCTCGCGGCGCTGCTCACCCGGCTCGGCGCGGGTACGGACATCCCGGTCGGCACGCCGGTCGCGGGCCGCGAGGACAGCGCACTGGACGACGCCGTCGGGTTCTTCGTCAACACGCTCGTGCTGCGCGCCGACACCTCGGGCGACCCGTCCTTCGCCGAGCTGCTGGAGCGGGTCAAGGCCGCCGACCTGGCCGCCTTCGACCACGCGGGCCTGCCGTTCGACCGGTTGGTGGAGGTCCTCAACCCGCCGCGGGCCCGCAACCGGCACCCGCTGTTCCAGGTGATGCTGGTGCACACCGACGCCCCCGCCCCGGGGGTGGAGGTCGTGCACACCGGCACCGCCAAGTTCGACCTGACCCTCAACCTCGACACGACCGGCACGGGCTTCCTGGAGTACAGCACCGACCTGTTCGACCGGGCCACGGCCCGCGGCGTCGCCGGGCGGCTGGTGCGCCTGCTGTCGCAGGCCGTCGCCGACCCCTCCACGCCGATCGGCAGGATCGACATCTTGGAGGAGGCCGAGCGCCGGACGCTGATCGAGGAGTGGAACGGCGACCTGGTCAGCGAGCCCGGCGCGACCCTGCCGGACCTGTTCGAGGCCCAGGCGCGGCGCACGCCGTACGCGATCGCCGTGGAGAACCTCACCTACGCCGAGCTGAACGCGCGGGCCAACCGGCTGGCGCACAAGCTCATCGCGCACGGGGCGCGGCCGGAGGCCGTCGTGGCGCTGTCGCTGCCCCGCTCGGCGGACCTGGTCGTCGCGCTGCTGGCGGTGGTCAAGGCGGGGGCGGCCTATCTGCCGCTGGACCCCACCTACCCGGCCGACCGGCTCGCCTACATGGTCGCCGACGCCGGACCGGTCTGCGTGGTGGACGAGGGCTGGCTGGCCGACCTCGGCGACTGGCTCGACCACGACCCCGAGCGGTCGCTGGATCCCGGCAACGCCGCCTACGTCATCTACACCTCCGGCTCGACCGGGCGCCCCAAGGGCGTGATGGTCTCGCACCACAACGTGGTCCGGCTGCTGTCGGCCACCGACCACTGGTTCGGCTTCGGCCCGGACGAGGTGTGGACGCTGTTCCACTCCTACGCCTTCGACTTCTCGGTGTGGGAGCTGTGGGGGGCGCTGCTGTACGGCGGGCGCCTGGTCGTGGTTCCCCACGAGGTGAGCAGGTCCCCCGAGGACTTCCTGGCCCTGCTGGAGCGCGAGCGCGTCACCGTGCTCAACCAGACGCCCTCGGCCTTCTACCAGCTGGCCGCGGCCGACGACGGGCGCGAGCTGGCGCTGCGGTACGTGGTGTTCGGCGGGGAGGCGCTGGAGCTGTCCCGGCTGGCCGGGTGGTACGCCCGCCGACCGTACTCCTCGCGCCCGGGTCCGGCGCCGAACGCCCCGCTGCTGGTCAACATGTACGGCATCACCGAGACGACCGTGCACGTCACCCACATGCCGCTCTCCCCGGACCACCGGGAGGGCAGCCTGATCGGCCGGGGCATCCCCGACCTGCGGGTCTATCTGCTGGACGACGCCCTGCAGCCGGTCCCGCCGGGAGTGGTGGGCGAGATGTACGTGGCCGGGGACGGCCTGGCCCGCGGTTACCTCGGGCGTCCCGGGCTGACCGCCGAGCGTTTCGTCGCCGACCCCTACGGCCCGCCCGGCTCCCGCATGTACCGCTCGGGCGACCTGGCCCGCCGGCGGCCGGACGGCGTCCTGGACTACGTCGGCCGCGCCGACCAGCAGGTCAAGGTCCGCGGGTTCCGGATCGAGCCGGGCGAGATCGAGGCCGCGCTGCTGGTCCACCCCTCGGTGGCCCAGGCCGCGGTGATCGTCCGCGAGGACCGGCCCGGTGACAAGCGCCTGGTCGGCTACGTCGTGCCCGCCGCCCCGGAGGCTCCGCGGACGCGGGAGGCCGCGGCCGGGCAGGGCGTCACGGACCCGGCGGAGCTGCGCAGGTTCGCGGCCCGGTCGCTGCCCGACCACATGGTGCCCTCGGCGATCGTCGAGGTGGCGGAGCTGCCGCTGACCGTCAACGGCAAGCTCGACCGCAAGGCGCTGCCCGCGCCCGCGGCGGCCGCCGGGGAGGGACGGCCTCCGGCCGGTCCGCGCGAGGAGACGCTCTGCGAGTTGTTCGCCGAGGTCCTCGACCTGCCCAGGGTCGGTCCCGACGACGGCTTCTTCGACCTGGGCGGGCACTCGCTGCTGGCCGTACGGCTGGTCTCGCGGATCAAGGAGGTGCTCGGCGCCGAGGCGACCATCGGCGCGCTCTTCGAGGCGCCCACCCCCGCCGGGCTCGCCGCGCTCACCGAGAGCGGCTCCCGGACCGACCCGCTGGCGGTGCTGCTGCCGCTGCGCGAGTCCGGTTCCCGGCCCCCGCTGTTCTGCGTGCATCCGGCGGGCGGGCTGAGCTGGTGCTACAGCGGCCTGATCCGGCACGTCCCCGACCGGCCGATCTACGGCCTGCAGGCCCGCCACGACCCGCTGCCCGCCTCGCTGCGGGAGCTGGCGGCCGACTACGTCGAGCAGCTGCGGACGGTCCAGCCGGCCGGGCCGTACCACCTGCTGGGCTGGTCCACCGGCGGCGTCATCGCGCAGGAGATGGCCGTGCAGCTGCGCCTGGCCGGGCATGAGGTCGCGCTGCTGGCGGTCCTGGACGCCTATCCGGCCGAGGGACTGCGGGACCTGCCGGTCTCCGACGAGGCCGAGGCGCTGGAGGCGCTGCTCACCATGGGCGGCTTCGCCCCGGACGCCGCCTCCACCCTGGAGGACGCGATCGGGGTGCTGCGCCGCGAGGGCAGCCCGCTGGCGGGCCTGCCGGTGGAGACCCTCCGCTCCCTGCGGGACCTCTACCTGAACACCAACCACCTGGTGCGCGGCCTCGACACCCGGGTGTTCGACGGCGACGTGCTGTTCTTCCGCGCCACCGTCGACACGATCGACGACGCCCTCACCGCCGAGACCTGGCGGCCCCACGTCGGCGGCGTGATCGACAACCACGACGTGGCGTGCAGCCACAAGGACATGACCCGGCCGGGACCGATCGCCGAGATCGGCGCGATCGTCACGGCCAGACTCGAGGAGACCACCCCGTGAACCCCTTCGACGATCCCGACGGCGAGTTCCTCGTCCTGGTCAACGACGAGGAGCAGCACTCCATCTGGCCGTCCTTCGCCGAGGTCCCCTCCGGCTGGACGGCCCGCTTCGGCCCCGACCTCCGGGCCGCCTGCCTGGCCTACGTCGCGGCCCACTGGACCGACCTGCGGCCCCGGAGCCTGACCCGGTGAGCGAAGCCGCCCCCGTCCGTGAACCCTTCCGGACCGGCGATTCCGGCCCCGCGGAGACGTCCGGTCCCACAGTCTCATGGGGCCGGACGGTCCCCGGCCCGGCAGGATCGGACCCGTCGGGGACCCGGTCGCCCGCGCGCTGGGCCGTACTGACCGTCTACGTCGTCGCCATGTGCATGAACGGGCTGGACGCGACGATCGTCAACCCGGCCCTGTTCGCCATCGCCGCCGACCTCGACGTGACCCCGGCCGCCTCCAACCTGGTGGAGGGGGCGTTCCTGGCCACCCTCGCGGCGGTCATGCCGGTCTCCGGGTGGTTGTGCGACCGGTACGGCGCGGCGCGGGTGTTCCTCGGCGCGGTGGCGTTGTTCACGGCGGCCTCGGCCCTGTGCGGGATCGCCTGGAACCTGGAGTCCCTGGTGGCGTTCCGGGTGGTGCAGGGGGTCGGCGGCGGGGTGCTGACCCCCGCCGGGATGACGGTGCTCTTCACCGCGTACCCGCCGGGGGAGCGCATGCGCCTGTCGCGCTACATCGTGGTGCCGACGGCTCTCGCGCCCGTGCTCGGCCCGGTCCTGGGCGGGCTGCTGACCGAGCACCTCTCCTGGCGGTGGGCGTTCTTCATCAACCTCCCCTTCGGGGTGGCGGCGGTGCTGCTGGGCCTCGTGGCCGCGGGCGGCCTGCGGGCCGTACCCGCCACGGCGGAGGACTCGGAGCCCGTACCGGCCGGCACGGCCCCGGGACCGGACACGGCCGACGCCCCGGCCCCGGAGCCTGGCACGACGTCGGGATCCCCCGGAGCCGGCCGGTCCGGACTCATCGGGCTGCTGGCCCCGTGGGTGCTGGCCGACCGCGGTTTCCTGCGCGGCACCGTCACGGCGTCCCTGGCCGCGGCGGGACTGATGGGCATGTTGTTCGCCTTCCCGCTGATGTACCAGGACGCGCTGGGCGCCTCGGCCGCGGACGCCGGGCTGGTGGTCTTCCCGGAGGCGCTGGGGCTGATGGCGGCCGGGTTCGCAGTCGACCGCGCCTGCGCCCGATGGAGCGAACAGTGGGTGACCGCGCTCGGCCTGCTCGGCGGCGTGGTCCTGTTCGCCGTACTCGCCCTGACCGCCCCCGGCCCGTGGACACTGAGAGCGATCATGTTCGCGGTGGGCCTGGTCCTCGGCCTGGCGGTCACGGCGGTCCAGGTGGCGGCGTTCACGAGCATCGGCCCGCAGGTGATGGGCCGGGCCATGACCCTGTTCCAGTCGCTGCGCATGCTCGCCGGAGCCCTGGGCGTGGGAGCCTGCGGTCTGATCCTCCCCCTCGGCTACTCTGCCGCCCTCCTGCTCTCCGCCGCCTTCCTCCTGGCCGCCTTCCTGACCGCCGTGTCCCTGACGGGGGCCGGACGGCGGCCGGACTGATCGGCCGGGACGGCGGCGGCCTCAGCCGGCGGCTCGCCGGGGCTGTGCCGGGCAGGGACGCCCGTCAGCGGTCAGTCATCTTCCGCATCCGTTTCGCCGAACAGGTCGTGGACGGTCCGGACGGTCACCGCACGGGCCACCCAGGACTCCAGCCGGGACGGGTCGGTGCAGGCGGCGATCCGGTCCCTGACCTCATCCGGCACCTCCAGGCCGCGAGTGGCCAGCACCAGCAGCACCATCCGGGCCGCTTCCTCGACCTTGCCCTCCGTCTTGCCCTCTGCCTTGCCCTCTGCCTTGCCCTCTGCCTTGCCCTCTTCCAGGCCGCGACCGTAGTGCTCGCGGGCGAAGGGACTGTAGACCGGCCAGTCGGTGGACCTCATGATCTCCTCCAGAAGGCGCCGCACCTCGGGCGCGGACATGCTGAATGCGTATTCATAGTACTTCGGAGCGTGGCCGCGGGGCAGGTCCGCCAGCGCCGCGCCGAATGCCTCGACGACCTTGCGCTCGCGGCCGTGCACCATCACCGACAGGGTCGCCAGCTCGGGCTGGGCCGCGGCCTGCTGCGCATCGGTGATGGCCGGGATGGCGTCGGGCCCCAGCACACAGGCCTGCAACCGGTAACCGGGCAGACCGGAGTCGATCGGCCGGGCGTAGTAGGCAGCGGTGCGGACATCCGGGCAGACAACCAGGACGGTGACCTCGCAGCGCAGCAGCAGCCAGAGCGCGGCGGCGTAACGGGCCAGCTGGCGGGGGTCTTTGGACGTGTCCTTCTGGATCTCGACGACGATCCCGTGCACGGGAGCGGCGGGCGGGCCCAGGACGAGCACCAGGTCGGCCTCGAGGTCGTCGGAGGGCCGGGTGTTGAAAGTCGAGTTCTCCTCCCGGACCAGAGTTGTGACGGGCAGGTCGTGCCCCAGCAGATCACGGAGGATCTCCACGGCCAGTTGCGGGCGGTCGCGGAACAGGTCGATGAGTGAGTCATGCTGGGGAGAAGGCATGGAACTCACTGTAATCTATCGAACACGTTTAGCAATCGGATTCACGAACGAGGGGACACCCGAGCCCGCCCGTCACCCTCGTGAGGATGACGGGCGGGCGGTCCCGCTAGATCTCGCAGTTCTCCTCGGTCTCACCGCTGCAGGTGTCGACGTCGGCACCGCCGTCGGTGGTGTCGTTGCCGGCGTTGCCGGTCAGGATGTCGTTCCCGCTGCCGCCGACGAGGACGTCACGGCCGGAACCGCCGGTGAGACGGTCGGCGCCGGCCGAGCCGAAGATCTCGGCGAACAGCGACGTGTTGTTGCGGACGGTGTCGGCACCGCCCCTGACGTTGACGGTGATGTTCTTGACCCCGGCGCAGGAGACCGTGCTCGGCCCCTGCTGGACGCAACCGGCGCCGGCGGTCACCGAGTGCAGCACGGAGCTGACGGTGACCTTCCCGTTGAGCAGGTTGATGTCGACGCTGTCGTTCCCGGTCGTGCCCACCACGGACATGTTCTGGAACGACCCCACCGTGACGGTGGCCCCCGCCGCGTGGGCGGGGCTGGTCATAAGGGCGGCACCGGCAGTGGCGGCGGAGGCGGCCATCGTCAGGATCATGATGTTGCGACGCATACGCGACATGAGAGAAGTCCTTGTCTGGACGTGGGTTTCTCGGACGGACTTCATGTAACCCGCCACCCCCGATCTCCGTCCGCGTCGAAATACCCAGAAGTTGAATCTTCAACGGACTTCCTTCATCGGTGCAGATGAAAGGCGCTCTTCTCCTTTTCCACAGCCCGGGAAAACGAAATGACAGACCTTCCCCGGCCCTTCACAATGACGGCCTCTCCCACTCGCCGTCCCCGCCTCCCGCCAGGTCGGCGGCGGTCCAGGCCAGGATCACCGCGGCTTCCAGGAGAGCGCGGTCCGCGGCCGGGGTGACCGCCGCCGCGGCGAAGGCGGGATCGTGCGGTACGGCCTCGCCTGCGCCGATGTCGAGCATCGGATGAATGGCGCGGACCGCATGGGAGACATTGGCCATGTCGGTCATCGCGAACGGCTCGCGCTCGACGGGGGCGGGGCGGCCGAGGGCGGCGGCGTTGGCCGCGTACAGCCCGGCCAGTTCCTCGTCGTCGCGGAAGTCGAGATAGTCGGGCTCCGGGCGGGTCAGCCTCAACTCGCAGCCGGTCGCCACGGCGGCGCCCCGGAAACACGCCTCCACCCTGGCGCGCAGCGCCGCGAGGTCCTCCGCCCTGGCCGCGCGGATCTCGTAGCTCGCCGCGGCGCGGGCCGGGATGACGTTGGGCGCCTCGCCCGCCGCCGTGACCACGCCGTGGACGTGCCAGTCGCGCGGGAGCTGCTGGCGCAGCAGCCCGATCGCGACCTGGGCCAGCGTCATCGCGTCGGCGGCGTTGCGGCCCTCGTGCGGGGCGAGGGTGGCGTGGGCCGGACGGCCGAGATACTCCACGTCCAGGGTGCCCAGGGCGAACGAGCGGAACCTGACGGTCTCGAACGGCCCCGGGTGCACCATCATCGCCGCGTCCACGCCGTCGAAGACGCCCGCCTCCAGCAGCAGGGCCTTGCCTCCTCCCCGCTCCTCGGCCGGGGTGCCGACCACCTTCACGGTCAGGCCCAGCCCGTCGGCGAACGGCGCCAGCGCCAGGCCCGCCCCGGTGGAGGCGGCGGCGATGACGTTGTGCCCGCAGGCGTGGCCCAGCCCGGGCAGCGCGTCGTACTCGGCGCAGAACGCCACGGTGACCGGGCCGGAGCCGCAGGAGGCCGAGAACGCGGTCGGCAGTCCGCCGACGCCGGCGGTCACCTCGAACCCGGCCGAGTCCAGAACCCGCGCCGTCCACTCCGCGGCCCGGCGCTCCTCGAAGGCGATCTCCGGATGGGCGTGGATGCGGTGGCTCAGTCCGACGAGCACCTCGGCGTGCGCCGTGACCCGCCCGCGGATCGCGGCCTTCACCCCGGTGTCCCCCGCCACGGCCGTCTCCGTCGTCCTCTTCATCCCGGCGTCCCCCATCACAGCCACCCCGCGGCCAGGCTCGCGAGGCCGCCGGCCAGACCGCCGAGCCAGCAGGCCGGATCGTGACCGCCGTTGTACTCGGTGAGGGTCACCTCGTAGCCCTTGGCCGCGAGGGTCTCGGCGAACCGGCGGTTCTCCTCCAGCAGCATCCACTCCTGCCGGCCGACCTCGATGTGGAAGCGGACCGGCAGCCGGGGGGACCGCTCGTAGCGCCGGGTCAGCCACTGCGGGTCCTCCTCGCTCCACCAGTAGGAGCCCGACTGCGACAGCACGTTGCCGAAGCGCCCGGGGGCGGTGAACGCCGCGTAGGAGGCGGTGAGCCCGCCGAAGCTCTGCCCGGCGACGACGGTCAGCGCGGGGTCGTCCGTCACCCGCCACTCCCGCGCCGCCCAGGGCATCAGCTCCCCGGCCAGGTGCCGGACGAACGGTTCGTGGCAGGCCATCTCCCGCAGCCGGGTCGGCCGGTCGACCGCGTCGGGCAGCAGCACGACCGTCGGCGGTATCCGTCCCTCGGCGATCAGGTTGTCCATCGTCGGCGCGATCCGCCCGGCCCACACCTCCCCGTCCAGCAGGACCATCACCGGATACGCCCCGGGCGAGGCGACCGGCCGCGTCCCGGACGGCCCGCCCGGATCTTCCCCCGAACCGTGCCCGGCCGGATCTCCCACCGCACCGTGCCCGGCCGGGTCCGCCCCGGCGCCGTGCCCGGGGGGCGTGTAGACCCAGACCCGCCGCCCGGCCGCCGCCGTCTCGTGGACCCGCCCCCCGGGGACGCCGGGCCGCCGGTCGCGGTACGGCTGCGCGGGGGCGCCGGGCAGCTCCAGCAGGGAGGAGGGGTTGCGGCCGTGGCTGCCCGGGACCCGGACGGGGTTGCCGGGGTCGGGCAGAGCCGTCAGCATGACGCGCAGCCAGGAGTCGCGGTCGGTGCCGGGGATCTCCGTGCACGGCAGGATCTGATAGCTGGCCCGCAGGTCGGCGTCGAGCTCGTAGGTCAGCTGGAGCAGGTCGGTGCCCGGGACCCGGGTCATGACATGACCGCCGATGTCGCCCGCGTGGCGGTCCCGGTCGGTCAGCGTGTTGATCAGCACGACCGCCCGCTCGTCCGCCGACCCGGCCCGCCATCGGAAGGTCACCCGGTGTCTGCCCGGCGTCGGCGACGGCTCGATCAGCGGCCCGGCGTCGTGTGCGTGGGGAGTGAGGGGCATCTGAACTACCTCCGGTCTGACAGCAGGGTCCACAGCAGGAAGGGGCCGCCCAGGATGCTCGTCACGACACCGGCCGGGATCTCGGCGCCGTCGGCGACGACCCGGCCGACCGTGTCGGCGGTCACGACGAGCGCGGCGCCGGTGAGGGGGGCGCCGATCAGCGGGAGGCGGGCCGGTCCGGACAGGCGGGCGGCGATGACGGGGGCGGCCAGGGCGACGAACGCGATGGGCCCGCCGATGCCGATCCCCAGCCCGGCCAGGACGACGGCCAGCGCCAGGATGAGCAGCCTGGTCGTCCGGGGACTCACACCGAGCCCGGCGCTGACGTCCTCGTCGAAGCGCAGTACGGCCAGCCGCCGGGCGAGGGCCAGCGCGGCGGGCAGCAGGACGGCCAGGCCCGCGGCGACCGGCAGCGCCACCGGGTAGCCGCGGCCCGTGAGGCTGCCGACGGTCCAGGCGTGGACCGCCGTGGCCGCGCTGAGCCCGCGCCAGGCCAGGAGCGACTGGACCAGCGCCCCGGCCAGGGTGGTGACCGCCAGGCCGGTGATGATGAACCGGTAGCCCCGGGTGCCGATCCCGCCGGAGATGCCGAAGACCACCACGGCCGCGACCAGGGCGCCGAGCGGACCGGTCCACCAGTGCTCGAAGAGCGTCGCCGCGGACGAGGTCAGCCCGGCGAGCATGACGGCGATGACCGCGCCCTGGTTGATGCCGAGCATGTCGGGCGTGGCCAGGCGGTTGCGGGCCAGGGCCTGGGTCAGGCAGCCGGACAGGCCCAGCGCCGCGCCCGCCGTCAGCCCCGCGACGATCCTGGGCAGGCGGATCTGCTGGACGAGGAGGACCTGCCCGCCCTCCCCCGTCCCGAGCAGCGCGTTCAGGGCCTGGCCCGCGGTCATGGCGGACTGCCCGGCGGTGATCGCGACCACTCCCGCCGCCGCGGCGAGCCCGGCGAGGAGGACGGCCGCCGTGGAGGAGCGCAGGGGGAGCAGGACCGAGAAGGCGCCGAGCCGTACCGGCAGCGCGTCGGAGGGCCGCGGCGCGGACCCGCCGGTCCCGCGCGTCCGGGACCGCAGGATCCCCCTGCCGCGCGAGGACTTCTCCGCGATCAGGTCCCCCGCCCCGGCGGCGACCGCCCTGGAGCGCGCGACCACGATCAGCACGGGCGCGCCGAGCACGGCGATCAGCAGCGAGACGGGAGCCTCGTACGGGCGGATGACCACCCGGGCGAGCACGTCGGAGCCGAGCAGGACCACGGCCCCGGCCAGCCCGGACAGCGCGATCTGCGGGCCGATCCTGCCACGGAGCACGGTCCTGGCCACGTAACCGGCCAGCAGGCCGAGGAAGCCGACCGGCCCGGCCACGGCGACCGCGGCGGCGCTGAGCAACGTGACGGCCACGGTCACCGTGATCCGGACGCGGCCGGGCCGGTGGCCGAGGGTCACGGCCACGTCGTCGCCGAGCGAGAGCGCGGCCAGCGGCCGTGCCGCCAGGGCGGCCATGCCCAGACCGGCCAGGATCGCCGGGAGGACGGTCAGGACGCGTTCCAGCGGGACCCCGGCGAGCGAGCCGAGCACCCAGAACCGGTACTGGTCGAAGGTGACCGGGTCGGCGACCAGCAGGGCCGAGGTGATCCCGGTGAGGGTGGCCGACAGCGCCGCGCCCGCCAGCAGCAGCTTGAGCGGGGAGAAACGCGAGCCGAGCAGCAGCACGACCCCGGTGGCCGCGAACGCGCCGCCGAGCGCCCAGACCAGGTAGGCCCCGCCCGTCTGCGCCCCGGCGTAGACGATTCCCACCACCACGCCCAGCGCGGCGCCCGAGTTCACCCCGAGCAGGCCCGTCTCGGCCAGCGGGTTGCGCGTGACGGACTGCAGCAGCATCCCCGAGACCCCGAGTGCGGCGCCCACCACGACCGCGGCCAGGGTGCGGGGCAGGCGCAGCGTGGCGACCACCATCTCCAGGTGCTCGTCCCCCCGGGCACCGAGCAGATAGTCGACGACCTGTCCCGGCGCGATCCGGCCCGCTCCGGTCAGCACCGAGAGCGCGGCCAGCCCGAGCAGTGCCGCCGCGCACAGGCCGAAGACCAGGGGGGAGGTCCGGGGTTGCGTAAACATAAGGTAAGGCTAACCTAAAGTAGGTAAGCCTTGCCTAATGCGTTCAGGAGTTCACATGTCCCCCCTCCGCAGGGTCGGCGGTCTGTTCGCCGCCGCTCTCGCCGCCATGACCGTCGCGGCGTGCGGCACCTCCTCCACAGACTCGTCCGCGGCACCGGCCGCCGCCTCGCAGCCCGCGTCCGCGGCCCCCGCCACCCGCGAAGTGAAGGACGCCACCGGCACCCTGATCAAGATCCCGGCCGAGCCGAAGCGCGTGGTCACCCTCACCCAGGAGGACCTGGACGCCGCCCTCGCCCTCGGTGTCACCCCCGTGGGCATCACCAACGGCCAGGGCCTGGACAAGCCGCCGGCCTATCTGGCCGACAAGGTGCAGGGCATCCCGGTGGTCGGCGACCTCCTGCAGCCCGTGATCGACAAGGTCGTCGAGGTCAAGCCCGACCTGATCCTCGCCGGTGACATGCAGGACAAGCAGATCCTCGACCAGCTCCGCACCATCACCCCGGCGACCCTGGTCACGATGGCCCCCACCGACGACTGGAAGCTGTCGTTCATGGGCGTCGGCAACGCGCTGAACAAGCTGGACCGGGCCAAGAAGGTCCTGGCCGACTACGACGCCGAGGTCACCGAGGCCAAGGCCAGGATCAAGCCCGCCGAGGTCAGCATCGTGCGCTGGAACCCGCAGGGCCCGAGCTGGATGGAGAAGCGGCAGTTCGCCAGCTTCGTCGCCACCGACCTCGGCCTCACCCGCCCCAAGGCGCAGGACAAGGACGGCACCGCCCACTCCATGCCGCTCAGCCTGGAGGCCCTGTCCGACATCGACGGCGAGTGGCTGTTCCTGTCCACCCTCACCGCCGACGGAGAGAAGGCCCTCACCGAGGTGAAGCAGACCCCGGCCTTCAAGGAACTGAAGGCGGTCAAGGACGACCACGTGGTGTCGGTCGACGGCTCCGTCTGGAGCACCCGCGGCGCCCCGCTCGCCGCCCAGGTCGTGCTCGACGACCTGGTCAAGGCCCTGGCCGGCTGATCCCGGCGACCGGGCGCCGGACGGCGGAGGTCAGGAGAACACGTAGCACTCGACCTCGGCGCGGCGTGCCGTCTGGCCGCCCGCCACGGCCTCCGTGACGCACCGCCGCTCCCGCTCGCTGAGCGGGAGCGGCCCGCAGACGCCGACCCCGGAGTACGTCCGGCAGTCCAGCGCGTCGTTCCGCTCGCCCACCCGGTAGTCACGCCCGACCGCGTGCGTGCACCGCTCGCGCAGCCCCGCCGTGTCGGCGTAACGGCACTGTCCGGTCAGGATCCGGTACTGCTCGCCGCTCACCTCGACCAGGGCCCGGCTCTCCCCCGTCGCGACCGCCGCGGCCGGAGCCCGGCTCTCCCCCGTCGTGATCGCCGCGGCCGTGAAGGCCGTCCCGCCCGTGGCCCCGCAGCCGCCCGTCATGAGCCCTGTCGTGAACAGTGCGACCGCGCAGATGAATGCCCTCAATGTGTGCCCCCCGTCTCACCGTAGCCAGCGGGCGGTTTTGTCCAGGGAAAAGCCGCGTATCGGATGAGTAGGGCATTTCAGCGCCGCACCGCGCGCCGTACCCGCCCTTCGAGGGCTTTCCCGGACGGGGCCCGTGCGGAGTACCGGCCCTCAGCGAGCCGGAGGCCTCGCCTCAAGAGCCCTCTCTGATCATCGCGGCGTGCCGGGTCGCCCGCCGCGGATCAGGCGAGCCTGTTGCGGAGCGGGACGTCGCGGATGATCGACCAGGTCATCGCCAGGCCGAGCAGGGAGCAGCCGACCCCGCCCGCCAGAACGGTCAGGACGGTCGGCGTGGAGACGACGCCCAGCGGGAACCGGATGAAGGGCAGCCGCAGCTCGGTGCCGATGGCCGCCTCGCCCAGCACGACCAGCCCGATGCCCAGCGGGATCGACAGCAGCCCGCCGCCCTGCCAGCGGTAGAACGCCGCCGCCATGAAGGTCCCCGCGACGATCCAGGCGAGGAACTCGACGAGGTACTCGAGGAAGACGAGCGGCACGTCGGTCGGCGAGGCGAACAGGTGCGGCCGGGCCAGCTCCTGCGGCCAGCCGGCCACGTTGTACAGCAGCGTCTCCAGCAGATAGCCCAGGACGAGCAGGGCGGACAGGGCCGGCGCGTACAGCGCGACGGTCACCGCCGCCTGCGCGCCGAACTGCCTGCGGGTCTGCCCGTGCGCGATGTAGAGCGGGAGGAACTCCCGGATCATGGCGACGCCGGCGAACAGCGCGAACCAGCGGGGCACCTGCGTCGCGCTCTCCCACACGCTGTTCGTGAGCGTCCCGAAGACCGCGATGCCGACCGTGATCAGCGTGACGACCGCGTAGAAGGCCGCCCACACCAGTCCCGCGAAGAAGAGCTGGGAGGCGAGCAGACGGCTGGGGAATCTCATCGGGCGTCTCCAGACTGGTCGGCTCCGTGCGGAGCGGCGGCGTCTCCGGCCGGTACGGCCCGCGCGGCGTCCCCGGAGGGCTCGGTGAGGTGGACGAACAGGTCCTGCATGGCGATCGGGCCGAGTTCGAGGCCGGCCTCGCGGGCCTTCCTGCGCCGGGCCTCGTCGAGGTCGCCGTAGACCGTCGCCGAGGCGGTCGGGCCCAGCCGCCTGGTGTTCAGCACGGTGAGCCCGGCGGTGAACTCCGCCACCCGGTCGGCGGGCCCGGTGACGGCGGTGCCGCGTGCCAGCAGGGTCTGGCTCTCCTCCCGCACGACCAGCCTGCCCCGATCGATGATCATGACCTCCTCGAACAGCGGGCTGTACTCCTCGATCAGGTGGGTGGAGAGGATGATCGTGCGCGGGTGCGCCATGAAGTCGGCGAGCAGCGCGTCGTAGAAGGCGTAGCGGGAGGGTGCGTCCATGCCCAGATAGGACTCGTCGAACATGGTCAGCGGCGACCTGCTCGCCAGTCCGACCACCACGCCCAGCGCCGAGCGCTGCCCCTTGGACATGGCCTTGACGCTCATCTTGCGCCGCAGGCCGAAGCGCTCCAGCAGCTCGTTCGCGTAGGCGGCGTCCCAGCGCGGGCGCAGCCATTCGGCGAAGTAGAGCGCGTCGTCGACCTTGTCGATGTCGATCGTCTCGCCCGCGTCCCTGATCAGGCAGATCTCGCCGGTGACCTTCCCGTTCTCGAACACCGGCCGGCCGCCGACCCGGACCGTGCCGCCGGACTGCCTTCGGAAGCCCGCCAGCACCGACATCAGGGTCGTCTTGCCCGACCCGTTGCGGCCGAGGAGGCCGTAGATCTTCCCCTCGCCGAGCGAGAACGTCATGCCGTCGACGGCCCTGACCTCGCCGTAGTCCACCCGCAGATCGCGAACCTCGACGTTCATCCGCGTCCCTCCAGCTCGCCGATCCGCTTGACGACGTCGCCGAGGGGGATGCCGACGGCCTTGGCCTCGGCCACCATCGGGTCGACCACGTCGGCGAAGAACCTCTCTCTCCGTTCCGCCCTCAGCGCGTCGGGGGCGGCCGGACTGACGAACATGCCGATACCTCGCTTCTTGTAGAGGACGCCCTCGTCGACCAGCTGCTGGAACGCCTTGGCCGCGGTGGCCGGGTTGATCCGGTAGAAGGCGGCGTACTGGTTGGTCGACATGACCTGCTCGTCACCCTTGAGCACCCCGCTCAGCACGTCGGCCTTGATGCGATCGGCGATCTGCCGATAGATGGGGCTCCGGTCGTCGAACATGGCACCTGCTTCTTCGGTTCATCACTTGTGTAATGAACCGTAGAACGAGAGCGGGCGGGCGTCAACGGGTGGGGACGTCCGGCGGCGAGGAGATACCGAAGTCGCCTGGATCGGATACTTTCGTCGCTCTCCTGCCGGGATACCGGGGACTTCGGTCGGGCGCGCAGCGGCCCGAGGAGGGATCCGCGCGGCACCGGCCGATCACTAGCGTTGCGGCATGCGCGCAGTCCTTCGGATGGCGGGGATCGTCATGCTCGTGCAGGGCGTCAGCGGGACCATCGACCAGCTGGCCGTCCAGCCCTTCCTCGGCCCGATCCTCAACTTCTTCAACCGCTTCGTCGTCGAGCGGGTCGCCCTCCTGGAGGGCTACGAGATCTTCGCGAACCTGGTCATGGCGTTCCTGGGGGCCGCCGTGACCGTCGCCGCGGGACGGACCCGGCCGTCATGACAGCGGCGGGGCGGGGCGGGGAACGCGGACGCGGAGAACGCGGAAAGCCCGGGTCACCAGTGGTGACCCGGGCTTTCCGGTGCCGGTGCGCCGCCAGGGACTCGAACCCCGGACCCGCTGATTAAGAGTCAGCTGCTCTAACCAACTGAGCTAGCGGCGCTTGACCTGGACAAGACTACCGGACCCCGGACAGTGGTCCGTCCATGAGATGAAATTTCGTGATCGAAGAGCTCCCTGGCCTGGGGCGCCGCCCCTCCAGGAGATCATCCGCGGGTCCGGCCGCGAGATCGATGGGCAAAATTCCGTTTACCTCTTTTTGTGTGGGTACGGGAGTTGGGCCCCCGGAGACTCAACCCGAAGGGAGACAGCACCATGCAGCCCGAGCTGTGGACTTACCGTTCGGACGTCTACGACACCAACAAGAGCCTTGATGTCGCCGGCTACAACGTGGAAGCCACCGACGGCAAGATCGGCTCTGTCGACGAGGCGACCTACGATGTGGGCGAGAGCTACCTCGTGGTCGACACGGGTCCCTGGATCTTCGGCAAGAAGGTCCTCCTCCCGGCCAGCACGGTGACGCAGATCGACCCGCAGGAGCGGAAGATCTACGTGGCACGCACCAAGCAGGAGATCAAGGACGCGCCGGAATTCGACGAGTCCACCTTCAAGGAGACCTCCTACCGTGACCGTGTCGGGGAGTACTACGGCCGCTTCCCCTACGGCGGCGGCCCGGGTACCTACTGATCCGACGGGCATGAGGAAGGGCCCCGCCTCCCGGCGGGGCCCTTCCGCGTTCACGCCCTTCCGCGTTCACGCCCTTCCGCGTTCACGCCCTTCCGCGTTCACGGGGCCCGGCCCCTTCGGGGCCGGGCGCGAGTCCGGCCGCTCAGGGCCAGGACGGGTCCCCCGAAGGGTCGATGGGCCCGTTCACCACGCCCAGGCGCTCCAGCAGGGTCAGGAAGGTGAACGCGTACGGCGATGACTGGGTCACCGCCGCCACCCGGTTCCAGTCGACCTGCTCGCGCAGCGCACGGACCTGGGGAAGCAGGGAACCGTAGTCGCAGGCGTGCTCCGACAGCGGCAGCAACCAGGAAATGACCAGGTCGGTCGCCTCCAGGACGGGGACGATCACCGCGGACGCCTTCAGCGGCTCGGCCCGGTCCAGCAGGGACGGGGTGACCGCGTTGTCGGCGATCCTGAAGATCAGGTCGACCAGCCTGCCCTCGTCGTAGGCCTTGACCAGCCAGTCCTCCGGGGGCTTGACCGTCTCGAAGCCCAGATCTCGCAGCGCCTCCCAGGCCGTGGGAACCTCCTCCTGCGGCAGGACGAAGTCCACGTCGTGCAACGACGGAGCCGCGCCGCGGGCGTACGCGGCGCATCCTCCGGCTAGAGCAAACCGGACATCAGCGTCTTTCAGCGCGGTGCTCGCCCGCTTCAATGTCTCCAGAATCGCGTCTGTGACCTCGTGGCTGTGGCTTCCCATAGCGGAGGATTACCCCCTGAACCGGCCCCTAGTCACCAGGCATATCACCTTAAACCAGGGGTAAATGACCTGGATGATTCAGCCTTCGGATGCCCAAACGGAAGGGCCCCAGCCTGGCGAAAGCCACAAGGAACGGGTGGACCGAGAGCTGACCGAGCTCCTGCAGGGTTTGCGGGTCGCGGTCACCGGCGTACAGGTGCTGTTCGCCTTCCTCCTGACAGTCCCGTTCGCCGCGGGTTTCAACAAAGTCGACACCCTCGGCCGATGGTTGTTCTTCATCTCCTTGCTGAGCGCCGCCCTCGCCTCCATCTGTTTCATCACTCCTGCCGCCCAGCACCGGTTGTTGTTCCGGACCGGGCTGAAGGAGAGGATGCTGCACCGCGCCAACGAGCTCGGCATCGCCGGAGCCCTCGGACTGGCGGTCTCGATGACCAGCGCCGTGGCCCTCGTCACGGAGACGGTCATCGCCGGCTGGCCGGCGGCGGTTTTCGGCGGTGTCATCGGCCTGTTCAGCGCGTGGTTCTGGTTCCTCCAGCCGATCACCGATCTTTACCGGACGAAGGATGTTAATTAACCGTCCCTAGGGGCAGTTGCCGCTTATGGCTACTCTGCTTTGGATTATCGCAGTCGTACTCGTCATCTCGGGGATCTACGTGATCCTCGCCCGTCGCGACCTCCTGTGGGGGATCGTCCTCATCGTCCTCGGCTTCCTCGTCGGTCCCGGGGGTGTGAGCATCTTCAATGTCTGATGCGAGCCACGGCTCGCATGCGATCGGAAAAACCAGCATCACAAAGTCGCCCCGAATTCCCACGACAAGACCACGACAAGACTCAGCGGGCCGGGTTACCACCCGGCCCGCTTCGTGTGTTCCGGTATCCCTCGTGTCCCGCTGTGCCGCGGCGCCGTACACCTCGGCGACCGGGCTCAGCAGTGGTCGGGGTCCTCCCCGTGCTCGCCGAGGCAGTAGACCCCGTAGGCGCGGCCCAGCACCGGCAGGGCCACGTTGCGCACCCGGATGCCCCCGGGCGTCAGGCCCTTCTCCGTCCCCATGTGGGCGTGGCCGTGCAGGATCAGGTCGGCGCCCTCGGAGTCGACCGCCTCGGCCAGCAGGTAGCTGCCCAGGAACGGATAGATCTCCAGCGGCTCGCCGGCCAGGGTGTCGTTGACGGGCGAGTAGTGCGACAGGACGACGCGGCGGTCCGCCTGGAGTTCCTTGAGGGCCACCCTCCAGCGGTCGGCGATCCGCTTCGTGTGGTTGACGAAGGCCTTGATCTCCGGCTCGCCGAACTCGCTGGCGCACTTGCCCGCGAACCCGCCGCCGAACCCCTTGCCTCCGACCACTCCGAGCCGCACTCCCTTGACGTCGAGCACCACGGAGTCGTCGTGCAGCACCGAGATGCCCTCGTCCTTCAGCATCGCGGCGATCTCGGCGGGCTTGTCCGAGTGATGGTCGTGGTTGCCGAGCACGGCGACCACCGGGACGGGCAGGTCGCGGAACTCCTCGGCCACCACCTTGCCCTCCTCCAGGGTGCCGTGGCGGGTGAGGTCGCCGGCCAGCAGCAGAACGTCGGCCTTCTCCTCGATGCCCGAAAGGCGCGAACGGTAGCGTCCCCGGAGGTCCTCCCCCAGGTGCACGTCACCGACCGCCGCGATTCGCAGCTGACTCACAGCCTCTCCTCTCCTCCCGGTTCCCGGACGTCGACGACGCTGATCTCGTTGTGCACGACCAGGCCCGGAGCGGCCTCACCGGCCACGTCGGCGATCAGCTCGCGACGCTCCTCGCATCCCACCTGGCCTCGCAGGAACAGCTGGTCTCCGCGTACATCCACCCGTACGCCGAGTTCGTGGGTGCGGTCGTCCTCCGCCAGCGCGCTCTGCACCCGCGCGGCGACGTATTGCGGAGCCTCCATGTTGAACTCCTTTCGCCTCAAAACAGCTCGCCTTCCCGTGAAGCCCGAGGTCAAACAGGCGAAGAGCCCTGAGGGGAAGGGCGATGACGGGAAGGAGACGGCGAGAATCACCCGGCGACCAGGGCCGCTCCCGTCCTCACGGAAGTACCCGCCGCGCGTGGCTGTACGCCGAGAGTGACCATCGCTTCAACGGGTACGCCGTCCGCGTGAGCCGAGAAGACACGGTGATGCGCATGGGCGAGTACGCGAACCGGCCGGCGGCCGGGTCACGGGAGGACTGCCCTCCCGCCGGGCTGGCCCACCTGTGGCGGATGCCGGACGACGACGGCGGCGCTCGCAGGCGCCGGCCCGGTGACACACGGGCCCTGCTCCTGCGGCACCGCCGCATGGTGATGGTGCTGTTCCTGCTGGTGCTGGCCGGAGGGGCCGCCGCGTCCGCGGCGGTCCACCACCGCAGGCGCTGACCCGCCGGGGGTTGCCTGCCCGGCGGGTCACTTTCCGGTGGCCCGGTGGATGCTCCGTGCCGCGGACCTGTCGATCGCGGCCTTGACCACGCCGAAGATCGCACCTTGGATGGCCGCGGCGAAGAGCACCTCACCCCAGCCGTACTCGTCCGAGTTGGCCTGGGGCGCGTCGTCCTTGCCGGACGCGAGCTTCCAGACCTGCTTGAAGATGGCTCCGGCGATGGCGCCGCCGAGCATTCCGCTCGCGGCGCTCACACCACGGGATACGACCTTGCTCAATGTCCTTCCTCCGTTTCACCTCTCCGGGAACTCACACGACCGGGGGATCGTCGTAACGGCGCTCCTCGTAGACACGCTGGTGGGTCAGCGGGTCCTCGGTCACCACAGTGGTGCTGGAGGCCAGCGCACGACGGGCGGCGTTGAGCCGGTAGAGCGCGAACAGCAGCCACACCAGGCCGCCGAGCATCAGGATCACGCCGAGAACGTTGATGTCGAACCCGGCGAGGTCGAATTCGACCGCCCATGTGAAGATGGCGCCGAGCATGATGAGGACGATGCCGCCTGCGATGGTCATGGGTCTTCCCTCCTTCGAGCCAGTACCTCCTCCCTATCCCCCACACAGATCTCAAACGTCGCCGCCGGAGGCCGCCGTGGTACCTGACCGCCCGATCGTCGTCACCGGCCTCATGGGCGCGGGCAAGTCGTCGGTGGCGCGCCTGCTGGCCGCCGGGCTCGGGCGCGAGCTGCGCGACAGCGATCCCGACATCGCGGCGCTGTACGAGGGGGCCACGGCGGCGGAGATCGTCGCGACGGTGGGCAAGGCCGTGCTCCACCGCCGGGAGGCGGCGCACCTGAGCGAGGCCCTGGCGGAGCGGCCCGCCGTGGTGATCGCCGCGGCGGCGAGCACGGTGGACACCCCGGACTGCCGCCGGATGCTGAAGGAGGCGGTGGTGGTCTGGCTGGACGCCCCGCCGGAGGTCCTCGCCGAGCGCATGCGCTCCGGCGCGCACCGCCCGCACTTCGAGCGCGACCTCGAAGCGATGCTCGTCAAGCAGCGCGCCACCCGGGGACCGCTCTTCGCCGAGGTGGCCGACCTGGTCTTCGACGTCTCCGAGCTGACAGCCGAGGAGGTCGCCGCCCGGGTGCTCGCCGCTCTGGACGAACGGTAGCCGTACGGCGCGCATCGGACCGCACCGGCGAGCATCGGGCGGTACGGCGAAGCGGGCCTACTGGCCGAGGAAGGCCAGCATCTGCCGGATCTGCGCCGTGCGGGAGGCCTCGATCCGCCTGGCCAGGAGCACCACCCCGGGGTTGCGCCCGTCGGCCGCCTCCACCCTCGCCATCTGCACGGCGTCGTCCTGGTGGGCGATCAGCATGTCCAGGAACACCTTCTCGAAGTCGGCCGGAGCGGCCTTCTCGGCGGCCTGGATCTCCCGGCGGCTCGTGCCGGGCATGCCGCCGTGGGCGGCGTGCCCGTCGGCCGGCGCGGTCGCGGGCTGGTCCCAGTCCCGCAGCAGGCGGGCCATCTCGGCCGTCTCCCCCTCCTGCGTCGCGGCGATCGCCGCCGCGAGGGTGCCGACCTCGTCGCGGACGGCCCGCCCGCGCGCCAGGCGGGCGATCTCCACCCCCTGGCCGCTGTGGACGGCCATCATCTGCAGGAACATCACATCGGCCGGGTTGAAGTCCCGGCCGGTGGCGGCCTCGGTGGCGCGCTCGGCGACCACGCCCCTGGCCCACTCCCCGCCGGAGACGCCGCAGCCGGACAGCAGCAGGGCGGTCAGGACGACCGGGACGGCACGCTTCATCGGATCCTCCAGCGTGGGGATCCCGGGTCCCGCCGCGGACGGGCGGAACCCGGGAGGGGACGTCCTAGACGCGCTTCCAGAGAGCCGGCACGTTCGGCGGCTCCCAGCCCGGCAGGGAGGTGTGGGCCTGCAGGCACTGGTAGGTCGCGCCGCCGTAGGTCACCCGCGCGCCCGCCGCATAGGCGGTGTTCGACGCCCAGGTGCCGCCCGGCTGCGTGACGGTCGGGGTCGGCGTCGGCGTGACCGTCGGGGTGACGGTCGGCGTCGGCGTGACAGTCGGGGTGACGGTGGGGGTCGGGGTGGGCGTGCTGCCGCCGCCTCCGAAGTCGACGTCGCTGCAGGTGTAGAAGGCCTCGTCGCTGCCCACGACGCGCTGCCAGATCGAGTAGATCATCGCCCGGCCGGTGCGCTGCGGGAGGTTGATGGTCCAGTTGGTGAAGGTGGTGGGGTTCTGGTTGTTGAAGGTCTTTATGTGCTCCAGGTCCGACCAGCGCAGCGGCTGGGTCGGGCTCCATCCGGGCTTGGTGATGTAGAACTCGAAGTTGCTGTTGGCGTGCGGCGCGGTCGCGTGGTAGGTGATCGTCAGCGGCCCGGGGCTGACCCGGGTGGCCGGCCAGTCGGCGCGGGGGAGGTCGAGGCCGCGATACTTGTCACGCCCGGCGCTGCACAGCTTGCCGTCCGGGATGATCTCGCGGTGCCGTCCGGCCGCGGTCAGCAGCGACACCTCGTGCCAGTCGTAGAAGGCCTGGGTGCCGCCGGCCGCGACGGCGGCCTTGCACGCGGCGGACTTGGGATTGTCCGGGCCCTCGGTCTTGCAGACGTACGCGCGGCTGGGCGGGTTCGACATGGACCCGTGGGCGCCCGCGGGGGCCGACGGGAGCAGGGCCAACAGGGATCCGGCCGTGAGCGCGACGGCTCCGGTGATCAGTTTGTGTCGCAGGTGCACGTGGACTCCTCCAACGGGGGGACAGGGAGGTCGAACATGTCCAACGGCCGACGGATAGCACGTTATTAATAGGAAACCTTACTAAGAATTTCCGTCTCCGGCCAGACATCCGCCCGCGACACGCGGGAGGGCCGGGCACCGCGACGGCGCCCGGCCCCCTTCGGGCCGTACGGCGCGGCGCGCCGTACGGCCGGTCGGTCCTCCTAACCGATCAGATGCCTCATGATCTTCTTGAGCACGGCGACCCGCTCGGCGTCGCCCGCGATCTGCTCCAGGCCGAAGCCGAGGAACACGGTGTCCCGCGTCGTGACCGCGGCCGTCTTGTCGGCCTGCGCCCTGGCGAAGTCACCGGCCCCGGTCGGGCTGCCGGGCGGCGGGCCCGGGATGGACCAGGGGCCGAGCCCGGACTCGAAGCCCTCGGCGTCGAGGGTCCCGCCGCTGGTGGTGACCCTGGTGTCGTCGACGAAGGCGCCGACCCCTCCGGTGCCCGGGTCGGTCACGTAGCTGATCGAGACCTCGACCTGCTGGCCCGCGTAGGGGGACAGGTCGAAGGCCACCTGCTGCCAGCCCTCCGAGTCACCGGTGAACCTGTTCCAGGACCCGCTGGTACCGGTCGGCTGGCACGGGTTGCCCGGGGTCAGATAGTGGGTCAGCCACGGGTGCTCGTCCAGCAGGAAGCCGGCCTCGCACTCGGCCGGGACGCCGGTGTCGGTCCCGCCGTTCAGGTCGGGCAGCGTCGTCCAGTTCTCCTGGCCGACGGTGTGGGCCTCGACGATGACGTTGTCGTAGCTCTCCTCGGTGTTGAAGGAGAGCTGGAACGCCAGCCTCGGCTGCTGGGCCGCGGTCACCGACGACAGGTCGACCGTGCGGGTCAGCCTCATGTAGGAGTCGTCGCTGTGCGGGCCCGCGACGTACCAGTCGCCCTCGGCCGGGTCGAACGGCCCGGTCGCGCCCTGGTAGACCGCCGAGGCCGAGCTCCTGAACTGCGGGAACTCATCCGGCGGCAGCACGTCGCTGGTGACCTGCAGGCTGCCGGCCTCATCCAGCGGGTTGTCGGCCACGGCCGGCCCGCCGAAGGTGGCCGAGACCCCGGTCAGCGGATTGCCGGTGCCGGTGATCCCGGTCGGCCCGCTGCGCGAGGTCCGCCCGTAGACGCCCATGTAGTACTGGGCGAAGTCGTCGGCCAGCAGCAGGCACTCCTCGAAGAAGCCGTCGATCGTGGTGACCACGCAGTCGGCGTCCGGCGCGCCGTCCAGGCCGTAGTAGATGCCGCCGAGCGTGGAGCCCAGGATCCCGTAGTACGCGGCGGTCTCACCGGTGTGCAGCAGCTTGCCGCCCTCGTTGAGATAGTCGCGCACCGAGATGGTCAGGTCCTGCTGCGACCTGCGGACGTCCAGGTCGGGCAGCGGGCCGAGCGGCGTCTGGGTGACCACGTCCTGCGCCTCCATGGCGAGCCGGTCGTCGCCCAGATACCAGGCCACCGCCTTGAAGTGGCCGAGCACGCCGAGGTGGTGCGGCACGCCCTGCTTGTCGACGTCCCAGGTCTCGGAGGAGTAACCGGCCGTCCGCAGCGCCTGCGCGTACTGCGCGGCGTACTTCGGCGCGGTCACCGAGGCGGGGTAGGTGGGGTTGAAGCCGGTGTAGTCCTCGTTGGCCAGGACGAGCACCTTGGCGCTGCTCTTCTTCTGCAGCGTGTAGGTGAAGTGCTGGCTCTCCACGGTCCCGCCGCCGAGCTTGAACCCGGTGAACCAGACCTCGACCTTGTCCCCCGGTCTCGCCCCCCGGACCGTGGCCCGGTACTCGGCGAAGTACTCGTCGTTCTCGTCGCCGTAGCGCTCGCCGCCGTCCCACTCGCTCACCGGCCGGATCTGGGCGGGCCCGCCGTTGATCCGGAAGCGCATCGTCTTGGCCAGCAGCGACCGGCGGGCGATGACCGCCACCGGCTGCGGGTCACCGTAGGAGACGGTGAAGCTGTCGGGCCGGAAGTCCGGCACGGTACGGCCGACCGGGGAGACGGGCCGGTCGGGGGTGAAGACCGACTTGGCGACCGACAGCGCCAGCGGGATGTTCTTGGCGAACTCCGCCTGGATCAGCGCCTCGCTGTCGGGGAAGGTGAAGCCCTGACCGCCCTCGCAGTCCTCCAGCGTCCACTCGTCGTCCGGCACGCTCTCGACCGCGACCTCGCAGGTGCTCATCTCGGGCGTGATCGGCAGCGCGTCACGCCTGTTGGCCATGTGCCCGTCGGTCTCACCGTTGGTGGTGTAGAGCTCGGCGCCGATGTCGGGGTCGTAGCCCGGTACGGCGGGCGTCGCGTCGTCGCCGAGCAGCGCCTCGAAGATCAGATCGTCGGGCGAGGGGGTGGCCTGCTGCCAGCCCACGCCGTACAGCAGGAGCTGCGCGGCCGAGTGGTAGTTCATCAGGTAGGTGAACTTCACCCGCCGGGCGAGGTCGTCGACCGCCTTGGTCTCGGGCTCGGACTGCGGGCTCGGACCGCGGTAGGTCAGGCTGGCCGGGTTGGGCGAGGAGCCCTCGTTGTCGTAGCCCCACTTGTAGGCGAGGTTGCGGTTGAGGTCCACGCCGTCGGCGCTGGTGGTCTGGCCGTCGCCGTTGTTGTCGCGCAGGTTCTTGCGCCACAGGCGGTTGCCCTCGGTGAAGGTGTGGTCGTAGCCGTCGGGGTTGGCCACCGGGATGAACCACAGCTCCGTGGTGTCCACGAGCTTGGTGATCTCGGCGTCGGTGCCGTAGCCGTTGAGATAGTGCAGCAGCAACCGGCGGACCATCTCCGGAGTGATCCACTCGCGGGCGTGCTGGGCCGCCATGTAGAGGGTCGCCTTGCGGGAGCCGTCCCGCAGCTTGCGGGCGTCCTTGGTGACCTTGATCGCGGTGAGCTTCTGTCCCTTGACCGTCGTGCCGATGTCGACGACCTTGGCGATGTTCGGCTTGGCGTCCGCCGCGGCGACGATCTGCTCGCGGATGCCGCCCGCGCCGCTGTAGGGCTTGAAGACGCCGTCACCCTTGGCCGCCGCCTTGCGCTGCGCGGCCTGCCGGGCGGTCAGGGTGAGACCGCTCTTGGCGAGCTGTTCGGCCTGCGCCGTGCCGAGGATCACCTCGACGGCGACCTTTCCGTCCGCGGACTTGGTGAGCCGCAGCTCCTCGCGGTCGACGCCGGACCGCACCAGCGTCGCGAGCTGCTCCCGGGTGAGCTCTCCGGTGTAGACGTGGATCCCGTCGCCCGCGTCCGGCGGGTCCGGGACCGCCTCCGCGGGCAGGGACACGACCATGCTCGCGAGCATGGCCGTCACGGCGAGAACGGCTAATCTCGCACGTTTCATCGCGACCTCCGCACCTCCCCCGAACCAAAGGAATGTGCGAAATCTGCGCGTCTGACGGAAAGGTGTCAACGCCCCCGACGCCCGTGACCACATGTGGTCACCGGGGCTTTTGGGCCTTCCCGGATGACCATGGATATGCCTGCTCCACGGGGAATGGATCGGTCCCGCACCGGCCCCCTCCCGGCCCCGTCCCGCGTCACGTAGAGCGACCTGCTGAGCATGATCAGTGATTCCGCTATCCTCCCGATATGCCCGACAGGGAGGATTTTGCGGCGCGCTACCGTCTACTGCGCCAGCTCGGCAGCGGCGGAATGGGAACCGTCTGGCTGGCCCGGGACGAGATGCTGCACCGCGAGGTGGCGGTCAAGGAGCTGACCCTGCCCCCCGGGGCCGACGAGTCCCGGCGCGCCGACATGGTCGCGCGCGCCGTACGGGAGGCGCAGGCCACGGCACAGGTGCGCCACCCCTCCGTGGTGGCCATCCACGATGTGGCGGCCCACGACGGCAAGCCGTGGATCGTCATGGAACTGCTGCGCGGCCGCACCCTCGCCGACGTCGTGGAGGAGCACGGGCCGCTCCCCCCGCGGCACGTGGCCGCGCTCGGCGCGCAGCTCCTGGACGGCCTGGCCGCGGCGCACGCCCGCGGGATCCAGCACCGCGACGTCAAACCGGGCAACGTCTTCCTGACCGACACCGGGCGCGCCGTGCTGACCGACTTCGGCATCGCCAAGCTCACCGGCGAGGAGACGCTCACCCAGACGGGACTGCTCATCGGCTCGCCCGGCTTCATCGCCCCCGAGCGCCTCGACGGCGAGCGGGGCGGCCCGGCCTCGGACCTGTGGTCGCTGGCGGCCACCCTCTACTACGCCGTCGAGGGCGTGGCCGCCTTCGACGGCGAGCCGATGGCGAGGCTGTCGAAGGCCCTGGCCGGGAAGGTCACGCCGCCGCGGCTGGCGGGCCCGCTCGGGCCGGTCCTGATGGCGATGATGGCCAGGGAGCCGGAGCGGCGCCCGGACGCCGACACGGCGCGGTGGATGCTCACACAGGTCGCCGAGGGCCACACCCCCGAGGTGTGGGCCCCTCCGCCCGCCCCGGACGCCCGGGTCCCCGGCCCGGCGCACCCCGGCACGGACCCCGGCCTCTCCGGCCCGCCGCACCGGCCCGGCACCGGCCCCGGCGAGACCGCGCCCCGCCGCTCCCGGTTCCCGCTGTGGATCGCCCTGGGCGTCACCGCGTGCGTGGTGGCCGCCGCCGTGTGGATCACGCTGACGCTGACCGGAGGCCAGGCCGACAAGACGGCGTTCACCCAGCCGGTGGATCTGTGCGCCCTGCTCACGCCCGCCCAGGTCCGCGAGATCACGCGGGCCCCCCAGCCGCCGCAGGGCAGCCCGAAGGACGAGGGCTGCACCTGGACCACCGCCGACACCGGGATCGCGCTGATCCCGCACGCCGACGGCGACACGCCGCAACCGTGGATGATGACCCCCCAGGCCGCTCAGAACCTCCTGGTCAGCCAGGGCCGTGACCACTCCCAGCCGGGCAGCGGCATCCCGTGGGAGTGGGAGGAGATAGGGATGAAGGATCTGACCGCCGTCTCGACGGCGGGGCAGCCGGTGCAGGAGCTGGGAGAGGGGGCCTTCACCTACGACCTGAAGTCCGAGCTCGGCCAGACCCACACCGGCGTCGTGCACTTCCGGGCGCTCAACCTCGTCATCGAGGCCCGTTACTCCACCCTCTCGGCCAAGCCCACCGACGCCGACATCAGGAACAACGCGCTCAAGGCCGCCCGGTGGGCCGAAGCGGCGCTGCGGAGCCGGGCATGAGCGAGGAGCGGATCCTGGCCGGCAGGTACCGGCTGCTGGAACGGCTGGGCGAGGGCGGCGCGGGCACGGTCTGGCGGGCGCGCGACGAGATGCTCCGCCGCGACGTCGCCGTCAAGCGGCTGCGCGGCGGGGAGGCCTTCGCCGAACGCGCGATCACCGAGGCCAGGGCCGCCGCCCGGGTGAGCCACCCGTCCATCGTCATGGTCCACGACGTGGTCACCGACGACGGGCAGCCGTGGATCGTGATGGACCTGGCCGGCGGGAGCTCCCTGGACCGGGTGATCGACCGGCAGGGCGCCCTCGCGCCGGCCAGGGTCGCCGCGATCGGCCTGAGCGTCCTGGACGCCCTGGAGGCGGCGCACGCGCACGGCCTGCTCCACCGGGACGTCAAACCCGCCAACGTCCTGCTCGGCGAGGACGGTACGGCGATGCTCAGCGACTTCGGCATCGCCGTGCCGATGACCGGCGAGGCCAGTACGGCGAGCCGCGCGGGCTCGGCCGGGTACACGGCCCCGGAGCGCCTGCGGGAGGAGCCCGCGGGACCGGCCTCCGACCTGTGGTCGCTCGGGGCGACGCTGTACACGGCCGTCGAGGGCCGCGCCCCCTTCCACAGCGACCACCCCGCCGCCGTCGCCGCCGCCGTGCTGATGCGCGAGCCCCCGGATCCGGTCCGGGCGGGGCCCGCGCTCGGCTCGCTCCTGCACGGCATGCTGGCCAAGGACCCGCAGCGGCGTCCGGACGCCGCCACGATCCGGCAGGTGCTGCACGACATCGTCCGCGCCGACCGGGTCGCGAGCGGTCACAGCGGCGGGTTCAGCGGCCCACGGCCCGTCATGGCCGGGGCCTCCGCCGCGGACCGCGCGAACCCCTCCGTCTTCGAGCCCACCACCGCACCGGTCCGGCGGGGGCTCGTCACCCCGCCGCCCCCGGCCGCGCCCCGCCGCCGCCGTGGGCCGCTGTGGGCCGGGGCCGCCGTGCTGGCGGTCGCACTGGCCGCCGGCGCCGTGGTCACCTTCCGCACGGTCACGGCCGGGGAGCCCGTGCCGGATCGCGGCCGGTTCGCCGCCACGCCCGAGGCGTGCGGCCTGCTCACCGTCGAGCAGGCCCGCGGGCTGATCGGCGAGATCTTCGATCCGCGCATGACCAGGGTGGACGAGTGCACCTGGCAGGACACCAAGGGCACCGGCAACTACCGCTGGCTCAGCGTGCGGGCCCAGGCCGTACCGTCCCAGGGCGGCCAGGGCGCGGGTCAGACCGCCCGGATGCTGTTCGAGCGCAGGAAGAAGGAGGCCGCCGCGACCACCGGGACCGACACCGAGTTCGGCCGTCAGACGTGGTCGCCCGTCCGGGACGTCCCCGGGGTCGGCGACGAGGCTTTCACCCAGGACTACTGGAGGGTGGGCCGCAGCATCTCCAGGACCATCTGCTCGACGACGCTCCGGGTCGACAACCTGATCGTCGAGGTCGTCTGGACCCGCGCCGAGGACGGCGGTGTCACCCCCGGTGACCAGCGGACCGTGCGCCGAGCCGCCGAACTGGTCGCGGCGGGACTCGGCACTTCCGGAAAAACGGTCCGAACTTCCGGGGGGTGAGGGAGATCTCACAGATGAGACCCCTCCCTCACGGTCCCGCTCCCCCATTCCCGCACAGGAGATTCCGTGAACCCCCATAATCCAGAACCGCCCACCACCCCGGTCAGGTGGGACACCACCGCGCCCTCCCCCGCGCCGCGGCGGCGCTGGCTGGTGCCCGCCGTGGCCGGAGTGACCGCCCTGGCCGCCACCGGCGGCGTCGTCCTGTACATGGTGAACCGGCCCGCCGAGACGCGGGATCCGGTCTCCTCCGCCGCCTCCCCGGCGGTCCCCGCGGCCGCCTCCCCGTCGGGGCCGATCGACGCCTGCGCCACCGTCGACTCCGCCGAGACCGACCGTCTCGTCCCGGAGGGGAAGGTGACCGAGGCCACCAACGACAGGCGGAGCTCCGAGTTCCCCTCCGTCACCTGGAGCTGCAGCTGGCAGAACCTCGACTACTCCTTCGGGGAGTACAGCCGGTCCCGCGAGATCAGCGTGGAGATCACCCAGCACCTCGGGCACAAGGGCGAGACCGCCGACACGGTCTCCCGCAAGCAGTACGGCATCGACCTGCAGAGCAGCCGCTACACCGCCACCCATCCCCTCAAGGACAGCTACTTCTCCGACGTGGTGCCGGTGACCGGGGCCGGTGACGAGGCCCACTCCCAGTACACCTGGTACAAGGGCAAGACCCAGACCGCCTTCGGCCAGGGCTTCAGCCGGGTGGGGGATCTCACCGTCAAGGTGAAGTACCAGGCCGGCCAGGTGCGCAAGGACCTGCCGCTGTTCACCAGCACCGGCAAGAAGTCCGTCAACGAGGAGAACGCGCTGCGCGAGGTCAAGCTCCTGCTCACCCAGGCGTCGCAGTCGGCCGCGGCCTGGCGGCAGGGCAGGCCGTACGCCCGCGCCACCCCTCCGCCCAGCCCGACGCCGACGCCGACCGTCACGCCGACGCCGGTCCCGATCGCCATGCCCAAGGCCTGCGCCGCGGTGGAGCCGATCGCCACCCCGCTGGTCACCGGCGCGAAGGCCACCTTCGAGCGCACGCAGGACGGCAACAAGACGATCACCGTCTGCAAGTGGAACAACAGGGAGATCCCCGCCGCGAAGGGGCGGCTCGGCCTGCGCACGGTCTACGTCAGCATCACCGCCTTCACCAACCGCGCCGGGAGCCCGGACTTCGGGGCGGCCAAGCAGTACTACATCGACCTGCGCGCCAAGGCCAAGCAGTGGGAGGGCAGCGGGTTCCAGGGATTGTTCTACTACAAGGTCAACGAGCCCGCGGGCTGGGGCGACGGCGGGCACTACCAGTACCGCAAGAACCGCACCCCGAGCGCGCACGTCGGGGTCGCCGACAGCGCCGTCCGCATCGGCACGACGGTGATCGAGGTCACCTACGGCGGCTCCGAGCGCCCCAAGAACACTCCGATCAACTACGCCAAGTCCGTCCTCATGCCGCAGAAGCAGGCGATCGCCGGCGTCGTCCCGGTCACCGAGGCGATAGTGAAGGGCTTCAAGGAGAACGGCGTCAGCTGACCGGCCCGGCCGGGCACCGCCCCGTTCCGTGCGGGAAGCCCGCCCGGTCCCACGGCCCCGTCCCGGACGAGACCACGCCCTTCCCGGACAGACACATCCCCGCCGCCTGGAGATCCCGTGAACCCCGACGCCTCCGAGCCCCCCACCGCACCGGTCCGGTGGGGGCCCGCCACCCCGCAGCCCCCCGCCGCCGCCCGGCGGCGCTGGACGGTGCCGGCGGCGGCCGCCGCGACCGCCCTGGCCGTCACCGGCGGCGTGACCCTCTATCTGACGAACCGGCCCGATCCGCCGGCGGCGGGTCCCGTCCCGGCCGCCTCCCCGGCCGTCCCCGCGGCCGCCTCCCCCACGGGGGACCCCGACGCCTGCTCCATGGTCGGCGAGGCCGAGATCGACCGGCTCGCACCGCACGCGGAGATCGACCGCCAGAACCGCGACTCGCCCGAGCAGAGCGTCTGGGAGTGCGAGTGGAAGAGCGTCTCCGACGTCTCCACGGAGTTCAGCAGGACCACCACGATCACGGTGAACCTCATCCGGCACAAGGGCTCCGACGGCAGGAGCGCCAGGAACGCCGCCACCGGCAGCTACGACCTCCGCCTGCAGTCGGACAGGCGCTCGGCGTCCCAGCCGGTCAAGGGCTTCGTCTACTCCCCCGTGGTGCCGCTCACCGGGGCCGGCGACCAGGCGCACGTCCGCTACACCCGGTCCGCGAAGAACACCTACGGCGTCGGCGAGGGGTACGGCCGGGCCGGGGAGGTCACCATCGAGGTGCAGTACAAGGCCGACCAGTACCCCAAGGGCGGCTTCGCCGACGCCAACCGGCCCGTCGGCAGGAAGGAGGCGCTGCGGGAGGCCGAGCTCCTGCTCCGGCAGGCCTCGGCGGCCGTCACGGCCTGGCAGGAAGGCCGGCCGTACACGCATCCGGCCACCCCCGCCCCGACGGCCTCCGCCTCGTCCGACGGCACCCCCTCGCCCTCCGCCACGCCCTCGCCCACGCAGGTCGGCATCACCGTCCCGGCGGCCTGCACCGCCGTGGTCCCGGTCGTCGGCAGGCTGGTCCCCCGCCCGGAGAGCGGCGCCACCCGCGCGCGGCAGCCCGACCGCACGACCATCGTCTGCTGGTGGGAGAGCCTGAACATCCGCACCGCCGAGGGTCTGCGCCTGCGCACCGTCTACGCCGAGTTCACCTCCTTCGCCGACCGGGCCGGAGGTCCCGATCCCGAGGGGGCCAGGCGGTACTACGACGAGCAGCTCGCCAAGGGGCGCAAGCGCGCGAAGGCGGGCCGCGAGTCCGCGGAGCGGTCCTTCGGCGGGCTCACCGAGGTCGAGGGGCTGGGCGAACGGGCGTACTACCAGTACAGGCAGAGCAGGAACAAGATCGTGCACGCGGGGGTGGGCGGGGCCCTCGTCCTCTCCGGCGCCACCGTGATCGAGGTCGGCTACGGAGGTGCGGACCGGCCGCGCGACACCTCGGTCGCCTCCCGCGCGTCCGTGCTCATGCCGGAGAAGCAGGCTCTGGCCGGGCTTCCCGAGCTCACGGAGGCGGTCATCCAGGCTTTCGAGCAGGATCCGCCCCGCTGATCTCCGCCGCGGCCGGGCTACGGGAATCGGCCGCGTCGCGGGGATCCGGCGGCGCCGTACGGGAGCGCGGGCCCGGCGCCGGGGTCGGGTGGATCCGGTGGATCCGGTGGATCCGGTGGTCGGTCAGGCGGCGGCGAGGGCGAAGACGGCCGGGTCGACCCGGCCGGCCATGCTCAGGGCCCAGCGCATCCGGGTGGCGTACGTCTCGGGGTGGTCACCGGCCTCCTGCGCGACGCACGCGGCGCAGTCGGCGAGATCCGCGTGGCAGGAGCGCAGCCTGCCCTCGATGGCGACGCGCACCTGCTCCGGCGTGGGGTCGTCGGACGCCTGCAACGCGGAAGTGAAGAGAACCTGTGCCAACTCGGACACGCTCATCATCGTAGGCATCGCATGCCTCTCTCCCCGGGGATCGGGGTCCCGCAGGACCCGAGGTCCCCGTGATCGTTTAAGTCTCCTTCACGCCTTCATCATCTCGAACGGCACTGACATTTTCGGGGTTCCACACCGGAGAACACCAGCGATTTAATCCCGGCGCCGCCCTGCCGCCCCCGCCGCCCCGGCGATCTGCGGACGGGAGCCGAAGGGAGATCTTTCATCGCCCGTGCCGAATCTCTGAAAACTAGGATTGTCACCTTTTAGCGAGTATTCGGGGACTCAGGTTTAACCAAACATGAGGCGTCTTGTTTCGGGGTTCCTGAGGGGGATGACGTGTTCAGGGACGACTCTTCACCCAGCTACGAGCAGCTCTTCGGGGATCTGGACTTCCGGGACGAGGACGACGCCCGGTCCGTCTACTCGCCCGCCGCCTACTTCGTCGATCTCCTGGAGCTCCTGGAAGGCGCCCTGGGCCGGCCGTCGCTCCTCGAACGGCGGCCCGACCTGAAGAAGATCGTCCTCGACGCGCAGAACACGTTCACCGAGACGCCGTACCTCGACATCGTCAACGAGGTGCTGGAGCAGCTCGCCGGGACCGACCCCTACGAGGCCCTGCGCGACGGGCGCAAGCCGTTCTCCCTCAAGAACGAGCGGCTGAAGAAGTACCTCGACCACCTCCGGGTCACGCCGGAGGAGCTGTACCGCCTGTTCGCCTCGCACGTGGACCGCGACACCGTGGCGCGCGAGTACCTCGGGCTCTCCCGGGAGGACGTCGCGCTGGTGACGACCGTGCTGTCCGGCGAGACCGCCGTCGCCGCGGCGTACGGGGTCCCCGCGACCGCCGGGCTCGCGGACGTGGAGGCCTTCGCCCGCGCGACCGGGCTGTCCGGCGACCGGGTGCGCGAACTCACCGGCGTCACCCTCGGCGAGGACGGCCGCACGCTCCAGGGTATGAGCCTGCCGTGGTTGGAGCGTGCCAACCGGGTCGTCCACCTCGCCCGCCTGACCGGCCTGACCATCACCGAGCTGAACCAGGTGCTGACGACGTGCTGCGCCGACCGCCTGGACCCGGCCGCGCTGCGGGCCGTCGCCGTGGTGATCCGCCTCGGGCGCGTCCACGGCCTGTCCGTCCCCGAGGTGTGCGACCTGGTCACGCAGACCGGACCGGCCGACGTCGAGACCGGCTCCGGCGACATCCTCGCCGCGCGCAACCGGGACTACCGCTTCCGCCTGGCGGCCGCGATCGACGTGTCGGAGGCGGACATCGTCGAGACCGTGACGCGCTACCGCGCGCGCTACGCCGAGTCGGAGCCGGGCCCCTTCGACCGCGGGGTCGTCGGGCCGTCCCAGATCGGCCTGCTGCGCCGCGTCGGCCGCCTCACCAGGGCGCTCGGCGTCTCCACCGGCGAGTTCTTCGACGTGCTCGTCGCGCTGGAGAGCGACCCCTCGCTGCACAGGTACACGACGTTCGCGGTGCTCGACGACACGCCTCCCGGCACCCGGGACTGCTTCGCACTGCTCGACGGGGGCAGCCTGTGGCTGGTGCAGACGCTGTTCGCCGTCGTGGCGTGGATGCAGTCCGGCGGTTTCGGCGGCGCGGAGCTCGTCGACATCCTCGGCGGGCGGCCCTCCCCGGAGAACCTGGAGGAGGTCGACGCGCTCAACCAGGCCCTCCGGCAGGTCGCGTTCTCCCCCGGGCTGTTCGTCTCCGACCGGTTCGGCCCGCGCGCGGCGAAGGTCGTCCACGACGTCCTGACCGCCTACGACGACACCGTCGTCAGCCCCCGCGACGACCGGCTGCTCCGCCTGGACGTCGCCGGGGCCCGCGTGGCGGCCTACGACGCGGTCACCGACTTCGGCGTCGTCGCGGCCGAGGACTTCCTGGGGCTCGGCCTGGGCGAGCGGCTGGCCGCCAAGATCTTCTCGAACCTGGTCCACCAGGGCCACCTCCGCCCGGACGGGACCCTGATCGCGGTGGGACCGCGGCTGGCCGGGGACTTCGGCCCGTACGCCGAGCTGCTCTTCAAGTCGATCGGCGCCGTCGTCAACGGCTCCGCGTCGTTCTTCCCCTCCGACCTGGCCGCGGTCAACACCATGACCGGCGCGCAGCAGGCCGAGCTGTACGACAACCTCGTCCACAACGGCTATCTGACCGAGGACGGCGACCTGACGGATCCGGACTTCTTCCTGGACGCCGCCAACCTGGGCCGGTTCACCGTCAACGTCGACCTGTCCGATGTCCAGGACGACGTCTTCGAGATGCTGAACGACCGGATCGCGGCGTTCCGCGAAGGCCCGCTCGCGCCCGAGACCGACGACGAGAAGCTGCTCGAAAGCCTGCGATTCAACGGCTACATCGACCAGAACAATAATTATGTCGACAAATCAGCCCTGATTTCACTGAGGCTGGATGATTTCGGGCTGGCACTGGAGTTCCATCCCCGCCGGAAATCCATTCTGGACGCGATCCAGGCTCAGATAGCCGAATATCGGCGCGCCCTTTACACGTTCACGCCGGATGATTTCTCCGAGACAGCCGACCACGCGATGGGCCACCGCGTGGCCGGGGGCGGGGACGGCGACCTCACCGAGACCGAGCGGGCCGTCGTCGAGGACCAGATCGCCGTGATCAAGGCGGACGAGGCGCCGTACCGGCTGTCCCGCGAGGCCCTGCTCGACCTCGGCTTCGACGAGGAGGAGACCGACCGGCTCCTCGCGCTGCTGGTGGACCGGGGCCATCTCACCGAGGGCCTCACCGTGGCCTGGGACCGCATCGACTACTTCGGCAACGTCGGCAACGTCCTCGGCTTCACCCTGGAGGGCCTGCAGGACTTCAGCGCCGACATCTTCTTCCTGATCCACTCCGTGGCGCGGGAGCTGTCGGCCGCCATGGACGAGGTGCTCGGCCTGCTGACCGGCCGCGCCGACGAGCAGCGGCAGGCGCTGTACGGCACGCTCGCCGACGCCTTCGGCGTGCCCCCGGCCACCGTCGCCGCCATCTGCGAGGCGATCACCGACCGCCCGATGGACGTGCTGGCCGCGCCGGTCCTGACGGACGGCGAGGACCTCCTCGCGGTGCCCGCCGACCCGCACTTCCGCCTCACCTACCGCAGGGTGCGGCGCTTCGCCCTCCTGGCGGGCAAGCTCGGCCTGGACCCCACCGAGATCGCCGTGGTCTTCCGGGACCAGGACCTGGCCGGCAAGTTCCCCGAGCACCTCGCGCTCCCCGCCGGGGTCGAGCGCTTCGACGCGGTGCTGGAGAGCTTCGACGGCAACGTCTACGCGTTCGGCGAGGGCGGGTACTGGACCTACCCGCGGGCCACCTACACCCTGCTCGCTCCCCTGCCCGAGCCGCTCACCGAGCTGTCCCCGGCGCTCGCGGACCTGGTCGCGGTCGACGCCGCCTTCACCTGCGCCGACGCGTCCGAGTGGCTCGTCGGGCACGGGACCGACGGCGTCTCCCGCGTCTTCACGCGCGAGCCCGGCGGCACCCGCTGGGCGCCCAGGGAGCAGGTCTGGGGCAAGGTGCGCAACACCTTCGACGACCCGGCGCGCATCGACAGCGCCTACGTCGACAAGGACGGCAGGACCTACCTGTTCAGCGGCGACCAGTACGTCCGCTACTCCACCGACGACTACTCCGTGGCCGATGAGGGCTTCCCCCGCAGCGCGTCGGAGTGGTGGGGCTCGGCGGTCGGGGACCCGGTGGACGCCTCCTTCCAGTCGCCCGACGGCCGGATCCATCTCTTCACCGGGACGACCTGGCGGTGCGGGGACACGCGCGCGCCGATCTCCGAGAAGTGGGGCAGGGTCCGCAACGCCTTCACCGGGGCGGAGCGGATCGACGCGGCGTACTCCGACGGGACCGCCGCCCATCTGTTCGCCGGCAACCAGGTGATCCGCTACTCCGACAACCTCGAGAACCCCGGCGTCCTGGCGGACGAGGGGCACCCCCGGCTGATCCACGACGTGCCCGCCGAGTTCGAGGGGGCGATCGACGCGGCCTTCGTCGACACGGCGGGCGTGCTGAACCTGTTCCGCAACGGCCGGACCGTCGCGGTGACGGGGGCCCGCGCCAAGGTCGTCAGGACCGCCGACCGCTGGGGCGTGCTGCCGCCCGCCCTGCCCGGCGGCACGGTCGACGCCGCGTTCGTCGGGCTCGACGGCAGGACGTACCTGTTCGGCGGCGAGACCTACCTGCGTTACTCCGGGGACGACTACACGGTCGTCGACAGCGGCTACCCGCGCTCGATCGCGGCCGACTGGGGCGGGCTGACCCGCGTGGACGCGTCGTTCGTCATGGACGGCACCGCCTACCTGTTCGGCGCCGGCGGGAAGCTGTTCGAGCTGCCGGTCGAGTGGGAGAGCGAGCTCGACGCCGACCGGGTCTCCCCGCGGCTGCGCAACCGCTTCCAGGAGCACGGCCTGTCGCCGGTGCGGATCACCGGCAAGGCGCCGGAGTGGCGGCTGGAGACCGACGAGGGCGTCCCGCTCACGGTCAGGCGCGAGGGCCTGCGGGTCAAGGTGTACGGCGAGGGCGCCCGGTTCTACGTGCGCTACTCGACCAGGGACTACCGGACGCCGGACGCCGGGTTCCCCAAGCCGCTCTCCGACGACTGGTGGAACCTCGATCTCGGCCCGGTGGACGCCGTGTTCACCGGCGCCGACGACCGGACGTACCTGTTCTCGGGCGATCGGTACGTCCGGTTCGACGCGGTCCACCGCTGGTGGTCGGAGCCGCTGAGCATCCGCGAGCACTGGGACAGCATCCCGTTCGACCGGATCGACGCCGCCTTCGTCGGCCGGGACGGCCGGACCTACCTGTTCTCCGGCGACCGGTACGTGCGCTACTCGACCGGCGACTACACGAGGGTCGACGACCGCTATCCCGCCCGGGTGGGCGCGTTCTGGGGGAACGTGACCAACAACCTGGCCCGGACGGGACAGGTGGACGCGGCGCTGGTCATGGACGTGACCGAGCAGGTCGACGGCGTCGACACGGCCCGGACCTACACCTACCTGTTCTCCGGGGACCAGTACGTCCGCTACGAGGGCGGGGACTACGCGGTCGTGCAGTACGGCTACCCGCGCGACGTCGCCTCGCTGGGCACCGAACCCGGGCTGGCCGCACTGGGCGTGACGCTCGACGGGGTCGACGCGGCCTTCTCCGACCGGCGCACCGCCTACCTCTTCCGCGGCGACCGGGGACACGCCGTGTCCCGTTCCCCGTACCGCGCCTACCCCGATCACCCGGGCCTGACCTGCGCCTTCCTGGAGAACGGCTCGGTGATGACGGAGGGGCCCGACGGCTGGCTCAGGCGCACCTCGATCGAGGAACGGCAGCCGTCGGCCTCGCCGTACCGGCCCAGGACCCTGCGCACCGTGCCGCAGGAGTTCCGGACCGGGCTGGACGCGGTCCTGAGCGGCGCGGACGGCACCACCTACCTGTTCAAGGGCCCGCTGTGCTTCAACACGCAGCTCGGCCGCCCCTACCCGCTGGCCGAGGAGTGGGGCCGGCCGCGCAACACCGTCTATCTGGACAGCGCGGTCGACGCCGCCTTCGTCGGACGGGACGGCCGGACCTACCTGTTCAGCGGGGACCAGTTCGTGATCGAGCCGGGCGGGGAACCGCAGCTCATCGGCGACCGCTGGGCCGGGCTCACCAGCGTCGACCTGGCCTATGTGCGGGGGACGACGACGTATCTGTTCGAGAAGCCCGGCCCCGACGGCACGCGGCGCCACCTGCGCTACTCCGGCACGGACTACGCCGTCCCGGACGAGGGGTACCCGGCCGTCGCCGACGCCACGTTCTGGCAGTCCCCGAGCGGCTTCCCCGTGCCCGACGCCGTCCTGTTCGAGGGCGAGACGATGATCCTGCTCGGCGGCGACCGGTGCGTGCCGTACAACGAGAAGACCGGCGCCTGGTCCCACCCGCGGCCGATCGAGCGGATCTGGCCGGGCTACCGCCAGGGGCTGGAGCCCGAGGACGCGCTCCGCACGGCGTTCACCGCCCCGGACGGGACGACCTACTTCTTCTTCGGCACGCGGTACGCGGCCTTCAAGGACGGGTCCTTCGGCCCGCCCGCCGCGATCCGCGACCGGTGGGGGCTGTCGGCCAACCCGTTCGGCACGACCGTGGACGCGGCGTTCACCTGGCGCGGCACGACGTTCCTGTTCTCCGGGGACCGCTACGTCCGCTACTCGACGGCCGACTACCGCTACGTCGACGAGGGCTATCCGAAGAAGACGGCCGGCAACCTGCGCGGGGAGGAGGCGTTCAGGAGCTTCCCCGAGTCCTTCGAGGACGTGCTCACCCGCCCGCTCGACGCGGTGGTCGCCAACGACCGGAACGTGTACGTGTTCGCGGACGGCGGCTGCCACGCGGCCTCGCGCGAGCTCACGGCGAGCTTCCCGCTGGACGTCGTCGGGCGGATCCGCAACACCGTCGCCGAGCGGGTCGACGCGGCCTTCACGGCCGACGGCAGGACGTTCCTGTTCTCCGGTGACCAGTACGTCCGGTACTCGGGCCCGGACTACTCCCACGTCGACGACGGCTACCCCAGATCGCTCCGCGACGACGCCGACTTCACGGTGCCCGAGCGCTACCAGGACGGGGTGGACGCGGCCTTCAAGGGGCTCGACGGCCGGATGCGCTACTTCCTCGGCAAGGAGCCCGGCTGGGGCAGGATCCGCAACGCCTTCACCGACCGGCGCGTCGAGGCGGCGTTCGTCGCGCCCGGCGGCGAGCTGTACGCCTTCGCCGGCGGGCAGTACATCCGCTACCGGCCGGGCGTGCCCGACCTGGTGGAGGAGGGCTTCCCGCGGACCGTGCGCGACGACTGGGGCGATCTGCCCGCCGCCTTCGAGGCGGGGCCCGACGGCGCGTTCGTCTTCGAGGGGCGCACCTACCTGCTCAAGGGCGGGCAGTACGTCCGCTACTCCGGCACGGACTACCACCGGGTGGACCGCACCTTCCCGCAGGAGTTCCGGCACCGGTGGTCCGGCGCCGCCGACTACCGGCTGAGCGACGTCAACGTCATCACCCGCTTCGCCGAGCTGGCGCGCGCACACCCGGACGGGCTGCCCGCCTTCCTGCTGACCGGGACCCGGGATCCGTACCACTACCTGTCGGCGCTGTTCGGCTGGGACATGGACGAGCTGCGCTGGGCCCGGCGGCACGGCGAGCTCCTCACCGCCGGGGCGGAGGGGACGAAGGAGGAGGCGCGGTTCGAGATCGAGTTCCTGCTCGGGCTCACCGGCCTGTTCGCCGCCTCCGCGAAGATCGGGCTGGGCCCGAGGGAGCTCTACGAGACCGTCTGGTCGAAGATCCACGAGAGCGGCGACCTGGAGGCGGCGGGCACCGCCCTGTCCGCCCTGGTCGAGGACCCCGTCGTGATCAGGCGGATCCACGACGAGCTCAACGTGCTCAAGCGCGACGCGCTCGTGTCACTGCTGGCCGACCGCGGGCACGCCGGCTCGCGCGAGCTGTTCAGGCGGCTCCTGATCGACGTGGACATGGGCGGTGCCGGCACGACCTCCCGGGTCCGCGAGGCCATCGCCGCCACCCAGCTCTTCGTCCACCGCTACCTGCTCGACCTGGAGGAGGTGCCCGGCGACAGCGCCGAGGTCCGCGAGCGGATCAGGACGTGGTGGGCGTGGATGCGGAACTACCGGATCTGGGAGGCGAACCGGAAGGTCTTCCTGTACCCGGAGAACTATCTGCGCCCGGAGCTGCGGCCCACGAAGACCCCGGCGTTCCGGACGCTGGAGAACGACCTGCTCCAGGAGGAGATCACACCGCAGGCCGTGCAGAAGGCCTACAAGAAGTACCTCGACGAGTACACCGAGGTCTCCCGCCTGGCCATCGCCGGAGGGTACGTCTACACCGCCGACGACTCCCCCGCGGGCGAACGGCGGCTGGTGCTCTTCGGCCGGACCCGGACCGCGCCGCGGCGGTACTACTTCCGCAGCGCCGAGTTCCACGACGGCGAGAAGCTGAGCGCGAGATGGGACGCCTGGGAGAAGGTGGACGTCCAGATCGACGCCGACGTGGTGGACCCGGTGCACGCGTTCGGGCGGATCTTCGTCTTCTGGACGGTCGTCGAGAACGTCTCGCCCGACAACCTGGCGGGCACCACGATCCTGGCCAGGAAGGACGGCGACAACCAGAAGGTGTCCGCCCCGGCCCCGACGCCGCGGGTGAAGATCTTCTACGCGTTCCGCAACCTCAACGGCGAGTGGAGTCCCGCCCAGCTGCTGGCCGCCGACGCGCGGCAGGACGGCGCCGTCTCCGGCGTCGGCCTGTACGTCCAGGCCTCGCGGGACCTGCCCGGCGGCCCGCCGGGCGACCACGACTCGATCGTGGTCCAGTGCACCTACACGGTCGCCAGGGCGGCCGGCCCCCTCACGGTCAGGTCGTCGTTCTCGCTCACCCCCGAGCTGTACGCGCTGCGCGCCGAGGGCACCGTGCCGCCCGCGCGGCCCACGGACCCGGCGAAGGTGTTCGCCGAGCCCGTGCCGCCGATCGTGCGCTTCAACATGCCGGCGGACTCCCCCGACGGGCCGTGGTTCAGCGTCGACCACAAGGGCGGCAGCTTCCTGTGCCGTCCGGTCGGCGCGCCGCACACGCCCTATCCGTGGGGTCCGCTGCCCGGGAACACCGACCGGCTCCCGAAGAACTGGACGAAGATCGACGCGGCGTTCCAGTCGGGCGACGGCACGATGTACTTCTTCGACAACGCCGCGCAGAAGTACATCGCCACGCCCCCGGGCAAGGAGAGCTCGGCGCAGGCCAAGAAGGCCACCGCCGAGCGCTGGGGCGTCGTCGGCACCAACCTGAACCGGACCGGGGTGGTCGACGCCGCCCTCGTGCGCGGCGGCGTCGTCTATCTCTTCTCCGGCGGGGAGTACTACCGCTACAGCTCCTTCCCCGACCTGGATCCCGGCTATCCCAAGCTCATCGCGGACAACGACGAGGACCTGCCCAGATGGCAGCGCGTCGACTGGGTGGCCCGGCTGTCCGACGGCAGGATCCACTTCGGGTGGAACGACCAGCACTTCCGGTTCCTGCCGGACGGGACACCCGACCGGAGCCCGGGGAGGGCGCCCGCGCGCTCCGCCGACGCGCCGTCCTTCCCGTACCGCGACGGCACCGTGACCTTCGACAACAAGGCCGGGACGTACACGGTCCCCGGCGACAAGACCTCGCGCCCGACCCGGGCGCTCGGGCGGGTCCCGACGAACATCACGCGGACGGGGACGGTCGACCTGGCCTACGTCCGCGGCGACCGGCTGTTCCTGACCTCCGGTGGGGAGTTCCACCGGTACACGCTGAGCGGCGGCGCCATCCCGGAGTACGTCGACGAGGGCTATCCCAGGCCGCTGCCCCGCCGGCTCAGGGCCGTCTTCCGCGGATACGTCTTCAGCGAGGACGACTACGCGGTCATGGACGACCGGGAGCCGGACGCCGCCCTCACCTGGATCCCGGTTCAGGGGAACTGGCGGGGCCTGCCGGACGACGGCTACGACAGCGTCCTGGAAGGCGAGGCGCTCTGCTTCTTCAAGGGGACGACCTACGCCAGGTATCCGCTGACGGACACGGTCGTGCGGCCGTACGAGATCGCGGCGCTGCCCAACGAGATCATCCGGCTCACGTCGAGCACGGCCTACCGGCTCAACCGCGAGCTCCTGACCGGCGGCGTCGCCGCGCTCCTTGCGCCCTCCACCCAGGAGACCGACGAGCTGCCCAAGTTCAGCCAGACCCGCTCGGACGCCACGACCGTCCAGGTCAGGCCCCAGGTCTGGAAGGCGGGCGTGCCGACCGGCTCGCACCTGGACTTCCAGAGCTCCAACGGCGTCTACTACTGGGAGATCTTCTTCCACGCGCCGCTGCTGATCGCGCAGGCGCTCAACGGCGCCCAGCGGTTCGAGGACGCCCGGCAGTGGTACGAGTACGTCTTCGACCCCACCAGGCGCAACGACTACTGGCGCTTCCTGCCGTTCCTCGCGATCGACGTCCCGGCGCTGGTGTCGGCCTGCCGCCGGGAGGCCGGCGGCAGGAAGATCACCGGATACGACGGGATCCTGACGAAGGTGGAGGCCCTCGCTCCGGCGTTCCAGCAGGTCCGGCCGCTGGAGTCGGCGGAGCTGGCGTTCCTGGACGACCTGGCGGGCACCGGCCTGGACGCCGTCAGGAGCGCGCTCCCGGACAGCGAGCTGGTCGAGATGCTCGGTCATCTGCGCCGGCAGTACGACCTGCTGGGCGATCGGGACAGCCTGATCCGGGCCTACCTGGACGACCCGTTCGACCCGCACGCCATCGCGGACCTGCGGCCCGTGGCCTACCGGCGCGCCGTGGTCATGGCCTACATCGACAACATCCTCGACTGGGGCGACATGCTCTTCCGGCAGTACACGGGCGAGAGCATCGACGAGGCGCGGATGCTGTACATCTTCGCCCACGACCTGCTGGGCGAGCGCCCCTTCGACCTGGGACCGCGGACGCTGCCCCCGGCCGCCGCCTACGAGCAGCTCGGCGACGGCCCCGGCGGCGTGGCCGCGCTGACCGCCGAGGAGGGCTCGGGCGGCGTGGCCGCGCTGACCGCCGGCGGCGCGATGGTGCAGGGCGCGGGCGCCGTGAACGGGAGCATCGCCAGGCCGTACTTCTACGTGCCGGACAACGCCGCCTTCCACGAGTACTGGACGCGGGTCGACGACCGGCTGCGCAAGATCCGGCAGTCGCTGGACATCATGGGCATCGCCCGGCCGGTGCCGCTGTTCGAGCCGCCCGCCGACGTCATGGCGCTCGTACGCGGCAGGGCGGCGGGCACCCCGCTCGACCGGCTCGCCGCCGGGCCCGCGGCGGCGATCCCCGGTCACCGCTTCGCGTTCCTGTTCCGCAAGGCGCAGGACCTGGCCGGCCAGCTGCGGCAGTACGGCGGCGACCTGCTCGGCCACCTGGAACGCCACGACATCGAGCAGCTGTCGCTGCTGAACAACCGGCAGGAGGCGGGAATCGCCGAGATGACCAGGGCCGTCAAGGAGGCCCAGGTCAGGGTCGCGAACGAGACGCTGGCCGAGCTGCAGGCCGCGCTCAAGGGCGCCGAGGAGCGCGTCGGCCACTACGAGAAGCTGATCGCCCAGGGCCTGACCCCGGTCCAGCAGGCGCAGATCTCGATGCTGTCCCTGGCCACGGTGTCGAACTTCGCGGCGAGCGGAATCAAGATCGCCGCGGCCTTCGCGCTCTCCGGCCCGGAGGTCTACGCCGGCCCGTTCATCGTGGGCATCAGGGAAGGCAGCCAGGAGGTCGGCAACGCCCTCAACACGATCTCGGACGTCTCCTCCACGCTGGGCCAGGGCTTCAGCTCCATCGGCGAGGTCCTCGCCGTACGCGCCGACCAGGACCGCCAGGAACAGGACTGGCGCCTGCAACTGGGCACGGCCAGGACCGACGCGGCCCAGATGGGCCACCAGATCGCGGCGGCCGAGCTGCAGGCGGCGATCGCGCAGCGCGAGCTGGATATCCTCAATCGGGAGGCGGCCGACCTCGACGCCGTCAACGCGTTCCTCACCGGCAAGTTCACCGGCGCGCAGCTGTACGGCTGGATGGCCGGCCGGCTGTCGGGGACGTACTTCCAGGCCTACAACCTCGCCTACGATCTGGCGCGCTCGGCCGAACGCGCCTACCAGTTCGAGCGGGGCATGTCCGAGACGTTCATCCAGCCGACGTACTGGGACAGCAGGCGCAGCGGCCTGCAGGCCGGGGAGAGCCTGGCGCTGGACCTGGAGCGGCTGGGCAAGGCGTACGTCGAGGCGGACCGGCGCGGGCTGGAGATCGTCAAGAAGGTCTCGCTGCTCGCCCTCGACCCGCTCGCGCTGCTGGCCCTCCGGGACGGCGGCACGTGCGAGTTCGCGCTGACCGAGGCGCTGTTCGACCGGGACTTCCCCGGCCACTACCGGCGTCAGATCCGTACCGTGTCGGTGACCTTCGAGACCGCCGGCGGCCCGGTGGGCGTGCCGGCCACGCTCACCCAGCTCGACAACAGGGTCGTGCTGTCACCCGACCCCAAGGCGGTCAAGTTCCTGCTCGACCCGAAGGGCTCACCGCCCGCGTCGCTGCGCGCCGACTGGCGGCCGAGCCAGCAGATCGCGCTGTCCGACCTGGAGGAGTACAAGGACAACAACGGGATGTTCGAGCTCCGCTTCGACGACGACCGCTACCTGCCCTTCGAGGGCACCGGGGCGATCTCCCGGTGGCGGCTGTCCGGCAGGCCGCGCGCGGATCTGACCGATGTGACGATCACGGTGAAGTACGCGGCCCAGCAGGGCGGAGAGCCGTTCGCCACCGCGGTCGGGGGCATGCTCAAGCCGTACCCCGCCGCCCGGTTCGTCGACGTGGCGGCCGAGTTCCCGCAGGCCTGGGCGGACTTCCAGGAGAGCGGGGAGCCCGAGCTGCTCCTGCCGCTCACACCCGAGCTGTTCCCCGGCATGAGCGGGCGCCAGATCACCGGCGTCCACGCCTCGTACGGCGGAGCGGGGGTGCGCTTCCTGCTCGACGGGGACCGGCGGCTCGCGCTCGAGGAGGGCAGGCTGCTCAGGACGCCCGGCCTGAACGTCGGCGGGACTCCGTGGAGGCTCGTCCTGGAGGGCGACCGGTCGGCGCTCACCACCATCGGTCTCGTGCTGGCCTACCGCGCCGGCGTGAAGTGAGCGAGGTGCCCGCATGTTCTCGTCGTTCTTCTCGAAGAAGAAGTCCAAGAAGCCTCCCATGCGCAAGGCCGCGCGGAAGACCGGCACCGGGGTCGAACTGACGCCGATCAAGGCGAAGGTCGCCTTCGCCGAGGGGACCGCGACGACGGCTCCGGCGCGGGCGCTGCCCAAGGACGCGCCGCTCCGGCCGAAGACCCGGCCGACCGCCCCCGCCACGTCCGGGGAGCCGGCCGGGCCGGTCGGCGTGGTCAAGACCAAGCGGCCGATCGTGACCGCCGAGATGACCGACGACCAGCGCTACGACTACAACAAGGAGGCCACCGAGGCCGTGCTGGGGACCATCTACGAGGCGTTCTACAACAGCAGGACGGGCGACCGCCTCGATCTGGACGGCCGGATCGGCAAGATCTACGGCATGATGGGCAAGGGCGCCTCGGAGTACATGAAGCATCCCGTCACCCATGACCAGTTCAGGGCCTTCAACGTCACGGACAAGGCGGTGCGCACGAAGGGCCAGAAGGTCAGCGCCTACCAGAAGGCGCTGAAGGCCTACGACGACTGGCCCGGGACGGACCCCGCCAAGAGGCCGCCGATCCGGCCGGAGAAGCCGGTCGGGCCCGCGAGCAACGACGAGTCCGTCCGGGACGGCGACTACTTCCACGTCCACAACCTGCGGCCCGACCTGACCAGGGACCTCAAGGGCAAGTCGCGCCGCATCATCGTCAACGTGAAGACGCAGCAGACCGGGCTCAAGGTGGCCGAGGCCGTACAGAACCTCTTCACCGACCCGGACGTCGGGCCCGGCATCCGGGAGTACAAGATCTATCTCTCGGAGAAGGCGCAGGACGTCGCCCAGGCCAAGCACGACAAGCTGGTCATCTACTACGCGATGAAGGACGAGCCGGGCGGCGAGGACACCCGGGGCGACAAGATCGTCAGTGCGATCTCGAAGGCGATCCCGGACACGGACGTCGGCGAGGGGTTCGCGCCCTTCTACTCGATCATCGGTCCCGGCATCGCCTGGGCCGAGGAGCCCAAGCACTTCGTCGAGTCCCTGAAGAACAGCTTCACCCGGACCCGGAGCGACATCATCACCGATGTGATCCAGAAGAACGACAAGGTGCTCGACAAGGCCGACTTCGTCAAACGGGTCGACGACGCCCTCAAGGCCGCCGGGGTGGACCCGGAGCGGCCGCACCGGCACCTCACGGGGGCGATCGCATGACGCACTCCACGCCCCATCTGTCCCACATGGCCGCGTCCTCTGCCACCTCCGCGCGCAGGAGGTCCTCATCGGAGAAGGATCCGTCGAGGAAGGAGAGCAGGAAGAAGGACGGCGGGCGGAAAATCCCGAAGCCCGTGACCGATCCTCCCCTTCTCGTTCCACGTGCCATGCCCGGGTTGTCCACGCGTCCGCCGGGTCTTCCCCCGTGGACGGCGAAGTCCGGACCCCTGAGGCTGGAGGGCCCGTCCGGGCCGCCCGAACCGCTCGGGCCGAGCAGGCCGGCCGTACGGCCCAGGCCCAGGCGGCGGCTGGAGTTCGGGGTCGCTCTGTCGGACCAGGAACGCTACGCGCTGAACCGGCAGGCGGCCAGGGAGACTCTCGACGAGATCTACGACAGCTACTACGACGAGCGCACAGGCAGGAAATGGCCCCCGAACACCCTTCAGAAGAACATCTACAACCTGATGGGCAAGGCCGGATCCGACTACGCGAAGACCCCGATAACAAGAGCGCAGTGGAAGGAGTTCAAGCGCCAGCCGAACGCCACGGTCATCAGCCAGCGGGTGCAGGAATATCAGGGTGAACTCGCCGCCTACGAGGAGGGGCAGAGGCACAAGCCCGATCCCTCGGCCCGCCCGCCCAAGCCTCCGGTGGGGGCCGGGAGCAACGAGGAGGCGCTTGTCCGCGGCGACTACTTCCGGGTGCACAACGCGAACGCCGACTCCTCGCAGCGGGCGAGACGGATGCGGCGCATCATCGTCAACGTCAATTCGCAGGCGGCGGGGCTGGAGGTCGCCAGGTCGCTGAACGAGCTGTTCACCGACAAGGAGATGGGCAGGCATCTCTGGCAGTACAAGATCTATCTGTCCAGGCTCTCCCAGCCGGGTAAAAGACTGAAGCACGACAAGCTCGTCATCTACTACGGTCTCGCGGACCCGAAGGACATGAGCAGCGATCCGGTCGGCGACAAGATCGTGGCGGCGATCAACCGCTCGATCAGGGCGGAGGATGTCGGCGAGGGATTCGCCCCGTTCTACTCCGTCGTCAGCCCCGGCATCGCCTGGGCCGAGGAGCCGCAGGCGTTCGTCTCGGCGCTCACGCGCAGCTTCACGAAGACCCGCGCCCGGATCATCTCCGGCGTGGTCCAGAGCAATCCCGTCATCCCCGGTAAGGCCGCGTTCGAGAAGCTTGTCTACGAGGCGCTGGAGCAGGCCCGCGTCGACCCCGAACGCCCCCACCGCCACATCCCGGACGTGCCCCCGGGCTCCGGGACATGAAAAGAATCCCAGCCCACGAGGGTGGGCTGGGATCTCTCGTCTGTGCGCCGCCAGGGACTCGAACCCCGGACCCGCTGATTAAGAGTCAGCTGCTCTAACCAACTGAGCTAGCGGCGCTTGCGACGGGTCAACTCTAGCAGCCCCACCAGGTGGAAAGCACATCGTGGCGTTACGGGGACGCAAGGGAGGAAACCGGAGGCCGGAGGGGTCCGGGGCCGGGAAAGGTACGGGGCCGGACGGTTCCCCCAACCGTCCGGCCCCGCCTCTACCTCGCGGGCTCTGCCTTCGTCTCCCCCAAGACTCCGGCGGCTCCGCGTAGGGACGCGAACCCCCGCGTCCTTTCCGGTAAAAGTCCTCGTGCTGCCCCTCTGGGGCTCGCAGGCCTCCTTGACCTGCTTCAACACTACCGAGCCGATTGCAACGAGCACGTCATACACAGGTTGATTCTGGGCCTACACCCAGAGTTGACCCGGTATAGCCGGACCGGTCCGCGTCATCACCCGGGCAGGTCCAGGATCACCTGGGTCTCGTCCCGCAGGGCGCGGCTCACCGTGCAGTATCGCTCCTCGACCCGGTGGGCGACCGCCCGGAACACCTCGTCCGCCTTCTCGTCGCCCTCGGGCAGCTCGACGTCGTAGGTGATCGTGATCGGCCCCAGCTTCGAGGTCTCCACCTTCTCGGCGTGAACGGTCATCTCCAGGCGGACCAGGCGGTGACCGCGCTGGGCGGTGAGGGGTTCGACCGTGACGATGTTGCAACCGCCGAGCGCGGCGAGCAGCAACTCGACCGGGGTGAACGCGCCCTGCTCGTCACCGCTGCCCATGACGACCTCGGCGCCGCGGTCGTTGCGCGCGACGAATCCGTCCTCGGTCCGCTCCACCTTCACCGACGCCACGGTGCACTCCCCTCTGCCGACTGCCGATCACCCTATCGAAACCGGCAGATCGGGCGGCGGGGGCCGTACGGCCTGAGATCAGGCGTCGGGGTGCTTGGACAGGTAGTCGATGTAGAACGGACGCAGCGCCTCGCCGAGTTCGCCCTCTCCCGAGGCCATGGCATCGCTGAGGAGGGCGGAGACCCTGGTGAGATCGTTGGCCGTCTCACCGTCGTGGCCGCTGGCCGCCTCGGCCGCCGGAATGACCTTCAGCAGCTCCCACAGGAAACCGAAATCCCCGTGGCGCACCGCGTAACGCACCGACCGGTCGTGCAACTCCTGGGCCGACATCTCCTGCAGCTGGTCCGTTTCCACCAAACCCACCCCCTCCATCGCCACCCTGCCCACAGATGTGAGCGATCATGCACGATCGTGGAGGCCGAGCGGATATCTCTCCGCCGTCACACCCGGCGCACCGCCGTCACGGTACGCCGACCGCCACGATGACCTCCAGACTGTCTAGTGTCTTGGTATATCGGCGACGGCGACATACCCGTCACGACCAGGAAGACCAACCGCCCATCCGACGAACCGTGCGAGGACGCCGCAACGTGAAGATCATCGTAAAAATCCTCATCGTGGCGGCCGCCCTGTGGGCGGCCACCCGACTCGTGGACGGCATCACCGTCACGGGAGGCACCACCACCCAGAACATCCTGACGCTGCTCGCGGCCGCCCTGATCTTCGGCCTCGTCAACGCGGTCCTCAAGCCGATCATCAAGACCGTGGGATGCGCGTTCTACATCCTGACCCTCGGCCTGTTCGCCCTGATCGTGAACGCCGGCCTGCTCCTGCTCACGAGCTGGATCGCCGAGCAGCTCGACCTGCCCTTCCACGTCGACGGCTTCTGGGCCGCCTTCTGGGGCGCGCTCATCGTCGGCGTGGTCAGCTGGCTGCTCGACCTGGTCCTCGGCGACTGAGCCGGTACGGACGGCCCGGGCATCGAGAACGGCCGGCACAGGTGAAGGGCCCCAGGCGGTCAGGACGGCCGAGACGATGACCATCGTCCTCGACGGCACCGGCCTGACCTGCCAGGACGTCCACCGGGCGGCCCACGGGGCAGGGGTCGTGCTGGGCTCCCTGGAGCGCGCCGAGGCCGCCTGGCGGACCGCCCGCTCGCTCCACGGGCCGCTGTACGGCCGCACCACCGGGGTGGGCGCCAACAAGGGCATCGCGGTCGAGTCCGCCGGCCTCGACCTGCTGCGCAGCCACGCCGGGGGCGCGGGCCCGAGGGTCGGCCGCCCCCGGGCCCGCGCCGCCCTCGTGGTGCGCCTCAACCAGCTCCTGGCCGGCGGTTCCGGTCTCGACCCCGCCCTCCTGCCCGTCCTCGCCGAGGTGATCAACCGGGGCCTCACCCCGCCGATCCGCGCCTACGGCGCCCTGGGCACCGGCGACCTGACCGCTCTCGCCACCACCGCCCTGTGCCTCCTGGGCGAGATCGCCTGGGTCGCCCCCGGCCGGCGGTTCTCCCGCGGAGCCCGCCGGGAGAACCCTCGGCGGGAGACCGCCCGGCCCGCCGCCGGGCGGGACGCGCCCCGGTTCGCGCTGGCCTCCGAGGACGCGCTCCCTTTCATCAGCTCCGGCGCGGCCACCCTCGCCGACGCCGCCCTGGCCGTGCACCGGCTGCGCGTCCTGCTCGACGCCGCCGTCGCCGTCGCGGCCCACTCCTTCCGCGCGATCGAGGCCTCCCCCGAACCGCTGGCCGAGGCCGTACAGCGTCCGGGCAACCAGCGCGCGGTCGCGGCCCGGCTCCGCGAGCTGGTCGGCCCCACCGCGCCCGCACGGGTCCAGGACCCGTACGGCTATCGCACCCTGCCCCAGGTCCACGCCGCCGTGCTCGACGCCCTCGACCGGGCGCAGGAGGCCGTCACCGTAGAGCTCAACTCCTCCCCCGAGAACCCGCTGATCGCCGGGGGCCGGGCCTGGCACAACGGGGCCTTCCACTCCGCCGGGGTCGCCCTGGCGCTCGACGCCCTGCGGGCCGGGATCGTCCAGACCGCGTCCCTGAGCGCCGCCCGGCTCGCCACCCTGACCGACCCGGCCCACACCGGTCTGCTGCCCTTCCTCGCCGAGCGTCCCGGCCTGTCCGGGGTGATGATCCTGGAGTACGTCGCCCACTCGGCCCTGGCCGACCTGCGGCACCTCGCCGCGCCGGTGACCCTCGGCACCGCCGTACTCTCCCTGGGCACCGAGGACCACGCGAGCTTCACGCCCCAGGCCGCGCGGGCCGCCCTGCGCGCCGCCGGACCGCTGGAGGCCGTCCTGGCCTGCGAGCTGGTGGCCGCCGTCAGGGCGCTGCGCCAGCGCGGACTGCCCTGGGACAGCCCCCTGGACCCCGCGATGGCCGACCGTCCCCTCGACGCCGACCTCGGCCTCGCCCGCTCGCTGCTGCCCGGCCTCGGCCTCGCCCGCACCCCGCTGCCCGGCCAGCACCCGCCGGGCGGCACGTCCACCGGCTGAGCCGCGCCGGCCGGACGGCACCCCGGCCGAACGGTGTCTCGGCCGGGGACGCTCAGCCGACAAGGCGCCCCAGCCGGAGGTGCCCCGGCAGAGGGTGCCCGGCTGACAGGCGCCTCAGCCGACCGAGCCGCGCTCGCGGAGCTGGGGCGCCTGGACGATGCGGCGGCGGTGGGGCGTGCCGTCGACGGCGCCGACGACCATCCGCACGGCGGCGCGGACGATGCCGTCGATGTCCCAGTCGACCGTGGTCAGCCCCGGGGTGAGCAGCCCGGACATCGGGTGGTCGTCATAGCCCATCACGGTCACCTCACCCGGGATCGCCAATCCCCGCTCGGCCGCCGCGGCGTAGACCCCGTAGGCGATCGAGTCGGCGAAGCAGAAGAACGCCCGGTGCCCGGCGGTCAGCGCCCGGTCGGCCGCCCGCGTGGCGTCCGCCAGCGCCTGGGAGGCGGTGACGACCTCGATGTCCATCCCCAGGCGTCCGGCCTCCGCCATGACGTGCACGTCGGCGGGGCGGTCGGGGGTGCTCGCCCGGGTCGGGGTCAGCACCGCGACCCGCCGATGCCCGCGCTTGCGCAGGTGCTCCAGCGCCATCGTCACGCCCGCCCGGTTGTCGAAGACGACCTCTGCCGCCGTGCGGGCCCCGGCCAGCGCGTCGCCGACGGCCACCACCGGCAGACCGTCGCACATCGGCGCCCAGAACTCGCCGGCCGGATCCACCGGCTGCACGATCAGCGCGTCCACCCGCTGGTCGCGCAGCTGCCCGGCCAGACTGCGCTCCCGCGCCGGATCGCCCGCCGCGTCGAGGATGAGGGCGTAGCGGCCGTTGTCCTTCAGAGCGCGGCCGATGCCGACGGCCAGGGCCTGCTGCCAGAGGTCCTCCAGGGAGCCGCACAGCAGGCCGATCATCCCGGTCCGGCCGCTGGCCAGCGCGCGGGCGATCGGGTCGGCCTCGTAGCCGAGTTCGTCGGCCGCCTTGCGGACCCGCTCCATGGTCTCCTCGGAGACCTGCATGCCGCGCAGGGCGTAGGAGACGGCGGCGGGGGACAGTCCGGTGGCCTTGGCGACCTCGCGTATCGTCGCGCGTTTGCGTGGCTGCGGCACCAGCCAAGCCTATGCCTCCGGACCGACAAGGAGGTGTCCTCCACTTGTGCGCCGGGCTTGCGCCGATTGACAGAGCGACATCTGAAGCGTTTCACTGAAACGGTTCACTGAACCGCATCACCTCTTGATGTAGCAAGGTCAGCAAGATTGCCTGTATTCTAGGTAGGGAATACAAGCAAAGGAGGTGGAAGTGACCGTCGACGTGCACCAGCACCTGTGGACCCCGGGGTTCCTGGACGCGCTCCGGCGCCGTACGGCCTCGCCCCGCCTCGACGGCTGGACCCTCCACCTCGACGGCGAGCCCCCCTACGAGGTCGATCCCCGCGACCACGACCTCGACGCCCGCCTGGCCCGCAACAGCGGTCTCGATCTGGCCCTGGTGTCCCTGTCGAGCCCGCTCGGCGTCGAGGACCTGCCGCCCGGGGACGCCTGGCCGATCATCGACGCCTACCACGACGACGCCCTCGCCCTGCCCGCCCCGTTCGGCGTCTGGGCCGCGACCTGCCTGGCCGATCCCGACCCGGTACGGCTCGGCGCCGTCCTGGACCGGGGCGCGGCCGGGCTGCAACTGCCCGCGACGGCCGTCGGCACCCAGGAGGGCCTGCGGGCCGTGGCACCGCTGCTGGAGGTGCTGGAAGAGCGCGACCTGCCGCTCTTCGTGCACCCCGGACCGGCCGGCGGCTCCGAGACCCCGGGCTGGTGGCCCGCGGTGGTGCCGTACGTGCAGCAGATGCACGCCGCCTGGTTCGCCTTCGCCGCCTTCGGCCGCCCCCGCCACCCGCGGCTGCGGGTCTGCTTCGCGCTGCTGGCCGGGCTGGCCCCGCTCCACTCGGAGCGGCTGATCAACCGGGGCGGCCCGGGACGCGGGCGGGTGGACCCCGGCGTCTTCGTGGAGACCTCCTCCTACGGCCCCCGCGCCGTCGACGCGATCGTCCGCGAACTCGGCGTCGACGTCGTGGTCAACGGCTCCGACCAGCCCTACGCCACCGCCCCCGACCCCGGCCTCGGCGACGCCGCCCGGCACGCCGTCACCCTCACCAATCCCGTCCGCCTGCTGAACCGGAAGGAGTCTCACACGTGAACAAGTCCCAGGGCCGTGAGCGCTGTGCGCTCCTTGCGTCCTTCGAGATGCTCCCCGCGCCCTCCGGAGCGCTCCTCACGCCCTCCGGATCCGCCGGGCTTCCGGTGGCCGGCACGCTCTCCGGGGGTCCGCGATGAGCTTCGCCTCCCTGCCCGAGCGCACCCTCGACCGGCGCGAGCTGCGCGACCTGGTCGACGAGCTGGCCGCCGACCCCTCCCGCTGGGAGGAGCACGTCCAGTTCCCCGAGGAGGGAGGCCGCCACTACGCCTCTCTCTACCGGGACGCCTACGTGGACGTCTGGCTGCTGTGCTGGCGGCCGGAGGACGACACCGGCTGGCACGACCACGACATCTCCTCCGGCGCCGTCCGGGTGGTGGCCGGCACCCTGCTGGAGTGCAACCCGCGCATCGGCGGCGAGCACCTGGAGACGGTGATCTCCGCCGGGGAGTCGTTCTCCTTCGGTCCCGACCACATCCACCGGCTGACCGGCGCCGAGCACGGCAGCGTGTCCATCCACGCCTACTCGCCGCCGCTGTGGCGCATGGGCCAGTACTCCATCAGCGAGACCGGCCTCATGCGCCGCGTCTCGGTCAGCTACGCCGACGAGCTGCGCCCCATGGAGGAAGTCGCCTCGGTCGCCTAGCGGTCGGAGAAGACGCGCTCCCTGACGGCCCGGGCGGCACCCGGGTCGTCGGCGAACACGCCGTCCAGGCCGAGCCGGTAGAGCTTGTCCAGCCAGCCCGCCACGTCGCCCATGGCGCGCGGGAAGACCGGGTTGGCCGGGTCGCCGAGCCGGAAGTCCGCGGGGAGCTGGGAGTTCTCGTTGCGGATGGTCCAGGTGTGCACCGCCAGACCGGCCCGGTGGGCGTCCCTGATCAGGGGCGTGGGCTCCAGGAGGCGGCCGTCGGGGCCGACCGGGACGATCCGCCGGGTGTCCACGCCGACGCCGTCGGCGTAGCGGGCCACCTCGCGCAGGCCCTCGGGGGCCACCATGGTGTCGTAGGTGCGCGGGTCGCCGGCGGCGACCCAGTCGTACGGCGCGCCGGTCGCGTTGATCAGCTGGATCAGCGGCAGCCGCGTCTTCTTGCGCAGCTCGCGCAGGTTGGCGGTCTCGAACGACTGGATGAAGACCGGGTCCCGCCGCCCGCTCCAGCCGTACCGGTTCAGGACCTCCAGCAGCGGCTCCTCCAGCGACAGCCCGATGGAGTCGAAGTAGGTGGGGTGCTTGGTCTCGGGGTAGACGCCGACTCCGTGCCTCTGCGCGAGCTGGACGACCTCCTCGAAGGTCGGGATCTGCGCCAGCCCGTTGAAGACGGTGTTGTTCGGGCGCAGGTCGGGGATGCGCTCCTCGGCCTTGAGCGTCCTCAGTTCGGCAAAGGTGAAGTCCTCGGTGAACCAGCCGGTCACCGGCCGTCCGTCGATGGTCTTGGTGGTACGGCGGGCCTCGAACTCGGGGTGGTTCTCCACATCCGTGGTGCCGCCGATCTCGTTTTCGTGCCGGGCCACGAGCACCCCGTCCTTGGTGGAGACGAGGTCGGGCTCGATGTAGTCGGCGCCCAGGGCGATCGCGGTCTCGTAGGACAGCAGCGTGTGCTCGGGGCGGTGGGCGCTGGCGCCGCGGTGGCCGATGACGATGGGCTCGCGGGCGCGGCGGTCGGCGGAGGCGGGTTCGGGTTCGTGCAGCACAACGGCGACGGTACCGGTCGCGAGGACGGTCAGCGCCAGGGCGAGGAGTTTACGGAACATGACTGGAACGTAAAGATTCCCGGTAACCTCCGGGTGCCCTTCACGCGGCCGGTTCCGGACACCTCGGTGACCGGACGGTCACGGAAGTGCCAGGAGTGCCCGAAGCGCCGGGAGCGCCCGAAGTGCCGGAAGCATCGGGATCACCGGGAGCACCCGGGAGCACCGCTCGACGCCTCACCCCGCAACGGTGACCGAAGGCGTCTCATCCCCGGGCGGCGGGCGCGGAGGCCTGCACCGGCACGGGGCGGCCGGCCAGGAACCCGGCGGCCGTCTGGAGCCCGCACGCGCCGAGTCCGGCCAGCAGCGGCACCGTCCAGCCGCCCGAGACCTCGCGCAGCACGCCGATCACCAGCGGGCCGAGCGCCGCCAGCACGTATCCGGCCGACTGCGCGATGGCCGACAGCGCGGTCACCGAGACGGGGTCGGGGGCGCGGAGCGTGATGATCAGCAGGGCCAGCGCGATCGAGGCGCCCTGGCCGAGGCCCAGGATGATCATCCACAGCCACGGGAGGGTCGTGGGGGCCAGCAGCACCCCCGCGTACCCGGCGACGGTGAGCAGGGCCGCGACCGTCACGTGCGGCACCTGCGAGCGCGCCCGCCCGGCGTGCAGCGGGACCGTGAGCGTGGCCGCCACCTGGACCAGGTTGGTCAGGCTCAGCAGGTACCCGGCCTGGTCGGCGGGGAGGCCGGCCTCCTTGAAGATCGTCGGCAGCCAGGCGAGCACGATGTAGAACGTCAGCGACTGCAGGCCCATGTAGGCGGTGATGACCCAGGTCATCGGGGCGCGCAGCAACACCCGGAACGGCCGGGGCGCGGCGGTCCCGGCGACCGGCGGGCGCAGCGCCTGCGGCAGCCACACCGCGGCCGCCAGCACGGCCGGGGCCGCCGCCATCGCGGTCGCCTCGCGCCAGCCGTACCCGGTGGCGTGTTCCAGCGGCACGGTCAGCCCCGAGGCGGCGGCCGCGCCCACGACCAGGCCGGAGACGTAGATCCCGGTGAACAGCCCGACGTTCGCCGGGAAGTGCTGCTTGACGACCCCCGGCATGACGACGTTCATGACCGCGATGGCCGCGCCCGCCACGGCCGCGCCCGCGTACAGCGTGGGCACGCCGTCCGCGCCGCGCAGCAGCACCCCGGCGGCCACCACCAGCAGGCACGCCAGCAGGACCCGGTCCAGGCCGAACCTGCGGGCCAGCGGCGGGGCGAGCGGGGCCAGCACGCCCAGGCAGACCACCATCACCGTGGTGATCGCCCCGCCTCCTGCCGGGCTCAGCCCCAGGTCGGTCATGATCTCGTCGAGCACCGGCGAGATCCCCGCCAGCGCGGGCCGCAGGTTCAGCGAGGCGAGCACGAACCCCGCGACCAGCACCGCCCCCGACAGACCGCTGTGACGCTCAGACACCTTTCAACCTTCGCACAACTCCCGGCACGGCATCCGCACGGGACCGTCCCCCGGGCCTCCGGCCGCATCCGCTCCGGCGCCTCGTGTACGGCGGGCGACCGTGAACATCCACCAACACCGGAACCGGCGGGCGACCGGTGAACGCCCGTGAACTAGAAGGGATAGCCCGCGATGTCGCCCTGCATCGTCACCCACCTGGTCTGGGTGAACGCCTCGGCGTTGGCCCGGCCGCCGCCGAAGCGGGCCCCGGTGCCCGAGGCTCCCACCCCGCCGAACGGGGCCACCGCCTCGTCGTCCACGGTCTGGTCGTTGATGTGCACGATCCCGGTGGGGACCAGGTCGGCCAGGGCCAGGCCGCGCATCGCGTCGCGGGTGAGGATGCCCAGCGAGAGGCCGTACTCCGTGTCGGACGCCAGCGCGGCGGCCTCCTCGATCGTGGAGAACGGCACGACCGGGGCGACCGGGCCGAACACCTCCCGGGCGTAGGCGGGAGCCGTGCGCGGCACGCCGTCCAGCACCGTCGGCCGGTAGAACAGGCCCTCGAAGGTGCCCCCGGCGGCCAGCCGCGCCCCCGCCTCGACGCTCCCGGTGACCATGGCGTGGACCTTGTCCCGCTGCCCGGCGTCGATCAGCGGGCCGAGCGCGACCTGCCCGGTCGCCGGGTCGCCGACCGGCAGGTGCTCGGCCTTCTCGGCGAGCCGCGCGACGTACTCCTCGGCGATCGAGGCGTGCACCAGGTGCCGGCCGGTGGTCATGCAGATCTGGCCCTGGTGCAGGAACGACCCCCAGGCGCCCGCCGAGGCGGCCAGGTCCAGGTCGGCGTCCTCCAGCACGATCAGCGCCGAGTTCCCGCCCAGCTCCAGGTGGGCGCGCTTGAGCAGCCGCCCGCAGGCCTCGCCGACCCGGCGGCCGGCGGCGGTCGAGCCGGTGAAGGAGATCACCGGCACCAGCGGGTCGCCGACCAGCGCCTCCCCCGTCTCGACGCCGCCGGGCAGGACGTGGAGCAGGCCGGGCGGGAGCCCGGCCTCCTCGAAGACCCGGGCGATGGAGACACCCCCGCAGACGGCGGTGCGCGGGTCGGGCTTGAGGATCACCGCGTTGCCCAGCGCCAGCGCCGGGGCGACCGAGCGGATGCCGAGGATCAGCGGGAAGTTGAACGGCGCGATCACCCCGACGACCCCCACCGGGACCCGCCGGGCGAGGCTGAGCCGGTCCTTGGCCGTGGGCAGGATCTCGCCGAGCGGCTGGGAGGCCAGCGCGGCGGCCTCGTAGCACTCCTGGGCCGCGACGTGCGTCTCCACTCCCGTCTTGGGCCGGATCGACCCGGCCTCGCGGACCAGCCAGTCCTGGATCTCCTCGGCGTGCTCCTCGAAGAGCCGCCCGGCGCGCCGCAGCACCGCCGCCCGCTCCTCGAACGAGACGGCCGCCCACTCGCGCTGCGCCCGTACGGCCCGCACGACCGCCGCCGCGACGTCCTCGGGCCCGGCGATCCCGGCACGGGCGAGCTCCCGGCCGGTGGCGGGCTCGACGACGGCCGCGTCACCCGCCCGCGAGGCGGTCCATCCGTCCCCGTAGACGAGACCCGTCCACGTCTTGGCGTCCATCAGATTGGCATCGGTGATCGTCATGGCGTCTCCTCTTGCGGGGCGGGTCACGGCCGGAAGTCGGGATCGGGGGGGACGGCGACGTCGAGCAGCAGGGGCTCCCGCCGTTCGGCGAGGTCCGGGACCACCTCGTCGAGCGTCTCCACCAGCTCTTCGTAGGAGGTCACGCGGCGGGCCGGGCAGCCGAGCGACCTCGCCAGGGCGGCCATGCCGACCTCGGTGAACGGCGGCCACGGCGCCTTGCCGCCGCCGGACTGCTCGGCCAGCCGGTCCATGACGGCGTACCGGCCGTTGGCCAGGACCACGAACAGGGCCCCCACCCGGTAGTGGGCCGCGCTCCACAGGGCCTGGATCCCGTACAGGGCCGAGCCGTCGCCCACGACCGCGACCACCGGCCGGTCGGGGGCGGCCATGCGGACCCCGACCGCCGCGGGCAGCGCGAACCCCAGCCCGCCCATCGCCGCCGACAGGAACCCCAGCGGGCGCCGGGCCGGGACCAGCCGGTGCAGGTCGGGCCGGGAGGAGGGGGTCTCCTCCACCACCACGGTCTCCGGCGCCAGCCGTACGGCCAGCTCGTGCAGGACGTGCGCGGCCCGCAGCTCCTCCCCGGGCGCGGGCGGGGCGGGCGGGAGGGCCCTTGCGAAACGGGGCGGTACGGCGTCGCGGGCGGGCACCAGCTCGGCCAGGCGGGCGCAGACGGCCGCCGGGGAGGCCAGGACGGCCAGGTCGGCCGGGCTGCGGTGGGCCTCGGCCGGATCGTCGGTGACGACCGCGACCGCGGTGCCGGGGGCGACCAGCGGGCCGGGCTCGTAGGGGTACTGGCGGAAGACCGGGGCGCCCACCGCGAGCACCGCGTCGTGCCCGGCCAGCGCCTCGCGCAGCCGGGCCCGCCCCGCCGGGAGGATCCCGGCGAACAGCGGGTGGTCCTGCGGGAAGCCCGCGCGGGCGCCGAAGGACTCCTGCCAGACCGGGCAGCCCAGCCGCTCGGCCAGCGCGGTCAGCGCCCGCCAGGCCGCGGCCGAGTCCGCGCCCGCCCCGGTCACCAGCACGGGCGAGCGCGCGGCGGCCAGGAGTTCGAGCAGCGGCGCGAGATCGGCGTCCGCCACGGCCGAAGGCCGCACCACCCGGGCCGGGGCCGCCACCACGGCGTCCCCGTCCGCGGCCGGGGAGACGACCCGCGACCGCCCGGCGGCCCAGGCGCCCTCCGCCGCCCGGATCCCGGAGGCGCCGCCCTGCGTGGGCCGGGTTCCGGGTTCCGGGCCTGCCCCGGCCGGGGTGGGGGTGTCGGCCGGGGCAGGGTCTGCGGCCGGAGCGGACCAGTCGTCCATGGGGACCACGACCAGGGCCGGACCGCGGGCGGCGACCGCCTCGTGGCAGGCCCTGGCCACCGCGCCCGGCACGTCTTGCGCCCGGACGGGCTGGTCCGTCCAGACGGGATAGTCGCCCGCGAGACCGGCCAGCCGCCCGGTCAGGAACGGCTCCAGGGCCAGGTGCCTGCGGTCCTGCTGGCCGACCAGGACCACCAGCGGCGCCCGGTTCACCCGCGCGGTGGCGATCGCGCCGACCGCGTTGCCCAGCCCCGCGGTGGTGTGCAGCAGCGCGAGCGCGGGCCGGTCGCGGGCGGTCGCCCAGCCGGTGGCCATGCCGACGACCGCGCCCTCGTGCAGGGCGAGCACGAACTCCAGGTCGTCGGGGAGCCCGGCGAGCAGGGAGACCTCGGTGGACCCGGGGTTGGCGAAGATCGTGGTCAGCCCGGTACGGCGCAGCACGTCGAAGGTCGCGTCCCTGACCGTTCTCATCGGGCCTCCCGGGCGCGCCGGATCCGGGCGTAGGTCATCGGGTCTCCCGCGCGTGCCGGATCCGGGCGGTAGGTCATCGGTCCCCCCGGGCGCGCTGGATCTGGGCGTAGAGATGGCCGCGCAGGTCGGCGAATCGGGACAGGGAGCGGGTGGTGAGCTGGTCGCGTTCCGGCGGAAGGTCGATCTTGAGATCCTCCATCACCACGGTCGGCGAGCCGGACAGCACGATCACCCGCTGCCCGAGATAGACGGCCTCGTCGATGTCGTGGGTGACGAACAGCGTGGTCACCCCCATGTCCCGCCACAGCACGAGGATCAGGTCCTCCAGGTCCGCCCTGGTCTGGGCGTCCACCGCCGCGAACGGCTCGTCCATCAGCAGCACCTGCGGCTCGTAGGCGACGGCCCGGGCGATCGCGACCCGCTGCTGCATGCCGCCGGACAGCTGCCACGGGTGGGCGTCGGCGACGTCGGCGAGCCCCACGGCCGCCAGCGACCCGGCCACCAGCTCGTTGCGCCGTACGGCGGGCACCTTCTTCTCCTTCAGCGGCAGCTCGACGTTCTGCCGCACGGTCATCCAGGGGAACAGGCTCCTGCCGTACTCCTGGAAGACCACCGCCATCCGCGGCGGCGGGCCGGTCACCGCGGCGCCAGCCACCTTCACCGACCCGGCCGTGGGGGGCATCAGGCCCGCGACGCACCGCAGCAGCGTCGTCTTGCCGCATCCCGAGGGCCCGATGACGCAGACGAGCTCACCCGCGTCCACCTGGAAGGTCACCTCGCGCAGCGCCTCGACGCGCCTGCCCTCGTAGACCTTCCGCAGCCCGGAGACCTCAAGCACGGCCGACCCCCCGGCCGTGGTGCCAGGACAGCACCCGGCGCTCCAGCCGCCGCAACAGCAGTGCGAGCACGTAGCCCAGCAGGCCGAGCAGCAGGATCCCGCTCCACATCTCGGGGATCTGGAACCCGCGCTGGAACAGCACGATCGTGAAACCGAGCCCGCTGCTGCTGGCGAACATCTCGCTGATCACCATGAGGATGATCCCGATGGACAGCGCCTGCCGCAGGCCCGCCATGATCTGCGGGCCGGCCCCGGGCAGGACCAGGTGGCGCAGCCGGGACAGGTCGCGCACGCCGTACATCCGGCAGGTGTCGGACAGGACCTCGTCCAGCGCCCGCACGCCCTCGACGGTGTTGAGCAGGATCGGCCAGACGCAGCCGGAGGCGATGACCAGCACCTTCGTCCCGTCGCCGATCCCCGCGAGCAGCATGATCAGGGGAACCAGCACCGGGGGCGGGATCGCCCGGAAGAACTCCAGCACCGGCTCGGCCGCGGCCCGCAGCCGGGGCGAGAGCCCGATCGCCACGCCGAGCCCGACCCCGGCCGCGGCGGCGAGCGCGTACCCGGCCAGGAGCCTGGCCAGGCTCGGCAGCACGTCGTCGAGGAGCCGCTCCGAGAACCAGGTCTCGGCGAACGCCCGCGCCACCCGCCCCGGAGCCGGGACGTAGAAGTTCTCCGAGACCGTGCTGTAGAGCTGCCAGGAGATCACCAGGAGCGCCGGGACCCCGGCGACGGTCAGCACCCGCAGCGCCGTCCGGCCCGTCCGGGTCGCCCGGACGTCCTTGCGGCGGACGGTCTCGGGCCCGGTCACCGGGGCGCCTCCCCCCGGACCGAGGGGTGCCAGGCCAGCACCCGGCGTTCCAGGGCGCGGACCCCCGCGTTCACCGCGACGCCGACCAGCCCCGCCAGGACCACCAGCGCGTACATCGTGGTCACCGCACCCGCGGACTGGGCCGCCTGGATGGACAGGCCCAGGCCGGGGCTGCCGACGACCAGCTCGGCGGTGATCGCGAGGATGAAGGCCACGGCCGCGGCCAGGCGCAGGCCGGTCATGACGTACGGCAGCGCCGTCGGCCAGACCAGGTGGCGGATCCTCGACCAGGCCGACAGCCCGTAGGACCGGGCGGTGTCGTGGGCGACGGCGTCGACGTCCGCCACGCCGTACAGGACCTGGATGAGCACCTGCCAGAACGACGCGTAGACCACCAGCAGGAGCGTGGAGCCGAGCGAGGCGCCGAACAGCAGCGTGGCCAGGGGGATCAGCGCGACCGACGGGATGGGGCGCAGGAACTCGACGGTGGAGTGCGTCGCGGCGCGCAGGCCCGGCACCGAGCCGATCACCATCCCGGTGGCCACCGCGGCGCAGAACGCGATGGCCAGCCCCAGAGCCCAGCCCCACATGGTCTCGCCGAGGGCGGTCCACAGGTCGGCGGTGGCCAGTTCCGCCGCCAGCGCGCGCAGGATCTCCGAGGCCGGGGGCAGGAACCTCTCGTCCACCGGCCCGAGCCGGGAGACGGCCTCCAGCGCCACCAGCAACCCGCCCAGGCCCGCCGCGCCGTACGCCACCCGGAATCCGGTGCCGCGCCTCACGGGATCAGCGTGTCCACGTCGACCTGGCCCTTGAGCACGCCGTCGCCCTGCGCGAGGTCCGCGATCTCCTGCACCGACTCACGGTTGATCTCCGTCCCCCACTTCGGCAGGTAGATCTTGGCGATCACCTCTGGAGCGATCTTGGTGTAGGTCTTCAGGGCCTCGCGGGCCTCCTCCGGGTGCTCCTGGGCGTAGGTCAGCGACTCGTTCATCGCCGCGGTGAACCGTTTGACCAGGTCGGGATCGGTCTTGCCGGTGGTGAAGTACATCGCGACGGTCAGGTCCTCGACGGGCTCGGCGAAGTTCCACGTCACCGGGCGGGCCCCCCGGCTGAGCGCCTGGCTGACGAAGGGCTCGACCACCCAGATCGCGTCGACCCGCCCGTTCTCCAGCGCGGCGGGCGCGTCGGGGAAGGCCAGCTCCACGAACTCGATCGAGTCGGGGTCGCCGCCCGCGTCGCGCACCGCGGCGCGGATCGTGGTGTCTCCGATGTTCTTGAGCTGGTTGACCGAGATCTTCTTTCCGGCCAGGTCCTTGGCGGTCTTGACGGGGCTGTCGGGCTTGACGAGGACCGCGCTGAAGTCCTTGCCCGGAACGCCGGTGGAGGCGACCCCGTTGGTGACGACCTTGACGTCGAGCCCCTGCTCGGTCGCGGTGAGCAGGGAGGTGGTGTTGGCGAAGGCGAACTGGAACTGGCCGCCGACCGCTCCGGAGATGCTGGCGGCGCCGCCCTGCACGGGGGTGATGGTCAGGTCGATGTTCTGCTTGTCGAAGAAGCCCTTGGCCTTGCCGAGGTGGATCGGGGCCGTGTCGACGATGGCGATGACGCCCGCGTTGACCTTGTCCTTCCCGCCCGCCGCGGGCTCCTCCTGCGATCCGCACGCCGCCTGCGCGGCCAGCAGCAGCGCGACGGCCAGGACGGTGAACGGACGGCGCATCTGACCTCCCGAGGGAGAGGTTGGGGGGATGCGTTCGCTATACGAACGACGATTCTCTCAACGAACGGGCGATATCGCGGAAGCTACGCCGCCCGTCACGGTTAGTCAAGGATCAGCAGCCGGAGAATTGACGATCCGGACATCAGGTCAGTATGTTCGTTAGAAGAACTTCGGTTCGCATACCGAACACTCCTGAAGGGGGCATGATGGCCACGGTGATCCCACTCGCCGAGGCGGTGGCGAATCTCGTCCACGACGGTGACAGCGTCGCGCTGGAGGGTTTCACCCACCTGATCCCCTACGCGGCCGGGCACGAGATCATCCGCCAGGGACGCCGCGATCTGACGCTGATCCGGATGACCCCCGACCTGATCTACGACCAGCTCGTCGGGATGGGCTGCGCCCGCCGGCTGGTCTTCTCCTGGGGCGGCAACCCGGGCGTCGGCTCGCTGCACCGCTTCCGCGACGCGGTGCAGAACCACTGGCCCGCCCCGCTGGAGGTCGAGGAGCACAGCCACGCCGGCATCGCCAACGCCTACGCCGCCGGCGCCTCGGGACTGCCGTTCGCCGTGCTGCGCGGCTACCGCGGCACCGACCTGCCCGCGCACACCGCCACCGTCAAGCCGATCACCTGCCCGTTCACCGGCGAGGAGCTCACCGCCGTCCCGGCGATCAACCCCGACGTCGCGATCGTCCACGCCCAGCGCGCCGACCGGCACGGCAACGTGCAGCTGTGGGGCATCACCGGGGTCCAGAAGGAGGCCGTGCTCGCGGCCCGGCGCTCCCTGGTCACCGTGGAGGAGGTCGTCGATGAGCTGGAGCCCCACCCCGGGGCGGTCACGCTGCCCGGCTGGGTGATCACCCACGTGTCCGAGGCGCCGGGCGGTTCCCACCCCTCCTACAGCGCGGGATACTCCGTCCGCGACAACGACTTCTACCAGGCCTGGGACGCGATCGCCCGCGACCGCGAGAGCTTCCTGGCCTGGATGGACGAGCACGTCCTCACCGGAGAGGCGGCCCGTCCGTGACCGCCTCGGGAGGCCAGTCCACGTCCACCTCGGGAGAGCTCCTCATGTCCGCCCCTTCCCCGCAGTCCTACACGGCCGACGAGATGATGACCGTGGCCGCCGCCCGGCGGCTGCGCGGCGGCTCGTGCTTCGTCGGCATCGGCCTGCCCAGCCTCGCCGCCAACCTCGCCCGCCGCACCCACGCCCCGGACCTGGTGCTGATCTACGAGTCCGGGACCATCGGCGCCAAGCCCGACCTGCCTCCCCTGTCCATCGGGGACGGGGTGCTGGCCGAGACCGCCGACTCCGTCGTGAGCGTGCCGGAGATCTTCAACTACTGGCTCCAGCCCGGCCGCATCGACGTCGGCTTCCTCGGCGCGGCCCAGATCGACAGGTACGCCAACATCAACACGACCGTGATCGGCCCCTACGACGATCCCAAGGTCCGCCTGCCCGGCGCAGGCGGGGCGCCGGAGATCGCCGCCTCCTGCGGCGAGGTGACGGTGATCGTACGGCAGAGCCCCCGGGCGTTCGTCGACCGCGTGGACTTCGTCACCTCGGTCGGCTTCGGCTCGGGTCCCGGCGACCGGGAACGCCTGGGCCTGCGCGGCCGCGGTCCCCGTACGGTCATCACCGACCTGGGCATCCTCGAACCCGACCCCGTCACCTGCGAGCTGGTCCTCACCCACCTGCACCCGGGCGTCACCCTGGAGCGGGCCCGCGCCGCCACCGGCTGGGAGCTCGCCGCCGCCCCCGGCCTGCGCGAGACCGAGCCCCCCGCCGACCACGAGCTCGCCGCCCTGCGGGCCCTGACCGGAGGCCACCGATCATGAACGACGTCTTCATCCTCGACGCGGTCCGCACGCCCATCGGGCGGTACGGCGGCGCGCTGTCGGAGGTGCGCCCCGACGACCTCGCCGCGCACGTGGTGCGCGCCCTGCCGCGGCGCTCGCCCGATCTCGACCCCGCCGCCGTCGACGACGTGTTCTTCGGCGCGGCCAACGGCGCCGGCGAGGACAACCGCGACGTCGCCCGGATGGCGGTCCTGCTCGCCGGGCTCCCGGTCACCGTCCCCGGCACCACCGTCAACCGGCTGTGCGGCTCGGGCCTGGAGGCCGCGATCGCGGCGAGCCGGGCGGTGGCCGTGGGCGACGCCTCACTGGTGATCGCCGGCGGCTCGGAGTCGATGAGCCGGGCCCCGTGGGTCATGCCCAAGCCGTCGCGCGGGTTCGAGCGCGGGCCGCAGACCCTGTACGACACCGCCCTCGGCTGGCGCATGGTCAACCCCGCGATGCCGGCCGAGTGGACGGTGGCGCTGGGCGAGGGCGCGGAGATCCTCGCCGACCGCTACAAGATCACTCGCGAGGCCCAGGACGCCTTCGCCCTGCGCAGCCACCACCGCGCGGCGGCCGCCTGGGAGGCCGGGGTCTTCGCCGGTGAGGTGGTCCCGCTGGAGGCCCCGGCCGGGCGGTCCGGGACCGTGACCGTGGAGCGCGACGAGTCCGTCAGGGCCGACACGACCCCGGAGTCCCTGGCCCGGCTCAAGCCGGCCTTCCGCCCCGGCGGCACGGTCACCGCGGGCAACGCCTCACCGCTGAACGACGGGGCCGCCGCCCTGCTGCTGGGCGACGGGGCGGGAGCCGCCCGGGCGGGGCGGGCGCCATTGGCCCGGATCGTCTCGCGGGCGGTCACCGGCGTGGAGCCGCACCTGTTCGGGATCGGCCCGGTCGAGGCCGCCCGCACGGCGCTCAAGCGCGCGGGGCTGTCGTGGTCCGACCTGAGCGCGGTCGAGCTCAACGAGGCCTTCGCCGCCCAGTCCCTGGCCTGCCTGGCCGAGTGGCCCGACCTCGACCCGGAGATCGTCAACGTGCACGGCGGGGCCATCGCCCTGGGCCACCCCCTCGGTTCCTCCGGCGCGCGCATCCTGGGCACGCTCGCGCACACCCTCCACCGGCGGGGCGGCGGGTACGGCCTGGCCGCCATCTGCATCGGCGTCGGTCAGGGTCTGGCCGTGGTTCTGGAGGGAATCCCCTCCTGAGAACGACTCAGGCGACCACTCAGGCGACCACTCAGGCAACGACGACGACGCGCATCGCGCCGGAGGTGACCATGACCTCGTCGCAATCGGACGGGCTGTTCTCGGGGACGTTCTCCCGGGGTGGGGCGGCCGCGGAGGCGTCGGACTCCGGATGGCTGGCGGCGATGCTGGACGTCGAGGCCGGGCTGGCCGCCGCGCAGGCCGGGCTCGGCCTGATCCCCGCGGAGGCGGCGGAGGCGATCGGCAAGGCCTGCGACCCCGGCCTCTTCGACGTGGCCGGGCTGGGCCGCCGGGCCGGTCCGGCGGGCAACCCGGCGATCCCGCTGGTCGCCGCCCTGCGCGAGCAGGTGGAGCCCGGCGTGCGGCGGTTCGTGCACTACGGCGCGACCAGCCAGGACGTCAACGACACGGCCGCGATGCTGGTCGCCTGCCGCGCCCTCGTACCGATCCTGGCCGATCTGGAGGCCTCGGCCGAGGCGTGCGCCGGGCTCGCCGCCGGGCACCGCGACACCCCCATGGCAGGGCGTACCGTCCTGCAGCACGCCGTACCGATCACCTTCGGGTTGAAGGCGGCCGGCTGGCTGAGCGCGCTGGACCGGGCGCGGGCCCGCCTGGACGGGCTGAGCCTTCCCGTCCAGTACGGCGGGGCCGCCGGGACGCTGGCCGTCCTGGGCGAGCGCGGCCACGAGGTGCCGCCGCGCCTGGCGGCCGAGCTGGGCCTGGCCGAGCCCCTGCTGCCGTGGCACACCGACAGGGGACCGGTCGCCGAGCTGGCCTGCGCCCTCGGCATGGCCGCCGGGACGCTCGGCAAGATCGCCACCGATGTGAAGCTCCTGGCCCAGACCGAGGTCGCCGAGGTGGCCGAGCCGACGGCACCCGGCAGGGGCGGCTCCAGCGCCATGCCGCACAAACGCAACCCGGTGGGCGCGATGTCCGCACTCGCCTGCGTCCAGCGGGTGCCCGGCCTGGTGGGGTCGGTGCTCGCCGGGATGGCCCAGGAGCACGAGCGCGCGGCGGGACCGTGGCAGGCCGAGTGGGAGACGCTGGGCGAGCTGCTGCGCCTGACCGGCTCCGCCGCCTCCTGGCTCCGCGAGGTGCTGGAGGGGCTGACGGTCGACGCCGCCCGGATGCGCGCGAACCTGGACGCCACCCGGGGGCTGCTGATGGCCGAGCGGGTCGTCGCCGCACTCGGCGGCTCCCCCGCCGCCCGCGAACGGGTGGACGCCGCCTGCGCCCGGGCCGTCGAGGAGGACCTCTCCCTGCGCGACGCCCTCCTCGCCGATCCCGGCACCGGCCTGTCCCCCGGGGAACTGGACTCCGCACTCGACCCAGCGGCCCACCTCGGCTCCGCCGGGGTCTTCGTCGACCGGGCCCTCGCACGGGCACGCGGCTGGGACCACGGCCACGGCCACCGGCGCGCCGGAGCCTGAGAAGGCGGGCCCCGGGTGGGACCGGTGGCGGCGTTAAGGTTCGATCGGAACGACAGGAGGGCGCAGATGGTCGAGTCCGTTGACCGCAGCTCGGATCACGTGCAGTCGCTGGCCAGGGGGCTCGCGGTGATCCGGGCGTTCAGCGCGGCCGCGCCCGAGCTGACGCTCAGCGAGGTCGCCCGCGCCACCGGCCTGACCCGCGCGGCGGCCCGCAGGTTCCTGCTGACGCTCGTGGACCTCGGCTACGTGCGCACCGACGGGCGGCTGTTCGCCCTGTCCCCGCGCGTCCTGGAGCTCGGCTACGCCTACCTGTCCAGCCTCTCCCTGCCCGAGGTCGCCGAGCCGCACCTCGAACGGCTCGTCGCCGAGGTGCACGAGTCGGCCTCGGTGGCGGTGCTCGACGGCGAGGACGTCGTCTACGTCTCCCGGGTGGCGACCACCAGGATCATGCGGGTGACGATCAACATCGGCACCCGCTTCCCCGCCCACTGCACCTCGATGGGGCGGGTGCTGCTGGCCTGGCTGCCCCCGGAGGAGCTCGACGCCTACCTGGAGCGTGCCGAGCTGCGCGCCTTCACCTCCAAGACCGTCACCGAGCCGGCCGCGCTCCGCGCCGAGCTGGCCAAGGTCCGCTCCCAGGGATGGTCGATGGTCGACCAGGAGCTGGAGGAGGGGCTTCGCTCGATCGCCGTACCGCTCAGGGAGCGCTCGGGCCGGGTGGCCGCGGCCATGAACGTCTCCTCCCACGCCAGCCGGACCACCGCCGAGTCCGCCCGGCGCGACCTGCTGCCGCACCTGCTGGCGACGGCCGCCCGGGTGGAGGCCGACCTGCACGCCACGGGCGCCAGGGGCACCGCGCTGTCCCGCTGAGCGTTCCCGTACGGCGGGCGCCGGATCCGGAGAGCGCTCCCTCGGGACGGGACCGGATGACAACGTTGTCCACCGGCCCGGCCTGGGTGATGATCGGACGGTGGCAGACAGTATGCGGGGGCGTCCCACGATGAAGGACGTCGCCGCCGCGGCCGGGGTGGCGCTCAAGACCGTCTCGCGGGTCGTCAACGACGAACCCGGAGTCAATCCGGCCACGGCCGAACGGGTGGTGGCCGCCATCGCGCAGCTCGGCTACCGGCGCAACGAGAGCGCCCGGGTGCTGCGCCGCGGCCGGACGGCCACCATCGGGCTGGTGATCGAGGACGTGGCCGACCCGTTCTACTCGGGGATGAGCCGCGCGGTGGAGGACGTGGCGCTCCGGCACGGCTCGCTGGTGCTCAGCGGCTCCTCCGGTGAGGACCCCGTGCGCGAGCGCGAGCTCGTGCTCACCTTCTGCGCGCGCCGGGTGGACGGACTGATCATCGTCCCCGCCGGGACCGACCACGACTATCTGCTGCCCGAGCTCGACGCGGGCATCGCCGCCGTCTTCGCCGACCGGCCGGGCGGGCTGGAGGCCGACACCGTCATCTGCGACAACGCCGGCGGCGCGCACGCCGGGGTCGGCCACCTGATCCGGCACGGCCACCGCCGGATCGCCTTCCTCGGCGACAGCGCCTCCATCTTCACCGCGAGCGAGCGCCTGCGGGGCTACCGCCGGGCCCTGGCCGAGGCGGGCCTGCCCGCCGACGGGTCCCTGATCGCGATGGGCCCCGCCGATCGGGCCGGGGCCGCGCTGTGCGCGATGCTCGCCGCCCCCGACCCGCCCACAGCGGTCTTCACCGGCAACGGCCGGATCACCGTGGCCGCCCTGCGCACCGGCCACCGCCCCGCCCTGGTGGGCTTCGACGACTTCGAGCTGGCCGACGTGCTGAGGCCCGGCGTGACCGTGGTGGCCCAGTCCCCGGACGGGCTCGGCCGTACCGCCGCCGAGATGCTCTTCCGCCGCCTGTCCGGCGAGCCGGGCCCCGCGGAGCGGATCCAGCTGCCCACCCGGCTGATCCCCCGCGGCTCCGGGGAGATCCCCCCACCCTGACCAGCGCCCCGTCCCCAGGCCCGGGAATCCCCGGAGAGCCCCGAGATCCGGGAACCGCCGGAGAGTCCCGAGGACGGCGCATCCGGTGAATCCTGCGTCCGGCGGGACCCTGCGTCCGGCGGGACACCGCCCCGGCGCCCCGCCTCAGCGCTCCGGCCGGTGGAAGCTCGCGCGGTAGGCGCGGGGCGTGAGCCCCACCCGGCCGACCAGGTGCTTGCGCAGGGAGTCGGCGCCGCCCAGCCCACTGCGCCAGGCGATCTCGTCCATCGCCAGCTCGGTGCTCTCCAGCAGCTCCCGCGCCCGGTCGACGCGCCGGTGCAGCAGCCACTGCAGGGGGCTGAGCCCGGTCTCCTCGCGGAAACGGCGGGTCAGGGTGCGCACGCTGGTGCCGGCGTGCGCCGCCAGGTCCTTCAGGGCCAGCGGACGGTCCAACCGGGCCAGCGCCCACGCCCTGGTCTCCGTCAGGGAGGTGCCCCGCTCGGGCGGCATCGGGGTCTCGATGTACTGGGCCTGGCCGCCCGGCCGCACCGGGGAGACGACCGCGGCCCTGGCCACGGCGTTGGCGGTGGCCGCCCCGCAGTCGAGCCGCACCAGGTGCAGGCACAGGTCGATGGCGGCGGCCGCGCCCGCCGAGGTCAGCACCTGACCGTCGTCGACGTAGAGCACGTCGGGCCGCACCTCGACCGCGGGATGGCGGGCGGCCAGCGTGGCGGCCAGAGCCCAGTGGGTGGTCGCCGGGCGGCCGTCCAGCAGGCCCGCCTGCGCCAGGACGAAGGCGCCGGTGCACAGCGAGGCGATACGCGCCCCGGCCGCGGCCGCCTCCCGCAGCGTCTCCAACGCGTCCGGGTGGGCGGGCTCGCCGCCGCTGCCGACCGCGATCACGGTCTCGGCCCCGCGCGCCGCCCCCAGGCCGTGCGGGATGAACAGGTCGGGGCCGCCGGCCGTGGGCACGATGCCCGGCTCGGCCGTACACGCCCGGAGGTCGTAGAGCGGGGCGCCGTCGACCTCGACGCCGCCGAACACCATGTACGGGATGGAGACGTCGAAGCTCATGACGGGAGTCACGACGACGAGGGCGATGCGATGCATTGGCCAGATCTTCCGGATAGCTGTCATTCGGGCCACTGCCGCCAGCCTAGAGGCCTCGGGCACCGTGGGGCCATGACCTTTCACGTGATCATCGGTGCCGGTGCCGCCGCGGCCCGCACCGCCCTGCTGCTCGCCGCCGAGGGCGAGCGCGTCAAGATCCTCAGCCGCAGCGGTGCCGGGCCCGACCACCCGCTGGTCGAGAAGGTGAGCGCGGACGCCGGCGACGCCGACCGGCTCACCGGGCCGCTGGAGGGGGCGGCCACGCTGTTCGGCTGCGCCGCGCCGCCGTACCACCGCTGGCCGCAGGAGTTCCCGGCGCTGGCGGACGGGATGCTGACCGCCGCGGCGCGCACCGGCGTGCCCTACGTCATGCTGGGCAACCTGTACGGCTACGGCCTCGTCGACGGCCCGGTCCGTCCGGAGCTGCCGCTGCGGGCCACCGGGCCCAAGGGCTCGCTGCGGGCCCGTCTGTGGCAGGAGGCCGCCGCCTCCGGCGTCCGGGTCACCGAGGTGCGGGCCGCGCAGTTCTACGGCGCCGGCGCGGTGTCGGTCTTCAGCCTCATGGTCCAGCCCCGGGTGCTGGCCGGCGCGCTCGCGCTGGTCCCCCAGGAGCCGGACCTGCCGCACAGCTACTCCTCCATCGGCGACACCGCCCGCACGCTGGTCGCCGCGAGCCGCGACGACCGCTCCTGGGGGCGCGCCTGGCACGTGCCGGCCGTCACGCCGTCGGCGCGCGAGCTGGCCGCCCGGCTGGCCGTACTGGCCGGCGCGCCCGTGCCCCGGCTGGAGCAGCTGACCGAGCGGGATCTGGCGCTGCTGGCGCTGACCGACCCGTTCTGGGCGGAACTCGGCGAGGTGCTGGAGACTCCCGGCCTGCCGTACGTCTCCGACTTCACCGACACCGAGAAGCTCCTCGGCCTCACGGCCACACCGGTGGACGAGGTCCTGGCCGAACTGCTCTGATCACGCAACCCGGGTCCCGTCGCGTTCGGCCGGGTCCCACCGCAGCGAGCGGCGCAGGGCGAGGGAGCCGAGGATCACCGCGACCCCGGCCAGGGCCATCGCCGAATGCGGTGCCGTCAGCTCGGCGGCCAGACCGGCCAGCGCGGCGCCCGCCGCCTGGCCGGTCATCATTCCCGCAGACACCAGCCCGAACGCCTGTCCCCTGACCGGTTCGGGCGTCACGTCCACGAACCGCCGCTGCAACCCGAGGCTGTAGGAGCCGCCGGCCGCCGCGGCGAGTACGGCGATGGCCACCGTGCCCGCGAGCCCCGGCCGGAGGACGAACCCGAGCAGCGGCACGCCCGCCGCCACCGCCAGGGGCAGGGCCAGCCGCTCCCGCCCCCGCGGGGACACCAGGCGGCCGACCGCGACGTTGCCCAGGGCCAGGCCGAGCGAGGCGGCGGCGAGCGCGATCCCCGCCGCAGCGCCCAGGTACGGGATGAACACGGCCTCCGCCCCCGTCACGAACGACACCGGCAGCCACTGGGCCAGCAGCAGCCCGCGCACCCGCGCGTCCGCCAGCAGGTCCCGGTTGGCGCGCAGGGTCTCCCGTACGGCCCCGCCCGCGCCCCTCCCCCGGGCGGGGATGTCGCCGAGCCCGAGCCGCAGGACCAGCGCGGCACCGGCCGACAACCCCGCCGTGATCACCAGTGCCCCGCCGGGACCGGCGGCGGCGAGCACGCCGCCGCCCAGCGCGAGCCCGCCGACCTGCGCCCCGGCGGCGGTGAGGGTCAGCACCGACCGGCCCAGCACGAACGCGTCGCCCGGCAGCAGCTCGGGCAGCAGCGCGGTGCGGGCCGCCCCGAAGACGGGCGAGAACAGGCCGGTGCCGAGCACCAGCGCGAGCATCGCCCAGACCGGGAAATCGGGAACGGCCAGCAGCAGGCAGGTCGCCGCCCGGAGCAGTTCTCCGGTGATCATCAACGTCCGGGGACGGATCCGGTCGGCCAGCGAGAGCAGGAAGGTGCCGCCCACGATGTACGGCAGGAAGCCCAGCATGTACGCCGCCGCCGACAGGCCGGGCGATCCGGTCCGCTCGTGCACCAGCGCCGCCAGCGCGAGCATCTTCACCTGGTCGCCGGCGACCAGGAGCGCGAAGCTGCCGAACAGGACCCGGAACTCGCCGACCGCGAAGAGCTCGCCGTAGGTCGCCCCGCGCCCCGCCGCGGAGGTCGTCTCCGGGGTCTTCTCCGGGTTCTTTTCCGTGGAGGCCATGGGCACGATGCTGGGACGGCCCGGGACACCGGCCTAAGCTTTCGGATATCTCCGAAACATCGCTCCCATGAGGCCGGGGCCGCGGAAGGAGGCCGGTGACCTACCGGATCGAGGTCAGTTCGCAGGACATCATGGCGAGCAGGTTCGCCGTCTCCAAGCTCATCATGACCAAGACCGCGCTCTGGGTCCTGTCCGGCAAGAAGGGGGCCGGGCCGTGGCGGGCCTGGGCCGACGGCGTGCGGGAGCCGTACGAGCGGCTGCTGGCCGCCGAGCCGGGGCTGCGGGCGATGACGGCGCTGTTCCGGGACCACCGCTACAACGCCGACTTCCCCGCGCCGCCGCCGACCGGGGTGAACCCGCCGATCGAGGAGGAGCTCGCGGTCGTGCGGGCCACGCCGGTCGCGCAGGCGCACGACGAGATCGCCCGGAACCTGGAGGGGATGGCCCGGCCGCCGGCCGCCGTCCTGGAGACCCTGCTCTCCCCGGACGTCGTGACCCTGGTCGCCGACGGCCTCCAGCGGGCCTGGGAGGAGATCGTCGCCCCGGCCTGGCCGCGCTTCCACGCGATCCTGGAGCGGGACGTCATCCAGCGGGCCGGGCGGCTGGCGGCGTACGGCTGGGCCGCGGCCCTGGACGATCTCGCGCCCAAGGTGCGCTGGCACCCCGACGGCGTCATCGAGGTCCGGTCCGTCACCGACGAGACGTACCGCCTCGACGGCCGGGGCGTGCTGTTCGTGCCCACGGTGTTCCCCACCGGGGTCGGCTCCTACTTCGAGCACGCCTGGCCGTACGCGCTCATCTATCCGGCGCGCGGCACCGCGATCCCGCACGAGCCCGCGGACGGCCTGTCCGAAGTGATCGGCCGGACCCGCGCCCGCGTCCTGCTCGAACTGACCGTCCCGGCCACCACCACCCGGCTCACCGTCCTGCTCGGCCTGAGCCTGGGCACCGTGGGCGGCCATCTGGCGGCGCTGCGCGGGGCGGGCCTGGTGGCGGGCGCCCGCACCGGCCGGAGCGTGCTGTACCACCGCACCGCCCTGGGCGACGCCCTGGCCGCCGCCGACCCCGGCGGCCCGTGAATTCCGTTCTTCCGTGGCCGCTGTGCGTCGTGGGGCCACGGGGATAAACTCTGTTGATCGGCGCGATATTCGGCACGAATCAGCGCGCCGGGTGCGTATTAGTGCATAGAGCGGAATTAACCGGCTTCCTATGGTGAGAATCCATCTCACGGAAGGAAGAGATCATGCGCAAGCTCCTCGCGAGCATCGCCCTCGCCGCTTCCCTGGTCCTCGCCGGTCTCGCCGCCAGTGCCCCCGCCCAGGCGAGCACCGCCACCACCACCGGCGCCGTCACGGTCAGCGAGACCGCCGGCTGCCCACACGGCTACTACTGGCACAAGCACTGGTACAAGAAGTGGTACAAGCCCGGCCACTGGTGGAAGGGCCATTACCACAAGAAGGGCCACTGGCACTACTACTACAAGTGGCACTGCCACAAGAAGGGCTGAGCCCCGCAAAAAAGGCCCGCCGACATCCGATCGGCGGGCCTTTTTCCGTCTGGAATGCATCGAAGCCTTTTTCATCCCCGGCGGCACACTCGGAGCCTCCGCCCCGGCTCAGCCCTTCAGGGAGCCGGCCATCAGGCCGCGCATGAAGAAGCGGCCGAGGATGACGTAGACGATCATGGTGGGGACGGAGGCGAGCAGGGCGGCGGCCATCTGCTGGCTGTAGGGGACGGTCTGGGCTCCGGCGATGTTGTTGAGCATGACCGTGGTGGGCCAGCTCTGCGGGCCGGTGAGGAAGACGGCGAACAGGAAGTCGTTCCACAGTGAGGTGAACTGCCAGATGATCACGACCGCGAAGGCCGGGCCGGACAGCGGCAGCACGACCGAACGATAGGTCCGCAGCATCGTGGCGCCGTCGACCCGGGCGGCCTCGATGACCTCGTCGGGGATGGTGACGTAGTAGTTGCGGAAGATCAGCGTGCAGATCGGGATGCCGTAGACCACGTGCGCGAGCACCAGGCCGGGGATGCCGCCGTAGAAGACCCCGTTCAGCCCGGTGAGCTCGTTGAGGTTCACCAGGAGCTGGACGAGCGGGATCATGACGCCCTGGTAGGGGATGAACATCCCGAACAGGAACAGCGTGAAGACGATGTCCGCACCCGGGAAGCGCCACTTCGACAGCACGTAGCCGTTCATCGAGCCGAGCGCCGCCGAGATCAGCGCGCCGGGCACGGTCAGCAGCACGCTGTTCCAGATGCCCGGCGCGAGCTTCTCCCAGGCCACCCGCCACGGCTCGAACGTCCACGTCTCCGGCAGGGCCCAGGCCCGGGACGGGTCGGCCTCGGTCAGCGGCTTGAAGCTGGTGACCAGCAGCACGTAGACCGGGGCCAGGAAGATCAGCACGAAGGCGAGCAGCACGGCCAGCCGGACCCCGCGCACCCACTGCACCCGCCGGGCCGCCCGCTCGTGGGCTCCCCGGGTCCGTACGGCGGTGGCCGTCATGACCGCCTCTCCTTCCGCAGCGACCAGACGAGATAGGGGACGACGAAGATGCTCACCGCGATCACGATGTAGGCCGCGATGGTGGCGCCCTTGGCCGGGTCGTGGGCGTCGAAGACCGCCACCCACATGAACACCGCGGGCACGTCGGTGATGATCTGCTTGCCGGAGACCGCGACGATCAGGTCGAAGGCCTTGAGCGAGATGTGGCCGAGGATGATGAGCGCCGACAGGGTGACCGGGCGCAGCAGCGGCAGCACGATGCGCCGGTAGACGTCCCACTCGGTGCAGCCGTCCACCCGGGCGGCCTCCCGCAGTTCCTCCGGCACGCCCCGGAACCCGGCCAGGAACAACGCCATGACATATCCGGACATTTGCCAAATTGCAGGGATGGCCATCGCCGCCATCCCCCAGTCCGGATCACGGAACCACTGCCACTGCAGGAACTCCAGCCCGAGGTTGTCGAAGAGCCGGTTGAGCCCGACCGCCCGCTCCCCGGTGCCGGAGTTCATCAGCCAGCGCCAGACGACCCCGGTCGCCACGAACGAGATCGCCATCGGGAACAGATAGATCGCCCGGAAGGTCCCCTCGCCCCGCAGCCCCTTCTCCATCAGGAAGGCCAGCAGCCAGCCCAGCGCGAGCGCCCCGCCCACGAACACCACGGTGAAGACGATCGCGTGGTTGACCGACAGGGACCAGCGCTGCTGGTCCCAGATCCCGATGAAGTTCTCCAGCCCGACGAAACCGCCCTCGGACACCTCGTCGTGCTTGTCGGTCATCGCCAGCCGGAAGTTCCAGCCGAGCATGCCGTACACGAAGACGGCGATGGCCACGATCGACGGCGACACCAGCAACAGGCCGGGCAACCACCTGCGCACACGCGTCAACTGACATCCCTTTCCCGGTCACGGCCCGCACCCGGCGGGCGCCCGAACTCCACCGGCGCCGGAGGCCGGCGCCCCCCGGCCGAGGGGCGCCGGCCGCGGGTCACTGACCGGAGTTCTTCGCGGCGTCGGCCAGCGCGGTCTGCAGCGCCGCCACGTCCTTGGACTGCTGGAACAGGCCGACCGCCTCGTTGATCGCGGTCCGCCAGGCGTCGTTGACCGTCACGCCGTGCTGGATGGAGCCGGCGAGCTTGTTGCTGCCCCAGTCCTTCAGGGCGTCGGCCAGGTAGTCGGTGTACAGCGAGGTGTCGGCGTCCTTGCGGGCCGGGATCGAGCCCTTCTTCGGGTTGAAGGCGTCCTGGCCCTCCTTGCTCGCGGCCACCTTCAGCCAGGCCACGGCCCCGTCGCGGTTGGGCGCGCCCTTGGGCAGGGTGAAGCTGTCCGACAGCCACATGAACGTGCCGCCGGTGCCGGGCGAGGGCGCCCAGTCGAAGTCGGTCTTGGACGTCTTGCCCAGGCCGCCGTCCGGCGGGTTGTGGAAGTAGCCGTAGGCCCAGTCGCCCATGATGTTGAAGGCGGCCTCGCCGTCGGCCACCTGCTTGGCGGCCGGCTGCCAGTCGTCCTGCGGGTCTCCGGCGTAGGACAGGATCGTCTTGTAGTCGTTCAGCGCCTTGGTCATCGCCGGGCCCGACCAGTCGGAGTTCGCGGTCCACAGCTGGTTGTAGGCCTCGGTGCCGAGCGAGCCGAGCAGCACGCTCTCCAGCAGGTGCACGGCCGTCCACTCCGAGCCGATCGAGAGCGGGACCTTGCCCGCCTGCTTGACCTTCTCCAGCGCCGCGATGAACTCCTCGATCGTGCCGGGCACCTCGGTGACGCCCGCGTCCTTCAGCACGCCGGGGTTGAACCACATCACGTTGGAGCGGTGGATGTTCACCGGCACCGAGTAGATCTGGCCGCCCACGCTGATCTGGTCGACGAGCTGCTGCGGGAAGACGTCCTTCAGCTTCAGCTCGTCGTAGAGGAAGTTGACCGGCTCCAGGTCACCGGCCTTGATGTAACCCTGCAGCTCGGCGCCCGCGTGCCCCTGGAAGGTGTCGGGCGGGGTGTCGGCCTGGAGCTTGGAGGTCAGCAGGGCCCGCGCCTTGTCACCCGATCCGCCGGCCACCGCCGCGTCGAAGAAGGTCAGGCCGGGGTTCTGCTTCTCGAAGATCTCCTTCATGGCCTTCAGGCCGTCGGCCTCACCGGGCCCGGTCCACCAGGAGAAGACCTCCACCTTCTTGGCCGCGTCCGCCTGCGGGCTCTGCGCGGCGCCGTCGTTCCCGCCGCCACCGCACGCGGTCAGCGTCAGCATGCCCGCCACGGTGACCGCGACGGCCGCCATCCACCGTCGTCGCATAGCTTCAGTCCCTCCTGGGTCGTCGTTCCGGCGCAGTGCGCCGCGTTCCCCCGAGAAAGGTGACAACGTTGTCAGTAGGGCAATCAACCCACCTCGCACCGAGCGGCGTCAAGGTGTGTGCAGATAACGTCTGCGCCACACCATCCGAAAACCCCGCGAAGCGCAGGAAACCCATCCGCCTCCGCCGCACCGGCGGTCCGGCCGGGTGGGTAATAAGCCGTGGCGGACTGTCGGTGGCGCCGCTCACACTGCTGGTATGGCGGACACCCCTTCGGGCACCTCCCCCGGAGTTCCCCCGGCCTCCCCCGGAGTCTCCCCGGCCTCCTCCGGCTCGGGCGCCTCCCCCGACGTCCCCCCGGCCTCCCCCGCCGACCCCGATCCCCAGATCGGCGAGCTGAACCTCTCCGACTGGCACGCCCACGCCGACAAGATGGCCGGCGTCGGCTTCCTGACCATCGCCCGGCGGCTGCCCGCGCTCATCGCCCAGGCCGTACGGCTGGCCTGGCGGGCCAGCCCCCGCGACACCCTCACCACGATCGTCCTGAGCACGCTCGGCGGCGTCTTCACCGCGTTCGGGCTGCTGGCCACGACCGGGGTCCTGTCGGCCCTGTTCGAGGCGGGCCCCACCCCCGAGCGGGTCAAGGCCGCCCTGCCGTCCCTGATCCTGGTGGGCGTGGCCGCCACCCTGCGCACGCTGGTGCAGGCGGGCGCTGGCTGGGCGCAGTCCCGCCTCGACCCGCAGGTCGGCAGGATCGCCGAGGAGCGGCTGTACGGCCTGACCAGCCGGGTCGAGCTGGCCTCCTTCGACGACCCCGACTTCCACGACGCGCTGCAGCGGGCCAGGACCCGGGGCGTGTCCATGGCCGACGCGGTGGTGAGGATGGCCGTCGACGTGCTGACGGCGGCCATCGGCCTCGTGGCGGCCGCGGGCGTGCTCGGCGTCCTGCACCCGGTGCTCCTGCCCCTGCTGGTGCTCGCCGTCCTGCCCGACGCCTGGGCCGCCGTCCGGACGGCGCGCATGCGCTACACCACGATGTACGCCCTGATCCCCGCGCACCGCCGTAAGTGGATCATCGCCGAGCTGCTCGCCGACCGCGATCCGGCCGCCGAGGTGCGCTCGTTCACCATGCGCGGCTTCCTGATGCGGATGTACGACGCGGTCTCCCGGGCCGAGCAGGCCATCCTGCTGAAGCTGGCGCGGCGGCAGACGGTGGCCAGGCTGGTCGGCGAGGGGCTCAGCGGCCTGGGCACGGCCGCGGTCTACGTCGCGCTCGGCCTGCTGCTGGCCGTCGGGGCGGTGCCGCTGGCCGTGGCGGGCACCGCGGTGCTGGCCATCCAGTCGGGCAAGGGCTCCCTGCAGAACCTGATGTACGCCACCAACCGCCTCTACGAGGAGGGGCTCTACTTCACCGACTTCCTCGACTTCTGCTCCGACGCCGAGACCCGGCTGACCGGCGAGCGCACGTCGCAGGTCCCCGCGTCGTTCGAGCGGATCGGCGTCGACGACGTCACCTTCACCTACCCGGGGGCCGACGACCCGGCGCTGAAGGGGGTCACGATCCACATCGACCGCGGCGAGGTCATCGCCCTGGTCGGCGAGAACGGCTCGGGCAAGACCACCCTGGCCAAGATCCTGTCCGGGCTCTACGCGCCGGACAGCGGCCGTGTCCGGTGGGACGACACCGATCTGGCCGGGGTCGACCCCGACCTGCTCCGCCGCAACATCGCGGTCATCGCCCAGGACCACACCCGCTGGCCGCTGACCGCCAAGCACAACATCGACATGGGCACCGACAAGGGCGAGCCGGCCCTGGTTGCGGCGGCCGAGGTCGCCGGGGCCGACCAGGTGGTGGCCGAGCTGCCCTACGGCTACAACACCCTGCTGGACCGCCGCTTCAAGGACGGGCAGGAGCTGTCGGGCGGCCAGTGGCAGCGGATCGCGGTCGCCCGCGGCTTCCACCGCGACGCTCCCCTGCTGATCTGCGACGAGCCCACCGCGGCCCTCGACGCCCGGGCCGAGCACGCCCTGTTCGAACGCGTCCGGCGCCACTCCGACGGCCGGACCGTCCTGCTCATCACCCACCGGCTGGCCAGCGTGCGCTACGCCGACCGGATCTACGTCCTGGACCACGGCAAGGTCACCGAGCAGGGCACCCACGCCCGCCTCATGGACCTGGGCGGTCTGTACGCCGAGCTCTACACCCTGCAGTCCCGCGCCTACTCGGCCTGACCGGTGCGGCGCCCTCGGGATACGGCCGGCGTTCCCTGAGGTACGGCCGGCGTTCCCTGAGGTACGGCCGGCGTTCCCTGAGGTACGGCCGGCGTTCCCTGAGGTACGGC
>NZ_BOOK01000017.1 GCF_016863195.1 Paraplanobispora takensis | reverse complement strand
GGCGTTCCCTGAGGTACGGCCGGCGTTCCCTGAGGTACGGCCGGCGTTCCCTGAGGTACGGCCGGCGTTCCCTGAGGTACGGCCGGCGTTCCTACCGCAGTACGGCCTGCATGATCGCCCGCGCGATGGGGGCCGCGACCCGGCCGCCGGACCCGCCGCCCTCCACGACGACCCCCACGGCCACCCGGGGGGATCCGGCCGGGGCGAAGCCGGTGAAGACGGCGTGGTCCTCCCGGCCCGCGGCGCTCTCCGCGGTCCCGGTCTTGGCCGCCACCGCGACGCCCGGGATGGCGGCCGCCGTACCGGTGCCGCCCGGCCGGGTGACGGTCGCCATCATCACGGCGAGCCGTTCGGCGTCGCCCGTGCCCAGCGCGCGCCGGTACTCCGCGGGCTCCGTCTCGCCGATCACCGTTCCGTCGTCGAGACGGACCTCCCGCACCAGGTGGGGACGCATGAGCGAGCCGCCGTTGGCGACGGCCGCCGAGATCATGGCGAGCATGAGCGGGGTGACCCGGTCGTCGAACTGCCCGACCGCCGACATCGCGGTCTGCGCGGCGTCCATCCCGGCCGGATAGACGCTCCGGGCCACGGGCATCGGCACGGCGAGGTCGTCGGCGTTGAACCCGAACGCCTCGGCCTGCTCGCGCAGCGCGTCCTGGCCGAGCTCGACCCCGAGCTTGGCGAAGGGGGTGTTGCAGGAGGTCTTGAACGCGTAGGCGAGTGAGGGCAGACCGTTGCCGCAGGAGGATCCGTGCGCGTTGCGCAGCTGTACGGAGGTGCCCGGCAGGCGGACCGCCAGGGGTGCGCTGACGGTCTCCTCGGGCTCGTGCCCGGCGGCGATCGCGGCCGCCCCGGTGATGACCTTGAAGGCGGAGCCGGGCGGGTAGTTGCGCTGGATCGCCCGGTTGAGCAGCGGCTCGGCCGGGTCGGCCTGCAGCCGGGCGTCGGCCCGTTCGAGGGCCTCGACGTCGAAGGTCGTGTAGAGGTTCGGGTCGTAGGAGGGGAAGGAGGCCATCGCCAGGATGGCGCCGGTGACCGGGTCGATCGCGACCGCGGCCCCGGGCCGCCCGGTCGCCCGGAGCCCTTCGTAGGCGGCGCGCTGGGCCGCGCCGTCGACCGTGAGCACGACCGTGGCGCCCGCCGCCGCGCCGCCCATGATCGAGCGCACCATGACCCGGGAGTCGGTCCCGGAGAGCACGGTCTCCTCGGCCCTTTCGAGGCCGGTGGCGCCGTAGCGCGACAGGTGGCCGGTGACCGGCGCGTAGAGCGGACCGGCCGGATAGACCCGCCGGTACCGGTACGTGCCGCCGGTCTCCCGGCCGGTGGCCACGACGGTGCCGTCGCGCAGCACGATCTCGCCCATGGCCCGGTCGAAGCGGGTGATGAGCGGCCGCCGGTTGTCCGGGTCCTCCCGCAGCCGGCCGGCGTCGAACGCCTGGATGTAGGTGGCCCTGCCGAGCAGCGCGAACAGCAGTACCGCGCACACCACGGCGAGGTGCCGCAGCGGGGCGTTGATCCTGCGCGCGCGTGCGGCGGCCATGCTCCCTCCCGGGTACGGGCCCCTTCCGGATCCCGGTTATCCGGTCTAACAGCCGGGACTGAAAGGGACACCCGCCCCCGGGCAAAGCCCCCGTCCGGGGCGCCGCGGACGAGGGCACTGTGGGAGAGAGCGCTGTGGGAGAGAGCGCTGCGGGAGAGAGCACCGCAGGCGAGGACACCGCGGAAGAGGGCGCCGCGGGCCGTACCGTGGGATCAGCAGGACACCGAGCGGTAGTAACCGATCTTGTTGCGGATCGCCGTCTGCTTCTCCCTCAGGTTGCCCACCTGGGCCTCCACCCTGCGGTCGTGCGCCTCCAGCAGGGCGATCCGGTCGGGGATGGTGTGCTCTCCCTTGCGGACCAGCTCGGCGAAGCGCAGCATCTCGGCGATCGGCATCCCGGTGTCCCGCAGGCAGCGGATCATGCCGAGCCAGCCGATGTCCTCCTGGGTGAAACGGCGCTGCCCCGCGGCGTTGCGGCCGATCGGCTCCAGCAGCCCGATGCGCTCGTAGTAGCGCAGAGTGTCAAGGCTGAATCCGGTCTCCTCTGACACCTGTCCCGGCGTGTACACACTCGTGCTCATGTCCGGCAGCATCCCACCTGGAGTCGGCTCCAGGTCAAGCCCGCCGGAGGCCTTGACATGGAGCTCACTCCAGCTTCCAGGCTGTCCCCCATGACGCACATCCCCCTCGCTCTGGGCACCATCCCCTTCGGCACCACCGTCGACGACCGCACCGCTTTCTCGATCATGGATCGGTTCTCCGAGGCCGGTGGCGCCATCCTCGACACCTCGAACAACTATCCGTTCTGGGTCGACGGAGCGACCGGCGACGAGAGCGAGCTGACGATCGGCCGCTGGCTGGCGGCGCGGGCGGGCCGACGTGATCGGATCGTGGTGAGCACCAAGTGCGGCGCCCGGCCGACCGTCCCGGGTGACCGCACCCTGGACTCCGCCGAGGGCCTGTCCGCGCAGGCCGTCAGGGCCGCGGCGGAGGGCAGCCTGCGGCGGCTGGGAACCGACCGCCTCGACGTCTACTGGGCGCACATGGAGGACCGGTCGGTCCCGCTGGAGGAGACCCTCGGCGCGTTCGACGAGCTGGTCCGGGCGGGCGAGGTCCGCGAGATCGGCGCCAGCAACATGCCCGCCTGGCGGCTCGAGCGGGCCAGGGCCGTCTCCCGCGCGAACGGCTGGACGCCCTACACCCACCTCCAGCTCCGTCACTCCTACGTACGGCCCCGCCCGGACGCCCCGCTGCAGTCCGCCGGGCACACGCCGGTGAACGACGACACCCTCGACTACGTACGGCAGGAGCCGGACCTGTCGCTGTGGGCCTACAGCACGCTGATGAACGGCGGCTTCACCCGCGCGGACCGCCCCTTCGAGGAGGCCTTCGACCACCCCGGCACCACCCGCCGCACGGCCGCGCTGCGCGAGGTCGCCGCGGAGGTGGGCGCCACCCTCAACCAGGTCGTGCTGGCCTGGCTGATCGGCGGCTCGCCGGCCGTCGTCCCGATCGTCGGCGTGAGCACCGTGGAGCAGCTGGAGGAGATGCTCGGAGCCCTCGACGTCAAGCTCGACGACGAGCTGCGCGCCCGCCTCGACTCCGCCCGCTGACGGGTTCCACGCACCGATGAGCCGGCCCGCGCCCGTCTCCCGGAGACCTCCCGGGGCGGGCACGGACTCCGGAAGCGCCCGGAGCTCCCTAGGAGACGTGCCCGGACAGGTAACGCCGGACCAGGTGCTTGCACTCGGCGATCAGCTCGGGGTCGCCGTCCGGCAGCGTGCGGAAGGCCAGCTTGAGCACCGCGTCGGCGGCCTCGACCGCGACGACGAGCGCCCGGTCCAGCCCCGGCCCCTCGGGGGCGCCGAGCAGCTCCACGATGACCGCGCGGAGCCGGTCGGCCACGACGATGTTGTTCTCCAGCGCCGAGTCGAGCATCCGCTCGGTCCCCTTGAGCGCGGGACCGCCGGGCGCGGAGAGCACCTCGCCGAAGTCGACGACGCCGAACCCGGGGGTGGACCGCTTCATGGCGACGAACTCGTCGATCGCCAGGTCCACCATGCCGGTCCAGTCGGACGGCCCGGCGTCGGAGATCCTGGTGGTGATCCGGTCGAGGAACGCCTCCAGGTTGCGCAGGGCCAGCGCGCGCACCAGCCCCTGCTTGTCCGGGAAGAACTGGTAGAACGTCCCGATCGGGACCTCCGCCCGGCGTGCGACCTCCTTGGTGGTCAGCGCCTCGTATCCGACTTCGTCCAGCAGCCTCGCGCACTCGTCCAGCATCCGCTCGACGCGCTCGACGCTGCGTCGCTGGGCGGGCCGACGGCGCAGGGTTCCCCCGGAGACGTTCGTCATGTCTCCATCATTCCCTACGAAGACCACCCGGCGGCTAACATGAGCAGTACTCATACCATCGGGAGGTCAGGATGTTCCTCTGGGGTACGGCTACCGCCTCCTACCAGATCGAGGGCGCCGTGACCGAGGACGGCCGCGGCCCCTCCGTCTGGGACACCTTCGCGCACGAGCCCGGCCGCGTCCGCGACGGCCACACCGGCGACGTCGCCTGCGACCACTACCACCGCTGGCCCGAGGACCTGGCGCTGATGACCGGTCTGGGCGTGAACTCCTACCGCTTCTCCGTCGCCTGGCCGCGGGTCCAGCCCGACGGCCGGGGACCGGTCAACCAGGCGGGGCTGGACTTCTACGACCGGCTGGTGGACGGGTTGTGCGAGCGGGACGTCGTCCCGGCCGTGACGTTGTTCCACTGGGACCTTCCCCAGGCACTGGAGGACGCCGGCGGCTGGCTCTCCCGCGACACCGCCCACCGCTTCGCCGAGTACACCGCCGCGGTGGCCGACCGGCTCGCCGACCGGGTCCCCATGTGGATCACCCTGAACGAGCCCTTCGTGCACATGGCCTACGGCTACGCGATGGGGATCCACGCCCCGGGCAAGGCCCTGCTCACCGGCGCCCTGCCCGCCGCCCACCACCAGCTGCTCGGGCACGGCCTGGCCGTGGCGGCGCTGCGTGCGGGCGGCGCGGAGCGGGTGCTGATCACCAACAACTGCACCCCGGTACGGCCCGCCTCCGACGACCCGGCCGACCTGGCCGCCGCCGACGCCTACGACATCCTGCACAACCGCCTGTTCAACGACCCGGTCCTGCTCGGCCGCTATCCCGACCTGGCACCGTACGGCACGACCCTCGACTGCGTCCGCGACGGCGACCTCGACCTGATCTCCGCCCCGCTCGACGGCCTCGGGATCAACTACTACAACCCCACCCGGATCGCCGCCCCCACCGGCGAGGGCCTGCCGTTCACCGACGCCGGGATCACCGGGTACCCCGTCACCGCCTTCGGCTGGCCCGTCGTCCCCGACGGCCTGCGCGAGCTCCTGACCGGCCTGAGGGCCCGGTACGGCGACGCCCTGCCGCCGGTCTACATCACCGAGAACGGCTGCTCCCAGCCCGACGAGGCCGGCCCGGACGGGAACGTCGACGACCAGGCCAGGATCGCCTACCTCGACGGGCACATCAGGGCCGCCGAGCAGGCCGCGGCCGAGGGCGTGGACGTGCGCGGCTACTACGTGTGGTCGCTGCTGGACAACTTCGAGTGGGCCGAGGGCTACCACCAGCGGTTCGGCCTGGTCCACGTCGACTTCGCCACGCAGAGGCGCACACCCAAGGCCTCCTACCACTGGTTCCGCAAGCGCGTCGAGGAGGGCTTCGCACCGACCGCGGAGCGGTGAGCCGGGGAGGATCGGCAGCCCGGAAAGGGATCGGCAACCCGAAAAGAGAGCACCGCTCTTGACTGTCGCCGGATCGCGAGAGAGCATTGCTCTCGAATCGAATCGCCGATCCGAGGAGCCGTCGTGGCGCTCAAGCTGTTCTATTCCGGCCCGTCGCTGAACGTCCTGCACGACGAGTACGCCGCCCTGGGCCGCGTCGACCCGCGCGCCCAGGCGGTCTCCTCCTCCAGCCTCGTCGTCGGCGCGCCGGTGGAACGGGTGTGGGAGGTCATGGCCGACCTCGCCTCGTGGCCGTCGTGGGCCTCCGGCCTGGAGATCGTCGAGCTCGGCGACGTGCGGCCGGGCGCGCCGTTCCGGTGGAGGCTCAACGGCGTCGCGATCCGGTCGCGGTTCGCCGTGGTGACCGCCGGGCGGGAACTGACCTGGACGGGCGTGTTCCTCGGCTACAAGGCGGTGGACCGGCACGTGCTGGAGCCGCTGGAGGACGGGCGCACCCGGGTCACCGTCGAGGAGTCCCTCGCCGGCCCGCTGCTCCCCCTCTTCTACGGCGAGCGCAAACTCCGCGCCAACCACGAACGCTGGCTGTCCGGCCTGAAGTCCGCCGTCGAGACCGCCCGGGCCCCCGACCGCCGCCCGAGTCCCCAGACGAGTAAGCCCTAAGGTCCCCAGACGAGTAAGCCCTAAGGCTGAAAGCGGGTACGGCGGTGCGTGGCGGGCCGGGTGCCCCCCGCCCGTGGGACGCGTCCACGGTGGGCCGGGTGTTGCCCATCCGGGCTGCCCCTTCCGATGGAGGAGCCCGTCCGCCAGGCCGGGGCGCATGCGACGAAGGGTGGCGAGGACCGATGTGCGGCCGGCAACCTCACCACCCTTCGCGACCGCACCGCAGGTCAGGGCCGATGACTGGCTGAAGGCCACGGGTCACCCGGCCCGGCGAGCAGTTCCTGGAACCGGCCCGTCAGCTGATCGAGCCGGTCAACGCCGCCCTCAAAGGCCGGCTCGATCTGGAGCTGCACGGTGGACGCAGCCCATGAGGCGTCATCGTCCGCCTCGCTCAGCGGGTCCTGGCATCGACCGCGGCGATATCAGCGCGGGCCGTACCGTCCCGACATGATCGGCGCCGTGGTGAAGACCGTCCGTGTTCAGTCCGCCGGACCGGCGTGCGCGGCCACGATGCGCCAGCCGTACTGCTCGGTGTGCGCCCAGGTGCGGGTGTAGCGCAGTCTTCCGGCGAACGGCTCGCCCGCGAACGTGCCCTCCAGCGTGCCCAGGAAGCAGGTGACCCCGGTGGTGCCCGCGACGATCACGGTGAGATCCTCCTCGGCGACCTTGGTCATGACCTGCGTGCGCGAGCGATGGTTGTGCAGGTCGAGCTCCTTGGCCCCGGTGTGCAGCCGCCCGTCCGGCGGCCCGGTGAAGACCAGCCGCTCGTCCAGCAGCCGGTCCAGCTCCTCGACGTCCCCGGCGAGCTGCGCCGCCTGCAGGCGCCGCTCCGCCGCGTACAGCTCCTCCGTGAGCGTCCGCTCGTCCATGACGACTCCGTTCCTCGGGTGGCCCTGTTCCTCGGGTGGCCCTGCGGCGGGGTCCGCGCCGCCGCCCCGCCCGCAGTACATCACGGCGATCTCCGGTATCGGCGACGAGCGCCGAAGGCGTGCGGAAACGGATCAGGCCCGCACCGGGGGTGCGGGCCTGATCTGCCCGACGACGTCCCATCAGGCGGTGACGTCAGGCGGAAGCTTCAGAGTGAAGGCGTCAGGCGGAAACGATGTTCTCGGCCTGGGGGCCCTTCTGGCCCTGGGTGATGTCGAAGCTCACCTTCTGGCCCTCCTGCAGCTCGCGGTAGCCGCCCTGGGAGACGATGTTGGAGTAGTGGGCGAAGACGTCGGCGCCGCCGCCGTCCTGCTCGATGAAGCCGAAGCCCTTTTCAGAGTTGAACCACTTCACGGTGCCAGTAGCCATGTCGATCTCCTTCAGGTGCAGAACCGGGATCCACACCGTGCGGATCCCGCATCGCCGCGATAAGCCCACCCGGAGAAGACCGGAAAACAAAACGCACCCGACGCCATATACTGTCAGGTGCGCATGAGTTCATGGGTACCACAACTGCAACTATGTCCAGTCTAGCACACGCGGCGACGCGACGCGCACACCCTGCCACCGTCCGTCCGGCCGAGACTCGGCACGGCAGCCTCCTCAGGGCATCGAGGTCCGATCGGTCGCCCGCCCCGACCTGCGGCGTCCCTCCGAAGCCAGAGCGCACGCGGCGCCCCAACCCTGCGGCCGTATGACTACGACGTCGCCGAGAAGGTGCCGGAGGCGCACTGGATCGCGGTGACGCCACGGCACCGGACGGGGTGTACTCCGCCCTGTCCGAGCCGTCACGCGACCATGGACATCCGATCGCAGAATCGGAGACGCATCATTCATCGGAATAATGGTCGACCACAACGATGACCAGGGGGTCGGCTTTGACGGATCCACTCTTCGGTTTCTCCGCAATACGTGTCGCCTTACTGTGGGCATCCGCATTGGCCGTGCTCGTGTGCGCGTGCAGCGCCACGGGACAACGGAGTGCCGGAACGGAACTGATAGAGGCCGACCCCAGAATATTTATTCATCATTCGGGAAACGGCAACGATGCGGCCCTGATCGCCACCGTAACGTATGACCATATCAATCGATGCCTCTTTCTCACCGAGGACGACAGGGGCTCCCCGCCCGCGATCCTCCCGATTTGGCCGGAAGACACGCGTCCGGTCGTCCGGGACGGCAAGCACGGAGTTCAGTATGGCGATGACGGGGAATTCATTGCGGGAGAGCGCATAAAGGTCACCGGTGGATTCGTCGATCGAAGGTCACCAAAACTGCACAGCCCGGACCTGGAAAACAACTGCGTCAGGAAGGGCGAAGAGACAGAGGTGTTCGTTGTGAGCCCGCTCGACTCCATAACGCGCGCGAGCTGAGCCTTCCATTCCGGGTGACGAGTCCTCCGGCTCGACCCCCGGCAGCAGCCACCCGACGCATCGGCCCTCGATCGGCGACGTCCTCGGCACCACCGCATCGATCGGCGTCCCTCCGGCCGGTCAGAACATCGAGATGTGCACGTGGTCGATGTGGTTGGCCGTGTTGCCGCCGCGGTTGGACATCAGGCGCCAGCCGGCGCCGGTGCGGACGTCGTAGTAGCGCTGTTGCCAGATGATGTACATCACCCCGAGGCGCTGGCCGTTGTCGATGGCCCACTGGGCCAGGCGGTCGCCGCGGGCCTTGGCGTCGGCGGTGGGGACGCGGCCGCCGCTGCTCATCATGAAGTCGCAGGCCCGGCCGCTGCCGTGGTCGCCGGGGTCGCCGGGGCGCAGGCAGCCGTAGCCGTAGGGCATGGGGAAGTTCTGCAGCACCAGGTTGCGCATCATGACCGTGCGGGCGGTCAGGCCGCCGCTACCCGAGGGGGTCTGGAAGCCGTACTTGGCCAGGAGCGTCTCGATCTTGACGCGGTTCTTCTTGAGCTTCTCGATGTCCTTCTTGAGCTCGTTGATCTCGGCCTCGGCCGCCTTCTCGGCCTTGTCGGCGTTCTTGATCAGCTCTTTCACCCGGGTGAGCTGGGTGGCCCGCTCGCTGGCCAGGTGGGACATCGTGGCGGCCTGGCTGAGGGCGAGGGAGGCGTCGCCCTGGAAGCTGAGCAGGCTGCCGCTGTCCAGCTCGCCGCCCATGTAGGTGGTCTGCGCGAAGCGCACGACGTCGGTCTCCGCGGTGGCCAGCGCGGTCTTCAGCCGTTTGGCCGTGTCGGTGGCCTTCCTGGCCTTGACCCTGGCGTCCTCCAGGCTCTGGACCTGGCCGCGGTACTCCTTGTTGAGCTTGCCGGCCTCCTGGGTCAGCCTGCGCAGCTCGGCCTCGGGGTCGGATTTGACGACTCGTCCCGCGCTCGCTCCCGCCATGGCCGGGGTCAAAAGCAGCGCGGTGAGCAGGGCGCCCAGCATCGCCAGGCGGCTTGATCTCACGCCTCGCTCACCTCCAGAGCCCCCCTCATGGACGGAGCGAAACTATAGAAGACGATCTTGGTGTTCGCCACCGGAACCGCGGAACCCGTGCACCGTTGACGAACTATCTACCAGTTTGTCGCGATTTAAACAAACGCCACCGGCCCCGATCCCTCTTGTCATCCCAGATAGAACATGATTCGGTCTCACCAGCGGCGGGTCTTGTGGAGCCCCCCTCCAGCGGTGAAACTATCCAAGCAAGCACTCGTTCAAATAACGACTCCGGCCCGCCCACCAGGAGGCAACATCATGCGTCAGCACGACACGCTGTTCATCGGGGGCGACTGGGTGGCCCCCGCGGGCACCGGGACCATCGAGGTCATCTCCCCGCACACCGAGGAGGTCGTCGGCCGCGTCCCCGACGGTACGCCCGCCGACATGGACCGCGCGGTGGCCGCCGCGCGCCAGGCGTTCGACCACGGCCCCTGGCCCCGGATGACGATGGCCGAGCGCTCCGCCGTCGTCGCCAGGCTGGCCGAGCTCTACGCCGCCCGCCAGGGCGAGATGGCCGAGATCATCACCGAGGAGATGGGCTCGCCCATCACCTTCTCCCAGATGGCCCAGGCCCCCCAGCCGCTGGGCATGCTGCAGTACTACGCCGAACTCGGGAAGACCTTCCCCGTGGAGGAGGAGCGTGCCGGCACGTTCGGCCCGGTGATCGTACGGCGTGAGCCGGTCGGCGTGGTCGCCGCCGTCGTCCCGTGGAACGTCCCGCAGTTCGTCATCATGATCAAGCTGGCCCCCGCCCTCGTCGCGGGCTGCACGGTAGTGATCAAGCCCGCGCCGGAAACGCCGCTGGACGCCTACCTGCTGGCCGAGATGGTCAAGGAGGCCGGCATCCCCGACGGCGTCGTCAACATCGTCGCCGCCGGGCGCGAGGCCGGCGAGCACCTCGTCTCCCACCCGGGCGTGGACAAGGTCGCCTTCACCGGCTCCACCGCGGCAGGCCGCCGCATCGCGAGCATCTGCGGCGAGCAGCTCAAGCGCTACACCCTGGAGCTCGGCGGCAAGTCCGCCGCGATCATCCTGGACGACTGCGACCTGTCGTCCGCGATGGGCTTCCTGTCCATCGCCTCGCTGATGAACAACGGCCAGGCCTGTGTCGCCCAGACCCGGATCCTGGCCTCGCGCAACCGCTACGACGAGGTCGTGGACGCCGTCGCCTCGATGGTGCGCAACATGCCCGTCGGCGACCCCGCGGACCCCGCCACCGGCATCGGGCCCCTGGTGGCCAAGCGCCAGCAGGAGCGGGTCGAGGGCTACATCAAGCTCGGCATCGAGGAGGGCGCCAAGCCCGTGGTCGGCGGCCTGGAGCGCCCCTACGACCGCGGCTGGTACGTCGCCCCCACCGTCTTCGCCGGCGCGACCAACGAGATGCGCATCGCCCGCGAGGAGATCTTCGGCCCGGTCCTGGCCGTCATCCCCTACGAGGACGAGGCCGACGCCATCCGCATCGCCAACGACAGCGACTACGGCCTGGCCGGCACGGTGTGGACGGCCGACGTCGAGCACGGCATGGACGTGGCCCGCCAGGTCCGCACCGGGACCTACGGCGTCAACCTCTTCATGATCGAGAACAGCTCCCCGTTCGGCGGCTTCAAGAGCAGCGGCCTCGGCCGCGAGCTCGGGCCCGAGGGCCTGGCCGCCTACCTGGAGTACAAGTCCATCGCCCGCCTGGGCTGAGCCCCGACCCCGGAGCCCCGGGCCCCGCAAGCGGAAAGGAAAGTGCCGGTACGGCTCGCGCGAGCCGTACCGGCACTTCTTTCGCGGACGGACGGCCCAGCACGCCCCCGCGACGCTGGGCAACCGCCTGACTACATGAAGTATGTCCCACGATCACCAGCTACTGGTGGTTCGTCTCCCGAGGACTTCTCCCGGCGGATTTCATCCATCCGCTGTAGGTAGACGACATTCATCCGCGATTGGTTCGCGAAATGATGTCGAGAGTTTGGCGGGCGATCTCCAGCTCCTCGTCCGTGGGCACCACGGCGACCGTCACCCGCGACCCGTCGGCGGAGATCACGCCCTTGCCGTCCGCGTTGCGCGCGGGGTCGAGCACGATCCCGAACGCCTCCAGGCCGCCCAGCGCCCGCTCCCTGACCAGGGCGGAGTTCTCCCCCACCCCGCCGGTGAACGCGATCACGTCCACCGTTCCGAGCACCGCGCAGTAGGCGCCGACGTACTTGCGCAGCCGGTGGCAGTAGACCGCCAGGGCCAGTTCGGCGTCCGGGTCGCCCTCCGACACGCGCCTGCCCACCTCGCGCATGTCGTTGTCGCCGCAGAGGCCGAACATCCCGCTGCGCCGGTTGAGCAGCCCGTCGACCTCGGCCAGGGACATGCCCGCCGCCCGCCGCAGGTGCAGGATCGCGCCCGGGTCGATGTCGCCGCTCCGGGTGCCCATGACCAGGCCCTCCAGCGGGGTCATCCCCATCGAGGTGTCCACGCACCGGCCGGCCGACACCGCCGAGGCGCTGGCGCCGTTGCCCAGGTGCAGCACGATCACGTTGCCCTCCGGCCGGCCCGTCAGCGCGGCCGCCTCCCGCGAGACGTAGGCGTGGGAGGTGCCGTGGAAGCCGTAGCGGCGCACGCCGAACCTGCGGGCGGTCTCCCGGTCGATCGCGTAGGTCGAGGCCGCCTCGGGCATCGTGGCGTGGAAGGCGGTGTCGAAGACCGCGACCTGCGGCAGGTCGGGGCGGAGCCGCCGGGCCACCTCGATGCCGGCCAGGTTCGCCGGATTGTGCAGGGGCGCGAGCGGGATGAGGTTCCTGATCCCCGCGACCACCTCGTCGGTGATCAGCGTGGGCCTGGTGAAGTCCGTGCCCCCGTGCACCACCCGGTGCCCGATCGCGGTCAGCTCCGGGGAGTCGATCCCGAAGCCCGCCGCGGCCAGCTCGTCCGCGACGGACTCCAGCGCCGCGGCGTGGTCGGCCACCGGCGAGCCCTCCTCGCCGATCCGCTCGACCGTCCCCGAGGCCAGCCGCTCGGCCCGCCCCGCCCCCGCCCGCCCGCCGCCACGTCCGGGATCCGCACCGTCCCCGGGGTCGCCGGAGCCGATGGACAGCAGCCGGTACTTCACCGAGGACGACCCGGAGTTGAGGACGAGGACCTGCGTCATCGGGCGACCTCCTGGGCCTGGACGGCGGTGATGGCGACGGTGCTGACGATGTCGGTGACCAGCGCGCCCCGCGACAGGTCGTTGACCGGCTTGCGCAGCCCCTGCAGGACGGGACCGATCGCCACCGCCCCGGCGGAGCGCTGCACGGCCTTGTAGGTGTTGTTGCCGGTGTTGAGGTCCGGGAAGATCAGCACGGTCGCCCGGCCCGCGACCTGCGAGCCGGGCAGCTTGGCCGCCGCGACCCTCGGGTCCACCGCCGCGTCGTACTGGATCGGCCCCTCCACCAGCAGGCCCGGCGCCCGCTCGGCGACCATCGCGGTGGCCTCGCGCACCTTGTCCACGTCGGCGCCGTGGCCCGACTGCCCGGTCGAGTAGGACAGCATCGCGACCCTCGGCTCGACGCCGAAGCGCTCCGCCGTGTGCGCCGAGGAGATCGCGATGTCGGCGAGCTGACCGGCGTCGGGGTCGGGGTTGATCGCGCAGTCGCCGTAGACGAGCACCCGGTCGGCCAGGCACATGAAGAAGACCGAGGAGACGATCGAGGTGTCCGGGACGGTCTTGATGATCTGGAACGCGGGCAGGATCGTGGCGGCCGTGGTGTGCGCGGCGCCGGAGACCATGCCGTCCACCTCGCCCCGCTGCAGCATCATCGTGCCGAAGAAGTTGACGTCGGTGACGACGTCCCCGGCCCGCTCCAGGGTGATGCCCTTGTGCGCGCGCAGCGCGGCGTACTCCTCGGCGAAGGAGTCGCGCAGCGGAGAGGTCAGCGGGTCGACCACGGTCACCCCGGTCAGGTCGAGGCCCAGCTCGGCGATCCGCCGCCGGACGACCTCCTCGCGGCCCAGCAGGGTGAGGTCCACGATGCCGCGCCGGAGGAGGACGTCGGCGGCGCGCAGGATGCGCTCCTCCTCGCCCTCGGGCAGCACGATGTGCCTGCGGTCGGCGCGCGCCCGCTCCAGCAGCGTGTGCTCGAACATCATCGGGGTGACCCGCTCGGAGCGGGCCAGCTCGATGCGGTCGGCGAGGTCGGCGGTGTCGACGTGCGCCTCGAAGTGGCCGAGCGCCGTCTCGATCTTGCGCGGGTTGCCCGCGGTGAGCCGCCCCTCCAGGCCGCCCAGGGTGGTCGCGACGGCGAAGCTGCCCTCCCCGGCCGACAGCACCGGCAGGCCGGGCGCCAGCCGGGTGGTGAGGGCCCGCACGGTCTCGGTGGGCTCCTCCCCCAGGCTGAGCACCACCCCCGAGGGGCGCACCGTGCCCGCCGCCTCCGCGGCCGCCGCGGCCAGCAGCAGGTCGGCCCGGTCCCCCGGCGTGAGCAGCAGCGCCCCGTCCACCAGGTGCTCCAGCAGCACCGGCATCGTGGCGCCGCCGAACACGAACCCGTTGACGTCCCGGAGCAGCCCGTCCTCGTCGCCCAGGATCTGCTTGGCCTGTACGGCCTCCGCCACCTGCCCGACGGTCGGCGCCGACAGCGACGGATGCTCGGGGATGACGTAGCAGGGCACCGGCAGGCCGGGCTCGACGACCATCTCGGGCGGCACCCGGTTGGCGATCACCGCCAGGACCGTGCAGCCCAGGTCGGAGAAGACCTGGTAACCGGTGCGCATCTCCCGGGCGATCTCGTCGGCCGCGTCGGCGTGCGCGCCCACCACCACGATGACCGGGGCGCCGAACTCGGCGGCCAGGCGGGCGTTGAAGGCCAGCTCGCGGGGGAGGTCGTCGGTGGCGAACGAGCTGCCCAGCACGAGCAGGGCGTCGCACTCGCTCTCGAAGGCGTGGAAGCCGGTGACCAGGCGCGAGATGAGCTCCTCGGCTCCCCGCTGGGTGTAGACCTCGGCGGCGTCCTCCGCCTTCATCCCGATCGCCGAGGCGGCCGGGCGGTAGCCGTCCTCGATCAGCTCGGAGGCGCGCTCGCCCCTGGCGATCGGGCGGAACACCCCGATCCGGTCCACCCGGCGGGTCAGCAGTTCCATCAGACCCAGTTCGACGATCTGTCTGCCGTCCCCGCGCCCGAGACCGGCCACGTAGATGCTCCGCATGCGCATTACCCCCGATCGGACCATTTGCCGTGCATGTCAGGACTAAACCATGCTCACCCATCGCCCGATGCGGCGGATCAGCTCGGGCGTGGCGGCCGACTCCGCGTGGCCGTACCCCGGCTCGATCCACAGCTCCTTCGGCTCGCGGGCCGCGTCGTGGATCTGGTGCGCGTGGTCGAGCGGGAAGAAGGCGTCGGCGTCGCCGTGCACGACCAGCAGGGGCGTCGGCGCGATCAGCGCGGCGGCCTCGTGCGGCGCCGGCGGCACCGGGTCCCACACCCCGCTCCTGATCCGCGTCCGCTTGCCCAGCCTCGCCGCCAGCCGCCCGGCCGGGCGCTCGATCGCCCAGTGCACCTGGCGCATCGGCCGGGTCCCCCGGTAGTACCAGCGGGCGGGCGCGCTCACCGAGACCACGGCGTCGACCGGCGCGAGCCCGTGGCCGCGGTCGCCCGCGTGGCGCAGGACCACCGCCCCGCCCATCGAGAAGCCGACGGTCACGACCCTGGCGTAGCCGATCGTCCGGGCGTGCCGTACCGCCGCGTCCACGTCGAGGATCTCCTGGTCGCCCACGGTCGTCTCCCCGCCCGACCGGCCGTGCCCGCGGAAGTCGATCGAGATCACCCCGCCGAACCCGCTCAGCACGTGGGCGATCCGCCGGGTCGGACGCTCCCTGAGCGATCCGGTGAACCCGTGCGCCAGTACGATGCCCAGATCCGGGGCCCCGCGCGACGGGGTGTGCGCCGCGTCGATCCGCACGTTGTCCTTGGTCACGAGCATCACGGGGAAGGACGGGGCGAAAGACATGCGCCGAGCTTAGAGAGTGATCGACTCCGCGGCACACCCGGATCCGGCCCAAGAGGGAAGACGCACATCATGCTGACAAAAAGGTAGACAGACTGTGAATTAGGGCATTTCCCCTGGGAGGCGCATGAGCGATTGCGCGGATCAACTAAAATGGTAGGGCCGCACGGTCCGCGGCCAGCCTCCACGAACACAGAGTGAGACTCAATCATGCCTTTGAACAGCCGCGACGACCTGCGGAACATCGCGATCATCGCGCACGTCGACCACGGCAAGACCACTCTGGTGGATGCCATGCTCTGGCAGTCCGGCGCCTTCCGGGCCAACCAGGACGTCGACGACCGCGTCATGGACTCCAACGACCTGGAGCGCGAGAAGGGCATCACCATTCTCGCGAAGAACACCGCCGTCAAGCACGGCGACATGACCCTCAACATCATCGACACCCCCGGCCACGCCGACTTCGGCGGCGAGGTCGAGCGCGGCCTGTCGATGGTCGACGGCGTGGTGCTGCTGGTGGACGCCTCCGAGGGCCCGCTGCCGCAGACCCGCTTCGTGCTGCGCAAGGCGTTCGCCGCCAAGATGCCGGTCATCCTGTGCATCAACAAGGTGGACCGCCCCGACGCGCGGATCAAGGAGGTCGTGGACGAGGTCTACGAGCTCTTCATGGACCTGGACGCCACCGAGGACCAGATCGACTTCCCGATCGTCTACGCCTCGGCCAAGGCCGGGCGCGCCTCGCTGAACCGTCCCGAGGACGGCGGCCTGCCCGACTCCGAGGACCTGGAGCCGCTCTTCCAGGTCATCAAGGAGACGATCCCGGCGCCGACCTACGACCCGTCCGCCCCGCTGCAGGCCCACGTCACCAACCTGGACTCCTCGTCCTACCTGGGCCGCATCGCGCTGCTGCGCGTGCACCAGGGCAGCATCAAGAAGGGCCAGCAGGTCGCCTGGTGCAAGACCGACGGCACCATCGAGCGGGTCAAGATCAGCGAGCTGCTGATGACCGAGGCGCTGGAGCGCAAGCCCGCCGAGCAGGCCGGCCCCGGCGACATCATCGCGATCGCCGGCATCCCGGAGATCATGATCGGTGAGACGCTGGCCGACCCCGAGGACCCGCGCCCGCTCCCGCTGATCACCGTCGACGAGCCCGCCATCTCGATGGTCATCGGCACCAACACCTCCCCGCTGGTCGGCAGGGTCAAGGGCTCCAAGGTCACCGCCCGCATGGTCAAGGACCGCCTGGACAAGGAGCTCGTCGGCAACGTGTCGCTGCGCGTGCTGCCGACCGAGCGTCCGGACGCCTGGGAGGTCCAGGGCCGCGGCGAGCTGGCGCTGGCCATCCTGGTCGAGCAGATGCGCCGCGAGGGCTACGAGCTGACCGTCGGCAAGCCGCAGGTCGTCACCAAGACGATCGACGGCAAGCTGCACGAGCCGGTCGAGCGGCTGACCGTCGACTGCCCGGAGGAGTACCTCGGGGCCGTCACCCAGCTGCTGGCCGTCCGCAAGGGCCGCATGGAGCACATGACCAACCACGGCACCGGCTGGATCCGGATGGAGTTCGTGGTCCCGGCCCGCGGCCTGATCGGCTTCCGCACCGAGTTCCTGACCGAGACCCGCGGCACCGGCCTGGTCCACCACGTCTTCGACTCCTACGAGCCGTGGTTCGGCGAGCTGCGCACCCGCAACAACGGCTCCCTGGTCGCCGACCGCTCCGGCCCGGTGACGGCCTTCGCCATGCTGAACCTCCAGGAGCGCGGCGTGCTGTTCGTCTCGCCGACCACCGAGGTCTACGAGGGCATGATCATCGGCGAGAACTCGCGCTCCGACGACATGGACGTGAACATCACCAAGGAGAAGAAGCTCACCAACATGCGCTCCTCCACCGCGGACGAGACCGAGAAGGTCATCCCGCCGCGCATGCTCTCCCTGGAGCAGGCGCTGGAGTTCATCCGCGAGGACGAGTGCGTGGAGATCACCCCCGAGGCCGTGCGCATCCGCAAGGTCGTCCTCGACGCCTCCACCCGCGGCCGGACCGCCGCCCGCGCCAAGCGCGGCAACTGACGCGCCCGCTGCGCCCCGGCCTCGCCGGGGCGCAGCTGACCGTTTTGTCTCATATATGGCCAAAAAAGAGGATTCTTCCGTCCGCTGTGCGGTACAGACCCTGTTCGGGCTCCTCCGTCGGCGGAGGGGCACCGTCAGGACATACGGGGGAATCTTCCATGGCTCACAGAACCCACCTGGCTCTGGCCGCCGCGCTGGGAGCCGGAATGATCGCCACCGGGGCCGCCCTGCCGGCCCGGACGTCGCCGCGATCATCCACCGCGCCGGATCCGACCGGCGGCACGGGAGAGGCGACGCCGGGGCCCGCCGGCACGCCCACGGGAGCGCCTGAACCGACCGGCACGCCCACGCCCGCCGCCACACCCACACGGACGCTGCCGGTGGGCGACAGGCCGTTGCACGCCGACATCAAGGACGTGGACGGCCGGACCGTGGGCTCGCTCGACATCAAGAGCGACCAGGACGGCAAGCCCTCCATCACGGTCACCGTCACCGGCGGGCTGCCCGCCGGCTTCCACGGCTTCCACCTCCACGCCAAGGGCGTCTGCGACCCGGGTTCGACCGACCCCGCCACCGGCAGCCCCTTCTTCAGCGCGGGCGGGCACGTCGACTTCGGCGCGAAGTCCCACCCGGACCACGCCGGCGACCTGCCCGATCTGCTGATCGGCGCGAACGGCACCGGCAGCGCCTCCTCCGTCACCGACCGGCTGACGACCGGGCAGCTCACCGACGCCGACGGCAGCGCGGTCGTCATCCACGCCATGCCGGACAACCGCGCCAACATCCCCGACCGGTACGGCCACGCGGCCGACACCTCCGACCCCGAGGCCGAGACGACGATGACCGTCGGCCCCGACGCGGAGACCCTCAAGAGCGGCGACTCCGGAGGCCGGATCGCCTGCGGCGTGATCACCGTGCGCTGATCCCCGCCGCCGGGCGCCGACCCCGCCACCGGACAGCGACGCCCAGCCGGGCGCCGACCCCGGCCGGATACCGGCCTGGGCGGACGCCGGCGGTCTCGGCGCGGACGGCGACGCCCGGCCCGGCATCGGCCCTGGGCGGACAGCAGCTTGGGCGGACGCCGGCCTGGGCGGACGGCGGCCGCCTCGGTGCGGGCGGGTTCAGCCGAGGATCGCGTAGACCGTGGCCGCCTGGGCGGCGGGCGAGGGGTCGCCGTCGGCGGTGAGGGTGATCGAGGCGAAGGCGAGGCTGCGGCCGAGCTTGGTCACGTGCGCCTCGACGAGGACGTCCTTGCCGACGATCGGGCGCTGGAACGTCGTGGACTGCTGGACGGTGGTCATCGGGACGAAGCCGCCCCGGGCCGCGGAGATCGCGATCACCGTGGCGGTGTCGGCGGCGGCCATCATCGCCTGACCGGACATTCCGCCGCCCTCTCTGGCCAGCCGGTCGGACCAGGGAAGACGCAGGACGGCATGGCGCTCGCCCAGTTCCTCGACCAGCAGGCCGAGGTCCTGCACCCAGGGGGCGAAGTTGTCACGCAGGATCTCGTCACCGTCGGAGGGCTGTAGCGTCACCCCACCATGATGCGCCCCGCGGGCGCCGATGAGGAGCCCCGGCGCCCTGTCGGCCGATCATTCCGGCCGCCGATCGCTCCACCCGACGACGCGGTCTCGCCCGCCGATCGCTCCGCCACCGGCGCGGCCCGCACCTGGAGACCCCCGGCGCGGCCTCCCGCGCCGGAGGACTCCGCCCCGCGGCGGGCCGGGGAAGGGTCCGCCGTGGGTGGGAGCGCCGGGTCAGTCGGCCGGCAGGTGGGTGGTGAGCCACTCCACGAGCGGGACCAGGTCGCGCCAGATCGTCCGGACGCGGGCGACGACCTCGGGGGTGTGGATCCAGGCTCCGGGCTCGAAGCGGCGGCTCGCGTGCAGCGACCGGTGGCGGAGCAGGTCTAGACGGGGGTGGTCCTCGGGGACGCCGCGCGGGCGGGTCTTGAGGCGGTCGCCTCCGATCTCGTAGCCCGCGATCCGGACCTCGGTCACGATCTTCTCCAGCGGGACGCCGCTGATCTCCTCGTCGACCGCCTCACGGAAGCGGGCGAGCCGCTCGCCGTCGGCCGCGTAGAGGCCCGCCCCGACATAGAGACCCTCGGCGTCGAGCTGGACGTAGTAACCGACGGCCTCGGCGGTCGGGACATAGGCCCCCTGGTGGGTCTTGTAGGGCGACTTGTCCTTGGCGAAGCGCACGTCGCGGTTGGGCCGGAACAGGTGCGCGCGGCCGAACTCGGCCTCCAGCTCCTCCCCCAGCGCGATCATCGGCGTCTTCACCGCCTCCTCGTAGACCCGCTTGTGGCGGGTCCAGTAGGTCTTGGAGTTGTCCGCCTCCAGACCCTCGTAGAAGACGAAGGCGTCGTCGGGGAAACCGCTGAAGCTCATGCGGCTCATCGTGCCACCGGCCACCGACAGTTTCCGGAACCGCCGGTCCGCGGCGCCCGCCGGGCGGTACGGCCCCGCGGGATCGGCACCGGCCGTAACGCCTGCCCGGCGGGATCAGCGCCGGCTGTAACGCCTGCCCGGCGACGGCGCCCCGCCGTACAGCTCCGACAGCGTCACGAACGTGAAGTCCTTGCCCGCGAGGTTCTCCAGCAGCTTCGGGACCGCCTTGACCGTCGTGGGGTGGATGTCGTGCATGAGCACGATGGATCCGGGCGTGGCCCTGGCGGCACGGCGGCTCACGACCGCGGCGTCACGGTCGCGCCAGTCCATGGTGTCCAGGCTCCACAGGATCTGGGCGAGCTCCTGACTGCGGCTCTCCGCGGCCACGCGCCCGTCGGTGGCCCCGTACGGCGGGCGCATGAGGGCCATCCTCACCCCGGTCTCCCGCTCCACGATCTCCTGGGTACGGCGCAGCTCGGATCGGATGCCGGCCCTCGACAGGCCGGTGAGCGCGGCGTGGCTCCAGCCGTGGTTGCCCAGCTCGTGCCCCTCGGCCACCATCCTGCGCAGGTCCTCACCGCCGTTCTGCTCGACCATCCCGCCGAGCACGAAGAAGGTCGCCCTGGCCCGGTGCGCGGCGAGCGTGTCGAGCAGGGCGCCGGTGTGCTCGCCCGGGCCGTCGTCGAAGGTCAGCGCCACGCACCTGGTCTTCCCGCAGTCCGTCGCGCGCTCCGGGGGCGGGGTGGGCAGCTCGGGCGGCTCCGGCCGCTGCGGCAGGACGGCGACGAACTCGCCGGCCGACGCGGCCTCCCCCGCCGGCGCGCCGGGGCCGCCGGGAGGGTCGGCCGGAGGACCGGCAAGGCCCGTGAACCCGATGAGGAACGCCATCGGCATGACCCACACCCGCACACTTCCCCCCGAAAGCAGAGCGGGGGGCACGCATGGATGACTTTCCGGCCACGTCCCCCCGCAGAACCGGGACCGGATCCTCCCACCATGGTGGAGATGTCAGAGTGCGATCCGGCGTATCAACGCGCCAGCCGGACCACATAACCTCGGGTTATATACCCAAATGTCGTTTTTGTAGCACCCGTTTCGTAGATCGCCGGACGGGATCAGTGATCGGGCGTCTCCCTCGGCTCGGTGACGACCATCACGAACCTGAGAGGGGTCTCCCCCTCGTTGGCGTACCGGTGCGGGCGGTCGGCGCTGAACAGGACGGCCCCGTCGGTCCCGATCACGTGGCTCCTGCCGTACACCGTGAGGGTCAGCTCCCCCGCGAGGACGGTCAGCATCTCGCGGGTGCCCGGCGGATGGGCGTCGCCGTCGTGGTGCTCGCCGGGGGCCAGGCACCAGTCCCACAGCTCCAGGATGGCGGGGGCGTCGGTGCCGACCAGCAGGCGCGCCGTACTCGCCTCCCCGTGCGGGAAGGTGACCACGTCGGCGGCGTTCACCACCCGCACCACGGGCGTGTCGGAGACCTCGACCATCCGCGCGACCGTCACGCCGAGGGCGTCGGCGATGCGGGTGAGCGTGTTGATGCTGGGGTTGGTCCTGCCCTGCTCGACCTGGACCAGCATGCCCCGGCTCACCCCCGACCGCGCGGCGAGCTCGTCGAGCGTCATCTGCCGGTGGGCGCGCTGCGCCCGGACGTTGTTGGCGATCGCGGCGGTGATCGTCTCGGGGTCCATGAGTGCAGTCTAGTGAACTCGATTTGCACTGTAGTGCACTCCATGTGTTGTACTAATAGTTCACTCTGATGAACTGAGGTGGATGATGACTGCGGTGGTGCTGGCGACGGCCTGTGCACTGGTGTACGGCACGGCGGACTTCTTCGGCGGGCTGGCCACCCGGCGGTCGCAGGTGATGGCCGTGGTGGTGCTCTCCCAGCTGGCCGGTCTCGCGCTGGTCGCAGGGTTGCTGCCGTTCCTGCCCGGGGCGCCCACCGCCGAGGGGCTGGCCTGGGGCATGGCCGCCGGCGTCTCCGGGGGCGTGGCCCTGGTGCTGTTCTACCGGGCCCTGGCCACGGGGGTGATGTCGGTGGTGGCGCCGGTCACCGCCACCACCTCCGCGGCGCTGCCGGTGCTGTTCGGGCTGGCCACCGGTGAGCGCCCGGAGCCGATGGCGCTGGGCGGCGTCGTGCTGGCGCTGCTGGCGGTGGTGCTGGTCAGCCGGGACTCCTCCCCGGCCGCGGCCGTCCGGGACCGCGCCGCGACACTGAGCGCGCTCGCCGCGGGGGCCGGCTTCGGCGGGTTCTTCATCCTGCTCTCCCAGGCCCCGGAGGGCGGCGGCATGTGGCCGCTGTTCGGCGCGCGGCTCGCCTCGGTCCTGCTCATCGCCGCCCTGGCCGTGGCCACCGGGCGCTCGCTGCGGCCCGGCGCCGGGGCGCTGGGGGTCATCGTCGTGGCCGGGGTGCTGGACATGGTGGCCAACGTCCTGTTCGTCCTGGCCCAGGAGCGCGGCATGCTCACGCTGGTCGGCGTCCTGGTCTCGCTCTACCCGGCGAGCACCCTGCTGCTGGCCCGGTATGTGCTGAAGGAGCGGCTGAACGCCGTCCAGGCGACCGGGATCGGGGTCACCCTCGCCGCGGTCGCGCTGATCGCCGCGAGCTGATCCCGCCGTGCCGCCGATCGCCGATCTCACCGTGCCGCCGGCCTCATTGCGCATCTGACCTTGTTGTGTTGGGGCCAAGCGCTTGCTACGGTCATGCCCGTGCAGCCCGAGCGGGCCCCTCTCGACTCCGGGCCGTTCGCGCACACCGCTGTCGCGTACGGCTCCGATGAGGAGTTCCTCCACCGGATCCCGGATCTCGTCGTGGGGGGGCTGCGTGACGGGCAGCGGGTCCTGGTCGTCACGTGCGAGCGCAAACTCGACCTGCTGACCGACACCCTGGGCGAGGACGCGCGGCGGGTGGACCGCCGGCCGTCCCACCGGTGGTACGGCCACCCCATGCGCACGCTCTCCGCCTACCACGACTACGTGAGCGAGCGGAGGCCGTCCCTGATCGTCGGCGAGGTGTACTGGGCGGGCAGGACCGACGCCGAGGCGCGCGAGTGGATCCGCTACGAGTCGGCGATCAACGCCGTGCTCGCCCGGCTGCCGGTGGCCCTCTGGTGCCTCTACGAGAGGGAGGCGGCGCCCGGCGACCTCCTGCGCGTGCATCCCCGCTATCTGGACGCCGGCGGAGTCGAGCCCAGCGGCCTGTACGTGCCGCCCGAGCGGTTCAGGCTCCCGGACGACGAGCTGCCCTTCGACGACCCGCCCGGATCCGCGACCGCCGTCTCCTTCGTCCCGGAGAACCTGGCGCACCTGCGCGCGGTCGTGGCGGCCCAGGCGCGGCGGGCCGGGCTGGACCACGAGCCGGCCGCCTCGCTGGTGCTGAGCGTCTCGGAGATCGCGGCCAACAGCGTGGAGCACGGCGCCGGGCACGGGCGAGCCGCCCTGTGGGTGGAGGGGGACGAGCTCGTGTGCGAGATCGCCGACCCCGGCGGGGGCCTGGACGACCCTCTGGCGGGGTACGGCCCGCCGGAGCCGGAGTCCCAGAGCGGCTACGGGCTGTGGATCAGCCGGCAGCTCTGCGACCGGGTGGAGATACGCAGCTCGCCCGGGCTGGTACGGATCCGCCTGCGCATGTCCCTGCGCTGACCCGTCCCCCGCCCGGCGCCGCCCGGCCTCCGCTAGGCGGCCTGGCGCTGCTCGGGCAGCCGGAGGGCGCCCTCCTCGCGGGCGTAGTCCTCCAGCATGATCCGCAGCTGGCGGCGGCCGCGGTGCAGGCGGGACATGACCGTGCCGATGGGGGTGCCCATCCGCTCGGCGATCTCCTTGTAGGCGAACCCCTCGACGTCGGCGAGGTAGACCGCCACCCGGAACTCCTGGGGCAGCGAGCGCAGCGCGTTCATCACGACGGTGTCGGGCAGCTGCTCCAGCGCCTCGGTCTCGGCGGACTTGAGCCCGGTGGAGGTGTGGGACTCGGCCGCGGCGAGCTGCCAGTCCTCGATGTCCTCGGCGGCCGAGAGCTTGGGCGAGCGCTGCTTCTTGCGGTACTCGTTGATGAAGTTGTTGGTCAGGATCCGGTGCAGCCACGCCTTGAGGTTCGTGCCCTCACGGAACTGGTGATACGAGGTGAACGCCTTGGTGACCGTCTCCTGCACGAGATCCTCGGCATCGGCGGAGTTGCGGGTCAGACGCATCGCGGACGCGTAGAGCTGACCGGTCACGGGCACGACGTCGCGCTCGAACCAGTCCTGCCGCTGCTCCTCGCTCATCGAGATCATCTCATCCCCCTAGGTACCTTTCCCCCGATGCCGCACGGCTCGGGTGCGATGCACCCTTCCCGGCAGCCTTGCCGATGCTCCCATCGGCTCCGTAAGGGAGTCGTTAAGAGTTCCGTCCGGACAAGAGGTCCATCTGTGACCGTTCCGTGAGCGGATGCGGCACGCTCTACAGGCGGTCGAATCTCAATAGGGTAACATCCTTCGCTCGATTTCCTAGAGATTGTGTCTATCCTCACATAGCCCCAGCTAGGGCTACTTTTGACGACATGCGCCACCTGGATAGATACGACTTCGCGACCCGGGACTGGACGGCCGAGGCCATCCGCCGGGTCGAGGCCGACGCCAACCGTAGCTGTGACACCCATCTCCACGTCTTTCCGCTTCCCGGGCACTGGGGAGTAAACCTCTATCTGAAAGACGAGTCCGTCCATCCCACCGGTTCACTCAAGCACCGTCTGGCACGCTCGCTTTTTCTGTACGGCCTGGCGAACGGGTGGATCGGCCCCTCGACCACGGTGGTGGAGGCCTCCAGCGGGTCGACCGCGGTGAGCGAGGCGTACTTCGCCCGCCTGCTCGGACTGCCGTTCATCGCGGTGATGCCGGCCTCGACCTCGCCCGAGAAGATCGCCCTGATCGAGTTCTACGGGGGCAAGTGCCATCTGGTGGACGACCCCGGGGCGATCTACGCCGAGTCCCGGCGGCTGGCCGCCGAGACCGGCGGGCACTTCATGGACCAGTTCACCTACGCGGAGCGGGCCACCGACTGGCGCGGCAACAACAACATCGCCGAGAGCATCTTCAGCCAGATGGCGATGGAGCCCCACCCCGAGCCCGCCTGGATCGTGGTCGGCGCGGGCACCGGCGGCACCTCGTCCACGATCGGGCGCTACATCCGCTATCGCCGCCACCCCACCCGGCTGGCCGTGGTGGACCCCGAGGGCTCGGCCTTCTACCCGTCGTGGACCTCCGGCGACGACGCCGTCACCGCCCCCGGCTCCAGGATCGAGGGCATCGGCCGTCCCCGGGTCGAGCCGTCCTTCCTGCCGAGCGTGATCGACCGCATGATCCAAGTGCCCGACGCCCGATCCATCGCCGCGATGCGCTGGGTCCGCGAGGTCACCGGGCGCCACGTCGGCGGCTCCACCGGCACCAACGTGGCGGCGGCCGTACAGCTCATCGGGGAGATGCGCGAGGCCGGTGAGCAGGGCAGCGTGGTGACGCTGATCTGCGACGGCGGCGAGCGCTACAGCTGCACCTACGACGACGACGCCTGGCTGGCCGAGCGCGGCCTCGACATCGGCCCCCACCTGGAGGAGTTCCGCAGCTTCCTCACCGGCCCGTGACGCTCCGCCGTGACGCCGCCGAGCCCGGCGCCCCATCGCGGGACGCCGGGCTCGGCGGGGAGTCGTCCGGCGGGCCGGACCCTGAGGTCAGGAGGCCTCGGCCGGGTCCACCTCGAACATCTTCGCCAGGTCGTCGAGCATGACGTGGGCGCCCTGGATGCCGACGGCGCTCATCCAGGTGACGTCGTCGACCACGTGCTGCTCACCCTTGAGCTTGCCCCAGAGCGGGTTGGACTGGAACCGCTTCTGGACGGCCTCGATCTCCGGCTCGGGATAGGAGACGACGAAGATGTGGTCGGCGTCGAGCTGCGGGATGTTCTCCTCGCTGATCGGCACCATGATCGTCTCAGTGGTGCTCGGCTGTCCCTCGGGGCGCGGGAAGCCGACGTCCTTGAGCACCAGGCCGGAGTAGGAGTTCTCCACGTACAGGCGGACGGTCGGCTCGCTGGTGAAGCGCGCGACGGAGACCGTGGGCATCTCGCCCTGCTTGGCCTTGATGGACTCGCCGATCTTGGCGGCGCGCTCCTCGTAGGCCTTGATCCTCTCCTCGGCGAGCTCCTCCTTGCCCAGGGACTGCCCCATCAGCCGGAGGTTGTCCTTCCAGATGGCGCCGGTGGTCTCGCTGAACACCGTCGGCGCGATCTGGGCGAGCTTGTCGTACAGCGCCTCGTGGCGGACCTTGGCCGAGACGATCAGGTCGGGCTTGAGCGCGATGATCTGCTCCAGGCTCGGCGCCTCCAGCGTGCCGACCACCTTGATGTTCTGCGCCTGGTCCATGACCGGGGCCAGATAGTCGGGGAGCTTCTCGTCGATCCCCCGGTAGACGGTGTAGCCGACGACCTCGGTGTCCAGCGTCAGCACCGCGTCGACGAAGCTCTGGTCGAGGGCGACGACCCGCTTGGGCTGAGCCGGGATCCGCGTCTCGCCCATGGCGTGCTTCACCGTGCGCGGGTACGACGTGCCGGCGCTGCCCGCCGGGGCCGGAGAGGCGCTGCCGGCGGCGGTGCCGGAGGTGTCACCCGACCCGCACGCGGCCAGACCGAGGGAGAGTACGGCTGTCGCCACACCCACGGACAGGGCACGCAACGCTCTCATCAGGAGATCCTTTCAACCAGGTTAGGTAAGCCTTATTTAGCTTAGCTATACCTAACCTGGCATACTCGGACGGGATCCGGCAACCGAGAGGAACGACGTGAGCACAGCGCTGGCCCCGCCGCGGCCGCCCGCGGGCGGTGCGCGGGCGACCTACCGGCGCCGCCTGCTCGTCCTGGCCGGACTGTTCGCGGCGCTAGCGGTCGCGGTCATGCTGAGCGTCTCGATCGGCGCCAAGCCCGTCCCGCTGCCCGAGGTCTGGCAGGCGATCACCGCGCCGACCGGCACCGAGAACGACATCATCGTCCGCTCGCTGCGCATCCCCAGGACCGCGATCGGCGTGCTGGCCGGGATCGCGCTCGGCGTGGCCGGCGCCCTCATGCAGGGCCACACCCGCAACCCGCTGGCCGACCCCGGACTGCTCGGCGTCACCCAGGGCGCCGCCTTCGCCATGGTGCTGAGCATCATGGTCATCGGCGTCACCAGCCTCTACGGCTACATCTGGTTCGGCCTGGCCGGGGCGCTGATCGCCAGCGTGGGCGTCTTCGCGCTCGGCATGGTCGGGGGCCGCGGAGGCGGCCCCACCCCGGTGACCCTCGCCCTCGCGGGCACCGCCGTCAGCGCCTTCCTCTACGCCCTGACCTCCTCCATGGTCCTCATGGACGAGCAGGCCATGGACGTCTTCCGGTTCTGGCAGGCCGGCTCGATCGCCGCCCGGGGCGGCGACGTCGTGTGGCAGGTGCTCCCGTTCATCGGCGCCGGCCTGCTGCTGGCGCTGATCAACGCGCCCGGCCTGAACACGCTCTCCCTCGGTGAGGACGTGGCCCGCGCCCTGGGTCAGAACGTCAACGTGACCCGCGCGGTCGGTGTCGCCGCGGTCACGTTGCTGAGCGGGGCCTCGGTCGCGGCCTGCGGCGCGCTCTCCTTCATCGGCCTGATGGTCCCCCACCTGATCCGCCCGTTCTCCGGGCCCGACCATCGCTGGCTGCTGCCGTACTCCGGGCTGATGGGCGCCTGCGCCCTGCTGCTGGCCGACGTGGTCGGCCGGGTGGTCGCCCGCCCGGGTGAGCTGGAGGTCGGCGTCGTGCTCGCGCTGCTCGGCGCGCCCTTCTTCATCGCCCTGGTCCGCCGTAGGAAGCCGGTCCGCCTGTGACGCCCCCCGCCCCCGAGACCTCTCCTGCGACCGCTCCCGCGCCGCGGAGTCCGGCCGCCCCCGAGACCTCTCCCGGGCCCGCCCGGGTACGGCTCCCGCACGAGCGCGCGCTGCGCGTCGGGCCCGCCTCGTGGCTGCTGCGCCTGCGCTCCGTCACCGTCTCCGTGATCCTGCTGGCGGCCGCGACGCTGACGATGGCCCTCAACGTCCGCATCGGGGACATCCCGATGACGGTCGCCGAGGTCTTCCAGGCCGTCACCGGCGACGGCCCGAACCACTTCGTGGTGATGGAGCTGCGCCTGCCCCGCGCGCTGACCGGCGCCCTGGTCGGCGCGGCGCTCGCCCTGGCCGGGGCGATCACCCAGGCCATCGCCCGCAACCCGCTGGCCAGCCCCGACATCCTGGGCGTCACCACCGGGGCCGGCGTGGCCGTGGTCGCGGTCATCGTCACCGCGGGCAGCACCGCGGGCGGTCCCAGCGGCGACCTGGCCGCGGTCGGCATCCCGCTGACGGCCCTGGCCGGGGGTCTGGCCGGGGCGCTGACCGTCTATCTGCTGGCCTGGCGCAGGGGCCTGGACGGCTATCGCCTGGTGCTGGTCGGGATCGGCGTGACGGCCGTGTTCACCAACGTCAAGTACTGGCTGCTGACCATCGGCGACGTGAACGACAGCAGCCGGGCCATGGTCTGGATCAGCGGCTCGCTCAACAGCCGGGGATGGGAGCACGTCCATCCGACCGCGCTGGCCCTGGTCGTCCTGGTCCCGCTGACGCTGCTGGGCACCCGCTCGCTCGGCGCGCTGCGCTTCGGCGACGACACCGTGACCGGCCTGGGCGTGCGGATGAACCTCGCCCGCGGCCTGATGATCCTCTCCGCCGTGCTGCTGGCCGCGGTCGCCACCGCCTCGGCCGGGCCCATCGCCTTCGTCGCGCTGGCCTCCCCGCAGATCGCGCTGCGCCTGGCCGGGGTGGCCCAGCCCCCGCTGGTGGTCTCCGCGCTGACCGGCGCCGTCCTGACCACCGCCGCCGACCTGGTCGCGCGCACCGTCTTCAGCCCCGTCGAGCTGCCCGTGGGAGTGGTCACCGCGGTCTTCGGCGCCCCCTACCTGATCTATCTCCTCATCCGCGCACGCAAGGAGGCCCGTTCATGAGGCTGCAGGCCGTCGACGTCAGGCTCGGCTACGGCGATCGCGTCGTCGTCGACGGTCTCGATCTCGGGATCGAGGCCGGGACGGTCACCACGATCATCGGGCCGAACGGGTGCGGCAAGTCCACCCTGCTGCGCGCGCTGGGCCGGCTCCTCAAGCCCTCCGGCGGAGAGGTCCTGCTGGACGGCAAGCGCATCGACCGCATGCCCACCAAGGAGGTCGCCAGGATCCTGGGCGTGCTCCCGCAGGCGCCGACCGCCCCCGAGGGCCTGACCGTGGCCGACCTGGTGGCCAGGGGACGGCACCCGCACCAGACCTGGTACCGGCAGTGGTCCTCCGACGACGAGGCGGCGGTGGGCGAGGCGCTGTCCATGACCGGCCTGGGCGACCTGGGCGAGCGCCCCCTGGACGAGCTGTCGGGCGGCCAGCGCCAGCGCGCGTGGATCTCCATGGCCCTGGCGCAGGGCACCGACCTGCTGCTGCTCGACGAGCCGACGACCTTCCTCGACCTGGCCCACCAGATCGAGGTGCTGGAGCTGGTCCGCAGGCTCCACGGCGAGCTCGGCCGCACCGTCGTGATGGTCCTGCACGACCTCAACCTCGCCGCCCGCTACGCCGACCGCCTGGTCGCCATGCGCGCCGGCAAGGTCGTCGCCGCCGGCACCCCGTCCGAGGTCCTCACCGAGTCCCTGCTGGCGGAGGTCTTCGACCTCGACGCCAAGGTCATCGAAGACCCCGTGGCCGGCACCCCCCTCGTCGTCCCCATCGGCACCCGCCCCCACCCCTGACCGCCGTACCGCCATACCAGCGGGGGGCGTGAGAAGCACGACGCCCCCCGCCCCGCCTCACCGGCGGGGAAGGGGGCGGTGCGGACCGGCGCCCGTGGGCGGCGGGTCAGTCGCCGAGCAGGGCGTCGACGAAGACCTCGGGGTCGAAGGGGGCGAGGTCGTCGGGGCCCTCGCCGAGGCCGACGAGCTTGACGGGGACGCCCAGCTCGCGCTGGACGGAGATGACGATGCCGCCCTTGGCGGTGCCGTCGAGCTTGGTCAGGGCGATGCCGGTGATGTTGACGACCTCGGCGAACACCTGGGCCTGGCGCATGCCGTTCTGGCCGGTGGTGGCGTCGAGGACGAGCAGCACCTCGTCGACCGTGGCCTTCTTCTCGATGACGCGCTTGACCTTGCCGAGCTCGTCCATCAGGCCGGTCTTGGTGTGCAGGCGGCCCGCGGTGTCCACGATCACCACGTCGGCCTTGACCTCCATGCCCTTGGCCACGGCGTCGAACGCGACGGAGGCCGGGTCGCCGCCCTCCGGGCCGCGCACGACCTCGGCGCCCACCCGGTCGCCCCAGGTCTGGAGCTGGTCGGCGGCCGCGGCGCGGAAGGTGTCGGCCGCGCCGAGCACGACGTGCTTGCCGTCGCCGACCAGCGAGCGGGCCAGCTTGCCGGTGGTGGTGGTCTTGCCGGTGCCGTTGACGCCGACCACGAGGACCACCGCCGGGCGCTCGCCGTGCTTGACGACGTGCAGCGTGCGGTCCAGGTCGGTGCCGATCTGGGTGAGCAGCTGCTCCTTGAGCAGGCCGCGCACCTCCTCGGGGCTCCGGCTGCCCAGCACCTTCACGCGCGTGCGCAGCTCCTCGACCATCGCCTGGGTGGGTGCGATGCCCACGTCGGCGCCGATCAGGGTCTCCTCGATCTCGTCCCAGACGTCGTCGTCGAGACGGTCACGGGAGAGCAGCTCCAGCAGCCCCTTGCCGAGGGTGGTCTGCGAGCGGGCCAGGCGGGCGCGCAGCCGTACCATCCGGCCGGCCGACGGCGGCGGGACCTCGATCTCCGGCGCGACCGGAGGCTCGATCGTCCGTGCCGGGGGCGGGACGGTGGTCGTCGCCGCCTCGTCCTCCTTGACGGCGCCCGTCGGCGGCGCCTGCTCCCGGGGGGGCAGCGGCGGGGCCTCGGGCGGCTTGACCGGCGGGGGCGCCTTGCGCGACTGCCGGAACAGCAGGAACATGCCGCCCGCCGTCAGCACGACGACGAGGGCGATGATCAGGATCAGGCCGAGATAGCTCTCCACAACCGCCTAGTTTCCCAGACGGAGGCCCCTAGTCCGACCTCCGGCCCGCCGCACGGCGTTTTCCCCGCGGAAGATCCACCTCGTTCAGACGGCTTCCTGCTCCCGCAGCCGCTGGCTGATGACCTGGGTGACGCCGTCCCCCCGCATCGACACGCCGTACAGCGCGTCGGCGATCTCCATCGTCCGCTTCTGATGGGTGATGATGATGATCTGCGACGTCTGCCGCAGCTCCTCGAAGAGGGTCAGCAGCCGCTGGGTGTTGGTGTCGTCCAAGGCGGCCTCGACCTCGTCCATCACGTAGAACGGCGAGGGCCGGGCCTTGAAGATGGCCACCAGGAACGCCACCGCGGTCAGCGAGCGCTCGCCGCCCGACAGCAGCGACAGCCGCTTGACCTTCTTGCCCGGCGGCCGGGCCTCGACCTCGACGCCGGTGGTCAGCATGTTCTCCGGATCGGTGAGCACCAGCCTGCCCTCGCCGCCCGGGAACACCCGCGTGAAGATCGTCTCGAACTCGCGGGCCACGTCCTCGTAGGCGGCGGCGAACACCTGCTCGACCCGCTCGTCGACCTCCTTGACGACCAGCATCAGGTCGCGGCGGGTCTTCTTGAGGTCCTCCAGCTGCGAGGTGAGGAAGGCGTGCCGCTCCTCCAGGGCCGCGAACTCCTCCAGCGCGAGCGGGTTGACCTTGCCGAGCTGGGCCATCTGCCGGTCGGCCGCCCTGGCGCGCTTCTCCTGCTCCTCGCGGACGTACGGCACCGGCTCACCGTCGGCCGACGGCACCGGTTCGTCGGGGCCGTACTCGGCGATGAGGGTCTCGGGCTCGACGCCGTACTCCTCGACGGCGCGGGTCTCCAGCTGCTCCAGGCGCAGCCGCTGCTCGGTCCTGGCCATCTCGCTGCCGTGCACCCGGTTCACCAGCTTGTCCAGCTCCCCGGACAGCTCACGGACCCGGGCCCGGACGGACTTGAGCGCGGCGTCGATCTGCCCGCGCGCCTGCTCGGCCTCGTCGCGTCCGGCGGCGGCCGCGGTGAGCGAGGCCTCCAGCGCGCTGAGAGCGCGCTCGGCGCCCCGGACGACCGCCTGGGCGAGGCCGGCCTGCCGGCGGCGCCGCTCGCGCAGCTCGGCCGCTCTGGCCCGCTCCTCGCGCTCGCGCGCCGCCGCCCGCATCAGCCCGTCGGCCCTGCCGGACAGGCCCCTGACGCGTTCCTCGGCCGTGCGCACGGCCAGCCGGGCCTCCATCTCGGACTGCCGGGCCGTCTCGCAGACCTCGGCGAGCTCGTCGCGGATCTCGGTGCCCGGCTCGGCCTCCGGCTCCGCGGCGCCCTCCGCGGCGGCGAGACGTTCCTCCAGCTCCGTCAGCTCGGCCGCGCTCCGCCCGCGCGCCTCCTCGGCCGCCCGCACGCCGGCGGCCAGGCGCGCGCACTCCTCGCGGGCGGCCGTGGCCGCCGCGCCGAGCTGGGCCAGCCGCCGGGCCGCGGCGGCGGCCTGCTGGTCGGCGTCGCGCTGCCTGGACCGCAGGGCGTCCAGCGCGGCCTGCGCCGCGTTGACCCTGGACTGGGCGGTCTGCACGCCCGTCTGGGCCTCGGCCACCCCGGCCTGGGCGGCCTCCACGGCGAGCCGGGCCTCCTCCTCGGCCTGGGCGGTCTCCTCCACGGCCGTCGCCGTCCGCTCGGCGGCGAGGCGGGCCTGCGCCAGGTCGGCGGCGGCCTCGTCGAGCGCGGCCCGCATCTGCAGGGCCGAGGAGCCCGCGGCTCCCCCGCCGGTGACGGCGTGGGCGCCCAGCAGGTCCCCGGACCGGGTCACCGCCCGCAGGTGCGGCCACTGCTCGACCGTCTTGCCGGCCGCCTGCAGGTCGTCGACGACCAGCACGTCCGCCAGCAGGTGGGAGACGGCCGCCCGCAGCTCGGCGGGGACGGTCACCAGGTCGATCGCCCACTCGGCCCCGGCCACCGGGACCGGTCCGGCCGGGGGCGGCGGGCCGCCGGCGGCCACGACCAGGGCCGCCCGGCCCTCCTGCTCCGCCCGCAGGAACTCCAGGGCGTCCACCGCGCTCTGCAGCGACTCCACCGCCACCGCCTCGGCCGTGGCGCCGAGCACGGCGGCCACGGCCACCTCGGCGCCGGGCCGTACGGTCATCATCGCCGCGACCGGGCCCAGCACCCCGGCCAGGTCGGCGGCCAGCAGCGCGGCGCCGCCGTCGGCCCCCCTGGACAGGCCCAGCTCCAGCGCCTCGGCCCTGGCCTCCAGCGCGGCGGCCTGGCGCTGCGCCTCCTGGTCGGCGGCGCGCGCGGCGGTCGCGACGGCCCTGGCGGAGCCCAGCGCCGCGTTCGGGCCGGCGACGGCCGCCTTGGCCTCCTCCACCACGGCCTTGGCCGCCTCGACGGCGTGCCTGGCCTCGTCGACGGCCTCCAGGGCCATCTCCAGTTCCTCGGCGAGGGCCGGGTCGGCGGCGGGATCGGCCTGCTCCTGACCGGCGTGCTCGGTCTCGGCCAGCTCGGCCCGCCGCTCGGCCTCGGCCAGCGAACGCGCCAGCCGGCCGATCTCCTCCTCGGCGGCCTCGGCGCGGCTGCGCACCGCGCCGACCTGGCCCCGGAGCCGGGCGAGCCCCTCGCGGCGGTCGGCGGCGGCCCGGGCCTCGGCGGTCAGCCGCCGCTCCTCGGCGGCCAGCGCCCCCTCGGCCTCGGTCCTGCGGGCCACGGCGCGGGCCAGGGCCTCGCGCTCCTGGTCGAGCAGCTCCTCCAGCACCCGCTCCTGCTCGCGGATCTCCTCGGCCTCGCGCTCGTAGTCCTCCGGGTCGCGCCCGCGCCGCTCCACCGCGCTCTCGGCGGCGTGGCGGTGCCGTTCGGCGGCCAGCCCGGCCAGTCCGCGCAGCCGTTCACGGATCGAGGAGAGCCGGAAGTAGGCCTCCTGGGCGGCGGCCAGGCGGGGCTGGGCCTCGGCCTCGGCCTGCTCCAGCTCGGCCTCGCTCCGCTGGCCCTGCTCCAGCTCCTCCTCCACGGCCCTGCGGCGGGCGAGGATCGCGGCCTCGTCGGCGGCCTCGCGCTCCAGGGTGGTCCGCAAGGTGAGCACGTCGTCGGCCAGCAGGCGCAGCCGGGCGTCGCGCAGGTCGGCCTGGATGACGGCGGCTTTGCGGGCGATCTCGGCCTGGCGGCCCAGCGGCTTGAGCTGGCGGCGCAGCTCGGCGGTGAGGTCCTGCACGCGGTTGAGGTTGGCCTGCATCGCGTCCAGCTTCCGCAGCGCCTTCTCCTTGCGCTTGCGGTGCTTCAGGACCCCGGCGGCCTCCTCGATGAACGCCCTGCGGTCCTCGGGGCCGGCGTGCAGCACCTGGTCGAGCTGGCCCTGGCCCACGATGACGTGCATCTCGCGGCCGATGCCGGAGTCCGACAGCAGCTCCTGGATGTCCAGCAGGCGGCAGGTGTCGCCGTTGATGGCGTACTCGCTCTGACCGGCCCGGAACATCAGGCGGCTGATCGTCACCTCGGTGTAGTCGATCGGCAGGGCGCCGTCGGAGTTGTCGATGGTGAGCGTGACCTCGGCGCGCCCCAGCGGGGCCCGCGAGGAGGTCCCGGCGAAGATGACGTCCTCCATCTTGCCGCCGCGCAGCGACTTGGCGCTGTGCTCGCCCATGACCCAGGCCAGGGCGTCGACGACGTTGGACTTGCCCGAACCGTTGGGGCCCACGACGGCGGTGATGCCGGGCTCGAAGCGCAGGGTGGTGGCCGAGGCGAAAGATTTGAAGCCGCGCAGGGTGAGGGTCTTCAAATACATGGAAACCCCCTCATCCCCTGTGGTCGTGCGAGGGGAAGACTACCGTTCTTCGCCCGCGCCCGCCCGTGCACGGCCTATGGTGCCCTGCATGGATGCGGAACACGGCGAGGGGGAAGCTCCACAACCCATTCGAAGTGGGAAAAAGCCCCTCAAACGCAGAGGCTTTCTCCTTACCGGCGGGCTGGCGCTGGCGGGCCTGGGAGGCATGGCGCTCATCGGACCGGACGGCGTCCGCGACGCCTACGGGCAGATCCGGTGCGGCAGGGCGCCCGATCCTCCGGACACGGCCCCGGGGGCGCGCCAGCAGGCCACCATGGACGGCCGCCGGGTGGTGATCGGGTTCCCGCCGAACGCGCGGGGCCGGATCCCCGTGGTGATCATGCTGCAGGAGGCCGGGGGCGACGCGCTGACCCCGTTCGACCGATACGCCGTCGACCGCTATCTCGCGGCGGGCGGCGAGCGCTTCGCGGTGGCCGCCGTCGACGACTGGCCCTCCGCCGACCTGACCGGCGCGCTCCTGTCCTATCTGTACGGCTGCGGCCTCGACACCCGGCGCATAGGCCTGCTGGGCTGGTCGGCCGGAGGCGCCGGAGCGCTGCGGCTGGCCGCCGAGCTGGGCGGGGAGCGGGTCGCGGCCGTGGCGGCGGCCTCTCCGGCCGTCACCGCGGCGCGGGCGCCGCTGCGGGAGCTGGTGGACATCCCCGTATGGCTGGGATGCGGGGACGCCGACGGATGGGCGCAGCAGACGGTGACGATGCTGAAGGGTCTGCAGGCCCTGGGCGCACCGGCCGAGGGCGGCATATCGCGCGGATGCGACGACACGACCTACCGGCGGCGGATCCTGCCCGACCAGCTGGCCTTCCTGTCACGCCACGTCACAACATGACGCGACAGTCACAACATGACGTGACATCTGAAGGATGACATGACAAGGGACGCCCTTGTGGAGGCGTCCCTGGACGGTTTTTTCAGCCCCGGCTTTCGAGGCCCGTTCCACAACTCCCCGCGCCGCGCAGCAGGCGTGGGGCTGGGGGAACAGGCTCTAGGTGAGAGCCGGCTCGCGATCCTGCAGGCGGGTGAACGTCTCATCACGGTTGTTGGCCGTGAGCTCCTCGTTCTGGGCCTGGAGCCGGGTGAGCTCTGCCTCCAGGTCACGGATGCGCTGCTGGAGACGGCGCATTTCCGAGACCATCCGAGGGTCGGGACCGCCGACGTGGCCGAGTAGAGCCTTCGCCATGGTAAAGGGTCCTCCACGCTGAGTGACCAGACTGGTTCGCGCACTTCTTGCCGCGGGAGGGGTGCGCGTGGTTCTTATCAAGAGTCGCACCGGTGAGGGAGACGGTCAAGTTGAACACTCCGCATGGATGCACCTGTGGGCACTCTCGACGGCTAAATATACCTTATGTATCGGTTTAGGGGAAGGGCTAGCGCTCCACAAAACCCACTAAATCACCTTTGGCTTCGCTCCAGCGTTCCACAACTCCATCCACCTTCCCCGGCGTATGGCAACCCCGCAGGAGCTCCAGAAGCCTCTCCCCGGCCTCCTGCGGCCCCTCCGCCACGACCTCGACCCGGCCGTCGGCGGTGTTCCGCGCCCAGCCGACCAGGCCGAGCTCCAGCGCCCGCGCCCGTGTCCACCAGCGGAAACCCACGCCCTGCACCCGCCCCCTGACCCAGGCGGTCAGCCGCACGCCCGTCACGGCCCGGCCCTTCCGGGGGTACGGAGACCTCGCGGCCGGGGCTGGCAGCGGGGGCAACTGTAGGACGAGCGGTTCATGAACGACTCGCGGACGATCGGAGTGCCGCACCTGCGACAGGGCAGGTCACGCCGGCCGTACACGGCCAGTGAGCGGTCGAAGTAGCCGCTCTCCCCATTGACATTCACATACAAACTATCGAAAGATGTGCCGCCCTCCTCGAGGGCCTCGGACATCACCTCGCGGGCGGCGTCCAGCAGTTCGGCGATCTTCGGCCCGGTCAGTCTCTCCGTGGGCCGCGCGCCGTGCAGCCCGGCCCGCCACAGGGCCTCGTCGGCGTAGATGTTGCCGATCCCGCTGACCAGCGACTGGTCCAGCAGCGCCCGCTTGATCTCGGTCTGCCGGGCGCGCAGCCGCCGGGCGAACACGCCGGCGTCGAAGTGCTCCTCGAACGGGTCCGCCGCGATGTGGGTGATCGGCTCGGGGACGGGCCGGCCGGCGGAGTCGGCCAGCGCGGTCACCAGCACGTGGCCGAAGGTCCGCTGGTCGACGAAGCGCAGCTCCGGACCGCCGTCGGTGAAGCTCAGACGGATCCTCAGGTGCTTCTCCGGGGGCGAGCCCGGATCGGTCACCAGCAGCTGCCCGCTCATCCCCAGGTGCGCCAGGACGGCGTCAGAGCCGTCCAGCGGCAGCCACAGGTACTTCCCGCGGCGCTGGGCGGTTCCGACCGTACGGCCCCGCAGCCGGGAGACGAACTCCTCGGCGCCGGGGACGTGCCGCCGGACCGCCCGGGGGTGGAACACCTCGGCGGCGGCCACGGTCCGCCCGGACACCCAGCGTTCCAGGCCGCGCCGTACGACCTCCACCTCGGGCAGCTCGGGCATGCGCCCCTCCTTCGGGAAACGGGATCCCGGGGACGGCCCCCGGGGACGTCAGCCTGCCGCCTGCTTCTCCTGGGCGGCCCTGATGCGGTTCCAGGCGGCCTCGGCGGCCTGCTGCTCGGCCTCCTTCTTCGAGCGGCCGGAGCCCGCGCCGTACTCCTCGCCTCCCAGGCGCACCACCGCGGTGAAGGACTTGGCGTGGTCGGGCCCGCTCTCCTCGACGTGATACTCGGGCACGCCGAGCGACTCGGAGGCGGTCAGCTCCTGCAGGGAGGTCTTCCAGTCGAGCCCGGCGCCCAGCGAGGCCGAGCGGGTGATCAGGGCGTCGAAGAGCAGGTGGACGACGCGGAACGACTCGTCCAGGCCCTTGTTGACGTAGACCGAGCCGATGAGGGCCTCGAGGGTGTCGGCCAGGATCGAGGACTTGTCGCGCCCCCCGGTGCCCTCCTCGCCCCGGCCGAGCCGCAGGAAGCGGCCCAGGCCCAGGTTGCGGGCCACGTCGGCGAGGGCGCGCATGTTGACCACCGCGGCCCTGAGCTTGGCCAGCTGGCCCTCGGGCAGGTCGGGGTGGTTGCGGTAGAGGGTGTCGGTGACCACCAGGCCCAGCACCGAGTCGCCCAGGAACTCCAGGCGCTCGTTGGTCGGCAGGCCGCCGTTCTCGTAGGCGTACGAGCGGTGGGTCAGCGCACGCTCCAGGATCGCGACGTCCAGCCGCACGGACAGGATCCGCTCCAGCTCGTCCCTGGCGACCTCGACCGCCACGGGCTTCACACTTGTTGCCACATCTTCTCCTCGCGCGAGTGTTCAGCAGGTCGCGATGGCGAGGCAAGAAGTCGGAAGTGCCTGGAAACCCTGATGACCCCGAAGACGTGGTGGGCGCCGGGAGGGCACGCGTCGCCGCGAACCCCGGCGTCCACCACAGCCGCGGGCGGACCGCCATCGCATCGGTGTGGAGACGGTGACGCCGGCCGAGGGCGATGAGCCCCCGGCCGGCATCCGTCAGTCAGAATGCGATCAGGCGGAGGGCTCGATCACCTGACGGCGGTTGTAGGTGCCGCAGGTCGGGCACGCCATGTGCGGACGCTTCGGCGAGCGGCACTGGGGGCAGCTCACGAGCGAGACCGCTGCGGCCTTCCACTGCGACCGGCGGGAGCGAGTGTTGCTCCGCGACATCTTGCGCTTGGGGACAGCCACGTCAGCTCTCCTGATCGTTGTTATGTTCCGTTACCAGACCCTGCAGCTTCGCCCAGCGGGCGTCGACGACCTCGTGTCCGTGGTCGGGCTCGGCGTCGGCCAGCCTGACCCCGCACTGCGAGCAGAGACCGGTGCAGTCTTCACTGCAGAGCGGACTCAGCGGCAGCGTGAGCACCACCGCGTCGCGGAAGGTGGACTCGAGATCGAACAGCTCACCGTCGAGAAGCGAGTCGTCCTCGGCTGCATCCTCAGCCGAGTAGAAGAACAGCTCCTGGAACGACACCTCGGTTTCCGAGGTGACCGGCTCCAGGCACCGTGCGCACTCCCCCCGCAGCGGGGAACGCGCCGTGCCCGTGACGAGCACACCCTCCATGACCGCCTCAAGCCGGATGTCCAGCTTCACGTCGGCGTCCTTGGGGACGCCGATCATGTCAACGCCGACGTCCGCCGGTGCCGGGAGAGTGAGATGCATCTCGCGCATCGATCCCGGTCGCCGGCCCAGATCATGGGTGGAGATCACCCAGGGGGCTCGGGGATCAAGGTGCAGAGTCATTACGCTCTCATCAGGCATGGCGAATCGTCGCCGTCGTGCAAGGCCGAAATAAGAGAATACCAGGACCGCGGGCCTGTCCTGCGAACGCCGCTCGGCCCGGGCGCGGAGCACGGGCCGAGCGGCCGGGGGATCAGCCCCGCAGGCGCTCGACCAGCAGGTCGTGGACGAGGTCGGGGACGAGCCCGGCCACGTCCCCGCCGTACCGGACGATCTCCTTGATCCGGCTGGACGACAGGAACGACACCTCGGGCCCGGTCGCCATGAACAGCGTCTCGACCTCCGACATCCGGTAGTTGAGCTGGGCCATCTGCAGCTCGTAGTCGAAGTCGCTGATCGCGCGCAGGCCCTTGACGATCGCAGGGATCTCCTGCTGCTTGCAGTAGTCCACGAGCAGGCCGTGGAACTTGTCCACGCGCACGTTGCCGTACTCCTTGGTCACGCTCTGGAGCATCTCGATGCGCTCCTCGACCGTGAACAGGCTCTTCTTCTCGATGTTGATCAGGACCGCGACGACGACCTCGTCATACTGCCGGGAGGCCCGGCCGATGATGTCGAGATGACCGTTGGTGACGGGGTCGAAGGACCCCGGACAGACGACGCGACGCAAGGCGAACCCCCAGGTTTACGGATTCCCGGCGGCGCGACCGTACCAAACGGCCGCTTCGCCGTAACGACGGACCCTCTCCTCTTCGAAGCCCTCGGGCCACACGAGGTCCTCCCCCCTGCTCTCCCGCTCCACCGCGACCAGGGCGTGCACGGCGAGCCAGCCCTGGTCGCGCAGCTGTCCCAGCACCGCGTCCACCGCCTCGGCGGTCACCGCGTAGGGCGGGTCGGCGAAGACCAGGTCGTACGGCTCCGCGGCGCCCCTGGCGAGCACCCGTTCGACCTTGTCGGCGGCCAGCTCGGCCCCCGGCAGGCCCAGGGCGGAGATGTTGGCCCTGATGGTCCTGACGGCCTTGGCGTCGGACTCCACCAGCAGCGCGTGGGACGCCCCCCGGGACAGCGCCTCCAGCCCGACGGCGCCGGACCCGGCGTACAGGTCCAGCACCCGCGCCCCCTCCAGCGAGCCGAGCAGCGACCCCACCGTGGAGAAGATCCCCTCCCTGGCCCGGTCGCTGGTGGGCCGCGTCCGGTTCCCCGGTGGCACGGCCAGCCGTCTTCCTCCTGCGATCCCCGCGATGACTCGACTCACCCCACCATTCTCCCGTGTCGCAGCGGAAACACATCACCCCAGCTCAGAGGGGGTGAGGGAGGTGATCTAGGTCAAGAGTCGGCAAGGGGCGGCGAGGAAAGCGCAAGGGTCGTTCCCCCGGGTGCCCGCAGCCTGCATGATGAGTCCTGCGGCCTTCGGATGACCCAGGGGAAGGCCGGCCGACGTGATCGTGAGCCCTTCCGCACGTCGGTGCTCTCGGCACCTGACCCGAGGGCGGGCCCAGGCGGGGACGGCATTCGGGGGGAGGCCGTCCCCGCCGCTGGGCGTTCGGGACCCTTTCCGCATCGCCCTCTCGCCTGCGCCGCCCCCCGGTCCGAGTCGCCCTCTCCCCCGCATCGGCCTCTCGCCTGCGCCGCCCCCGGCCCGCATCGGCCCCTTGCCCGAGTCGCCCTCTCCCCCGCCCCGGCCCCTTCCAGCCTCGGGTCCCCTCCCGTCAGGTCTTCTCGAGGTACTCCGCGCGCTCGTCGGCGAGCAGCCGCTCGATCTCGGTCCGCAGGACCGGGTGGGCGACCAGGTCGGGGTCCGCCGTCAGCATCGTCTCGGCCTCCTGGCGGGCGCTCTCGATGATGTCCTCGTCGCGCAGCAGCCGGAGCATCTTCAGCGACGATCTGCGGCCCGACTGCGCCACCCCCAGCACGTCACCCTCGCGGCGCTGCTCCAGGTCCACCCGGGACAGCTCGAAGCCGTCCAGGGTCGCCGCCACCGCGTCGAGCCGCTCGCGCGCCGGGGTCCCGGCCGGGGACTCGCTCACCAGCAGGCACAGGCCCGGCAGTCCGCCCCGGCCGACCCGGCCGCGGAGCTGGTGGAGCTGGGAGACGCCGAACCGGTCGGCGTCCATGATGACCATGACCGAGGAGTTGGGCACGTCCACGCCGACCTCGATGACCGTGGTGGCCACCAGGACGTCGACCTCGCCCCGGGCGAAGGCCCGCATCACGGCGTCCTTCTCCTCGGGCGGCAGCTTGCCGTGGAGCACCTGCGTGCGCAGCCCGTGCAGCGGCCCCTGCGACAGCATCTCCGCCACGTCCAGCACCGCCAGCGGCGGCCTGCGCTCGTCGTCGGTCTTGGCCAGGTCGCCCTCGTCGCCCTCCAGGTCGCCGATGCGCGGGCACACGACGTAGGCCTGACGGCCCAGCCCCACCTCCTCGCGCAGCCGGGTCCAGGTGCGGTCGAGGAAGTGCGGCTTCTCCGCGGCGGGGACCACGTGGGTGGTGATCGGGGCGCGCCCGGAGGGGAGCTGGGAGAGCGTGGAGACCGTCAGGTCGCCGAAGACGGTCATCGCCACCGTGCGCGGGATCGGGGTGGCGGTCATGACCAGGACGTGCGGGCGCCCGCCCCCGGCCTTCTCGCGCAGCGCGTCGCGCTGCTCGACGCCGAAGCGGTGCTGCTCGTCGACCACGACCAGCCCCAGGTCGGCGAACTGCACCTTCTCCTGCAGGACCGCGTGGGTGCCGACCACGATCCCGGCCGCGCCGGAGGCCGCGTCGAGCATCGCCGTACGGCGGGCCGCGGCGCCGAGCGAGCCGGTCAGCAGGGCGACCGCGGTGCCGCCGAACATGCCGCCGGTGGCCAGGTCGCCGAGCATCGCGGAGATCGAGCGGTGGTGCTGCTGGGCGAGCACCTCGGTGGGCGCGAGCAGCACGGCCTGGCCGCCCGCGTCGACCACCTGGAGCATCGCCCGCAGCGCCACCACGGTCTTGCCCGCGCCGACCTCGCCCTGCAGCAGCCGGTGCATGGGGTGGGGCCTGCTCAGGTCGGCCGCGATCTCCTCCCCCACGCTCTGCTGGCCCTCGGTGAGCGTGAACGGCAGCCGCCCGTCGAAGTCGGCCAGCAGCCCGTCGCCGCGCCGGGGCCGGGGCGTGGCGGGCCAGGCCTCGGCGGCCATCCGCCGCTGCATCAGCACCGCCTGCAGCAGGAACGCCTCGTCGAACTTGAGCCGCCTGCGGGCCCGCGTCACGTCGCCGTGATCGCGCGGGCGGTGGATCGCCGTCAGCGCCTCGGCCAGGCCGGGCAGCCCGTGCCGGGTCCTGAGGGCGTCGGAGAGCGGGTCGTCGATGGGGCCCAGGGTGTCCAGGATCACGCCCAGGGCGCGGCGGATCGCCCAGGGCGTCACGTCCTTGCCCGCCGGATAGATCGGGACCAGCGCGGCGGCGAACTCGCCCGCCTCGGTCTCAGACTCGTCGATCATCTCGAACTCGGGGTGGGAGAGCTGCCACTTGCGGCGCTCGCCCTGGCCGAACGCGCCGACCTTGCCCGCGAACATGCCCCGGGCCCCCGGGCGCAGCCGGGTCTCGGCGATGTGGGACGCCTTGCCGAAGAACGACAGGTAGATCTTGCTGCGGCGGCCGTCGACGACCTCGACCTCCAGCCAGGTGCCGCCCTTGCTGCGCATCGGTTTGCGCATGAGCCTGGTGACCTCGCCCACCACCGTGACGTGCTCGTCGACCTTCAGGTCGTCGAGGTCGGTCAGCTCACCGCGCTGGGCGTAGCGCCGGGGATAGTGCCGCAGCAGATCGCCGACGGTGCGCAGGCCGAGGACGCTCTCCAGCAGCCTGGCCGTCTTGGGATCAAGCGCCTTCGTCAGCGGCTCGTCGAAGCTCGTCACCGCAGCTTTCTACCGCTTCCCGCCGACAGAAATCACCGGACTGCCGGATACGCGGGGCCGGCGTCCGGATGCGGCCGGTCACTCGACGCCGATGAGCAGGGGGTAGCCGCCCTGCCCGCCCTCGTAGCGGACGACCTCGACGTCGGGCCTCACCTCGGCCAGACGGTCCTGTACGGCCTGCGCCAGCCCGCCGGGCGCCCGCTCGCCCTGCAGCAGCGTGACCAGCTCGCTGCTGGAGGACATCATCCGGTCGACGACCCGCAGGACGACGTCCGTCAGATCCGTGCCGGCCACCGCGGCGTCCCCGTCGATCACGCCCAGCACCTTGCCGGGCTCGACCAGCCCGGCGCTCGTCATGACCTCGCGGTCGGCCACCCAGACGTGCCCGTACCGGGTGTGCGCCGCGGCCTCGGTCATCGCGACCACGTCGTCGTCGAAACGCCGCAGCGGGTCGTGGACCGCCAGGGCCGACAGGCCCTGCACCGAGGCCCGGGTGGGCAGCACGCTCACCGCGATCCCCTCCTCGCGGGCGATCTCGGCGGCGGCCGCCGCGACCTCGCGCGCCCCGCTGTCGTTGGGCAGGACCACCACCTCGGTGCCCGCCTCGCGGACCGCGGCGAGCACCGCGGCCAGCGGCGGGCTGGAGCCGGGGTCGCGGTGGACCACGACGGCGCCGGAGCGCTCGAACAGCGCGCCCAGGGCCGGGCCCGCGGCCACGGCCACCACGCCCCGCCCGCCCGCGGCCCGGTGGGTCCGGTCGGCGCCGACCAGGTAGGTCACCTTGATCCGGTACGGCCTGCCGTACCGCATGCCCGCCTCGATGGCGGCGCCCGCGTCGTCGACGTGGACGTGGACGTTCCACAGGCCCTCGCCGCCCACGACCACCAGCGAGTCGCCGAGCGCGTCGAGCTCCGCGCGCAGCGTCTCCACCGCCGCGGCGTCGGAGTCCAGCAGGTACATGACCTCGTAGGAGGGGCCCTGCTCCGGCTCCGGGGCGACGACCTTGCGCGCCGGGGCGGGGATGTCCGGCCGTCCGGTGTAGGAGTCGGTCACCACCGCGGCCAGGCTCTCCAGGATGATCACCAGGCCCGCGGCCCCGGCGTCCACCACGCCGTTTCGGGCCAGCACGTCGAGCTGGGCGGTGGTGCGCAGCAACGCGTCCCTGGCCTCCCGCGCCGCCCGCCGTACCACCTCGCCCAGGTCCCCCGCCATGTCGCCGACGGCGGAGGCGACCGCGGCCAGGACGCTCAGCAGGGTGCCCTCGACCGGCCGCTCCACCGCCCCGCGGGCCAGCTCGGCGGCCCTGACCAGGCCGCGCCTCAGGTCGGCGCCGTGGCCCTCGCCCGTCCCGAGCACCTCGGCCAGACCGCGCAGCGCCTGGCTGGCGATGACCCCGGAGTTGCCCCGCGCGCCGAGCAGCGCGCCCCGCGCGAGCTCCCGCCACGTGGTCGCCGCGTCCGCGTCGCCGGGCAGCGCGTCGAGCGCCTCGGTGGCCGCGAGCATGGTCAGGTGCAGGTTGGTCCCGGTGTCGCCGTCGGGCACGGGGAAGACGTTGAGCGCGTCGATCTCCTCGCGGGCCCTGCCGAGGGTCTCCGCGGCCAGCCGGGACCACCGGCGGACCGCCGGCGGGTCGAGAACCTGCAGCATCCTGCCTCCGTGCCCTGTGTCGCGCCCGTTCCCTACCCTTCACCGGCCCCGCCGACCGTAACCGCCGTCGCGACATGCGCCCGCCGCCGGATGCGCTACGGTTGCCTTCCGGAGATTATCCCCGTTGGGCCTGTCGTGGCAGCTCGCGTTGGCATGCATGGTCAGGCATCGGATATCCTCGTTTGGCCAGCCGGTTGTCCCGGCATGCCCGATGACCGCCAAGCGGATCGGGTCTCTCGACTGATTGAAGGAGCGAACCGTGGCTTCCGTCTGCGACGTCTGCGCTAAGAAGCCGATCTTCGGCAACAACATCTCCCACTCGCACCGCCGCACCCGCCGCAACTGGAAGCCGAACATCCAGCCCGTGCGCGCGGTCGTGAACGGCACGCCGAAGCGGCTGAACGTGTGCACCTCCTGCATCAAGGCGGGCAAGGTCACCCGCTAGTCCCAGACTTCCGACAGCCCGCCGTCCCCACCCGGGACGGCGGGCTGTCGGCATGTGCGGCCGGGGTGCGCCGCCGGGGTCCCCGTCGTGGCGGAGACCTGAGCGGCGCGTCCCCGCTCCTGGCGGGGGCCCGGGCGGCGCGTCCCTACTCCTGGCCGCCGCGCCAGCGCCAGGCGTGGTCGACCGGGCCGATGCCCGCGCCCAGGGGGAAGCCGCGGGCGATCGCGCCGGTGACGTACGCCTTGGCCTTCTCCACCGCCGACGGGACGTCCTCGCCCAGGGCCAGGTGGGAGGCGATGGCCGAGGCCAGGGTGCAGCCGGTGCCGTGGGTGTGGCGGTTGTCGTGGCGCTCGGCGGTGAGGCGGAACTCCCGGGTGCCGTCCGTCAGCAGGTCCACCGGGGCCCCGGGCAGGTGGCCGCCCTTGATCAGCGCCCAGGCCGGTCCCAGCTCCAGAACGGCCTCGGCCGCCCGGGGCAGGTCCTTCTCGTCCTCGACCTTGACGCCGGTGAGCTGGGCGACCTCCCACAGGTTGGGGGTGACGACGGTGGCCACGCGCAGCAGCTTCGACTTCACCGTGTCCACGGCCTCGGGGGCGAGCAGCGCGTCGCCGTGCTTGGAGACTCCCACCGGGTCGACCACGACCGGCGCGTCCACCCCGGACAGCACCTCGGCCACGGTCTCCACCAGCACGGGCGAGGCCAGCATCCCGGTCTTGATCGCCTGGGCGCCGATGTCGCCGAGCACGGAGCCGAGCTGGGCGCGCACCGCCTCGGGCGGCAGCTCCCAGTAGCCCTGGACGCCGAGCGAGTTCTGCGCGGTCACCGCGGCGATCACGCTCATGCCGTGCACGCCGAGGGCCAGCATGGTCTTCAGGTCGGCCTGGATGCCCGCGCCGCCGCCGGAGTCGGAGCCGGCGACGGTCAGGACGCGGGGAGGGGACGGAACGGTCATACCTCTCATCCAACCAGGCGGCGGCCGTACCCGGGTCTCCGATTCCATCGGACCGGGCCCAGGCCGTACCTCGCACACCCCGGTCTGCCCGACCGGGTTCGTCCGGCCGGGCGACGGCCGTACCGGTCCTCCTGAGACCGCCCTGACGGCGCGATCAGGTGACCGAGCACTCCCCCTGGGCGCTCTCACAGGTCCGCGGTGCCCGGGCGCGGCCGGTGGCGGTGAAGGTGACGACCAGCTCGCCGCCCTCCGTCAGGCCCTCGGTGGACTTCAGCAGCAGGCTGTCGCCGTCCTGGCTCCACTCGGCCCCGGAGACCGAGGAGACCTCTCCGCTCACCGGGAGGGTCAGCCGCAGGGGGCCGACCTTCTCGTCGGCGGCGATCACCACTTCGGCGGTGTAGGCGCGTGAGCGCTGCCGCACGACGCCGAAGCCGACGCTGATCGCCGCACCGCCGGTCACGGACGGCGGACCCTCCGGGTCGGAGGGGTCGGCGGGCCCGGGCGGGTCGGAGAGCGAGGAGGGGCTCGCCGTCGGGGTCTGGGAGGACGAGGGGTTCGGCGCCGGGGCGTCGTTCCTGTCGTCCCGGTCGACGCCGAGCGGCTCGGCGGTCTCCTCCGCCGCCGAGGGCTGGTCGTCCTGCGGCCCGTCGGCGGACGACCCGTCATCGGTCACGTCGCCTTCGCGCGGCGCGCGGGTGGAGGTCGGGGTGGGGTCCGGACGGCGGTCACGGCCCGTGCCGCGGGGCGGGGCGGAGGTCTGCGAGGGCGGGGCGGTCGTCTCCTCCCCGGCCTGCGCGGGGTCCCCGACCGCGGGGACGTCCTCGGAGGGCGGCGCGTCGTCCGTCTCCGGACCGGTGGCCTCCGGCCCCGACGGGGAGGCGCCCGGCGCGGCCGCGAAGCAGTTCTCGGAGGAGCAGTCGGCGCTGGCGGCGCCCGGGCTCTTCCACGCCTGGACACCGGCCACGGTGCCGCCGATCACCGCGGCCACCGCGGTCACGGCCAGCACCGTCATCTTGATCCGCCCGCCCACGCCCCGTCCCTCGTCGGGCCAGTCGAGCTCGTCCGCCTCCGAGCGGCCCGCCCTCCCGGAGCGCGCGTCACGCGGCTCCGGCTCGGACGACCACCCAGATCCCAGGAACCCGGTCCCGCCCGAGGTCAGGGGCTCGTCCGGCCACCCGGCGACGGTCTCCGCCTCGTGCGGCCATCCCGGCTCCCGCGGTCCAGGCGGCTCGTGCGGCCATCCGGGTCCATGCGGTCCCGGCGGCTCGTGCGACCATCCCGGTTCCCCTGACGCGGGGAAGCCGGTGACGGTCTCCGCACCGGCCGGCCATCCGGGGTGGGTCCCGGCCGACTCCTCGGGACGGAGCCGGCGCCCGATCGGCTCGTCGCGATGGTCCGGCTCCTGAGCGGGCTCGGGTTTCTCCCTGTCGTGGGAGGGTCCCTCTCCACGTCCTCCGTGGCGGCCCATGTCACCTCTTTCTCCGGGAACGATGGCCGCCCATCTTCATAACATCTTCAATACGCGTTTGTCACAAATTTCACTGATGACGCATGAAATGAGGAATGTCACATCCGGAAGTGGTCCCAGCCGCCCTGCCCCACCGTCCGGCCGCTGACCTGCACTCCCTCGCCGCCGGTCACCCGGCCCACCACGGTCCAGGCGGGCGGCAGCCGTACCTCCGCAGGGAAGGTCGCCGCCAGGGCGTGGTCCTCGCCCCCGGTGAGCACCCAGTCCAGCGGGTCGGCGGCGAGCAGGCGGGCGACCCGCTCCATCTCCGGGGTGACGGTGAAGGCCCCGGGATCGAGCGCGATGCCCACCCCGCTGGCCCTGGCCACATGCCCGAGGTCCTGCAGCAGGCCGTCGCTGACGTCCAGCATCGCGGTCGCGCCCAGCGCGGCGGCCTGGGGCCCGCACGGGTAGGGCGGCCGGGGGCGGCGGTGCGCTCCGACCAGCCCCGCCACGCCGTCCTCCCGCCGCTCGTCCGACCCGTACGGCTCCGCGCGTCCGTCTCTCCGCGGGTCGTCTCTCCGCGGGTCGTCTCTTCGCCGACCGTCCGGGCCGGGCAGACCCTCGTGCCCGGACTCCAGCAGCGCCAGGCCCGCCGCGGCGTGGCCGAGCCGTCCCGCCACCGCGACCACGTCGCCCGGCCGGGCCCCCGAGCGGGTGACCGGCGCGCGCCCGCCCAGGTCCCCCAGGGCGGTGACGGAGATCACCACGAGATCGCAGCGGGTGGTGTCGCCCCCCGCGACCCCGGCTCCGACCAGGTCGCACTCGTCGCGGAAGCCGTCGGTCAGGTCGTCCAGCCAGCCGGTGCCGACGTCGGAGGGCAGGCCGAGGCCCACGACGATCGCGGTGGGATCGGCTCCCATCGCAATGACGTCGGAAAGGTTCTGCGCTGCGGCTTTACGACCGATGTCATATGGACTAGACCAGTCACGACGGAAGTGCCTACCCTCGAGCAACATGTCTGTTGTCACGACGACCCGCCCGTCGGGCGCGCCCACCACGGCGGCGTCGTCCCCGGGGCCGAGCAGTACGGCCCCGCTCTGGGGCAGGCGTCCGGCAATACGTGCAACGATTCCGAATTCGCCGAGATCTCCGACTGTGATGACGCACCTCCCGTTCATCACAGGGTACGGTGGCCCTCCGGCACTGATCCCATCACCCGGGAGGACGTTATGGTGCAGGCCTACATCCTTATCCAGACCGAGGTCGGCAAGGCCGCCCGCGTGGCGAGTGAGATCTCCGGGATCTCCGGCGTCACCCAGGCGGAGGACGTCACCGGTCCCTACGACGTGATCGTGCGTGCCGAAGCCCGCAATGTCGACGAGCTGGGGAAACTCGTGGTCGCCCAGATTCAGGCGGTGGACGGCATCACGCGCACGCTCACGTGTCCCATCGTCCATATCTGATCCATCCGATTCGCAGGAAAGTCACATGCCATTCCGGTTCGCCCGTTGGGCGGGCTGCGCCTGCGCCCTGCTGATCCTGGCGGGGTGCGGGGGCGCGGTCCGGCTGGACCCTCCCACCCCGGAGGGCGAGGCCGCGGCCGCCTGCAGGACGCTCGTCGAGCGGCTGCCGCAGACGCTCAAGGGGGCGGAGCGGGTGGAGTCCGTGCCCGCCTCGCCGTACGTCGCCGTGTGGGGGGAGGGCGAGATCGCACTGCGCTGCGGGGTCCCCCGGCCGGTGAACATGGCACCCACGGACGAGGTGCCCGTGATCAACGACGTGGCGTGGTTCAGCTCCCCGTCCCTGCCGACGTTGTTCACCTCCGTCGGCAGGGCGGCCTACGTCGAGGTGACGATCTCCCGCAAGCACGTTCCGGAGGCCGTCCTGGTCGACCTCGCGGATCCCGTCAAGGCCGCGCTAGCGCAGACCGGGTGAGCGCTCCAGCGCGAGCCGGATCAGCCGGTCGACCAGCTCGCCGTACGGCAGGCCGCTGGCGGCCCACAGCTGCGGCGCCACCGACATCGCGGTGAAGCCCGGCATCGTGTTGATCTCGTTGAGGATCAGCCGCCCGTCGGACGTGTAGAAGAAGTCGACCCGCGACAGTCCCTCGCACCCCAGCGCCTCGAAGGCCCGCACGGCCATCGCCCGCAGGTCCTCGGCCACCTCGCCGGGGATGTCGGCGGGCACCGACAGGGACATGTCGTCGCCGATGTACTTGGCCTCGAAGTCGAAGAACTCGTGGTCGCCGCGGACCAGGACCTCGCCGGGGACGCTGGCCTGCGGGGGCGCGTCGCCCGGCGACTGCAGCACCGCGCACTCGATCTCCCGCCCGGTGACGGCCGCCTCGACCAGCACCTTGGGGTCGTGCTCGCGGGCGAACTCGACGGCCCGCTCCAGCTCCTCCAGGTCGCTGGCCTTGGAGATGCCCTGGCTGGACCCGGCCCTGGCGGGCTTGACGAAGACCGGCCAGCCGAGCTCCTGGACCTCCTTCAGCACCCGGTCGCGGTCGGTGCGCCAGTCGCGGTCGCGGATCGTGACGTACGGGCCGACGGGCAGGCCCGAGGCGGCCAGCACCATCTTCATGTAGGACTTGTCCATGCCGACCGCGCTGGCGAGCACCCCGGAGCCGACGTAGCGGACCCCGGCCATCTCCAGCAGCCCCTGGATGGTGCCGTCCTCGGCGAACGGGCCGTGCATGACCGGGAAGACCACGTCGACCCGGCCGAGCTCGACGGGGATCTCACCGGCGTCGTAGGCCACCAGCGAGCCGCCGCCCGACGGCAGCGCCAGCTCCGCCCCCCGGGCGTCGATGGACGGCAGCTCGCCACCCTCGATCGCGTAGCGCTGGTCGCCGGAGGCGAGCACCCACCGCCCGTCCCGGGCGATCCCCACGGGGATCACCTCGTACTTGGACCGGTCGATGACCTCCAGCACGCTTCCCGCTCCGAGGATGGAGACGGCGTGCTCGGAGTTGCGGCCACCGAAGAGGACTGCGACCCGTGGCCGGGGCGTGTGCTGCTCGCTCATGATGACCGAATCTACCCCCTCTGGGAGGTCGATCCGGTTGCCGGACGCGCCATATCCGCGATGCGCTATGTCCGTGACGTCCGCAGGGAGTCGAGCGCCTCGGTGACGTCCATGATGAGGTCCTCGGCGTCCTCCAGGCCGATGGAGAAGCGCACGGCCGCCGCGTCGGCCCCCGGTCCCCCTCCGGGCTGGCGGCGACCGGCGGAGGCCGCGTGGACGGCCTTGGTGCGGGTGCCGCCGGCCGAGCCGGAGATCGAGACCAGGCGGAGGGCGTCCAGGAGCCGCGCCCCGGCGTCGTGGCCGCCGTGCGGGATGACCGTCACGCAGGCGCCGTACCGGGTGCCCTCGGGACCGGAGTCGAACAGGTGCCTGGCGAGCCGGTGGCCCGGATGGCCCGGCAGTCCGGGGTAGCCGACCTTGCGGACGGCGGGGTGCTTGGCCACGGCGGCGGCGAACACCGTCGCGGTGGCGCACATGCGGCGCACCCGCAGCGTGAGGGTCTCCACCCCGCGGCGCAGCAGGAAGGCCTCGTCGGGCGAGAGCGTGCCGCCGGTGTCGGCCACGACCTCACGGAGCCGGGACACCAGGTCGGGACGGCCCACGACGACCCCGCCGGCGCAGTCGTCGTGCCCGCCGAGGTAGGGGGCCGCGAAGTGCACCACCAGGTCGGCCCCGTGCTCCAGGGGCCGGCACACGACGGGGGTGGCGTGGGTCGAGTCGACCACCAGCAGCGCCCCGGCGGCGCGGGCGATCCGGTAGAGGCCGCGGATGTCGGCCACGGCCGTCGCCGGGTCGGACAGCGTCTCCGCGTATATGATCTTGGTGCTGGACCTGACCGCCTCGTGCACCCGGTTCAGGTCGGCGTAGTCGACGAAGTCGGCGCTCACCCCGAACCTGGACAGCACGTTGGTGATCAGCGAGTGGGTGCCGCCGTGCACCGGGGCGGGGGCCACGACGTGCGTCCCCGCGCGCAGGAAGGTCATCAGCACCGCGTTGACCGCCGCCATCCCCGAGGAGAAGGCCTGACCGGCGACGTCCTTGGGGGCCGCCGCGCCCTCCAGCGAGGCCACGGCCGCGGCGAACGCGGCGACGGTGGGGTTCTCGACCGGACGACGGGCCTTGCCGCCGGGGGCCTCGGTGTGGTCGGCGGCGGTGTCGAAGCGCCAGGCGGAGCTGCGCCAGACCGGCGGGCCGAGGGGGGCCGGTCCGGGCGTCACCGGGTCCGGCAGGTGCGCCGAACGGGTGTTCTCGCCCGGGAGCCGGGACATGCGTCGGTTCACACGCCGTACCGTTCGGGTTTGGGACTGCGGGACATCAGCAGCATCCCGGCCTCGCCGGGAGGCATGCCGTCGTGGACGACGGCCACCACGACCTCGGTGATCGGCATCTCCACGTCGTGCTTCCTGGCCAGCTCCAGGACCGACTCGCAGGACTTGACGCCCTCGGCGGTCTGCTTGGTCGCGGCGATCACCTCCTCCAGGGTCATGCCCTTGCCGAGGTTCTCGCCGAAGGTGCGGTTGCGCGACAGCGGCGAGGTGCAGGTCGCCACCAGGTCGCCCATCCCGGCCAGGCCGGCGAAGGTGTGCGGGTCGGCGCCCAGGGCCGCGCCCAGCCGGGAGATCTCCGCCAGGCCGCGCGTCATGAGCATCGCCCCGACGTTGTCGCCCAGCCCCATGCCCGCGGCGACCCCGACCGCCAGGGCGATCACGTTCTTGACCGCCCCGCCGAGCTCGACGCCCACCACGTCGGGGTTGGTGTAGGCCCGGAACCAGGGCAGGTGGCAGGCCTCCTGCAGGCGTTCGGCGACCCGCTCGTCGGGGCAGGCCACCACGGTCGCCGCGGGCTGCCCGAGGACGATCTCACCGACCAGGTTGGGGCCGGAGACCACCGCGACCCGCTCCTGCGGCACCTCGGCCACCTCGCAGATCACCTCGCTCATCCGCTTGGTGGTGCCGAGCTCGATGCCCTTCATCAGGCTCACCAGCACCGCCTCCGGCGGCAGGTGGGGCTTCCAGGCGGTCAGGTTGCCCCGCAGGGTCTGCGAGGGCACGGCCAGCACCACGAAGTCGGCGCCGTCGAGGGCCTCGGCCGGGTCGGTGGTGGCGCGCAGCGTGTCGGGCAGCACCGTGTCCGGCAGGTAGTCGGGGTTGACGTGGCGCCGGTCGATCGCCTCGACGACCTCCGCGCGTCTGCCCCACAGGATCGTCTCCGTGCCCGCCCCCGCGAGGAGCATCGCGAAGGTGGTGCCCCATGAGCCCGTCCCGAATACGGCCGCCTTGGTCATTTCATCACCGTACGCCGAACTCAGCCGTGAGAGGGCTTCTTGAAGGGCACATCGGGCGCCTTCTCCCCGCGCAGTTCGGCGAGGAGGGCCGTGATCGCCGCCATGATGTCGGCGGTGGCCTCGCGCAGGACGTCGGCCTGGATCGGCCGGTCCCGGTACTTCGACAGGTCCACCGGCGGGCCGACCAGCACGCGGAAGGTCTTGCGGGGCAGCAGCCGGGGCCGCCTGCTGCCGTAGGGCAGGATCTCCTGGGCGCCCCAGTGCGCCACCGGGATCACCGGCACGCCGGTCTCCAGGGCCATCCTGGCGGCCCCGGTCTTGCCCTCCATCGGCCAGAAGTTCGGGTCGCGGGTGCAGGTGCCCTCGGGATAGAACATCACGCACGATCCCTCGGCGATGCGCTCCTCGGCGGCCCTCAGCGAGCGGATGGCGTCGGCGCTGCCCCGGTAGACCGGGATGGCCAGCAGCGAGCGCACCGCGCGGCCCAGTCCCGGCACCTTGAAGAGCGCGGCCTTGGCCAGGATCACCGGCCAGCGCCCGTTGTTGTAGAGGAAGTGGGCGATCAGGATCGGGTCCAGCCACGACAGATGGTTCGTCGCCATGATCATGGCGCCCTCGCGGGGCAGCCGGTCGGCCCGCCGCCAGTCCTTCTTCACCAGGAGCCAGGAGATCGGCTTGACGATCACCACGGCCAGGGCGACCCAGAACCTGGTCGGCCAGCCCGGACGTCTCATGTGCTCCTCCATCTGCACGGGGTGCGCCTCAAGTCTCCCGGTTGGCTCCGGATTGTGTCGAGGCGGGATGCTTAAGGTTATGCCTCCTCACCAGAGCTTCGGGTGGACCCTCGTCGTCCCGGTCAAGACGCTGGTCGCCGCCAAGACCCGGCTGTCCGAGGCGGCGGGCCCGCATCGGGCCGCGCTGGCCGTGGCGATCGCCTGCGACACCGTCGAGGCCGCGCTGCGCTGCCCGCCCGTCGCCCGCGTCGTGGTGGTGACGGGTGATCCCGTGGCGGCCGACGCGCTGTCCGGGGTGGGGGCCCACGTGGTGGCCGACCCCGAGGCGGGGCTCAACGCGGCGCTGCGCCACGGCGCCGGCGAGGCGGTACGGCTGGCGCCCGGCGACGCGGTGGGGGCGCTCCAGGCCGACCTGCCGGCGCTGCGCCCCGCGGAGCTGGCCGTCGTCCTCGCCGCCGCCGCGGAGTTCGAGCAGTCCTTCCTGCCCGACGCCGCCGAGGTCGGCACGACCTTCTACGGGGCACGGCCCGGCGCCGCCTTCGCCCCCGGCTTCGGCGGCGAGTCGCGTGACCGCCACCTGCGGCGCGGCGCCAAGGAGCTGTGCCTGAACGGGGTCGACTCCGTCCGCCGCGACGTCGACACCCCCGACGACCTGCGGGCCGCCCTCACCCTCGGCGTGGGCTCCCGCACCCTCGCCGTGGCGGAACGCATCGGGGGGTCCCCCGGCCGGGAGACCCCCCTGATCTGATCTGCTCCGACATCCCGGGCGCTGCGGGGCGCCCCGGGCCGGTCCGGCGCCCGCCGGTTGCCGGTTCAGTGCCCGGCGTGCTCCTCCTGCCGGGCCTGCCGGGGCAGCAGGAAGGCCACCAGGAAGGTCAGCAGGAGCATCCCGGCGACCACCCACAGGATGGCGGTCATCACCCCGCCGAAGTCGGGGACCGCCTGCGCGGCCAGCATGTCGAAGAAGACCGTGCCGAGCAGGGCCACGCCGAAGGCGCCGCCGAGCTGCTGGACGGCGGTGAGCGTGCCGGAGGCCGATCCGGTCTCGTGCTGCTCGACACCGGCCAGGACGATGTCGAAGAAGGGCGCCATCAGCATGCCCATGCCGAGGCCGGTGACCACGAGGGCGGGGACGAACTGCCAGGGGGTGACCGTCGCGCCCGCGACGGAGACGGTGAACAGCAGGCCGAGGGTGCCGGCGAGCATGACCAGCACGCCGCCCTGCAGGACCTTGCGGCCGAAGCGCTGGACGGCCTGGGCGACGCCGAAGCCGGCGACCATGCCCAGCGACCAGGGGATCATGACGAGGCCCGCCTGCAGGGTGGAGTAGCCCAGGCCGATCTGGGTGTAGAGGTTGAAGACCAGGGTGAAGCCCGCCATGGAGGAGAAGAAGACCAGGCCGGTCACCAGGCCGCCGGTGAACGCCCGCTTGCGGAACAGGCTGGGCACGACCAGCGGGTCACCGCCGGTGCGGCTCTTGCGGGACTCGAACCAGCCGAAGATCCCGAACACCGCGACGGAGGCGCCCATCATGACGAAGGACCAGACCGGCCAGCCGCTCTCCCGTCCCTGGACCAGCGGGTAGACCAGCAGCAGCCCGCCCAGCGTGGCCAGCAGCACACCCGGGACGTCCAGCTTGAGCGGGTGCGGCGAGCGGGACTCCGGCAGGAAGCGCAGCCCGGCGACGACGGCGGCCAGGCCGAGCGGCAGGTTGATGAGGAAGATCATGCGCCAGCCGGTGCCGAAGAAGTCGGCGTCGACCAGCCAGCCCGCCAGGATGGGACCGCCGACCGAGGACAGGCCCATGACCGGGCCGAACAGGCCGAAGGCCTTGCCCATCTCGTCCGGCGGGAACATCTCCTTGATCATGCCGAGCCCCTGGGGCAGCATCACCGCGCCGAACAGGCCCTGCAGGACCCGCGCGCCGACGAGCAGCTCGGGGGACTGCGCGATCCCGCACAGCAGGGAGCCGGCGGTGAAGCCGACGGCTCCGATCAGGAACATGCGCTTGCGCCCGAAGATGTCGCCGAGCCGCCCGCCGGTGATCAGGCCGACGGCCATCGAGAGCGTGTAGGCGGCGCCGAGCCACTGGATGGTGGCGGGGGTGCCGCCCAGGTCCTCGCGGATGCTGGGGGCGGCGATGTTCGTGACCATCGCGTCGATGAGGTCCATCACCTCGGCGGCCAGGATCACGAACAGGGCCGCCCAGCGCCAGCGGTAGGCGGCCGGCACCGGCGGCGAGGGGGCGGATGTCTTCACATCTGCGGTCATGGGGACTCCTCAGGGTCCGGGGGTTCGAACTGAACAGTGATCAGTAAATCTGAACAGCGTTCACCGTACACCATCGGAACACCTCTGGTGAACACCGTTCAGCAGACTGTGCGGTGTTCTCAAGATATGACGCATCTATCGGCTGGACAAGATATGTCTTGAAACTGATCAGTGTTCACTAAACCCGATCAATGTTCTGATGCCGGTAGACTGCGGACATGAGTGAGGAGCTGCCCGCGCTGCCCTGGGACCGGTCACGCCGCCGCGCCGCCCCCGTCCGCGTCCCGCTCACTCCGGAGCGGATCGTCGACGCGGCCTACGTGGTCCTCGACCGCGAGGGCTACGACAAGCTGAGCATGCGCCAGGTCGCCGCCGAGCTGGGCGTCGCGGTCTCGGCCCTCTACACCCACGTGAGCAGCAAGGACGAGCTGCTGGAGCTGATGTACCTGCGGCTCTTCAGGGGCTGGGAGGTGCCCGATCCCGACCCCGCGCGCTGGCGGGAGCAGGTGGCCGAGTTCGCCCGCGAGGGCCTGGACCGCCTGCGCCGGCACCGCGACCTGGCCAGGATCTCCATGGTCGGGGTGCCGTTCAGCCCCGAGGTGCTGCCGCAGATGGAGAAGCTCGTCACCATCTTCCGCCTGGCGGGCCTGCCCGACCCGGTGGCGGCGCGCGCGGGCGACCTGCTGTCCACCCTCGTCGACGCGTTCGCCTTCGAGGAGAGCATCTGGCAGGACCGCTACCGCGACTCCTCCGACTTCTCGTGGACGAAGGTCAGCGAGACCTTCCAGCAGTATTTCGAGGACCTGCCGCCCGACCGGTTCCCCAACCTGAGCGCGCTGGCCCCCCACATGGTCTCCGGTTCCCAGAACGACCGGTTCGACCTGGCCGTGGAGATCGTCATCCGCGGCCTGGCCTCCTTCGTCGAGGAGGCCGCTACAGCCGGAGAGTCCGGCGACAGGTCAGCACCGGCAGGTGAGCCGCGCTGATGCCGCACGCGGCGATCCACAGGAGCTCGTGCGGGCCGGACCACGTCCCCAGCGCTCCGCCGAGCAGCCCGCCGAGCGGCGCCGCGCCCCACATCAGGAACCGCATGCTGGCGTTCATCCGGCCGAGCATGCGCTCCGGGGTGATCCGCTGACGGTAGCTGAGCTGGTTGATGCTGAACACCGAACCGGCCACGCCGTTGAGCAGGCAGCCCAGCGGGTACAGCGCCAGCCGCCAGCCCTGGCCGGTCAGCGGGATGAGCAGGATGGTCACGGCCGCCGCGGCCGCCCCGCCGTACATCGCCCGCCCGACCCCGAAGCGGTCCGCCACGCGGGGGGCGAGGACCGCGCCGGCCAGCCCTCCGACGGCGCCGCCGCTCAGCAGCAGGCCGTACACCGCCGGGCTCACGCCGAGGGTCTTGAGCAGGAAGAGAGGCTGGGCGACCAGCCAGACGCCGTTCGACAGCATGACCAGCCCGCCGACCATGGCCACCCGGCGGAGCACCGGGTGGCCGGCGACGTAGCGAACCCCCTCGGCGACCTCCTCCCCGAGCCTGCGGCGCTCCCCCGCGGGCGGGGGCGCCTCCTGCGCGCGGACCCCGCCGAGCAGCAGTGCCGAGACCAGATAGCTGACCGCGTCGGCCAGGAGGGCGATCGGCGCGGTGAGCACGTGCACCAGCCAGCCGCCCAGCGCCGGACCGGACAGGACGCCTGTTCCGCGCAGCGTCTCCAGGACGCCGTTCCCGCGCAGCAGGTCGTCCCTGCCGACCAGTGAGGGCAGAAAGCTCATGTGCGCCACGTCGAAGAAGACCGAGCCGAGGCCGATGAGCAGCGCGACGAGATAGAGCTGGGGCAGGGTGAGCGCGTCGAGCGCGGCGGCCAGCGGGACCGACAGCAGCGCGGCGGCGCGCAGCAGGTCGCTCCAGATCAGGATCGGGCGGCGGCGCAGCCGGTCCACCCACACCCCGGCGGGCAGCCCGACGAGCAGGAACGCCGCGGTCTCGGCGGCGGTGAGCAGGCCGATCTCCATCGGGCCCGCGCCGAGGGCGAGCACCGCCACCAGCGGCAGGGCGACGATGGTGACCTGGGTCCCGAACTGACTGATCGCGTCGGCCCCGAGGAACAACCGGAACGACCTGTCCCGCCACATCCCGGCGCCCTTGGTCCCGGCACGCACGATCACGCATCGTCCCCGTCCCCCGCCCGGCCGGTCAAACCCTTTTCCCGTACGGCGCGCCGCGGGAGCGCGGGTCGTCTCCCGTACGGCGGGCGCCGCACCGCGGGAATGCGGGCGGCGCGGGCGTTAGTGTGGTGGCGTGCAGGCGACGGTGCGGATCTTTGACCCGGAGACCCGGGCGGGCTCGGTGTTCCTGGACGACGGGACCGAGATCCCGTTCGACGCGGCGGCCTTCGACGCCGGACCGCTGCGGCTGCTGCGATCGGGGCAGCGGGTCAACATCGTCATGGACGGCGGCCGCGTCACCTACGTGACGCTCTCGACGTTCCCCGTGCCCGGCTGAGCCCTCCGGCCGCGTCCCGCCGCCCGCCGGGCCCCGCACACGCGAGACGCCCGGACCCGCTGCGGGGATCCGGGCGCCTGCGCGAAAGGCCTACTTCTTGGCGGCCTTCTTGCCGCCCTCGTTGACCAGGTCCTTGAAGTCGGAGCCCGGGCGGAACTTCGGCGCCCAGCTCTCGGCCACCTTGATCTCGGCGCCGGTCGAAGGGTTCCTGGCCGTGCGGGCCGGCTTGTGCACCATCTCGAAGGCGCCGAAGCCCGTGATGGAGACCTTGTCGCCACCGGCGACGGCGCTCTGGATGGCGTCCAGCACCGCGTTCACGGCCTCGGTGGCCGTCTTCCTGTCGCCCACCCGACCCGCGATGGCGTCGACGAGTTCTTTCTTGTTCATGAAGGTTGCGCTCCCCTTGTTGCAGATGTACGGGAGTGGGCCCGGGAAAAGAAAGCCCGTCTCACCCGATGTGTCGCGGCAGGGTCTCTGGCGGAGCGAGAAACCCCTTACCCGCTTGAAATTAGGGGACAGAAGCGTGCGACTCAATCACCTTCCGCAATATTTCCAGCACTCCGCGTGTCCGAAACCAGGACATCGACCTCCAAAAGGAACGAATCCAGGCGGGTGGCGGCGTGCTCGAGGTCGCGCTTGGACAGGTCGCAGATGCCCAGCAGGCGCCGGTGCAGGCGCTGCCTCACCTCCGGGGCGACGGACAGCGCGCGGACGCGGCGGTGCGCCTCGCGCAACCGCCGCGCCAGATCCTCTTCTGAACGTGTCAGACGGTCGTCGGCAGCCATGACTGCCGACCATTCTCGTATGCCGCGATGTCGTCCGCGTTGCGCAGGGTCAGCCCGATGTCGTCCAGGCCCTCCATCAGCCGCCAGCGCGTGTAGTCGTCGATCTCGAACCCGGCGCTCTCCCCCGCCCAGACGACCCGGCGCTCGCCCAGGTCGACGGTGACCTCCAGGGCGGGGTCGGCCTCGGCGGCCGACTGCAGGGCCTCGACGGTCTCGGCGGGCAGGACGACCGGGAGCAGCCCCATCTTGGTGGAGTTGTTGCGGAAGATGTCGCCGAACCGCGCCGCGATCACGACGCGGAAGCCGTACTGCTGCAGGGCCCACACGGCGTGCTCGCGCGAGGAGCCGGTGCCGAAGTCGGGGCCGGAGACCAGGATCGAGGCGCCCTGGTAGGCGGGCTGGTTCAGCACGAAGCCGGGGTCCTCGCGCCAGGCGGAGAACAGGCCCTTCTCGAAGCCGGTACGGCTGACCTGCTTGAGCCAGACGGCCGGGATGATCTGGTCGGTGTCGACGTTGCTGCGGCGCAGCGGCACGACCCGGCCGGTGTGGGTGGTAAAGGCTTCCATCGTCAGGTCTCCTAGGCCAGGTCGGCGGGGGCGGTCAGTTTGCCGGTGACGGCGGTGGCGGCGGCGACGGCGGGCGACACCAGGTGGGTGCGGCCGCCCTTGCCCTGGCGCCCCTCGAAGTTGCGGTTGGAGGTCGAGGCGCTGCGCTCGCCGGGGGCGAGGGTGTCGGGGTTCATCCCCAGGCACATCGAGCAGCCCGCCTCGCGCCACTCGGCGCCCGCGGCCTTGAACACCTCGTGCAGACCCTCCTGCTCGGCCTGGAGCTTGACCAGCATCGAGCCGGGGACGATCAGCGTGCGGGTGACGACCTTGCGCCCGCGCAGCACCTCGGCGGCGGCCCGCAGGTCCTCCAGGCGGCCGTTGGTGCAGGAGCCGACGAAGACCGTGTCCACCGCGATCTCGCGCAGCGGGGTGCCCGCGGTCAGCCCCATGTACTCCAGCGCGCGGCGGGCGGCGGCCGGGTCGTCGGTCTCCTCGGGGACCGGCACGGCCGTCCCCAGCGGAGCACCCTGGCCGGGGTTGGTCCCCCAGGTGACGAACGGGGTCAGCGTCGAGGCGTCGATCTCCACGACGGTGTCGAAGACGGCGTCGGCGTCGGTCGTCAGCGACTTCCAGTACTCGACCGCGGCGTCCCAGGCGGCGCCGGTCGGCGCGTGGGGGCGGCCCTTGAGGTACTCGAAGGTGGTCTCGTCCGGAGCGATCATGCCCGCCCGGGCGCCGGCCTCGATGGACATGTTGCAGACGGTCATCCGGCCCTCCATGGAGAGCTTGCGGACGGCCTCGCCGCGGTACTCGACGATGTAGCCCTGGCCGCCGCCGGTGCCGATCTTGGCGATGATCGCCAGGATCAGGTCCTTGGCGGTGACGCCGGTCGGCAGCTCCCCGGAGACCTCGATGGCCATCGTCTTGGGCCGGTAGGCGGGCAGCGTCTGGGTGGCCAGCACGTGCTCCACCTCGGAGGTGCCGATGCCGAAGGCGATGCCGCCGAAGGCCCCGTGGGTGGAGGTGTGAGAATCCCCACACACGATGGTCATGCCGGGCTGGGTGAGGCCGAACTGCGGCCCGATGATGTGCACGACGCCCTGGCCCGCGTCACCCATGGGGTGCAGCCGGACGCCGAACTCCGCGCAGTTCTTGCGCAGCGTCTCGACCTGGGTCTTGGAGACCGGGTCGGAGATCGGGCCGAGCACGGTCGGCACGTTGTGGTCCTCGGTGGCGATGGTGAGGTCCGGCCGCCGCACCTTGCGCCCCGCCATGCGCAGGCCGTCGAACGCCTGCGGGCTGGTCACCTCGTGGACGAGGTGAAGGTCGATGTAGAGCAGGTCGGGTTCTCCCTCGGCACGTCGCACGACGTGCTGCTCCCAGACCTTCTCCGCCAGCGTGCGGCCCATGTCGCCTCCTCGCGATCCCTTATCCGTGCGCGGCGCTTCGTCGCATCGGCACGGCTCCGACTTGCTTTCTCATATGTCGAGACGGCAGTATCGGTGTATGGACAACTCTAGCGGAGTCGGCGTACTCGACAAGGCCGTTCTCGTGCTCAACGCACTCGAGGCCGGCCCGGCTTCCCTGGCGCAACTCGTCCAGGCGACCGGTCTGGCGCGTCCCACGGCCCACCGGCTGGCGGTCGCGCTCGAGCATCACCGCATCGTCTCCCGCGACACGCAGGGCCGGTTCGTACTGGGACCGCGGCTGTCGGAGCTGTCCACGGCGGCCGGCGAGGACCGGCTGCTGGCCGTCGCCGCGCCGATCTTGACCCAGCTCAGGGACATGACCGGAGAAAGTGCACAACTTTACCGGCGCCAGGGCGACGAGCGCGTGTGCGTGGCCGCCGCCGAGCGCGCCAGCGGGCTGCGCGACACCGTGCCGGTCGGTTCGGCGCTGCCGATGTTCGCCGGCTCGGCCGCGCAGATCCTGCTGGCCTGGGAGGAGCCCGACCGCCTGCACCGCGGCCTGCGCGGCGCCAAGTTCACCGCGGCCACGCTGTCCAGCGTCCGGCGCCGGGGCTGGGCCCACAGCGTCGGCGAGCGCGAGCAGGGGGTGGCCAGCGTCTCGGCGCCGATCCGGGGCACCGGCGGCAAGGTCGTCGCCGCCATCTCGGTCTCCGGGCCGATCGAGCGCCTCACCCGGACCCCCGGCCGCATGCACGCCGCCCCCGTGGTCGCCGCCGCCGAGCGGATCACCGAGTCGATGCGCCGCAACGGCTGAGCCCATCCGGGCGAGCCGTTCGATATCGGGAGGCAAGGACCCCTGCGGGCCCCTAGGCTGGGCGGGTGACAGATCGCATCGAGGCAGCCGCGGCTGAACTGCGTCCCCTGCTCCAAGAATTCATCCTCTGGGCGCGGGAGAACGCGCCCGGCAGCGACTCAGGCCTCGTGGGCTCCGTGGCCCTGTGGCACCGGCTCATCGCCTCCGACGACGCCGGCCGGTGGAGGACGGCCGACCTGCGCGCGGTCCTGCTCGACCGGATGCCCCAGGTGGTGGAGGACCCCGAGGCCGCGGCCGAGGGCATCGTGCCCGCCGTCCGCTCCTATCTGACCTTCCTGTCGGATACGGACCGGCTGGCCAAGGGCTCGTCCCCGCTGCGCGACCTGCTCACCGAACTCGACCGCATCGAGGACGACGTCGTCGACGCGATGGAGGACGCCGTCTCGGACGACGACTACGACGACGAGGACGACGACCAGGTCGAGGGGCTGGGCGACTTCGAGCCGTTCGCCGACGAGCTCGCCGCGCTGCCGACGATCCGGCTGCGCCCGGACTCCGAGCTGGCCGCGGCGGCCCGCGCGTCGGTGCTGATCGGCAAGGCCCGCGACCTCGCGGTCTGGGTCGGCACCGCGCGCCGGGTGGGCGAGGAGAACCTGCTCACCGACGCCGAGATCGCCGAGGCCGTGGCCGCCCTGGGCTTCCCCCCGCCCGCCGCGGACGGCGGCCCGCTGGCCGACTCCGTCCCCGCGCTCTGGAACGTCTGGAACCTCGCCATCGACCTCGACTTCCTCCAGCCGGAGGGAGAGGACACCGTCAGCGCCGACCCCGACGCCGCCGAGTGGCCCTTCGACGACGACGACGACGTCCTCGACGCCTGGCTGACCGGCCTGCACTCGATCGACTACGGCGACCCCGAGCTCGACGACGAAGAGGCCACGATCGCCCTGTCCGGGCTGACCCGGGCGCTGCTGCTGCGGGTGCTGCTGGCCGGCGGCTCCAAGTCCCTGGCCGACCTCCGCTCCGAACTGGCCGAGGCCGCCGCCGAATACGACGACCTGGGCGCCGAGGCGTGGGCGGCCGCGACCAAGCGCTACGGCGACCCGCTGAACCCGGTGCTCGACTGGCTGTGCGGCTACGGCATGGTCGAGGTCGAGCACGAGCACGTACGGCTGACGCCGCTGGGCACCGAGGGCCTCGTCCACCTCGTGGACGAGGAGGACATCGAGCTGGACGCCCGGCCCGCCATCGACGCGATGACGGCGCTGGACCTGCTCGCCTTCAGCGCCGAGCTGCCCGAGGAGGAGGCGGACGCCGAGTTCGACGCCTGGATGGAGCTGCGCGAGCCCGGCCAGGCCGCCGGGGAGCTGCTGCGGGCCGCGGCGGAGGACGACGCCGACGCCCTGGTCAGGGTGCAGGCCGCCAGCGTGGTCGGCTCGCTCGGCGAGGCGGCCGTGCCCGCCTGGCGCGAGGCCCTCGACGAGCCGTCCCTGCGCCCCTACGCGGCGACCCACCTGGCCCAGCTCGGCGTCGACGACGTGCCCGCGCCCACCCAGGCCGACACCCACTGGCTGATCCTCGACATGCTGACCATCTCCGCCGGCCTCGGCCGCCCGGAGTTCGTCGGCAGCCTCGACGACATCGGCCCGGCCTCGACGCTGATCCCCCTGCTGGACGTGATCTGGAAGGTCCGCCACCCGCACCTGGAGGAGCTTCTGGAGGCCATCGCCAAGGCCCACCCCGACCGCCAGGTCGGCAAGGCCGCCAAACGCGCCCTGTTCAAGGCCCGCTCCCACGAGAACTGACCGGGCCGCCCGTCTCGCCCCGGCGCCGGACGCCTCGCCGTGCCGGCCCCGGGGCCGGGATCGGGGTCGGGATCGGGGTCGTCAGGCGGTCTCCTGCCAGTCCGGGAGCGGACGGTAGATCGCGATGCCCGCGGTCTCCAGCTCCTCGCGCAGGGCGAAGTACTCCTCGCCGAACGGGTCGACGCCCCGCAGCGGCAGGAGCCCGCGGCGGATGGCCAGGTCGTGCGGGGCGAGGCCGGCGGCCGTCCTCAGGTGCCGCTCGGCGGCGGCCGTACGGCCCGAGCGCAGCAGCCAGGCCGCGATCCGCGCGTGCAGGCGGGCCAGGCATTCGTCCTCGGTGGGGGCCCGCAGCTCGCGCAGGGTCGTGCCGGCCTCGCCGTCGACCACCCACCGGCGCAGGGCCGCCACGGCCCGCTCGGAGGACAGGCCGTTCATCGAGCGGAAGGTGTCGGTGGCCGTCATGGTGTCCTGCGGCCGGGCGACGCGGCCGGCCTCGTCGACCCAGACCACGGTCGGCACGTTGATCACGTTGTACAGCTCCGCGATGCGGCCGTCGGCGTCGACCACCGCCGGATGGTCGGTGCCGGCCAGCCACTCGCGGGCGTCGGCGGGCTCGCGGTCCAGGGAGACGCTGAGCACGCTGAAACCGTGGCCGGACAGCTCGCGGTGGAGCTCGTCCCAGGCGGGCAGGTCGTAGCGGCAGCCGCACCAGGAGGCCCAGAAGACCAGGGCCACCTTGCGGCCGCGCAGCCGCGTCAGTTCCTCGAACTCCGGCGCCACGTCCATGGCGGTCCCGGCGGGCTCGCCGACCGCGACGACCCCCTCCTCCTCGTCGGCCACCACCGGCCGGCCGAGCAGCCCGGCGAAGGCCGCCAGATCCACGCCCTGCCCGGTCTCGGCCGCCGCGGCGCGGAACGAGGGCAGGCAGGCGTCGCCCCGGCACCAGCCGTGCGGCTTGCGCTCCCAGCCCAGGACGGTCACGCCGTGCGGGACGACCATGCCCTCGACCGTGCTCTCCCGGCCGTCCGCCAGCAAAGTGATCATCTTGACCCCTCCTTGGATAGTGTTGCTATCCAATAGTTGGACAGCAGAGCTATCCAGTCAAGGGGTGGAGCCCGGGAATCAGCCGAGGGAGTGAGCCCGAGACGGAGGGATGGGGTCCGGAAACGCAGGAAACCCCCGGAAGCGAGCGCTTCCGGGGGTTCCGCAAGGTAGCCCCGACCGGATTCGAACCGGCGCTACCGCCTTGAGAGGGCGGCGTCCTAGGCCACTAGACGACGGAGCCTTGCGTGTGTGCGATTGGTAGTCCCGACCGGATTCGAACCGGCGTTACCGCCTTGAGAGGGCGGCGTCCTAGGCCACTAGACGACGGGACCCTGCACACTGGGGGCGGATTCGGCATAGCCGAATCCTGACAACTCCGGGAGGAGTTACCGCTGGGGTACCAGGACTCGAACCTAGACTAACTGAACCAGAATCAGTCGTGCTGCCAATTACACCATACCCCACCGCTCCGGGCTGCCCTGCGGCCTCCCTGGCGACTCCGAAAGAATAGCCCACCTTGAGGGCCAAGGCCAAAACGGGGGCGGCCAGTCGGCTCGAAGCGAACCGGGAGCCTTCCGAGTGCTTATCGGAGGCCCGTTATGTAACGCTGCTCCAGAAGGCAATCCAGAAGATTCTTCGCATAAGAGGAGCCCGCACCGTGGCCGACAATCCCTTCTTCGCAGCCAGCACGCTGCCCTACAGCCTGCCCCCCTTCGCGCAGATCCGCGAGGAGCACTACCTGCCCGCCTTCGAGCACGGCATGGCCGAGCAGCTGCGGGAGGTGGCGGAGATCGCGGGCAACCCCGAGCCGGCGACCTTCGCCAACACCATCGAGGCCCTGGAGCGCTCGGGCCGGGTCCTCAAGCGGGTGGCGACCGTGTTCTTCAGCATCGCCTCCTCGGACGCGACCGACGGCATCAGGGAGATCGAGACCGAGATCTCCCCCCGCCTCACCAAGCACAACGACGCCATCCACCTCGACCGCGCCCTCTACGCGCGGATCAAGCAGGTCTCCGCCGAGGACCCGCAGGAGGCCTGGCTGCTGGAGAAGTACCGGGTGGACTTCATCCGGGCCGGCGCCGACCTGTCGGAGTCCGAGCAGGAGCGGCTCAAGCAGCTCAACGAGGAGCTGTCCACGCTCGGCACGACCTTCTCGCAGAACCTGCTGAAGGCCAGCACCGCCTCGGCGCTCGTCGTCGAGGACCCCGCGGAGCTGGACGGGCTCTCGGAGAGCGCCATCAAGGCGATCGAGAAGGACGGCAAGTACGTCCTGCCGCTGCTGAACTTCACCAACCAGCCCGCCCTGGCCGAGCTGACCAGCAGGGAGACCCGGCGCAGGCTGTACGAGCTGTCGGTCAATCGCGCCCCGGAGAACTTCGAGCTGGCGATCAGGATGGCGACCCTGCGCGCCGAGCGCGCCGCCCTGCTCGGTTACCCGGACCACGCCGCCTACACCGTCGCCGACCAGACGGCCAAGACCACCGGGGCCGTCGAGGAGATGCTCGGCAAGCTGACCGGCCCGGCGGTGGCCAACGCCCGCCGGGAGGCCGAGGCGCTGAGCGAGCAGGCCGGCTTCCCCATCGAGCCGTGGGACTGGTCGTTCTACGCCGAGAAGGTGCGCAAGGCCCGCTACGACTTCGACAGCTCCGAGCTGCGCCCCTACTTCGAGCTGGACCGGGTGGTGAAGGACGGCATCTTCCACGCCGCCACCGAGCTGTACGGCATCACCTTCGCCGACCGGCCCGACCTGGCCGGCTATCACCCCGACGTGCGGGTCTACGAGGTGTCCAACGCCGACGGCTCGCCGCTGGGCCTGTTCCTGCTGGACCCCTACGCGCGGCCCACCAAGCGCGGCGGCGCGTGGATGAACAACCTCGTCGACCAGTCCCACCTGTTCGGCGAGCGGCCCGTGGTGATGAACAACCTCAACATCACCAAGCCCGCCGAGGGCCCGACCCTGCTGACCTTCGACGAGGTCAACACCGCCTTCCACGAGTTCGGCCACGCCCTGCACGGCCTGTTCTCCGACGTGCGCTTCCCCCGGGTCTCCGGCACCGAGGTCCCCCGCGACTTCGTGGAGTATCCCTCGCAGGTCAACGAGATGTGGGCGACCTGGCCGTCCGTCCTGGCCAACTTCGCCAAGCACCACGAGACCGGCGAGCCGGTGCCCGCGGAGCTGCTGGAGAAGATGAAGGCCGCCGAGAAGTTCAACCAGGGCTTCACGACGGTGGAGTATCTCGCCGCCGCCCTGCTGGACTGGGCCTGGCACCGGCTGGCCCCCGGCGAGACCGTCACCGACGCCGAGGCCTTCGAGAACGCGGCCCTGGAGCGCGCCGGGATCGCCTTCGAGCAGGTCCGCACCCGCTACAGGACCAACTACTTCGCGCACATCTTCTCCGGCGGCGTGGGCGGCTACAGCGCCGGCTACTACTCCTACATCTGGAGCGAGGTGCTGGACGCCGAGAGCGTCGAGTGGTTCAAGGAGAACGGCGGCCTGACCCGCGAGAACGGCGACCACTTCCGGTCCACGCTGCTGTCGGTCGGCGGCTCCAAGGACGTGATGGACGCCTTCCGCGACTTCCGCGGCCGTGACCCGCGCATCGAGCCGCTGCTGGAGCGCCGGGGCCTGCTGGGCGGCTGACGCACCGGGGCCCGCCGAGCGGCCGGCGCATCGGGACGCTCCCGGACCCGGCGCGGCTCTCCGGCCCTCCGGGACTCGCCATGCCCCTCCGGGCCCGCCGGACTCCCCGGCGGGCCCTGGTGGTCCCGACGGTCTCGGCGGTCTCGGCGGCCGGGAGCGCGGCCCGGGTCGTCAGGACTCCAGCTCGGCGAGGGTCTCCCTCAGCCACCGCTTCTCGGCGTCCCCGGTGGCCCGGGCGATCAGCAGCATGCCGCGGTGGAACGGGTCGGGGACCTCCTCGGCCCGCAGCGGCCTGTCCTCCTCGTAGAAGAAGCTCGCGGGGGTCTCCAGGAAGGCCAGGCGGCGGCGGAGCACTTCGGCCCGGTCGGCGCGCCTGGGCAGCTGCGACAGGAAGGTCAGCAGCCCGAAGAAGCGGGTCTGGTCGCTGATGTCGAGATCGGCCGGCTCACGCAGCCGCCGCAGCAGCTCGGCCCGCCCGGCGTCGGTCAGGGTCAGCACCTGGCGGCGGGCGGCCCCGGCCCCCTCCTCCTCGTGCCGCTCCACGAGCCCGCTCTTCTCCAGCCGGGTGATGGCCGGGTAGAGGGCGCCGTCGCTGACCGGGCGGAGATGGCCGCTGAGCCGGTGGATGCGGGCCTTGAGCTCGTAGCCGTGCATCGGCCCCTCACCGAGGAGCCCGAGGATCGACAGGGTCAGGTCTCCGCTTGCCATGGGCGCATCGTATCGCTATACCTCTAATCGAGCTAAATCGAATCGAGGTATGCCATGGCACTGATCCGGCTCGCTCTGCCCGTCTACGTGGAACTGCTGAGCGCAGTGGTGGCGGTCGGCCTGATCGACCTGCTGTGGGTGTCCGGCCTGGGCAGCGCCGCCGTGGGCGCGGTGACGATCGCGACCACCACCGAGCACCTCGCCCTGGGGATGATCCTGACCGTCACGACGGGCACGACCGTGCTCGTCGGCAGGCGGGACGGTCGCGGGCCGACCGCCCCGGTGATCCGTACGGCGTGGCTGCTGTGCGGGGCCGCCGGCCTGGCCGTGGCGGTCGCCGGGGTGCTGCTCCGCGAGCCGCTGGCCCGGCTGTTCACCGGTGACGCCGTGACGGCCGGGCTGACGGCGGACTTCTATCTGGTCTCCATGGCCGGGATCCCGGTCCTGTTCGCCCAGAACCTGGTGGACGGGATCTTCAAGGGGCACGGCGAGACCGGGACGCCGATGCGCACCGCGCTGCTCTGCAACGCGCTGGTGGTCGCCCTCGACCCGCTGTTCATCTACGGCCTCGGCCTGGGCGTGCCGGGCGCGGCCCTGGCCACCGTCCTGGCCCGGCTGCTCGCCCTCGCCGTCTCCCTGGCCCTGCTGTCCCGGCGGGCGCCCCGTACCCGGCGGACACGCCTTCGGGTACGGCGGGCCCGCGCGAACCTCGCCGACGCGACGGCCGTCGTCCGCACCGGCCTGCCCATGTCGGGCGACTTCCTCGCCAGGTCCCTGGTGGGCATGCTCCTGGTCGACCTGGTCGCCGGATTCGGGGTCGCGGCACTGGCCGGGTACGGCATCGGCATGAAGATCATGCTCGCCGGGGTGATGGCGTTCTACGCACTGCGCCAGGCCGCACTGATCCGGACCGCCCGCTCCGGCGCACCGGCGGCCTCGCCTGTCTCGGGGAACGATGGAGCCGGGCCGGTGCTGCGGTACGGCCTGGCCACCGGGGTGGCCGTGGCCGCCGTGCTCAACGTGGTCGCGGTGCCCGCGGCCGGGCTGTTCACCGGTGACCCGGTGGTGGCCGCCCAGGCCGTGGGCTTCCTGCGCTGGGCGACGCTGTACCTCGTCCCGTTCGGCGGCCTGATCGCCCTCGGCGGGGTGCTCCAGGCCGGTGGCAGGGGTGGCCGGCTGCTCGCCGCCACTCTGGCGGGGTTCGCGGTCCAGCTGCCGCTGGCCTACGGGCTCGGCTCCGCGCTCGGCGTCACCGGCGTCTGGCTCGCCATGGCCGCCGGAGCCGCCCTCGGCCTCGCGGGGGCCGTACCCGGTCCCGCGGAGGCCGTGCTCCGCGCGGCGAGAGCCGTACCGGACGTGCTGAGGAGCGCACCGGACGCGGCGGGGGCCGTGCCCGGTGCGGTGAGGACCGTCCTCAGCCCTGCAGACGCTCCAGAGCCGCCCGCAGGCGGGCCACGGAGCGCTCGCGGCCGAGGGCCTCGATCGACTCGAACAGCGGCAGGCCGACGGTCCGGCCGGTGATCGCCACCCGGACCGGCGCCTGCGCCTTGCCGAGCTTGAGGCCGTGCTCGGCGCCGACCTCCTCCAGAGCGGTCTTCAGGGACTCGGGGTCCATGTCCGCCTTCTCCAGGCGGGCGAGGTAACCGCCGAGGATCTCCGCGGCCGGGCCCTTCATCGCCTTGTCCCACGAGGCCTGGTCGAAGAAGGGCTCGTCCAGGAAGAGGAAGTCGACGTTCGCGCTGATCTCGGACAGTACGGCGACGCGGGTCTGGGCCAGCTCGGCCACCTTGGCGAAGGTCGCGCGGTCCCAGTCGGGGTCGAGCCAGGGCTCGACCCGCTTGACGAACTCCTCCGGCGGCAGCGCCCGGATGTACTCGCCGTTGAAGGCGCGCAGCTTCTTCTCGTCGAAGAAGGCGCTGGCGGAGTTGACGTTCTCCAGCTTGAACAGCGGCATCATCTCCGACCAGGGCATGATCTCCCGGTCCTCGCCGGGGCCCCAGCCGAGCAGCATCAGATAGTTGACCATGGCCTCCGCCAGGTAGCCCTCCTCGCGGTAGGACTCCAGGGCGACCTTGTCGCGGCGTTTGGAGAGCTTCTTGCGCTGCTCGTTGACGATGACCGGCAGGTGCGCCCAGACCGGCGGGTTGGCGCCCAGCGCGGGCCACAGCAGCTCCTGGCGCTGGGCGTTGCCCAGGTGCTCCTCGCCGCGGACCACGTGGGTGACGCCCTGGGTGATGTCGTCGACGGCGTTGGCCAGCACGTACAGCGGGGAGCCGTCGCTGCGCGCGATGACGAAGTCCTCCTGGGCGTCGTTGGGGAACTCCACCCGGCCGCGGATCAGGTCGTCCACGACGGTGACGCCCTCGTCGGGGGTGCGGAAGCGCACGGCGCCCTCGGTCAGGCCGCGGTCGCGGCAGAAGCCGTCGTAGCCCTTGTGCTCGGAGCCGGTGCGCTCCTGGAGCTGATCGCGGGTGCAGTCGCAGTAGTACGCCTTGCCGTCGGCCAGCAGCTTGGCGACGGCCTCGCGGTGCTGCGGCTCGAAGGCCGACTGGAAGAACGGCCCCTCGAAGACCGGGCTCTCGTCGCTGATCCCGATCCAGGCCAGCGCCGAGAGGATGCCCTCGGTCCACTCCGGGCGGTTGCGGGTGGCGTCGGTGTCCTCGACGCGCAGGACGAACCGGCCGCCGGCCTGCTGGGCCAGCGCCCAGTTGAACAGCGCGGTGCGGGCGCCGCCGACGTGGAACATGCCGGTGGGCGAGGGAGCGAAACGAACCCTAATCACGGGAGACCACCCGGTTGGTGAGAGTGCCGATACCTTCGATGGCGACGCTGACCTCGTCCCCGACCTGCAGCGGGCCGACCCCCTCGGGCGTCCCGGTCAGGATGACGTCGCCGGGGATGAGGGTCATGACCGCGCTCACGTGGGCGATCAGCGCCGGGATGTCGTACATGAGCTTGGAGGTGCGCGAGCTCTGCCGCACCTCGCCGTTCACCGTCGTGCTGATGCCCAGGTCGGCCGGGTCGAGCTCGGTCTGGATCCACGGGCCGAGCGGGCAGAAGGTGTCGAAGCCCTTGGCCCGGGTGAACTGCACGTCCTTCTTCTGCAGGTCCCTGGCCGTGACGTCGTTGGCGCAGGTGTAGCCGAAGACGACCTCGTGGGCCCGCTCGACGGGGACCTCCCGGCAGAGCCGGCCGATGACCACGGCCAGCTCGCCCTCGTAGTCGACCCGCTCCGACAGCCCGGTCGGGTAGGCCACGGCCTCCGCCGGGCCGATCACCGAGGTGGACGGCTTGATGAACATCAGCGGCTCGTCGGGGACCTCGCCGCCCATCTCGCGGGCGTGGTCGGCGTAGTTCTTGCCGATGGCCACGACCTTGCTGGGCAGCATGGGCGCGAGCAGCCTGACCTGGGAGAGCGAGTGGCGCTCGCCGGTGAACTGGATCGGGCCGAACGGGTGCCCCGAGATCGCGGAGATGAACTCCTCGCCCGGACCGCCTTCGACCACGCCGAATCCGACACCTTCACCTGTGGAGAATCTCGCGATGCGCACACGACAAGGCTAGTGGAGCGGCCAGGGGCGTTGGCCGGGTCGCCCGCCGTACGGGCGCGTCGCGGGACTCGGCTCCGTGTCTTCCGGGGAGCGGCTCGGGGGCCGGAGGACGGAGATCGTAGGGTTGGGCGGGAGACCTTCCGGGAGGAGCCCACATGTCCGTCGTGAAGATCAACGTACTGACCGTGCCCGAGGAGATGCGCGAGGAACTGGAGCGCAGGTTCTCGAACCGGGCCGGGATGGTGGAGTCGGCCGACGGGTTCGAGTGGTTCGAGCTGCTGCGCCCGATGGAGGGCACCGACCGGTACATGGTCTACACCCGCTGGCGGTCCGAGGAGGACTTCACCCGCTGGACCGAGAGCCAGTCCTTCCAGCGCGGCCACGCCCAGGCCGCCGCCGAGGCCGGCGCCCAGGGCCATGGACACGGCCACGGGCAGGCGCAGGGCCACGGACACGGGCATGGTCACGGCCAGGGCCCGGCCGCCTCGGGATCCGAGATCTGGTCCTTCGAAGTCGTCCAGAGCACCGGCCCCAAGGCCTGACCTCTGCCCGTCGCGCGGGTGGAGGTACGGCGACGGGCAGCGGTCCGGGCGGGTAGGTCCTGAGGCTGCAAGCGGGTACGGCGGCGCACGGGTGGGCGGCACCCGCTCCACCGGAGACCCGCCCCCTGCCGCTCCAGGACCTACCTGTCCAGGGCGTTGGCGGCGATGCGGGCGGCCACGCCGTTGCGGACGAAGCCGCCGGCGAGGCTGTCGGGCTTGCGTGTTCCCTGGGCGGTGATGCAGGCGGTGAACTCCTCGGCGAGTCCGAGGCGGGGGTAGCTCTCCAGGATCTCGGCGCGGAGGTCCTCGGACCAGTCCTGGGGGTTGCGGCCGGAGATGTCGAGGCCGGTGGACAGCTCCAGCAGGTGGCCCTCGGGGTCCTGGGTGACGTCGACCTTGTCCCACATGTGGCGGACGATCACCTCGGAGGCGCGCACGCGGCGCTCGACCGGCCAGCCGGCGCCCGCGCAGAAGATCCACGCCACGTGACCCCCCGCCTCCTCGAAGGGCACCGTGTGGCTGTCGAACTCCGCCACCAGCCCGATGTCGTGGAACATCGAGGAGACGTAGAGCAGCTCGGCGTCGAAGGCGATGCCCCTCCGGCCGGCGTAGGCCGCGGCCCACAGATAGGCCCGGATCGAGTGGTTGAGCAGCGCGGGCGAGCAGTAGGCGGTGGCCGCCTCCAGCGCGGCGCGGGCGGCGGGCGTCTCGGGGATCACGATGTCGGCGAGTCTCATGGGACCAGGATCACCGGGTACGGCCCGCCGGACGAGTGGCCGGGAAGTCATCGATCGATAGGATCCCGCCACGTACAACCCCATGGGACGAGTGGCCGGGATATCACCGGCCGATGGGATCCCGCCACATACGGCTTCGGGGGCGACTGGCTGGAACGCCGTCGGCCGATAGGATCGCGCCATGGGGTTCTCCACGGTCGCGGTGCTGATGTTCGACCGGATCCCCCTGTTCGAGGCCTCGGTGCCGATCGCGGTGTTCGGCGAGCGGCGGGACGACCGGCCGGAGTTCGACGTGCGGGTGATCGCCGCCGAGGGCGGCCCGGTCCGCACGGACGCGGGCGTCACCCTCGCCGCGCCGTACGACCTGGACGCCGTGGAGGGCGCCGACCTGGTCATCGTGCCGACCTGGCGGCGGCCGTCGGCCGGCGAACCGCCCCCGGAGGAGGCGCTGGAGGCGCTGCGCCGGGCCCACAGCGCGGGCGCGACGGTGGTCTCGCTGTGCCTGGGCACGTTCGTGCTGGCCGCCACCGGCCTGCTGGACGGGCGCCCGGCCACCACCCACTGGCGCTACGCCGGGCTGCTGGCCTCCTTGCACCCGCGCGTCGAGGTCCGGCCCGACGTGCTCTACGTGGACGAGGGCGACATCCTCACCTCCGCGGGCAGCACCGGCGGCATCGACCTCTGCCTGCACCTCGTGCGCCGCTCGCACGGCACGCAGGCGGCCAACAGCATCGCCCGCGGCCTGGTCACGCCGCCCCACCGGTCCGGAGGGCAGGCGCAGTACATCGACCACCCCGTCCCCGCCCCCGCCACCGGCGACCCGTTCGGCGACACCCTCGACTGGGCCCTGCGTCATCTGGACCGCGAGCTGAGCGTGGACGGCATGGCCGCCCGGGCGCTGATGAGCAGGCGCACCTTCGACCGGCGCTTCCGCCAGGTCACCGGGACCACCCCCGCGCAGTGGCTGCTGCACCAGCGGGTCCTGCACGCCCAGCGGCTGCTGGAGACGACGGCCGAGCCGGTCGAGCGGGTGGCCCGCCGGGCGGGCTTCGCCTCGGCGGTCGCGTTGCGCCCGCACTTCCGCCGCCACGTGGGCGTCTCCCCCACGGCCTACCGGGAGACCTTCGGCATGGGTGCGGGGGACGGCGCGGGCGCCGCCGATGGCGTGAATCTCTCGGTGGGTGGCTGAGGCCGCCCTCACGCGGGCGCCGCCGGCTGATCCAGGCTTGAACGCATGAAGCGAGCCCTCGTCGTCATCGACGTCCAGAACGAGTACTTCACCGGTGACCTGCCGATCGCCCACCCGCCGCGCGAGGAGAGCCTGGCGAACATCATGTCCGCGATGGACACCGCCCGCGCGCACGGCGTCCCGGTGGTCGTGGTCCGGCACACGGCCCCGGCCGAGTCCCCGATCTTCGCCTCCGGCGGGCACGGGTGGGAGCTGCGCGAGGAGGTGTCCGGCAGGCCGTACGACCTGCTGATGGACAAGACGATGGCCTCCGCCTTCGCCCGGACCGGCCTCGGCGCCTGGCTGGAGGCCCGGGAGGTCGACACGGTGACCATCGCGGGATACATGACGCAGAACTGCGACGAGTCCACCGCCCGCGACGCCTACCACCGGGGCATGGCGGTGGAGTTCCTGTCGGACGCGACCGGGACCGTCGCGCTGTCCACCCCCGCGGGGCGGCTGACCGCCGAGGAGGCGCACAGCCACGTGCTGGTGGTGATGGCCTCCAACTTCGCCGCGGTGGCCGCCACCGCCGAGTGGACGGCCGCGGTCGGGGCCGGCCGGCCGCTGCCGCGCCCGGACATCTGGGCGAGCACCCGCCAGGAGCCCGCCGAGGTCTCCGGCTGAGGGCTCACCACCCCGTAAACCTGTTCCCCGCATCTAGTTGCTAACGATGTACGCGAAGGTCGTCTCTTGGCTTGACCGGTTTGGTGGGATTCGGACAGCATAATCAGCTCTCCCACCAGTCCCGGAAGGAACAGGCGTGCGCCGCCGCACACAAGCAATCGCACTCTCCATCGCTCTCCTCCTGACCAGCGGCGGGATGACAGGGACCTCGGAGGCGACGGACAAGGTCAAACGCACGGCCGAGTGCCAGGGCGACTGGTTGCCGGCGACCCCGACGTCGCCGGACGTCATGGACGGGCAGCTGAGCTTCCTCGACCTGCCCGCGGTCAAGGTCGGCAAGGACGTCGACTGGCGGACCGACCCCTACCGCAACCGCTCCTGGAGCATGGTCTTCCACTCGTTGCGCTGGATGGGCCGGCTGGTCGCCGACTACGAGAACACCGGGGAACGTTCCTACCTGTCGCGCGCCACCGAGATCGCCCAGGACTGGGTGAAGGACAACCCGCTGCGCGGCGGCGGCAGCCCGTACGCCTGGCAGGAGCACCCGATCGCGCTGCGCGCGCCCGCCCTGGTCTGCCTGAGCAGGCACGTCAGCGAGTCCTGGCTGACCAGGAGCCTGGCCGAGCACGCCAAGATGCTCTCCAACCCGGCCCTGTACGAGAAGGGCCACAACCACGGCATCGACCAGGACATCGCGCTGCTGGGCATCGGCTGCCGCTACGGCCGCGACGAGTGGTCCGGGCTGGCGATCCGCCGCCTGACCGAGACGGTCGAGCTCGACGTCGACTCCCAGGGCGCGCTGCGCGAGCAGGCCCCCCGCTACGCCATCTACGTCTACGACCGGCTCAAGGTGGCGATGAGCAACATCGAGGCGTGCGGCAGGAAGGTGCCGGCCTCGATCGCGGAGCGGTGGAAGTCGCTGGAGGGCTTCATCTCCCACTCCACGCAGCCCAACGGTTTCATGGTGCCGATCGGCGACGGCGGCGCGGACGTGCGCCCGGTCGGGTACGAGCACCCGAAGAAGACCGTCAAGGTGTTCGGCAACGGCTACGTCTACGGCCGCACCGCGTGGGACAAGCCGGAGTCGGCGTTCTACTCCATCCGCTTCGGTCCCGGGGCCAAGTACCACGGCCACGAGGACCACCTCGGCGTGACCTACTACGCCCAGGGCCGCGACGTCCTGGTCGACGTGGGGTTCCACTCCTACGAGAACACCGGCTACCGCCGCTGGACGATGTCCCCCGAGGCGCACAACGTGCCGATCGTGGCCGGGGCCCGGTTCCGGCCCCGGACCGCCACGGCCCTGACCGGCTCCTCCGTCGGCGAGGACCGGCAGAGCTTCCGGCTCACCGACCGGGCCTACGGCGTGCCGCGCACCCGCTCGGTCCTGGTCAACCACGGGCAGGACGTGATGGCCGTGCTGGACACCGTCCCCGAGGGCTCGAAGGTCCGCACCGTCTGGCACCTGGCGGCGGACCTGTCGAAGGTCTCGAGCGGCGGCGGGCGGGTCGTGGTCAAGGACAAGTCCGGCTGGAAGGCGACGCTCGTCCAGGTGGCGATGCCGTCCTGCACGCCGGTCACCTCGAAGGTCGTCCGCGGCGCGTCCGGCCCCTACCAGGGCTGGGTCTCCCCCGCCTACCTGAAGAAGCAGGCCGCCCCCGCGGTCGTCTCCGCCGCCTCCACCGGGTCGCTGCTCACCGTGGTGGTGCCCGGCACCGGCGACCCGTCGGTCTCGTGCTCCGGCGGCAAGGTCAGCCTGCAGACCTCCGACGGCGCGGTCAGCTTCCGGGTCAGCGGCTCGAAGCTCTCGTGACCGGCGCCCACTGACGGGAGAGGGGGTACGGCGGCCGCCGTACCCCCTCTCCCGTCCACAGGGGCCCGCGGTCAGTCCGCGTGGTGCCCCGCCCGCAGCAGCCCGTAGGTCACGGCCTGCTCCAGGGCCTGCCAGGAGGCGTCGATGATGTTCTCGTCGACGCCCACGGTGGCCCACTCGCCGGTCGCGTCGCTGGAGGTGATCAGCACGCGCGTGATCGCGTCGGTGCCGTGGGCGCCCTCCAGGATCCGCACCTTGAAGTCGATCAGCTCGACCCCGGCCAGCTCCGGGTAGAGCCGCTCCAGCGCCGCCCGGACGGCCTTGTCCAGGGCGTTGACCGGGCCGTTGCCCTCGCCGGTGGCGACGATCCGCTCGCCCTTGGCGTGCAGCTTGACGGTGGCCTCGCTGATCAGCTCGCCGCCCCGGTTCCGCTCGACGATCACCCGCCAGGACTCGACCTCGAAGTGCCGCCTGCGCTCGCCCGCCACGGTGTCGCGCAGCAGCAGCTCGAAGGAGGCGTCGGCGGCCTCGAAGGTGTAGCCGCGCGACTCCAGCTCCTTGACCCGGTCCACCAGCTCGCGGGAGGTCTCCGCGGACAGCTCGTAGCCCAGCTCGCGTCCCTTGAGCTCGACCGAGGCGCGCCCGGCCATGTCGGAGACCAGCATCCGCATGTCGTTGCCGACCTGGGCCGGGTCGATGTGCTGGTAGAGGTTGGGGTCGACCTTGATCGCGCTGGCGTGCAGCCCGGCCTTGTGCGCGAAGGCGGAGACCCCGACGTAGGGGGCGTGGGAGTTCGGGGTGACGTTGGTGACCTCGGTGATCGCGTGCGCGATCCGGGTCATGTCGGCCAGCGCCTCCCGCGGGACCAGGTCGAAGCCCCGCTTGAGCTGGAGGTTGGCCACGACCGTGAACAGGTTGGCGTTGCCGGAGCGCTCGCCGTACCCGTTGGCGCAGCCCTGCACGTGGGTGGCGCCCGCCTTGACCGCGGCCAGGGTGTTGGCCACCGCGCAGCCGGTGTCGTCGTGACAGTGGATGCCGATGCGGGCCCCGGTGCCGGCCGCCTCGTGTACGACGTCGGCCAGTTCGTCGGGGAGCATGCCGCCGTTGGTGTCGCACAGCGCGATCACCGAGGCGCCCGCCTCCGCGGCGGTGCGCAGCACCTCCAGCGCGTACGCTGGGTTGGACTTGTAGCCGTCGAAGAAGTGCTCGGCGTCGAGGAAGACCCGCTGTCCCTCCGCACGAAGGTGAGAAACCGTGTCGCGGATCATCGCGAGGTTCTCCTGGAGAGTCGTGCGGAGGGCCAGCTCCACGTGCCGGTCGTGACTCTTGGCGACAAGGGTCACGACCGGCGCGCCGGATTCGCGCAGTGCGGCCACCAGAGGGTCGTCTGCTGCCTTCACACCGGCCCGGCGGGTCGCGCCGAACGCGGCGAGCTGCGCGTGCTTCAGGTCGAGCTCTGTTCGAGCCCGCCGGAAGAACTCGGTGTCCTTGGGGTTGGCCCCGGGCCAGCCTCCTTCGATGAAACCGACGCCCAGGCCGTCCAGGTGCCGCGCGATGGCCAGCTTGTCGACCACCGTGAGGTTGAGCCCCTCCTGTTGGGCGCCGTCACGGAGTGTCGTGTCGTACACGTGGAAGCGGTCGTCGGTCATTGGTCTCTCCTTCGCGGTCCGATGCCTCGCCGCGCGCTCGCTCCGGCCTCAGAAACAAGAAAGACCCCTCACGGACGTGAGAGGTCTGCGCGCTGGCGGTGTCCCTTGTCAGCCAGCGCGCCTGCCGATAATGAGCAGACCATAGGACATGATGCTTCGGAGTCTGCCACACGCTGACACCATCTGACACATCGATCTCAGGATACGAGACGCACTTTGAGCGACCGACTGCGCACCCCGTGTGTTCGCAGTCCGATTCACCGGCCAGAATAGGGATTATGAAGGCGACTTATCTCGAAGCGGCCGTCGGCCAGTATCTCCTGGCCCACACCACCGGGCCCGACGACGTGCTCGAGGCGCTGGCCATGGAGACGCGCGAGCTCATGGGCGAGCGGGCGAACATGCAGATCGCCCCCGACCAGGGCCGCTTCCTCACAATGATCGCCCAGCTCATCCGGGCCAGGAACGCCGTCGAGGTGGGCACCTTCACCGGCTACTCCGCCATCTGCATCGCCCGCGGCCTGACCGCCAGGGGCAAGCTCAACTGCTTCGACATCAGCGAGGAGTGGACGTCGGTGGCCCGGCGCTACTGGGAGAAGACCGGCGTCGCCGGCCGCATCGAGCTGCGGATCGGCGACGCCGCCGAACGGCTGCACGACCTGCCGACCTTCCCGGCCGTCGACCTGGCCTTCATCGACGCCGACAAGGAGAACTACGGCGTCTACTACGAGATCATCATGTCCTATCTGACCCCGGGCGGCCTGATCCTGGCCGACAACACCCTGTGGCACGGCAAGGTCGCCCATCCCCACGAGCACGACGAGACCACCGTGGCGATGCGCGCGTTCAACGACATGGTCGCCGCCGACCCCCGGGTCACCTCGATCATGCTCCCCATCGCCGACGGCCTGACCATGATCCGAAAACACTGACGAGAAGTTCGCCGGACTCCCCGCGGGGCGGAAATCTTTCCGATCACTTTAAGTCGCACGCCAAACACGTTGCGCCCACCCGCACGGAGAGGAATAGGCCACGGCCGGAGAGGGCCCGGGTGGGCGGGCTCTCTCCATGCCGCAGGACGAGGACGACCGCCCCGGAAGACGCGGAGCGGATCATCCTCTTCGAAGATCCGGAGCGGGTCAGCAGATCTTGTGCACCCAGCCGTGCGGGTCGGGGCGGGTGCCGTACTGGATGCCGGTCAGCTCCTCGCGGATGCGCATGGTGACCTCGCCGGGGGTGCCGTCGCCGACGGTCCAGGCACGGTCGGCGCCCTTGACCGAGCCGACCGGGGTCACGACCGCGGCGGTGCCGCAGGCGAAGACCTCGGTGAGCTCGCCGGACTCGCAGCCCTCCTGCCACTCCTCGATCGACAGGCGGCCCTCCTCGGCCTTGAGGCCGAGGTCGCCGGCGAGGGTGAGGATCGAGTCGCGGGTGATGCCCGGCAGCAGGGTGCCGGTCAGGGCCGGGGTGAGCAGGCGGTCGCCGTAGACGAAGAACAGGTTCATGCCCCCCATCTCCTCGACGTAGCGGTGCTCGTAGGCGTCCAGCCAGACCACCTGGTCACAGCCCTGCTCGACGGCCTGGCGCTGGGCCACGAAGGCCGCGGCGTAGTTGCCGCCGCACTTGGCGAAGCCGGTGCCGCCGGGGGCCGCCCGGGTGTACTCCGTCGACAGCCACACCGAGACCGCCTGGCTCGCGCCGAAGTAGGCGGCGGCCGGGGAGGCGATCACCATGTACTTGTAGGTCTGCGAGGGGTAGTTGACGCCGAGCGCCGACTGCGTGGCGATCATGAAGGGGCGCAGATAGAGGCTGTGGCCCGGGGTCGTGGGCACCCAGTCGCGGTCGGTCTGCACCAGCAGCTCCAGCGACTCGACGAACGTCTCCTCGGGCAGCTCGGGCATGGCCATGCGCCGCGCGGAGGTGTTGAAGCGCGCCGCGTTGGCCTGCGGCCGGAAGGACACGATCGAACCGCCCTGCTGACGGTAGGCCTTGAGCCCCTCGAACAGCTCCTGCGCGTAGTGGAAGACCGAGGTCGAGGGGTCCAGCAGCAGCGGGCCGTACGGCATGAGCCGCGCGTCGTGCCAGCCGCGGCCCTCGGTGTAGTCGATCGAGATCATGTGGTCGGTGAAGACCTGCCCGAAACCGGGGCTCGCCAGTACCTGCTCGCGCTCGGCCGCGGTGCGAGCGTGATCGGAGGCCTGCACGTCGAAGCTGAGCTTCTGAGCAGTGGTCATGACGGAGATCCTTCTCTTCGTGGCGGGTCTACCCTTTAGTCCATTCTGCGATGGACCGGGTAACGGGAAACTACTGCATCCGGAGAGCTCATCGGCAGGGCCGGGGCGCCCCAATGCACAAAGACGCGCCCGGCGGCTCTCTCAGAGAGCCGCCGGGCGCGTCCGAAATGTCGAGTGGGCGGCTCTCAGCCGGCTACTCGGGCGGTGATGTCGTCGCCGATCTCGTGGGTGGTCCGGGCCGTCCAGTTGGTCTGGCGCTCCAGCAGGTCGTCGGCGACGGCCTGCTCGACCCGGGCGGCCTGCCGGGTCAGGCCCAGGTGGTTCAGGAGCATGGCGACCGACAGGATCGTGGCGGTGGGGTCGGCCTTGCCCTGGCCGGCGATGTCGGGGGCGCTGCCGTGGACCGGCTCGAACATGCTCGGCGCGGTCCCGTCGGGGTTGATGTTGCCGCTGGCGGCCAGGCCGATGCCACCGGCCACGGCGGCGCCGATGTCGGTGATGATGTCGCCGAAGAGGTTGTCGGTGACGATCACGTCGAACCGCTCCGGCTGGCTGACGAAGAACATCGAGGCCGCGTCGACGTGGCAGTAGTCGGTCTGCACGCCGGGGTACTCCAGGCCGACCCGGTCGAGCGTGCGGGCCCACAGGTCGCCCGCGTAGGTCAGCACGTTGGTCTTGTGGACCAGCGTCAGCTTCCTGCGGGGACGGGCCTGCGCCTGCTCGAAGGCGTAGCGCACGACGCGCTCGACGCCGAAGGCGGTGTTCAGCGACTCCTGGGTGGCGACCTCGTGCGGCGTGCCGCGGCGCAGTACGCCGCCGGCCCCGGCGTAGAGGCTCTCGGTGCCCTCGCGGACGACGATCATGTCGATGTCCTCCGGCCGGGACTCGGCCAGCGGGGTCTCCACGCCCGGGAAGAGCTTGACCGGGCGCAGGTTCACGTAGTGGTCGAGCTCGAAGCGGAGCTTGAGCAGCAGGTCGCGCTCCAGCACGCCCGGGGGCACGCTGGGGTCGCCGATCGCGCCGAGCAGGATGGCGTCGTATCCGCGCAGCTCGTCCAGGACGGCGTCGGGAAGGATCTCACCGGTGCTGTTGTAGCGCTTGGCACCGAGGTCGTAGGTGGTGGTCTCCACCTTGCCGCCCACGGCGTCCAGGACCTTCAGGCCCTCGGTGACGACCTCGACCCCGATCCCGTCGCCGGGGATCACTGCCAGACGAATGTTGCGCGAGTCCATGCGGGAACCCTACCGCTCCGTCTCGATTATCGGATACTGATCTCAGATAGCGGACAGATCGGGCGCCTCAGCGAGTGGGTGCGCCGCCGTTGTCACGACGGTCCAGCGCCGTCTGGACGGCGTTGGCCGCCTCGTCCTCGGCGTCCTCGGGGCGGTTCCAGGGATACATGTCGTACATGATGAGTCTCGTCTCGTCTCGCACGGAAGCAGAGGGGGGAGATGGTCCGGACTTCCGATCGGCGGAGCCGGACCGGACCTGAGGTCGCGGGCCCGGGTCACGGGCCGGCGACGGGACTGTCAGCCAGCGAACGCCACCACACCGCGGCGGGTCGCCGGCCTGTCCGTCAGGCCCCGCCGCGGCAGGTAATGAGTACGAGAACCTGGCGCATTTGATTCCAGGCTACCTGGTCATCGAGACAGCGTCTCGCCCGCCGTACCGACTTCCCACATGCTGAGACGGCCGCCGTCCCCCCCGCGGGGGACGGCGGCCGTGCGGGACGAGGGGCCTGCGGGCTACTCGGCCAGGTCCGCCGAGCGGCCGCTGTCGGCGCCGATCTCGGAGGCGATCTGGTCGACGACCTCCGCCGGGATGGCGGTGTCGACGGTCAGGGCGATGAGCGCCTTGCCGCCCTTGGTGTCCCGGGAGACCTGCATCGAGGCGATGTTGATGCCGTGGTCGCCGAGGATGCGGCCGACGATGCCGACGACGCCGGGGCGGTCGGAGTAGGTGAAGAACGACAGGTGGTCGGTCGGCTCGATCTCCATCTCGTAGCCGTTGACCTCGACGATCTTCGTGATCTGGCGCGGGCCGGACAGCGTGCCCGAGACCGAGACGGTGCGGCCGTCGGCCAGGACGCCGCGCACGGTCACCACGTTGCGCCAGTCGGGGCTCTCGGAGCTGGTGACCAGCTCCACGGTCACGCCGCGGTCCTTGGCCAGGAGCGGGGCGTTGACGTAGGTGACGGAGTCCTCGACGACGTCGGTGAAGACGCCCTTGAGGGCGGCCAGCTCCAGCACCCGGACGTCCTGGGAGGCGATCTCGCCGCGGACCTCGACGTCGAGCTTGGTGGCGACCTCCCCGGCCAGGGCGGTGAACAGCCGGCCGAGCTTCTCGGCCAGCGGCAGGCCCGGCTTGACGTCCTCGGCGACGGCGCCGCCCTGGACGTTGACCGCGTCCGGCACGAACTCGCCGGCCAGGGCGAGCTTCACGCTGCGGGCGACCTGGGTGCCGGCCTTCTCCTGGGCCTCGTGGGTGGAGGCGCCCAGGTGCGGGGTGACGACGACCTGGTCCAGCTCGAACAGCGGGCTGTCGGTGACGGGCTCCTTGGGGAACACGTCGATGCCGGCGCCGGCGACGCGGCCCTCCTTGATCGCGGCGTAGAGGGCGTTCTCGTCGATGATGCCGCCGCGCGCGACGTTGATCAGGCGGACCGACGGCTTGACGATCTGCATCTCCTTCTCGCCGATGAGCCCGAGGGTCTCCTTCGACTTGGGCAGGTGCACCGTGATGAAGTCGGCCTCGCGCAGGGCCTCCTCCAGCGACACCAGGCGCACGCCCATCTGCGCGGCGCGGGCCGGCTGCAGGTAGGGGTCGTAGGCGATCAGCTCGACGCCGAACGGCTGCAGGCGCTGGGCGACCAGCTGGCCGATCTTGCCGAGGCCGAGGATCGCGACGACCTTCTCGTCGAGCTCGACGCCGGTGTACTTCGACCGCTTCCACTCCCCGCCCTTGAGGGCGGCGTGCGCCTGGGCGACGTTGCGGGCCGAGGCGAGGATCAGCGCGACGGTGTGCTCGGCGGCGCTGGTGATGTTGGAGGTGGGGGCGTTGACGACCATCACGCCGGCCTTCGTCGCGGCCTCCACGTCCACGTTGTCCAGGCCGACGCCCGCGCGGGCGACGACGCGGAGCCTGGGCGCGTGGGCGACGGCCTCGGCGTCCACCTGGGTGGCGCTGCGCACGATCAGCGCGTCCACCTCGGCGAGGGCGGGCAGGAACTGGGCGCGGTCGGCGCCATCGGTGTGGCGGACTTCGAAGTCCGCGCCCAGGACCGCAAGACCGGCCTCGGAGAGTTCCTCTGCGACCAGTACGACGGGCTTGTTCACTGGTGGTTCCTTAGGGACGGGAAGGCTGCACGGACCTCACGCAGTCTATCGGCGCTTGTGAACGCGTTCACGAGTGTCCCGGGATCCGAGACGCCGAACGCCCGCGCCGTCCTGCGATCCGAGACGAGAGCCCCGCGGGGCACCCCTGACGCACCCTCGTTCCCACGGCTCGCCCGCGTCGTGCGGGGAACCGCTCTCCGGCGCTCTGGCCTCGCCCGGTACCCTTCCCGCCGAATCTCATTCACCGAACCTTGAAGTTGGTATTGCTTGCCATAAATCTTCCCGATTACCCTCATAAGCCGTGGTCCTCTACCTATCGTTCGTCATATGAGCATCGGGAACCCCGCTCTCGGCGACGTGCTCGCGCAGCACGGCGGTCCGCATCGGCTGCTGGCGGCGTTGGCCGAATGGGGACTTCTGGTCGCCGTACGGCCGGACCGCTCCGTCGTCCTCGGCACGACCCAGGCCGGTGAACGAGTTCTGCTCGGATACACCTCGGCCGAGACCTACGCGCGGCACCACGGCTCGCACTCCCTGTCGGAGTGCGACGCGGACACCATCCTCGACATCCAGCGCGTCACCGGCGTGCGGGAGATCGTGATCGACGCGGCCGGGCCCACCGCGGCGGCGGTCCCGATCGAGGACCTCCACCGGTACCTGCGCTCCACCCGCAGCGGCCCGACGCCGGCCCTGTCCGGTGCCACGCCGACCGCGTACGCCACCGGGGCGATGGCCACGGTGTCGCGGACCTCCACGATGCGCCCGATGACACAGGTCGGCCCGGCCTCGCAGCCGAGCCCGCCCAGGATGCCCGCGTCCTCCCCGGCCGACCAGCCCTGGATCCCCGCTCCGCGTCCGCACCTGTCGGGGCCGATGCAGATGGTCGACCCCGGCTACAAGCGCTGCACCCACCCGATCCTGCCCGCTCTGCGCGTGGCGATCGCCCAGCTCCTGGCGGACTTCCCGCTCATCCACCACGTGTGGATCTCCGAGGCGCGCACGGCCTCCGGCGCCACCGGCATCATGCTGCACGTCAAGGTGCACATGTCCGCGGCCGAGGACGTGGTGCGGGACCTGCACCGCGGGGTGCGCGCCCGGCTGCCGCAGCTCGCGGCGAGCGAGGCGCCGATCCTGATGGCGCGGGTGGCCGACGCCCGCAGCGAGCAGCGCATGGTCGAGCTGGGCGCCCACGTCGTCTGCGCCGACGTCAGGGACTGATCCACGGGACGCCGGGGGCCGGTCGTACCGGTCACCCCGGACGTCCCGGATCCATCTGCGGACATCCCGGAGGCGGGAGGCCCGGTCAACGTACGCTCCGGGTAATCGGGGAACCAGGACCGGGCCGTTCCCCCTTTTGATCGGCTCGGTTCAGGTAAGCATGGGATCCATGGCCCGGCCGTCGCGCGGTGGTCGTCTTCTCCGCGGGGCCGGCGGCTTCCACGTACCCGCTCACGGAGGACCAGGTGACCTGAGATGACCCGTACGGACCCCATCCATCAGATCCGCTATGCCGTACGGCATCCCGACCGGATCGTCCCCCACGTCCGGAGGCTGGCCAGGGACGCCTGGCTGCGGCTGCGCACCACCGACCACGTCAGCTACTACCGGGCCGTGATGAAGTCCGACACCGCGCGCAACCCCGAGGCGGCCGTCGGCAGCAAGTCGCACGACCGCTGGCTGGCCCTGGGCAAGATGCAGTTCGACTATCTGGTCGGGCACGGCCTGCGCCCCGGCCACCGGATGCTGGAGATCGGCTGCGGCAACCTGCGCGCCGGCCGGTTGTTCATCGACTATCTGGACGGGGGCGGCTACTACGGGCTGGACATCTCCCCCGACATCTTGATCGCCGCGCAGCGGACCCTGACCGAGTACGGCCTGCGTGACAAGCTCCCCCACCTGACCCCGGTCAGGGACCTGCGCTTCGAGTTCCTGCCCGACGCGTCCTTCGACGTGGTCCACGCGCACAGCGTGTTCTCCCACTCCCCGCTGCACGTGATCGAGGAGTGCTTCGCCCACGTGGGCCGCATCATGCGCCCCGGCGGCTGGTTCGACTTCACCTTCGACCGGACCGAGGGCCGCGAGCACCAGGTCCTGCGCGAGGACTTCTACTACCGCACCGAGACGCTGCTGGACCTGGCCGCCGAGCACGGCCTGGCGGGCAGGTTCATGGAGGACTGGGAGAGGCTCCCGCACAAGCAGTCCAAGATCCGCATCACCCTGCCATAGGTCTCCCCCGGCCGGGTGGACGGAGAGCCCGTCCACCCGGTTCCGGGACAGTGGTGATCAGGTCAGCCGCCGGGTGAGGGACAGGCGCGTGCGGGTGCACAGTCCCGCCAGGAGCGCCGCCGCCGGCACCGAGGCGGCCAGACCGAGGGTGAGCCCGTCGGCGAGCACGATCCAGCGCAGGTGGCGGGCGCTCCCGCCCTGCGCCGCGATCAGCGCCAGTTCCCGGCGGCGGCGCCGGATCCCGACGGCGAAGGCCGGACCGGCCAGCAACGCGACCTCCAGCACGACCAGGCCGACGCCGGTGGCGGCCATCACCACACCGTCGAGGTTCCACCGGCCGCCGGGAGCCGGGTCCTCCATGCCGCCGGGCGGCGGCGGATCCATGATCACGGCTCGGGAGACCACGACGAGGCCCGAGCGGTTGAGCTCCCGCACCTTCCGCCAGGGGACCGGCGCGGGCGTGTCCACGAGCCACTCGGTGGTGACGCCCTTGCCGTCGGCCAGCACGGTGCCGGGCGGTGCGACGATCTGCCTGTGGCCGGGGTGACGCTGCGGCTCGACCACGCCGACGACCGTGGCGGCGGAGGACGTCCTGGACAGGGTGATCTCCGTCCCGGGGCGCAGGCCCAGGCTCGGGCTCACCGCGATCTCCCCCGCCGCCCGGGGAACGCGCCCCGACAGCAGGCGGTACATGCCCGCGGTGACCGGGTCGTTCAAGTCGATCTCCCGGACGTCGCTCTCCCGGTATCCCCGGGGACCCTCGTACCCCGTCCAGGAACCGCGGGAGGGCACCGCCCGGCTGCCGGGGCCGAACAGCGAGACGATCTCCTGCCGGGACAGGCCCCTGCCCTCGTTCCGGTTCGGCTGGACCCCGTCCTCGTCGAACCGGACCCCGCCCTCGACGCTCTGCCGTACCGGTTCACCGAACGTCGGTCCGTCCAGCCGCGCGTCGGCCGCGCCCATGTCCCAGGCCAGGGACTCGTGCGGGGCGATGTCCTCGGTGGCGAACCAGGTCGCGACCCCGGAGAAGAGCATGACCGGCAGGCCGATCATGACCATGATCAGGGCGCTGCGCCCCTTGGCCCGCAGGATGTCCCGGCGGGAGATCCGCAGGGCCGCCAGGAGCGCGGCGAACGGGGAGCGCCCGGCTGCGGGCGGGCGATCGCCACCCGCTGGCGCTGGCCGCCGGACAGTTCGTCGGGGAAGCGGTCGGGCTCCTCCAGCCCCACCTCCGCCAGGGCCTCCAGGGCCTCGCGCCGGGCCTGCCTCGCCCGCACCCCGTCCAGCTCGCGCGGGAGCATCACGTTCTCGGCGGCGGTCAGCGAGGGGATCAGGTTGAGGTCCTGGAAGACGTAGCCGACGCGCCTGCGGCGCAGGGCCGCGCGCTCCCCGTCCGTCAGGCTCGTCAGCGGCGTGCCCTCCACGGTCACCGCGCCCGAGGTGGGCGTGTCGAGACCGCCGGCGAGGTTGAGCAGGGTGGACTTGCCGGACCCGGAGGGCCCCATGACCGCGACCAGCTCTCCCGCGGCGACCTCCAGGCTCACCCCCTTCAGGGCGTGTACGGCCTGCGGGCCGTCGCCGTGGACGCGGGTCGCGTCCGCCAGCCGTACGACCGGATCGAAACTCATGCGTGCTTCTCCTGCGTCTGGGGGGAGGCCGTCAGCACGGCCTCGCAGTGGTCGAGCCAGCGCTGCTCGGCCTCGGCCTGGAAGATCATCGATTCGAGCACCAGCAGCTGGGCCGGCCCGTCGGTGCTCGTCTGCTTGGCCCGGGTGAGCTTCTGGAGCGTGCGCATCGTCGCGGCGCGCTGGGCCCGGATCACCGGCCGCACCTCCGCACCGGCGGCGACCGCCATCGCCAGCTTGATGACCAGCTCGTCCCGGGGCCGGTCGGACTGGGCGACGGGGGTGCCGAACCATCGCTCCATCTCCGCCCGACCGGCCTCGGTGATCGAATAGACGACCCGGCCCTGGTCGTCCTGGTCGCCGGAGGCCACCAGGCCGTCGCGCTCCAGGCGCGAGAGCGTCGTGTAGACCTGGCCGATGTTGAGCGGCCAGGTCGCCCCCGTCGACGCCTCGAACTCGGTGCGCAGCTGATAGCCGTAGCGGGGCCCTCGGCTCAGCAGAGCGAGCAGCCCCTGTCGGATCGCCATGCATACTGAGTATGCATACTCAGTATGGTCACGGCAAGCGAAGACGAGAGATCCGCATATTCTGGACAGGCGTCGCCGTTGGGACCGATACTCGGGAGATGAGCTCGACGCATCCTCCGGCACGCGCATCCGACGGGGACCGTGATCGTGCGATCAACGAGCTCCGCGACCGCGCCGTCGAAGGCCGGCTTTCCCACGACACGTTCCTGGGCCGTGTCGACATGGCGTTGCGCGCCCGCAACCGCGGCGAGCTGGACGATCTGGTCGCCGACCTCCCCCAGCGGGGCCGCCTGCGGCGCCTGGTGACCGAGGTCGTCGCCTCCGTCTCCGACTTCACCACGCGCGTGGAGTCGGCCTGGCGGCGTCCCCGGCTGCCCAAGCTGGCGCTGCCCGGCGACGCCCGCACCCGCTACGTCGTCGGCCGGGGCTCGGCCTGCGATCTGGTCCTGGCCGACCTGACCGTCTCGCGGGTGCACGCCGAGCTGCGCCGCGACGCCGACGACTGGATCCTCGTCGACCTCGGCTCCCTCAACGGCACCCGGCTCAACGACTGGCGCCTCGTCGGCCCGGCCAGGGTCCGGCCGGGCGACGTGATCTCCTTCGGAGACTGCGCCTTCGTCGTGATCACACCTCAGCTGGCCTGAGCGCCACGGACCGGCCCGCTCCTCACGCCTCGGCCGGCTTGAGGTTCCCGGCCTCCCTGAGCTTGGCCGCGGTGAGGCTGTAGCGCAGCGTCAGCGCGATGGCGACCCCCATGAAGAGCGCGGGGATCAGCGTGCTGCCGTACAGCGCGGCCTGGACGGCCGACTCGGGCTGCTCGACCGGCGTCTTCGGGTCCGACTCCACGAAGCCGGACACCCCCAGGATCCAGCCCAGCACGAGCGCGCCGAAGGCGAAGACGACGGTCTCGGCGGCCGTCCACAGGCCGGTGAACACCCCCGCCCGGCGCTTGCCGGTGACCGCCGCGTCATAGACGATCACGTCGGACAGCATGGAGAACTGCAGCAGCTGGAGCCCGGCGTAGCCGATGCCCACCACGAGCACGCACGCGTGCGCGTAGATCTCGCCGAACTGCGCCGAGAACGCCATCGCGACCGTGCCCGCCAAAAACAGCGCCGAGCCCAGGACCATCGCCCCGCGCTTGTCGTAGCGCCGCGACAGCCGTACCCACCCGGGCATCGTGACCAGCAGCGGGCCGACGACGCACAGGAAGAGCGTGGTGGTGGCCGCGGGGTCGTCCAGGGTGTACGTGGCGAAGTACGGCGCGCCGGCCAGCAGCGTGCCGGCGGCGAACATCTGCGCGCAGCTCAGGCCGAGCAGCACCATGAACGGCCGGCTGGTGCGGGCCGCGGCGAACTGCGCCTTGATCGACGGCTCCGACTCGGCCCTGGTGACCACCGGGATCCGGGCGGTGAGCAGGAAGGCGGCGATCATCGAGCCGAACAGCACCGCTCCGATGACCAGGCCCATGAGCCGGTAGCCCGAGACGTCGGTGCCCGCGATGGCGGGCGCGACGGCGCCGGACAGCAGGATCGCCAGGCCGACGAAGACCATCTTCCACTGCAGGATCGACGACCGCTCGTGATAGTCGTCGGTCATCTCCGCGGCCATCGCCTTGTAGGGGACCTCGTACAGGGCGTAGGCCGTGGCGGTGAGGAAGTAGCAGAGCGCGACGTAGGCGGCGGCGGGCAGGCCGGTGAGCGGCGGGCCCGCGAACGTCGCGGCGAAGGTCACGGGCAGCGCGATCGCCCCGGCCAGCATCCACGGGCGGCGGGCGCCGAACCGGGAGACCGTGCGGTCGGAGCGCTGACCGACCCACGGGTTGACGACGACGTCCCAGATCTTGGGCAGGAAGGCCACCAGGCCCGCGATCCAGGCGGGGACCGCCAGGACGTTCGTCATGTAGAACAACAACAGCAATCCGGGGACCGTGGAGAACGTCGCGGTGGAGACTGAGCCGACACCGTAGCCGATGCGCATGCTGCGCGGCACGGTGACGACGGCGGGAGCGGACGCCGGTGTGACCATTCGCACATTGAATCGCACCAAATGACCGCTCGGTAGACCGGAAACAAGACGATTTTTCATATTGTCAGCCGGTCCGCCGTTCCGCACGATCACCGCAGACGTCTAGTGATCCTGGAGCAGCGATGCGGCCATCACGACGAATCACCCTCTCCCTCCTTCTGCTGGCGAGCGTGACGTGGGCCTCGGCCCCGGCGTCCGCCCACCGGCCCGATCCCGGTGTCGCCGACCTGGTCGCCGACATCGGCCAGATCCTCAGCGACGAGCGCCTGGTCCCGGCGCGGGCCGGCGTGGTGGTGCGCAGCGCCGCCTCCGGCGAGGAGCTCTACGGCCAGGACAACGGCAAGATCCTCACCCCCGCCTCCAACGCCAAGCTGGTGACCTCGGCCGCCGCCGTCGACGGCCTCGGCCTGGACTTCCGCTTCACCACGGGCGTGCTGTCCACCGGCCGCCGCACGGGGTCCGTCCTCACCGGCGACCTGTACCTGAAGGGCACCGGCGACCCGACCATGCTCGCCGCCGACTACGACGCCCTGGCCGCGAAGGTGGCGGCGGCCGGGGTCAGGAGGGTCACCGGCAGGCTCGTCGCCGACGACACCTGGTTCGACGGCGTACGGCTCGGCACGGACTGGGCGTGGGACGACGAGCCGTACTACTACGCCGGGCAGATCTCGGCGCTGACGGCCTCCCCCGACACCGACTACGACGCCGGGTCGGTGATCGTCTCGGTCGCGCCCGGCGACGCCCCCGGCAGGCCCGCGAAGGTCTCCACCACCCCGGAGACCGACTACCTGAAGATCGAGAACCGGGCGACGACCGGGACCGAGACCGACGTGCTCGTCGAGCGGCAGCACGGCACCAACACGGTCCTGGTCACCGGGACCGTGGCGGACGGCTACGACGAGTGGGTCACCGTGAACGACCCGACCGGCTACGCCGCCTCCCTCTTCCGCGCGGCCCTGGACAAGCACGGGGTACGGGTGGCGGGCCGTACGGCGCGCGGGGCGACCCCCTCCGGGGCCGCGACCGTGGCCGAGCGCCGCTCGATGCCGCTGAGCGAACTGCTCGTGCCGTTCATGAAGCTCAGCAACAACATGCACGCCGAGATCCTGACCAAGTCCCTGGGCCGTGAGGTCTCCGGGGCCGGAACCTGGAGCGCGGGACTGGCCGCGATCACCTCCTTCGCGCGGGCCAACGGCATGCCGACGCTGCGGATGCGGGACGGCTCCGGTCTGTCCCGCGTCGACGGCCTGACGCCGGGCGGGGTCGCCGGGCTGCTGCTCGCACTGCGCGACAAGCCCTGGTTCCCCACCTGGTACGGCGCGCTGCCGATCGCGGGCGACCCGGACCGGATGGACGGCGGGACCCTGCGCAGCCGGATGCGCGGCACCCCGGCGGCCGGCAACGTCCACGCCAAGACCGGCTCGCTGACCGGGGTCACGTCCCTGTCCGGTTACGTCAGAAGCGCCGACGACGAACTCCTGGTCTTCTCGATCATGATCAACCAGTACCTGTCCGCCTCCCCCAAGGACATCGAGGACAAGATCGCCATCCGCCTCGCGGAGTTCAGCCGGACCGCTCCGGCCGAAATTTCCGACGCCCGCACCCTCCGGGAGGCATCGAACGTTCCAGAGCTGGAGTGCTCCTGGTCAAAGCCCGTGAGGTGTTGATCGCAGACGCCTCAACGATCACTCTGGTTTACCGGAGTCCCTTATCTTTTCCTTAAAAATCGTGACAAGGGGGATCTACCCCCGACAGAATGCGGGTTCCATCCAGCGTCTAAACCTCTGGAGGAACCGATATGCGCAGACCGCTGGGAGCGATCGTCTGCATCGGGAGTCTGGCGGCACTGAGCACCCCGGTCGCCGCGGCCGACGCCGCGGCGGCCCCTCGGGACACCTGCCGGGTGCGGGTGTCCGCCCCGGCCGTCAACGCCGCGGGGAGGATCCAGGTGACCGGCGCCCGGATGGGCTGTGACGACAGGGCGCTGCTCCGCATCCGCGTCAAGCAGGCCAGGCGGGGCCCGGACCGCACGCTCAAGAGCGGCGCCAAGGTCGGGGTCAACGGACGGTTCACCCTGAAGTTCAAGTGCGGTCCCGCCCCCCGGACCTACTACGCCGTGATCGTCGACTACCGCGGCAACGCGGACAGGTCGAGGGCGGTCCGGCTGTCGTGCGCTCCTCCGGGCACGCCGACTCCCACGCCCACGCCCACTCCGACGGGCAGCGCCGCACCGACGACGCCTCCGGGCACCGTGGGCACGGCGGAGGAGAGCGAGGTCGTGCGCCTGACGAACCAGGAGCGGACGAAGGCCGGCTGCAAGCCTCTCAAGCACGACCCGCAGCTCAACAAGGCCGCCCATGACCACTCGGCCACCCAGGCCTCCCGGAATGAGATGACGCACCAGTTCAAGGACGGTCCCGGCTTCGTGCAGCGCATTCGTGACGCGGGCTTCCAGGGCGGCTCGACGTTCGCCGAGAACATCTCCTACGGTCGGCGAACCCCTACAGAGACCGTCACCGGCTGGATGGGGAGCAAGGGCCACCGGGCCAACATCCTGAACTGCGAGTTCACCCTCATCGGTGCGGGCATGGCCAAGAGCGGCAACGGCACGCCGTACTGGACCCAGGTCTTCGTCGGATAGCACCCCCCGGACCGGTGGGGTGTCGCGCGGCGCGGTGCGACCCCCCACCGGCTCCCCCCTGAACCTCTCGCCTCCCGTGGCCGCTGTCCGGGCAGCCGCGGCGGGCGGGACGGGGTCGCTCCCGGACCACACCGGGAGATGGGGACGCCCCCGCGGCGGACGGATCGTCGCGGGGGCGCCACCATAGGCGTGCTCTCAGCTGCGGCTTCACACCTCATCACCGATGGGAACAGGTCTTCCTCAAAAACGTGACGAGTACAGAATATTTCGCGGAATTCCTCCACAGATTCGACAAATCTTCTCTTCCCCCGCTTCAGCCCCATATGTACCATGGTCCCCGCTTCCCGATGATCTCCCGCAGGGAGAAGACCGTCGGGAGCCCGGGAACCGCCATCGGTTCACGCGCCCCGGCTCCCGCCCGGGGCGCCCACGATTCCCCTCCCCCGCGTGTCCCCGCAGGACACGCCCCGTACGGCCGGCCGAGCGACACCACACGGGCATCCTCGCCGGACCTCTCACCCCCGGAGGAACATTGAGACTGCGGTCTCTGCTCGCCAGCGCCACCGTGCTCGCCGCCACCGCCGCGACCATGGTCGCCGGCCCCGCGGCCTACGCCGCGCCCCCCAGCGCGTCCCCCACCGCGCCCGCCGCCAGCGCGCCCCCCGCCACCGGCGCCCCCGTCGTCGACCCGGCCCTCAAGGCCGAGGTGCAGAAGGGCGAGACCGTCCGCGCCGTCGTCGAGGTGGACCGCGGGCAGCAGGTGGCGCCCGTCGCCAAGAGCGCCGAGGCCCTGTCGCAGACCACCGACGTACCGGAGCAGCCGCCCGCACGCGACTTCTTCGTCATGGAGGTCGACAAGGCCACGCTGACCAAGCTCGACGACGACAAGCGCATCGAGGCGATCTACGAGGACCGGCTCAGCCGCCCCACCGCCCTGGGGACCAGCATCAACGTCATCGGCGCCGACAAGGCCCACACCTCCGGTTACACCGGAGCCGGCTGGGACGTCGCGATCCTGGACACCGGCATCGACCGCGACCACCCGTTCTTCGCCGGCCGCATCGTCGCCGAGGCGTGCTTCTCCACCACCGACAGCAGGCAGGGGTCGTCCTCCCTCTGCCCCAGCGGTGAGAACTCGCAGATCGGCACCGGCGCCGCCAACGCCGAGACGGCCAAGTGCAACAACGGCAGCCTGTGCACGCACGGCAGCCACGTGGCCGGCATCACCTCGGGCAAGAAGGCCGCCGGCATCAGCAGCGACGGCGTCGCCCCCGACTCGGGCATCATCGCCATCCAGGTGTTCACCCGGTTCGACAGCGCGGACGCCTGTGGCGGACGGGCGCCGTGCGTCCTGTCCTACACCTCCGACCAGAAGCGCGCGCTGAACTACGTCGCGGAGCTGAGCAAGACCCGCAGGATCGCCTCGGCCAACATGAGCCTCGGCGGCGGCCAGTTCGCCTCCTCCTGCGACACCAACCCCTCGGGCAACGGCATCAAGTCCGAGATCGACGTGCTGCTGGGCCGCGGCGTCGCCACCGTGATCGCCGCCGGCAACTCCGGGTACGGCGCCGCCGTCGGCTCGCCCGCCTGCATCTCCAGCGCCGTGACGGTGGGCGCCACCGACAACGGCGACGCGGTCGCCTCCTTCTCCAACCGCGGCGCGCTGCTGGACGTCTTCGCCCCGGGCGTGCAGATCCAGTCCAGCGTCCCGAACAACGCCTGGGCCCGCTACAGCGGCACCTCCATGGCCGCCCCGCACGTGGCCGGCGCCTTCGCGCTGATGCGGCAGGCCATGCCGGACGCGAGCGTGGCCGAGATCCTGACGAAGCTCCGGAGCAGCGGCAAGGCCGTCACCTACACCAGCGGCGGCAGCAGCGTCACCACGCCCCGGCTGAGCCTGACCGGCTCCCTGCCCGCGGGCCCGGCGCCCACCCCGACCGCCACGGCCACCCCCGCCCCGACCGGTACCGCCACTCCGGTGCCGACGGCCGTCCCCACGGCCACGCCGACCGGTACGGCCGTCCCCGTTCCCACCCCGACCGGCACCGCCGCTCCGACCCCCGCCCCCACCGGCACTGCCGTCCCCACCCCCGCGCCCACCGCACCGGGAGTGCGTCCGGCCGAGAAGCGGGTCGTCGATCTGGTCAACCAGGCGCGCGCGGACAACGGCTGCGCCCCGCTCGTCCTCGACGCCAGGCTGTACGCCGCGGCCCTGGGCCACTCGACCGACATGGCGCAGAACCGTTACTTCCACCACTACTCGCGGGACGGCCGCAGCCCCGGTGACCGCATCCGGAACGCCGGGTTCTCCCCGCTCCGCAGCTGGGCCGAGAACATCGCCCGGGGTCAGCGCAGCGCGGACTCCGTCCACAGGGCGTGGATGAGGAGCAGCGGCCACCGCGCCAACATCCTGAACTGCAAGCTCACCCACATCGCCGTGGCCTACGCCAGGAACGCCTACGGCACGCCGTACTGGACCGAGGTGTTCGCCTCCACCACCACCGCGACCGCCGCCCCCGTCCCCACGCCGACCGGCACCGCGACCCCCACCGGCAAGCCGACCGCGACGGCCAAGCCCACGGCGACTCCCACCAAGCCGACCACGCCCCCCACCACCAAGCCGACGGTGACGCCCACGGCCAAGCCGACCCCCACTACCAAGCCGACCGCGACGCCCAAGCCGACCGCGACGCCCAAGCCCACGGCGACTCCCACCAAGCCGACGACGCCTCCCACCACCGACCCCACCGGTGACCCGGGCACGGTCGGTTCGGCCGAGGAGAACGAGGTCGTGCGCCTGACGAACATCGAGCGCCAGAAGGGCGGCTGCGGTCCGCTCAAGCACGACCCGCAGCTCAACAGGGCCGCGCACGACCACTCGGCCACCCAGGCCGAGCGCAACCAGATGACGCACCAGTTCCCGGGCGGTCCCACCTTCGTGGAGCGCATCCGCGCGGCGGGCTTCACCGGCGGCTCGGCGTTCGCGGAGAACGTCGCCGCGGGCTACGGGAACCCGGCCTCCGTGGTCGCCGGCTGGATGAACAGCTCCGGCCACCGGGCCAACATCATGAACTGCAAGTACAACCTCATCGGCGCGGGCATGGTCAAGAGCGCCGGCGGCACGCCGTACTGGACTCAGGTCTTCGTCGCCCGCTAGAACCCCCGGGGACGGCGTGAGCACCCCCTCTCACCGCCCGAACGCCGTCCCCGGTGAACATCCCGGCGCGGGGAGAACGCTGCCGGGAGAGAAACAGGACGCCCCCGCGACGGACGGATCGTCGCGGGGGCGTCCTGTCGTGCGTACGGCCCCCTCGGATGAGGGAGCCGTACGGCGGCGGCCTCGGGCGGCCGGACGGCCTACTTCAGCCAGCTCATCATCGGGCGGAGCTTGGCGCCGGTCTTCTCGATCGGGTGCTCGGCCAGCTCCTCGCGGTAGGCGGTGAACTTCTTCTGGCCGCCGTCGAACTCGTCGACGAGCTCCTTGGCGAACTCGCCGGACTGGATCTCGGCGAGGATGCGCTTCATCTCCTTCTTGGTCTCCTCGGTCACGACGCGCGGACCGCGGGAGTAGCCGCCGTACTCGGCGGTGTCGGAGACCGACCAGTACATCTTGTGGATGCCGCCCTCGTACATGAGGTCGACGATCAGCTTCATCTCGTGCAGGCACTCGAAGTAGGCCACCTCGGGCTGGTAGCCGGCCTCGATCAGGGTCTCGAACCCGGCCTTGATCAGCTCGGAGACGCCGCCGCAGAGCACGGCCTGCTCGCCGAACAGGTCGGTCTCGGTCTCCTCGGTGAAGGTGGTCTTCAGCGCGCCGGCGCGGGTGCCGCCGATGCCCTTGGCGTAGGACAGCACCAGCGGCCAGGCCTCGCCGGTGGCGTCCTTCTCCACCGCGACCAGGCACGGCACGCCGCGGCCGGCGGTGTACTGGCGGCGCACGAGGTGACCCGGGCCCTTGGGGGCGACCATCGCGACGTCGACGCCCTCGGGGGCCTCGATGAGGCCGTAGCGGATGTTCAGGCCGTGGCCGAAGAACAGCGCGTCGCCCTCCTGCAGGTTCGGCAGGATGTCCTGGGTGTAGAGGTGACGCTGGATGTGGTCCGGCGCGAGGATCATGATCAGGTCGGCCTCCGCGGCCGCCTCGGCGGGGGTGAGCACCCGCAGGCCGTCGGCCTCGGCCTTCTCCCGGCTCTTGGAGCCCTCGGGCAGGCCGACGCGGACGTCCACGCCGGAGTCGCGGAGGGACAGGGCGTGGGCGTGGCCCTGGCTGCCGTACCCGATGACGGCCACGACACGGCCCTGGATGATCGACAGGTCGGCCTGGTCGTCGTAGAAGATCTCAGTCACTAGCTTGAACCTTTCAGGGTTTCGTACGGCTCCGCGATCCGGTTCACGCGGTCCGGTCCAGGGCCCGGAGGGAGCGGTCGGTGATGGAACGGGCACCGCGGCCGATGGCCACCATGCCCGACTGGACGAGTTCCTTGATGCCGAACGGCTCCAGGACCTTGATGAAGGCCTCCAGCTTGTCCGGCGTCCCGGTGACCTCGATGGTCACCGCGTCGGAGGCGACGTCGACACAGCGGGCGCGGAAGAGGTTGACCAGCTCCAGCACGCTGGAGCGGTTGTCGGCGTCGGCCCGCACCTTGATCAGCGTGAGCTCGCGCTGGACCGACTGCGCCGGGTCGAGCTCCACGATCTTCAGCACGTTCACCAGCTTGTTGAGCTGCTTGGTGACCTGCTCCAGCGGGAGCTCCTCGACGTTGACCACGATGGTCATCCGGGAGATGTCCTCGTGCTCGGTCGGCCCGACCGCCAGGGAGTCGATGTTGAACCCGCGGCGGCTGAACAGCGCCGCGACGCGCGCGAGCACGCCGGGCTTGTTCTCCACCAGCACGGAGAGCGTGTGCCTGCTCATGCGTTCTAGTCCTCGCTGTCCCAGACCGGCGCCATGTCGCGCGCGAACTTGATGTCGTCGTTGCTGGTCCCGGCCGCGACCATCGGCCAGACCATCGCGTCCTGGTGAACGACGAAGTCGATCACGACCGGCACGTCGTTGATCTCCATCGCCTTCTGGATCGCCGCGTCCACGTCCTCCGGCCGCTCACACCGCAGGCCCACACAACCGTACGCCTCGGCGAGCTTCACGAAGTCCGGGATCCGGCGCACCGTCTGCAGGTCGGTGTTGGAGTAGCGCTCGTTGTAGAAGAGCGTCTGCCACTGGCGGACCATGCCGAGGTTGCCGTTGTTGATGACCGCGATCTTGATCGGCACGCCCTCGATGACGCAGGTGGCCAGTTCCTGGTTGGTCATCTGGAAGCAGCCGTCGCCGTCGACCGCCCAGACCGTGGCGTCGGGACGTCCCATCTTGGCGCCCATCGCGGCCGGGACCGCGAACCCCATGGTGCCGGCGCCGCCGGAGTTGATGAAGGTGCCGGGCTTCTCGTAGCCGATGAACTGCGCGGCCCACATCTGGTGCTGGCCGACGCCCGCGGTGTAGATCGCGTCGGGGCCGACCAGGGCGCTCAGCCGCTCCATGACGTACTGCGGCGCCAGGGACCCGTCCTCGAACCGGTCGTAGCCCAGCGGGTAGGTCTCCCGGTAGGAGTCGAGCTGAGTCCACCAGTCGGCGTAGTCGCCCTTGCGGCCGTCGCTGCGCACCGCCGCGATCAGCTCGGCGATGACCTCCTTGCAGTCGCCCACGATGGGCACGTCCGCGTGCCGGTTCTTGGAGATCTCCGCCGGGTCGATGTCGGCGTGGACCACCTTGGCGTACGGCGCGAAGCTGGACAGATCCCCGGTGACGCGGTCGTCGAAGCGCACGCCGAGACCGATGATCAGATCGGACTTCTGCAGCGCGCCGACCGCCGCCACCGAGCCGTGCATGCCGGGCATGCCCAGGTGCTGGGCGTGGCTGTCGGGGAAGGTGCCGCGGGCCATCAGCGTGGTGATCACCGGGATGCCGGTGAGCTCGGCGAACTCCAGCAGCTCGGGCGAGGCTCCCGCCTTGTGCACGCCGCCGCCGACGTAGAGCACCGGCCGCCGGGACTCGGCGATCAGCTTGGCCGCCTCGCGGATCTGCTTGGAGTGCGGGCGGGTCACCGGCCGGTAGCCGGGCAGCTGCATCGCCGGCGGCCAGCTCGGGAAGGTCGTCGTGGCCTGCAGGGCGTCCTTGGAGATGTCCACCAGGACCGGCCCGGGACGCCCGGTCGAGGCGATGTGGAACGCCTCCAGGATCGTCCGCGCGATGTCGTCGGGGTTGGTGATCAGGAAGTTGTGCTTGGTGATCGGCATGGTGATGCCGGAGATGTCGGCCTCCTGGAACGCGTCCGTGCCGATCGCGCCGCTGGCGACCTGCCCGGTGATCGCGACGAGGGGGACCGAGTCCATGTAGGCGTCGGCGATCGGGGTGACCAGGTTGGTCGCGCCCGGACCGCTGGTGGCCATGCACACCCCGACCCTGCCGGTGGCCTGCGCGTATCCCTGGGCCGCGTGGCCGGCGCCCTGCTCGTGCCTTACGAGCACGTGCCGGACCTTGGTCGAGTCGTAGAGGGGATCGTAGGCGGGGAGAATCGCGCCGCCCGGAATCCCGAACACGGTGTCGACCCCGACGTGCTCCAGTGCCCTCACCAGGGCCTGGGCTCCTGTCATCTGTTCGGTCATCGGCTCGTTCCTTGCGTGGCTGAACGTGGCTGAACGTTGCGCTGGCATAAAAAAGGCCCCATCCCACCTGGACTGGCGGGGCTGGGGCGGCGCGCAGGTCGGAGTGCTTCGCTAACGGCCTGCGCGCCGGCGAAGTACTACGCGGATCCCACGGTGATGCATGGGTCCACGATGACCGACGGAGTGGCCCTGCGTCAAATTCATGGGACACATGTCTCAGAAGGCGAGATGTCAGACGCTTCCCTGCAGGCTGGAGGCGGTGGCGGGCCTCAGGGAGTCGACCCCGCGGGGGGCCATCGGCCGTCCCACCAGGTATCCCTGACCGCGGGTGCAGCCCATCTCGCGCAGCAGGTCCAGCTGCTCGGGACGCTCGATGCCCTCCGCCACCACGATCAGCCCCAGGTCGTGACCGAGCCGCACGATCGTGCGGGTCAGCAGCGTCAGGGTCTCGTCGCGCCCGAGCCCGGACACGAACGACGGGTCGATCTTGATCATGTCCACCGGGAGCTGCCGGAGGAACGCCAGCGAGGCGTAGCCGGTGCCGAAGTCGTCGATGGCCAGCCGTACCCCGAGCGCGCGCAGTTCGGACAGCCGGGTGACGATCTCCTCGGCGTCCTCGACCACCATCTCCTCGATCACTTCAAGCGTCAGCGCGCCGGGCGGCAGCCCGCTCTCGGCCAGCGCCGCCTCGATGGTCTGCACGAACCGCGGCGCGGTGATCTGCCGGGCCGACAGGTTGAGCGAGAGCCCGATGTCCCAGGAGGAGTCGCGCCAGGCGGCCACCTCCTGGCAGGCCTCTCTCAGGATCCACTCGCTCAGCGGCACGATCAGGCCGGTGTCCTCGGCCGGGCCGAGGAACTGCTCGGGGGGCACGAACTCGCCGCCCCGCCACCAGCGCACCAGCGCCTCCACGGCGGTGACGCGGGAGGTGGCCAGGTCGACCACGGGCTGGTACTCGATCGCGAACTGGCCCTCCAGCAGCGCCCGCTGCAGGTCGGCGGCCAGCTCCAGGCGGCGGACCACGTCGGCGTGCATGTGCGCGGCGAACACCTCGACCCGGCGTCCGCCGAGCTCCTTGGCCCTGGCCATCGCCACGTCGGCGTTGCGGATCAGGTCGGCCGAGGACACGTCGTCGTCGGCGAAGGCGACCCCGACGCTCGCGGTCAGCGCGATGTCGCGGTCGGCCACCCGGAACGGCTCGGAGGAGACCGTGTGGATCAGCAACTCGGCGAGGTCCACCGCCGTCTCGGCGTCCACGCCGCTCTCCAGCAGCACCGCGAACTCGTCGCCGCCCCAGCGCGCCAGGGTGTCGTCGGCCCGTACGGCGGCGCGGAGCCTGCGGGCGGCCTGGCCGAGCAGGTAGTCGCCGCTGGCGTGGCCGACGGAGTCGTTGACCGAGGTGAAGCCGTCGAGGTCGAGGAAGATCACGGCCACCCGGCTCTCGCCGGGGCGGGCCAGGACCTCCCGGGTGCGCTCCTCGAAGTAGGCCCGGTTGGGCAGGCCGGTGACGCCGTCGTGGAAGGTCAGGTGGGTGACCTGGTTGCGCAGGGCCTGCTCGTCGCTGACGTCGCGGGTGGTGACCAGCAGCAGCCCCTCGCCGTGGACGTGCCGGGTGGCCACCGACTCCGTCGGCCGCCAGGTGCCGTCGGCCGCCCGGATCCGGCACGCGATCATGCAGGCTCCCGGGCCCTCCTCGTGCTCCTCCTCGGCGCCCATCGCGCGCAGCGCCATCTGGATCTCCGGCAGGTCCTCCGGGTGGATGTAGTCGAAGATCGACCCGCCGACCAGCTCGTCGGGGCGGTAGCCGTAGGTGATCTCGACGCCCTCGCCGATCTGGTGCACCACGCCGTGCTGGTCGCACAGCAGCACCACGTCGCCGGTGCTCTCGGCCAGGTCGTGGAGCTGCCGCTCACCGAGGTCCAGCAGGCGCCGCATGCGGCCGGTCTCGCCCAGCGCCGAGAACAGGCGCACCAGCAGGATCACGACGACCGAGGCCGCGACGACGACCGGTACGGAGGCGGGTCCCTCCACCCGGCCGCCGAGCACCCGGACGAGCACGACGACGGTGGCCGCGGCGACGAAGACCAGCGGCACCGCGGCGATCGGAGAGGAGGCGTGCACGCGGTCGTACGGCTCGCGCCCGTCGTCCTCGGCGTCCACCGCGCGGGCCGCACGGCCGCTCCACGGAACGGCCGCGAGCAGCAGGAAGGCCATCGGGGCAGGCCAGACCCCGGCCATCGGCGGGGCGTCCCCGGCCAGCCTGGCCACCGCGGTGACCGTCTCGCCCACCGTGATGGCCGCCAGCACGGCGAGGGCGGCCAGGCCCACCGGCCAGGCCGAGCGCCGGATCGGCACCACCGAGGGACCGACCACGCATGTGAGGATCAGGCAGAGCAGGGGGGAGGCCAGGTTGACCGCGAAGTCCCCCGGGCCGCCGGCCTCGCGGTAGACCGGTCCCAGCGCGAGGACCCAGGCGATCGCGAACAGGGAGGCCGCGCAGACGTAGGCGTCGGCGAGGTCGCGCAGGAGCGCCCGCCCGTGCGCGGGCCGGTCGGCGCACAGGCCGGTGCCGACGGCGAGCATCGCCGTCCCGGCCAGCAGGACCAGGTCGGCGAAGTTCACCGCGAACGGCGCGCCGTCGGCGATCGGCCGGGCGCCGACCCCGGCGGTCCAGACGAGCGACCCGCCCGCCAGCCAGCGCCAGGCCAGCGCCCTGCGGCGGTCGGCGAGCCGGGAGGCGGCGACGAACAGGGACGCGGCCGCCGTCGCGGCCGCCGCCGCACCCGCCACCGCGCCGACGACCACGGCCGAGGCGCCGCTGACGAGGGCGGCCACGAGGCCTGCCACACCGGTCGCTCCGGCGGCGGTCAGCGGTACCCGGAGGTCACGCCAGCGGATCATTGTCTGCCCATCCAGTGTTCGGTCCGTCGCTTCTGCGGCGTTCCTTCGCTCCGCCGCGCCCACGGTGCTGCCGTCGGACGCGTCGTCGATCCTTCGCGTCCTCGAGAGCACACGGCCAGTGTGGGCTCTCCGTACAGCTTGAGGAGTGACAACGTCGCAGTCGTCACCGTTCTGATAACCATGCGAGCGATCAGAGTCGCAGAAGACAACGATACGCACCGAAGGTCACGACGCAGCCACGGTCCGGATTCCTTTCTCGGTCGGCTTGCTCTGTCAATATGAACCAGTAATGACATTCTTGAGCGGCTCACCTGCGAGATAACGCAGGAGCTGGGAGCGCAGCAGCCGCAACGCGCGCCGTTCGGAGGCCGGGGTGCTGCCCCCGACGTGCGGGGTGATCAGCACCCCGGGGGCCGTCCACAGCGGATGATCCGCGGGCAGCGGCTCCGGGTCCGTCACGTCGAGCGCCGCCATGATCCGTCCCGTGCGCAGCTCGGCGACCAGGGCGTCGGTGTCCACCACCCCTCCTCTGGCCGCGTTCACCAGCAGGGCTCCGTCCTTCATCGCGGCCAGGAAGCCGGCGTCGGCCAGCCCGGCGGTGGAGGGCGTGGCCGGCACCAGCAGCACCACCACGTCCGCCCGCGGCAGCAGCTCAGGCAGTTCGTCCTGCCCGTGCACGTTGCCCCGCGCGCTCCTGGCCACCCGGACCACGTCCACCTCGAAGCCCGCCAGCCGCCGCTCCAGGGCCTCGCCGATCGAGCCGTACCCCACGATCAGCACGGTCGCGTCGGCCAGCACGCCGGTGCGGTGGTAGGTCCACTCCCCCCGGTCCTGAGCCCTGACGAACCCCGGGAACTCCCGCAGCATCGCGATCATCGCCCCCACCGCCCACTCGGCGGTGCCCGCGTCGTGCACGCCCCGCGCGTTGCACAGCACGACGCCCTGCCGCAGGTGCGGCCGGTACGGCTCCACCCCCGCCGTGATGGTCTGCAGCAGCCGCAGCCGCGTCATCCGGGCGAGGACCTCCGGGGTCTCGGCCACCGGTATCAACGGCGGAACCCAGACCTCCGCCTCCTCCACCCCCTCGGGAACCGGCCCGGTCCCGTCGTAGACGACGCATTCCACATCGGGCAGATCACTCAGGACGTCGGCGGCGGCCTTGGAGGGCACCCAGATCTTCATGAACCGCATTATCCAGGCGAGCGTCCCGGAACCCACGGGGTGTGCATCGTGTATGGATGGGGAAGAGCGGACGAGGCGACGGAGGCTTTCCCCATGACGGGCACCACCCCACGCGACACGACCGGCCCCGCGGGCGCGGCGTCCCCCCGCCCGGGCCGTACGGCGGGCGCGGCGTTCCCCCGGATGGGCCGTGTGCCCGACACCGCGTCCCCCGGTACAGGCCGTACGCCTGGCACCGCGCTTCCCCGCACGGGCCGTACCCGGTGGTCGATCCTCGCCGTCGCCCTGACCCTGGCGGCCGGTTGCTCGGCCCCCGCCGCCGAGCGGGTGGGTACGGCCAGGACGCCCGCCGCCCCGGCCGCCACCGCCGTGTCCCAGCCGCCTCCCGGCGACCCGCGCGTCCTGACGGAGAACCTGGCGGTGCCGTGGGGCATCGCGTTCCTGCCCGGCGGCGACGCGCTGGTCACCGAGCGGGACACCGCCAGGTTGCTGCGCGTCACCGCGTCCGGGGAGGTCTCCGAGGTCGCGAAGATCGACGAGGCGCGCCCGGACGGCGAGGGCGGCCTGATGGGCGTGGCCGTCTCGCCCGCCTTCGACAAGGACGGCTTCGTCTTCCTCTACTACACCGCCGCCTCCGACAACCGGATCGTGCGCTACCGCTACGACCGCACCCTGACCGACGCCGAGGTCATCCTCGACGGCATCCCCAAGGGCGCGATCCACAACGGCGGCCGCCTGGCCTTCGGCCCCGACGGGCACCTGTACGCCGCGACCGGCGAGACCGGCGACCGCCGGCTCTCCCAGTCCCTCGACTCCCTCGCGGGCAAGATCCTCCGCATGACCGCCGACGGCGCCCCCGCCCCCGGCAACCCCTTCCAGAACGTGATCTGGAGCTACGGCCACCGCAACGTCCAGGGCCTGGCCTGGGACCCGTCCGGCCGCCTGTACGCCAGCGAGTTCGGCTCCAGCTCGTTCGACGAGGTCAACCTGATCGAGAAGGGCGGCAACTACGGCTGGCCCGAGGTCGAGGGCGTCGGCGGCGACTCCCGTTTCATCGACCCGGTCGTCACCTGGACCACCGACGAGGCCTCCCCCTCCGGCATGGCCTACGCCGACGGCTCCCTGTGGGTCGGCGCCCTGCGCGGCAGCAGACTCTGGCGTGTCCCGGTCGCCCAGGACGGCACGGTCGGCGCGGCCGTCCCCCTGTTCGAGAACCGGTACGGCCGAATCCGCGCGGTCACCACCGCCCCCGACGGCTCCCTGTGGATCGGCACCAGCAACAAGGACGGCCGCGGCTCCCCCGCCCCCGACGACGACCGCATCCTCACCCTCACCCCCACTCCCTAAGCACGGCGGATCGACGCCGGGTACGGCGGGTGGCGCCGGGTACGGCGGGTGGCGCCGGGACGGCTTCGATCTGTCGGCGCCGGACTTCGCCACCTCGCCCCGGTCTCGCTACCGCCCTCTTCCGCTGATGCTGCGTATGCTCCCTCGCGGCGCCGGTACGGCGGGACGGTGGGCGGCGGTTTTCGGCGCCTTCGTACGGCGGGCGGGCCGGGGTGGCGGGGACGGGTGTTGCACCATCGGGGCGGGGGTGGGTGGGGCGCTGTGCGGGCGGGTGTTCCGGCCGGCCGTCTCAGCGGGGCTCTGGTGCATTCAGGCCTCCGGCCTGCCCGGGCGCGCGGGGTGCGGTCCTTTCATACGCCGGCCTGCACACCCGCCCGCTCCGCGCCCGTCTCTGCTCCGCCGTACCCCTGACCCGCCGTAGTGGCGGAACCTTCCCGGACGCCCAGAGCATGCTGGGTGGCTGAAGCAACCGGTGGCGGGGCCGTTCAGGGTTGCTCGCCGTAGCTGAAGCCCACGGCGCGGGAAGGAGCGCAGGGTCGGCATCCGGATGTTCCGCGATTCCGTGCCTGCAACCAGTTCGGTTTCGCACGGCGAGAATCCGACATGGCATTTCCTCGCGTACGGCAAGAGAGTTCCCGCGGCGGGCAGAAAGGCCGCCGGTGGATCCTTCCTTGAACCTGATGGATCCACCTATCGCGCTATAAAGAGGTGATCTCGTCTCCCCTGACTGAAGGGGTGATCTCGTACGGCGCTGCCTCATCGAAGCCTGCGCCCCTTCGTGTTCCGGCACCCGTACCGGCTTGGGCTATCCTGGCGATCCGTGGACATATATGGGTCGATCGCCTCGTTCGCCGTCATCGTGGGACTGTTGACCCTCACGCCGGGTCTGGACACAGCCCTGATCCTGCGCACCTCCCTGCTCGCCGACAGGAGGTCGGCATGGGCCGTGGTGCTCGGCATCCAGGCGGGAACCCTCCTGTGGGGACTTCTCACGGCCGTCGGCCTGTCCGCTCTCCTCACCGCCTCCCACGTCGCCTACGAGGTGCTGCGCTGGGCGGGTGTCGCCTATCTGGTGTGGATGGGCGGCAAGATGGTCTGGAACAGCCGCAAGGGGAAAGCGCAGGAAACGGCGACACCCGAACGGCCGGAGATCGGCGGATGGGGAGCGGCGTTCAGGCGCGGCCTGCTGACCAACCTGCTCAACCCGAAGATGGGTGCCTTCTATGTCGCGATCCTCCCGCCGTTCATTCCGGACGGCGCGCCCCACGCGGTGATGGGAGTCCTGCTGGCAGGGGTCCACGTCTGCGAAGGACTGCTGTGGAGTGCCCTGCTCATCGGTTTCACCGCTCTGATGCGCGGCTGGTTGAACAAGCCGTCGGTCAAGCGCGGCCTGGACCGGGTCACCGGAGTCATCGTGATCGGATTCGGCGTGCAACTGGCCGCCCAACAGCGATAAGCGACCAGAGCAGAGGCCGTCCCCGACATCGGGGCACCGCCTGCGGTGCCCCGACCCTGCGCTCCTTCCCGCACCGTGGGCTTCAGCTACGGCGGCCCGCCCCGAACGGCCCCGCCACCGATTGCTTCAGCCACCCAGCGCACCCTGGGCGTCCGGGAAGGTTCCGCCACTACGGCGGGTCAGGGGTACGGCGGAGCAGAGACGGGCGCGGAGCGGGCGGGTGTGCAGGCCGGCGTATGAAAGGACCGCACCCTGAGCGCCCGGGCAGGCCGGAGGCCTGAATGCACCAGAGCCCCGCTGAGACGGCCGGCCGGAACACCCGCCCGCACAGCGCCCCACCCACCCCCGCCCCGATGGTGCAACACCCGTCCCCGCCACCCCGGCCCGCCCGCCGTACGAAGGCGCCGAAAACCGCCGCCCACCGTCCCGCCGTACCGGCGCCGAGCCCTGCTGCGAATCCGCACCGTACCCGGCGCCAACCACCCGCCGTACCCGGCGCAGGCCTTACTCGTCGGCGGACACGCACTTGAGGTCGAGTTCGGGCTTGTAGACGGTCGTCTCCTTCTCCCGCTTGACCTCCTCGCCGTCCTGCTTGAAGATCCGGGTCACGTCGATCGTGAAGCCGGGCTGGCCGGTCATCGGGATGCAGTCGGGGCCGCTGTCGGTCTTGCTCTCGAACTGGGTGACGTTGTAGCGCTCGGAGGAGACCGACTCGATGTCGTAGCGCTTGGTGCTCCAGAACGCGACCGTGACCGACGTGCTCGTCGCGGACGATTTCACCAGCACGCCGTACTTGGAGTCGTTCTTCCAGCGGAAGTCCGGCTGCGGCCAGGAGACCGTGGACTCCCGGCCGGCGGGGTAGCGCGAGATGTAGAACTCGTGCGCCATGTGCTGGACGTCCTCGAGGCCGCCGAAGAACACGGCGTTGTACATCGTCGTGACGAACTGGGAGATGCCGCCGCCGACCGAGGGGATCAGCCGGCCGCCCTGGATCATGGGCGCCTCGACGAAGCCGCGGGCCTTGTCGCGCTGGCCGACCACGCCGTTCAGCGAGAAGGTCTCGCCGGGCTTGACCAGGTGGCCGTCCAGGAGCTTGGCGATCGTCTGGATGTTGGTCGCCCTGGGCACGCAGCAGGGGTACATCGTCGTGAACTCGCTGATCTTCTCCTTGATGCCGAGCTTGCGCATCTCGGTCAGGGAGGTCCGCGGTTTCACGGTCGTGAGGGAGACCTGGATCGTACGGTCGCCGCCCTCGGTGACCAGGCCGGCCACGGCGTCGGCGAGCTTGTCGTCGTCGACGCCCTGGCCGCGGCGGCCGGGGACGAGCCTGGGCTTGTTGCCCACGATGTCGAAGGTCGGCTCGCGGGGGGCCTTGGCCGGGTCGACCAGGTCCTTCTCGACGCCGGCGAGGGCGCTCTTGGCGTCGAACACCGGGCGCATGCCGCCGGAGTCGTCGGGCTTGAAGGACAGGTGGGCGGCGATCGTGTCGACCGTCAGCTGGGCCTGCTTGCCGTCGGCGGTCAAGGTGATCGGGCCGGACAGGGCCTTGCGCGCCGAGGCGGCGGTCTGGGTGACCACATCGGCGGTGACCTTCGGCTTGGTGACCGTGACGGGCAGTTCGACGGTGCCGCCGGCGCCGAGGTAGGCCTTCCGGATGGCGGCGGCCGCGGCCTCGCGCTCCAGCTCGCGTCCGTCACGGGGCTTGACGCTCACCGGCTTGGTGCCCTCGAAGGAGACCGCGCCCTCGACCACCTTCTGGTCGATCTTGCCGGCCAGCTCCTCGACGCTCAGGCCGAGCTTCTCGGGATCGGCGGAGACCTTCGGGGGCAACGCGTTGGTGCCGGTCAGGGCCCGCCAGACCTCGCCGGGAGAGGGGAAGTCGCTGGGGGCCTGGTCGATGGTGGCCACGATGTCGAGTTCGAGACCGGCCTGCGCGGGGTCGAGGGTGTAGCGCTTGCCCACGGCCTCCAGGGTCATCGGCTCGCTCGCGTCCTGGGCCAGCCGCTCCCTGAGCCGGTCGGCCGCCTCGGTCGCCGTCAGGCCGCCGATGTCGACGCCCCGGACCTGCGTGCCGGGAAGGATCTTGCCGGACATGGCGATCGCGGGCACCCCGTAGGCGAGGCCGGCCAGCACCAGGAGGAGCACGAGAGCGAGCGTGATCTTGCGGCCCCGGCGGCGGGGCCGCTCCTGGGGGACCGGGGTCCCGGGCCGCGGGCCGGCGCCGTTGCCGTCGGACGCCGGGCCGGGGTCGCCGCCCCGCGACGGCCGCGGCGGGAAGGGGGGCTCGGGAGGCGGCGCGGGCATGCGCCAGGGCTGGCGCTGGAGCGGGGTGGGAGGCGCTCCCCCGCCCGCCGCAGGACCGGCGGGACCTCCCGGACCGCCCGGAGCGCCCCGGACTCCCGGAGCGCCCGGTCCACCGGGGGCACCCGGTCCGCCGGGAGGCGGGCCCGCGGGACGGTCGAAGGCGGGAGAGCCGAAGATGTCGGGAGAGACGCCCGGGGGCAGTCCCGAGCCGCCGTTCGGCGGGCCGGCGGCGGGGGTCTGCGGGTTGCGGGATCCCGCGGCGGCGCCGGGCCGGATCGGGCGTGAGGGCAGGGGAACCGCGGCGAACGGGTCCGTCGGCGGGTCGATGGACCTTCCGGCGTTCCGCACAGCCCCCGTCTCCTCCTGTTGCACGAATTCCTCCCCGGCAACCCTAAACCACAACAGCTAACCGGCGCCCTGAATGCGGTAACAAATCAGCCTGTCCACCGGTATCGGTGCTCCGGGCGGCCGGCGGTGCCGTACCTCGGCCGCAGCTCCGTCTGGCCGGTGGCGCACAGGTACTCCAGGTAACGCCGGGCGCTGACCCGAGACAGTCCGGTGAGCATCGCGACCTCGGCCGCCGACAGGTCGGTCTCGGCCTCCCTGAGCGCGTCCGCCACCAGGGAGCAGGTCGTGGCGGACAGCCCCTTGGGCAGCGGCGGCGGACCCCCGCCGGGCACGCCGAACAGCCGGTCCACCTCGTCCTGGCAGGCCTCGGGTCCGAGGGCGGCCAGCTGCCTGCGGACACCGGCGTACTGCTCCAGGCGGTCGGTGAGCGCCCCGGCCGTGAACGGCTTGATCAGGTAGTTCACCGCGCCGCCGCGCATGGCCGCCCGTACCGTGGTCACGTCGCGGGCGGCCGTGATGACCAGCACGTCGGCGGGGTGGGACACCCCCCGCAGCGTCCTGAGCACGTCGAGCCCGGACATGTCGGGCAGGTAGATGTCGAGCAGCACCAGGTCGGGCCGGTGCTGCGCCACCGCCGCCACCGCCGCGGCCCCGGTGTGCACCGCGTCGACCACCGTGAAGCCGGGCACCCGCGCCACGTAGCCGCTGTGGATCCTGGCCACCATGAAGTCGTCGTCCACCACGAGCACCTTGATCGACGCCGCCGACGACGACGTGCGCCGCGGCTCGGGCGCGGCGGGCTGCCGGTGCCCGGCGTCGTCGTCCGGCCGGTGGCCTCCGATCGCGTCGCCCGGCTGCCGGTTTCCGGCCTCGTCACTCATCCGCTCCGCCTCTCAGCGCCGGAACGCTCTCACGGACATCCTCACGCCGCGGCAGCAGTGCGGTGAACACCGCGCCCCCCGCGTTGTGCACGCGCACCCAGCCGCCGCGGCGCAGGCACGCCTGGCGGGTCAGGGCCAGGCCGAGGCCGCGGGGGCCGGAACGGGCGGCCTTGGTGGTGAAGCCCTCGCGGAACACCTCGTCGGCCAGGGCCGGGCTGATCCCCGGCCCGGAGTCGCCGACCCGGATGCGCAGGCCGTCCTTCTCGGTCCGGACGGAGACCTCCACCGTGCCCCCGGCGCCCTCCAGCGCGTCCAGGGCGTTGGCCACCAGGTTGCCGACGACCAGCACGGCGTCGTGCGGGTCCCCGAGCCCGTCCTCCTCCACCCGGCAGTCGTCGGTGAGCACCAGGGACACGCCCCGCTCGGCCGCCTCGGCGGACTTGGCCAGCAGCAGCGCGGCCAGGGTCGGGTCGGCGACCTTCTCGCGGATGCCGGCCGAGTGGTGGCCGTAGGCCTCGGTGGTCTGCGTGATGTAGCCGACCGCCGTGTCGTACTCGCCGAGTTCCAGCAGGCCGACCACGGTGTGCATGCGGTTGGCGAACTCGTGCGCCTGGGCGCGCAGCGCGTCGGTCGTGCTGCCGGCCTGGTCGAGCTCGCGCGCCAGCCGTACCAGCTCGGTCCGGTCCCGCAGGGTGACCACCCAGCCGCTGCGCCGGCCGCGGACCGCCACCGGCATGCGGTTGAGCACCAGGACCCGGGCGCGGTGCAGGACGACCTTGTCGTCGCCCGGGTCGTCGCCGGTCAGCACGTCCCGCATCCGGTCCGACAGCGGCATCTCCGCGATGCCCCGGCCGACGTCGTGGGCCGACAGGCCCAGCAGCTCCCTGGCAGCGTCGTTGACCAGCGTCACCCTGCCCTGCAGGTCGAGGGCGAGCACGCCCTCCTTCACGCCGTGCAGCACGCCCTCGCGCTGTTCGAGCAGGGCGGCGATCTCGCGGGGTTCGAGGCCGAAGGTCTGCCGCCGGACCCGCTGGGCGATGAGCGCGGCGCCCGCGGATCCGGCGAGGAACACCGCCAGCACGGTCCACATCAGCGGCGGCAGGGCGGCGCCGAGCTGACCGGCGACGTTCTCCTCCAGGACGCCGACCGAGGCCAGGCCGATGACGGTGCCCGAGGAGTCGAGGATCGGCGCCTTGCCGCGCACCGAGCGGCCGAGCGTGCCGGTCTGGATGCCGGTCCAGGTGCGGCCGGTGGACAGGACCTCCGAGCCGTCGGTGGACAGCCGCTTGCCGATCAGCGCCCGGTTGGGGTGGGCGTAGCGGATCTGGTCCCGGTTGGCGATCACCACGTAGTCGGCGCCGGTGGCGGCCTGCACGCCGGCCGCGATCGGCTGCAGGGCCAGCTCCGGCCGGGGATGCGTGAACGCCTCGCGCACCTGGGGCAGCCCGGCCACCGACTCCGCGATGGCCAGGGCCCGCTGCTGGTGCTGCAGGTCGAGCCGGTCGCGGGTGTGCTCGGCCCAGACGCCCGCCGTACCGCCCGCCGAGAGGAAGACGACCACCAGCTGCAGGACGAACAGCTGGGTGCCGAGGGAGGCGTTGAGGATGCGCCGCATGACTGGAACTCCCTGGTCGGAGAGCCCATCAGAACATACGGAGGTAACGGTGCAGTCGCGGCGACCGGCCGGGGGCGTGACCAATACGACCGATACGACGGCAAGCACGCAAAGGATCGACATCGCGGCCCGTGGCACCCAGCATCCTCACCACGCTTTTCCACTCGCTGTTGGGAGATTACCCATGCACCTCCGCAGACTCGCCGCCCTGGCGGTCCTGTCACTCGCCGCCCTCACCGCCTGCGGCTCGGGCTCGGAGTCCGGCACCGCCGCCGGCGCGCTGAAGATCATGGCTCCGGCCTCCCCCGGCGGCGGCTGGGACCAGACCTCCCGTACGGCGGAGCAGGCCTTCAAGGCCGTCGACCCGTCCCGCAAGGTCGAGGTCTACAACGTTCCCGGCGCGGGCGGCACCATCGGCCTGGCCCAGCTGGCGGGCGAGAAGGGCAACGGCAACCTGCTGATGACCATGGGGCTGGTCATGGTGGGCGCGATCGAGCAGAACAAGTCGCAGGTCAGCCTGGCCGACACCACGCCCGTCGCGAAGCTGACCGAGGAGTACGAGATCGTCGTGGTCCCGGCGGAGTCGCCGTACAAGACACTGGCCGACCTGACGGCGGCGTGGAAGGCCGACCCGGCGAAGATCGCCATCGCGGGCGGCTCGGCCGGCGGCACCGACCACATCGTGGCGGGCCTGATGGCCAAGGCCGCCGGGATCGACCCCAAGCAGGTCAACTACGTCGCGCACTCCGGCGGCGGTGAGGCGCTGAACGCGCTGCTGGGCAACAAGGTCGCGATGGGCATCTCGGGCGTCGGCGAGTTCGCCGAGCACGTGAAGTCCGGCAAGCTGCGCGCCCTGGGCGTGTCGTCCCCCGCCAGGCTGGCCTCGGTGGACGCGCCCACGCTGAAGGAGGGCGGCCTGGACGTGGAGCTGGCCAACTGGCGCGGGTTCGTCGCCCCCGCCGGGCTGGACGACGAGGCGAAGAAGAACCTGACCGACGCCGTCACCAAGATGCACGACTCGCAGGCGTGGAAGGACGCGGTGGCCAAGAACGGCTGGACCGACGTCTTCCAGACCGGCCAGCCGTTCGCCGACTTCCTGACGGCCGAGCAGACCAAGGTCAAGGCCATCATCGCGGAGATGGGGCTCGTCTCCTGATGTCGTCGTCTCACGAGGCACCGCGATCCCCCCGGGAGCCGGAGGGCGCGGCGGGCGGGTCCGCCGTACCGGATGCGTCCGGTACGGCGCCGCGCCCGGCCGCGCCGGACTCCGCCCGGTGGGGGTGGCGGCGGCCGGAGCTGGTGCTGGCACTGACGGTGCTGGGGCTGGGCGTGTTCGTGATCGTCGGCACCGCAGACGTCACCGCCGCCGGCTCCGCGCTCGGGCTCGGTCCCCGTTTCTTCCCGCTCCTCGTCGGTTCGGCGATGGTGCTGATCGGCGTCTTCTACGTGATCGACGTGCTGCGGGGCGGTCACGGCGACCCGGAGGAGGCCGAGGACGTCGACGCCTCCGCCCCGGCCGACTGGAAGACGGTGGCGCTGGTCAGCGTGATCTTCCTCGCCTTCGCGGGACTGGTCGACCTGCTCGGCTGGATCATCGCGGGCGCGCTGCTGTTCTTCGGCCTGGCGGTGGCACTGGGGGCCGGGCACCGGCTGCGCGCGGGCGCCGTCGCGATCATCCTGTCGACCTCGTCCTACCTGGCCTTCGTCAAGGGCCTGGGCGTGACGCTGCCGGCCGGGCTGCTGTCGGGGGTGATCTAGGTGGATTCGCTGCAGCTGCTGCTCGACGGGTTCGCCACCGCGCTCACCCCGGTCAACCTGCTCTACGCACTGGCCGGGGTCACCCTCGGCACGCTCGTGGGCGTGCTGCCCGGCATCGGCCCGGCGATGACGGTGGCCCTGCTGCTGCCGATCACCTTCAACGTCCCGCCGGCCAGCGCGTTCATCATGTTCGCCGGGATCTACTACGGCGGCATGTACGGCGGGTCCACGACCTCGATCCTGCTCAACACGCCGGGCGAGAGCTCCTCGATGATCACGGCGCTGGAGGGCAACAAGATGGCCCGGCGCGGCCGGGCCGCCCAGGCACTGGCCACCGCGGCGATCGGGTCGTTCGTGGCGGGCACGATCGCCACCGGCCTGCTGGTGGTGGCGGCGCCCGTGGTCGTGGACTTCGCGATCTCCTTCGGCCCGGAGGACTACTTCGCGCTGGCCGTGCTGGCCTTCACCGCGGTCTCGTCGGTGCTGTCCCGTTCGGTGGTGCGCGGCCTGGCCTCGCTGGGCTTCGGCCTGGTCATCGGCCTGATCGGCATCGACGAGCAGACCGGGCAGGCCCGGCTGACCCTGGGCATCCCCCAGCTGCTCGGCGGCATCGAGGTGGTGGTCGTCGCGGTCGGGCTGTTCGCGCTGGGCGAGGCGCTGTACGTCGCCTCCCGGCTGCGGCACGGCGAGCCCGAGATCATCCCGGTGGGCCGGGCCTTCATGGGCCGTTCCGACTGGTCGCGGTCCTGGCGGCCGTGGCTGCGCGGCACCGCGCTGGGCTTCCCGTTCGGCGCGCTGCCCGGCGGCGGGGCGGAGATCCCCACGTTCCTGTCCTACTCGGTGGAGAAGCGCCTGGCCCGGGGAGCCGCCCGCGAGGAGTACGGCAGGGGCGCGATCGAGGGCGTGGCGGGCCCCGAGGCGGCCAACAACGCCTCGGCCGCGGGCACGCTCGTCCCGCTGCTCACCCTGGGCCTGCCCACCTCGGCGACGGCCGCGATCCTGCTGGCGGCCTTCCAGCAGTACGGCCTGCAGCCGGGCCCCCAGCTGTTCGACCACAACCCGGCCCTGGTCTGGGGCATGATCGCCTCGCTGTTCCTGGGCAACGCCATGCTGCTGGTGCTCAACCTGCCGCTGGCCCCGCTCTGGGCGAAGGTGCTGCACGTCCCCCGGCCCTATCTCTACGCCGGGATCGTGCTGTTCGCCGCACTGGGCGTCTACGCGCTGAACGCCTCGTGGATCGACCTGGTCGTGCTGTACATCCTGGGCCTGCTCGGCTTCGCGATGCGCCGCTTCGGCCTGCCGATCGCGCCCGCGGTGATCGGCATGATCCTGGGCCCGATGGCGGAGATCCAGCTGCGCCGGGCGCTGGCCATCGGCGCGGGCGACGCCACGGTCCTGGTGCGCAGCCCGATCGCGGCGGCCATCCTGGCGGTGGCGTTCTTGGTGCTGTTCATTCCGCTGGTCAGAGCGTTGACACGCCCTGGGCGGGCAGCCGGGTAGCACGCGGCCTGCGGGGGATGAAACAGCTGTGACAAGGTTGAACCCGGCAGTCGACACCATGGCCTCCGTCTCACGCGGATCACCGGTGCCCGAGCACGCGGACGGCCCGCCGGCCTCCGGCGGCGGTACGGCGCTGCGCCGTACCGCGATGTTCGCCGCGCTGCACCTGGCCGCCACGCTCGCCGGGCGGATGGAACTGGCCGGCGGGGAGACGTTCGGCCTGGTGTGGCCGGCGGCCGGGGTGGGGGCGCTGTGGCTGCTGGTGCAACGGCACGAGCGGTCCCGGTGGCTGGACATGCTGGCAATGGTGACGATCTTCGTCGTCGTCAATCTGCTGACCGACTCCACTTTGCCGTCCGCCCTCTTCTTCACCGCGGTGAACGTGGCGCAGATCCTGGTGTTCCTGCGGGTGCTCTCCCGGGCCTGCCCGGATCTGTGGGATTCTCCCCCGTGGGGAGCCTTCGAGCGGGTGCGGCATCTGTGGGGACTGCTGGCCGCCGCGGCCGCCGCGGCGGCGGTCGGCGCGCTGGTCGTCCCCACCGTTCTGGGAGTGCTCACCGGCCAGTGGTCGGCCCCGAGCGCCGTGGCGTGGTGGGCGCGCAACACCGTGAACATGGCGGTGATCCCCGCGCTGGGCCTGTGCCTGGGGCGCCTGCCCGACCGGCGGGTCCCCGCCTCGCGGCGGACCTCGGCGTGGCGGGCGGTGCGAGAAGCCTCGGACCAGGCCGGCGGCTGGCGGATCGCCGAGTTCTGCGCCCTGCTGGCGGCGTCGGCGGTGGCCTACCTCGTGGCGTTCGGCGTCAGCCGCGATCTGCCACTGGCGTTCCTGCTGATCGCGGTGACGGTCTGGGCCGCCGTACGGTTCAGCACCACCGTCGTGGCCCTGCACACCCTGGTCACCGGCATGGTCGCCATCGTCCTCACCGTGTACGGGAGCGGCCCGTTCGCCATCATCGACTCGCCCGCGTCGCGGGTGCTGGTGGCGCAGGTCTTCGTCGGGATGGTCGCGGTGGTCGGCCTGGCGCTGGTGCTCGGCCGCGACGAGCGCGAGAGGCTGACCGAGCAGCGGATCGCCGCCGAGAAGGAGGCCGCCGCGCAGGCCGGGATGCTGGCCGCGATCGTCGACTCGATGTACGACGGACTGATCGTCCTCGACGCCGGCGGGCGCTTCCTCATGAGCAACCCGGCCGCCCGGCGTCTGCTCGGCGTCGACGGCGTCACCGGCGACATCGCCGAGCACCGGCTGTTCCACCCCGACGGGACGCCCATCGGGGTGGAACGGATGCCGCACCGACTGGCCCTGGCCGGGCAGGAGATCCGTGACATGGACGTGCTCGTGCGGGTCCCCGGTCTGGCCGGCGAGCTCATGCTCAGCGTCAGCGCCACCCGCCTGCCGGTGAACGGCGGCGCGGCGGCCGTGGTCTTCCACGACGTCACCGCCGAGCGGCGGCACCGCGACGAGCTGGCCGCCTTCGCCGGGGTCGTGGCCCACGACCTGCTCAACCCGCTGACCACCATCGACGGCTGGCTGCAGATCCTGGCCGACGCAGTGAAGCCTCCCCCCGGCGACGACGCGCCGAGCGGGGTGGACGACAGCATCGCCCACATCCAGCGGGCGTCGGGCCGGATGCAGGAACTGATCCAGGACCTACTGGCGCACGCCACCGCGCGGGACGCGCCGATCACCCCCGTCCCGGTCGACCTCGGGACGCTGGTGCGGGAGATCGCCGCCACCCGCGGCGACGTCCCGGCGGGTCCCGGCGGTGCCCGGGCACCGGTCTTCCGCATCGGCGAGCTGGCCGCGGTCCTGGCCGACCGGGCACTGGTGCGCCAGCTGGTGGACAACCTGATCGGCAATGCGGTCAAGTACACCGCCCCGGGGGCGCGGCCGGAGATAACCGTCACCTCCGCGCCCGAACGCCCCGGGTGGATCCGGGTCGAGGTCGCCGACCGCGGCATCGGCATCCCGCCGGGACAGCACGAGGCGATCTTCGAGAATTTCCGCCGGGCGCACGAGGGCGGCTCCTACAGCGGCAGCGGACTCGGCCTGGCCATCTGCAAGCGCATCGTCGAACGGCACGGCGGAACCATCGGGGTGCGGGACAACCCCGGCGGCGGCTCACGGTTCCACTTCACCCTGCCCGCCGCCGGCGCGGCGCCGCCCGCGGAGGCGGACGCGACGCCCTGACCGGTCCCGCCTCCTCAACCGGTCACGCGCGCCTGCGGATCCGCTCCAGGTCCTCCTCCGGCAGCGCGTCGGCGACCAGCAGTCGCGGCAGCAGCTCCGGTTCGAGAGTCATCGCGCGGAAGGCGAAGGCGACGGTCACCTCATGTCCGGGACGGTGGACGATCTCGACCGGGTCACCGGCGCGGACGTCGCCCGGTTCGATCACGCGCAGGTACGGGCCCGGCCGTACGGCCCGCGTGAAGCGCTTGATCCAGCCCTCTTCCTCCAGCCAGCCCTGGAAGGTCCCGCACGGGATGCGGGGGCACGACACCTCCAGGACCACGTCGGGCCCGATGCGCCAGCGCTCGCCGATCAGGGCGGCGTTGACGTCGAGGCCGGCGGTCGTGAGGTTCTCCCCGAAGGAGCCGTTCGGCAGCGGCCTGCCCAGCTCGCCCTCCCAGATGTCGAGGTCCTCCCGGGCGTAGGCGTAGACGGCCTGGTCGGTTCCGCCGTGGTGCTTGACGTCGTAGACGCGGTCACCCGCCAGGCCGACCGCGCCGGTGCCCTTGGGCCCGGGCTCGCGGACGGCGACCGGGCCCTCGGCGGGGCGCTTGTCGATGCCCGTCGCGCCGAGGTTCTTCCAGGGGTTGGGGCGGGGCTTGCCGATGTTGACCGAGAGCAGCTTCACACGCACGACCGTACGGCCCCGCCCCACACCGGAGCGACTCATTTCCCGCCCGTCCCGCCGCCTCCGGCGGGGTGATCGTCACTTGCGGGAACATGCATTCCCGGTAGTTGAAAAGACGGGAAACCCCCACGAGCAGGACCGACTGCCGGTGTGCGATCGTCTACTCCCGCGCCTCCACCGCGCCCGGCGCGAGGCCCCCCAACCACCCGAGGCCGATCCCGGAAACGGCACCCGGCAGACTGGCGTCCGTGCGTAGGAGGAAAGAACGGGTTCGCACCGCGCTGGAAGCCATCGCACTGCGGCCGGTGGAATTCCTCGGCTCCAGATGGCCGTGGCGGGCTCTGGGCTACCTGGCGTCCAGTGCGCTTTTGTGCGGGATCGTGGTGCTGGTGGCCGTGGGGATCGGCAGTTTGGAGCATGTCGGGTTGAGAGTCGCGGCCGGTCTGGCGGTTTTCGGCCTTGCCGTACCTTTCGTAGGGTTGTTCGAGCGTTGGCGCCTGACCTGGGTGGACACCACGGCAAGCCGTACTGTCACCCACAACACCTCGGCCCCCACCCCGACCCATCCCGCGTCCACCGAAGCCCACAGCAGACCCGATCGTCCCAGCCGGGGTCGAAGCGCGCTCGAATGGCGGGTGGCGGGGGCTGGGCTGGCGTCGCTGCTGGTGCTGAGCTGGATCGACGTGATCATGTTCGGGCTCACCGTCGGCGGACCGGTGCTGCTGGTGCTCACGCCCGTGGTGCAACCGCCGGAGGCGATCGCGCCCGGCCCCGCGGTGGTGGTGGCGGTGGGGAGCCTGCTGCTGGTCCCGGCGGCCGTCTACACCTTCACGGCCTGGGCGGGCGCGCGGGGGGCGATGCTCCGCGGGCTGCTGGGCGGCAGGGACGCGGAGCTGGATGAGGTCCTGCGCTCCCGCGCCCGCCTGGTGGACGCCTTCGAGGTCGAACGCCGCCGCATCGAACGAGACCTCCACGACGGCGCCCAGCAGCGTCTGGTGGCCCTGTCGATGCGGCTCGGCCTGGCCAAACTCGACCTCCCGGACGAATCCCCGGCCAAGGAACAGCTCGCCCTGGCGCACGAGGAGGCCAAGCATGCGCTCAACGAACTCCGCGAGCTGATCCGCGGCGTTCACACGCCGGTCCTGATCGACCGGGGCCTGCCCGCCGCCGTCCGGGAGGCGGCCGGCCTGTCGGCGATTCCGGTGGACGTGGACGTGGTCATCGAGCAACGCCCCGCCACAGCGGTGGAGGTGGCGGCCTACTACGCCGTCTCGGAGTCCCTGGCCAACATCGCCAAGCACAGCGGTGCCCACCGTGCGTCGATCCGCGCCCGGATCCACGCCGAGACCTTGACCCTGGAGATCGAGGACGACGGCAAAGGCGGCGCGGACCCCGCCCATGGCACCGGCCTCATCGGCCTGTCGGACCGCCTCGCCGTAGTAGACGGGACAATTGCCGTATCAAGCCCCTTGGGCGGCCCCACGGTCGTCCGTGTCGACATCCCGGTCACGTGACCGGGCTTGCCCGAATCGAGGAAGGACGCCCATGCGGGTGGTGATCGCCGAGGACGACGTGCTGCTACGGGAGGGACTCGCCGGACTGATCTCCCGTTTCGGCCACGAGGTCGTCGCCTCCGTCGGCGACGCCGCAGCCCTCCCCGACGTGGTTCGCGAGCATCGCCCCGACGTCGTCGTGACCGACGTGCGCATGCCTCCGGGCTTCACCGACGAGGGCCTTCGGGCCGCCATCGCCCTGCGCGCGCAGTCGCCGCTGCCCGTGCTCGTGCTCAGCCAGTACGTCGAGCAGACCTACGCCGCCGAACTCCTGGAGTCCGGCGACGGGGCTGGGGTCGGTTACCTGCTCAAGGACCGTGTCGGTGAGGTGGCGGAGTTCGTCGACGCGCTCACTCGGGTGGCTGCCGGTGGCACCGTCGTCGGCCCTGAGGTGGTACGGCAGCTGCTACGCCGCCGCCGGAGCGCCCTCCAGCGCCTCACTCCACGCGAGCTGGAGGTTCTCGGGCTGATCGCCGAGGGGCGCTCCAACGCTTCCATCGCCAGGGAGCTCGTCGTCACCGACGCCGCCGTGGCCAAGCACATCGCGAGCATCTTCGCCAAGCTCGACCTTCCTCCCACCAGCGACGGCCACCGCCGCGTCCTGGCCGTCCTGACCTACTTGGACGCCTGACATCCCGCATCCGGCCGAAAGGTAGTGCCAGGTCTACCCCCAACCCTCGACCGTCCGCCAATGTGCGCGCCGACCTGCGCCGATTGAATCATGGTCATGAAGACGAACGAGAGTTTCCCCGGCAAGTGGATCGAAGGCATCGGGCTGGTCCTGGGGCCGACGCTGGTGATGATCGGTGTCCTGCTGAAGCTCGGCCACGACGCGTTCTTCCCCGAACAACTCGCCGCCTTCGCCGGCGGCCCCGCACAGATGACGGCCGCCTACAGTTGCTTCGTCGCCGGGATCGTGCTGCTGTCCCCCGCTGTCCTGGGTGTGGCCAGAAGGATCGGCGCCACACACCCGCGCCTGGCCCAATGGGGCTTGGGCCTCACCCTGGCAGGCCTGTTCGCCCGCACCTTCCACGCCGGCGTCAGCCACCTGGCCTTCCAACTGGTGGACGTACAAGGCTTGAGTACGGCACAGCAGGCGATCAGCGAGCAGTACGGCTCCTTTCACGTCTTCCAGACGATCAACCTGGCCACGATGACGGGCTGGATCGTCCTCGCGGTCGGTGCGTGGCGCTCGGGCGTGCTCGGACCGGTGCAGTCGCTGGGGTTGGCGTTGATGGCGGCCATGCCTCTCGGAGTGCTCAAGGGCACCGGCGTGATGTCGATCGTCGCTGCGGGCGGATTGTGCCTCGCCCTCGTCCCGCTCGGCATCAAGGTGCTCTCGCAGGGGCCGGCGCCCAGGTGGTGGACCTATCCCCTGGCCGCCACCATCGCCGCCGCCGGCACCCTGGTCAGCCTCGTCGGCTAGAGACGGGTAAGTCCTCGGCCGCGGCGGTGCGAGATGCGGGTATAAAGATTGTCGATCTTCAGCACGGCCCCGCCTGCGGCGTTTACCGGTGACCGAGGGCGATCATCCGCTCCCGCGCCAGGACTGACGAGATGCGAGGGACATGAGGGTGAGAGGGCTGGGACAGCCGCGCTCACCCTGAACCACTGACAACAACCGGGCGCCGATCACTGACAACAACCGG
>NZ_BOOK01000016.1 GCF_016863195.1 Paraplanobispora takensis | reverse complement strand
TCCGGTCGCGCACCGCGCGACCGGAGCCGCCGTCGCCGCACTGCCGGGTTCATCCCTCGCCCGGTTGATGAACCCGGCGACGGATGAAACATTCGTCAGCACAGGCGCATCTCCTCCGGAGGAACGTGCGTGGCGAGGGACCAATCAAGCGATCCGTTTGCCCGGGCGAGCTTTCTCTCCCAGCTATCAGACCCGGTCAGAGCTCAACTGTTGAACCTGGGAGTCACGACCTGTCGGCCTGCCGGACACGAACTCATCCATCAGGGTGGTGTCGGAGAGGTTGTCTTCCTGCTCATCGATGCCATCACGAAGATCACTGCACGAGCGGAGAACGGCAGCGAGGTGCTGCTCGCCGTACGGGTCAGCGGAGACATCGTGGGCGACATGGCGGTGCTGGACGAAGCTCCACGCTCCGCGACCGTGACAACCTGCAGCCGATCGACCATCTGCGTCGTCAGAGGGCCGATCTTCATGGATTTCCTCCGGCGGACGCCCGAAGCGGGACTGGCCCTGAACCGCCTGATCAGCGACCGCCTGCGCTGGGCCAACCAGCGTAGGCTCGACTTCGCGGGATATGAGGCCGGGATCCGGCTGGCACGCCTCATCGTGACACTGGCTGCTCGTCACGGCCGGAGAGTCTCTCGAGGGCTGGACATCGGTGTCCCCCTCACTCAGACGGAGCTCGGTGCTCTCATCGGAGCGAAGGAGGCGACCATCCAGAAAGCCCTGCGAGATCTGGCCGAACGAGGACTGATCCGGCGGGGCCGCCGAGGCGTGATCATCATGGAACCCGGGGAACTTGCGAAGTTCGCCGACATACCCGAGGCAGCCGAACGCCTGAAGCCCTATTAATCCGGGTTCACCCTGTCAATGCAGGTTCATCGTGAAGTCTCCGTCCCCGCTCATGGAGGCCTCCGTGGAAAATCACACCGGACACCGGGTCATGATCGCGACCGACATCGAGGACTACAGCAGCCGCAACCGCGACGACCAGGCGACACTTCAGCGGGATCTGGTCCGGGCGCTCGACCACGCGGCAGGGCTGGCCAGACTCGGGCTGCTCGACTGGCGACGTCAGGAGCAGGGTGACGGCCAGTTCGTCGTCCTACCGCCGGGAACCGACGCCGTCACCGTCCTGACGTCATTCGTCACCGAACTCAACGAGGTCCTGACCGGATACAACAGCGCGATGTCCCGGATGCGGATGCGGCTCTCGGTCCACGAAGGACCGGTCGTCCTCGACGGGGCGAACGGCGTCCCGGGGGCTCACGCCGTACAGACCAACCGGCTGGTGAACGCCGCCGCGCTGAAGGCGGCGATGAAGGCCCGGCAGGAAGCCAACCTGGGGGTGATCGTCTCGGATCGGATGTTCGAGGACTACGTCGGCCAGTGCCACGGCGGGCCCTCGAAGGATGACTTCCGGCGAGTGGAGGTTGCGGAAAAGAAGGAGCGCTACATCGCCCACATCCACCTTCCTGGTCACAACGTGCATGCGCTCGGGAATCTCATCGGCCCCGGGGAGCCCGCACCGCAAGGGCAACCACCCACCGTCCCGGCATCCGCCGGCCGGGATCTCGCGATGAACGACATGATCAAGGTCAAGGGAGGGGGCTCCGCGAACACCGCGCAGGGCGACATCCACATCGGCTCCCCCAATCGCAAGGGACGGCCGCGGTGAACGACGGCCATCCACTGGCAACAAGCACGCCTTCCGCGGGAGACGAGATGTCTCCCGCCGATGAGAAGCCGGACTCACCTGCAGCCCGGCCCGGTTCCCAAGCCGCTCCGGACAGGGCAGGCGGATCGGATGACACGGGGAATCCACACGACGGTGATGAGAAGTCGAAGCCTCGCGGCGACAACGAGACGGAGTCCGAGGACGTCCCGCTGAGCAGGCGGATCCAGGCGGAGGAACAGCAACGACGGCTCAGGGCCGAGAGCCTGGAGACGCTGTACGGGGAGGACGTACGATCTTCCGCGGGACGTGACTGGATCGGGGACTCCTCCTACCGCGTCTCCGGTGGGGGCTCCGTCTACCGGGCCGACACCATCTATCTCCACGACGGAGCCGAGCGGTCCGGGGTACGCATTGTCCGGCTCGAACCGGACCGGGCCTCACGCCTCCTGCGCTGCCTGGTGGTCACCGACTCCCAGGAACGCCTCGTCAAGGCCCTCGACGACGAGCCCGTGGCCTTCCTGTACGGCAGCGCCGAGAGCGGCTGGAAAACGACCGCGATCGCCGCTCTGCTGACGTGGTCCAAGGCGTCCGGGGAGGAGGACCGGGTGCCCGTCGCGCAGCTCGGCCTCGCGAATGACCCCGCCAGGCTGGCGGAGACCGACCTGGAGACCGGGCTCGGCTATCTGATAGACGCCAGTTCCAGCCCGTGGGTGCGCGACCCCGATCACGTGGTGGCCTGCCTGCGGGAACTGGCCAGGGCGCGGACCTGCCGAATCGTCATTCTGGTGACCGGTGAACACCGGCTGGCCGGGGTTGTCGACCACCTTCCCCCGTCGGCCGAGGAGGTGTTCCGCAAGAGTCTCGCCCACTGCCTGGACGACGCCGACGCATGGCGTGCGTACGGCCTCGACGAGCATGCGGCGACCGTCGCCGACCTCGTCGCCGCCTGCACACCGGGAGAGGCCGCGTACGCGGCCGAGCGGGTGGCCGAAGGTCTGCGGGAGGGGCGCCCGGCGACGGAGGTCCTGCAGGAACAGCCCCGCTTCGCCGAGCGGCGGTTGTGCGACGGGCTGAGAGACAGCACCTCCATGCTGAGCCGGTGCTTCCTGGCGAGCGGCGCGGTACTGCACGGCCTGCCCGAGGTGACCGTCTCACGGGCGGCACTGGAGCTGGCGGCCCTCGTGCGCAAAGCAGAGGACAGGAAGAAGGACGAGGGGGGAATCGCCGTCTGGGAGCAGCTCAGGGACTGGATGCGGGACGGTGGGCTCAGCTCGCCGCCGTCCCGGGCGGGTGACGGGCAGCGGGTCGAACTGCGGCGCGGTCTGGCCCCGGCCGTGCTCCGGCTGATCTGGCAGGAGCTGCCGGTGATCCGCTCCCCCCTGTACACGTGGCTGAAGGCACTGGGCGAGGCCGGCGCCCGGGACGACTGGCAGGTCCGGCTCAAGGCCGCACACGCGGTCGGGCGGCTGGCCACATGCGATTTCCGGGAGATCGACCGGGAGTTCCTCGATCCCTGGAGCCGGGATAGACGCCTGTTACCCAAGATTCTCGCCGCCTGGGCGCTGGAGGCCGCCGCCGCTGATCCGCAGCTGCTGGGAAAGGTGCACGGCCAGCTTCAGCAGTGGGCGGCTTCGGAGCTCGCGGGCCAGCGGCTGACGGCGGCGCTGGCATACGGCTCACAGATCGGCGTCGACAACATCGGGCAGGCACTGCGCGCTTTCGGGGCGATCGCCCTCACCGCCACCGGTGACCGCCTATGTGACGCCGTCGCCAGATCCATCGCCGACGTCTACGTCACCGAGACGGCCGGCCGCATCGTGACGGAACTCGCCACCTGGGCCCGGGATCACGAGAACATCGGCAGGCGGCTCACCGCCGCACTCGCCTTCGTCCGGCTGCTCTCCGTGAACAGGCACAATCCCGAACGGCCCTCGCCGGCCGACCACCCCGACCGGCAAGAGCTCGCGGACCTGTGGCTGAACGCCCTCGGCTGGGGCCTGTCGCGTGACACCGCCACACGATCGCAGCCGCCCCTGACCCCCGAGGCCTGGGATCTCCTCACCGCGTGGGCCACCCGCTCCCCTGCTCAGGCCGGATCGCGCGCCGTCGTCGAGGCCGTCTTCTCCGGGATGGGATCGATTCCCCGCCTGAGTCGGGCCGGTCTCCTCCATCTGCGGCTGTGGAGGTTCCATGGCCGCGTCACACCCGAGTTCTGCCGCCACCTGACCCATCTCATGAAAGGAAGCTGACGCATGGGGCTTCTCTACAGCCACTACAGTCTCCCGGGAGGGCCGGAGCACAAGGACGAGACCACGCTGTCCTTCACCTCCCCCTCGCACGGCGACACCTTCGACTTCTCGGTCACAGTGAAGTTGTCGCGGGTTCCCGGCTCCAAGCGCAAGAACCTCTCCCTGTGGAGCCTGTCCCCCGAGCGGAAGGAGCAACTCCGGGAAGCCGTCCGCAGGAGCGTGCGCTCCACGACCCGGAGGCATTCGATCTTCGATCTGGACGCCGCAGAGCAGGAGGTGAACACCTGTCTGGATCACGAGATGTCCGATCCCGATCCGCTCCTGCCCGGATGGCGCGCCGACGCGGAGCTCACCCTGCCGGAGGAGGTGAAGGAGGCCAGGCGGAGACATCTCCGCGAGATGTTCACGATCGAGGCGGAGGCCGAGGAAGTCGAGCGGCGCATGCGAGCGCTCCACGACTCCCGGGTAGCGTGCGAGCGGTTCCTCTCCGAGGCGATGGAGAGCGGTTGGATGGCCCGCTACGCGCTCAAGCTGGGAGCGGCCCCGCAGAACGCCGCCGCCGTCTTCGAGAGCATGATCGACGATCGGCACAAGAGCGCTCGCGACCTGCTCGACCTACTTGCGAAGATCATCTCTACCCAGACGTCGGCGAACGTCTACGACATGGTGCTCACCAGCGAGAGCGCGCTGCGCCAGTCCTTCGATCGCCTCGGTCTCCCGCTGCCGCCGCCCGACCCGGACTCGTTGTTCGCCCCCGTGGAGGAGAACGTCTGACGCTTGCCCGTCCCCTGGAAGACGTCCGCACCGCGAACGCGGGCGGCGTTCACCGGGGGCGGGCACCGCTCACCGTGCTAGCGCTGGAAGGAACTGCCCAGGTCGATGCCCTCCATCGCCTTGCGGATGCGCTTGTCGGAGATGGAGTACGGCGTGCCGAGGGTCTGGGCGAAGTAGCTCACCCGGAGTTCCTCGATCATCCAGCGGATCTGGCGGACCTCGTCGTCGCCGCGGCGGGCGGGCGGGAGCTTGTCCAGCAGGTCGTGATAGTCGTCCTCGACGTCGTGGACCTTGTGCATGCGCTCCTCGTCGCGGTACGGGTCGTCGGGGAGCTTGTCCAGCCGGCGCTCGGCCGCCTTCAGATAGCGCAGCAGGTCGGGCAGGCGCTTGTGGCCCGTGGCGGTGACGAACCCGGGATAGACCAGGTTGGCGACCTGGTCGCGGACGTCCTCCACCGCAGGGTTGGAGCGCGCCTCGCCCAGGCGGGTGCTCAGAGTGTGCCAGACCGCCAGGATGGCCCTGACCCGGTCGACGACCTCGGCGGTGGTGTCGAACAGCTCGGCGCGGACCTTGTCGTGCAGGGTGGTGAAGGCCGACTCGTCCCAGACCGGCCCGCCGTACTCTGCCATGAGCTTGTCGGCGGCGCAGGCGATGCAGTCGTCGAACAGCGCGGCGGCGCCCGCGTGCGGGCTGCGGCTGAGGGTCAGCTTGGCCTGATTGTCCAGGCGGCCCAGGACCCACTTGGCCGGGGAGGTGGTGTTGAGCAGCAGCAGCCTGCGGGTGCCCTCCCACATGGCGCGGCGCTGTTCGGCCTCGGTCTCGAACATGCGCACGGCCACGCTGGAGCCCTCGTCGGCCAGCGCCGGGTAGGCCTTCATCTTGCGCTGCTCGAAGGTCTTGGGCAGCTCTCCCAGGCTCCAGCTGGTCAGGCCCGACTGCTCCATTCCTGCGGCCTTGGAGAGGGTCTGGCGGAGCTTGGGGGCCAGGCGCCGCTTGAGCTCGGCCAGGTCCTTGCTCTCGGCGAGCTTGTGCTTGCGTCCGTCGATCACCCGGAAGGTGATCTTCAGGTGGTCGGGGACGTTGTCGAGCTGCCAGGCCTCGCGGGGGATCTGGATGCCGGTGAGGTTCAGCAGTTCCCGCTCCAGTACGGCCAGCAGCGGCTCCTGGGTGGGCTTGGCCCGCTGGAGCACCTGCTTGGCGTAGTTGGGGGCGGGCACGAAGTTGCGCCGGATGTTCTTGGGCAGGGAGCGGATCAGCGCGGTGAGCAGTTCCTCGCGCAGGCCCGGGATCTGCCAGTCGAAGCCCTCGACGTTGACCTGGTTGAGCAGCGAGAGCGGGATGTGCGCGGTGACGCCGTCGGCGTCGGCGCCGGGCTCGAACTGGTAGGTCAGCGGGAAGCGCAGCCCGCCCTGCCTCCAGACGTCGGGGTAGTCGCGCTGGCTGACGTCCCCGGCCGTCTCGCTGATGAGCATCGACTTCTCGAAGCTGAGCAGGTCGGGGTCGGCCTGCTTGGCCTTCTTCCACCAGGAGTCGAAGTGGCGCCCGGAGACGACGTCCTGGCCGACGCGCTGGTCGTAGAAGTCGAACAGCGTCTCGTCGTCGACGAGGATGTCGCGGCGGCGGGCGCGCTCCTCCAGCTCCTCGACCTCCTCCAGGAGCTTGCGGTTCTCCTTGAAGAAGGCGTGGTGGGTCTCCCAGTCGCCCTCGACCAGGGCGTGCCGGATGAACAGCTCGCGGCTCGTCTCCGGGTCGATGCGGCCGTAGTTGACCTTGCGCTGGGCCACGATCGGCACGCCGTACAGGGTGACCTTCTCGTAGGCCACGACGGAGGCCTGTTTCTTCTCCCAGTGCGGCTCGGAGTAGGTGCGCTTGATCAGGTGCTGGGCCAGCGGCTCGACCCACTCGGGCTCGATCTTGGCGTTGACCCGGGCCCAGAGCCGGGAGGTCTCCACCAGCTCGGCCGACATCACCCACAGCGGCTGCTTCCTGGCCAGCGCGGAGCCGGGGAAGATGGCGAAGCGGGCGTTGCGGGCGCCGACATACTCCGTGAACGGCCGGCGCGGCTCGGTGATCGGACGGCGCTGCCCCTCCTGAGGGCCCTTCTTGTCGATGTCCTTGACGCCGAGGTGCGACAGCAGGCCGGACAGCAGGGAGACGTGGATCTTCTGCTCGTCGCCGGGGGTGCTGTTGAGCGTGACGCCCAGGGACTTCGACATCTGCCGCAGCTGGCTGTAGACGTCCTGCCACTCGCGTACGCGCAGGTAGTTGAGGAACTCGGCCTTGCACAACCGGCGGAAGGCGCTGGAGGACAGCTCCTTCTGCTGCTCCTGCAGATAGTTCCACAGGTTCAGGTAGGAGACGAAGTCCGACTCCTTGTCGGCGAAGCGCCGGTGCATCTCGTCGGCGGCCTGCTGCTTGTCGGCCGGGCGCTCGCGCGGGTCCTGGATGGACAGGGCGGCGGCGATGACCATGACCTCGCGCACGCAGCCGTTGTGGTCGGCCTCCAGCACCATCCGGGCCAGGCGCGGGTCCACCGGGAGCCCGGCGAGCTTGCGGCCCAGCGGGGTGATGCGCCTGGCCTCGTCGAAGGCGCCCAGCTCGCGCAGCAGGTCCATGCCGTCCTTGACCTGGCGCTGGTCCGGCGGCTCGACGAACGGGAAGGCGGCGATGTCGCCCAGGCCGATGGAGGTCATCTGCAGGATGACCGAGGCGAGGTTGGTGCGCAGGATCTCCGGATCGGTGAACTCCGGCCGGGCGAGGAAGTCCTCCTCCTCGTAGAGCCGGATGCACACGCCCTCGGAGACGCGGCCGCAGCGGCCCTTGCGCTGGTTGGCCGAGGCCTGCGAGATGGCCTCGATCGGCAGGCGCTGGACCTTGGTGCGGTGGCTGTAGCGGGAGATGCGGGCGAAGCCGGGGTCGACCACGTATTTGATGCCCGGCACGGTCAGCGAGGTCTCGGCCACGTTGGTGGCCAGCACGACGCGGCGGCCCCGGTGCGGCTGGAAGACCTTGTGCTGCTCGGCGGCCGACAGCCGGGCGTACAGCGGCAGGACCTCGACGTCCTTGCGTTTGGCCAGCGCGTCGGCGGTGTCGCGGATCTCCCGCTCGCCGCTGAGGAAGACCAGGATGTCGCCGGGCCCCTCCAGGCACAGCTCGTCGACCGCGTCGCCGATGGCCTGGATCTGGTCGTCGTCCTCGCCGACCGGCCGGTAGCGCACCTCGACGGGGTAGGTCCGGCCGGAGACCTCCACGATCGGGGCCTCTCCGAAGTGCCGGGAGAAGCGCTCCGGGTCGATGGTCGCCGAGGTGATGATCAACTTCAGGTCGGGGCGGCGGGGCAGGAGCTGCTTGAGATAGCCGAGGATGAAGTCGATGTTGAGGCTGCGCTCGTGCGCCTCATCGATGATCAGCGTGTCGTACTGGGCGAGGTCGCGGTCGCTCTGCAGTTCGGCCAGGAGGATGCCGTCCGTCATGACCTTGACGAGGGTGCTGTCGCTCGCCTGGTCGGTGAAGCGCACCTTGTAGCCCACCGCGTCGCCGAGCGGGGTGTCGAGCTCCTCGGCCACGCGCTCGGCCACGGTCCTGGCCGCGATCCGGCGGGGCTGGGTGTGCCCGATCAGCCCCTTGACCCCCCGGCCCAGCTCCAGGCAGATCTTCGGCAGCTGGGTGGTCTTGCCCGAGCCCGTCTCACCGGCGACGATCACCACCTGGTGGTCGCGGATGGCCTCCAGGATGTCGTCCCTGCGCTGGCTGACCGGCAGCGCCTCCGGATAGGTCACCGTAGGCACGGCCGCGCGGCGCTCGGCGATCCGCCGCTCGGCCCGCTCGATGTCGGCGCCGATCTCCTCGGCGATCTTCTGCTGCGCGGAGCGGTTCCGCACCTTCCGGGCGCCGTCGAGCCGCCGTCCCAGCCGTCGCTGGTCGCGGAGCGTCAGCTCGGGGAGACGGGTGTGGAGATCGGCGAGCGGAGATGTCAACGAAGGTGTTCCCATACTGCAACCAGGATACTTTCGGCCCGCAAGTCAGGAGCCGACCGCCCATGGTGCCCGACTCGCCGGTGGACCGCATCCCAATATTGGTACGGCCCCGCCGCCCCTCTCGACGGAGGGCGGCGGGGCCGGGTGTGCGGGGCCGGGACCCGCGGGTCCCGGCCGGTGGGATTACTGGACGGGCGGGTAGGCGTTCTTCAGCAGCTCGCGGAACTGCGCGGAGAACCACTGCCCGGAGATCGGGGCGTCCGGAAGGGCGCCGCTCATGCTGTTGCCGTTGCGCTCGTTGCCCTCGTAGGTCGGGTCGCACATCCGGTCGAAGCCCTTGCCCTCGTCGTTCGGGATGAGCTTGCTGGAGCCGTCCGACTCGCCCGGAGGCTTGATCCAGACGTAGGCGTCCAGACCCGCAGCCGGGTTGGCCTGCGGCCGCTCGCCGAGACCCGCGCCGCTCTGGTTGCACCAGTTGCCGGCGTGGATGCGACGGTCGACCCGGGACTGGTCGACGAAGGTGTTCACGTTGGTGGAGGTGCTGGGCGCCGCCGGGCGGGCGGTGCCGCCCCAGCCGTTGCGGGAGGTGTCGATCAGCATGCCGATGTTCGACTTGAAGCCCCGCCGGATCAGCTCCTGACGGAAGGCCTGGGCGAAGGTGAGCTCGTCGACGTAGAAGTTCCAGTCGACCCAGTCGGACTGGCGGACCGTCTGGCCGTTGACGGTGGTGTTGATGGTGAAGTGCGGCTCCCGCAGCGCCGAGTAGTTGGCGGTGTTGGTGATGAAGCCGTCGACGCTCTCGAAGCCCTTGGCGGTGCCGGAGACGGTGGTGGCGAACAGCTCGGCGGACGGGCCGAAGTTCGTGTCCCAGCCGATCCAGCCGTGGTGGGCGGCGTCGATGTAGGTGTAGACGTTCGAGATGGCGTGCAGCTTGTCCAGGGCGTAGCGGATGCCGTTGACGTAGGCGCCGCTGTCCTTGGCCTCCTGGCACTTGGCCACGTTGAGGTTGGTGACCAGGTTCGGCAGCGAGTCGATCTCGATGATCGTCACGATGCGCAGCGCCGCGTACTTGGGGTCGTCCAGGATGTCGGCGATCGGGTCGATGTACTCGTTCTTGTAGCGGTTCAGGCCGTTCTGCGAGATGAGCAGCTCACCGTTGGAGGCCAGGGCCGAGCAGTCGCGGTTGGGCAGGTTGTAGATGACGAACTGGATCGTCAGCGGCTTGCTGCCGTTGGCGGCGTCCTGCTTCAGCGCCTCCTCCAGGTGGGCGCGCAGGCCCATGGCGGAGGAGGAACCCTCGATGGCGGCGATGCGGTCCAGCCACACGCCGGTGGAGGTGTTCGCCACCGCGGCGCCGCCCGGCTCGGCGGCGGCCTTGGCCGACCAGTTCGGGTTCACGTAGCCGGTGGCCCCGTCGTAGGGGTTGTCGACGTGCTCGCCGACCGGCGGCGTGTCACCGTCGTTGTCCTCCTCGGTCGCGGTGACCGAGACGCCGGTGTGCCCGGAGGCGGCGGCCGAGATGGTGGCGGTGCCGTCGGTCTCGTCGGTGTCCTCGGAGGCGGAGACCGTCACGTTCTGCGCCGTGTTCCAGTTGGCGGTGGTGAAGGTCAGCGTGGAGGGCGTGATGGTGATGTTCGAGTCACCGGTCTTGCTCAGGTTGACCGTGACGTCGCCCGACGGCGCCTGGCTGAGCTTGAAGCCCACGGTCTTGCTGCCGCCCTCGGGGACGCTGACCGAGGTGGCGGAGGCGACCACCGAGGGGGTGCCGGTGCCGCCGCCCACGGTGAAGGGGACCTCGGCGCTCTCCTTGCTCAGGACCGGGGTGCCGTTGTCGTAGGCCTTGGCCTTGGCGGTGTGGGATCCGGCGGCCAGCCCCGTGGCGGAGTAGGAGTAGGGGGCGCTGGTGTCGGTGTTCACCAGGTTGCCGTCGACGTAGAACTCGACCTTGCTGACGGCGCCGTCGTCGGAGGCCGTCGCGGCCAGCGGTACGGCCGCGCCCGTGGCGTGCGAGGAGCCGCCGGCCGGGCTGGTCAGGCTGACGGTGGGAGCCTGGTTGACCGGCGGCTGGCCGCCGCAGGAGACGCCGTTGACGGTGAAGTCGGTGGGCTTGGGGTTCGAGCCCGACCACGAACCGTTGAAGCCGATGCTCGTGGAGGCGCCGGTGGCGAGCCTGGCGTTCCAGTCGAGGCTCTTCGCGGTGACCTTGTTCGCGCTGTCCTGGGCCCAGGTCGCCGACCAGCCCTGCTGGAGTTTCTGGCCGCCGGTGAAGGTGAAGCCGAGGGTCCAGCCGTTGAGCGCGTCGCCGAGGTTCTTGATGGTCACGTTGGCGGTGAAGCCGCCCTGCCAGTCGTTGGTGGAGTAGGCGACGTCGCAGGCGACGGCCGCGTGGGCCGTGGCCGCCTGACCGGTGGCGAGGCCGGCGGCGGCCACCAGGACGGCCGCCGTCGTCGCAGCCCGGTTCCGCCAGACATGGCGGCGCGGATGAGCTCTCATGGATGTCATCTCCAGACGAGGGGTGGGAGCGCTCCCATAGTCCGGATGTTTCCGGCAGGTGTACAGCGTCCCGCCTCCCGGCGAACCCGTTGTGAGGACTTTCTCACCCCTGACCTGAGCGAACGCCTCCGCGACCCGATGAAAGTTTCAGACAACCGCCCCTACCACATCTCCGGGGGCCCGCCGGAGCGGGCCCCGCGGCGCCGCTTCACGGGACGGCGGGCCGTACTCTCACAACCTGTCGAACCACTCGCGTACGGCCTTCGGACCGCCGGATCCGAGGGCGACCATGAGGGCGACGCGTGCCTTGGCCGGGGCCAGGCCCCGGGCCCCGATCGCGCCGACCTTGGCGGCCAGGCCCAGGCCGAACTCCAGCTCCCCGAGAGGGGCCGGCGCGGTACGGCAGCGCGAGGCGACCACGACGGGGACGCCCCAGTCGGTGAGCTCGTCGATGGCGGTCAGCAGCCCGACGGGCACGTTGCCGGCGCCGGTGCCCTCCAGGACGATGCCCCGGGCCCCCGCGTCCACGATCGCGGTGAGCAGGACCGGATCGATGTCGGGATAGGTCTTGATCAGGGCGACGTCGGTCTCCGGCTCACCCGTGACGTGGGGCGGCCTGGGGGGCGGGGCGGTCTCGATGACGGCCCTTCCCCCGGCCACGTGCCCGAGCACCGGGTGGGGCGCCGAGGAGAAGGCCGCCAGGCTCACGGCGTCGACGTGGGTGACCCAGCGCGCGGCGTGCAACTCGTCGTTGAGGCAGGCGACGGCGCCGGCCCCGCGCAGCGCGGGATGGGCGGCGGCCGTGACGGCGGAGGCCAGGTTGCGCGGCCCGTCGCTGGACAGCTCGTCCAGGCAGCGCACGGCCCCGGTCAGGACGATGCCGCCCCGGGAGGCCGCCTCACCCGCCATCAGGTCCGCCAGGAACGCGGTCTCCTCCAGGACGTCGGTGCCGTGGGTGATCACCACGCCGTCGAACCCGTCGTCCAGGATGGCCGACCGGGCCCGGCGGGCCAGCTGCAGCATGGTCGAGGGCGTCATGTCCCAGCTGGGCCCCGTCATCACGTCCTCGACCGTCACGTCGGCGGGCAGCGCCCCGTCGGGGATGGTCTCCAGGAGCTCGGCCCCGGTCGCGACGCCCGGACGGCCGGGACCCCGCGAGTAGGACATGACGTCCCCGGTCGCCAGCATCAGCACGCGCTTCACCAGATCACTCCGATCACCGTCGCGACCATGATCACGACCACGACGGCCAGCCGGACCGTCATGATCACCACCCCGTGCGGACCCCTCCCGGATCCCCCCGGCCCGCCCCCGGAATCCGGTCCGTGTCCCCCTGAGCCCGCCCACCCGGGGCCCTCCGGCCCGCGCCCTCCCGCGCCGGCCCGTCCCGACGCCCCCGGTGCGGATCCCGCGGGCTCCGGGTCCCGCACCTTCACGGCGGCACCGCCCCCGCCGCTCATTCCTCGCCCGCCACGCCGGCGCGCTCCTCCAGGCGCTCGATCCTGCGGGTGAGGGGCTGCAGCTCCCGGCGGACCACCGCGGCCAGCATCGCGGCGGGGTCGCCCTGCGGGGCGGCCTGCTGAGGCGGTGCGGCCTGCTGAGGCGGTGCGGCCTGCCGGGTCTGGGCACGCAGGTGCACATAGCCGGCCAGGGCCGCCGCGACGGCCCTGCGGGTCTGCCGGGAGTCGGCGCCCAGCGCGCGCAGGACCCGGCCCGCGGTCCCCTCCGGCTCGGCGACCAGGCCCAGGAGCAGGTGCTCGCAGCCGATGTAGTTGTGCCCCATGGAGGTCGCCTCGGTGACGGTCAGCTCCAGGGCGTTGACCGCGGCCCCGCTGAAACGCCGCGGATCGGCCACCCCCGGACCCGCCTGCCCCGGGGAGCCCGCCTGCCCGGAGGGAGCCGTACGCTCCTCGGAGTCCGCCCGTTCTGCGGCCTCCGTCCGGCCGGGGGGAGCCGCACCCTCCGCGGAGGCCTCCTCGCCCGAGGCGCCGCCGGAGGGCTCGGACGCCTGCCGGGCGAGTTCGCGGTCGAGCTGGGCCGGGTCGATCTCCACGGCGCGAAGGACGTGCAGGGCCAGGTTGCTCCCCTCGGCCAGCATGCCGCCGAGCAGGTGCCCGGTGCCGACCTCCGGCGCGCCGTCCGTCCGGGCCCGCTCCACCGCGAGCTTCAGGACCGTGCGCGCCCGGCCCGTGAAGTGCGCCAGCGCTCCGGTCGGCTCCGCCGCGTCGAGGTCGGACAGGGCCGCGCGGCGGATGGCCGTCACCCGGCGCACCGCCTGCTCCAGAGCCCGCTGGCAGATCGCCGACACCGGCACCCCGGCCTCCTTCACCGCCTCGGCCAGGTCGTCGGGCAGATAGACGTTGATCTTCGGCATGTCGCACCTCCGGGAATGCCGCACATCCTTATGCCCCCTTAGATAACCCCAATAGGGGTTATACGTCAACGCCCGAAGGGACGTCCGCGGTTCCCGGCCCTGCCGGGACACGGAGACCGCCGGGAACTCAGGGGTTGTCCTCCAGCCGGGAGACGATCGCCCCGGCGACGGCGAGGTCCTCCCAGGACATGCCCGCGCTCTTGAACAGGACGGGCATGTCCGCGGCGAGCTCCACACCGCCGCAGACGGCCGAACGCATGGTGATCAGGCATTCCGGGGTGATCGCGCCCTCTTCGACGGCCATCACGACGTCGCCGCATTCGCGCAGCGCCGTACCGGCGTCCTCGACGACGACCCGCGCACGCCGGAACAGGGCCGCGTCGACCTCCCGGGCGTCCGGCTCGTGGGAGCCCACGGCGATCACGACCGCGTCGTCGCGCACCAGCGCCGAGTCGAAGACGGGCACGCGGGAGCTGGTGGCGCACACCACCACGTCCGCGCGGCGGAGCGCGTCGGCGGCCTCGCCTCCGCCGGACCCCACGAGCGCGACGCCGTCCTGCCGGAGCCGGGCGTACGCCTCGGGACGCCGCGCGACGTACGTCACCCCCGCGATCTCCCGGCTTCCGCGCAGCACCGACCTCAGCGTGCCGACGTGCCCCGTGCCCTGGGGGCCGGTGCCGAAGACGACGACGCTCACGGGCCCGGCCGCCCGCGTCAGCGCGGGCCTGACGGCCGCGACCGAGACGGCGGGGGTGCGCAACGCGGTCAGCGCGGAGGCGTCGAGCAGGGCCCTGGGCGTGAGGGTCACGGCGTCGAAGAGCACGTACAGGCCCTGGATGCGCGGCAGGCCGACATCGCCGTTGCGCGGGGCGACAGTGGCGATCTTCACCCCGGCACCGCCGGCGATCTCGCTGGGCATGATGAGGAACTGCCCGTGACGGACGTCTACCCGGCTCCGCGCGGGATCGCCGGCGGGGTCGAACCCGTCCCGCAACGCCGCCTCGACGGCCTCGACCGCCTCGCGCGGTGACAGCAGGGCGGTGATCTGCTCGGGGCCGAGGTACGGCGGGGGCGCGTGGGTCACCGCAGCACGAATCCTTCCCCGAGGGGGTCGTCGGAGTCGATCTCGAAGGTGTGCCGGCCGGTCCGGAACGCCATGCCGGTGACCTCCGGGACGAAGGCCCGGCGACCGGCGACCGGCAGCTCGCCCGCGACCCGCGCGTGGAAGCGGGTGCCCACGATGGAGTCGTGGACGAGCCGCCGCCCGGGCCGGAGCACGCCGTCCGCGGCCAGGACGGCCACCCGCGAGCAGGTGCCCGAGCCGCAGGGCGAGCGGTCGACCTCGCCGTCGGCGAAGACGGTGACGTTGCGCTGGTGGACGTTCCCCGCCTCGTCGGTGCCGAGATCCTCGAACAGGATGGTGCCGTAGACGCCGCCGAGCCGGTCGTCGAGGGGGTGCGCGGCGTACGGCGTGCCGTCGAGCAGCCGCTTGACCTCCCGGCCGACGGCGATCAGCTCGGTGTAGTTCTCCGGGACGACCGCGAGACCGATGCCCGACGCGTCCAGATGCGCGTACGTCGCGCCGCCGAAGGCGACGTCGACGACGACCTCGCCGCGCGAGGTCGGCACCTCGACCTTCTCGTGCAGGCGGTAGCTGGGAACGCTGACGAAATCCACCTCGACGACCCGCCGCCCGCTGGTGTGCACCCGCGCGGTCACCCGTCCGGAGGGCACGTCGACGCGCACCTCCGTGACCCCCGACGGGTCGGGCTCCACGAGGCCGCTGTGCACGGCCCACACGCCCAGCGCGATGGTCCCGTGGCCGCACGCCGTGGAGAAGCCGTCCTTGTGCCAGAACAGGACGCCCAGGTGCGCGCCGTCGTCGTCGGGCGCGGTGAGGAACCCGCCGTACATGTCCGCGTGGCCGCGCGGCTCGAAGCACAGCAGCCGGCGGAGCCCGTCGACGTGCGGGTCGCCGATCGCGAACATGCGCTTGTCCGCCACCGTCTCGCCCTCGATGGCGACCGGCGGATCGCTGACGATCCGGAACGGCTCGCCCGCGGTGTGATAGTCGGTGGTCGAAATCTCGCGGATGCTCATGCTCGCCCGTCCTGGAACCGCGGCACCGGGGAGACGCGGCGGTGTCGTGTCACTCCGATCACCGTGATATCCCGGCACGCCGCGGCCTGTCCACCCGGCGCGGCCGTCGCCGGCGGGCGCGGGGCGGGAGAGCGGGCGCGGGGAAGGGCGGACGCGGGGAAGGGCGGACGCGGGGAAGAGCGGACGCGGAGAGGGGGACGTCAACCGCGGGGGGAGTCAGCCGCGGGGGAAGTCCGACAGCCGGTACCAGGCGGCGAAGTCGCCGTAGACGATCAGGTTGTCCTCGTAGGAGTCGCGGTCGTGGTCGTAGCGGCCTCCGCAGGTCACCAGCCTGATCGTCGGGTGCGGCCGGACCCGGTAGACCTTGCCGACCGGGAAGGCGGTCTTGCGGGCCCGCTCGGTGGCGGTCACCCGGAAGACCACGACCGTCCCGTCCTCGCGGATCACGGCCACGGCGTCGCCCCGCACCACCTTCGGCAGCCGGGCGAACACCGCGGGCCCGGTCCTGGTGTCGAGGTGCCCGACGATGACCGCCGGTCCCGGGTCGCCCGGCGCGGGGCCGTACCGGTCCCAGCCCGCCAGCTCGGCCTGCGAGAGCGGCGGCGCCTGCAGGACGCCGCCGGAGGTGGAGCCGATCTCGGTGACGGCGGCGTTCACCCCGGCCCGCGGCACCACGACCGCCAGCGGTCGCGCCGGACCGGGCCATCCGGCCAGCGGGGCCGGCCAGGCCGCCTTCTTCCTCCCCGCGGACGTGCCCGCCGCCCGCGCCTTCGGCTGCGTGGGAGCCGCGATCGGCAGGGACCCGGCCATCACCGGGTCGGCCTCCTCACCCGTCTCCAGCCTGCACCCCGCGACCAACGGGACCACCGCCACCAGAGCCGCCAGCATCCTCAGCACCGGGACACCGCGCCCGGAGCCCGCCCGGCGGCCGGCCGCCTCCCCGTGCCGGACGGCCGTCCGGCCGTCAGTCACGCCTGGCCGCCCGGCGGCGCCGCGCCAGGGCGAACCCGCCGGCCGCGCTGAGGGCGGCGATGACTCCGGCGGCTCCCCCGATCATCACCGGGGCCCCGTCCGCGTACGGCGCCCCGGGATCCTGTGCTCCCCCGGCCAGGGCGAGGCCTCCGCCTCCGGTGTCGGGGCCCTGCGCGGCGACGATCTCGAAGGTCCCGTAGAGGGTGACGTCGCTGCCCCCGCAGGAGACCTCGACGACGTGCCGGCCGAGTTCGGCGTCCCCGGCCACCTGGGCCGTCCCCGCCGGGTTGCCCGCGGCGCCCCCGGTGAGCTGCGCGTCGGCCTGGAACGCGTCGGAGGTGGCCACCGCGGGCTCGCCGCAGTCCTGGGCCGTGACCTCGGCGGTCCCCCCGGCCTCGACCCGGGACGGCGAGACCGTCACGTCGTCGGCCGCCCCGGCGGACGGCGACGCCGTGGCCACCATGGCGGTCGTCAGTCCGGCCACCACGGCCCACCGTCCCGGAACACCCGTCAGCCCCATAGCGCCGTCCCCGCCCTCACCCGATCGGATCTTGCTGGTTTCCGCTATTTACCCAGGCCAGAGAGCGTGTCCCGCAAAGCCGGGTCAAAGCTTTGGCGGCCTTTCCGGCATATGCCGCACAACTTCACAGCGGAGACGGCGGATCCCGTCCGGCGGCCTACAGGTCCGCGGCGGCCATCGCCGCCCCGACGATCCCGGCCTCGTTGCGCAGGGTCGCCGGGACGATCCGGGTGCGGACGCTGATCCGGGGCAGGAACTTGTCGGCCTTCTTGCTGACCCCGCCGCCGATGATGATCAGCGAGGGGGAGAACAGCATCTCGACGTGGCGGAGATACTCCTCGACCCGCTCGGCCCACTCCTCCCAGCTCAGGTCGTGGTGCTCGCGCGCGGCGTCGGAGGCGCGCCTCTCGGCGTCCTTGCCGCGCAGCTCCAGGTGGCCGAGCTCGGTGTTGGGCACCAGGCGGCCGTCGACGAACAGGGCGCTCCCGATCCCGGTGCCGAAGGTCAGCATCAGCACCACCCCGGCCTCGCCCTTGCCGGCCCCGGCGGCCACCTCGGCGAGTCCGGCCGCGTCGGCGTCGTTGAGCACCACGACGGGCCGGCCCGTGGCCTCGGAGAACAGGCCGCGCGCGTCCACCCCCACCCAGCCCTGGTTCATGTTGGCCGCCGTCATGGTGATGCCGTCCAGCACCACTCCGGGGAAGGTGACCCCGACCGGGCCCTCCCATGAGAAGTGCTCCACGATCCGGCCCACCACCTCGGCGACCGCTTCGGGCGTGGCGGGGGAAGGGGTGGGAATCCGCAGCCGTTCCTCGGCCAGCTCACCCTTCTCCAGATCCACCGGGGCGCCCTTGATCCCCGATCCTCCGATGTCGATTCCCAGTGCTCGCATGGTGTCCTCCTTCACGACCCCCTACCCCGGAACAAAGGGGACAATTATCAAGCGAGCTGCGCGCCCTGAAGCCCGGCGTAGAAGCCGCGCACGCGCATCAGCTCATCGTGGCCGCCCACCTCCTCGATCCCGCCGTCCCGCATCACCACGATGCGGTCGGCGCCGCGGATGGTGGAGAGCCGGTGGGCGACCACGAAGACCGTGCGCCCGGCCACCAGGCGGGCCAGCGCCTGCTGGATCAGGGCCTCGGACCGGGTGTCCAGCGCGGAGGTCGCCTCGTCCAGGATCAGCACGCGCGGGTCGCGGATCAGCGCGCGGGCGATGGCCAGGCGCTGCCGCTGGCCGCCGGACAGGCGGGCGCCCCGCTCGCCGACGACCGTGTCGAGCCCGTCGGGCAGCCGGTCGATGAACTCCATCGCGTTGGCGTCCTCCAGCGCCCGCCGTACCCGCTCCTCGCAGACGTCCTTCAGGCCGTAGGTGACGTTCTCCCGGATGCTGCCCTCGAACAGGATGGACTCCTGGGGCACGATCGACAGGAACCTGCGGTAGGTGCGCAGGTCCAGCGTCTCCATGTCCTGGCCGTCGAGCAGGATCGCGCCCGAGGTGGGCCGCAGGAAGCCGATGACCAGCCCGAGCACCGTCGACTTGCCCGCCCCCGACGGGCCGACCAGGGCGATCGTCTCCCCGGAGGCCACCTTCAGCGTGAAGTCCTTCACCGCCGGAGCCTGTCCCGGCTCGCCGTAGCCGAACACGACGTCGCGGAACTCCACCTCCCCGCGCACGGACGTCACCTCGGTCTTGCCCGCGTTGTGCTCCAGGTCGGGCGCCTGGAGCACCTCGCCGACCGAGCGCACCGAGGCCAGCCCCTTGTTGACCACCGGGGTCAGGCTGAGCAGCGAGGTCACCGCCGAGGTGAGGATCGGGAAGAAGGTGCTCAGCATGACCACGTCCCCGACGTTGACCGGGATCACCTGGTAGTAGGCCACGAGCGCCGAGCCGGCCAGGACCGCGGCGCCGAGCGCGTTGAGCAGGATCCAGGCCAGCGCGCCGAAGCTGCCGTTGAGCAGGTCGAGCCGGAGCCCCTTGCGCAGCACGCTGGTCAGGGTGCCGTCCACCCGGTGCAGCGCGTCGCGCTCCAGGCCGTGCGCCCGGGTGATGGGGATCAGCGTGGTCATCTCGCTGACCCGGGCGGACATCTTCTCGACCTCGCGGCGGAAGCTCTCGTTGTCCTCGCGCATGCGGGTGCGGAGCCTGATGACGAGGTACGCGGCGGCGGGCACGACCACCAGGAAGACCGGGATCGCCACGGGCACCCGGAAGGCGACCATCACCAGGCCGCCGGCCAGCGTGGTCAGCGCCGACAGTCCCATGTCGCTCGTCTGCTGGGTGGTCTGCTCGATGTTCTCGACGTCGCGGACGACCTTGGTCTGCAGTACGGCGGCGCTGACCCGGGAGTGGTAGCCGATGGACAGGTGCTGCATGCGGCGGCAGAGCGCCGAGCGCAGGGCCGTGCCGACCCGCCGGATGGCGCCGTGCAGGCAGCGGACGTAGAGCAGGTGGAGGGGATAGTTCAGCAGGAGCAGGGCCAGCAGCACCGCCGTGTTGACCCACAGGACCACGATGCCCTGGCGGCTCTGCACCACGTCGATGATGTTGGCGGTGACGAACGGCAGGACCCAGATGGGGCTGTGCTTGACGATGAAGGCGAAGACCGCCACGAGGAGCTTGAGGCGTTCCTCCGCGAAGAGGTAGGCGAGTGTACGGACGGGGTGCTCACCCCGGTAGCGATGATCGAGAGCGCCGACCACAAATCCCCCAAATCAGGATAGATCTGCGCTATATCCTCCCCTGTCGCGTTTTTCTCCACGCCCCGGCCCTCCCCGTGAGCACACGGCCCCTCCCCGTGACGCGGTCACGGTCGCTCAGACGGTGTACGGCCGCGCGGCGCGGGCCTCCCGCAGCGCGGTCCCCCACCAGATCAGCTGGTCGAGCAGCACCTTGGCCGCGCCGTCGACGCCGGCGGGGTCGACCGGCTCGCCCGCCTCGTCGAACTGCCTCTCCACCCGGTGGAAGCTCACGGTGTCGCGCACCGAGACCACGTGCAGCTCGGCGAAGACGAGCCGGAGCTGTTCCACGGCGCGCAGGCCCCCGGACTGCCCGCCGTACGAGACGAACCCCACCGCCTTGGCGGCCCACTCCTCGCGGACGGCGTCGACGGCCAGCTTCAGCACGGCCGGATAGGCGTGGTTGTACTCCGGGGTGATCACCACGAAGGCGTCGGCGGCGCCGACGCGGGCGGCCAGGGCGCGGGTGGCCCCGTCGGTCCCCGAGGGCGGGCGCCCGGGGTGGAAGGGCGGCAGCGGGATCCGGTTGAGGTCGACGAGGTCCAGGCGCAGGTCCTCGCGCCGTCCCGCCCGACCGAGGAACCACCGGCTCACGTTCGCCCCGGAACGACCCTCGGGGCTGGTGGCGGTGATGACGGCGACGTCGAGCATGGCGTTCTCCTGGCGCGGTACGGCGGTCCGCCCGTCACTTTGCAACCTCAAGTGCGCTTGAGGTCAAGCCGGGGCCGTCCAGGCCAGATCTCAGCTCGATGTCCGTTTGGTAGATCATCGCTCTGACGTTATATGCACTCCTGGGTTGTTTATAGCTTTATGTCTGTTTTAGAGACCCTTGACCGAGGAAACGCATGCTGCCCCTGGCTCTCGCCCTGGCCCTGATCGCTCCCGCGTCCACGCCCGCGCCCGCCGCCGCGGCCCCGCGCACCCCGGAACCCATCAGCCACACCGTGTCGCAGGACACCCCCTCCAACGACATCACCGGCTACTGGACCCCCTCGCGCATGAGCGCGGCCCGCCCGATCACCCGGCGGTCCGAGCGCCCGGTCCAGTCCCTCCGCAAGGCCGGCGCCCCCACCGCGCTGGCCAGGACCGTCCCGGCGCTGCCGATCAAGGGGTCGGGCCAGCCCCGCAACGTCGGCAAGGTCTTCTTCACCCAGGGCGGCCAGAACTACGTGTGCTCGGCGAGCGTCGTGAACTCGCGGGGCCGCAACATGCTGGCCACCGCCGCGCACTGCGTGTACGACGTGGGCGGGTGGTCCAAGAACTGGATCTTCATCCCCGCGTACTCCTACGTCAAGGGCAAGCACAACAAGCCCTTCGGGACCTGGACGGTCAGCAGGGCGGTCATCGAGCCGGAGTGGGCCCGCGGCTTCGACCCCGACTTCGACTACTCCTTCATCACCGTCCGGCCGCTCGCCGGCAGGAACATCGCGAACGTGGTCGGCGCCCAGGGCATCAAGTGGAACCAGCCGGCCACGGTCAGCATGCGGATCTTCGGCTATCCCGCCGAGCTGCCCTGGAACGGCTCGCGCGTGGTGAGCTGCCTGCAGACCACCGAGCTCGACACCGTGCCCGAGGCCGGCATCGCCAACCACCGCTTCGCCCGCTGCACGCTCAACGGCGGTTCGAGCGGCGGCCCCTGGGTCAGCAACTACTCCTTCCCCACCGGCATCGGCTATCTCGTCGGCATCCAGAGCATGAAGTGGTGGGACGAGAACGGCGTCACGACCTGGAACTCCTCGCCCTACCTCGGCGACCGGGCCTACGCGCTCTACCGCAAGCTGGCGGGCTGACCCCCGCTCCCCGCACACCCGCCTCCCGCACCCGCCGTCCCTCACCCGGGGCGGCGGGTGCGTCAGCTCTCGGCGACCTTGCCCGCGTCGACGTGGACGTGGCGGGTGGTGTGCACCGCCTCCAGCATCCGGCGGTCGTGGGTGACCAGCAGCAGCGTGCCCGGATAGGAGGCCAGCGCCGACTCCAGCTGCTCGATCGCGGGCAGGTCCAGGTGGTTGGTCGGCTCGTCGAGGACGAGCAGGTTCACCCCCCTGGCCTGGAGCAGCGCGAGCGCGGCCCGGGTGCGCTCGCCCGGTGACAGGGTGGCGGCCGGGCGCAGCACGTGGGCCGCGCGCAGGCCGAACTTGGCCAGGAGCGTCCGGGCGTCGGCCGGGAGCATGCCGCCCGCGGCGGAGGCGAAGGCGTCCAGCAGGGACTCCTCCCCCAGGAACAGGCCGCGCGCCTGGTCCACCTCGCCGACGACCACGCCGGGCCCCAGGGAGGCGTGGCCCTCCTGCAGCGGCAGGCGGCCCAGGAGCGCGGCCAGCAGCGTGGTCTTGCCCGAGCCGTTGGCGCCGGTGATCGCCACCCTCTCGGCCCAGCCGACCTGGAGGTCCACCGGGCCGAGGGTGAAGGCGCCGCGCCGTACGACCGCCTCGCGCAGGGTCGCCACGACCGCCCCGGCCCGGGGCGCCACGGCGATCTCCATGCGCAGCTCCCACTCCTTGCGGGGCTCCTCGACCACCTCCAGGCGCTCGATCAACTTCTCCGTCTGGCGGGCCTTGGCGGCCTGCTTCTCGGTCGTCTCGACGCGGGCGTTGCGGCCGATCTTGTCGTTGTCGGGCATCTTGCGCCGGGCGTTCTTGACGCCCTTCTCCATCCAGTTGCGCTGCTTCAAAGCGCGGCCCTTGAGCTCGGCGACGGTCTCGGCGTACTCCTCGTACTCCTCGCGGGCGTGCCGCCGGGCGACCTCGCGCTCGGCGAGGTAGGCCTCGTAGCCGCCGCCGTAGGCGCGGACCTGCTGCTGGGCCAGGTCGAGCTCGACGATCCGGTTGGCCGTCCTGGCCAGGAACTCGCGATCGTGGCTGACCAGGACCGTCCCGGCGCGCAGGCCGGCGACGAAGCGTTCGAGCCGCTCCAGGCCGTCCAGGTCCAGGTCGTTGGTGGGCTCGTCGAGTAGGAAGACGTCATAGCGGCTCAGCAGCAGGGAGGCCATGCCGGCGCGGGCGGCCTGCCCGCCCGACAGGGCCGTCATCGGGCGGTCGAGGCCCACCGCCAGGCCGAGGTCGGCGACGACCTCGGCGGCCCGGTCCTCCAGGTCAGCGCCGCCCAGGGACAGCCACCGCTCCAGGGCCACCGCGTAGTCGTCGTCGGCTCCGGGCCGGCCCTCGACCAGCCCTTCGGTGGCGGCGTCCAGCGCGTGCTGCGCGCCGGCCACCCCGGTCCGCCGGGCCAGGAAGGCGGCGACCGTCTCATCGGCCCGGCGCTCGCGCTCCTGGGGGAGATAGCCGACCGTCGCGGTGGGCGGGCTGAGCCGTACGGCGCCGTGCTCGGCGGGGAGCAGCCCGGCGAGGATCCGCATCAGGGTGGACTTGCCCGCTCCGTTCACGCCGACCAGGCCGATGACGTCGCCGGGGGCGACGACGAGGTCCAGCCCGGAGAACAGGGCGCGGTCGCCGTGTCCGGCGGCGAGGTCCTTTGCGACGATGGTGGCGCTCATGGGGGCACGCTATCCGCCCGGGGCGGCAATCACCGAACGGGTTTCCCCGGAGGGCCGGAGTCGTAATCCCGGCAAATCGGACAGATTTATATTCTGTTCCTCTGACTTCTCCCGTCCCGTGAATCGCAGGGCTACCTGCGATCTTGTGGCCGAAACGTGATCTTACGGAAACTTGAGTCCGGATTTTTCGTGATTTGAGGCAACGTCTTCCCCTCCAGTCTCGTCGTTAAGGGGTGTGGAAGCGATCACCCGAGCTCGCTTCCATCGAACGGGGAGAGGAATGATTGTGGTCAGAAAAATCGCCGTCGGCGTTCTGTCCGCGGTGGTCGGGAGCTCGCTGCTCCTGACCGCCGGTGCCGGTACGGCCTCCGCGACGCGTGCCGAGCTCACCGTCAAGATCACCGATGTGGCCCCCAACCCCGTCGTCGTCAAGGGCGGCGACGACACCAAGGTCACCATCGAGGTCCGCACCACCGAGGCCACCCGGGTCGACCTCCGGCTCCGCCCGGACAGCGACCGGGCCCGCACCCTGGCGGAGGAGGAGCCCAAGCTCTTCCACCAGGGCGACCTGTGGCGTTTCTCCGCCGACTTCGACAAGTCGGACTTCGAGGGCCGCTGGCTCGCCATCGCCGAGGCCTACGACAAGGACGGCAAGAAGGTGACCGACCAGGTGACCTTCTCCGTCAAGCACGAGCAGAGCGCGGCTCCGACCCGCCTGAGCCGGTTCTCCGCCGAGCCCGGCTCGGTGCGCAAGGGCCGCTGGATCCACTTCTCCGGCCGCCTGCAGGTGCGTGAGGACTGGCGCTGGCAGGGCGTGGACGACGAGGAGGTGGAGATCTACTTCCGTTCCCGCGGCTCCAGCGCCTGGAAGTACGTGACCTCCGCCGACACCGACCACCGCGGCCGGTTCTACGCCAAGGCCCGCGCGTTCAGGAGCGGCGAGTTCCGCGCCGTGTTCGAGGGCGACGACGAGCTGCGCGAGAGCGTCAGCCGTTCCGACTGGGTCCGGGTCCGGACCTGGCGCCGGTAGTCGCCCTCCCCGGTGACCGGCCCGCAGGCCGGTCACCGGCCCCACGGGCCGCTCACCGGTCCCCCGATCGGTGAACGTCCGCCCATACGTGAAGGCCCGGGTCTCCCCGGGCCTTCATCGTCTCCCCTGCTGCCTCCGGCTCTCCCTGACTCGCCCGTACGGCCGAGACTCGCCGTACACCCGGTGAGCCTCAGGACGCGGGGCCGACCTCCGGCTCGGGGGTCCGGCCCTCGTCATGACCGGCCTCCCGGTCCTCGGGGGAGGCCTCCACCGGATCGGCCGGGACCGGCCGCTCGGGGAAGGAGGTGTCGGCTCCCGACCTCGCCGCCACCGTGCGGGTCTCCCCTTCGAGCCCGTCCGGGGCGGGCGGAAGCTCCTCGCCCGCCTCCCCCGGCCGATGGTCGTGCGTCTCCTCCGGCGTCTGCGCCGACGCGTTCTCGTCTTCGTCCATGCCCCCCACCTCCCCCGCGAGACGGTCGTCATGCCCCGGCGGCCGCCCGCTTCCGCGAGCGCGGCCGCTCACTCGGCGGGCAGGGCCTCGTGTCCCCGGCGGCCGCGCGTACGGCGGCGCTCCTTCATCTCCGCCTCGTACAGGTGGCGCCGCCCGCCGGCCAGCTCGTTCCTGATCCGCCCCTCCAGGTCGAGGAAGCAGCGGTGGTAGCCGTCGTCGTAGTCCTCGACGATCTGGAAGGTCCACCGGCCCGCGATCACGTTGCGCCCGATCAGCTCGGTCCGCACGGCCTCGGCCTGCTCCTCGTGCCCGGCGGCGCGCAGCAGCTCGACGGCCTCGTCGAGCATCAGATCGGCGTGCCCGGTGAGCTGGTGGAAGGTGTACAGGTGGCCGCGGGCCCGCTCGGTCGTCTCCAGGGCCTCCGACAGCTTCCCCAGAGCCTCCACGGTGGCCTCGTCCACCCCTTCGGGCCTGCGGTGCTGCGGATCGGGGCGATCGTTTTCCATGATCGGCCGTTACCCGGTCCGGACCCGGATATTCACCGCCCGGGTTTGCCCCGAGCGCCGCCGGTCAGGAGAACCGGTGAATCCGGTCCGGCGCACCGTCCGAAGGAAGAGAACGGGAAAGACGGACGAACATCCGGCCGGCAGGCGGACAGGGGGGAACGGGCATGCCCGGAAACGTGATCGTCGTCGGTGCGGGGCTGGCGGGCCTCGCCTGCGCTCTGCGGCTCGGCGCGGAGGGCCGCACCGTCCAGGTGCTGGAGTCCTCCGACGGCGTGGGCGGCCGGATGCGCACCGACATCGTGGACGGCTTCCGCCTGGACCGCGGGTTCCAGGTCTTCAACACCGCCTATCCCGAGGCCGCGCGCGTGTTCGACCTCGAGGCGCTGGACGTGCGGGCCTTCGACTCCGGGCTGCTGGTCTTCCGCGAGGGGAGGACGGAGCGGGTGATGCTCCCCTGGAAGCACCCCCGGCACTCCTTCAGCGGCGTCACGGCGGATGTGGGCACGATCGGCGACAAGGTGGCCCTGGCCGTGATGACGGGCCGCGACCTGGCCTTCCCCGCATCGATGCTCAAGGACGACACCGAGCGCACCACGGCCGAGGAGCTGAGGCGCTGGGGGATCTCCGAGCGGATGGTCGAGACGTTGCTGCGCCCGTTCTTCTCCGGCGTCGTCCTGGAACGGGAGCTGGAGACCTCCAGCCGGATCTTCCACCTGTTCTGGCGTTCCTTCGCCCGCGGCACGATCGGCCTGCCCGCCCTGGGCATGGGACAGGCGCCCGCCCAGCTGGCCGGGCGGCTGCCGGAGGGCACGATCCGCCTGGAGACCCCCGTCGAGGCCGTGACCTCCGACGGGGTCCTGCTCACCGACGGTACGGAGATACCCGCGGACGCGGTGGTCGTGGCCACCGACCCGGGGACCGCGGGCCGGCTGCTGCCCGGCCTGCCGGTGCCCGAGATGCGATCGGTCACCACCTTCTACCACGCGGCTCCGCAGTCCCCGCTCAAGGAGCCCATCCAGGTGGTGGACGCCGAGGGACAGATCACCGACACGCTGGTGCTCACCGACGCCGCCCCCGACTACTCGGCCGACGGCCGGGCGCTGGTGGCGACGTCGGTGCTGGGCATGGCCTCCGACGCGGACGAACCGCGGGTGCGGGCCCGCCTGGAGGAGATCTACGGCGGCACCGACGCGTGGGAGCACATCGCGACCTACGCGATCGAGGCCGCGCTGCCCGCGATGCCGCCGCCGATGCCGCTGCGCCGCCCGGTCCGGCTCGACCTCGGCCGGTACGTCTGCGGCGACCATCGCGACACCGGTTCGATCCAGGGCGCGCTGGTCTCAGGCCGCCGCACCGCGCGGGCGGTGCTGGCGGACCTGGGAGGCCACGAGGGGTGACGAGCGCGCCGCCCTCGCCGGACGGCGCGCCCGATCACTTGGAGGTGACGGCCTCGATCAGCTTGCGGCGCTGCTGCGCGCCGAGTCCGCCGAGGCGGCGGGCCTCGTCGACGTCGGCCCGCTTCATCAGCTGCGCGGCCTTCACGCTGCCCACGCCCGGCAGGGCGCGCAGCGCCTGGGACACCTTGATGCGCTTGGCGATGTCGTCGTCGCGGTCGAGCAGCTCCTTCAGGCTGATCTCACCGGACCTGACGTCGGCCAGCAGCTTCGCCCGGGCCGTACGGGTCTCGGCGGCCTTGGCGAGAGCGGCCTGGCGCTGCTCGGGGGTAAGGGTGGGGAGAGCCATGGTTTGCTCCTTCATCGGGTGGACGTGACCATCCTGCTACCCACAACGACCAGGCTAATCATTACTTTTTCCCCGGCAAGCCCGGACACATCAGGCACGTTGGAGATCACGCGCCCCCGGCGGGCGTCCCGGAGCGGCTCCGGCGGGCCGGCGGGAACGCCGCATGAGCAGTGCGCACACGCCGCCCACCGTCACCAGGAGCGCGATGAGCAGGGCGGTCGGGCGCCAGGGCCAGGCGGCCCCGGTGAGCGTGAGGTGCGCCGCGGGATACTCCGCGAACTTGGCGGTGGTGCGGGCGGTGGCCCGGTCGGCGTGCACGGCGAGGTCGCGCAGGACGGGGTCGAAGGCCGACTCCCCCGGCCGGCGGTCGGCGTGCGGCAGCTCCACCCGCAGCCCGCGCCCGGCCGCCCAGGCGGCCAGGGCCGGATCGACCTCGCCCGTGCCGCGGGCGCCCGGCACCACCAGCCGGTCCGGGGAGGCGGTCCCGGCGCCCGCGGGCTCGGCCAGCAGGACCATCCCGTGCCGGGTCCTGACCACCGGCCCGGCGGCGACGGGGATCGCGCGCGCGGCGAAGGACGTCCCCGAGTAGATCTCGAAGGCGGCGGCGACGTCGATCTCGCCCGCTCCCCCGGTCAGTCCCACGCCGACGGAGGGCCGCCCCCACGGGAAGGCCGAGTTGAGCCCGTACGGCAGGTCGGCCGGGGTGAGCCCGTTGACCGGGATGGCCGTGGAGGCGGTGGGCGACCATCCCGGATAGGCCACCTCGCGGCCGATCCGCTCGGCCTCCGCGGTCCCGGCCAGCTGCTCGACCAGTCGCAGCGCCCCGACGATGCCCGAGGTCACCCCGGCGGTCGTGGTGATCGGGCCGTCCTGCACGTAGCGCCGGCCGCGCACCCACTCCGTCCGCGGATCGCTCTTCTCCAGCGAAGCGATCCGGTCCCAGAAGGAGGTGGCCCGGCGCCCCTCCAGCACGCCCGCCGCGGCCACCAGGTCCGAGCCCGCGCACACTCCCAGGATCCGGGCGCCCCGGCCCGCCTGCGCGGCGATCCACCCGCGCAGCGGCGCCTCCCTCTCACCCCGGGGCTCGACCACCGCCGGCACCACCACCACGTCCGGCTGCGGGACCCCGCCCGTCGCCACGTCGCCGAAGGTGTGGTCGGGCAGCACGCGCAGCCCCCCGGAGAGCGCCACCGGCCGCCTGTGCTCGGAGACCGTGTACACCGCGAACCTGTCCGACCGCGCGAACACCTCGTACGGCGGCAGCACGTCGCCCACCACCGAGCCGGTCGCGCCCAGCACCACCGCGACGACCGTCCGCCCGGCGGGCACCGGCTCCGCGGCCGGCCAGCCTCCGACGGGGACGGGGCCGGGCCCGGAGGGGAAGCTCTCGCCCATCGTCGCGGAGACCCCGGCGAACGCCGTACCGGCCAGGACGGCGGCCGACAGCGCGGCGCCGGACAGGACCCCGAGCAGGATGCGGACACGGCCGCGCGGGGATGAGGGCATGACGGATCTCCTCGGTGCCTGAGGGCGGGTGGGGACGTGCAAGGGCGGCGCGGCGGCCGGGGCGGCGGTGAGCGCCGCGACCGTCAGAGGGCGGGGGTGAGCGGTGTGGCGACGGCCCCGCGGGAGGCCGAGGGCGGCACGCCGTACCGGGCGGTGAAGAGCCTGCGGAAGTGGCGCGCGTCGCGGAATCCGCACCGGGCGGAGACCGCCTCGACGGTCAGGCCGGTCTCGGCCAGCAGCGTCGCCGCCAGCTCCAGCCTGAGCCGCTGGCGGTACTCCAGCGGGGTGATCCCGATCGTGGCGGTGAACGCCCGGCTCAGGCCGCGCGGCGACAGGTGGGCCATCGCGGCGAGCTCGGCGAGGGTGTGCTGGGCGTCGAGGTTCTGCGCCAGGTGGTCCTGCACCCGGTGGACGGCGACGTTGAGGTGGGCCCGGTGCTGCAGGAACGCGCTGATCTGCCCGTCGCCGCCGGACCTGCGCATGTAGACCACGAGCTGGCGGGCCACCGCGGCGGCGAGCGCGGGCCCGTGCTCGCGCTCGACCAGTGACAGCGCGAGGTCCAGGCCCGTGGAGATCCCCGCGCTGGTGCTCACCGGCCCGTCGTGGACGTAGAGCACCGCGTCCTGCACCCGGGCGGCGGGATAGCGCTCGCGCATCGCGTCGATCAGCGACCAGTGGGTGGTGCACCGGCGGCCGTCCAGGAGCCCGGCCTCGCCGAGCGCGGCCGCCCCGCTGCAGACCGAGGCGATCCACGCCCCGTCGCGGTGGGCGGCGCGCAGCCAGTCCACCACCGTCCCGGAGACCAGGAGCTCTCCGGGCGCGGGCGGGCGCAGCCGGTGTCCCGGGACCAGCACGAGGTCACCGGGACCCACCGGGCCCGGCGGCTCCATCCCGGCGAACCTCAGGCCCTGGGCGGAGACCACCTCCGGCGTCTCGGCGACGTACTCCACCCGGTACGGCGCGCCCAGGTGGGCCGCGGTGTCGAACACCTGGACCGGGCCGCCCAGATCGAGCAGGTTCACCTCGGGCAGGACCAGCACGACGACCCTGCCGGTGCGGTTCTCCTCTTCCACACCTCCCACGCTAGGCCGCGCGGAGCGGGGGCGTCAGGGCCCCCCGCGTCGGGCACCGGACGGATCAGGCACTCCGGTACGGCGCCTGTTCCCCGTCGGGATCCGGCATTCCGGAGCCTGCGGCGCTCTTCCGGTCGTCGGGAACCTGGGCCGGGGGGCCGTCGGGGTCGGTGCCGGTCGGGCTGTCGGAGCCCTCCGCGTCCACCCTGTCGTCCGGTATGTCGGCCGGCGGCTCGGTGGGCCCCCGGCCGGTCTCCGGATCCGTCTCGGTCATGTGTCCCGCCTTTCTCCGTGTCCTTGCGAACGCTGTCCTTGCGAACGCTGTTCTCGCGGACGGTGTTCTCGTGGACGCCCGCGGGTCAGCCCCACGGCTCCTCGCGGTCCAGCCCCCGCGCGGGGCCGCCCGCCGCGATCCAGGCCTGCTCGTCCCGGCGTGCCCGCACGGGCAGGTTGAGCCTCTGGCCGCGGGCGAGGTAGTACACGCGCTCGGCCAGGCCCGCCTGCTCGACCTCCTGCCGGAAGTCGCCGAGCGGGGAGGCGAACGCCTCGTAGTCGTCGTAGTGGATCGGGATGACCGCCCGCGGGTTCATCAGGTTGACCCACTCGGCCCCCTGCGCGCCGTCCATGGTCACCATGAACATCCCCAGGATCCTGGTCCCGCCCAGGTGCACGATGCCCACGTCGATGTCGGGATAGCGGCGCGGGATCCCCTGCAGTTCCCTGGTCATCAGGGTGTCGCCGCTGATGTACATGCGCATCTCGACCCGGTCCTCCCGGCAGAACTCCAGCATGCTGCCCATCACGGGCGGCAGCAGCGACCTGACGGGGCCCGGCGCGTGGCGGGCCGGGACCGCGGTGACCCTCAGCGTGCGGCCGCCCCGCTGCAACCGGTGATCCTCCCAGGTGTCCAGCCCCCGCGCCTGGTGGAAGCCCTGACGCTTGAGCCGGCGGGCGGCCTGCCGGGTGGTGAGGATGGGCACGTCCTTGTCGAGCCCCCGGCGGGCCACCCTGTCCCAGTGGTCGCCGTGCATGTGCGACAGCACCACCGCGTCCAGCGGCGGGAGATCGTCGATCTCGAGCGCCGGGTCGGTACGGCGCCGCGTGGTGAGCCCGTACCCCAGATAGGCCCGCTGGCCCCGATGCAGGAAGTTCGGATCGGTGAGCAGGGTGAAACCGCCGTAGCGGATGAGCACGGTGGCGTTCCCGATGAAGAGAACGCTGGCTTCCTCCGACTCTGCCATGGTGGGCCCCCTCCTATCGTCGAAGGCCCACTACGTACCCTTTGAACACCGGCAATCACTCGAAGGCGGCATTTCACCCGGTCATGACCGCGCCGGCCGGCGACACCACCGCGGACCTGCGACAAGAGCGCGCGGGCCGGCGGCTCAGCGCGCGGAGGCCGCGCCGTTCGCCGTCACGGCCGGCTCCGGCACCTCGATGGCGGGGAAGGTCCCGGTGTCGACGATGCCGTGCTCGCGCGCCGCCTCGATCAGGGCGTGGGCACGCGGCTCCAGCTTCCACAGCGCGCGGCACTCCCGGGCGGTGGACAGCGGCATGCCGGTCTCGTGGGCGATGTCGGAGGCGCGGGGGACGAACTTGCGCTCGATCTGCTTGTCCCAGTACTCCCGTGCCGCGCGCATCAGGGTCGCGCGCTGGGCCGGGTCGGCGACCTGCGCGGAGTCCTCCGTCGCGACCGCCTCGGCCTCCTCGTCGTCGTCGTCGAACATCGCCCTGACCGGCCGCGCGGCGGGCAGCGCCGGCGACTCGACCTCGGCCTCGGGAGCCCACGGCACGGGCGGGCTCAGGTCGATCAGCGCGGAGGTGTTGTAGAGCGCGCCGATCTGCGCCAGCAGCGCCTCCTGCCGGACCGGGTCGGCCGCCAGCCCGGTGTGCTCCACCGCCCGGTCCATCTCCCGGTCGAGCTTGGCCAGGGCCGCGCGCATCTTCCGGTCCGACGCCCCGGCCTCGCGCAGCGCGCGGGCCTTCTTGGCGGCCAGCGCGACCCGGGTCAGCCGCCGGTGGGCGTCGACCTCGCTCGCCGTACGGTCGCTCACCTCGGCCAGCCCGACGCGGACCAGCATGCGCTCGGGGGTGAGCCGCCAGTTGATCCGGGAACGCCCGGTGATGCGGTGCCGCTCGATCGCCATGCCGCGCTCCCACAGCCAGGCGGCCACCAGCGGAGCGGCCAGGCGGAACACCGCCTCGGCGACACTGCGGGCGTCCATGCTGGACAGCACCGCGGTCAGGCAGGTGAGCGCCCACACGGCCACGCCGTCGATGCCCGCCGAGAAGTTCTCACGCATGTTGCGGCGGGCGCGCACGGCGCTGGTGATCACGGCGACCTCGATGAACGCGAACAGCAGCAGCCGCAGGGGCCCGTCGAACCCGAGGACGTCGCTGGAGAAGCGCCACATGCCCTGGGCCGAGACGCCGGTGGCGATGCTGGCGGCGACGACGGTGAGGATGTCCTCCACCGGCCGGGGGGCGACGTAACGATGGAAGAGCCGGTTGCCCACCCGGATGGCCGCACGCAGGATGAAGAATCCGAGAATCGCGAGGATCAGGCCGGCCACACAGATGATGGCCGTTCCGACCGGTTGATCCGACACGTAAGCGGCGATCTCATCGATAAGGGGCATCTGTCACGGTCCGTCAGTCTCGATGTCCGAAGGGTGTCGGACGATCATTCCAGAACCACGGCCTCCTGTTCGCCGAACGGCGACCTGCCTCTGTTACGAGAGTGCAAACGCGGGCGGGCGGAAGCTCCCGACGGGCGCTCCCGCCCGCCCGCGCGGTCATCTGCGGGTCCTGCGCCTCACACCCGCAGCAGCGCCGCCACCGCCTCCTCCTCGGTCCGTACGACGCGCGCCGCCAGGTCCGCCAGCTCGGCCAGCAGCCCGGTCCGGTCGTCCTCGCCCAGCGGTCCCTCGTAGGCGTCCGCCGCGGCGATCTCCCGCAGCCGGTCCGCGGCCGGCGCACCCTCGGTGAGCAGCAGCTCGGCCTTCTCCTCCGCGAGCTCGCGATAGCGGGGGAAGGGCTCGGCCGCCAGGGCGGCGATCCGCGACCACAGCCCGCCCGCCTCGCGATAGAGGGCGGCGGCCTCACCGCACGCCGTACCGCCGAGCAGATCGGCGGACTCCTCCAGGAAGCGGGCGTACAGCGGGCGGGTCGCGCCGGGCGCCGTGTACTCGGTTTCCAGGCACTCGTGCAGCCGGGTCATCGCCCCGAAGAACGCCCGGGGGTCGGCGAAGCGCCGCCGCCAGCCGGTCCTGCCCGAGGCGTCCCCCAGCTGCCCGGCCAGGCGGTTCATCCCCGACAGACCGAAGTTGACGTCGAAGGAGGTGCCCAGCACCGGCCCGGTCATCCTGGCCGCGGTCTCGGCGATCGCCTCCCGTACGGCCTTCGCCGGGTCGGCGCCGGCCGTGCCGGTGATCGAGATCAGATGGTGCCTGTCCTTCCTCAGCGCCGACCACGCGGTCATGAACTCCTCCAGCGGCAGCCGCTCGGGCTCTTCCCGCGCGTCCAGGACGGACACCCCGTCGCCGTCGACGCCGGTGACCACGACCTCCAGCGGGTCGGGGAAGGGGTATCCCGGCCGCCAGGGCAGCGAGAAGCGGGCGACCCGGCAGATCGCCGCCCGGCCCGCCCCGGCGGTCTCGCGCAGGCCGCGCTCGGCGACGCGGGCCGAGCCGGTCTGCCGGACCTCGTGCGGGACCCCGGCCCGGCCGAGCGCCTTGGGGATCACGGGGTCGGGGTGGGCCCGGGCCACGATCGTCAGCATCGGGTGGTGGCCCTTGTACTCGAAGATCGCGTACATGAACCCGACGCCGCCGCCGAGACCGGCGAGCATCGCCTCGCTGTGCGCGGGCAGGAGCCGGTGCAGCAGGGACGCCTCGTGGTGCCCGCCGGGCGGGTCCTGCGGGGACGGCGCAGCGGCATGAGCGGGGTCACCGGCGTCGCGGGCGGCCAGGACGTGGCGCAGCGCGGTGGTGTAGGACTCGCCGGTCCTGGTCATCCGCTCGCGGACCCGGCGCTTGAGGTGTTTGCGGTCGGTCATCGTCTGCTCCCGGGGTGGCGGCGCGCGCGCACGGCTCCCACGCTCCGTGCCGGCTCCGCCGTACGGGTGGTTCCAGACCGGAGTGACCCGACAGCCGTCCCGGGGACATCGATCCCCTCTGCCTCCGCGCGGGCCCGCGGCGTGGGCACGGGCTCAGGAGGTCGGGCGCGGGACGGCGCCCCCTGTCAGGGTATCGCCCCAGGACGAAAGGCGCACCGGGGACATCTCCCGCGAGTACGGGGGGAGAACTCCGGGGAAATCACCGAAGCGCTGGTACGACCGGCGGGACCGGTCACAATGGCTGCGAACACCTACCACCCGAGGAGAGTCCCGTTGGCCACCTCACCCGCACCGAACAACCTCGACCTCGCCACCAGCGCCCAGCAGATGGCCGACGCGGCCCAGGCCGGGTCGCTCGACCACGCCGCCGCCGCCTCGGTGGCCATCACCTGCGCCACCACCAGGGACGCCGCCCACGCGAGGACCGTCCTCGGCGGCATCACCCCCGACGAGGTACGGCAGGCCGCGCTCGACCTCTTCGAGCGGCTCTCGACCGGGGAGCGCTGATCCGGTGATCGCACCGGGCCGGCGGGTGCGGCCCGGCGCGATCGCCGGGATCCGCGGGCCGCGCGGGCCCGCAGATCACAGCCGTCCTCAGCCGCGGGCGAGCACCGTGCCGAGGACCCGCCCGAAGACCGCCTCCGGGTCGCCGTCCGCCGTGCGCGACCGCCAGGCGACGCAGCCGTCGGGCCGCACGAGCACCGCGCCGTCCTCGTGCACGCCGTACCGGCTCTCCCAGACCCCGTCCGGATCACTCAGGTCCGCACCGATCCGGTAGGCCGCCAGCCGCACGCCCAGCCGGTCCGCCGCCGTTCGGGCGGCCCGCACCCACGCCTCCCCGCGTGGCGCGGCGAGCAGGACGAAGCCGGATCCGAACAGGTCGACGGTGGACAGCGGCCGGCCCTCCCGCTCCAGCACGGCGTGCGGGGCGCGGCTGCCGGGGCGGCCGGTGGGGGTGCGCGGATCCTCCAGGAGCGAGCCGTCGTCGCCGGGCTCGGCTGCGATCACCGCCGAGTGATAGCGGTAGCCGATGATCGCGGCGAAGGGGTCCTCCAGCGGTTCCGGATAGCCGACGCGCATCGCCGGGGGCATGCGCACGCCCAGGTTGGCCAGCTGGGCGTCGGCCGTCAGCCCGCCGATCGGCCGCCGCTCGGCGTCGTAGGCGTCCAGCAGCCCGTCCCCGGCCTGGCCGGAGATCACCAGCCAGAGCCGCCAGGCGATGTCGCAGCCGTCCTGCAGCGCGGTGCTGCCGCCCTGCCCACCGGTCGGCGGCATCGTGTGCGCCGCGTCGCCGGCCAGGAAGACCCGGCCCCGCCGGTAGCTGCCGGCGAGGATGTGCGCCATCGAGAAGCTCGTCCGGTCGACGATCTTCACCTCCAGGTCCGGCAGGCCGGTCCCCCGCCGGACGAGCTCGCGGCAGCGCTCGTCGGTGAAGTCGGCCTCGCTCTCGCCCCGCCCGGGGTCGTAGTTCACGCCCATCACATGGGAGCCGACCCCGGTCCCGGTGACGATGACGCCGGTGAACGTCTCGTTCTGCAGGTACCAGAGGGTGACCTCGCGCCCGGGCGCCAGAGCGCCGAGGTCGGCGTCGAACATGATCGAGCACAGCCGGCCGAGCTCGCCTCTGCCCGACACCGGGAAACCCAGCCGCTCGCGCACCGGGCTGCGGTAGCCGTCGGCGGCCACGACGTAGTCCGCGCGCACGCTCGTCTCCGTGCCGCTCGCCAGGTCGCGGATGCGCGCGGTGACCCCGTCGGCGTCCTGTTCCAGGGAGAGCAGCTCGGTGGAGAAGCGCAGGTCGGCCCCGAGCTCCTCGGCCTTGGCCCGCAGCACCCGCTCGACCTGCGCCTGGGGGGCGCCGATGGTCGGGACCGGGGTGAGGTCGGCCAGGAAGTCGAAGTCCCCCCGTTGCGTGCTGAAGATCACCTTCGCCTCGGGATCGTTCAGGGCCTCGGCGATGGCGATCCGCATGCTGCCGTCGCCGACACCCTCGGCGATCTCCGCCAGGGCGGGCTCGACGCCGGGGACGACCCGCAGCAGCTCCATGGCGCGGGCGCTGACCCCGAACGCCTTGGGCTGGACGGACGTGCCGGCATGCCGTTCGACCAGCAGGACCGGTACGCCCCGCCAGGCCAGCAGCGTCGCGGCGCTCAGGCCGGCGTACCCGGCGCCGACGACGAGGACCGGGACCCGCTCGTCCGGACGGTCCGCCGACGACGACCCGTGCGGTGATGACTCGTACATGGAAAACCTCCGTGTCGCCGGCGTGGAGGTGTCCCCTGGCATGGACGGTCCGTGCAGCGAGGCCGGGTTCCGCCTCCACGCGAGATGGCCGGTCCGGCGCGGTGTTGCCGCACCCGCCGGGACCGATTTCCAGCCGGCGCGCCGCCTGCTGTCGGCAGGCGCACCGGAATATCCGATTTCGAGTATTCACCAAGACGCGATACATCTCAATGCCCCGGGGCGCATTACCCGGACACGCGGGATGTGGTTTCCTCTCAGCGGATGTCGAGACCGGGGCGCCCGCTCCGACCCGTGCGTGACAGATGCCCGCAGCTCCGAGGAGTGAGAGCCGTGAAGTACATGCTGCTGATCTACAACAACCCCGCGACCCTGGCGGCCCTGTCCGAGCAGGAGCGCGAGGAGGTGATGGCCTCGGTCGACTCGATCCTCGAGGAGCTCACCGCCTCCGGCGAGCTGGTCGGCGGGGACGCGCTGGCCGGGCCGGAGCTGGCCCGGACGGTCCGGGTGCGCGACGGCGTCCCGGTGACCACGGACGGGCCGTTCGCCGAGGCCAAGGAGCAGCTGGCCGGTTACGTCATGGTCGACTGCGCCACCCCCGAGCGGGCGGCCGAGATCGCCGCCCGGTGGCCGGACGCCCGTTTCGGGGCGATGGAGGTGCGGGCGGTCGTCGGCTCGGTCGAAGGGGAGAGGTGACGGCCTCCACCGGAGCCGAGGACCTGCTGCGCGAGCTCGCGCCGCGGGTCCTCGGCGCGCTCGTGCGGCGCTACGGGAACTTCGACGCCTGCGAGGACGCGGTGCAGGACGCGCTGCTGGCCGCCGCCGTCCAGTGGCCCGGCGAGGGGCTGCCGGACAACCCGCAGGGCTGGCTGGTCACGGTCGCCTCGCGGCGGATGGTCGACCACGTGCGCAGCGAGGAGGCGCGGCGGCGCAGGGAGGTCGCCGTGGCGTCGCAGGCCCCGGCCGACGAGTTCCTGGCGCCCGCCGCCGACGCCGACGTCCCGCCCGGGCAGGACGACACGCTGACCCTGCTCTTCCTGTGCTGCCACCCCGCGCTGACGCCGGCCTCCCAGGTCACGCTCACCCTGCGAGCCGTCGGCGGCCTGACCACCGCGCAGATCGCCCGCGCCTTCCTGGTCCCCGAGGCGACGATGGCCCAGCGCATCAGCCGGGCCAAGCAGCGCGTCAAGGCCGCCGGGGCGCGCTTCCGCATGCCGCCCGAGGAGGAGCGCGCCGACCGGCTGGGCGCGGTGCTGCACGTGCTGTACCTGATCTTCAACGAGGGCTACACCACCACCTCGGGTCCCGACCTGCACCGCGCCGAGCTCACCGGCGAGGCGATCCGGCTGACCCGCGCCGTCCACCGGCTGCTGCCCGGCGACGGCGAGGTCGCCGGGCTGCTGGCCCTCATGCTGCTCACCGACGCCCGCCGGGCGGCGCGCACCCGCCCCGACGGGGCGCTGGTCCCGCTCGCCGAGCAGGACCGCAGCCGGTGGGACCGCGAGCAGATCCGCGAGGGCGTCGCGCTCATCACCGGCGCGCTGACCGCCGCGCCGCTGGGGCCCTACCAGCTCCAGGCGGCCATCGCCGCCGTCCACGCCGAGGCCGCCGAGGCCGCCGGCACCGACTGGCCGCAGATCCTCGCGCTGTACCGGCTGCTCGAACGCCTCTCGCCCAACCCCGTGGTCACGCTCAACCACGCCGTCGCGCTCGCCATGGTGCGGGGCCCGCGGGCCGGACTGGAGCTGCTCGCGACGCTGGACGGCGACGACCGGCTGACCGGGCACCACCGCCTCGACGCGGTCCGCGCCCACCTGCTGGAGATGGCCGGCGACCACGACGCCGCCCGGGACGCCTACCGGGCCGCGGCCCGCCGTACGACCAGCCTGCCCGAACAGCGCTATCTGGAGACCCGGGCCGCCCGCCTCCCGGCGCCGTGACCGGAGACGTCCCCCGGATCGGCACGACCGCCGGGCATGGCACGGACCATGTGGACCCGGCCGCGTGGAGTCCGTTGATCTACAATTTCCGGCACTATCACGGCCTCGGCGCCGAGCCGGGTCACAGCTTCCGTTCGGAGACGGCCGGCCCGGCGGCGACACGGCGCGGGTGATCGTTCCTGCCCCGCGCGGCCGGGGGTCGCCGCAGGGCGCCTACGGGGTGTCGTGGATCGGAGTGCCGTGGATGCGGCCCTCGGTCCGCCGCAGCGGCATGCCCGTGCCGCCCCAGCGGTGCTGGGTGAGCTCGGCCGCGATCGACACGGCCGTCTCCTCCGGGGTGCGGGCGCCGATGTCGAGGCCGATCGGGGAGTGCAGACGGCTCAGCTCCTCCTCCGTCAGGCCCGCCTCGCGCAGCCGCTTCATCCGGTCGTCGTGGGTACGGCGGCTGCCCATGGCGCCGATGTAACCCGCCGGGGTGCGCAGGGCCACCTCCAGCAGGGGGACGTCGAACTTGGGGTCGTGGGTGAGCACGCAGATCGCCGTGCGCCCGTCGACCTCCGTCCGGCTCAGATACCGGTGCGGCCACTCCACCACGACCTCGTCGGCGTCGGGGAAGCGCTTGCGGGTGGCGAACACGGCGCGGGCGTCGCAGACGGTGACGTGATAGCCGAGGAAGGTCCCGACGCGCGCCACCGCCGCGGCGAAGTCGATCGCCCCGAAGACGAGCATCCGGGGCGGCGGCGCGAAGGAGCGCACGAACACCGCGACCTCGTCCATGCGCCGCTCGCCGTGCCGCCCGTAGTGCCGCTCGCCGGTCAGCCCCTGGGCGAGCATGCCGCGCGCGTCGTCGTCCACCGCCGCGTCCAGCCCCTCGGGCCCGAGGGACCCCGAGACGCGGTCCGGCCAGATCACCCGCCGGGCACCGAGTACGGCACCCGCCCCGGGCTCCACGGCCGTGCCGGGCGCGGCGACGGTCGTGGCGACGGCGACCGGGCGGCGGCCGGCCGTCGCCGCGGCCACCTCGGCCAGCTCGGGGAAGGTCTCCCGGTTCACCGGCTCGACGAAGACGTGCAGGACTCCCCCGCAGGTGAGCCCGACCGCGAAGGCGTCGTCGTCGCTGACGCCGTACCGCTCCAGGACCGGCCGCCCCGTCTCCATCACCTGCCGGGCCGCCTCGTACACCGCGCCCTCGACGCAACCGCCGGAGACGCTGCCGGCGACCTCGCCGCCGGCGGAGACCGCCATCACCGCGCCCGGCTCGCGGGGCGCGCTCTTGAAGGTGCTCACCACCGTGGCCAGGGCGAACGTCTGCCCCGCCGAGTACCACCCCAGGATCGTGTCCAGGACGTCCCGCATCGCCGATCCCTCCGTACCTCGCACACCGCTCCTTCCTGGACACTTCCCCCGAGTGGTGCGCGACGTCAAGACGGACGAACTGACGCCGCCCTCCCGGCGACGCCGTTCCCCTCCGGCATGGGTGGAACTTCGCACTTTCTCCGCCCGTCATCTGAAAAGACGGGGTTTTGCCGTACGGAGGCGAGGACGCGACGCACGGCCCCGCGGGATCCGATCCGGAGCCCGCCCGCCTGCGCCCGGCGGGCGGCGCGGCCGAGGGCGCGCCCTGCCCGGCGACTGTGCTCTCCTGGGACGGGGACGCGCTGGTGGCGGCCGACACCCTGTCCGGGAGCTCGGTACGGCTCACGCCCGCGACCCTCTATCACTATCGATGCGCGCAGAAGGTCATCGGCCGGGGGAAGCAGGAGCCGCACACCGTCGGAGGGCTCGCGGCACTCGACGCCGACGGCCTGGTCCTGCTCGACCTGCCCGGCCGGTGGGAGTCCCGGGAGGTGAGCGCCTTCGCGGCCGGACGGGGAACGCCGATCACGGACGCCCGGACCGCCCCGTCGGAGCGCGTACGCGCGGTCGTGGCCGGGCGCGCCCCCGGCTGGGGGCGGCTGAGCGGGCTGCCCGCCTCCCGTCTGTCCAGGAGGCGGAAACTGGCGATCATCGGGATGGGGGCCGCGGGACTGCTGGTCATGGCCTACGTCATCACGGCGGGCTCGGTGGACGGCGGGCTCAGGAGGGCGTCGTCAGGCCGATCGCGGCCTCGTGCGCCTCGACCAGATGCCTGGGCGCCGTCAGGCACCAGGCCTCGGTGACCAGCTCCAGCAGCTCGTCGGCGTCGATCTTGCCGAGGTGCACCACGACCCAGCCGAACCGGCCCGCGGTGAACTGGATCTCGAAGACCTCCGGCCGCTCGGCCACCAGCGCCATCTGCTCCTCGATCGTCGCCTTGAGCCCGACGGTCTCGGTCCTCTCCCACAGATAGCCGAAACCCTTGTCGTGCACCTTCAGCGAGATCCAGTCGCCGCCCTGACCCTGCCGGGTCTCGGGCAGCGTGTCCACCATCGCCAGGAACTCATCAACACTCACACCCATGATTCACCTCATACCAGAGGACGCCGACATTTCCCCGCGACGGTATCTCCCCGGCGCGACGCCGTACCGGCGCTTGAAGGCGTTGGCGAAGGCGAACTCGGAGGTGTAGCCGGCCCTGGCGGCCACCTCGCCGAGCACGGCGTCGGACTCGCGCAGCATGCGGGCCGCGACGGTCATGCGCCACCAGGTCAGGTAGGTCAGGGGCGGCCGGCCGACCAGGGCGGCGAAGCGGCGCGAGAAGGCCGCCCGGGACAGCCCGGCCCGGTCGGCGAGCGTCTGGACGGTCCAGGCCCGGGCGGGGTCGCGGTGCACGGCGTCCAGCGCGGCCCCGACGGCGGGGTCGGCCAGCGCCGCGGCCCAGCCGGCGCCCGGCGCCCGGGCGGGCGGCTCCTCGAACCAGGCGCGCAGGATGTACAGCAGCAGCACGTCGAGCAGGGCGGGCACGACGGTGTCGGCGCCGGGGCGGGGATCGCCGACCTCGTTGCCGAGCAGGTCGAGGGCCGCGCGCAGCTCCGGGTGCCGGCCGAGCCTGGCGGGCAGGTGGATCGTCTCGGGCAGGGTTCCCAGCAGCGGGTGGGCGTGGCGGGAATCGAGCCGGTATCCCCCGCACAGGGTCACGGTGACGGGCCCGCCGTGCCCCACGGTGTCGGAGACGAACGGCTCGGCCTCCTGAAGCGGGTCGCAGGCGGGCCCGGCCGGCGGGGTCGACGGATCGTCGGCCAGGCCGTACCCGTGGCCGTGGGGGAAGAAGACCACGTCGCCGACGCTCAGCGCGACGGGATCCCCGGAGGGCGGGACGAGCCAGCACGACCCCTGCAGGACCACCTGGAAACCCGCCGAGCCGGGCACCGCGGGGAAGCGCTGCCCCCAGGGGGCGTGCCAGGTGACGCGCGCCGAACGGGGCCGCCCGGTGCGCATGACCGCGACCACGTCGCTGAGCATGTCCACGGCAGGAGACTAGCGCGAGACGATCGCGTATGAATCACAGATTTCTACGCATTGGACGTGCTCTTTTCTCCTCCTAGGGTCGACGACCAGTGGAACCCGAGAAAGAGGGGGCGGCGTGATGCCACGAAGGATCCTGGTCACCGGGGCGACCGGCACGGTGGGCCGGCAGGTGACGGCGCAGCTGCTGGAGGCCGGAGCGGAGGTCCGCGCGCTGATCCGCCGGCCGGCCGATCTCCCGGCCGGCGCGGAGGGCGTGCGCGGCGACCTGGCGGTGCCCGGCTCCCTGCGGGCCGCCGCCGAGGGCGTCGGCGGCGTGTTCCTGCTCTGGCCGTTCGCCGCGGCCGACGGGCTGCAGGAGGTGCTGGAGACGTTGTCGAAGGCGGGGGCCGGGCGGGTGGTCTACCTGTCGTCGGCGGCCGTGCGCGAGCACGAGCGGCGGGCCGAGCGGCTCATCGGGCGTTCGGGGCTGGCATGGACGATCCTGCGCCCGCACGCCTTCGCGGCCAACGCCCTGCGCTGGGCCGGAGGGATCCGCACCGCCGGTGTGGTGCGCGAGCCGTACGGCGGGGCCGCCGCGTCCCCGGTGCACGAGCGCGACATCGCCGCCGTCGCGGTTCGGGCGCTGACCGGGGACGGGCACTGCGGCGCCGTCTACGAGCTGACCGGGCCGCACTCACTGACCCAGGCCGAGCAGGTGCGGATCATCGGCGAGGCGACCGGCCGTCCGGTGCGCTGGCAGGAGGCCTCCCCGCGCGAGGCCCGGCGGCGGATGCTGGCCCGCGGCTGGCCCGCCGAGGTCGCGGACGACGTCCTGCGCGCCCAGGCCGGGATGGCGGCCGGTCCGTCACCGGTCACCGCCGCGGTACGGGAGGTCACCGGGGTCCCGGCCCGGACGTTCCGTTCCTGGGCGGCCGAGCACGCGCACGCCTTCTCGCCGGTCATGCGGGCCGCGCGCATCCACGCCTACGGCGGGCCCGAGGTCATCCGCCACGAGGAGGCGCCGATCCCGGAACCCGGTCCCGGCGAGGTGCTCGTCCGCGTCGCCGCCACCTCGTTCAACCCCTCGGAGGCGGCGCTGCGGTCGGGGCTGCTGCGGCAGGTGCTGCCGGTGGCGTTTCCGTACACCCTGGGCTGGGACGTCTCCGGAACGGTCGCGGCCGTCGGGCCCGGGGTGACCCGGTGGGCTCCGGGCGACCGGGTGATCGGCCGGCTGGACGGGGGCGGGGCCGCCGCCGAGTACGTCGCCGCCCCGGCCGGGGTCCTGGTCGCCGCGCCGGTGTCCGTCCCGGCGGCCGACGCCGCGGCGATCCCGGTCGCCGCGCTGACCGCCTGGCAGGCCGTCTTCGAGCACGCGAAGGCGGAGACGGGCCACCGCGTGCTGGTCAACGGCGCCGGAGGCGGGGTCGGGGGCTTCACCGTCCAGCTGGCCAGGCTCGCCGGCGCGACCGTGATCGCCACGGCGAGCGCCCGCAGCGCCGCCGCGGTCCGCTCCCTCGGCGCCGACCAGGTCGTCGACTACACGGCCGAGCCCCTGCCGGACGACGTCGACGCGGTGATCAACCTCGCCGCCGTCGGCCCGGAGGACGCCGCCCGGCTGGTCGCGCTCGTCCGGCCGGGCGGCGTCGCGGTCTCGGCCGCCACCCCCCTGCCCGCCGCTCCCCCGCTCCCGGATTCCCCGCGCTCTGCGCCCCCGCCCTCCGTGACCGTCCTGCACTTCGTGGCCCGCAACGATCCCGGGCAGCTGGCGCGGATCGTCTCCCTCCTCGACACCGGTGAGCTGACCGTCGACGTCTCCGAGTCCCGCCCGCTGGCGGAGGCGGCCGCCGTCCACCGCCGGAGCGAGGCCGGACGGACCCGCGGGAAGATCGTCCTCATTCCTCAAGGGAATGTCCCGGACACCTTATTTCGGCCATCCCCCGACGTTTCGGCGTTCCCGCGTCAGGTTTCGGGTGGTCCTCGCGAAGTGAAAAAGTCCGTTTTCTGGGAAGAGAGGGAAAATCCATCTGGCCGAGACGCCACTGCCCGGGGATGGCGATGATCGCGACCGGGACCGTACGGCTTTCCTCTCGGAACGGAGGGTGCAAGGGACACGTACGGCGTGAGGACGGGCGATGTGCGGGCTGAGCGGTGAGTTCCGATTCGACGGGGAGGCGGCGGACATCGGCGCGGTGGGCCGGATGACCGACGCGATGCACGACCGCGGCCCCGACGGGTCGGGGTTGTGGTCGCTGGGGCCGGTCGCCCTCGGCCACCGCCGCCTGAAGATCATCGACTTGTCGGAGAAGGCCGCCCAGCCCATGGTGGACAGCGCCCTCGGCCTGGCCGGGGTGTTCAACGGCTGCCTGTACAACTACCGGGAGCTGCGGCGAGAGCTGCAGGAGGAGGGCTACCGCTTCTTCTCCACCTCAGACACCGAGGTGCTGATGAAGTCCTTCCACCGCTGGGGGGCGTCCTGCGTCGACCGCTTCAAGGGGATGTTCGCCTTCGCCGTGTTCGACCGGGGGTCCGGCCGGCTGACGCTCGCCCGCGACCGGCTGGGCATCAAGCCGATGTACCTGTCCCACGACTCCGGGCGGCTGCGCTTCGCCTCCTCCCTGCCCGCGCTGCTGGCCGGTGGAGGGATCGGCGGCGACATCGACCGGGTGGCCCTGCACCACTACATGACCTTCCACTCGCTGGTGCCGGGCGAGCGCACGATCCTGGCCGGTGTGCGCAAACTGCCCGCGGCCACCGTGCGCACCGTCGAGGCGGACGGCACGGTCACCGACCACCGCTACTGGCAGCCGCCCTACACCCGTTCGGCCCTGCCCGGACACGCCGGGATGGACGCCGACGACTGGCGCGAGGCCGTCCTGGAGAGCCTGCGAACGGCCGTGCGCCGGCGGATGGTGGCGGACGTGCCGGTGGGCGTGCTGCTCTCGGGCGGCCTGGACTCCAGCCTGATCGTCGCGCTGCTGGCCGAGGAGGGGCAGGCGGGCCTGTCGACCTTCAGCATCGGCTTCCACCCGGCCGGCGGGGTCAAGGGGGACGAGTTCACCTACTCCGACCTGGTAGCGGCGGAGTTCGGCACCGGCCACCACCGCATCCTCATCGACGACTCGCGCCTGCTGCCGGGCCTGGAGCGGGCGGTGCGGGCGATGAGCGAGCCGATGGTCAGCCATGACTGCGTCGCCTTCCATCTCCTGTCGGAGGAGGTCTCCAAGCACGTCACCGTCGTGCAGTCCGGTCAGGGCGCCGACGAGGTCTTCGCCGGATACGACTGGTTCCCGCCGCTGGCCGGGGTGCCGCGCGAGCAGGCGGCCGAGGTCTACGCCCGGGAGTTCTTCGACCGCCCGCACGAGGAACTGGCCGGGGTCCTCTCACCCGAGTATCTCCTGGACGAGGACGCCAGCGGTGAGCTCATCCGGCGCCACCTCGCCGAACCGGGAGCCGACACCGCGCTCGACGCGGTGCTGCGCCTGGAGACCGGCGTCATGCTCGTCGACGACCCGGTCAAGCGGGTGGACAACATGACGATGGCCTTCGGGCTGGAGGCCCGCACCCCCTTCCTGGACCACGACCTGGTCGAGCTGGCCGCCGCCTGTCCTCCCGAGCTCAAGCTCGCCTCCGGCGGCAAGGGCGTCCTGAAGGACATCGCCCGCAAGCTGCTGCCCGACCAGATCGTCGACCGGCCCAAGGGCTACTTCCCGGTCCCCGCCGTCCGCCACCTTCAGGGGCCGTTCCTGGAGCTCGTCCGCGACGCGCTGACCTCACCGGCCGCGCGCTCACGCGGGCTGTTCGACCGCGACTACGTCGGCACGCTGCTCGCCACGCCCAACGAGCACAGGACGCCGGTGGGCGTCAACGTGTTGTGGCAGCTTGGACTCCTGGAGATGTGGCTGCAGGCCCAAGGAGTCTGATGGCGGAAATCCTCGGCGTCCGCCCGCGCCTTTCGGCGGACGCGAGCCTCACCACCTGGCACTGCCGGGCGCCCGCCCTGGCGCCCGACGCGGACGCCGTCGCCTTCGTCAGCGACAGGGACGGCCGGCCGCGCGTGTGGATCCGGGACCTGCGGGGCGGGGGGCAGGAGGGCCGGCCGGTCGACACCGGGCCGGAGCCCGTGGCCGACGTGCGCTGGTCCCCCGACGGCGGGCGGCTGGCGGTCCTCGTCGTGCCGGGCGGCGGGGAGCACACGCAGGTCTGGACGGTCCGGCCGGACGGCTCGGACCTGCGTCCGCTGGCCGCCCCCGCGGGCGGGTCGGCCTCGTTCGTGCGCTGGACCGGGCGGGGCGAGATCCTCCTCGTGGCCGAGACCTCCGCCGCGGGCGTCACCGAGGTGGTGCTGGCCGACGCCGCCTCGGGCGGCCGGGAGGTCGTCGCGGCCGGGCCGCTGCTCCATCCCGCGGCGATCAGCCGCGACCACGGGCGGATGCTGCTGCGGCACGGCCCGCGCGGCGTCCGGCGGATGTACCTGACCGACCTTCCTGCCGGGTTCGCGCCCGGCGGCCCGGGAAGGCTCGTGGCGGGCGGTCCGGAGGGCTTCACGGCCGGCCGTGCGGCGGGGCCCGCGCCCGACGGCCGTGGAAGAGCGGCGATCGCCCGTACGGCGGGCCCGGACGGCTCCGCGCCCGACCATCCGGCGGGACCGGTGGGCGGCGGGGAGCGAGCGCTGCTGGAGGGGCTGCCCGGCTCCACCGACTACGGCATCCTCTCCCCCGACGGCGCGACCGCCTATCTGCTGTCCGACGCGGGACGCGACCGGGCCGCGCTGCTCCGGGTGCGGGGGGACGGCGAGACGGAGGTACTGGCCGAGCGCCCCGACGCCGAGCTGGACCGGTTCGCGCTGAGCGCCGACGGCTGCCGCGCCGTACTGGTGTGGAACGTCTCCGGCAGGTCGGAGCTGGACCTGATGGAGACCGACACCTGCACGGTGCACGCGCTGCCGCCGCCGCCCGCCGAGGTGGTGTCCTCGATCAGGGTGTCGCTGGACGGCGGTGTGGCCGTGCTCGCGGCCGAGGGGCCCGGCCACCCCTCCCACGTGGTGCTGTGCGACCTGGAGTCGGGCGTCTACCGCGAGGTGGCCGGGGCGGGCCCGATCACCGGGGCGGTCGGGGCCGAACCGGTGCGCCTGCGGGCGCGCGACGGCATGGAGCTGACCGGCTGGCTCTACCGGCCGCCGGGCGCCTACGCTGCGGCGCCCTTCCTCATCCATCTGCACGGCGGCCCGGAGGACCAGGAACGGCCGTGCTTCAACCCCCTGTACCAGAACCTGCTGGCCGCCGGGATCGGGGTGTTCGCGCCCAACGTCCGGGGCTCCTCCGGCTTCGGGCGGGCCTTCCGCGACGCCGACAACCACGCCCTGCGCTTCCGCGCGATCGACGACGTCGCCGACTGCGCCCTCGAACTGGCCCGGCTCGGCCTCGCCGATCCGGCCCGGATCGCCTGCATGGGGTGGTCCTACGGCGGCTATCTGACGCTGGCCGCCCTCGTCACCCATCCCGGCCTGTTCCGGGCCGGGGTGGACTTCTGCGGCATGGCCGACTTCGAGACCTTCTACGCGCGGACCGAGCCGTGGATCGCCGCGGCCGCGGTCAGCGAGTACGGCCATCCCGTCAACGACCGCGACCTGCTGCGCGCCCTGTCGCCGCTGCACTCCTTCGGCCGGCTGGCCGCCCCGCTGCTGGTGGTGCACGGCGCCCAGGACACCAACGTCCCGCTGTACGAGGCCGAGCAGGTGATCCGGGCGACCCGGGGACTCGGGCTGCCCTGCGACCATCTGATCTTCGAGGACGAGGGCCACACGATCAGGAAGCCGGCCAACCGGGCGATCTTCGTACGGAACGTCGTCGGATGGCTCGAACGGCAGCTGACCGGCACGGGCCGGGGCTGAGAACGCGGCCGCCCGGCCCCGGCACGGGCCGGGGCCGGGCGATCGCCGTCGTGCAGAGAACCCGCCGTCCGGATCCGCGCCCGGATCAGTCGTCCTGGTCGTTCTCGGTGTCCGTCGTCTCGACCACGTCCGGGCTGTCGTCGTCGCCCTCGTCGCCGCCTCCGCATCCACCGGCCAGTACGGCGAGCATCGCCGTCCCCGCGGCGGCCAGCGCCGCCCTTCGCCTGGTCCGAGCCAGCATGCACGACCTCCAGTGACGTCCGGCCGGGCGTGAGGACGCCCGGTCAGTTTCGGATCTTCCTGTCCGCCGACGTGCCCCGCCTCCCTCACCTCTAACGTCCGGACGCGGTGAAGTCCGTGCCGGGATGGTGGCGGCCACCTATGTACAACGTTGAATACAACGTTGTAGAAAGATCTGGGAACGGGGGCGTTCGGTCGGGGACACGTGCGAGGCGCAGCGGAAGAGGTCTTCATGGGTGCCAGAGTCGTTCAACGGATGATCGCCGCATTGGCGGGCCTGACCTGCCTGCTGGCGGTGGCCCCGGCCGCGGAGGCGGATCCGGGGCCGGACGCCGTCCTTGGCGGATCGGTCGCGGCCCCCGGCGGGGGCGGGCCCCGTACCTACACCAACCCGGTCAGCCGCTCCTTCTCCGACACCTTCGCCGACCCGGCGATCGTCCGGGGCGAGGACGGCTGGTGGTACGCCTTCGGGACCAGCGACCCCCTGCGCGAGGGCGAGGGGACCCGCCACTACCTGCCCGTCTCCCGCTCGCGGAACCTGGTCGACTGGACCTACGTCGGTGACGCCTTCACCGAGCGCACCCTGCCGGCCTGGGCCGACACCGCGGCGGGCGCGAGCCTGTGGGCGCCGGACATCCGGCGCGTCGACGGCGAGTACCGCCTGTACTACGTGGTCACCCAGACCACCCTCACGCCCGAGCCGAACGACAACGCGATCGGGATGGCCACCGCACCGACGCCGACCGGCCCGTGGACCGACTCGGGCGCCCCGGTCGTGGAACCGCGCAGGGGCGCCGGGGCCTCCGGCGACTTCAAGTGGACCTTCGATCCCAGCCACGCCGTCGACACCGACGGGACCGAGTATCTCGTCTACGGCTCCTACTACGGCGGGATCTTCATCACGCGCCTCGACTCCACCGGCAGGAAGGCCGTGGGCGAGCCCACGATGATCGCCGTCGACAACAAGTTCGAGGGCGGCTACCTGGTGCGCCGCGGCGGCTACTGGTACCTGTTCGCCTCCTCGGCCGACTGCTGCGCCGGACCGACCACGGGCTACAGCGTCTACGCCGGGCGCTCGCGCTCCATCACCGGCCCCTACACCGACCGGGAGGGAGTGTCGCTGACCACCTCGCGGGCCGGCGGCACGATCGTCATCGCGCCGAACGGCAACCGCTGGGTGGGCACCGGGCACAACGCCGTCGTGACCGACCCGGCCGGGCAGGACTGGCTGGTCTACCACGCCATCGACCGCGCCGACCCCTACCTCGACGAGCCGTTCGGGATCAACGAGCGGCCCATGCTGATCGACCGGCTCGACTGGATCGGCGGCTGGCCGACCGTCCGGGGCGGCGCGTGGGCCTCGGAGGACCCGCAGCCGGCGCCGGGCCGTACCGGCCCGGTGAAGGTCGCGCCGGCCCCCCGCCCCGGCCCGGTCGACCGCCGCCGCAGCGACGAGTTCGACGGCACGCAGTTGGGCTCCGGCTGGAGCTGGGTGCGCGCGCCGCAGGGAGAGGTCACCGGCGGGGCGCTGCGCTGGCCGACCCAGGACGCCGAGCTCAACAGGGAGAACAACACCGCCTCCGTCCTGCTGCGCGAGGTCCCCGAGGGAGACTGGACCGCCGAGACCAAGCTCCGCATCGACCTGGGAACCGACAGCGTCCGCAACTATCAGCAGGCCGGCCTCGTCGCCTACGCCGGTGACGATCTCTACACCAAGCTCGTCCACGTCGCGATCTGGAACACCCGCCAGACCGAGTTCGGCAAGGAGATGCCGTACGAGGGCCGGATCGCCTACGGCGGCACGATCGTCGGACCGCCCGCCGAGGAGACCTGGCTGCGCCTGGTCCACCGGGTCGACCGGCGCGACGGCGAGCACGAACTGCGCGCGGCCACCAGCCGCGACGGCCGCAACTGGGTCTACGGCGGCGTGTGGACCCTGCCGGCCGACGCCGGCCTGCGCGTCGGGCTCATCTCCCTGGGCGGCGCGGGTGCCACGGCCGAGTTCGACTACTTCCGCCTCCACCGCCGCTGACCCGCGGCGCGGGGAAGGCGAGGTCGGCGGTGCCGTACGGCGGCGCGGGAAGAAGGTGAGCCCGGCGCGGGCGCGGGCAGGACGGCATCGTGAACGTCGTCGTCCTGTCCGACACCCACGCGCCGCGGCGGTGGAAATCCTGCCCTGCCCGCGTCGCCGAGCACCTGACCGGCGCCGACCTCATCCTGCACGCCGGGGACGTCTGCACCGCGGGCGTGCTCGACGAGCTGGCCGCCTACGCGCCCGTCCACACCGTCAAGGGCAACAACGACGGGCCTGACGTGGTCGCACCCGAGACGCTCGAACTCGAACTGGACGGGCTCCGCGTGGCCATGATCCATGACAGCGGCGCGGCACGGGGACGCCTGCCCCGGCTGCGCCGCCGGTTCCCCGGGGCCGACCTGGTCGTCTTCGGGCACTCGCACATCCCGCTCGACGAGAGCGAGGGCGGCTTGCGCATCTTCAACCCCGGCTCCCCCACCGACCGCCGCCGCCAGCCGCACGGCACCCTGGGCCTGCTCCACATCGAGAACGGCGTCCTGGCCGAGGCGAGGATCGTGCCGGTCACCTGACCGGCGGCCGACGGCCGGTGGCCGGCAGCCGGAAAACGGATGGAGCCCGCCCCGGCATAATGCGTCACAGCCCGTGGCACGTCCGGTTCGCGGTCGGCCCGCCTACCCGGATGTCGTCCTCCCGGCTCATCAGGGACGGGGAAGCCGGGGCACCGCCGACCGGAGGTTCCCAGTGATCGCAGATCAGTACGGCTACGCCGTACTGCCGGACAAGGCCGTCGCCACCCCCGGCGTGGAGGCCGTCCTGCGCCGTCGTGAGCGCGCGGGCGCTCTGTGGTCCCTGGTCGCGCTCGTCCCCCAGGGCGGGCTCGCGGCCGTGCTCCTCCCGGCCGGAGGTCCCGCCGGGGCGATCGGCGCGATGCTCGCGGTCACGTTCTCGGCGACGGCGGGCCTGGCGATGCTGTGGCGTCGCGCGCGGCACAGGGAGCGACGGATCCTGGAGACCTACGGCTGGCAGGTGTGGCCGTGCCGCACCGGGCCGGTGAAAGTGGTGTCCGGCGCCGGAGAACGCGCACGGGGCCGCCGATGGGGCACCGAGAACAGGGTGACGCTCCTGCAGCCGGACGGTCAGAGCCACTGCTCGTTCCCGCCGCCGTGGGACGGATGGGACGGCCCCGGTCACCGGGGGCCGGTGGCCGGGGACGAGATGTGGTTCGCCGGTGACACCCGCTTCGGCGGCATCCTGGCGGTGCCGGGAGGCATGCCGTTCCGCTACGTCACCCGCAGCAGACCGGGCACGAGAGAAGGCACCCCCGCGGAAGACGAGCTGGCCCGCCGTTCGGGACTCATGCGCGGCTGAGGCGGGGCCGGCCCGACCCCGTCACCGGGTGATCCAGGAGGGCCACCGGGGCGGGAGGCACTGGCCCGGAGTCGCGTCGGCGGTGACGTCGTGAACGATCATCGCCGCCGGACCGGCCGTGGCGACGAGAACGGCGAAAGCCATCAGGACCGCCTTCAGCACGCCGTGTCTGGCGAACCAGGGAAGGCAGGCGACCGGGTTCATCGGCAAGGAGACGAGAGCCGATCCGCCCGCGACGATCGGGCGCAGGGAATGTGAGAGTACGGTGCAGGATCGCCCTCGGATTCCACAAGATCCCTGCTCTTGAAAACCAGCGGTTCCGTCGCTCATCAGCTCTCCGGCCTGGGGGGAAGACCACGTCACCACGAGCAAGAAAGGCCACGGCGGCAGCGGAAGACGTCGGCGACCGGGTCACCGTCCCAGCTGGTCGCGGCGGCGTGTCAGGTAGGCGACCTCGGCGGTGTTGCCCGCGAGCTCGATGGCTCTGTCGTACGCCGCCCGTGAGGTGTGACTGCGGCCCAGCCGGCGCAGCAGGTCGGCGCGGGTCGCATGGTAGGCGTGATAGCCGGCAAGTTTGCCCTCGAGACGGTCGACGGCCGCCAGCGCCGCCTCCGGGCCGTCGAGCTCGGCGACCGCGATGGCCCGGTTGAGGGCGACGATCGGCGAGGGGTCGAGGCGGACGAGCTGGTCGTAGAGGGCGACGACCTGCGACCAGTCGGTGTCGCGTACGTCGCGGGCGGAGGTGTGCACGGCGTTGATCGCGGCGAGGATCTGATAGCGGCCCGGGGCCTGCCCGGCGGCCAGACGCTCGCGTACCAGCCGATGGCCCTCGGCGATCAGCGCCGCGTCCCAGGCCCCGCGGTCCTGCTCGTCGAGGGGGACCAGCTCGCCGCCGCCCGAGACCCGGGCGGTACGGCGGGCCTCGATCAGGAGCATCAGCGCCAGCAGCCCGGCCACCTCACCGTCTTCCGGCATGAGGTCACGGATCAGGCGGGTGAGCCGGATCGCCTCGGCGGTCAGGTCGTGACGTACGGGATCGCTGTCGGGGCCGCTCGCGAGATAGCCCTCGTTGAAGACGAGGAAGAGAACGGCCAGGACGCCGGAGACGCGGTTCGGGAGATCTTCCGCGGGCGGCACCCGATAGGGGATGCGAGCCGCCTTGATCTTGTCCTTCGCACGGGTGATCCGCCGCCCCATGGTGCTCTCCCGGACCAGGAAGGCACGGGCGATCTCGGGCACGGTCAGACCGGCGACCATGCGCAGCGTCAGCGCCACGCGGGTCTCCATGGCCAGCGCCGGGTGACAGCAGGTGAAGATCAGCCGGAGCCGCTCGTCGCCGATGACGCCGGCAGGCTCGGGCGGGTCGTCGTCGTACAACAGCTGAGCCTCCTTGTGCTTGTCCTCACGCCTGGTCTCGCGCCGGATCCGGTCGATGGCCTTGCGATTGGCGGTGGTGGTCAGCCAGGCGCCGGGGTTGGGCGGCACGCCGTCGACCGGCCACCGCTGGACGGCGGCCGCGAACGCCTCGGCCGCCGCCTCCTCGGCGATGTCGAGATCACCCAGACGCCTGGTCAGGAAGGCGACCAGCCGCGCCCACTCCTCATGGTGCGCCCGGGTGATCGCCTTCCCGACATCGGCGTCGTTCACATGAATGGCCGCACCTCGACCTTGCGGTTGCAGGCCTTCGATCCCTCGGCGGCGAGCTTGAGCGCCACGTCGAGGTCCGCGGCCTCGATGATCCAGAAGCCGGCGACGAACTCCTTCGACTCCAGGAAGGGCCCGTCGGTGAACATCGTCTCCCCGCCCCGGTTGTCGATCACAGTGGCCGAGTCGGTCGTCCCGAGGCCACCGGCGAAGACCCAGTGCCCCTCGGCCATGAGCCGCTCGTTGAACACGTCGATCGCAGCCCCCTCCTCCGGAGTGGCGAAGCCGTCCTTGTCCCTGTCGAAGATCACGGAAACCAGGTACTGCATCTCGGATCATCTCCTGTGCTTCGGAGCGCCCCTCGCGGGCGGCCTCTCACCCTTACTACGAACGCCTCCGTCCCGATCCGACACCGCCACTGCCCGTCCTCAGATGCTGGACATGACTTCGTACGCAAATATCCATTTATCGTGGCCTTTGTCGCACTCTCATGCACTAATTTGCGGTAAGTCAGCATAAAAACTGAAAAATAGATAAAGTCGGCGCCGGGAAGATCATCCCGACCATCCGACTGGAGAGCTATGCGCCCGCACCGCCTGCTGCTCGTCCTCGCAATGTCCTCGCTGGCCGCCGCAGGCTGCGGCAGCGGCGAGCCCGAAGGGGCGGACACACCGCAGGAGACGTTGACGAGGCTGACCGCGTTCATCGCCGACGACGAGGGCGAAGACGCCTGCAACCTGATGTCGGTGTCCGCGCAGGAGCTGTTCGCTCGCAGCAACGAGATGAGCACCTGCGTGCAGGCCGTCAACCTGTTCCACGGCAAGATCACCAATCGGGACGCCTATCGGCAGATGGTTCCCACCGGGCTCAAGACGGAGGGCGAGGAGGCCGAGGTCAGCGGATACTGCGGCAGGGGATGGACACACCCCGACGATGTGGAGCTGGCGGAAACCCCCAACGACCTGGGGACTCTGACCCTGCGCAGAACCGAGTCCGGCTGGCTGGTCCAGGACTACGTCAGCAGCAGGGAATACTCCACCTGCGGCGGATGAGCTGCCGCGACCGGCCGTCGTCCGTTCACGGTCGTACCGCCCAGCCGACGGGCGGCAGGCAGGCCCCGTCACCCTGATCGCCGGATTCCTGGAGGAGTACCGCCGCGGCCTGCGCGATCAACGTACGAGACCCGACCGGTAGGCGATCACCACGAGCCGGGCCCGGTCGCGGGCGTCGAGTTTGGTCATGGCCCTGCCCACATGAGTGCGTACCGTGGCCGGGCTGACCATCAGGCGAGCGGCGATCTCGTCGTTGGACAACCCCTCACCGACCAACCCCACGATCTCGCGCTCCCGCCGGGTCAGCTCCCCCAGCCTCCCGTGCGGCACCACCGGAGTACGGCGGGAGGCGAACTCGCCGATCACCCGCCGCGTCACCGAGGGCGACAGCAGGGAGCCGCCGTCCGCCACCACCCGGACCGCTCTGAGCAGCTCTTCCGGCTCGGCGTCCTTGATCAGGAAGCCGCTGGCGCCCTCGCGCAGTGCCGTGAAGATGTAGTCGTCGATCTCGAATGTGGTCAGCATGACCACGCGCGTCCCGCTCAGCGCCGGATCGGAGAGAATGCCGCGGAGCGCGGCCAGGCCGTCCATACCGGGCATCCGGATGTCCATGAGCACGACGTCCGGACGCAGCCGCCGGGCCAGTTCCAGGGCTTCCCGCCCGTCGGCGGCCTCCCCCGCCACTTCCAGGTCGTCCTCGGTCTCGATCAGCACCCGCAGGCCGATCCGGACCAGCGCCTGATCATCGGCGATCAGAACCTTGATCATGCCGGCCCTCTCCCGTCACCGGCAGCCGCGCGTGTACGGCGAAGCCGCCCTCGTCCTGCGGGCCCGCCGTGAGCGTGCCGCGCAGTGCCGCCACCCGTTCCCGCATGCCCGTGATCCCGTTGCCGGGGATGTCGCGCGTGCGCCCGGCGCCGTCGTCGGTCACCGACACGATCACCTCGTCCGAACGGTAGTCGATCTTCACGGTCGCCGTGGCCCGCTTCGCGTGCCGTACCACGTTGGTGAGGGCTTCCTGCACGATCCGGTAGACGGCGTGCCCTGTCGCCCCGGGGAGCCGCGCCGGATCACCGCCGACGGTCAGCTCGACCCGCTGCCCTGCCGCCCTGATCGACTCCACGAGACCGCCGATGTGCTCCGGACCCGGGGAGGAGTGCTGCTCCCTGACAAGATCGAGCGTCGTCCGCAACGCGTCCAGCGCCTCCTTACTCGTCTTCCGGATCGCCTCCAACGCCTCCAGGGCCTGATCCGGGCGACGCCGGGCGACATGGAGCGCGACGCCGGCACGCATGCTGATCACGCTGAGGCTGTGACCGAGTACGTCGTGGACCTCCCGGGCGAGCGCCAGGCGCTCATCCTGGAGGCGCCGCAGCTGCCGCTCCGCCTCGGCCTCCTCCGCGTTCGCCCGCCGGTCCCGGTCGAGGCGGACCACCGCGCCGACCGCGGCGGGGATCAGCAGCGAGGCGTACCAGACGATCCAGGCGCCGGCGTCTTCGACGACCCACTCGCGTCCCCAGCCGATCACATCGGCGACCAGCAGCACGGTTCCGGCGGCGCCCGCCGCCGCCAGTCCTGTCCGCAGACCATGGCGGACCACCACGGTGACGAGGGCCACGTACGACGCGAGGAAAACCGGCCCGTAGGCGTAGTGCCGCGCGAGCATCCCCGCGCAGCAGGCGAGCGTGACGGCGAAGACCGCCACCGGGTACCGCGATCGGGCCGCGAGAGCCAGCCCGGCCACGACGAGCAGAATGTGAGCGAGCGCGTCGAGCGCACGGAAGGACGGCGCCCCGCTCCGGGACGCCGCCGCGCTCCCCGCGATGAACAGCGGCACGGCGACCGCCGCCACCGCGCAGTCCCACAGCCGGGCCCGGGAGAACCTCACGCCCGTCAGCCTAGGAAGCGGAGACTCACCCGTCATCGGTATCAGACCGTATGCGCCGTACGTTCCCCGACGTACGGCGCGCACGCACTCGGCTACGGCGGATGTGGCAGGACCCCTGCGCTCCGGCGCGCAGACCATGATCCGTTGCCCGGGCGACGACAGCGACGGCCGGGCGACGGCACGCTGGCGGCCATGTCCGACGAACGTTCCACCACTGCTTCGCGCCCGCGCCCGGCGAGCCGTACCGCGGCCGGACGCTCCCCGCGGCGACCACGCCTGCGCAGGGCGGCACTCGTCATCCACGTCGGCGGCTCGGTCGGCTGGCTCGGCGTGGCGGTCGTCATGATCGTCCTGGGGATGACGCTGCGGCAGTCGCAGGACCCGGCGTTCGTACGAACCGGTTATCAGATCATGGTCCTCATCGACGATGTGATCGTCATTCCGACGGCGCTGCTCACCCTCCTCAGCGGCATAGTCAGCGGCCTGTCCAGCAACTGGGGCGTCCTGAAGCACCACTGGGTCGTCGCCAAGCTGGGGCTGGTCCTGCTGGCGATGGCCAACGGCTTCTTCTTCCTGCACGAGTGGACCGGCCGGGCCCTCGCCGAGGCGACGGGCCCGGCCGTACCCGCCACCGGGCACGCCGTCCGCACCCTGTTGATCGCGGGCAACCTCGCCGCCTTCATCCTGCTCGTCGTCGCGACCATCCTGTCGATCTACAAGCCGTGGGGAAGGACCCCGCGGGGACGCCGCGCAGACGCCCACCGGCAACGGCGACGCGTGGGACAAGAGCCCACCGCAGGCCGACCGGACCGGTGAGCTTCCACTCGGACCGCGGCCACCCGATATACGAGCGCCGCCTACTCGGCGAGGCCGGCCGCCCAGGCGACGGCGTCGTCCTGCTGGGCCAGCTCGAAGGATTTGACCTCACCTGGCATGGCCCAGGCGAACAGCTGGAGCCCGTCCTTCATCCACGCGTGATCGGTCACGAGCGCGATACGTTCCCAGGCGTTCCAGTCACGGACCCCCATCCTGAGGTCCTGCCAGGCCGCCCCCGGTTCCATGCCTTCGAACTTGGCCCTGAAGACGATCACGATGCGGACTCTGCCGGTTTCCTTCGTCGGTGGTCGCCACCGTCATCCGCACCGGGGAGGCGATGCGGCGACGCCGGGCGAGCTCCTCGACGAGGCCGACCGCCCGGGCGACGCCCCCTGAGGGGTCCTCGGTCAGGCCGAAGGTGAGCGCCGGGCAGAGATCCGGCACCTCAGGTCCGCTCCGTTCTCGAACCCCGCCGGATCGCGTAGACAAGCCATGCCACCAGGCCGCCGACGACCACCGCGAGGATGATCCAGAGCCAGAGCGGCGGAGAACCGGCGCCGCTTTCCGGGATCGGCGACTCGGCACCCGCGGACGCCACAGGCTGCGGCTCGGCCTGGGAGGCGGTCAACGTCGCGCTCTGCGTAACACGTTCCGTGACGACCACGGTCGTCGTCGGCTGCGGCTCGGCCTGGGGGGCGGTCAACGTCGCGCTCTGTGTAACACGTTCCGTGACGACCGCTGTCGTCGTCGGCTGCACTGTCCTGGTCCTCGTCGTCGGCGACGGTCTCACCGAACCGGAGGAGACCTCCGGAGTCACGCGATCCTGGGGATCGGCACTGCGGGTCGAGGATGCGTCCGCACTCCGGCTGGGGGTGAAGTCGACGCTCCCGGTGGACGAGGGCGGTGTCCCGGCCTGCGACCCGCCACCGCCACCGCCACCGGAGCATCCGACGACCAGGCCCACCGTCGCGAGGATCACGGCCACCACCGCCGAGGAGACTCTGCGTGGCATCGACCGCACCTCCGCACCGGCATCCACACCCACCACGACCCCCGTAGGATCCCGGCTGAGGACCCGGCGAGGCATCACCCTCAACGAGTGAACGAACCTCACCCACCCGGAACAAGGGCACCGGCCGGCCGTGGCGAGCGACCCCGCCACGCCTCCGGAGATCCTTGTGCCCATGGCGACGGACCCTTCGCGCACGGTCAGGCGTGTCCTGGCGGCTCGAACCGACGCACCGGACCTGAAGACCCGCGGGACTCTCGCCGAGAACTCGGCGCCGGCCGACCACTTTCCGGCGTTGGCGGTGTCTGTTCTTACGAGAGAGACTCGGGAGAGAAGGAGCCGCCATGCGAGGGATTCCGCCGACCGGGGGATCCGGCGCCCCGGCCCGTGCCCGGCACCCGGCCGGTGACCTGCTGGCGCTGGCGCGGAGCGGGGACGGTGAGGCGTTCCGCGAGCTCGTCGAGCCGTACCGCCGTGAGCTCCAGGTGCACTGCTACCGCATCCTCGGCTCGGTGCAGGACGCCGAGGATCTGCTGCAGGAGACGCTGCTGGCGGCGTGGCGCGGGATCGACGGCTATGCGGAACGCGCTTCGGTGCGGACCTGGCTCTACCGCATCGCGACCAACCGCTGCCTCAACGCGCTGCGGGCCGTCAGCCGTCGCCCACAGGAGTACGCGGCCTATCAGCCGGAGGTCCCGTTGCCCGAGCCGTCGCGCCTCCGGGCGGAGCCGAGCTGGCTGGAGCCGTACCCCGATGTGCTGCTCGACGAGATCGCCGACCACCTGCCCGGGCCGGAGGCGCGGTACGAGGCCAGGGAGTCGGTGTCGCTGGCGTTCCTGGCAGCGCTGCAGCAGCTGCCGCCGAGGCAGCGAGCCGTACTGGTGCTGCGGGATGTGCTGGCGTTCCGGTCCGTCGAGGTGGCGGAGATTCTCGGCACGACTGAAAACGCGGTGAACAGCGCGCTGAAGCGGGCGCGGGCCGCCCTGGCGCACGAGCTTCCGGCTCCCGATCGGGAGAGCTCCCCGTTGCCGAACTCGCCGGAGGAACGCCGGATCGTGGATGACTTCGTCCGCGCGTTCGAGGCCGGGGACGTCGATGCGATCGTGGCCATGATGACGGACGACGCGTGGCTGACCATGCCGCCGCTGCCGCTGGAATACCAGGGCCCCGATGCCGTGCGGAACTTCCTGACCACCGTCGCGCTGCGCAACGGCCTGCGGTACGTGCTGGTCCCGACGCGGGCGAACGGCCAACCGGCGTTCGGCTGCTATGTACGTGACCCGCGGACCCCGATCATGCACGCGCACGGAGTTCTCGTACTGACTCTGACCGGCGGCCGGATCTCCGTGCTGACGCGATTCATCGACAACTCGCTTTTGACGCTGTTCGGTTTCCCGCGGTCGCTGCGCACCTGATCGGCCGCTACCGGACTCGATTCCCCGCGGGGACACCCGAAAGCGCGCCCGGGGGGCGCGCGAATCGTCATGCGCAAAAGGGCGGCGGCGCCGCGGAATTCCCGGTGACAGCGCTGCGGAATTCACGGCGACGGCGTCCGCTCACGTACCCGGGAAAACTCTGAACAGAAGGAGAAACGGTGAATGCCGGAGGAGGGATGACGTCCGAGCAGGCGTGGGTACTGGGGCTTGCCTCACTGGCGTCGTTCATGATGTCCCTGGACAGTTTGATCGTGACGACGGCGCTGAACACGATCCGGCAGGATCTGGCGGCGTCGCTCGAAGCACTCGAGTGGACCGTCAACGCCTACAGCCTGACGTTCGCGGTACTGCTGCTGACGGGAGCGGCGCTGGGTGACCGGTTCGGCCGCCGCCGCGTGTTCGTCACCGGACTGGCGCTGTTCACCGTCGCGTCGGTGGCCTGTGCGTCGTCGCCGGACATCGGCACCCTGATCACGTCCCGGGCGTTCCAGGGCGTCGGCGCCGCGCTGGTGCTGCCGCTGTCGCTGACCCTCATCAGTGCGATGTTCCCGCCGCGGCAGCGGGGCAAGGCGATGGGGCTGTACCTGGGCGTCACCGGTCTGGCGACGTTCGGCGGCCCGTTCCTCGGCGGCGTCGTCGCCGAGGAGCTGACCTGGCAGTGGATCTTCTGGCTGAACCTGCCGATCGGAGTGATCGCGATCCTGTTCACGGTGCGGCACGTCGATGAGACCGCCGGCCCGGGCAGCCGGCTCGACCTGGGAGGGGTCGCGCTCGTGACCCTGGGCGCGTTCGGCATCGTCTGGGGTCTGGTCCGCGGGAACGCGGCGGGCTGGAGCAGCGCGGAAGTGCTGGGCGCGCTGGTGCTCGGTGCCGCGCTGGTGATCGCCTTCGTGCTCTGGGAACGACGCGCGGAGGCGCCGATGCTGCCGATGCGGTTCTTCCGGTTGAGGGCGTTCGCCACGGCCAACCCGGCGAACTTCTGCGTCTTCGCCTCCCTGTACGGCACGCTGTTCTTTCTCGCCCAGTACTTCCAGACCGTGCACAGTGAAGGACCGCTCGATGCCGGCCTGCGGCTGATGCCGTGGACCGCGACGCTGATGGTGTGCGCGCCGATCGCCGGCCGGTTGGCCGACAAGATCGGCGAGCGGACGTTCGTGGTCGGCGGGCTGCTGCTCCAGACCGCGGGCATGGGCTGGATCACCGTGGTCGCCGATACCGACACGGGCTATCCCGAGCTGCTGCCCGCGCTGATCATCAGCGGCGCCGGACTGACGATGGCCATGCCCGCAGCGCAGAAGGCGGTGGTCGGAGCGGTGCGACCACAGGAGATCGGTCAAGCGTCCGGTGCGTTCATGACGCTGCGGATCTTCGGTGGGGTGTTCGGTGTCGCGGTCACGGTCGCCGTCTTCGCCGGTGCCGGGGGCTACGACTCAGCCGGGGAGTTCAGCGAGGGGTTCACGGCGGCGATGGGCGCGGTCACCGCGCTCGCGTTCGTCGGCGCACTCATCGCACTCGGCATGCCCGGCCGACGGCTGACCCCCGTGACCGCACCGGCGCAGGCGACGAGGTGAGTGACGCTGCCCCTAGACATCCATGACATGGAGGATTCCATGAGTGACCCATCCCGCCCGGAGGTCCGGGAGGCTTCCCCGCCGCAGAGAGAGGCCGCCGCACTCCGCCGGTTGCACGTGAGCGGTGACCCGCTTGTGCTGCCCAACGCCTGGGATGCGGCCTCGGCCCGGATGGTCGAGGCGGCCGGGCTGCCGGCCGTGGCCACGAGCAGCGCCGCCACGGCCGCGGTACTCGGCTACGACGACGGTGAGGCGGCGCCGGTCGAGGAGGTGCTGGCCGCGGCCGAGCGGATCGTCCGGGCGGTGAGCCTGCCGGTGACCGTCGACTTCGAGCGCGGCTACGGGCTCGCGCCGGCTGAGCTCGTCGAGCGGTTCGCCGCGACCGGGGCCGCCGGCCTGAATCTGGAGGATTCGAACCCGCCGGACGGAAACATGATCGACGTCGCCGAGCAGGCGGACTTCCTGGCGGCGGTGCGCGATGCGGCGACGTCGCTGAACGTGGACCTGGTCATCAACGCGCGTACGGACTCGTTCCTGCGCCGGTCCGGGTCGCCGCGGGCGCAGCTGGCCGCCACACTCGACCGCGGCGCCCGATACCTCGCGGCCGGCGCGGACTGCGTTTATCCGATCGGCGCCGGCAACCCCGACGTGATCAAGGTCCTGGCCGAGGGCATTCCCGGTCCCGTCAACGTCGCGTACGGGCTCGGGAAGCTGTCGCTGGCCGAACTCGCCGCGCTCGGCGTCGCTCGGGTGAGCTTCGGTCCGGCCCTTCAGCGACACCTGTACGGCAAGTTCGGCTCCGCGCTGCTCTCGGCCGTCACATCCGACGAGAATCCATTCGTGCTCTGACGCAGTCAGCCGTTTTCACCTTGATGCGCCGGCCGGGGAGGATGAGAAGGACGGGCGATGAGCCCCGCGCGCCGTTGCCAGGAGGCCAAGGTCGAGGTCCGCCGCTCCATCCCGAGCCGGCCGCCCCGCAACGGCAGACTGCCGCCGAAGCGGGATGCCACCAAGCGGTGAACGCTCGGCGCGTTCCCTGAAAACATAGGGCCCCTGACCTGTCAGTGCAGGTCAGGGGCATCTCTGTGGGCGCTACCGGGTTCGGACCAGTGACATCTCGCTTGTCAGGCAATCCGAGCAGGTCCCCGACCAGTACCGATATCGACCCTGACCTGCAGCTACGATCTGGCCGTCCACCGGTGTCCAGCCGTGTCCCCGGTCGGCATCAAAAGTCATGCCAGGGCGCGAACGGCGCAGGTGCGGATGGAAGCCTGGTACGCCGAACCTCCCGCACCCGGTGAGCCTTGGGGCGAGACTGGGCAGGTCACCTACCTGAGTCACGCTGGCATCGTGGAACTGTGCGGTCCCATGCGCGGCCCTTCCGGGCAACGGCTGCTACTTGGTCCGCCGTTCTTCGCCTATGGTCTGCGCGCCGAAAACGACTTCGTCGAGGTCCGCGCGGCGACCGAGGCGGAAGCCGGCCGGGTGATCGCGGTCGAGCGACGCCGGGACTGACACCACGGGTATAGACGGCTTCTGCCGAGAAGCGGTGAGCCATCCCCTCTGAGGAACGACTCTTCGACGGCGCGGGCCGCCCGTACTGTGAACGACTGAATCTGATCACTATTCGGAATGAAAACCCTCAAGGAGGCTACGCTGACGATCTCACACGAGGAATTCGGCTGGCTGCTGAAGCACGGCCCGTTCCGCGACGTCTCCTGCGTCTCCTTCGTCCGATCCCTCACCCCCTCTGAGGCATTGATCCGCCTCGGCGCAGAGGAGGACACGATCGAGGAGGTGACCTTTGACGCACACCAGGAGCGCACGATGGAATACATCTACTCCGACAACTTCCGGAGCAGCTACGTGGGCGCACTGGAGAAGGACGGCTGGACGATACTCATCCAGTTCTGGACAGGTTCACTCACCACTGATGAGCACCTGCTGCGCAGTCTTTCCCGGGCAACCGAGGTCGTATCCGTCTACCGCAACGTCCAGGCTTCGGACTGCTTCTCCTACACGGTCGACGGTGAACTGGTCACCTTCTTCGATCAACTGGCTCCCTACGCCCGCCGGGGCAGCGCCCCGGACCGTCTGCTCGACACGATGCGTGAGGTCGGCCTAGATCTCGGCCCCTCCAGGGAGACTCCCATCGCACATAATCCGTTTCCGCAGTGCTTCGCACTGGCAAAAAAGATCACCGGCATCTCCTTCACCGAGGACACGGTGAACACCCCGCTCCTCGGTGCCGCAGTTCGTAACCGATGACCGCTTTCAAGCGCCCGTAGCACGGGCATTGGCGTCGAAAGCGCCCCGGAAACGGCGGTCGAGCCCGTCTTGGCATGTCCCTGGACCGGTCGCCGTTCCTCGATCATCGGATGCCGGCGAGCGCAGACGTGCTTGGGCCGGAGGAACCGGGTTGCTGGGCTCTGCCTGGGATGTGGCAGGCGGGACGATCAGACTCCACCTCGGCCGCCTACGGCTCCACGGTCTCACCTTGGCGATCACCCCGGAGCCGAGTGGCACCGCCGGAGGCGTCTTTTCCCTCACCGAGCCGTGCGACCAGTGCGGACATGATCCCGGCGAGGACCGCGATGACTCCTCCGAGTGCGATGACGACTGCTGTCGCGATCATGAACAGCGTTTGCGCGGTAACCGGCGCGCCTTCGTCGGGGAAGCTCAAGACCAGCAGGAAGGTGCTGAGGGCCGGGAAGATCCAAGCTGTCATGGGAAGGAACTTGAGGCGGTCCTTCTGGAACGTCGTCATGGCGGACGATCGTAGGACATGGGATTCCGGCGGAGTAGATCTCCATCCGGGAGCCGAGCGGTCGGCGCCGATCCGATCTATAAGCACCGTACGGCGGAAGCCGACCGGAAGATCGCCGACGCGATGAACAGCAAGGTCGAAGAGGTCCGCCCGGACGATGACGATGGATCTTCAGGAGTGCTCGCCCGCGCTGGCCTATGGCACGTCAATGGCACGACACCCCGTTCCCTCGATCGGAAACGGGGCGTTTTCGCTGGTGGGCGCTACCGGGTTCGAACCAGTGACATCTCATTTGAAGGTCCCCGAACGACGTCCAGGACCCTTCAGAGCCGTTCGCTGTCAGTTCATCTGAAGGGTGCTCCATGACCGATGACCTTGCCGAGGCGCTTCCCGCGGACAAGCTGAATGCGCTTCGGCTCGGCCGCCTCCTCATCGCCGAGGTGGAGGCGAGCCGGCCGGGGCGCCGGGCATGGGTCGAGATCCGTCCGATCCTGACGGAGACCGATGCCGCAGCTCGACGGGAGGGGTGGACGCGAAGCGATGCGGGACGCGCCTTCCGGCTCGTGCATCGTGAGTTCGTCGCCGAGTACCTCGACAGCTGGGACTACGACATGGGGAGCAGCGAGATCAAGCGGGAATCGGCTCAGGATGAAGCAGGGCTCGTAGTACACCTTCAGGAATGGGGAGTGTCACCCGAGCGCCTCGCCTACCCCTGGAACACCGACTACCCGGCGTGATGCGCTATCAGCTTGGGAACTCTCCCCGGATCACCGCTCCTGACCAAGGCCAACGCTGACCTGGGCCTATGCAGCCGGATCCCCGTGAGTCACCGGGACTCCCCGGCGATCGCCGACAGAACGGGCACGCAACGGGCACGGTGATCATCCCGGAGCCGGAGCACCCCCGCCGGAGGCATGGGCGCTTACCCCTTCCGAGAAGATCAGTGATCCCCTAGCGTTGGGCGATGCACGGTGATTCGTTAGAACTGATCCTGGCTTCGCCCTTCTGATCGATGTTGATCGGTCTCCTGTTCGATATGAGGCGAGGCTGTCAGCGTAGGTCCGTTCACTCAGGAACCTGGAGCGCTCCGCCATGAAGTACACCGTCTCGATCGAGATCGCCCTGCCGCGGGAGAGGGCGGTCCAGTTGCTCGCCGACCCGGCACACATGCCGATGTGGCTGCGGGGCCTGGTGCTGCATGAGCCGCTGAGTGGGGTGCACGGGCAGGTCGGTACCAAGTCGCGGGTCGTGATGCAGATGGGGCAGCAGAAGTTCGAGGGCATCGAGACCATCACGCGCCGGGAGCCGGAAGACCTGCACGGGATCCCGAAAGAGAGCGTCGTCCACTTCGAACGCGAGATCGTCGGCGAGGGCATGTGGAGCGCCACGCGCGACCGGTTCACCGAAGCCGGTCCGGACACGACGCTCTGGGTGAGCGAGAACGAATACCGGTTCAGCGGCTTGCTGATGCGGCTGGTGGGCCTCCTGATGCCCGGTGCCTTCCGCAAGCAGTCGCTACAGCACATGCAGGACTTCAAGGCGTTCGCCGAGCAGGGAGAGGACGTCCGCGAAGCGAAGGACTGATCTGCTTGCGGACGGCGGCGCCGACAACGTTGCGACCAGGGGGTTGTAGCCGCGTGCCACACGTTGCAGCCGCTGACCCACCACGGTCGTCAAGGTCGTCCAGGCTCTGCGGTACCTGATCCGGGACCCTTTCGGCACCGTCCTGATCGGTACCGCAGCATGACTGGTACCGATACCTGCCCTGACCTGAAGCTACGGGCTTTGACCGTCCACCGGTGTCCAGCCGCATCCCCGGTCGTTGTCGCCCAGAAGACATCCCTAAAACCAGAGCTGTCGCCGAGCTTCCCTCACCGATCGGACCTTCGATCCCTTTCTGTCGGCGACAACTGCGATCATGCCGTCCACCTGTTCAAAGGAGTGACGATGACCGAGTGCCCTGAGGGGTTCCGCTGGCTCTCCGGCCGTGAAGAACTGGGTGAGATCTACTGTGTGTCCTTCGTCCGAGGGCTCTCCCCGGACGAGGTCCTCCGCCGATTCGGCGTGGACGAGAACACCATGGAGGAAGGAGCGACAGCCGAGGAACTGAACGAACGCTCGGTGGAGAGCATGAGGGCCGACTCGGCCGGTTACATCGGCGCCGCGAAGATCGGTGACTGGACCCTGGTCATCGAACCGGGAGGATGGAAGATCGCCGTCGACTCCGACGTGTACGGCCCGGTCTCACGGGGAACCGAGGTCGTGTCGGTCTGCCGCCATGACTACGCCTCGGACAGCTTCGCCTACATCGTTGAGGGTGAGTCGGTCGTCCACTTCGATCCGATGTGCCCAGACGATCGGTCGGGCAGCGATCCGGACCGTTTCATCGAGGAGATGCGTGGAGTCGGCCTGGATCCCGAATACGACATCTTCGATGACGACTCGCACATCGACTTCCCGATAGAGCGTTCGTTCGCCCTCGCGGGAAGGATCACGGGTCTCCCCTTCTCCCTGGAGATGCTGGAGCTGCGATTCCTCGGCGCGGAACCCCTTGAGGACTGATCGACGAATCCAGGGAGGCCTTCTGTCGACAGGCTCAGGCACGCATGGGGTAGCGGATTAGGAGTTCCCGAACTTGAGGGACATTGGCGTACGGCTTGAGCCGAGCCAGGACTACATGGGCGCGCTGGGTGGTGCGGTCACTGGTCAGGCCGGCAGACAGCTCCAGCAGCCGGAAGGCCGTATGCGCCGCTTCCTCCGGCTCGTCGGCGTCGGCCAGGGCCACGGCCAGCCAAGACGGATACGGCACCAGTTCCCGGATGTGCGCGGCGTCGTAGTGCGTCAACGCCTCGGAGAGCAGGGGTACGGCGCAGCTCGGCGTAGACGCGGGCCTCGATGATCTGGAGTTCGTCGGCGCTGACCCAGTAGAGATGAGCCGGTTCAGCGGCTCCAGCGCCGCCGACCAGAGCTGTACTCACCTTGCCCAGCGCTCGTGTATCCAGCCAATCCCCAGACAAAATATGAGTCAGAGGTTATATTTTGGAGGTGCCCTGGGAGATCCTCCTACTGGAGCCCGTGGAGTCCTGGTTCCTCAAGCTCTGCGAGAGCGATCCTGACTCCGCAGCCCTCATCGAGAAGGCCATTGACCGCCTCCCCGACAGAGAAGCGATCTTCCTCGTGGCCGGGGACAAGGCGGGTAAGTGGTCTCGCTGGTATGACGAGGCCATCCCCCTGACCAAGTCCCGCTATGTGGAGTACCGCGCGAAGAAGGCCGAGAAGGCCGAGGAGGACAGGCGATGAGCCCTGCGCGCCGCTGGCAGGAGGTCAAGGCCGAGGCTCACCGGCTCCATCCGGAGTTGGCGACCCCGGAACGGCAGGCCGCCGCTGAAGCCGAGCTGGATGCCTACGTGGCCGGCCACCATCTGAAGGAACTGCGCAAGTCTCTCGGCAAAACCCAGGCCGATGTCGCCGCCGCGCTCGACATCTCCCAGTCACGGGTCTCCCAGATCGAAAACGGCGATCTCGACGCCATGGGGCTGGAAACCCTCCGCGCCTATGCGACCGCGCTGGGCGGGCACCTCAACGTGACGATCAGCGTCGGCCCGCACTCCGTCAAGGTCGCCTGAAGCAGGTTACGTTCGCCAGGACCAGCCCTCGCCTCATCGTATGGAGCACTCGCCGATGAAGCGAGATGTCACCAAGCGGCGAACACCGGGCGCCTTCCCTGAAAATACAGAGCCCCTGGCCTGCCAAAGCAGGTCAGGGGCATCGTGGTGGGCACTACTGGGTTCGAACCAGTGACATCTCGCTTGTAAGGCGAGCGCTCTACCGCTGAGCTAAGCGCCCGGGAGGTTCCTTACGGAACAGGCGGACACAACCTTACGACACCATGGGGGTTGTCGGCACATCCAGCGTCCACGACGCGCCCGCGTCCCGGACTCCGGCGGCTCGCCAGCCGAGCAGGGAGGCGCCGAGCATGCCGGCGTCGACGCCCAGGACGGCGCGGCGCAGCGGGGGTGCGGAGCGGAAGGCCAGGCGTTTGGCGAGGCGTTCGGACAGGGGGTCGGACAGCAGGGGGCCCGCCTCGGCCAGGCCACCGCCCAGGACGATCGCGGAGGGGTCGAGCAGGAGGGTGTAGGTGGCCAGGGCCAGGGACAGGGCCTCGATCGCCTCGTCCCACACCGCCGTGGCGACCGGGTCGCCGGCGACGGTCAGGGCGGCGACCTCCTTCGCCGTGGCGGGGCGGTCCGCGCGGGCGGAGTAGCGGCGGCCGACGGCCGAGGCGGAGGCGTAGGTCTCCAGGCACCCCGTCTGGCCGCAGGCGCACGTCTCGCCGTCGGGGAAGACCGGGATGTGGCCGATCTCGCCGCTCCAGCCGGAGATCCCGGCGTACGGCTCGCCCGCGATGATCATCGCGCCGGCGATGCCGGTGCCGATCGGCAGGAACAGGAAGTCGGACAGCTCCCGGCCGGCGCCGAGCACGCTCTCGCCCAGGCCGCCGGTGCGCACGTCGTGGCCGAGCAGGGCGGGCACGTCCAGAGGCACGAAGTCCGTCGCGGGCACGTCGCGCCAGCCGAGGTTGGCCGCGTAGAGGGCGGTGGCGGTGGCGTCGTCTACGAGCCCGGGGACGGCGATGCCGACGGCCGCGGGCCCGGCGCCGAACAGCGCGGAGCCCCGGGCGGCCAGGTCGCCGACGAAGGAGCGGATGGTGGCGACCACGGTGCCCGGGCCGCCCTCGCGGCCGGTGGGGCGGCGGTCGGTCGCGGCGACCTCGCCCGAGCGCGTGACGACGCCGCCCTTCATCGAGGTGCCCCCGACGTCGACGGCCACCACATAGTCGCTCACGAGGTCCCCCTGACATCCGCGGCCACCACGTGGCCGTTCAACGAAGCGGCTCCGACATCGACGACCGCCGCACACCCACTCACGAAGCGCCTCCGACACCGACGACCATACGGCCGCTCACAAAGCGCCTCCAGCGCAGAGCACCATCACACGCCCGCCCGCGAAGCGCCTCCGGCGCAGACAGCCGCCATGACGGCCACCATTGCAGGCACGGCAACCACGGCAACCATGGCAATCACCATGACGGTCACCACGAATGCTCATCCAGCCCTCTTCACGATCACCGGTGTGCACCCCGGGCGAAGAGCAGCGCGACATCGGCTGCATGCCCTGTTTGTGCCGACTTACCCTAACCCAGCCGGACCGTCGGCGGCATAGGCCGTCCGGATCACGGACAGGACGGTTCAGGCGTGGGAGGTCAGCCGGCCGAGCACGCGGTCGAGGGCGGCGGCGACCTCGTCGGCCAGGCCGTCGGGCCGTGCGGGGTTCTCCGGGCGGCTGCCCGCGAGCCGTACCGCCCCGCAGGAGCGGCATTCCACCTCGCCGAGCCGGCAGATGAGCGCGATGGAGCCGCACGCGGTGCAGGTGTCGAGGTCGAGGTCGTGGGTGCGCTGGCAGTCCGGGCAGATGAGCACCTGGGTCTCCTGGCGCACCCCGCGCTTCCAGGGGCTGGCGCCACGGACCGGGTCGGTCTGCCGGGCCCCGCACGAGAAGCAGGGCATGATCGCCTCCGATGGGTCGAGACCGGCGGTCACGGGTCGCGCGTCCGCCGGATCACGGCTTAGGAAAGTTCGGCGAGCACCTTGCGGTACTCGGCCATGTCGCGTGCCTCCGGGATCGGGCTCACGACACGCCAGCGGACCACGCCCTCGCCGTCGATGACGAAGGTGCCCCGCATCGCGATGCCCCTGTCATCGTCGAACACACCGTACGCCCGCGCCACCTGTCCGTGCGGCCAGAAATCGGAGAGCATGGCGAAACCGTAGCCCTCCTGGTCGGCCCAGGCGCGCTGGACGAAGACGGAGTCGACGGAGACGGTGAGAACGCGGACGTCCTGCGGCAGGCCGCCGCCGGCGAGCTCGTCGCGGATCGCGGACAGCTCGCCGTGACACACGTTGCTGAAGGCGAAGGGGTAGAAGACCAGCAGGACCTTCCGCCCCCGGAGGTCCGAGAGCCTGACCGGAGCGCCGTGCTGATCTCTCAGCTCGAAGTCCGGTGCCGGGGAGCCCACCTCGACCGCCATGTCGCTGGTCCTTTCACGCGGGTGACGGGCGGACACCGTCATCCTGCCGTACGGCTCGCGCGAGCCGTACGGCAGGGCGGACCGGACCTCGCCGGTCCTACCGGCGCGCCTTGGGCGTGGCCAGGCGCGTGCCCGACCAGTCGGGAGCGGCGCTGATGCTGCTGGTCTGCGACAGACCCGCAGTCGTGGCGTCCTCACCGATGTCGCTGGGCTCCACGTGGCCTTCGCGGCCCGCCTTGGGAGTGAGCAGCCAGATCTGGCCACCGTCGGTCAGGTTGGTCACCACGCTGCTCAGCGCGTCGAACAGATCGCCGTCCCCGTCACGCCACCACAGCAGCACGACGTCCACGACGTCGTCGTAGTCCTCGTCGACCAGTTCGTTACCGGTCAGCTCCTCGATGGAGTCGCGCAGATCGTCGTCGGCGTCCTCGTCCCATCCGACCTCCTGCACCACCTGACCCGGCTTGAGGCCGAGTCGTTCGGCCAGGCTGCGTTCGCCCTGCGCCTGACCCGCGGTCGCGCTCACGTTTATCCCTCCTGCTTCGACGGCCCCGTCCTTACACGGTGCTCACAGTGCTTCGGCACAGTCCACACGCTGTGACCCTCAGTCGTCAACGGTCGCCACGGCAACGACTGGGCTACGCATGAATTAGTCCGACAAAAATGACAGCCGCACCTGGCGTTCGCGATTGTCGACATTGAGATCGACCACGGCGATGGACTGCCAGGTGCCCAGCGCGAGACGCCCGGCGAGAACCGGGACGGTGGCGTACGGAGGAATGAGGGCGGGCATGACGTGCGACCGGCCGTGCCCCCGGGATCCGTGTGCGTGCTTCCATCGGTCGTCGGCCGGGAGCAGGTCCTTCAGGGCCGCGAGCAGGTCGTCGTCGCTGCCCGAGCCGAGCTCGATCAGCGCGACCCCCGCCGTCGCGTGCGGCACGAAGACGTGCAGCAGGCCGTCGCCCCCGCACGACCGGACGAAACTCTCGCACTCGAAGGTGATGTCGTGCACCCGCTCATGGGAACCGGTCACCACCTCGATCGTCTGAGATCTCACATGTCAAATCCTACGATCCGCGGGAGGCCGGGACGACGACGGCGTCCGGCCCGGGGAACACCAGGCCGGTGTGCCCGTCGTCGAACCGGACCAGATAGGGGGGTTCTCCCCCGCTTCCGCGCACTTCGACGATCTCGCCCCGCCGGTCTCCGTGGCCGGTCGTGTGACCGTGCACCACGATCTGGTCGCCCACTGCCGCACGCATCCCTTGTGCCTCCCTCTGAACATGACGAGCTCTGAACATGACGAGTTCGGGCATCTCCAGGTTCGTACGACTGCGCTCTCCAGAAAAGAGGCGCCCCGATGTAACCTTTGATGTTGATTCGTCCTACCATCGGTGGTCTAGGCCACTGTTCTCCCCCTGCCAGCAGGGACATCCTGGTTACCGGTCAGTAGAGATGCACTTTCCGGAGTAAGCGACCAGGATGGAAGGTGACCTACACCAGACAAAAGTCCATTCTCGGAAGGCGAGACCCAGTGGCTTCCGGACGCCAGCGTTTCTCGATCATCAGCGACGGCCTACCCAGTCAGCTCCCTGATGTCGACCCCAGCGAGACCCAGGAGTGGCTTGAGTCGCTCGACAACGTCGTGAAGACGGAGGGTCGAACCCGGGCACGGTACCTCATGCTCCGCCTGTTGGAGCGGGCCCGCGAGCACCAGGTCGGCGTGCCCGGCCTGCGCAGCACCGACTACATCAACACCATCCCCCCGGAGCGTGAGCCCTGGTTCCCCGGCGACGAGCACGTCGAGCGGCGGATCCGCGCCTACATCCGGTGGAACGCGGCGGTCATGGTGACCCGGGCCAACGCCCGCACCAACGTCGGCGGCCACATCGCCACCTACGCCTCCGCCGCGTCGCTCTACGAGGTGGGCTTCAACCACTTCTTCCGCGGCAAGGATCACGGCGAGTCGGGCGACCAGGTCTTCTTCCAGGGACACGCCGCACCCGGCATCTACGCCCGCGCCTTCCTGGAGGGCCGCCTCAACGAGGCCCAGCTCGACGCATTCCGCCAGGAGCTGTCGCACGGCTTCAAGGGCCTGCCGTCCTACCCGCACCCGCGCCTCATGCCGGACTTCTGGGAGTTCCCCACGGTCTCCATGGGCCTGGGCCCGATCGGCGCGATCTACCAGGCGCGGTTCAACCGCTACCTGCTCAACCGCCAGATCAAGGACACCAGCCGCAGCCACGTCTGGTGCTTCCTGGGCGACGGCGAGATGGACGAGCCGGAGTCGCTCGGCGCGATCGGCATCGCCGCCCGCGAGGAGCTCGACAACCTCACCTTCGTCATCAACTGCAACCTGCAGCGCCTCGACGGCCCCGTACGCGGCAACGGAAAGATCATCCAGGAGCTGGAGTCCTACTTCCGCGGCGCCGGCTGGAACGTCATCAAGGTGGTCTGGGGCCGCGACTGGGACCCGCTGCTGGCCGCCGACGTCGACGGTGTGCTGGTCAACCAGATGAACACCACCCCCGACGGCCAGTTCCAGACCTACTCCGTCGAGAGCGGCGAGTACATCCGCGAGCACTTCTTCGGCGGCGACCCGCGCCTGCGCAAGATGGTCGAGCACCTGACCGACGACGACATCCGCAAGCTGTCGCGCGGCGGCCACGACTACCGCAAGGTCTACGCGGCCTTCAAGGCGGCCCGCGAGCACGTCGGCCAGCCGACGGTCATCCTCGCCCAGACCATCAAGGGCTGGACGCTGGGCAAGGACTTCGAGGCGCGCAACGCCACGCACCAGATGAAGAAGATGTCCAAGGCCGAGCTGAAGGAGTTCCGCGACCGGCTCTACCTGCCGATCCCGGACTCGGCGCTGGACGCCGACCTGCCGCCCTACTTCCACCCGGGCGAGAACGACCCCGAGATCGCCTACATGAAGGAGCGCCGCGCGGCCCTGGGCGGCGTCCTGCCCAAGCGCGTGCTCCGCGCCAAGCCGATCGCGCTCCCCGGAGACGCGGCCTACGCGCAGCTCAAGAAGGGCTCCGGCAAGCAGAACGTCGCCACCACCATGGCGTTCGTCCGCCTGCTCAAGGACCTCATGCGCGACAAGGAGATCGGCCACCGTTTCGTGCCGATCATCCCGGACGAGGCGCGCACCTTCGGTCTCGACGCGATCTTCCCGACCGCGAAGATCTACTCGCCGCACGGCCAGACCTACGAGGCCGTGGACCGGGAGCTGCTGCTGTCCTACAAGGAGTCGACCGAGGGTCAGATCCTGCACGAGGGCATCAGCGAGGCGGGCTCGATGGCCTCGCTCGTCGCCGCCGGCACGTCGTACTCCACGCACGGCGAGCACATGATCCCGATCTACATCTTCTACTCGATGTTCGGCTGGCAGCGCACCGGCGACCAGATGTGGCAGATGGGCGACCAGATGGGCCGCGGCTTCCTGCTCGGCGCCACGGCGGGCCGTACGACCCTGAACGGCGAGGGCCTGCAGCACGAGGACGGCCACACCCCGCTGATCGCCTCGACGAACCCGGCGGCGGTGTCCTACGACCCGTCGTGGGCCTTCGAGATCGGCCACATCGTCCGCGACGGCCTGCGCAGGATGTACGGCGAGCAGCCGGAGGACGTCTTCTACTACCTGACCGTCTACAACGAGCCCTACCTCCAGCCCGCCGAGCCGGAGAACCTCGACGTGGACGGCCTGCTGAAGGGCCTGTACCGCTTCGCTCCGGCGCCCGAGGGGGTCTCCGGCCCGAAGGCCAACATCCTGGTCTCCGGCGTGGCCGGCCCGTGGGCCGTGGAGGCCCAGCGGATGCTCGCCGAGGACTGGGGCGTGGCGGCCGAGGTCTGGTCGGCCACCTCCTGGACGGAGCTGCGCCGCGAGGCGCTGGCGGCCGAGGAGCACAACCTGCTCAACCCCGACGCCGAGCAGCGCGTGCCGTACGTGACCCGGGCGCTGTCGCAGGCCCAGGGCCCGTTCGTGGGCGTCAGCGACTACATGCGCGCGGTGCAGGACCAGATCGCCCAGTGGGTGCCGGGTGACTGGTCCTCGCTGGGCACCGACGGCTTCGGCCTGTCGGACACCCGTTCGGCGCTGCGCCGCCACTTCCACGTGGACGCGGCCTCGATCACCCTGGCCGTGCTCACCCAGCTCGTCCGGCGCGGCGAGCTGGACTCGGAGGTGCTGCGCGAGGCCATCTCCCGCTACCACCTCAAGAACGGCGTGACCGAGGCCGGTGGCGCCGAGAGCAACGACACCCAGTCGATGGGCTTCTGAGATTCGGCCGGGCGGGGCCTTCGATTCGAAGACCCCGCCCGGTTAGGGTTGAATCTCTTCCCCTGCGAGCGATGCGAGCGATTTCGAGGGGAGCACATCGTGCGAAGGATTCTGGCGGCCGTCACGGCGGTGGCCCTGTCGGCCGGACTGACGGCCTGCAGCGGGAGCGACGGGAGCGGTGACGCGGCCCCGGGCACCACCGCGCCGCAGACGCCCGAGGTGCAGGGCGCCGTCACCTGGGGGACGTGCACCGACATCAAATATCCCGACGGCCAGAGCCCGCCCGCGCAGGACAAGAGCCTGCAGTGCGGCACGCTCTCCGTCCCGCTCGACTACGCGAACCCCGACGGCAAGAAGATCGATATCGCTCTCGTGCGGGTCAAGGCCACCGGGCCGGGTGAGCGGATCGGCTCCCTGCTGTTCAACTTCGGCGGCCCCGGCGCCTCGGGGGTCGACACCCTGGCCCAGGCGGCCAAGGCGTTCGGAACCCTCAACGCCCGCTACGACCTGGTCAGCTTCGACCCGCGCGGGGTGGAGCGCAGCTCCGGCGTCCGCTGCGGCGGCACCGACATGATGGACCGTTTCACCGCCCTGGAGGGCCCGCCCTACGACGCCGCCGAGCGCGAGGAGTCCGAGAAGACGATCAAGGACTTCGCCCAGGCCTGCGAGACCACCTCCGGCGAGGTCCTGCCGTACATCGGCACCGTGAACGCCGCCCAGGACATGGACCGGATCCGCGGGGCGCTGGGCGACCAGAAGCTCAACTACCTCGGCTTCTCGTACGGCACGCAGCTCGGCGCGGTCTACGCCACCAAGTTCCCGCAGAAGGTGGGGCGCATGGTGCTGGACGCCCCGCTGGACCCGAGCGCGTCCCTGAGGGAGACCGCGCTGATCCAGACGGCCGGTTTCCAGCAGGCCTACGAGTCCTTCCTGAAGGACTGCGTCAAGGACGCCGGCCAGTGCGAGACCGGGTCCGACCTGGCCACGGCGAACAAGAACGTCGAGAAGCTCCTCGACGACCTGGACGCCCAGCCCCTGGCGGTCGAGGGCCGTCAGCTCACCCAGGGACTGGCCTCCACCGGCATCGCCGAGGCCCTCTACTCGGAGCAGACCTGGCCCTTCCTCGACCAGGCGCTGGGCATGGCGCTGCAGGGAGACGGGCGAGGACTGCTGCTGCTGGCCGACAGCTACACCCAGCGCTCCCCCGACGGCTCCTACTCGACCATCATGAGCAGCTTCCCCGCGATCAGCTGCGTGGACACCGCCGAGCGGCCCGACGAGACGGAGCTGGCCCGCACCGAGACGGAGGCGCTGAAGATCTCCCCGCTGTTCGGCAACGGCGGCATGGGGACCATCTGCTCGGCCTGGCCGGTCCCCGGCAGCGACGAGGCCAAGAAGATCGACGCCACCGGCGCCGAGACCCCGATCGTGGTGGTCGGCGCCACCGGCGACCCCGCGACCCCCTACGAGTGGGCCCCCGAGCTGACCGAGCAGCTCAAGGAGGCCGTCCTGGTGACCCGAAAGGGCGAGGGCCACGGCTCCTACACCTCCGGCGACGCCTGCACGAAGAAGGCCGTGGACGCCTACCTCCTGGAAGGCCAGGTCCCCGAGAACGGAACCACCTGCCCCTCCTGACCCCGCCCCGCACGACCTGAGGAACGCACCCCTCCCGACCCCGCTCCGCACGACCTGAGGAGCGCACCCCTCCCGACCTCACCTCCACACGGACTGAGGAGCACGCGGCCTTCCTGACGGTCTCCTGCACCCCGAAGACACGCGCCCCTCCTGACCCCGCCCCGGCAAGGATCACGCGGCCTTCCGTGACCCCTCCCGGCGCCGGTACGGCGAGCGGCGGAGGGGCGCGGATCGGCGCCGGTGAGCGGCGATCGGCCCGGTGAAGGGTTCCGATCGCCGTCTCAGCGGCAGCCCTCCGGCCGGGGCCGTTTGGTCTCGTAACGGAAGTCCACGGCGGCGAAGTGGCGGGCAAGCCACTGCTTGACCGCCCCTTCGCGGTACGCGCCGGCGATGATCTCATTGATCTTCTCGCAGGCGACCGGATCACCCAGCCGGAGCCCGATGCCGTACCGGTCATCGGTGAGCTTCGCCCCGACGATCTTCAGGCCCTCGCGACGGGCCCCGAACCCGGCGATCACCAGATCGTCGCCGACCAGGGCGTCCGCGCTGCCGTCGGACACCTTCTCCGCGCATCGCGACATGTCACCTTCGACGGTCTCGAAGGTGATCCCCTTATCTCTGAGCGCCGCTGCGGCCGTCGAGCCCGGCGGCACGCAGACAACCTTGCCTCGCAGGTGCTCCACCTTGGTGATCCCGGCGCCGGCGCGGACCAGGATGTCCCGGTGGGCCAGGTAGTACGGCCCTGCGAAGGCAACCTGGGCGGCCCGCTGGCCGGTGATGGAGAAAGTGCTGATGACGATGTCGACCCGCCGGCGCTCCAGCGCCGACGCGCGCTCGTCCTGGCCGACGGCAACGAACTTCAGGCCGTCCTCGGGCACGCCGAGCTCCTCGGCAATACGCTTGGTCACGTCGATCTCGAAGCCTTCGAGCGGATCACCCTCACGCGGGCTGTGCGCGACCCCGGGCAAGCCCTTGCGATACCCGACTCTCAGCTGCCCGGTCTCCCTGATCCGGTCGAGCAGGGCCGAGCCGGTGGAGGGCGTCGGGGTGGCGGACGGCGTGGGCGCGGGGGTGGGGGTCGGCTTGACGCCGTCGCCGAACGTGGGCCCCAGCTGGATGAGCGCGACGGCCGCGGCCACGCCGGCGGCCGCGAGGCCGGTCAGCATCAGCGGGCGGCGCCGGCCGGACCGGGCGGGCCCGTCCGTCTGGGTCAGGTCGACGGTGGCCGCCTGGACGCCCTCGGCCAGCACCTCGTCGGAGACCTCGGCGTCCTCAGCGGGGTGGCCCAGCAGCCGCCTGAGCACCTCGTCGGCGGTGGGCCTGCGGTTCTGGTCCTTGGTCAGGCAGGCGGCGACGATCGGGCGCAGGTCCTCGGGCAGACCGCTCACGTCGGCCTCGTGGTTGACGACGCGGTTGAGCGTCGCCACGATCGTCTCCCTGCCGAAGGGGGACCGGCCGGTGGCGGTGAAGATCATCGTCGATCCCCAGGCGAACACGTCGGCGGCGAAGCCGACCCGCTCCCCGGCGATCTGCTCGGGCGCCATGTAGGCCGGGGTGCCGACCGCGCGGGTGGTGATGGTCCCGCTCTCGTCGATGATCTTCGAGATGCCGAAGTCGACGACCCGGGGGCCGTCGGCGGCCAGCAGTACGTTGTCCGGCTTGAAGTCGCGGTGCGCGATCCCGGCGTGGTGGATCGCGGCGAGCGCGGTGACCGTGCCGATGGCGAGCCTGGTCAGCGCCTCCCCCTCCAGCGGCCCGTCGCGCTCGACGACCTGGCGCAGCGACGGTCCCTCGATCAGCTCGCTGGCGATGTACGGCGTCTCGCCGTCGAGGTCGGCGTCGAGCACGCGGGCAGTGCAGAAGGCCTCCACCCTCCGGGCCGCGGCCAGCTCGCGCGCGAAGCGTGAGCGGGCGTGGGCCTCGCCGGTGAAGCGCACGTGCAGCAGCTTGACGGCGGCGCGCTCACCCTCCTCGGACTCCCCCAGGTAGACGACTCCCTGCCCGCCCTCACCCAGCCTTCCCCTCAGTTCGAAGTTCCCCAGCCGCGGCGGATCCCCCGGCCGCAGCGGTGCGATATCCGACATCGCCGCCCCCTCGTGCTACGGCGTTTTGCCAGAACATTACACATCTCCGGGCGCCGCCGCCTCCCCGGCCCCGAGCCGGAATAAGCGCTGTTTAAAGAAATCCGCTTAACGCGTGTTTAACCGCCTTCCCGTTTCATCTGTGGCGACGGGAAGGAAACGGAGATGAGAAGAGCAAGAACGGCGGTGGCGCTCGTCTCGCTGGCCGCGCTGGCCGCCTGCGGGCAGGCCCCGAAGGCCGAGGTCGCCTCGGCGGGCGGCCCGGCCGCCTCGGCGAGCCCTTCGGCGTCGTCGCAGGCGGACGGCGTGAAGTTCGCCCAGTGCATGCGCGAGCACGGCGTCGACATGCCCGATCCCGAGCCGGGCGGCGGCCCGGTGAGGATACAGGCGAAGGGTGACAGGAATACGCTTGAGAAAGCGCACAAGGCCTGCCAGAAGTATGCGCCGACAAAGCTCGGGAAAAGCCTTAAGGACGACCCCGGGGCACAGAAGGCGATGCTGCAGTTCGTCCGCTGCATGCGGGAGAACGGCGTCGACATGCCCGACCCCGACTTCTCCGGCGGCGGGGTCAGGATCGGCGGCCCCGGGCTGAACCCGGACTCCCCGCAGTTCAAGAAGGCGCAGGCCGCGTGCGAGAAGTACCTGCCCGGCATGACGGGCAAGCGGCCGTGAGGCGCGGCAGGGTGATCACCGGCGCCGCCGCGGCCGTCCTGCTCGCCGGCGGCGGAGCGGCGGTGCTCACCCTGACCGGCCGGGACGGGGGGACCGCGGCGGCCTCCGCCACCGCCTCCACGGCGACCGCCGAGGTCACCCGCTCGGACCTGGTCGACACCGAGGCCGTGGACGGCACGCTCGGATACTCGGACCGCCGAGCACTGCCCAACCACGCCGGGGGCACGGTCACCCGGACGCGGCAGGAGGGGAGCGTCGTACGGCGGGGCGGCTGGCTCTACCGGGTGGACGGCAGGCCGGTGGTCCTGATGTACGGCGACATCCCGCTCTACCGCACGCTGTCGACCTCTGCCGACGGCAAGGACGTGCGCCAGCTGAAGCGCAACCTCAAGGCCCTCGGCTACGACCCGGGCACGGTGGACGAGGACTTCTCCTGGCTGACCGAGCGGGCCGTACGGGAGTGGCAGGACGACGCGGGCCTGGAGGAGACCGGGACGGTCGACGCGGCCCAGATCGCCGTCGCCGCCGGTCCGGTCAGGATCGCCGAGGTCACCGCGGAGACGGGGACGGCCGCCGGGCGGTCCGTGGTGGCCGTCACGAGCACCCGCCGGACCGTGCACGTCGACCTCGCCGCCGAAGGCCAGCAGTTCGCCAGGGTCGGCGCCCGGGTGACGGTGGACCTGCCCGGCGGCGGCTCCGTCAAGGGCCGCATCAGCGAGGTCGGCGCGGTCGCCGAGCCGGTCGAGGAGAACGGCCGGCCCACCGGCGAGTCCACGATCGACCTGGAGATCAGGCTGGACGGCGCCGAGAAGCTCGGCCGCCTCGACCAGGCCCCCGTCACGGTCAACCTCAGCACCGACGAGCACCAGGACGTGCTGTCCGTACCGGTCGAGGCCCTGCTCGCGCTGAGCGAGGGCGGGTACGGCGTGCGCCTGGCCGACGGCCGGGTCGTCGCGGTGGAGACGGGCCTGTTCGCGGCCGGCCGGGTCGAGGTGTCCGGTGCCGGGCTGGCCGAGGGCATGAAGGTCGAGGTCCCGAAGCTATGACGGGGACACCTGTGAGCGGCCCGACCGGCGGCGCGACCGGCGGCGCGGCCGAAACCATGGCCCCCGCCGGGCCGCCGACCCCCGTGGTCGAGCTGCGGGCCGCGGAGAAGAGCTATCCCGGCGGGGTCCGGGCCCTGCGCGGAGTGGATCTGCGGGTGGACGCCGGGGAGCTCGTCGCGATCGTGGGCCCTTCGGGGTCGGGGAAGTCCACCATGCTGCACCTGATCGGGACCCTGGACCGCCCCTCGGCCGGGACGGTCTCCATCACCGGCTACGACGTCGGGAGCCTGACGGACCGGGAGCTGTCGGCGCTGCGGGCCCGGCACATCGGGTTCGTCTTCCAGCACTTCCATCTCGCCGACGGCGTCAGCGCGCTCGACAACGTCGCCGACGGCATGCTGTACGCCGGGACCCCGAGGCGGGAACGGCGGCGGCGGGCCGCGGCGGCGCTGGAACGGGTCGGGCTCGGGCACCGGCTGGACCACCGGCCCGACCAGCTGTCGGGCGGGGAGCGCCAGCGGGTGGCGGTGGCCAGGGCCGTGGCCGGGGAGCCGTCCCTGCTGCTGGCCGACGAGCCCACCGGCAACCTCGACACCGTCTCCGGCGGCGAGGTGCTGGCCGTTCTGCGCGAGCTCAACGCCGCCGGCACGACCGTCGCGATCATCACCCACGACGACGAGGTGGCGACGGCGGCGCCGCGCAGGATCCGGCTCCGCGACGGCCGGATCGTCGCCGACGACAGGACGCCTCCGGGAGGCACGGGATGAGCCTGCTACGACCGGACCACGCCGGGCCGGGCGCCGTACGAGATCCTCAGGAGCCCCGGCGGGCCGCGCCGGACCACTCCGGACCCCGGCGCAGGAGGGCCGGGCGGGACCTGGTCCCCGGGCGGCTCGGCTGGGCGGATCTGCTGCGGGCCGGGGCCTCGGGGCTGCGGACCCGGCCGGCGCGGGTGATCCTGTCCGCGCTGGGCATCGCGATCGGCATCGCCACCATGGTCGCGGTCGTCGGCATCTCCTCCTCCAGCAAGGCGCGGCTGCTGGGCGAGCTCGACCGGCTGGGCACCAACCTGCTCACCGTCACCCCGGGCGACACCATGTTCGGCGAGGAGGCGCAGCTGCCGCATGAGTCGATCGCCATGACCTCCAGGATCGGCCCGGTCACCGCGGTCGGGGCGACCGGCGCCACCGGTGAGAGCGTGTGGCGGACCGACAGGATCCCCCGGGTGCAGACCAGCGGCCTCGGCGTCCAGGCGGCCTCGCTCGATCTGCCGGCCACCCTCCGGATCCGGGTCGCGCGGGGCGTGTGGCTCAACGGGGCCACGGCGGCCCAGCGCGCGGCGGTGCTCGGCGCGACCGCGGCGCAGCGGCTGGGCGTGCGGGAGGGCGACCAGATCCTGATCGACGGCAGGTGGTGGACGGTCGTGGGGATCCTGGAGCCGTCCGCCCTCGCCCCGGAGATCGATCCCGCGGTGCTCGTCGGCTTCGGAGCCGCGGCGGAGTACCTGGGCTTCGACGGGCATCCGACCACGATCTACACCAGGTCCGACGACGAGTCGGTCGGCGCGGTGCGGGAGGTGCTGCCCAGGACCGTCAGCCCGGAGAACCCCGAGGAGGTCGAGGTCAGCAGGCCCTCCGACGCGCTGGAGGCCAAGGCCGCGGCCGACGGGGCGTTCACGACGCTGCTGCTCGGCGTCGGCGCGGTGGCCCTGCTGGTCGGCGGGGTGGGGGTGGCCAACACCATGGTCATCTCCGTGCTGGAGCGCCGCCGCGAGATCGGGCTGCGCCGTTCCCTCGGCGCGACCCGGGGGCAGATCCGCGGGCAGTTCCTGACCGAGTCGCTGCTGATGTCCGCGATGGGCGGTACGGCGGGCGCGGCGCTGGGGGCGGCGATCACGGTGGGCTACGCGGCCGTGCGGGACCTGCCCGCGGTGGTCCCGGCCTGGGCGCTGGCCGGAGGGCTGGCGGCGACGCTGCTGGTCGGCACCGTGGCCGGGATCTACCCGGCGGCGCGCGCGGCGCGGATGTCCCCCACCCTCGCGCTGAACACGACCTGATCCACGCTCTGATCCACACCCTGACCGCGGCGCGGTCCCGGGCCGGCGCGGGGGCGGCCCGGGGCGGGGGCGGCCCGGGGCGGGGCGATCGGGGGACGGTCCGGGGCGGGGCGATCGGGGGACGGTCCGGGGCGGGGGCGGTCCGGTGCCGCCGCCCCGGGCCGCGTCCTTACCCGATGTTTAACCCGGCGGAATCAGGATGACCTTCATGCGAGTGCTCATTGCCGAGGACGAGCGGGTGCTCGCCGACATCGTGGCGACCGGCCTGCGCAGGGAGACCATGGCCGTGGACGTCGTCTACGACGGCGACGCGGCGCTGGAGCGGGCGGCCGTCAACGACTACGACGTGATCGTGCTGGACCGGGACCTGCCGGTGGTCCACGGTGACGAGGTCTGCCGCCGCCTGGTCTCGGACCGGATCCCGGCCCGGATCATCATGCTGACCGCCGCCGCGGACCTGAAGGCGAAGGTCGAGGGGCTGTCGATCGGCGCGGACGACTATCTGTGCAAGCCGTTCGACTTCCCCGAGCTGGTGGCCCGGGTGCGGGCGCTGGCCCGCCGTACCTCCCCGGCGGTCCCGCCGGTGCTCAGCCGGGCCGGCATCACCCTGGATCCGAACCGCCGGGAGGTCTTCCGCGACGGCCGCTACGTCGGGCTGAGCCCCAAGGAGTTCGCCGTCCTGGAGATCCTGATGCGGGCCGGGGGCGCGGTGGTCAGCGCCGAGGAACTGCTGGAGAAGGCGTGGGACGAGAACATCAGCTACTTCACCAACTCGGTGCGGGTCACGGTGATGACCCTGCGCAAGAAACTGGGCTCCCCGCCGGTCGTGGAGACCGTGACGGGCGCGGGGTACCGCCTGTGACCCCGCGGGGGCCCGCGGACCCGCCCGGCGCGCGGCAGGCGGCGGGGCCGGGCGGGCGGCGGGTCTCGGTACGGCTGCGCCTGACCCTGGTCTACGGCAGCCTGTTCTTCGCGGTCGGCGTCGTGTTCGTGCTGGTCAACTACCTGTTCGTGCAGCGCACGATCGAGCAGCCCGTCATGGCGAGCAAACCGACGGCCTTCGCCGTCCGGATCCCCGCCGAGGACGCCCTCCGGCAGCTTCCCCAGCCCGGCACCATGCGGATCGTCGGGGAGCTCAGGGACGTCTACCGCACCAACGTGATGACCTCGATGCTCCAGTGGTCGCTGCTGGCCATCGTGGTGGTCGGGGGCGCCGGGCTGGCCATCGGGTGGATCGTGGCCCGCCGCGTGCTGGCGCCGCTGCACAAGATGACCGAGACGGCCCGGCGCCTGTCGGAGAGCACGCTGCACGAGCGCATCGCCCTGGACGGCCCGTACGACGAGCTGCGGGAGCTGGCCGACACCTTCGACTCCATGCTGGAGCGCCTGAACCGGGCCTTCGACAGCCAGCGCCGGTTCGTGGCCAACGCCTCGCACGAGCTGCGCACCCCGCTGGCGATCGACCGGGCGCTGCTGCAGGTGTCCATGACCGATCCCCAGCTGCCGCGGCAGGTCAGGAGGGCCGGGGCCGAGCTGCTTGAGTCCAACGGCCGCCAGGAACGGCTGATCGAGGGCCTGCTGCTGCTGGCGCAGAGCGAGCGCGAGCTGACCGACCGCCGCCCGGTGGACCTGGCCGAGCTCGCCGGCAGCGCGCTGGCCTCGGTCCCGGAGGCGACCGCCGAGCTGCGCGCGGCCCCGGCGGCGGGCGACCCGGTGCTGCTGGAGCGGATGATCGGCAACCTGCTCGACAACGCGGTCAAGTACAACGACGAGCGCGGCCTGATCGTCCTGCGTACCGGGCGGGACCGGTGGGGAGGCGTCGTCACCGTGGAGAACACCGGCCGCGTCGTCCCCACCGGCCGGGTGGACGATCTGTTCGAGCCGTTCCGCCGCCTCGACCGCGACCGCACCGGCTCGGCCGGCGGCGCGGGCCTGGGCCTGTCCATCGTCCGCGCCATCGCCCAGGCCCACCGCGGCTCCGTCGAGGCCCGCCCCCGCCCCGACGGCGGCCTGGTGGTCACCGTACGGCTCCCGCCCGCTCCCCTGCCCCCGGGACTCCACCCGGCCCCGCCCGCCACCGCCCCCCTGGCCCTCCCCTCCGGCCGCTGACCCCCGCTCCCCGGCAGCGCCTATCCGTCCTCTCCAAGCCGGCTCCTCCCCCGGCAGCGCCGTACCCGTCCTCCCCCGCGACCACCGCCCCCACCAGAGCACCCGCCCGCTCCCCGGGTGGGGCCGTGCTCGCCGCGCCGGTCCCCGTCGCGGGCCCGTCCCCGCTCAACGCGCGGCCGCCGTCCGGCCCTCCGCTTCCGCCATGACGTGGGCCGCCGAGCCGGAGGCGAGGGTGAGCGCCTTGGACGGGTCGGTGTGGACCAGGCGGCCCCCTCGCTTCACGATCCGTCCGGCGACCAGCACGGTGTCCACGTCGGCCGGACCGGCGGAGGTGACCACCGTGGCGATCGGGTCGTGGACCGGGGCCAGGCCGGGGCGGTCGGTGCGCAGCAGTACGAGGTCGGCCTGCTTGCCGGGACGCAGCGAGCCGATCCGGTCCCGCATGCCGAGGACGGCCGCGCCCTCGATCGTGGCGATTCCCAGCAGGTCGGCGGCGGTCAGCGTGCCGCCCCGGAGCCCGTCCGCCGCCAAGGCCGCGCGCATCGCGGCGAACATGTCGCCCGGGATGTTCGTCACCGTGTCGATCCCCAGGCCGGTGGGGATGCCCGCGGCCCGGAACCTGCCGGTCTCCGGGTCGCCGAACCCCATCCGCATCTCCACCGCCGGGGTCACGGACGCGACGCCGCCGCTGCCGGCCAGCAGCTTCACGGCCTCGTCGGTGAACCCGTTGCCGTGCACGACCATGACGTCCGGCCCGAGCAGCCCGGCCGCGTGCAGCCGCTCGACCGCGCCGGTCCCGGTGGCGTGCAGGCTGATCTGCAGGCCCAGTTCACGGGCGAGCCGCCAGTCGGCCTCGGCCTCCTCGATCGAGCCGTAGACCGGGCCCGACGCGGCCAGCCCGGCGGTGACCGGGCCCGGGCCGCCGAGCAGCGCGGCGGCCCGCCGTACCTCGTCCTCCCGGCGAGCGGCGCCGCCGCCGGGGTGGGCGTAGGCGAAGACCGCTCTGATCCCCGACTCGCGCAGGGCCTCGATCGCGGCGTCGGTGTGCTCGGGGGTGAGCTGGATGTGGGACCAGTCGTGCACCGCGGTGATCCCGGCGTCGAGCGCCTCCAGGGCGCCCCACAGGTTCGCCGCGTACACGTCCTCGGGGCGGTAGGCGGGGCCCAGGCGGCCCAGGACGACACCGAGATAGTCGCCCAGCGTCATGTCGGCCGCGAGCGAGCGCAGGACGCTCTGCCACAGGTGGCGGTGGGTGTCGACGAAGCCGGGCAGCACGATCATGCCCGTCGCGTCGACGACCTCGACACCCGCGGCCCCGGTCTCGTGATCCCCCGCGAGATCCGGCCCGACCGCGCCGATGACCCCGTCCTCGACGAGCACGTCGGCCCCGGGCAGGACGCGGACGCCGGGCTCGGTGTCGATCACGGTCCCGCCGGCGATGAGAGTGCGCACGGAGATTCCTTTCCAGACAGCAATCAAAAAAGCTTTTTCGAAAGCTATCAGTCAAGGGAGATACCCTCAACCCCATGGCACGGGAAGAGATGGACCACGTCGACGAGATGATCGCGGCGTGGCGGGCGGAGCTGCCCGAGACCGCCACCACGGAGCTGGAGATCGTCAAGCGCCTGGGGCGGCTGAAGGGCCGGGTGGAGGAGGTCACCCAGGCGGTGCTCGGGGAGTACGGCCTGACCTACGCCGACTTCGACGTCCTGGCGACCCTGCGCAGGGCCGGGGTCCCCTACCGTCTCAAGCCGAGCCTGCTGGCCTCGCGCACCTCGCTCACCACCGGCGGGACGAGCAACATCCTGCAGCGCCTCACCGGCGCCGGGCTCGTCGAGCGCGAGCCCGACCCGGACGACGGGCGCAGCTCGTGGGTCAGACTGACCCCGCTGGGCGTGCGGCGCGCGGAGGAACTGGCCGTGGCGACCACCCGGGCGCACCGGGAGCTGTTCTCCGGCGTCCCGGAGACCGCCGTGCGGGACCTGGCCGACCTGCTGCGGACGATGCTGCTCGCCCTGGGGGACCACGCCGGCCCGTCACGCCGGGGCTGACCGGCGGTCCGTCACGCCGGGGCGGGCCGCCGGCACGGCGCCGGGGGCGTCCCGCGGCGCCGTACCGCCGAAGGGCGGGCCCTCACGCCCCGGCGGGGAGGTTCGGCGGGGTGAAGACGCCGAACAGGTTGCCGGAGACGTCGCGGATGTAGGCGAAGTCGGGGCCGTTGGCGTTGCCCAGCATCTTGAACACCACCTCGCCGCCCAGCTTCTCCGCGTGCTCGCAGGTGGCCGCGGTGTCGGCGACGACCACGGAGAAGACCCCGTGGTTGGGGAACCGACCGCCGTTGCCGAACACCCCGCCCTTGGGACCCTCGGCGTCCGCGTAGCCGATCAGCCGGTAGTCCATCCCGCCCTTGGCCGCGTCCTCGTCGGTGGAGAACGTCCAGCCGAACAGGCCGCCGTAGAACTCCTCCGCGCCCTTCGGGTCGTCGGTGGCGATCTCGAACCAGGCGACGGTGTTGATCATCAGGTGTCCCTTCGGATTGCTTTCCTCGAACACCTCTACGATGAACCGGCCCGGCGACAACCCTATGTCGGTGTTTTCACTCGAGTTTCGGATTTCCGAACACCAGCCCCGGCACCTCGGGGGAGAAACGCTCGGGCGGGTGCTCGGGCGAGGGCTCGTCGGTCTCCTCGGCCCTGGAGATCCGGTCGAGCCGGAAGACCCGGACGTCGCTGCGGTTACGGCACCAGCCCACGAGGTACCAGTGGCCGCCGCGGCCGCCCACGAAGACGCCCGGCTCCACCTCGCGCTCGGTGGCCTGGCCCTTGGAGTCGGTGTAGGCGATCCGCAGGACGCGGCGGTGCAGCAGCGCCTGCTCTATCACCCGCGAGACCCGGGGGTACGGCTCCGGCTCGACGAGCAGGCGCACCCGGCCGGCCAGCTCCCTGGCCCGGTCGCCGTCGAGGTCGGGCATGGCGGCCATCAGCTTGCGCAGGGCGCTGCGGGCCTGGGTGGCGAAGGGGCTGTCGCCCGCGCGGTCCAGCGCCACGGCGATCGCGACGGCCTCCTCGGGGGTGAAGTTCAGCGGCGGCAGGGACCTGCTCTTGTCCAGGACGTAGCCGCCGCGCCTGCCGGTCTCGGCGTAGATCGGCACGCCGGACTGCTGAAGCGCGGAGATGTCGCGCTCGACCGTGCGGGCGCTCACCTCGAACCGCTCCGCGAGCTCGCGCGCGGAGCGGGCCCTGGGCGAGATCGCGCGCAGCTCCTCGACGAGGGCGTAAAGCCGGTCGGTACGGTTCACGCCCCCGACGTTACGTCTCCCCACCGACAACCCGGCGGCCGCCCACCGGCAGGTCCGCACCCCTCCGCCTGCCGCCTCCCGCAGCCGGGAACCTTACGACATGGTCACGTAGTTGAACAGGCAAAACGGGATGGATAACCTGTCCTGACACATCTCATTGGAGCTCGATGGCGCGCAAACATCCGATGGCTCAGAACCCCCCGGGCAAGCCGGGTTCGCAGTCACCCCCGAAGTCCTCGAAGGGGACCGGTTCCAAGGCGTCCAAGGCCATCACGATCACCACCATCGGCATCGTCTCGCTGGGCATCATCGGCGCGTGCGCGGCCGACGACGACTACGAGGAAGTCGGCGCCGACTGCGTGGACCTCGGCAGCCGGCAGCCGGACGGGTCCTACACGATCGTGGACGACGACTACTGCGACGAGACCCACTACCGCGGATCCCACGGCGCCTACGGGTGGTACTACGGGGGCACGCGCTCCGGCGCGCGGGTGGTCAAGGGCACCACCGTCAAGCCCTCCGACGTCACCATCGTCACCCGCAAGGGCGCCGTCATCCAGCGCGGCGGCTTCGGCGGCCGCAGCTCCAGCGGCAGCTGAGCACCCGTCGATGAGACGCGAGACCTCGCTCCCCCGGGACGGCTGGGAGCGCATCATCGAAGGTCACGGCCTGGCCTACCACCGTTCCGCCCACCCCGCCGGCCTCGACCGCCCCTACTGGGACGAGAGCGTCCAGTACGTCTTCTCCATGGACGAGGTCCTGGCCCTGGAGGAGCAGGTCGAGGAACTGCACCGGATGTGCCTGCACGCGGTGGAGCACGTCGTCGGCAAGGGCCGCTACGCCGAGTTCGCCATCCCGGAGTGGGCCGCCCCGGAGATCGCCCGCTCCTGGGAGCGGCGCGACCCGCACCTGTTCGGCCGCTTCGACCTGCGCTATGACGGGACCGGCCCGGCCAAGCTGCTGGAGTACAACGCCGACACCCCCACCAGCCTGCTGGAGAGCTCGGTCGTCCAGTGGTTCTGGCTCAAGGACGTGTATCCGGACGACGACCAGTGGAACTCCATCCACGAGCGGCTGGTCGACCGCTGGCGGGAGATCGCCCCGACCCTGCCCACCGGTCCCGCCCACTTCGCCTGGACCCACATGGACGAGAGCGGCGAGGAGGCGATGACCCTCGCCTACCTGCAGGAGACCGCCGGCCTGGCCGGGCTCGAGACGATCGCGGTGACCATGGAGGACATCGGCTGGGACGGCCTCAACCTCCGGTTCGTGGACATGGAGCGCCGGGTGATCCGCACCCTGTGCAAGCTGTACCCCTGGGAGTGGGTCATCGCCGACCCGTTCGGGGACCGGGCCGTGCGCCAGCAGGTCTCGATGACCTGGATCGAGCCGCTGTGGAAGATGCTGCTGTCGAACAAGGCGCTGCTGGCCGTGCTGTGGGAGCTGTACCCGGGCCATCCGAACCTGCTGCCCGCCTATCTCGACGGGCCCCGCGACCTGCCCGCCCACATCGCCAAGCCGCTGCTGGGCCGGGAGGGGGCGGGCATGCGGATCGTCAGCCCCGGCGGGAACATGCAGACCGGTGACGCCTACGGCGCCGAGGGGTACCTCTACCAGGCGTTCGAGGCGCTGCCCGTCTTCGACGGCAACCGGCCGGTGCTCGGCGCCTGGGTGGTCCACGACGAGGCCGCCGGGCTCGGCATCCGAGAGACGCCGGGCTGGATCACCGACGACACGTCGTCCTTCGTACCGCATCGCATCGAGCTGTGATCCTTCTTCGACAATCCGACCTTCAGAGCCCGGAGACACCCATATGAGCTTCAGTCCCACCCCGCAGCCTGCGCCGGTCGACCTGGTGAGCTACTCGCTCGCCGAGACCCTCGGCCGGGGCGCGCTCGCCATCGCCTGCTACGCCGTACTCGGCGTGATCCTGCTGGTCATCGGCTTCTATGTGATCGACCTGGCCATCCCCGGCAAGCTCAGCCGGCTGATCAAGACCGACCGCAACCCCAACGCCACCCTGCTCACCACCTCCGGGCTGGTCGCCGTGGGCCTGATCGTGGCGGCCTCCATCTGGTCCTCGGGCGGCGCCCTGCACGAGGGCCTGCTGGCGACCCTGGTGTTCGGCCTGGTCGGCATCGCCGTACAGACCGCGGGCATGATCATCTTCGACAAGGTGGCCGGGATCTCCGTGCGCGAACTGGTCGCCGAACGCGAGCTCCAGCCGGGCACCCGCCTGCTGGCCGCCACCCACCTGGCCATCGGCCTGATCACCGCCGTCGCCGTCATCTAGGCGTCCTCCGGACGTCCTCCGGGCACGGGGGGCGCGGCTGCCGCATCGGCACGGAGCTGGCACTCTTATGTCGTGAACGATCGGATCCGCGAGGACACCACGCGCAGGCTCGAACGGGCCATGGGCTCCCTCGGCACGGCGGCCATGGCCCGGATGGACGAGCGGCTGCCGTGGTTCCGCGCACTGTCGGCCGAGGACAGGTCCTGGGTCGGGCTGGTCGCCCAGGCGGGGATCGCCGCCTTCGTGGAGTGGTTCCAGCACGCCGGACGTGAACGGCCCACGCCCAGCATCGAGTTCTTCGGCACCGCGCCCCGCGAGCTCAAGCGCTCCATCTCCCTGCAGCAGACCGTGGACATCGTCCGGATCGTGGTCGAGGTGGTCGAGGCGCAGACCAAGGAGCTGGCCGCGCCGGGCGGGGAGGACCAGCTCCAGCAGGCGATGCTCCGCTACACGCGGGACGTCGCCTTCGCCGCCGCGCACGTCTACGCCCGCGAGGCGGAGGCCCGCGGGGCCTGGGACGCGCGCCTGGAGGCGCTGATCGTGGACGCGCTGGTACGCGGCGAGGTGGACGACGGCCTGCACTCGTGGGCCGCCGCGCTGGGCTGGACCTCCTCGCCGGTGGTCGTGCTGGCCGGCCTCGCGCCCGACGACGACCCGCAGGCGGTGATAGACGGACTGCGCGACCGGGGCCGCAGGGCCGGGATGGACATGCTGGCCGGCGTCCAGGGCGACCAGCTCATCGTGATCGTGGGCGGGGCCGACAGCGTCAGCGCCGCGGCCAAGCACGTGGTGCCGCGCTTCGGGCCGGGCCCGATCGTGATCGGGCCCGAGGTGAGCGACCTGCACACGGCCGCCAGCTCGGCGCGCGCCGCGATCGCCGGGCTGCGGGCCGCCGCCGGGTGGCCGGACGCCCCCCGGCCCGTCCACGCCGAGGACCTGCTGGCCGAGCGGGCCATCGACGGCGACGAGGACGCCAGGGCGCAGCTCATCGAGCACGTCTATCTCCCGCTGATGGGCACGCCGCTGCTCGACACGCTGGCCACCTATCTGGAGCAGGGCACCTCCCTGGAGGCGACGGCCCGATTGCTCTTCGTCCACCCCAACACGGTGCGCTACCGTCTGCGTAAGATCACGGAGCTGACCGGCTATCAGCCCACGGAGGGCCGCTCGGCCTTCACCCTCCAGGTGGGCCTCATCCTCGGGCGGCTGGCCGAGACGGGAACGGCCTGATCGCCCTTACTTAACGTCCGCGAAACCTTCGCTGTAGGTTCCCTACAAAAGATTACGGACAATGTTCATTCGGATCTCTATCCGTGTGGTGGACCTCTACAGGGCAGGCTGGATTTCGTGCTCGTCATCGTCGCTCCGGGCCAAGGCGCCCAGACCCCAGGCTTTCTGACCCCCTGGCTCGAAATACCGGGCCTGGCGGACCGCATGTCCGCGTGGTCGGAGGTGGCAGGCCTCGACCTGATCGCCTACGGGACCACCGCCGACGCGGACGAGATCCGTGACACCGCGGTCGCCCAGCCGCTCCTCGTGGCCGCCGGACTGGCCGCCGCCGAGGCCCTGGGCATCCTGCCCGGCGCCGGCCGTCCCGCCGGGACCGTCCCGGACATGGTCGCCGGCCACAGCGTCGGCGAGCTGACCGCCGCCGTCCTGGCGGGCGTCCTCACCGCCGAGCAGGCCATCGCCCTGGTCCGCGAGCGCGGCCGCGCCATGGCCGAGGCCGCCGCGGTCACCGAGACCGGCATGGTCGCGGTGCTCGGCGGCGTCGAGGACGACGTGCTCGCCGCGATCGACAAGCACGGCCTGACCCCGGCCAACGTCAACGGCGCCGGCCAGATCGTGGCCGGCGGCACCGCGGAGAGGCTGGCGGCCTTCACCGCCGAGCCTCCGGCCAGGGCCCGGCTGATCCCCCTGTCTGTCGCCGGCGCCTTCCACACCGCGCACATGGCCCCGGCCGTCGACGAGCTGCGCAAGGCCGCCGCCTCGGTCACGCCGCGGGACCCGGCCCTCACGCTGCTGTCCAACGCCGACGGCGCGGCGGTCACCGGCGGGACCGACTTCATGGAGCGCCTGATCAACCAGGTCGCCAACCCCGTCCGCTGGGACGCCTGCATGGCCACGATGGCCGAGCGGGGCGTCACCGCGATGATCGAGCTCCTGCCCGGCGGCACCCTCACCGGCCTGGCCAAGCGTGCCCTGCGCGGCACCACCACCGTCGCGCTGAAGACGCCCGACGACCTGGACGCCGCCCGGGAGGTTCTCGGGTGACCCGGCAGCGACCGGACACGGACCACACGGCGAACGAGGAACGGTGAGCGACGCATGAAGATCTCACAGGGTGCCCCGGGCGCGAAGATCCTGGCCTTCGGCCACTACCAGCCGTCCAACGTGGTGACCAACGACGACCTGGCCAAGACGCTCGACACCAATGACGAGTGGATCCAGAGCCGGGTCGGCATCAAGGAGCGCCGCATCGCCCCGCCCTCCGAGACGGAGATCGACCTGGCCGTCCAGGCGGGCGGCAAGGCGCTGGCCGCCAGCGGCCTGTCCTCCGCCGACATCGACCTGGTGATCGTCGCCACCTGCACGCTGGAGACGCAGATCCCCAACGCCGCGGGCCGGGTGGCCGCCCGGCTGGGCATCGACGCCCCCGGCGCGTTCGACGTCAACACCGCCTGCTCCGGCTTCTGCTACGCGCTGGCGGTGGCCAACGACGCCATCCGCGCGGGCTCGGCCACCAACGTCCTGGTCATCGGCACCGAGAAGTTCTCCCCCTGGCTCGACTGGAACGACCGGGCCACCTCGGTGATCTTCGCCGACGGCGCCGGCGCGGCGGTGGTCGGCCCCTCCGACACCCCCGGCATCGGCCCGGTGGTGTGGGGCAGCGACGGCGACAGGTCCGACGCGATCATCATCAAGGACCGCAACTCCTTCCTCCATCAGGAAGGCCAGACCGTGTTCCGCTGGGCCACCACCGCGCTTCACCCGGTGGCCAGGCAGGCGTGCGAGCGTGCCGGGGTGGATCCCGCCGACCTCGCCGCCTTCGTGCCCCACCAGGCCAACCTGCGCATCATCGAAGCCATCGCCCGCAAGATCGGCGCCGACAACGCCGTCATCGCCAGGGACATCGTGCTGGCGGGCAACACCTCCGCCGCCTCGATCCCGATGGCGCTGTCCCGGATGATCGAGCGCGGCGAGGTCCGCTCCGGCGGCCTCGCCCTGCTGTTCGGCTTCGGCGCCGGCCTGACCTACGCCGGTCAGGTCATCGAGATCCCCTGAAAATGCTTGCGCGGCCCCGCCGCGCAGAACCGGAAAAACACTACTCAAGGAGAACACGCGACATGGCCATGACCGAGCAGGAGATCCTCGCTGGTATCGGCAAGATCATCAACGAGATCACCGGCATCCCGGCGGCCGAGGTCACCCCGGAGAAGAGCTTCGTGGACGACCTCGACATCGACTCGCTGTCCATGGTCGAGATCGCCGTCGCCGCCCAGGACGAGTTCGGCGTCGAGATCCCCGACGACCAGCTCAAGAACCTCAAGACCGTCAAGGACGTCATCGCCTTCATCCAGGGCTGACCGGAGCCGGGAGGTGCGTGCACCGCACCTCCTGGCCCGGCCGCTCCGGCGTCCGGTACCCCTCCAACGATCCGCGAACACAAGGAGCGCAAGAACGTGAGTACAGACCAGGTACGTGTCGTCGTCACCGGGCTCGGCGCGACGACGCCCCTCGGTGGGGACGTCGCATCGACCTGGTCGGCACTCCTCGCCGGTCGGTCGGGAGTCCGAACCCTCACCGAGGACTGGGTCGACTCGGTCCCGGTGAAGTTCGCCGCCGTGGCCGCCGTGGACCCGACCGAGGTCCTGCCCCGCCCCGAGGCCCGCCGGCTGGACCGGGCCGAACAGCTCGCGCTCGTCGCGGCCCGTGAGGCCTGGGCGCACGCCGGCATCGAGAAGGTCGACCCCGAACGGCTCGGCGTGGTCGTGGGCAGCGGGATCGGCGGCATCACCACGATCCTGTCCGCCTACGACACCTTCAAGGAGAAGGGCTGGCAGCGGCTGTCGCCGTACACCGTCCCGATGCTCATGCCGAACGGCCCCGCGGGCTGGATCGGCATCGAGATCGGCGCGCGGGCGGGCGTGCACGCCACCGTCAGCGCCTGCGCCACCGGCGCGGAGTCGATCGGCTACGCCATCGAGATGATCCGCTCCGGCCGGGCCGACGTGGTCGTGGCCGGCGGCACCGAGGCGGCCATCCACCCGCTGAACATCGGCTCGTTCGCCGCGATGCGAGCCATGTCCACCCGCAACGACGACCCGCAGCGCGCCTCCCGTCCCTGGGACAGGGGCCGCGACGGATTCGTGCTCGGCGAGGGTGCCGGCATCGTGGTCCTGGAGTCCGAGGAGCACGCCCGCGCGCGCGGCGCCACGATCTACGCGGTCGCCGCCGGCGTCGGCTACTCCGCCGACGCCCACCACATCGCCCAGCCGGAGCCGACCGGCGCCGGGGTCATGCTCGCCATGCGCCGCGCCCTGGACAACGCCGGCCTGAACGGCGAGGACGTCAAGCATGTCAACGCGCACGCCACGTCCACGCCCGCGGGCGACGTGGTGGAGACCGTCGCGATCAAGGAGGTCATCGGCGGGCACCCCCTGGTGACCGCCACCAAGTCGATGACCGGCCACCTGCTGGGCGGAGCCGGGGGCATCGAGTCGGTCTTCACGGTCCTGGCTCTGCACGAGCGGACCGCCCCTGGAACGATCAACGTCGACGACCTCGACGACGGCATCGAGGTGGACCTCGTGCTCGGCGCCCCGCGCGAGCTGCCGGGCGGCCGGATCGCGGCGATCAACAACTCCTTCGGGTTCGGCGGACACGACGTCGCCGTTGCCTTCACCACTGTCTGACAGGGAGCCTGTGATGACCGTGATCGACAACAGGGTGGCGCCAGAGACCTCCGACAAGGAGGCCGCCGATCCCAGGGATCCCCAGGTCCGCCTGGCGGCGATCCTCGACGAAGGGTCGATCCGGCTGATCACGCCGGTGGACCGCAGCGGCGTGCTCGCCGCGATGGGCCGCATGGAGGGCGTGCCGGTCGTGGTGTTCTGCAGCGACGCGCGCGTCCAGGGCGGCGCGATGGGCAGTGAGGGTTGCGAGCACATCGTGCACGCCTACGACGTCGCGGTCCGCGAGCGGGTCCCGATCGTCGGCGTGTGGCACTCCGGCGGTGCCCGCCTGGCCGAGGGCGTCGAGTCGCTGCACGCGGTCGGCCGCGTGTTCGCCGCGATGACCCGCGCCTCCGGCGTGGTCCCGCAGCTGTCGGTGGTGGTCGGCCCCGCGGCCGGCGGCGCCGCCTACGGTCCCGCGCTGACCGACATCGTGATCCTGGCCGACGAGGGCCGCATCTTCGTCACCGGTCCCGACGTGGTCCGCAGCGTCACCGGCGAGCAGATCGACATGGCGGCGCTCGGCGGGCCGGAGCCGCACAGCAAGCGCAGCGGCGTCGTGCACGTGGTCGCCAAGGACGAGACCGACGCCTACGTCCAGGCCCGGCGCCTGGCGGTGCTCCTGGGCCACCAGGGCCGCATCCGCACCGAGGTCGACGAGGTCGACTTCTCCGACCTGCTCCCCGACAACGTCCGCCGCGCCTACGACGTCAAGCCCCTGATCAAGGGCCTGCTCGACGAGCCGGGCGTGGAGCTGCACCCCAAGTGGGCGCCGAACATCGTCACCACGCTGGGCCGCCTCGGGGGCCGGACCATCGGAGTGATCGCCAACAACCCGATGCGCCTGGGCGGCTGCCTGGACTCCGCCTCGGCGGAGAAGGCCGCCAGGTTCGTGCGGATGTGCGATGCCTTCGGCGTCCCGCTGGTCGTCCTGGTGGACGTCCCCGGCTATCTGCCCGGCGTCGGCCAGGAGCACGACGGCGTGGTCCGCCGCGGCGCCAAGCTGCTGCACGCCTTCGCCGAGGCCTCGGTGCCGCGCGTCACGCTGGTGACCCGCAAGGCGTACGGCGGCGCCTACATCGCGATGAACTCCCGCTCGCTGGGCGCCACCAGGGTCCTGTCCTGGCCGACCGCCCAGATCGCCGTCATGGGCGCGGTCGCCGCGGTCCGCATCCTCAAGCGCCGCGAGCTGGCCGCGGCCCCGGAGGAGGAGCGCGCGGCCCTGGAGACCAGGCTCGCCGAGGAGCACGAGATCACGGCCGGCGGCCTCGACCGGGCCATCGAGCTCGGCGTGGTGGACGAGGTGATCAAGCCCGAGGAGACCCGCGGCGCCATCGCCAAGGTCCTCGCCCAGGCCACCCCGGCCCGGGGTGCGCACGGCAACATCCCGCTCTGACCCGATCACGAGAACCGCCCCGCACGGAACACTCCGTGCGGGGCGGTTGTCGTATGTCACCCGCTTTCCCGTGTCCCCGCCTCCGCGTGTCCGACCGCTCCGGGGAGGCGGCGGGCAAGGAACGGCGGCGGCCGGGCGGGGAAGGCGGAAGGTCTGACAGGCGGGGAGGACGGGGTCCGGGCGAGCGGGGACGGCGGGGGTCGGACAGAGGCGGGTCGAGCGGGCGGGGCCGGGCCGGGAGGAGGTCGGACCGAGCCCGCTCAGACGGCGGCGTGCAGCCAGCGCACCGGGGCGCCCTCGCCCGCGTAGCGGAACGACTCGAGCTCCTCGTCCCACTGCCTGCCCAGCAGCCGGTCCAGCTCTTCCTCGAGCACCACCCTGCCCTGGCGGGCCAGGAGCATCACGGAGCGCAGCCGGTCCTCGGGCACCATGATGTCGCCGCTGGCCCCGATCACCGCCGTGAAGGCGCCCAGGGCCGGGGTGTAGGCGTGCCGGGAGCCGTCGGCCTCGGGTGAGGCGTCCTCGGTCACTTCGAAGCGGATGCGCTGCCAGCCCATCAGCGAGGAGGAGATGGCCGCGGCGGTCCCCTGACGTCCTTGCCACTCGGCCTGTGCGCGCACGTGACCGGGTGCGGCGGGCTGGGGCGTCCACGTCAGGTCTACGGGCACGCCAAGGACACCCGCGACCGCCCATTCGATATGAGGGCACAGCGCAGGCTGAGCCGAGTGGACGTAAAGCACGCCACGAGCAGACACCGGACCTCCCGTTTCGTACGAGGTGCGCCTTCCCCAACGGCCTCGCCCACGGATGATCACAAGTGACTGAAGGAGAGACTACCGTCGGTTGTGACATCGCACCAGAGGGACGTCATACCGAGATGGCGCAGACCGCCTCTCCGCTCCGGCATAGCGGACGGATCGCCCCGTTCTCCCGCCCGGGCAAGGTGCAGCTTTACCTTACGTTCGATCACTTTGTCGAACGCCGAGGAAATCGGTGACTCCTGCTTCCGGCGGGCCGTAACACCGGCAGAGGGGGTGCCCGGGCGGAGACGGGAAACCGGGTTCACAATCCCGCAGGCACCGGGGTGCGGCATCGTTTCGGACGGAAGGTCGTCCAGCAGTCCGCCGATCACCTCCCGGAGCGCCATGAACGTCCAGCGGGTCGAGCCCGTACCAGGATCACCCGCGCTGATCAGGCCGGGACAGCTGCTGACCGACGCCCCCGGGATGGAGGCCGCCGCCCGCTGGACCGCCGCGGCCGGGGACTGCGGAGCCGACGGGATCTTCCGGGTACGGCTCTCGCCCGGCGTGGACGTCTGCGACCTGGCGGCCACCCTCCGGGACCGGGGCCATCGCGCCTGCCCCAACCACGTCCTGACGGGCCAGCCCCTCTTCTTCGGCGGGCCGGCCTCCCGCCCGTTCCCGGCCGGCCCGCTCACCGCGCCGCCCTCCGGCGAGGGTCCCGTGACCGTGGCGGTGCTCGACACCTGCCTGAGCGCGCACCCGTGGTGGAGGGAGCGCCCCTGGTTCCTGGAGCGACGACAGGAGGCCGAGCCGCCCGACTCGGACGGCGACGGAGAGCGCGACGCCCAGGCCGGGCACGGGACGTTCGTCGCCGGTCTGATCCTGCGCGGGGCCCCGCGGGCGCGGCTGCGCCCGCTGCGGGCGCTGGACGGCCACGGCGTCGGGGACGAGGCCGGCCTGCTGCGCCTGCTGGCCCTGCTGCGGGACGACCCGCCGCAGGTGCTCAACCTCTCCTTCGGCGGGCACAGCTTCGACGACCGCCCCTCCCCGCTGGTGCGGGAGGCGCTGGCCGCCCTGCCCGGCACGGCGGTGGTCGCCTGCGCCGGCAACACGGCCTCGGACCGGCCGTTCTGGCCCGCCGCCCTGCCCGGCGTGGTCGCCGTCGGCGCCCTGGACGCCGCCGGACGGGCCCGGGCGCCGTTCTCGGCCCACGGCCCGTGGGTGGACGCCTGCGCCCGGGGCGAGTGGCTGGCCAGCGCCTTCCTGGAGGAGGAGCCCTTCGGAGGGTACGCGCGCTGGAGCGGGACCTCCTTCGCCGCGGCCGCGGTCAGCGGGGTGATCGCGGCGCTCACCGCGGAGACGACGCCGGCGCGGGCGGTGGCCCGGGTTCTGGACCCCCGCCGGGACGGGCGGATCGACGATCTGGGAACCGTGGTGCCGCTGCCCGGGTAAGATGCCACCCTCGGTAACGCAATGAACACGCAAAGTGCCCGACGCGGCCCCGGAGGCACCGGTGATCGACCAGCACACGCTCGACGCCGTCCTGGCGGGCGACCAGGCGGCCTGGGACGTGACGGTCAAGCGGCTCACCCCTCTGGTCTGGTCCGCGGTCCGCGCCTACGGGCTCAGCACCGCCGACGCGGCCGACGCGGTGCAGGGGACCTGGCTGCGGCTGGTCGAGAGCCTGCACACCGTCCGCGACCCCGCCCGGATCGGCGCCTGGCTGTTCACCACCGCCCGGCGCGAGGCCTGCCTGGTCCGCAGGCGCACCCGGGGCGAGCGGCCGGTCGCCGACCCCGCCGATCCGCCGGGACCCGCCGAGACCTGGCATCCCCACGCCGATCCCGCCCTCGCCGTCGTGGTCGCCGACGAGGGGCGCCGCCTGTGGGGAGTGGTCGAGAGCATGCACGAGCCCTGCCGCTCCCTGCTGCGCCTGATGGCCGCGGCCCCCGAAGCCGGCGTCCTCCAGCTGGCCGGCCGCCTGGGCATGCCGCCCGGCAGCTACGGCCCCACCCGCGCCCGCTGCCTGAACCGCCTGCGCTCCCTGCTCACCGCCGAGGAGACGGCATCGGCGGCTCCCCCGCCCACCGGCCGCGGGACGGCGCCGTGACAACCCCGACCTCCCGGGAGACGACATCGTGACGGCAGGCCCCCACCGCCCCGACGACGAGTGCCTGATCGCCGCCCTTCATCTGGCGGCAGGGCGCGATCCCGCGCCCGACCACGTCGCGGCCGCCGCCAGGGCCGCTTTCTCCCTGCGGCTGCCCGGCGCGGTCACGGCCCGGCGGGCGGCCGTACCCGCCCCCTCCGGTGTGCGGGCCGACGACCGGGCCCGGTTGCTCCGGTTCGGCACCGGCGACCTCACCGTCGATCTGGAGGTCGACGCCGCCGACGGCCTGATCGATCTGGCCGGGCAGGTCTCCCCCTGCCAGGAGGCGGGCACGTGGGTCGAGGTCCGCACTCCCTGCCTGACCGAGTCGCGCGTGCTCTCCGCGGCGGGCCGGTTCGCGGTCACGGGTCTCCCGCCCGGCTGGTTCAGCGTGGTCTGCCACCGCGAGGACCGTCCCCCCGTCGCGACCTCCTGGACCCGGATCCGGCCGTAGGTGAGCGCCACCCCCTCCGCCGGTCACCGGCCCTCACCCGGGCACGCCGCCGTGGCCGAGGCCGAACGCGCGATCCGCCTGGCCGCCACGGACCCCGCCACCGCCCGCGCCCTGGCGGACGCCGTACTCGCCACCCTGGCAGCCGGTGACGGGAGCAGCGCGGGTCTCGGGTGGGACGCCTCGCCGTACGGCGCGCAGGACGGCTTGCACGGCGGACCGGAGCGGTGGACGGATCCGCCGGCGGAAGACGACCGCGCGGAAGGCCGGGCATGTCCTTCTCCGGGAGGAGAGCGCGCCGCGCAGGGCCCGGAGGTGGCCGCGGTGGCCTACCGGGCGCTGGCCCTGGCCGCGCGGGAGCTGGGAGACCTGCCGCTGGCCGAGGAGCACCTCCTGCGGTCCGTGCGCCTCGCCGTCGCGGCCGGGTCGCTCAGGCGGGCGGCCCAGGCGCGTCTCTCCCTCGTCCCCGTGCAGACCGAGCTGGGCCGTCCGGAGCAGGCTCTCGCCCTCGCCCGGGAGGCGGAGCCTTACCTCACGCCGTCCGAGATCGCCATGCTCGGGGTGAACCGGGCGTCGGCGTTGATGCGGCTCGGCCGTCACGACGACGCGATCCGCCACTGCGACCACGCCGTGGACGTCCTCGGCGAAGATCAGGTCTTCCTCGCCGGGGCGCTGCTGAACCGGGGCATCGCCCGCGTCTATCTGGAGGACTTCACGGCCGCGGAGGCGGATCTGCGGCGGAGTGCGGAGCTGGCGCGGGCGGCGGGGCTGACCCACGTGCTCGCGCTGGCCGAGGGGAACCTGCCGTTCCTGGCGGCCAGGCGCGGTGATCTCCCGGCGGCGTTCGCGGCGTACCTGCGCGCGGAACGGAGCCTGTTCGGCTGCCCGGAACGGCTGGCCACCGTCCGCTGCGACCTCGCCCAGGCGCTGATCGCCGCCCACCTGCCCGGTGAGGCGCGGGCGCTGCTGGATCTCGCCGTCCCGGAGCTGGAGGCCGCGGGTGCCGCGACGGCCCTGGCCGAGGCCCGGCTGACGCTCGCCGAGGTGGAGCTGCGCACCGGCGACGCGCACCGCGCCCTCGTCAGCGCGGAGCTGGCCCGATCCGAGCTTCTCGCGCACGGCAGGTGCTCCTCGGTCCCCCTGGCCACCGAGATCGTCCTGCGCGCCCACCTCAGGCTCGCCTTCCCCGGCACCCCCACGCCCTTCCGCGCCCGGCCCGCGGCCGCACCGGACGATGCGGGGAAAGGCGGCGAGCCGGGGCAGGGAGCCGGTGAACGGCTGCTCGCCGAGATGACGGCGTGCGCCGACGACCTCGACCGGACGGGCCACCCTTCGGGTCCGCTCCGGCTCACCGTCGCGGAGCTGGCGATCCGGCTGGGCGACGACCGCACCGCCGGCGAGCAGCTCGCTCTGCCGGCCCTGGCCGGGAACGGGGTGGCGGCCCACCGGGCGGCCGCGCTGCGGCGGGTGCTCCGGGGAGACCGGCGGGGAGCGTTCGCCGCGATCCTGGCCGGGCTGACCCGGGCCGGCGCCAGGGCGTCCTGGCTCGCCAGGACCGCGATCCGCGACGGAGCGGCGCTCCGGGGCGCGACCGGCACCGACGGGACGCAGGCCTCCGCCGCCGGGATCGCACGCCCGGACACGGCCGGAACGGCTGACACCGGGGGCATGCCTACCGGCGAGACCGGGACAGCCGACGCGGGGAACGCCTCTGTCGCCGGGATCGGGGTTGCGTGGGCGGGCGGGACGGAGGTGCCGCCGGAGGCGGGAGCCGGGGAGGATCCCGCGGTGCGGGCTCAGGCGGTGCGGGAGGCGGAGCCGCTGGCGGCGCTCGGGCTGGCGCTCGCGCTGGAGACCGGCAGGGGTGGGACGGTGCTGGCCTGGGCGGAGCGGTGCAGGGGGGTCGCCGGCGGCGCCGGGCGGCCGGTGGCCCCGCCCCTGGGGGAGTTGCGGGCCGCGCTGGGTGAGAGGGCTCTGGTGGAGTTCGTCCGTCACGGTGACGAGCTGGTCGCCGTCGCGATCGTCTCCGGCCGGGTCACGCTGTGCCGCCTGGGACCCTTCGCCGCCGCCGCCGAGGCCACCGTCAGGCTCCGGTACGGCCTGCGCCGGACGCACCTGCGCGACGGCCCGGCGACCGGCACGGCCGGAGAGGCGGCGGCGGTGGAACGGCTGGTCCTGGGCCCGCTGCTCGGCCGCCTGGGCGACCGGCCCCTGGTGGTCGTACCGGCCGGGGCCCTGCACACCCTGCCCTGGCCGGTTCTGCCGTCGAACGCCGAGCGGCCGGTGACCATCGCCGCGAGCGCCGCCGCCTGGCTGACCGCGCACCGGGCTGAAAACGCACACCCGGCGGGAGCCGTACGCCAGGGGGAAGCCGCACACCGGGCGGGAGCCGTACGCCAGGGGCATGCCTCGGCCGGGGGCCGGACCGTGGTGGTGGCCGGGCCCCGGCTGCGGCATGCCGGGGACGAGGCCGACATGGTCCGGGACCGGCGGCCGGGGGCCGAGCGGGTGCCGGCGGACCGGGCCGCGGTGATGGCGGCGCTGGAGCGGGCGGCGGTGGCGCACCTGGCCGCGCACGGGACGTTCTGCGCGCGCAGCCCGCTGTTGTCCGGCATCGACCTGGACGACGGCCGGCTCATGGCCTACGACCTGCTGCGGCTCCGTACCCCGCCGGACCTGGTGGTGCTGTCGGCCTGCGACACGGGGATGGCGCACGCGCCGGCCGACGGGGCGCCGCTGGGGCTGGCGGGGACGTTCCTGTCCCTGGGGACGCGGTGCGTGGTGGCCGGGCTGGTGCCGGTGCGCGACGAGGAGACGCTGGCGCTGATGACCGCCTTCCACACCCTGCTGGCCGCCGGTCACCCGCCCGCGGCGGCGCTGACCCGGGCGAGCGCGGCGACCGGGGTGTCCGGGTTCGCCTGTTTCGGGTACGGCGATCAGCCGGTGGCGACCGGCCGGGAGGGGTCGGTCACCCAGTGGGACCAGGAGCCCGCGTAGAGGGCGGCGGGGATGCCCGCCACCTCCAGGGCGAGCACCTGGTGGGCGGCCGTCACCCCGGAGCCGCAGTAGGCGCCGACCTCGATCCCGGGCACCGCCCCGAGGGTGTTGAACCGCCCGCGGAGGAAGTCCGGCAGGTGGAAACGGCCGCCGGAGTCGACGTTCTCCCAGGTGGGGGCGCTGACCGCGCCCGGGATGTGCCCGGCGACGGGGTCGACCGGCTCGACCTCCCCCCTGTAGCGCTCCGCGGCCCGCGCGTCCAGCAGCACGCCGTCGGCGGCCAGGGCCGCGGCCTCCTCGGCGCCGAGCACGGGCATGCCGCCCGGCCGCGCGGTGAAGTCGCCCGGCGGCGGCTCGGGCGTCTCCTTGGCGAGCGGGCGCCCCTCGGCGGTCCAGGCGCGCAGGCCCCCGTCGAGGACCCGCACGTCGGGGTGGCCGAAGTAGCGCAGCGTCCACCAGGCCCGGGCCGCGGCCGTGGAGTCGGCCTCGTCGTAGACGACCACGGGCCGGGAGCCGCAGACCCCCAGGCGGCGCATCGCGCTCTGGAAGGGGCCGGCCTCCGGCAGCGGGTGACGGCCGCCGGGTCCCGCCGGGGCGGCCAGATCGGCGTTCAGGTCACAGAAGACCGCTCCCGGGATGTGCCCCTCCCGGTAGGACTCGATCCCGGGCGGCCCGCCGAGCCTCCAGCGCACGTCGAGGACGGCGGCCCCCTCCAGCGCGGCCAGCTGCGCGGGTGTGATCAGCGGACTCATCTCGGCTCCTGTCGAACGTGACGGCCCCGCACCGCGTGATCCGGCCGGGGCGTGCGAAGGTCAGCGGGTGCTCACCTCGAGCATCGGGACGTACTGCTCGGCGGGGGTCAGCGAGCCGTGGTAGCCGGTGAACGACGACTCCAGCGGCTCGGCGGCCGAGGCGGTGATGACGGCGTCGAGGTACGGCACGGCGATCACGTCGCCGATCCTCGGCAGCCACTCGTCGCGCACACGCGGCCCGAACCAGCCGGAGGCGACGGCCTCCTCCCTGGAGGCCACCCACGCCGTCCCCGCCAGCATGCTCCGCCAGGTCGCCAGCACGTCCCCGGCCGCTCCCGGCTCGGCGTAGACGTGCCTGGCCCTGGCCTCGCCGCCGAGCAGGGCGACGCCGTCGCGGAGGCCGGGGACGGTGTCGGCGTCGATGCGCTCGGCCGCGTTGACCATGCCGTGGTCGGCGGTGACGTACATCGCCGAGCCGGGCGGGAGCGTCTCGGCCAGCCGCTCGGCCATCCGGTCCACCCGGGACAGCTGTTCCAGCCACTCCGGCGTCCCCCAGCCGACCATGTGGCCGGTGGCGTCGAGGTCGCCGTAGTAGACCGTCACGTGGGCGCGGGGCTCGGCCAGCGCGCGGCGCACCCCCTCGATCCGGTCGTCGACCTCGTCGGCGCCGACGAAGCGCACGCCGCGGTAGACGGCCTGGTTGAATCCGGTGCCCTCGAAGTAGGAGGGGCCGACGTAGCTGACGGCGACCCCGGCCCGCGAGGCCCGCTCGAAGACGGTCGCGGCCGGCTGCCACTCCAGCGGGTCGGCCGGCTCGCCCTCCCCGGGGACGGTCCAGCGCAGGCAGTTGAACAGGTGCCCGGCGCCGGGCACGGCCAGCTGGTAGCCCAGCATGCCGTGCTCGCCCGGCGTGAGCCCGGTGCCGAGCGTGCTCAGGCTGGTCACGGTGGTGGCGGGGAAGCCTGCGGTGAGCACCTGGCCCGGCCGGGACGACAGGAACGGCGCCGCCTCGGGGTGGGCGCGCAGCAGCTGCGCGCCCAGGCCGTCGACCAGGAACAGCAGGACCCGGTCGGCGGGGGCGATCCCGAGGGGGTTGGACCCGCCCAGATTCAGGGCGGCCAGCAGCGAGGCGGACAGGTCGGCGAGCGAGGCCTCGCCGTACGCCGGGACGAGGGGGATCACGAGGCGGCGCGGGCGGTGGCCTCCGACAGTGCCTTGGCGAAGGCCAGCACGTGGGAGACCGCCTCGGGTCCGTCGGCCGCCTCGCTCACCCGCAGGGAGAGGTCGTCGGCCGTGATGGCGCCGGTGTATCCGTGGTCGGCGTCGCAGTTCTCGTCGCCGCAGGTGGCCGGCTCCAGGTCGACGTGGGAGATGGCGCCCCAGCCGATGGTGAGCGTGACCTCGGTGGGCGGCACGCCCGGCACGTAGGAGGCGGGATCGGGGACGACCCGGGTGACGGCCACGGACTGGATCCGGCTCAGCCGCACGGCCTCGGTGGTCGTGGAGGCGTGGGAGGCCGAGACCCCTTCGACGGCCGGGTGCTCGTCGGTGTGGCAGACGAGCAGCCGGGTGGGCGACAGCACCAGCACCGTGACGTGCCGGCGGACCTCCATCGCCGGGTCGAAAGTGGCCTCGTGGTGCACCACGTAGGCGCCCACCTGCTCCTTGCCCAGGGCGGATTCGACCGCGTCGGCGACCAGGTCTGGGTAGTAGCCACTGCGGTCGATCGCGTCGCGCAGGCCGGCGGACGAGAGTCGGGTTTCCCTCATGGGTCCATCCTGCCCTGTCCCGGGGGGCTCTTTCACCCTGAGCGCCCCGGCGCGGGCACGACACCGTACCGTCACCATCCCGTCGGCGTCCCGCGGCGGGCGGCCGTTCCCGGCCCGCGGCACGTCACCGGGCTCAGCTGAGCCGGCGGGGCCCGCCGTCCGGCCGGGGACCGGCGGGACTGCGCAGTACGGCGTGCGCCCCCAGGACGATCACCCCGGACTCCCCCACCAGCACCGGATCGAGGTCGAGCCCGGCCACCTCGGGCAGGTCGTCGGCCAGCCTGCCGACCCGAACCAGCAGGTCCTCCAGCGCCTCCACCGCGACCGGCGGATAGCCGTACTCGCCGAACAGCAGCGGGGCGGCGCGCGGCGACCTGATGAGCTGCGCCGCGTCCTCCCGCGTCAGCGGGGCCATCCGGTAGGCCTCGTCCCGCAGCAGGCGCGCGGTCACCTCGCCCAGCCCGAAGGAGACGACCGCGCCGAAGGCGAAGTCGTCCACGACGCTCACCACGGTCGGCACCGCGGGCTGCGGGACCATCCGCTGCACCGCGAGCACGGCGTCGGGGCCGAGCTGGCGGATCAGGTCGGCGAAGGCGTCGCGCACCCCGTCGGGACCGGCCAGGCCCAGCCGGACCGTCCCGGCCCGCTTGGCCGCCTCCGGATCGGCGGCCTTGAGCACCACCGGCCAGCCCAGCCGTTCGGCCGCGGCCACGGCCTCCTCCGGTGAGCCGACGACCTCGGCGCGCCAGACGGTCAGCCCGTAGCAGGCCACCAGCTCCGAGGCCTCGATCTCGACCGGGGGCCGCTCGCCGGGGACCTCGCGCGGCGGGCCGGCGTGCGGCGGGGCCTCCAGGGTCCGCTCGACCAGCTCGCGCGCCGCGGCGGCGTCGATGTCGGAGATCTCCGCGGGAGAGCCCGCCGGCTGCTCGCGCCAGCGCGCGTAGCGCACGACATGGGCCAGCGCCCGGACCGCCTCCTCGGGAGCCGCGTACGACGGGATCGAACCCCGCTCGGGGACGGCGCCGACCCGCAGCTCCGGCGGCATGCCGAGCTTGCCCTCGAAGGTGGCGAGCACCGGCTTGCCGCCCTCGCGCGAGACCCGCAGCAGCTCGGCGGCGACCTCGTCGGAGCGGCCGGGGATCGGCGGCATGTGGATCACGACCGCGGCGTCCACCTCCGGCAGCAGCGAGGCCAGGGCCGTGCCGAACTCCGCGGCGCCGGCGCGGGCGCCGAGGTTGACCGGCGGCCGGGGCTCCAGGCCCGCCCGCACGCAGGCGTCCACCGCCAGCAGGGCCAGCGCGTCGGAGTTGCTCACCAGGCCGACCCGGGGACCGGCCGGCAGCGGCTGGTAGGCCAGCAGCTGCGCCACGTCGAACTGCTGGATCAGGTCGTCGACCCGGATCACGCCGGCCTGCTCGAACAGCGCGCTGAGCGCGGTGTCGGGCAGGCCGAGCACCGGGGCGGCGTGGCCGATGGGCACGCCCTGGGTGGTGCCGCCGCTCTTGACCACCACGATCGGCTTGCGCCGGGAGATCCGCCGCGCCAGGCGGGCGAACTTGCGCGGGTTTCCCAGCGACTCCAGGTAGAGCAGGATCACGTCGGTGTCGTGGTCCTCCTCCCAGTACTGCAGCAGGTCGTTGCCCGAGACGTCGGCGCGGTTGCCCGCCGAGACGAACGAGGAGATGCCCATGCCGCGCTGGGCCACCCGCTGCAGCAGGGCCGTGCCCAGGGCGCCCGACTGGCTGAAGAAGCCGACCCGGCCCCGGCCGGGGACCGTCGCGGCGAGCGTGGCGTTCAGCCGGACCGCGGGGTCGGTGTTGGCGATGCCGAGGCAGTTGGGGCCCACGACGCGCAGGCCGTACGCGCGGGCGATGCGGACCAGCTCGTCCTGGCGGGCCCGTCCCTCGGCCCCGGTCTCACCGAATCCGGAGGAGACGACGATGAGCCCGCGCACGCCCTTCTCCGCGCACTCCTTCACCACCTCGATCACCCCGTCGGCCGGTACGGCGAGCACGGCCAGGTCCACCTCGCCGTCGATGGCCGTCACGCTGGGATAGGCCCGCACGCCCGCGACGGCGCGCGCCTCGCGGTGGACCGGATAGACCGGGCCGGTGAAGTCGGCGGCCAGCAGGTTGCGCAGCACGGTCTGGCCGACGCCGCCCGGCTCCCGGCCCGCGCCGACGACCGCCACCGAGCGCGGGGTGAGCAGCCGCTCGATCGAGCGGGACTCCGCCCGGTGCTCGCGGGAGGCGGTCACCTCCTGGGAGGTCTCGGTCGGGGTGAGGTCGAGGGTCATCCGTACGACGCCGTCGGCGAAGCGGCTCTGCGCGGTGTAGCCGGCCTGCTTGAGCACCCCCATCATCTTCTGGTTGGCGGGCAGCACGTCGGCGACGAACTTGGCGATGCCGTTCTCCCTGGCGGTCTCGGCCAGGTGCTCCAGGAGCACCGAGGCGACGCCCCGGCCCTGGTGGGCGTCCTCGACGAGGAAGGCGACCTCCGCCTCCCCCGGCTCGATCCGGTCGTAGCGGATCACGGCCACCATCTCCGTGCCGATGGTGGCGATCAGCGCGACCCGGTCCACGTAGTCGACGGTCGTGAACCAGGTGACCTCCCGGTCCGACAGCCGGGGCCGGGGCCCGAAGAAGCGGAAGTAGATGGACTCCTCTGAGAGCCGGGAGTAGAAAGCGCGCAACCGGTCCGCGTCCGCAGGGCGGATCGGGCGCACGTGCGCGGTGCCTCCGTCCGACAGGACGACGTCCGCCTCCCAGTGGGCGGGATACTGAGCCTCCACAGTCCCGAGAGTAGACGCGAATCTCATATGCGGGACCAACCGGGCCCATTCACGCAACGCTTGTGCATCGACTATGACCCTCTCTGAGATCCGGGCCCCCTACGCTGGCTGGAAGCTGTTAGGTTTTTGGCGGCTCCATAAGCAGGTCGGGATCAAAGGCAGCAAGGTGGTGACATCATGACGCGGGTGGTCGTGGTGGGCGATCTCATGACCGACGCGGTCGCGCGGGCCCGCTACCCACTGGCCAGAGCCAGTGACACACCGGCCATCGTCACCATGCACGGCGGCGGGTCCGGGGCCAACATCGCCTCCTGGCTCGCGGTGGAGGGCGCGGAGGTGGCCTTCATCGGCCGCCGGGGCGCCGACATCACCGGCCGCAACCGCGACATGGAACTGATGGGATACGGCGTGGACGCCCGCCTCGTCATGGACCCCGAGCGGCCGACCGGCACGTGCGTCGTGCTCGTCACCCACAAGGGCGAGCGCACCATGCTCTCCGATCCCGGCGCCAACGCTGCGCTGTCGCCCGAGGACCTCCCCCGGGACCTGTTCTCCCAGGGCGGCCACCTGCACGTCTCGGGTTACACCCTGATCAACGAGGGCTCCCGCGAGGCCGGCCTCGCCGCTCTGGAGATGGCCCGCCGGGCCGGGATGTCGATCTCGGTCGACTGCTCCTCCTCCGCCCCGCTGGAGCGCACCGGCGCCGAGCCCTTCCTGGAGTGGACCCAGAACGCCAAGCTGCTGTTCGCCAACGCCGACCAGGCCAAGGTCCTGACCGGCCGCGACGAGCCCGACGCCGCCGCCAAGGTGCTCACCGCCTGGTTCCCCCAGGTCGTGATCAAGCTCGCCGGCGAGGGCGCGCTGTGGTACACCAACACCCGCAGCGAGCCGATCAAGGCCCCCGCCGAGACCGTGGAGCGCGTGGTCGACGGCACCGGCGCCGGAGACGCCTTCACCGCCGGCTTCCTGCCCGCCTGGTTGGCGGGCAAGCCCCCGGCCGAGGCCCTGTCCGCCGGCAACCGCCTGGCCGCCAAGGCCATCGCCCACCTCGGTGCCCGCCCCCGCCTCTGACGTCTCCGGGCCCGGATGACGCCCCGGCGGTCCCGCGCGGTCTCCGTCACGGCTGCAGGGTGACGGTCACCTCCAGGCCGCCCTCCGGGAGCGGGCGGACCTCCAGCGTGCCGTGGTGGGCCCCGACGATGGCGGCGACGATCGACAGGCCCAGTCCCAGGCCGTCGCCGACGGCCTTCCTGCCGGTCGCCGGCCGCCGGAAGGGTTCCAGGAGCGCGGGGACCTGATCGGGCGGGATCACCGGACCGCTGTTGGCGACCCTGAGCGTCGGACGGCCGGACCGCACGGCGGTCTCCACCTTGATCCAGCCGCCGGGCACGTTGTGCCGTGAGGCGTTGTCCACCAGGTTCACGACCAGGCGTTCCAGCAGGGCGCGGTCGCCGGAGGCGGGCGCCGGACGCAGCGCGGAGGTGAGGCGGACCTCCTCCCCCCGCCGGTCGAGGACCTGCCCGGTGATCCCGGCCAGGTCGAGGGATTGCCGGTGGTGCAGCCCCTGCTGGCTGCGGGCCAGGGTGAGCAGGGCCTCGATGAGCCGTTCCTGGTGCTTGCCGGCGGCCAGCAGACGCTCCAGTACGGCCCGCAGAGACGCGGTGTCGGCCTCCGGGTCGGCGAGCGCGACCTCGGCCATGGCCTGCTGCAGGGTCAGCGGGGTGCGCAGCTCGTGGGAGGCGTTGGCGACGAACCGCCGCTGCGCGGTGAACGCGGCCTCCAGCCGGTCCAGCAGTTCGTCGAAGGTGTCGGCCAGTTCCTTGAGCTCGTCGTCCGGCCCCGACGCGGCCAGCCTCCGATCGAGCCGGTCGGCCGTGATGCGCCGTACGGTGGCCGTCATCTCGCCCAGCGGGCGCAGCACGCGCCCGGCCATGAGCCATCCCAGCACCATCGAGGCGAACGCCATGACGGCCAGCGCGATCAGGGAGTTGACCAGCAGCCTGCGCAGGGAACCGGCCTGCCGGTCGTCCGGACCGGCGGCCGGGGCCGGCGGCTCCGCCGAGTCCGGCCGGTCGGGGGCGGGAGGAGCGGCCGGCGGGGGCGTCGCTCCGGGCTCTGCGGGGGCGGGGGCGGAAGGAGCGGCCGGGGCGGTCGGCGGCTCGGGAAAGGGCGAGTACTCGACCAGGAAGTAGATGAGGGCGATCAGCAGCGCCCCGGCGAGCAGGAACAGGCCGCTGTAGAGGAGGGTCAGGCGCAGCCGTACCGTCTGCCTCATACGCCCCGTGAGCCTCATATCCGGTATCCGGCCTGCGGGACCGTCTCGATCAGCGGCGGGTCGCCGAGCTTGCGGCGCAGCCGGCTGACCGTCACCTTCACGGTCTGGGTGAACGGGTCGGCGAACTCGTCCCAGCACCGTTCCAGGAGCTGCTCGGCGGAGACCACGGCGCCCCCGGCGGCCAGCAGCAGCTCCAGCACCGCGAACTCCTTGGGGCTCAGCGGCAGCCGTCGTCCGTCGCGGGTGGCGACCCGGGTGGCGGGGTCCAGGCGCAGGCCGTCGTGGACGAGCACGGTCGGCAGGGCCTGGACCGACCGCCTGCCCAGCGCCCGGATCCGGGCGATCAGCTCGGCGAAGGCGAACGGTTTGGGAAGGTAGTCGTCTGCGCCGATGCCCAGCCCGGTCACCCGGTCGTCGATCGTCCCGGCGGCGGTGAGCATCAGCACCCGCGCCGGATGGCCCGAGCCGGCCAGCGCCCGGCACACCTCGTCGCCGTGCAGGCCGGGCAGGTCGCGGTCGAGGACGACGACGTCGTAGTGGTTGGCCGAGGTGCGCTCGAGCGCGACGGCACCGTCCAGCACCACGTCGACGGCCATGCCCTCGCGGCGCAGCCCCGCGGCCACCGTCCAGGCCAGCTCTTCATGGTCTTCGACGATCAACACCTTCATGATCCACCCAGGATGCCGCATCCCCGGTTACAACGGGGTAACCGCCGTTGTTCCCGCCCTGTAACCGCCTCTCGGCTTGGCTGGTCCCACCGACGGACAACGGAGGAACCAGCATGTACGGCTCAAAGATCAGAAGGGCGGTCCTCGCCGCCGTCCTCATCGCGGGTGTGAGCGGGTCGGGCGGCCGGCTGATCCCCCCGACCCCGCCGACTCCGCCCGCTCCGCCCGCGGCGCCGCCCGCTCCGCCGTACCCGTTCTGAGACGGGGAGGCGCGGCCGGCCCGTCAGCTCGTCACCGCCAGGGCCAGGGGGAGGACGGCGGGGGCCCCGGCGTGGCGGAGCATGGCGGCGCCGAGGGTCATCGTCCAGCCGGAGTCGACGTGGTCGTCGACCAGCAGGACCGGGCCGCCCGCCGCGGCGACCGCGGCGCCCAGGGCCGAGGGCATGGCGAGGGTGCCACGGACCGCCTGGACCCGCTGGGCGCTGTTGAACTGGCGGCCGGGCGGGCCCGAGCGGTAGCCCAGCTCGCCGAGGTAGGACAGCCGGCCGATCTGGGCCAGCCGTTCGGCGAGGCTGCGGACCAGCTGGGGGCGGGTGGCCGAGGGCACCGAGACCACGGCGACCGGGCGCTGCTCCCACTGCCAGGACGACAGCACCGCGACCACGGCGGCGAACACGTCGTCGGGGATCGGGCCGTCGGGGGCGCCCTCGGCCAGCAGCCCGCGCAGGCGGTTGCCCCAGCCGATGTCGGTCAGGCGGCCCAGCGCCCGGCCGGGCTCGGCGCCCAGCTCGGGCTTGATGCGGCCCTTGAGGTCGGTCAGCCCGGTCGGCCACTGCCGCCGGGCCTCGATCTCCACCCCGGGCCGGTGCAGGCTCTCGGCCGCGCTCTCGACCGCGCCGGCGTCCACCTCCGGTGAGCGGTGCACGCCCGTGCAGTTGTCGCAGCGCCCGCAGGGCGTGGCGGAGTCGTCGTCCAGGCGGCGGCGCAGGAACTCCTCGCGGCATCCGGTGGTGGTGATGTAGTCGAGCATGGCCCGCTGCTCGGCCTCGCGCTCGGCGGCGACCCGGGCGTAGCGGTCGGCGTCGTAGGCCCACTCCTCGCCGGTGGCCTCCCAGCCGCCCCTGACCCTGCGCACCGCGCCGTCCACGTCGAGGACCTTGAGCATGGTCTCCAGGCGGGTGCGGCTGAGGTCGACCCGGTTCTCCAGGGCCGCGGTGGACATGACCCCGCCCTCGGCCAGCGCGTCCAGCACGCCGCGCACGACCGGCTCGGGCGGGAAGGCCAGCGAGGCGAAGTAGGCCCAGATCTCGCGGTCCTCGGCACCGGGCAGCAGGATCACCTCGGCCCGCTCGACCCCGCGCCCGGCCCGGCCGACCTGCTGGTAGTAGGCGACCGGCGACTGCGGGGCGCCGACGTGGACGACGAAGCCGAGGTCGGGCTTGTCGAAGCCCATGCCCAGCGCGGAGGTGGCGACCAGCGCCTTGATCTTGTTGTCGAGCAGGGCCTGCTCGGCGGCGAGCCGCTCGGCCTGCTCGGTCTGGCCGGAGTAGGCGGCCACCTCGTGCCCCTGCTCGCGCAGGTAGGCGGCGATCTCCTGGGCGGCGGCCACGGTGAGGGTGTAGACGATCCCGGAGCCGGGCAGCTCGTGCAGGGTCTGGGAGAGCCAGGCCAGGCGCTGCTCGGCGCCGCGCAGCCGTACGACGCCCAGATGGAGGCTCTCGCGCTCCAGGGCCCCGCGCAGCACGAGCGTCTCGTCGCCGAGCTGCTCGGCCACGTCGTGGGTGACGCGCGCGTTCGCGGTGGCGGTGGTGGCCAGGATCGGCACGCCGTCGGGCAGCTCGTCGAACAGCGTGCGCAGCCGCCGGTAGTCGGGCCGGAAGTCGTGGCCCCAGTCGGAGATGCAGTGCGCCTCGTCCACCACGACCAGGCCCGCGCTCTCGGCGAGCGCGGGCAGGACGTGGTCGCGGAAGTCGGGGTTGTTGAGGCGCTCGGGACTGACCAGCAGCACGTCGACCACGCCGTCGGCGACCTGCCCGTAGATCTCCTCCCACTCCTCGGGGTTGGCCGAGTTGACCGTGACCGCGTGGATCCCGGCCCGCTCGGCGGCGGCGATCTGGTTGCGCATCAGGGCGAGCAGGGGCGAGACGATGACCGTCGGCCCCTCGCCCAGCTCGCGCAGCAGCGCGGTGGCGATGAAGTAGACCGCCGACTTGCCCCACCCGGTGCGCTGGACCACGAGCACCCGGCGCCGGTCCATGACCAGGGCCTTGATGGCCTCCCACTGGTCCTCACGCAGCCGGGCGTGGTCTCCGGCGAGCGCCCGCAGCCGTTCCTCGGCCTCTTCCCGCAGCATCAGCTCTTCGCTCACCGGTCATTGCTATCAGGTCCCGGTGACGTTTTGCGCCTTTGCGGTGACCATCCGGCCGCGCGGACGGTCACCCGGTCCGGCGCGGGCCGTTCACCCGTCCCGGTACTCCGGGTCCAGGTGCTCCGGGAAGGCGTTGATGGTGACCCGGTGCATGCGGCGGCGCTCGGTGTAGTCGGCCACCGCGTAGTGCTGGGTGCCGCGGTTGTCCCAGAAGGCCAGCGTGCCCGGCCGCCAGTTGAGCCGGACCTGGAACTCGGGCGAGCGGATGTGGTCGATCAGGTACGGCAGCAGCGCCTCGTTCTCCCGGTCGTTGAGCTGGACGAGCCTGGTGGTGGAGGCGCGGTTGACGAACAGCGCCTTGAGCCCGGTCTCGGCGTGCACGCGCACGACGGGCCGCTCGATCGGCGGCCACTTGGCCTGGATCTCGGCGAGGTCGAAGTCGTGGCCCTTGGAGATGGCCTTCTTCATCGAGGCCGTGATGTCGTGGACGGCGGTGAGCTCGTCGCAGAGCCGCTGGATGGGCGGGGAGAGCGCCTCGTAGGCCATGCAGGCGTTGGCCCACAGGGTGTCGCCGCCGACGCTGGGCAGGTGGACGCAGCGCAGCAGCGATCCCATCGGCGGGATCGGCTCGAAGGTGTTGTCGCTGTGCCACTCGTCGCCGCCCTCGCCCTTGGGGTCGGTCTGGTCCAGGACGTGGATCGCGCTGCCGCTGTCCTTCTTGAAGGCCGGGTGGTTGATGGTGCCGAAGTTCTCGGCGAAGCGGATGTGCTCCTCGTCGGTGATCTGCTGGTCGCGGAAGAACAGCACCTTGTGCTTCAGCCAGCCCTGGCGGATCTCCTGGACCTCGCCCTCCGACAGGGGCTTGCGCAGATCGACGCCGCTGACCTCGGCGCCGATGTGCTTGGTCACCTGCTTGAACTCGATCATCTGGGGACGCTCCTCCGTCGGTGGCCGCACGCGGGCCGCGACCTGTTGTCCGGGCGGTGCCGACCGCGCCAATCAAGCAACCGCTTGGTCAAGCATATGCCCTGATCGCCTTCCGGAAGAGAGTGACGTGGGTCACTCGACCGGTCCCCGAAGCCTTCCCGCGCCCCGGAGGCCTCCGGCAGCGCGAAGCCTTTCCGAACCCGGCACCTTTCCGCGCCCCGGGACCTTCCCGCACGCGAAGGCCCCGGCGCTCACCGGAGCGCCGGGGCCGGTCCTCACCTGGAGAGGGGCCTCGTCACACCTCCTCGGCTCAGATCTCCTCGACCGCCCCGCACTCTCCTTCTCGGCTCAGATCTCCTCAACCGACCCGCACTCTCCTTCCTCGGCCTGGGCGGGCTTGTCGCTGTAGGCGTCCTCCGCCGGACCGCTTCCCCCGTCCTGGGAGAAGTCGGGCTGCAGGAAAGCACCGGGAGTCTCGCACCGCACCCCGGCGGTCCACATGTTCTCCGCCTCGCCGTCCCAGTTGCGAAGCTTGCCCTTGGGCCTGTCCCGCCAGAACAGGTGGTGCGACTTGACGTAGGCCATCACCCGGACGATCGGGCCCGGCTTACCCGCGGGCCGTACCGCGTAGACGAACCGGGCCTCGTAGTTCACCTTCAGCTCGGGGTTGCCGTCCGCGTCCTTGGACGCCGCCGGCTCCAGCCTCCCCTGAACCTTGATCACATCACCGACCAGTTCCGTCGTCCCCGGCGCGAAACTGGTGACCCATCCCCGGGTGTCCTTCTTCGGATCCTTGTGATCGAGGTCCTTCAGGAAGTCCTTGCGCTGCTCGGGGTCGAGCAGCGCGGCGTAAGCCTCGGGCTTCCCTCCGAGCAGCGTCTGCCGGTCGAGATAGGCGGCCTGCAGCAGGCGGCTGCTGGTGTTCAGAGCCGATCGGACGTCCCGGGCGGAGAACTTCCCCACCGCCTCGGCCTCGGGGACCGCGATCCCCGCGGCGCCGTCGGCGAACTTCTCCGAGGGCGACCCCTCGAACGGCGCCCCGGCGGTGATCACCGCCGGATCACCGGCCAGTTCTCCCAGCACACCCCCGGCGAGGCCGCAGCCCGTCAGCGTCCCCACCAGGCACGCCGCCATGATCATCGTCGTTCCGCGTTTCGGCATGGCGGGATATTAGTGACAAACCGACCGGCTCACCCACATGCGTCCGGCCTGCGGGACCGTGGTTTCATGAGGCCACTATGGACGTCATCACCTGGTATCTCGAACAGACCTCACCCTCCGATCTGCTGCCCGCCAAGCCGCCGGCGATCGAGCTCGACATCGTCCGCGCGGAGGTCCCCTCCCCCGAGCTGAACCGCTTCCTCTACACCGCAGTCGGCGGCGACTGGCAGTGGACCGAGCGCCTGCCGTGGACCTGGCGGCAGTGGGCCGAATGGCTGTCGCAGGGGGTGGAGACCTGGGTGGCCTACCACCGCGGCACCCCGGCCGGATACGTGGAGCTGGTCCCGCAGGGCGAGGGGACGGTCGAGGTCGCCTCCTTCGGGCTCCTGCCCTGGGCCATCGGCAGGGGCGCGGGCGGGCGCCTGCTGGAGTTCTGCACGGCGCGCGCCTGGGACATCGCCGAGCGGCACCCCGGGCTCGAACCGGCCCGCCGGGTGTGGCTGCACACCTGCTCCCTGGACGGCCCGGCGGCGTTGGCCAACTACCAGGCGCGGGGGTTCCGGATCTACGACTCCAGGGTCGGCGTCCCCGGCGACCGGGACGAGGGCTCCACTCCCGGCCCCTGGCCCGGCGCGGGTCCCCGTACTCACCCATAACGGACCGTCACCGTGTTATGTCGCGGGCACCCTGCGTCGTTCGGCAGAATGTTCGACATGGCCCGACGGACGACCACACCCCCGCCAGAGGAAGACTTCGAGGAACGGATCGTCGATATCGACGTCTCCGCGGAGATGCGCACCAGCTTCCTCGAATACGCATACTCGGTGATCTACCAGCGCGCGTTGCCCGACGCCCGTGACGGGCTCAAGCCGGTCCAGCGCCGCATCCTCTACTCCATGAGCGAGATGGGCCTGCGGCCCGACCGGGGGCACGTCAAGTCGTCACGGGTCGTCGGCGACGTGATGGGCAAGCTCCACCCGCACGGCGACACCGCCATCTACGACGCGCTGGTCCGCATGGCGCAGCCGTTCTCGATGCGGCTGCCGGTGGTCGACGGGCACGGCAACTTCGGCTCGCCCGACGACCTGCCCGCCGCGATGCGCTACACCGAGGCCCGCCTGGCCGCCTCGGCCATGGCCATGGTGGAGTCGATCGACGAGGACACCGTCGACTTCAAGCCCAACTACGACGGCCAGGAGACCGAGCCCACGGTCATGCCGTCGGCGTTCCCGAACCTGCTGGTCAACGGGGCCACCGGCATCGCGGTCGGCATGGCCACCAACATGGCGCCGCACAACCTCGTCGAGGTGATCGCCGCCGCCCGCCACCTGATCAAGAAGCCGGACGCCACGCTCGACGAGCTGATGCAGTTCGTCCCCGGCCCCGACCTGCCCACCGGCGGCGTGATCATCGGGCTGGACGGCGTCCGCGACGCCTACGCGCGCGGCCGCGGCACCTTCCGGATGCGCGCCACCTGCGCCATCGAGCAGGTCAGCCCCCGCCGCAAGGGCATCATCGTCACCGAACTGCCCTTCAACGTCGGCCCCGAGCGGGTCGTCACCAAGATCCGCGAGCTGGTCACCGCCAAGAAGCTCCAGGGCATCTCCGACCTGAAGGACCTCAGCGACCGCCACCGGGGCCTGCGGCTGGTCATCGAGATCAAGAACGGGTTCATCCCCGAGGCCGTGCTGGAGGAGCTCTACCGGCTGACGCCGATGGAGGAGAGCTTCGGCATCAACAACGTGGCCCTGGTCGACGGCGAGCCGCGCACGCTGGGCCTGCGCGAGCTGCTGCAGGTCTACGTGGACCACCGCCTCGAGGTGGTCCGCCGCCGTTCGGCCCACCGCCGCAGCAAGCGGGAGGCCCGGCTGCACCTCGTCGAGGGCCTCGTCATCGCCCTGCTCAACATCGACGAGGTCATCCGGATCATCCGTTCCTCGGACGACTCGGCCCAGGCCCGCCAGGGTCTGATGGAGGTGTTCGAGCTCTCGGAGATCCAGGCCAACTACATCCTCGACACCCCGCTGCGCCGCCTGACCCGCTACGACAAGATCGAGCTCGACCGGGAGAAGCAGACCCTGCTCGACGAGATCGCCGAGCTGACCGAGATCCTCTCCTCCGAGATCCGGCTGCGCAAGGTGGTCTCCGGCGAGCTCGCGCAGGTCGCCAAGACCTACGGCACCCCCCGCCGCACGGTCCTGCTGGAGTCGTCGGGAGTGGCGAAGAAGGCGCCGGTCGCCCTCGAGGTGGCCGACGACCCGTGTCTGGTGCTGTTCTCCTCCACCGGCCTGCTGGCCCGGATGGCCGACGCCTCCCCGCTGCCGGGCGAGGGTTCGCGCTCGGCCCACGACGTGCTGGTCTCGGTCGTCAACAGCACGGTGCGGGGCGAGGTCGGCGTGGTCACCAGCCAGGGCCGGATGATCCGGGTGCAGGTGGTCGACCTGCCGACGCTCCCGCCGACGGCCAGCCCGCCGTCGTTGTCGGGCGGCCATCCCGTCTCCGAGTACGTCTCGCTGAACCCGGGCGAGACGGTCGTGGGCATCGGCTCCCTGGATCCCGACGGGCCGGGCCTGGCCCTCGGCACCGCGCAGGGCGTGGTCAAGCGGGTCGTGCCCGACTATCCGGCCAACCGCGACGAGTTCGAGGTCATCGGGCTCAAGGACGACGACATCGTGGTCGGCGCCGTGGAGCTGGCCTCCGAGGACCACGACCTGGTCTTCATCACCTCCGACGCCCAGTTGCTGCGCTATCCCGCCTCCAGCGTCCGGCCCCAGGGCCGCCCGGCCGGCGGCATGACCGGCGTCCGGCTGAACGACGGCGCCGCGGTCATCTGGTTCGGCGCCGTGGACCCGGCCCTGGAGTCGAGGGTCGTGACGATCGCCGGATCCTCCACCGCCCTGCCCGGCACCCAGATCGGCGGGGCGAAGATCTCCGACTTCGCCGAATACCCGCCCAAGGGCCGCGCCACCGGCGGCGTGCGCGCCCAGCGCTTCCTCAAGGGCGAAGACGTCCTGCTGCTCGCCTGGGCGGGCCCCGGCCCGGCCCGCGCCGTCTCCGCCGTCGGCAAGCCGGTCCCGCTCCCCGATGAGCTGGGCCGCCGCGACGGCTCCGGCCTCCGCCTCACCCACACCGTGGCGGCGGTGGGCGGCGCGCTGGGCACGGTCGTCTACGACCGGTCCGCCGGCGGCCGGGCGCCCTCGCCCGAGCAGGACGGGCAGTAACGGCCGCCGTCATCCGGCGGAAGGCGGGCGACGACGGAAGCGTCGCCCGCCCGAGGCCGCTCAGTCCACGCAGAGGCAGAACGGGTGGCCCGCCGGGTCGAGGAAGACCCTGAAGTCGCCCTCCTCGCTCGGCTGGTGGGCGTGCTTGACCGCTCCGATCGCGAGCACCTCGGCCTCGGCCTTGTCCAGGTCGTCCACCGTCACGTCCAGGTGGAACTGCTGGGGACGGTCCGGGTCGGGCCAGTCCGGCGGCTGGTGGTCGGACGCCTGCTGGAAGCAGATCCGTACGGGCCCTCCGTCGGAGAGCGTCACCCAGTCGTCGTCGAGGTCGGTGATCTTCCAGCCGAGGAGCTCACCGTAGAAGTCGGCCAGGCGTTTGGGGTCGGGGCAGTCGAGGACGACGGACCGCATGCGGGCGATTGCCATGATTCCTCCCGTGTGAGACACCATCGAAAACCCTATGACGGTGTTGTGTCACCGGCAACAGTCTTACGGGGGTGTTGCCGACGTTCCAGGAAGACAGTGCCCTCGCGGCGGCCGGACATGCGTGCCCGGGCCCCTCATTCACCCGGGCCTCCCCCCGTCCGGACTCTCCGTCCCCCAGGCTTCCCGCTCACCCAGGCTCCCCGCTCACCCGGCCCCTCCGCTCACCCCGCGCCCCCGGCGGCCCGGCCGTCCGGTACGCGCAGCCGTACGGCGTCCCCGCCGCGGGCGACCCCGGATCACACCCGCAGGCCCTGGAAGAGGGCCCTGATCGCCGCCAGCAGCTCCCCGGGCTCTCCGGACTCCCAGAAGCGCACCAGCCTGTCGATCTCCTCTCCGGCCTGGAACTCGCCGACGCCGAGCGGGCCGAAGCAGCCGGCCTCGGCCAGGGCCTCCAGCAGCGGATCGTCGTCGGGCAGCGACTCGACATGGGCCGTCGCGTCGAGCAGGGCGAGCGCCGAGCGCGCGTTGCGCCCCCTGTCGCGGATCTCCACCCGGTCCAGCTTCTTTCTGGCCTGGGCGCGCAGATAGTCGGCCAGGGATTCGGTCCTGCTCATCACACTCCACACTCTCCACAAGTCCTGAAGTCCTACGCCTTTCGTGACGGCATCATTACGCATCGTGAACGATGATCACGCAGCCTTCGGCAAGTTGACCGTTGAGGGCCGCCCGGAAATATCCATGAAACGGGCATGGGGAATCATTAGTCCGACGATTTCACCGACCGAGGGATGCATACGTGAGTGCCTTCGACGACCTGCTGGCCGCCAACGAGGAGTTCTCCGCCACGTTCACCGACTCGGAACTGACCGGCAGAGCCGCCCGGGGGCTGGCCGTGGTCACGTGCATGGACTCCCGGATCGACCCGCTGGGGCTGTTCGGCCTCAAGCCGGGCGACGCCAAGATCCTGCGCAACGCCGGGGCCCGGGTCACCGACGACGTGCTGCGCACGCTCGTCCTGGCGGTCTATCTGCTGAACGTGAACCGGGTGCTGATCATGCCGCACACCGACTGCGGCATGGCCAAGGCCACCGACGACGACGTGCATCGGCTGGCCGCCGGGCAGGGCGTGGACACCCGCAGCCTGGAGTTCCACACCGTCCCCGACCAGGACGCCGCCCTGCGCCACGACCTGGTCCGCGCCAGGACCAGCCCGTTCCTCCCCGAGGGCCTGGCCATCGGCGGCGCGATCTACGACGTGCACACCGGCAAGATCCTGCCCGTGGACCTGTGAGGCCCCTCCGGGGGCCGCGCGCCCGGCCCCGGGACCGCCTCCCCGCGAACCACTCCCCTCACCTGCATATTCGATGGAAGAGCGTGCGGGACCCGCGACAGGATGGCTCCCCATGGACCGTCAACTGATCAGCCTCGTCGCCCACGCGGACCACCCGATCGCCGCCCCGGTCAGCCAGGCCTCCCTGGACCGCCTGCTGACCCGGGCGCGGTTGCGGGCCGGGGCGCGCGTCCTCGACCTCGGCTGCGGGCAGGCGGCCTGGACGCTGCGGGCGCTGGAGCTCCATCCGGACGTCACGGCCGACGGGGTGGACATCTCCGCGGAGGCTCTGGCGTCGGCGGCCCGGGAGGCCGAGGCGCGGGGGCTCCGCGGCCGGATCCGGCTGCACGAGAGGCCGGCCGCCGGCTTCACCCCCGCCGAGCCCTACGACCTGGTGCTCTGCGTCGGAGCCGTCCACGCCTTCGGCGGGCTCGGACCGGCGCTGGAGGCCGTGCGCGGGCTCCTGCGGCCGGACGGCCTGGCGCTCGTCGGCGACGGGTTCTGGGACGAGCAGCCCACTGCGCGGGCCCTGGCCCGGCTCGGCGCGGCACCCGAGGAGTACGCCGACCTGCCCGGCACCGTCCGCGCCGTCGAGGACGCCGGCTTCCGGGTCGTCTACGGGCACACCAGCGAGCGGGCCGAGTGGGACGAGTACGAATGGTCGTGGACCGGCAGCCTGACCCGCTGGGCCCTGGACAATCCCGGCCCGGACGGCGAGGCGGCCCTGACCGCCGCGCTCGAACACCGGGACATGTGGCTGGACGGCTATCGCGGCATCCTGGGCTTCGTCACGTTCCTGCTGCGCCGTACCGGCTGAGTCGCCGGGAAGCCGCCTGAGACGGCGGAGGCCGTACGGCCCGTCCGGGAAACCGGGGGCAGCGGAGCCCCGTGGGCCCCGACGGGGGCGCTGAGGCGCCTGTACGGCCCCGTGAAGGCCGCGAACGGCCCCGGACATAGGGAAACCGGCCCGGGGCGCTCCCGGGCCGGTGAAGGGCTCTCAGGCGTCGATGTGGTCGCGGTCGACCTCGGCCGCGCTGTTGACGATGAACTCCCGGCGCGGGGCCACGTCGCTGCCCATGAGGAGGCTGAAGATCTCCTCGGCCTTCTCGACGTCCTCGATCCGGACCCGGCGCAGGGTGCGGTGGCGCGGCTCCATGGTCGTCTCGGCCAGCTGGTCGGCGTCCATCTCACCCAGACCCTTGTAGCGCTGGACCGGGTCCTTCCACCGCTTGCCGCGGCGCTCCAGGTCGCGCAGGGTGCGGTGGAGCTCGGCGTCGGAGTAGCAGTAGAGGTATTTCTCCTTGCCCCGGCCGGGGTTGGTGATCTCGATCCGGTGCAGCGGCGGGACCGCGGCGAAGACCCGCCCGGCCTCGACCAGTGGCCGCATGTAGCGGTGGAACAGGGTCAGCAGCAGGCAGCGGATGTGCGCGCCGTCGACGTCGGCGTCGGCCATCAGGATGACCTTGCCGTAGCGCGCGGCCTCGATGTCGAACGAGCGGCCCGAGCCCGCGCCGATGACCTGGATGATCGCGGCGCACTCGGCGTTCTTCAGCATGTCGGCGACGGACGCCTTCTGCACGTTCAGGATCTTGCCGCGGATCGGCAGCAGCGCCTGGAACTCCGAGTCGCGGGCCGCGCGGGCGGTGCCCAGCGCCGAGTCTCCCTCGACGATGAACAGCTCGGTGCGGTCGACGTCGTCGCTGCGGCAGTCGACCAGCTTGGCGGGGAGCGCGGAGTTCTCCAGGGCGGTCTTGCGCCGCTGGTTGTCGCGGTGCTCGCGGGCGGCGATGCGCGCCTTGGCCGCGGCGACGATCTTCTCCAGCGCCGCGCGCAGCTGCGGCTTGAGCGTGCGCGAGGGGTTGGAGAACAGCTCCTTCAGCTCGCGGGAGACCACGTGGGAGACGATCCGGCTGGCCGCCGAGGTGCCCAGGACCTCCTTGGTCTGCCCCTCGAACTGCGGCTCCGGCACCCGGACGGTCACCACCGCGGTCAGGCCCTCGAAGATGTCGTCACGGGTGACCGGGGCGTCGCCGTTCTTCAGCAGACGGGTCTCGCGCAGCTGCTCGTTGACCGTGCGGACCATGGCCCGCTCGAAGCCGTTGACGTGGGTGCCGCCCTTGGGGGTGGCGATCACGTTGACGAAGGAGCGGACGGTGACGTCGTAGCCCTTGCCCCAGCGCAGCGCGACGTCCACGGTGAGCTCGCGCTGGACCTCGGTGGGGGTCATGTGCCCCAGGTCGTCCAGGACCGGCACGGTCTCGTGGAAGTGGCCGACGCCCTGCAGGCGCAGCACGTCGCAGACGGCCTCGTCGCGGGCGAGGAACTCGGTGAACTCGGAGATGCCGCCGTCGAAGCGGAACTCCTCCTCCGTGGGCTCCTCGCCGCGGCTGTCGCGCACGGACAAGGTGAGGCCGGGGACCAGGAACGCGGTCTGGCGCAGGCGCACGTGGATCTCGTCGAGGGAGACCTCGGCGTCGGGCAGGAAGATCTGGCGGTCGGCCCAGAAGCGGACCCGGGTGCCGGTGCCCTTGCGGGCCAGCGGGCCGCCGTCGCGCAGGCCGGACTTCTTCTTGAACTTGGCGCCGGGCCCGTCGCCGTCGAAGACGCCGGGCACGCCCCGGCGGAAGCTGATCTCGTGGATCCGGCCGTCGCGGTCGACCTCGACGTCGAGCCGGGAGGACAGGGCGTTGACCACGGAGGCGCCGACCCCGTGCAGGCCGCCGGAGGCGGCGTAGGAGCCGCCGCCGAACTTCCCGCCCGCGTGCAGCTTGGTGTAGACGAGCTCCACGCCGGCCAGGCCGGTCTTCGGCTCGACGTCGACGGGGATGCCCCGGCCGTTGTCGCGGACCTCGATCGAGCCGTCGGCGTACAGCTCGACCTCGATGCGGTCGCAGAAGCCCGCCAGGGCCTCGTCGACGCCGTTGTCCACGATCTCCCACAGGCAGTGCATGAGACCGCGGCTGTCGGTGGACCCGATGTACATCCCCGGGCGCTTGCGGACGGCTTCGAGGCCTTCCAGGACCGACAGGTGACGGGCCGTATAACCCGCCTCCGTGCTAACTGCGGTCACACCCACTCCCTCCGTGCCGTGCTTCGAACACGTGTGCGTAGCCTACCGCGCTCTTCCCGGTGAGGCGTGTCCTAGCTTGCCACCAGGTGGACATCCGTGTTACATCAGGCGCGTTCTCCGTCACTCAGGGGAACATTCCGCTCTCGGCGTACTCGCAGGTCGGTTGGGAACGTCCTCATCGGGTTAGATGTTGTCTCAAGTGACTGACGCCAGATCCCCCACCCCGGGGATGACCCGAAAGGCGATACGTGACTGGAGCTCTCGCCCCCGCCAAGCCGCTGACGGCCACGGACCGCTGTGACCGGTGTGGCGCCCAGGCCTACATCCGCGCGACCCTTCCCATTGGGGGGGAGCTGCTGTTCTGCGCCCACCACGGGCGTCAGCACGTGGCCGTGCTGAGGGACAAGGGTGCCGACATTCAGGACGAGTCGGCACGCCTCAGCGCCACCCCCTCTATCGCACGAGACGAAGAGCGGTAGGAGTTCACCGGACCCGATAGTGATATCGGCCCGACACCGTGAACCCCAGTCGTTCATAGAGCGACCGGGCCCCGGTGTTGGACTCCACCACAACTAGATATGCCCGATCAGCGCCCTGCTCCCGCCCGTGCGAGAGCAGGGCGTTCAACAACCGCCCCCCGTGACCGCGTCCCCGCGCGTGCGGCAGCGTCGCCATGCAGTAGACGCCCAGCCACCCGCCCTGCGGCACGCCCCGGCCCACCGCCTCCCCGTCCAGCGAGGCGTAGACGGCCGGCACCCCGGTCAGGATCCGCGCGGCCTTCTCCACGCCCTCGCCGTACCTGCCGTCCACACTCCACCAGACCTCCAGCCACCGCCGGTCGGGCGCCGTCGCGAGCGTCACCCCCGCCGCAGGCTCCCCGTCCGGTCCCGCAGGCTCCCCGTCCGGTACGGCGGGCGCCAGCGACCGGGTCATGATCAGCGTGGGATCCACCACGCGGTAGCCGCGCGCCTCCAGCAGGACGTCCAGCCCCGGGGTCGCGCCCATGCCGATGGAGAACACGCACGGCAGCCCGTGCCCGGCGTAGAACCTCTCCGCCTCCTCCACCGCCGCCTCCAGGTCCTCCCGCTCCCCCAGCGGCAGCACCGAGTTGGCCCGCTTGGTCACCCCGCCGGCGGTGCGCAGCGTCCAGCTCCCGGCCGGCACCCTGCCGGTGGCCGGCCAGGCCCGGTCGACGAGCCGGTCGAACTCCTCATCGATCATGAAACGGGATTCTAGGTGCCGGTCCGGGCGCCACCGGAACCGCACTAGGCTCGGGAGACGTGCTGATCCTGCTGCCCCCGTCGGAGGGCAAGGCCGAGGCGGGCCGCGGTCCCGCCCTCGACCTGTCCGCCCTGAGCTTCCCGTCCCTGCCCCGGCAGACCGTCCTGGACGCGCTGACCGCGCTGTGCGACACGCCGCAGGCGCGCACCGTGCTCGGGTTGTCCGAGGGCCGGCTCGGTGAGATCGGCAAGAACCGGGAGCTGCGCACCGCGCCCACGCTGACGGCCGCCGAGCTCTACACCGGGGTGCTCTACGACAACCTCGGCCTGGACTCCCTGTCCCCCGATGCCGCCGGCCGGGCCGCGGAGAGCCTGCTCGTCTTCTCCGGCCTGTGGGGACTACTCAAGATCACCGACAGGATCCCGCCGTACCGGCTGTCCATGGGCGTGAGGCTGCCGCCGCTGGGCGGCCTGGGCGCCTTCTGGCGGCGTTCGATCACGCCCCTGCTCGACGCCGGGTCCGGGCTGGTGGTCGACCTGCGATCGAGCACCTACGCGGCCGCCTGGAACCCCGGGGACCGGGCGGTGGCCGTACGGGTGCTCAAGGACGGCAAGGTGGTCAGCCACATGGCCAAGGCGACCCGGGGCGCGATCGCCCGCTCCCTCCTGGAGGCGGACGCCGACCCGCAGACCCCCGACCAGCTCGCCAAGGTCCTGGACGACCTCGGCCACACCGTCAGCCTCGGTCCCGCCCCGTCGGCCAGGCGCTCCTGGACCCTCGACGTCCTGACGTGACGGGGCCCAGGCCCGGGGTCACTCCATGACGAGGTCCAGCTTGCCGCAGGCCCGCTCGAACTGCCGGGCCGGATCGCCCAGATACGACCAGGGCAGCCGGCTGACCCTGCCACCGGTCCCGGCCAGGTGCCTCCGGGCGGGCCGGCGCAGGCCGCCCAGATAGAAGGCGGCCCCGAACAGGTTGTGGGCCTCCACCGACCGCGGGTGCCGGCCCGCGGTCCGCCACCGGCCCGCGTGCGCCACGACCTCGCGCAGCGCCTCGTCGGTGAACCAGGCGCCCCGCGACATCGGCGAGCGCCCGGCCGCGGCGCACTCGAAGTGGGCCAGCGGCAGCAGCGCGGGCATCGGGCCGCCGTCGGGCGCCCGGGACACGGCGTCCCTGGCGAAGGCGAGCGTCTCCTGCGCCGTCCCGCCCCAGGTGGGCGAGAGCGTCATCAGCCGGGCCACGTTGGCCGGGAAGAGCGCCGGGCAGCGGCGGGCGATCTCGAACCAGACGGCGTCCTTGTCGGAGCGCGGCCGGTCGAGGCCGAGGGTGAGCCACATCATCGACTCCCAGGGCACCGGGTCGGACGGCGCGAGCGCGGCGGCCGTCAGGAGCGGCCGCCGGGCGGCGTCCATCGCCCGGTGGAAGGCCTGCAGGCGGTGCGCCTGCACGGCACGCGCCCTGGCGCCGGGCTTGAGCGCCCAGGCCTCCTCGATGAGGGTACGGCCCAGCCATAGCCACAGGTCGGGGTCGGCCCGGTCGCGGACCGCCATGGCCTCGATGTCGCGACTCCACCCCGTCGCCGCCCTGGCCAGGGCCTCGGCGCGCAGCGCGCGGTGCTCCGGGTCGCCGCGGGTGGCGCCCAGCGCGGCCGCCCCCGCGTCGAGGAAACCCCGGTGCACCGCGGTGACCGCCTCGTCGAGCATCCCGTCCGCCCACGGGCGGTCGACGATCACGCGTGCTCCCCGGACCCGGCCCCCGGCCGTTTCGATCACACCCATGGCGGGTGAGAGTAACCGCCCGCCCGCCACTCTGCGTTATCGATCGATTACAACCGTGTAAACGACGCGGCGGCCCGCACCGGGAGGTGCGGGCCGCCGACGATCGATCTTCCCGATCCGGTCCTAGTCCAGGTAGTCGCGCAGGACCTGGGACCGGGACGGGTGACGGAGCTTGGACATCGTCTTCGACTCGATCTGGCGGATGCGCTCGCGCGTCACCCCGTAGACCTTGCCGATCTCGTCGAGGGTCTTCGGCTGGCCGTCGGTGAGGCCGAACCGCATGGAGACGACGCCCGCCTCGCGCTCGGACAGCGTGTCCAGAACGGAGTGGAGCTGTTCCTGCAGCAGCGTGAAGCTGACCGCGTCCGCGGGAACGATCGCCTCGGAGTCCTCGATGAGGTCACCGAACTCGCTGTCGCCCTCCTCGCCCAGCGGGGTGTGGAGGGAGATCGGCTCGCGGCCGTACTTCTGGACCTCGATGACCTTCTCGGGGGTCATGTCGAGCTCGCGGGCCAGCTCCTCGGGGGTCGGCTCGCGGCCGAGGTCCTGCAGCATCTGCCGCTGGACGCGGGCCAGCTTGTTGATCACTTCGACCATGTGGACCGGGATGCGGATGGTCCGCGCCTGGTCGGCCATGGCCCGGGTGATCGCCTGCCGGATCCACCACGTGGCGTAGGTGGAGAACTTGTAGCCCTTGGTGTAGTCGAACTTCTCGACCGCACGGATCAGGCCCAGGTTGCCCTCCTGGATCAGGTCCAGGAAGAGCATGCCGCGGCCGGTGTAGCGCTTGGCCAGCGAGACCACCAGACGGAGGTTGGCCTCCAGCAGGTGGTTCTTGGCCCGGCGGCCGTCCTCGGCGATCCACTCCAGCTCGGCGCGGACGTCCACCGGCAGCTTCTCGCCGTCGGTGCCCAGCTGCTCCTCGGCGAACAGACCCGCCTCGATGCGCTTGGCGAGCTCGACCTCCTGCTCGGCGTTGAGCAGGGGGACCTTGCCGATCTGCTTGAGGTAGTCCTTGACCGGGTCGGCGGTGGCGCCGGCGGCGGCGACCTGCGCCACGGGGGCGTCGTCGTCGTCGTCGGAGAGGATCAGGACCTCGTCCTCGGTCTGCGGGCCGGCCTCGGCCTCGACCTTGGGCTCCTCCTCGGCCTCGGGCTCCGGTTCGACCTCGACCTCGACCTCTTCGGCCTCGGCCTCCAGGTCGAAGTCCTCGAGCTCGACGTCGTCGAGGTCGATCTCCTCCTCGTCCTCGGCGTCGACCGCCTTGGGCTTGGAGTCGGCCTTGGCCGCGGGCGCCTCGGGCCCTGCGGCCTTGGCCGGACCGGGCGTCGGCTTCTTGGCCACCGGGGCGGCCTTCTTGGCGGGGGCGGCCGGCTTCTTGGCCGCCGGGGCGGGCTCGGAGCCGCCGACGACCGCGGTGACGGTCTCCGGCTGCTCCTTGGCCGCCGCGGCCGCGGTCTTGGTCTTCTTGACCGGGGCGGCGGGCGTGGCAGGGGTACGGCGCTTGGCCTGGGGCCGGGACTTCTTGGGGCCGGCGGAGTCCTCAGCAGTCAGTCGTACGGTGATGCCCTCTTTGCTGAGGCTGCGCAGGATTCCAGCGACCTGCGCCATCGGAATGTCCGCTTCCTCGACGGCCTTGCGGACATCCTCGGACTCGAGGAACCCCTGCGAGCGCCCCCGCTCCATCAGCTGCTGAATGACGGGCTCGTTCAGCTCGGATGGCTTCGAGCGAGTCGAACTTGCAGGCGACACGAACACCTCTCGAAGGAAAGCGAGACGAGAATGGACTCTGATGCCCGCTAGGGGCGGATGCCTCTAGTTGCGATCAGCGAGGCCGTGCGAACCGCGACGCACCTGCACAACATTCTGGCACGGCACCGTGATTCATACGGCCGCCTCCCGGCGGTTGCCCTCCACCCTAGGCCGACGAAGACAGTAGTGCGTACGGAAGCGGGGCACCGATATCCGAAAGCAACCCTTATGACTGTTTCATTCAGTCACTCTTCGTCGTCGGAGGGACATGAATCGCGAGCACCGTGACGTCATCATCCTGCTCATACCCCGCCAACATGCGATCCACCAGGAAATCCAGCAGCATATGGGGACTTCCCACAACTTCTAGCGGCGCTTCGGTCACAACCGAGCAAAGCTCCGCGAGTCCGGCATCCAGCCCTCGCTTGCGGTTCTCCACCAGCCCGTCGGAGTACAGGACGGCGGTGTGGCCCGGCGGGACGCAGAAGCGGAACTGCCGGCGGCTGGCCGGCCAGCCGAGCGGGGTGCCGGGCTCGCCCTCGCACAGCAGCGGCACGCCCTGCGGTGAGACGAGCAGGGGCGGCGGGTGGCCCGCCAGCGCCAGCGTGCCCTCTCCGGTGCCGGGCTCGACCACCATGTAGGCGAGCGTGGTGACCTGCTCCTCCTCCTCGGTCGCCTCGAAGACCCGGTCCAGGCCGGTGAGGACCGCCGCGGGCGGCGGGTTGGTCAGCGCCAGCGCCCGCATGGCGTTGCGGATGCGGCCCATCCCGGCCGCGGCCTTGACGCCCTTGCCCATGACGTCGCCGACCACCGCGGCGACCCGGCCGTCCTGCAGGACGAACGCGTCGTACCAGTCGCCGCCGACCTGCACGTGACGGCTGCCCGAGCGGAAGCGCTGGGCCAGGGTCAGCCCGCGGACCACCGGCAGGCGGTCGGGCAGCAGGCTCCGCTGGAGCGTCTCGGCGGTGCGGTGCTCGCGCTCGAACAGGGTCGCCCGCTCGACGGCGAGCGCGCACTGCCCGGCCAGGGCCTCCAGGAAGACGCCGTCCTCCTGGGAGATCTTCTGGGGGCGGGTGAAGGCGAAGCGCAGCGCGCCCAGGGCGCGGCCCGCGGCCAGCAGCGGGAGCCCGACCCAGGCCCGCTCGTCGCTGTGGGTGACGAATCCCTTGATGAGATCCTCGTCGCCTCCGGCGTCGACGAGCTGGGACAGCAGGCTGTCGGGCGACTCGGCGAAGACCGGGCGGCGGCTGTTGACCGCCATGGTCATCACGCTGGAGTGCGACAGCGGGATCTCCTCGCCGGGCGCACCGGGGACGTCGGGGATGCCGCCGCTGTTGACCAGCTTCAACGCGGCCCGGTCGGCGTCGAGCAGCGCCACCGCCGAGCGGTCGGCGGCCAGTGCCGTGCGGCCCACGTCGATGATCACCTGGACCACCTGCTCGACGGTGAGCGCCTCGGCCAGCATGGCCGTGGCGCCCTGCAGCCGCGCCGTGCGCAGCGCCGCGGCGCCGAGCTGGTCGGTCAGCCGGCCGCGCATCTCCTCGGCCTCGCGCTGCGGGGTGACGTCGGTGTTCGCCCCGACCCACTCGACGACCTTGCCGTGCCGGATGATCGGTACGGCGCGCACCTCGAAGTGGCGGTAGCCGCTGGCCCGGGTGCGGACGCGGTAGTTCCACTCGAACATGGTCCGGCCGCGCAGGGCCTCGCGCCACGCCTCCTCGGTGTGCACGCGGTCGTCGGGGTGCACGGCCTCCAGCCAGCCGTGGGCGAGGTATTCGTCGAGCCCCTGGCCGGTGATGGCCCGCCACTGCGGGGCGTCCTCCACGGTCGCGCCGCTCGGAGCCGTGATCCACACGAGCTGCGACTGCGCCTCGACGAGCGAGCGGTAGCGCTCCTCGCTGCGCCGCAGGTCCTCCTCGACCTTCCGGCTCTCGGTGACGTCGACGCCGACCAGGCAGACCGCGCGCAGCACGCCCTTGTCGTCGTGGACCGGCGAGAAGGTCAGCGACCAGTGGTGGGTCTGCCCCTCGGCCGTGCGCACCCGGATCCGCTGGCCGTTCTCGACCGCGGCGCCCGCCACGACGCCGCGGACCGATCCCTCGACCAGAGCGGTGAGATCGGCGGACAGCAGCTCTCCCGGGGCGCGGCCGACCAGGCGCTCGGCGGGCAGGCCGACGACGCCGGCGAAGACCTCGTCCACCCGCTGGAAGCGGCCGTCGAGGTCGAAGAACGCGAAGGCGAACGGCGACTGAGACAACAGGCCCTGGAGAAGGCCCGAGTCCGAGATGTCCACATCCGACTCCCGGGGACGGGGCACGGAGGTTTCGGCGCTCATGGTCGGCACCTCCGTCGCGTGCCAGGGTCTCCCACGAGGCACATCTCCAAACTTGCGAATCGTCGTAGCACGGCTCCGGGGAACCGGATCCTGCACTACATCATCGGCGATGGGCACCTACGGACGGAAGCCCCGCCCATGATGCGATGACCCCCCCGGCCCGAGGACCGGGATGTCCACGGTAACGCGCCGGGATTCCAGCATGACGGCGCCTCGCAGGGCCCCGCCGGGCACGCGGCCGACCGGTGGCCGCACCACCGGGCCGGCGTCCGCACCCCCCGGTCCCGCCTCCCGGAGGGGACGGCGAGGACCTGATCACACCGGCGCGAGCACCGCCGGCGTCCCGCAGCGCTCGCGGCCAGGACACTAGCAGGATCGAGCCGGACCGTCCCGACAACCGCCCACCTCGTCTCGGTCGGAGTCCTGACAAGATCAGCCTACTGACCCGCACCCTATTTGGCTTCCCGTTCCGGGACATCCTTTTACCCTCCCGTGGTAGGGGCCAGTCAAGACATGGGTCAGCTTTCCATGTCACCCATCGGAGGCTTGACACTGGCGCGATACGTTATGGAATGAAAACGCACGTCCTCGCCGCCCATCCGGGAATATCCCGGTAACCCGGAGGAATGTGACATCCATGCCCGCTCTCGCCACCCGCTTCACCAACGGCCCGACGGGACTCCGTGAGCCCGTGAGCGCCCGCCTGGCCGCCGAGTTCCTCACCGTCCCGCTCGACACCGTGGACAGATGCGTGGCCGACGTCTTCGCGTGCACCGAGCATCTGGGCGTCGAGGCCACTGCCGAGGTGATCGAACGTGTCGCCCGCGAGCATCTCCTCGCGATCGTGAACTCGGCGCCCCCGCCGCGAGGCCTCCGATAGCGTCCGGACGGCGGCCGTTCCCCGTTCCTCCGTGCCGATCGGCCTTCATGGGCTAGGATTGCCCCCGATCGCGCGTAAAGGCGGAGGGGCCCGAGCGGGTGATCACACAAATGTGGCGTCGCCGGGTGATTCCCGCCCTGGGAACGGAAAGCGCCTGCGGAGACCGGACAGACCCGCGGGCGGCTGTCGGCCCAGATCGGTGAAGCAGGAACAACCGAGAGAGCCGTTGAACCGAACGGTCACCATGTCGCGTTCCATTCACCCATGGAGTCGGGAACGCGAGAAGGTTGAACGTGATCGAGCGGAGCGGACGGACCGGCGGAGACCACGGTCCCGGGACAGCGCGGCCGGCGGGGGAGGCCGCTTGAGCCGCCGGCACCGCAGGGACCCCCGGGAGAGCCAGGCTCCCGACGAGGTGTTCTCGGAGATGCTGCTGGCCGCCCGCGAGCTCCTCGCCGTCCGCAGCCCGCTGGACGCCGAGCTCATGGTCTCCGACATGGTGGGCGCCTGGTGGGGACGGCGGCTGCGGCGGGGGGACGCCGAGCAGGTCCTCGGCGAGGGCCTGGTCGACTACGCCGCGAAGGCCGGCACGCCCGCCGCGCTGACCCTGCTGATCGCGCTCGCCTACCTCGGCACCGCCCGCCAGGCCGCCAAGGCCGAGGGCGCGGCGCTGGCGCTCATCGAGCGCGGCGTGGCCCGGCCCCGCTGGGCCGACCGGCTGGGCGTGGTCAAGCCCACCGGCTGCTACGTCTCCCGCGACGCCTACGGCGACCAGGACACGGTGGTGTGCACCTTCGGCTACCGGGGTTCCGACAGCGGCGAGGACCGGCACGCCCTGGTCATGGTCGTCGACTACAACATGCGGGGCATCGCCCGCGACGCCTGGGTCTCCTCGCACGTGGACAAGCTGCTGGAGCAGGCCAGGGCGGAGGCCGACGCCAACGCGATGCTCCGCTTCGAGGAGATCGAGCCGCAGCAGGCCAGGGCCCTGCTGGAGTCGGCCATGAAGGCCACCGCCGAGTACGGCGACCGCAAGACGACCGCCCCGGTCAGCGACAGCTACAGCGCCTATCACGCCTTCGCCCGCTCCCGGATCAAGGCGCTGCCCCCCGGCCGCAAGCGCCCGGCGCCCCTGCACAGCGAGGCGCCCTACAGCCGCGACCGCCGGGCGATGCTGGCCGCGGAGTTCCTCTCCTCGGACGCGGCCGAGCACCTGTCGGACCCCTCGGCGGCCTCCCGGTGCGCCGACCACATCATCGACTACGGCTGCGACCAGGACTTCGGCCGCCCGCTGCGGGTCAGCCCCACCAAATGCGAGACCTTCCTGCTCGACTGGCTGCCGCGCAAGGTGATGCTCAGCCCGGCCGAGCAGGAGGCGATGCCGTACGCCCTGAGCGCCTGGGCGCGCTTCGCCGCGCACCGCAGCGGGCTGGCGGAGGAGGGGCTGCGCGCCACCCTGGACGGGGTCTGGGAGGCCACGGCCAAGTTCGCCGAGACCTACCGCGACCCGACGACCTTCGGCCTCGACCGCGACCTGGTGGAGCGGCTGCTGCCGGACGGGGACCTGTCGGCCCTGGCCCGGCGGGTCTTCGCCTTCCCGTTCCTGCAGGGCATGCACGGCGAGATCAAGCTCGACCTGCTCAACCCCGCCGACGAGACCGACCGCCGGGTGCTGCTGGAGATCGACCACGGCGACGACCGCGACCGCTTCGACTACGACGAGCACCTGGCCTGGCACGAGGAGATCGCCGCCCGGCTGTGGGAGGGCGACCCGCCGCAGCTGTGGGAGGCCGCCCAGCGGCTGCTGGACCTCGGTCACGACAGGCACGAGGTCCTGCACGTGCTGATCGAGATCGCCGAGCGGATCGGCGACGACCCCGAGGAGCTCGCCACGGCCCTCGACGACATCGCGGACATTCCCGACGAACCTCCCATGTAGGGGTGAGCCATGGTGATCGACCTCAACGCCGACCTCGGTGAGAGCTTCGGCATCTGGCGACTGGGCGACGACGCGGCCCTGCTCGACGTGGTGACCAGCGCGAACGTCGCCTGCGGATTCCACGCCGGCGACCCGGTCACGATCCGCCGCACCTGCGCGGCCGCGATCGACCGGGGGGTGTCCATCGGCGCCCAGGTCTCCTACCGCGACCTGGCCGGGTTCGGGCGCCGCGAGATGGAGATGGACCCCGAGGAGCTGTGCGCCGAGGTGCTCTACCAGATCGCGGCGGTGGACGGCATCGCCAGGGCGATGGGCGGGCGGGTCTCCTACGTCAAGCCGCACGGCGCGCTCTACAACCGCATCTGCCGCGACCCCGAGCAGGCCGAGGCGGTCGTGGTGGCCGTGGCCGACTACGACCGGACCCTGCCGGTGCTCACCCTGCCCGGCTCGGCCGTCCACGACATCGCCGCCCGCGAGGGGGTCGCCACCGTCACCGAGGCCTTCGCCGACCGCGCCTACACGCCCGCCGGGACCCTGGTCTCCCGCCGCTCCCCCGGCGCGGTGCTGCACGACCCCGGCACGGTCGCGGCCCGGGCCGTGCGCATGGCGACCGACCAGGTCGTGACCGCCGACGACGGATCCCAGGTCACGGTCCGGGCCCGATCCATCTGCCTGCACGGCGACACCCCCGGCGCCGTACGGCTGGCGCGGGCCGTCCGCGACGGCCTGGCCGACGCCGGAGTGATCGTGAAGGCCTTCACGTGAGACCGGCCGGCGCCGGCCGGTCCCGCCGTCCCGGAGGGCGCCGGTGATCGGCCCGGACACCGCGGGCACGCCGGGCGGCGCGGGTCGTCGAGGCACGCCGGACGGCGCGGACGCGATGACGGTGGGCGGCGCGGACGGGCGGGACACGCCGGGCGGCGCGGGTTCCGGCGGGGAGGCGGTGATCCGGCGGGCCGGGGAGCACGGGCTCCTGGTGGAGACCGGGGCGCTGGAGGCCTCCCACCGGCTGGACGCGCTGCTGCGGGCCGACCGGCCGGACGGGGTCGTGGAGATCGTTCCCGGTCCGGCCACCGTGCTGGTCGTCGCGCCGGGCGCCGACCTGCCCCGCCTCAGGTCGCGGCTGTCCCTCCTGATGCGTACGGCGGCCGCCCCCGGTGCGGGCGCCGCCGCGGCGGACGGGGTCGTGACGGTCCCGGTGGTCTACGACGGCGCCGACCTCGGGGAGGTGGCCGCGCTGACCGGCCTGTCCCCGCGGGAGGTGGTCGAGCGGCACACGGGACGGGAGCTGGTGGTGGGCTGGCTGGGCTTCGCCCCGGGGTTCGCCTACCTCACCGGCCTGGACCCGGTCCTGCACGTGCCGCGCCTGGCCACCCCGCGCACCTCGGTCCCGGCGGGAGCGGTGGCGATCGCGGGCCCCTACTCCGCGGTCTACCCCGCGGCCTCGCCCGGCGGCTGGCGGCTGCTCGGCCGCTCGCCGATGCCGGTGTGGGACGTGGCGGCCGATCCGCCCGCCGTCCTGACCCCCGGCACCCGCGTCCGCTTCGAGGCGGTCACCGGATGACCGCATGATCGAGGTGATCGCGCCGGGGCCTTACGCCACCGTGCAGGATCTCGGGCGCCCCGGGTACGGCCATCTGGGGGTGCCCCGCTCGGGCGCCGCCGACGCGCCGAGCCTGCGGCTGGCCAACCGCCTGGTCGGCAACCCGCAGGAGGCGGCGGGAATCGAGCTGACCTTCGGCGGGGCCCGCCTGCGCCTGTCCGCCGGGGCCTGGGTCGCCCTCACGGGCGCTTCATGCCCGGTCGAACTCCTCGTCCCCGGAGGGCCCGGGACAAGCGGCGCGGAGGCGGGAGACCAGGAGATAGACGCCCGGCACGAGAGGCGCGGAGCCGACGGCCGGGAGGCGGATACCGGAGACGCACGGGGTCTACGGCGGGAGCCCGGAGCGGAGATCCCGGGCGGGCGGGGTCTACGCCGGGACCTGCGGGCCGGGATGTACGCGCCGTTCTGGGTTCCGGCGGGCGGCCTGGTGCGGGTGGGCACGCCCGCCACCGGGCTGCGCACCTATCTCGCGGTCCGGGGCGGCGTGGACGTGCCGCCGGTGCTCGGCAGCCGCTCGACGGACTCGCTGTCCGGCCTCGGTCCCGCCCCGCTGTCCCCCGGCGCGACCCTGCCCGTGGGCCCGGCCCGGGAACTGGCGCCGATCACGGTGGACGCGGCGCCGCCCCCTCCCGCGGCGCGGACTCCTGTGCGGCTGCTCGCCGGTCCGCGGGACGACTGGTTCGTCCCGGACGCGCCGGCGGCCCTGTGCGCGCGGCCGTACGAGGTCAGCCAGGACAGCAACCGGGTCGGCGTGCGGCTGCGGGGCGCGGTGCTGAAGCGGGCCGTGGACGGGGAACTGCCCAGTGAGGGCATGGTGGCCGGGGCGCTGCAGGTGCCGCCCGACGGGCAGCCGATCGTCTTCCTCGCCGACCACCCGCCGACCGGCGGCTATCCCGTCATCGCCGTCGTCGCCCCCGCCGACCTCGCCCGGATCGCCCAGCTCCGCCCCGGCGACACGGTCCGCTTCCGCCTCTGACGGCTGCGCCTGCGGCGACGCGGTCCGCTTCCGCCTCCGGCCTGCGGCGACGGGCCGGAGAGCCCGCTATCCCAGGAGCGCCGCGACGCGCTCGGCCTCGGCCTTCAGGTCCGCGGGGGGCACGTCCTCGAACAGGTCGAAGACGATCTCGCCGTTCCTGGCCTCCCACACTCCGGCCACCCGGCCCCGGTGGACCACGACCGGGGAGATCCATCCGGCGGCCCTGCTCACCTTGGGCCTGGCCTCCTTGGGCAGGAGCGGTTCGAGGTCGCGGGGGGCGCCCAGGATGTACTGATCGAAACCGGGCAGCAGGTGGACGCCGGCGGCGGGTGAGGTCGCGGCCAGATCGTCGAGGTGCCCGGCGAGCAGGACCATCGGGCGGCCCTCCACCTCGATCTCGGCCAGCTCGGGCGCCAGGTCGCGGAACCAGCCGCGCAGGTCGGCCTTCCTGGCGCCGCCCCGCAAGAGCCAGGCGTCGAACGTCTCGGGGGTGCCGGGGCCGTGGGCGCCGAGGAAGGAGCGGACCAGGGCCATGCCGCCCTCCGCGGCCGAAGGGGGCTCGGACGGCCAGCCCGGCACCCAGTCGCGGGGGCTGACGAAGGTGACCCTGCCCTCGCGCGGCGGACCGTAGCACAGCTCGCCCAGGAAGCTGAGCGGCTTGAGCAGCGCGCCCCAGCCGGAGGTCAGCGCCTGCCTCAGGTGGACGTCGCCGGTGACCTCGATGACGCCCTCGACCAGCTCCTCGCGGGTGAGCGTGCGCCCCTCCAGCGCCCGGGGGACGGCCTCGACGATGGCCGCCACCTCCGCGGCGGTCACCCCGTGGCCCCGCTGCCACGATCCCTTGTCCCAGTGGCGGAACGAGCCCAGGACCGCGGCGTAGGAGGCCAGCTCGTCGGCCGGGACCAGGTGGAGCGTGCCGCGCGCCGTCCAGGTCTTGACCAGCGTGCGCTCCCGCCACAGGGCCTGCCCGATCTCACCGCGCCGGGGCCGCGCCTGCCGTACGGCGACCGCCAGCTCGGCCGACGAGGCGACCTGGGCCTGCACCCCGCTCAGCCGCCGGACCACCGAGACCGCCTCGCCCCCCGCCACCGGGTCGACGAACTGCCGCCTCAACCGCCAGGCGAGCACCTGCGGCCACGTCACCGAAATCGTCATGCCCCACTTCCTACACCCCGGCGGTGACAGTCCACCGGCCGTGCCGTACGGGGTCAGCGGCCGGAGATCTCGTCCACCGCGTCGCGCACGTCGGCGCCGGTGACGGTGGTCAGCTCCGCGGAGCTGGCGGTGCCGCCGAGGGCGGCCAGGCGCACGTCGCGGAGCATCGCGGCGCGCTCGAACAGCGAGCGGACGAAGCGGCCGTTGCCCAGGCCGTCGATCGACCCGTCCTCGCAGACCCAGGTGAAGACCGCGGCCAGGTTCTCCCGGGCGGCCTCGTCGAACCTGTCGCCCGACCGCTCGGCGAGCAGCTCGGCGATCTCGGCGAGCTCGCCCGGCGTGTAGGAGGGGAAGCGCACCCGCTGGTTGAACCGGCTGGCCAGCCCCGGGTTGGTGGCCAGGAAGGAGGTCATCTCGCGCTCGTATCCGGCCAGGATGATCACCAGCCGGTCGCGGTCGTCCTCGGCCCGCTTGAGCAGGGTCTGCACGGCCTCGGCCCCGAACGCGTCGCCTCCGGCGTAGCCGCTGTTGACCAGGCTGTAGGCCTCGTCGACGAACAGCACCCCGCCCAGCGCCCGGTCGACCAGCTCGTTGGTCTTGATCGCGGTGGAGCCCAGGTGCTGGCCGACCAGGTCGGCGCGCTGGGCCTCCACCACGTCCGGACGGGCGAGCAGGCCCAGGGCGGCGAAGATGCGGCCGAGGATGCGGGCCACGGTGGTCTTGCCGGTGCCGGGCGGGCCGGTGAAGACGAAGTGCCGCATCTGCGGCGGGGTGGGCAGGCCGCGCTCCTGGCGCATCCTGGCCACCCGGAGCTGGGCGGTGATCGCGTGGACCTGCCGCTTGACCGGTTCCAGCCCGGCCATCCGGTCCAGGTCGGCCAGGGCCTCCTCCAGGGTGGGCGTGGCCTGATAGCCGCGGTAGCGGGCGGTGAGCTCGTCGAAGGCCTTGGCGACGTCCGGCTCGGTGGTGGTCACCAGGTCCTCGGTGGTGGGCGAGCCGCCCGCGCCGACCACCCGCACGTCGCGGGCCTGGGCGGCGGCCTCCACCAGGCTGCGGACGAACCGGGCGTTGCCCAGCTCGTCGACGATCCCGCGGCGGTGGACGTCTTCGAACCTCGCGAGGAGCGCGGGCCGGGCCTCCTCGGCCATCCGGTCGCCGCGGCGCCGCTGCAGCAGGTCGGTGATCTGCACCAGCTCGCCGGGCGCGTAGCCGGGGAAGCGGACGCGGGTGGCGAACCGGCTGGCCAGACCGGGGTTGCTGGTCAGGAAGGAGGTCATCTCCTTCTCGTATCCGGCCAGGATGACGATCAGCCGGTCGCGGTCGTCCTCGGCCCGCTTGAGCAGCGTCTGCACGGCCTCGGCCCCGAAGCGGTCGGGCTGGCCGTCACCGGAGTTGATCAGGCTGTAGGCCTCGTCGACGAACAGCACCCCGCCCAGCGCCCGGTCGATCAGCTCGTTGGTCTTGATCGCGGTGGCCCCGAGGAACTCCCCCACGAGGTCGGCGCGCTGGGCCTCCACCACGTACGGCGTCTCCAGCAGGCCGAAGGCGTAGAAGATCTTCGCGACGGTCCTGGCCACGCTGGTCTTGCCCGTGCCGGGCGGGCCCACGAACACGAAGTGGCGCATCGGCGGCTCGGTGGAGTATCCGGCCTCCCTGCGCAGGCGGGAGGCCTCGATCGAGGCGGCGATGGAGCGGACCTGCTCCTTCACCGGGGCCAGGCCGATCATGGCGTCCAGCTCGCCGAGCGCCTCCTCCACCGAGATCGGCGGCGGCGCGGACCTGCCGCCGTGGCTCTGGACCTGCGGCGCGCCCTCCTGGACGCGGACCCTGACCGGCTGCTCGTACTCCGGCAGCGTCCCCCTGACCCTGCGGGCCTCGACGAAGCGGTAGAGCAGGACCGCGGCGGCCACGCCGTAGGCGGCCCACGGGCCGGCGACGGGCGCGATGAAGTACAGCGCGAAGGCGGCCACGGCGGCGGGGACCAGGGCCATCAGGGTGGTCAGCCACGGCGGGACCCAGCGGATGAGGTGGGCGACCCCGGCCACGGCCACGCCCAGGACCAGCAGGAGCGCGGGGGCGGGCGACTGCGGACCGTACAGGCCCATGAAGAAGCCGAGCAGGAGCATCCACCCGGCCAGGACCAGCACGGTGGCGCCGGCGCGGGGGAAGCGCAGGGTCAGCGCCGCGAAGCCGAGCAGCGCGATCGTCAGGAGGGCGGTGGTGAACAGGGACCAGCTCAGCACCGCGGCCAGCGTCATCACGGCGAGGAAGACGCCGACGTGGAGCAGTCGTCGTCCGGCGGGGGGAAGATGGAAGTAACGTGCCCGCACCTGTTCGAACAGATCCCGTGCCGCCGCCCGCCCGGCCGGCCTGGCCCTGTCGGAGTCCCGCATCACGCCTCCCCGGTCCGCCCCCGGTTATACCGCACCGGGAAGGGGTTTGGGCGTGCCCGGGCACCGCGCCACGCCGCCGCACCAGAACAATCAGATAACCGGCATGCGGCGCGACGAACGTCACGAATGGGAATGTCACCTGCCCGCCACCCCATCCGTGACAGGCCGGCCGAATCAGGACCCGGCGGACACCCCCTCGCGGACGGCCCGGGACCCGTGGCCGCGCGGACGGGGTCAGTGCGCGGGGCGGCCGTCCCCGGGGCGCACCCGGCCCTGGTGGCGCCCGGGATAGTCCCCGATCACGACGTGCTCGGGGGTGACCCTGAGCACGTCGGCCTCGGCGTCGCCGATGGCGATGCCGCGCACCTCGGCCCAGAAGCGGCGGTCCGCCGGGTCGGCGACGAACACCGCCACCCGCGGGTCGCGCTCGGCGGCCTCCCACGCGTCCTCGGCGGCGATCAGGCGGAGTTCGCCTCCCGGGCCGACCGATCCGACCGAGCCGACGGCCAGCGCCCTCGGCCCCGTCGGATCGGAGTAGGCCAGAACCACCCCCCGCGCGTAGGCGAGGGCCTCGCGCACCTCGCCGCTCAGCTCCACCGGGGCCCGCGCGTCACCGGGCAGGCGGCGCCCGGAACCCTCGTACATGGCCAGCGAGCCCCGCCAGGGCCCGGGCGCGCCCCGCCACCACGCCCGGGCCGACCTGATGACGTAGGCGGCCACCACCGTCACCAGGACCCCGATCGCCGCCTGCCACGACCAGCGGCCGAACCGATCGGGGAGTCCGAGGGGGCCTGCGGCCGCCGCCGCGACGAGCGCGACCGGCGCCACGACGAGCAGGACCGTCACCACGGTGAGCCAGCGGTCCGCGGGCGCCCGGCCGCGCGCCCTGCCGTACGCCCGGCCCAGCGCGGGCGGCACGGTCAGGGCCGCCAGGGCCCAGCGGGAGTCGTCCAGCAGCAGCGCGCCCGCCACGACCAGGACGAGCGCCGACCAGGCCCGGACCGCCACGAGCCAGAGCGTCACGTCGATGTCGCGGGCGGCCGTGCGGTCGTCCCCGGCCGCGGCGAACTCGGCCAGCGCCCGGATCGGCCGCCCCCGCCACGCCTCGGCGAGCGTGCGCAGGATCAGCACGGCCAGCCCGTTGAGCAGCACCAGGGCCGCCAGCCCGGCCCAGGGGCTGCGGGCGAGGGCGGGCAGCGCGGCGGGGTCGGGCAGCCCGGTGAGGGGGAAGTCCTGTACGGCGCGCGGCAGGGTGGCGACCGCCGCGACGTAGGCGGCGACCGCCATCAGCGTGATCGCGATGCCCATGCTGAGCCACGCGTCGCGGGCGAGCATCCCCGGGACGTAGGGCCAGAGCCTGACCCGGTGGGCCTGCCTGAGCGTGATCACCAGTGCGGCGACCGGCGCCAGGGCCCCGCCGATCACGGCCTCCTCGGTCAGCCCGTAGCCGAAGGCGGCCACCCCGACCGCCAGGAGCGCCACCGCGAGCAGGACGCGGACCTGCCGGGACCACGACTCCAGGGCGCGCCGCGCGCGGCCGGTCTCGCGCGGGTCGACCGGCCAGGCCGGGTCGTGATGCCCGCGCGAGCGCTCCCAGCGCAGGAACGTCAGGCCGAGGTTGACCCGGGCCGCGGGATGGTCCTCCACCCGGTGCAGCGCCCGGCCGTAGGCGGCGCGGGCGTGGCGGTGCTCCCCGCGCAGGAGGCGCAGGTCGCCGACGAGCACGTGCGGGTCGGGCTCCTGCGGGGCGTAGCGCACGGCCCGGCCCGCCTGGGACCACGCCTCCTTCCAGCGTCCGGGGACGCGGCGCAGGGCCGCACCCAGGCGCAGCCGCGCGGCCCAGGAGCCCGGCGCCAGCCGTACGGCCTCCTCGGCGGCGGCCACGGCCTCCGCGTCGCGGCCGAGCCGTTCGAAGGCCAGGCTGGCCAGGCGGTAGCCCCAGCCCGCCCCGTCCTGGGCGTGCGGATCGCTCTCGACCGCCAGGCGGGCCGCCTCCAGGGCGGCCTCGGGCTGGTCCCTGCCCAGCCGGGCGACCGCCACGGCGCACCATTCGCGCGCGCTGCCGGGATCCAGCGGAGCCGCGCCGGAACCGTCCTCACCGGGACCGTTCACCACGGTGACTCACGAACCTCGCATCTGCTCACCATGGTCGCTCACGAACCTCGCACCTGACTCGTCATGGGACCCACGAACCTCGTACCGATAGACCACGACGGCTCACCCTCGCGCCGACTCCCACGATCGCCATGGTCGGTGCACGATCACCGTTTGCCTAGGTCCACGCTATAGGGGTCTATCTCTCTAGAGAGGTCGAAGCCGCGTGAGGGTGCATATCGCCTGAATCGATCCTCCAATGAGCACGCGCGACCGCCGGAGTTGGCCTAAGCTGCCTCGCATGTTCACCCAGGCCGGCTCCCCCTGCGGCCTATGACCATTGTGGAGACAGCGGCCGGCGCCGAGCGCGCGGGGACCGGCCCCCACCCGCTCAGGACCGGCCGCTGGTCGGTTCTCGTCCTGCTCTGCCTCAGCCTGCTGCTGATCGCGGTGGACGCGACCGTGCTGCACATCGCGGTGCCCGCCCTGACCGCGGCGCTCGAGCCCGGCTCGGTGCAGCTGCTGTGGATCATCGACGTCTACTCCCTGGTGGTCGCGCCGCTGCTGCTGACGTTCGGCACGCTCGGCGACCGCTACGGGCGCAAGCGCCTGGTGCTGCTCGGCTATCTGGTGTTCGGCCTCGCCTCGGCCGCGGCGGCGCTGGCGCCGACCCCCACCGCCCTCATCGCCGCCCGCGCCCTCCTCGGCGTCGGCGGCGCCATGATCATGCCGGCCACGCTCTCCATCATCCGGCAGGTCTTCACCGACCGGCGGGAGCGGGCGATCGCCCTGGGGGTGTGGAGCGCCGTCGCGGCGGCCGGGGCCGCGCTCGGCCCGATGCTCGGCGGCCTGCTCGTCGAGCACTTCTGGTGGGGCGTCGTCTTCCTGATCAACGTGCCGATCCTGCTGGTGCTGCTGCCGGCCGCGGCGCGGATCCTGCCCGAGTCCCGCGAGCGCGCCGGCCATCCCTGGGACGGGCCCAGCGCGCTGCTGTCGGTGCTGGGCATCCTGGCCTTCGCCTTCGGCCTGAAGGAGGCCGGGTCGGGGCACCCTGCGGGGCTGGCGGCGTTCGCGTGCGGCGCCGGGCTGCTGGCCTGGTTCGTACGCAGGCAGCGGCGGTTGGCCTTCCCCCTGCTGGACCTGGGCCTGTTCCGCAGCCGGGCGTTCTCCACCGGGGTCGCCGCGGTGCTGCTGACCGTCTTCGCCCTGGTCGGGCTCCAGCTCATGCTCGCCCAGTATCTCCAGCTCGTGCTCGGCGACGGCCCGCTCGGCGCCGCCGTCCGCATGCTGCCGCTGATGGCCGCCTCGGTGGCGGGCGGCCTGGCGGGGGCGCACCTGCTGCGCCGGTTCGGGCTGCGTGCCACGATGGGCGGAGGGCTGGCGCTGACCGCGGCGTCCCTGGCCCCCACCCTGTGCTGGGGCACCGAGCCGCACCCGCTGGGGCTCACCCTCTGCTTCGTCGGCATCGGCTTCGGCATCCAGGTCGCGCTGCTGGCCGCCTCCGACACGATCATGTCCTCGGTTCCCGAGTCCCGGGCGGGCGGGGCCGCGGCGGTCGAGGAGACGGCCTACGAGCTCGGCGCCGGGCTGGGCGTCGCGGTGCTCGGCACGATCACCACCGCCGTCTACGCCCCCTCGCTGCCCCCGGTCGCGGGCGTCTCCGAGGAGCTGATGACCCAGGCCCGCCAGTCGCTCGCCGCCGCCGCCCCGGTGGCGCGGGAGATCGGCGGCCTGCCCGGGGCCACGCTGCTGGACAGCGCCCGCGTCGCGTTCGTCGCCGGGCTGCACTCCACGATCGTGGTCAGCGTGTTCCTGCTGGGTGCCACCGCCGCCGCCGTGGCACTTCTCGTGCCGCGCGGGTCCGCCGACCGCAACGATCCCGACTGACGAGTTTGCCCGGCTCCCGTCCGGTCATTTAAAGGGCGAGGACGGTGAATCGGACCAGAATGAGGAGCCGTGCGACAATCCCTCCGAGACATCGCCGCGCTGGCCGCCAGGCTGGGAGTCGGCGGGATCTTCTTCGTCAACGGCTGGCAGAAGCTGAGGGCCGGCCTGGACGCGACGGGTGACCAGTTCGCCGCACTGGGCGCCCCCCTGCCCGAGCTGTGGGCCGGCACCACGATGCTGATGGAGCTCATCGGCGGGACCCTGCTCATCGCCGGGCTCGCCGTACCGGCCTGCGGCCTGCTGCTGTTCGTCGAGGCCCTGGCGGTCTTCGTGATCGCCAGCGGGGACAAGGGGCTCCCGCTCACCGGGGGCGAGGTCAGCCTGATCGTCGCGCTCGGCGCCGCCTCGATCCTGCTGGCCGTCAACGGGGCCGGGCGGCTGTCGGTCGACCACATGGTGGTGATCAAACGCAGGGAGGCCGAGGCCGCCGAGGACTTCGCCGCCGACTCCGAGGCCGACGACGTCCTGGCCTCGCTGCGCGAGCCGGAGACGGCCGCTCCCGTTCCCGCCCCGCAGGAGCCCGCGCCGGCGCCGGAGCAGACGGCTCCCCCGCCTCCCCCTGCCGCGAGCACGCCTTCGGCGGAGGAGGAGAGCACCACGGACACCGCGGAGTTCCCCGCCCGCCCGCGGAGCCGCCGCCGGAGCGGCACGAGCGAGCAGCCCGCTCCTCCCAAGCGCGGCGACACCCTGGTCGCCCGGCAGAAGAACCCCCCGGCGGACGAGTGAACCGCCGGGCGGTGAGGACGGCTTCGCCGACGACGAGCCGGCCGCTGGTGATCACTCCGCTAGCGGCGTAACGCGACATAACTCCATAAATCGTGTTTTATTCGGTGCGGTGCCGCCCGCGTCGGCGTAACAATGTCCGGCATGCGCCTCCCCAGCTGGTTCGCCGAGCGGGCCGAACCCGTGCCCCCCGAGACCGAGCTGCGCGTCTCCACGCTCGAGCTCTTCTTCGACCTCGTCTTCGTCTTCACCGTCACCCAGCTCACCGGGCTGGTGGTCGACGGCATCCAGAACGGCGCCCCCTGGCATGGGTCGCTGCAGGTGCTGCTGGTGTTCGGGGTCATCTGGTGGATGTACGCCGGCTACGCCTGGCTGACCAACGCCATCCCCCCGGTGCGGCCCGCCCGGCGGGTGCTGATCCTGCTGGGCATGGCCGGGTTCCTGATCGTGGCGCTGGCGATCCCCACGGCCTTCGACGGCGGAGGCGTCGCCTTCACCGTCGGCTACCTGCTGCTGATCCTCGTCCACGCGGGCCTGTACCTCCAGGCGACCGCCGCCATCTCCCGGGTCATCCCGTTCAACCTCGGCGGGGTCGCGCTGATCGGCGCGGCGAGCCTGTTCGACCCGCCCTACGACTATCTGCTCTGGGGCCTGGCGGTGCTCCTGCTCTGGAGCAGCCCGTACTTCATCGGGCAGAAGGGCTTCGCGCTGAAGGCCGCGCACATCGTGGAGCGGCACGGGCTGCTGGTGATCGTGATGCTCGGCGAGTCGATCGTGGCGATCGGCATCGGGGCCAAGGACCTGCCGATCGGCTTCGCCCTGGGCCTGGCCGCGGTGCTCGGCCTCGCGCTGGCCGCGTGCCTGTGGTGGGTGTACTTCGGCGGCGACGACGAGACGCGTGCCGAGCACAGCCTGAACGCCAACGAGCCGGTACGGCGCACGCGGCTGATCCTCGGCGCGTACTTCTACGCGCACATCCCGATCCTGCTGGGCGTCGTCGCGGTGGCCGCGGGGATCAAGAAGGCCATCGGCCACCCGGTGGACCCGCTGAAGCTCGCCGCCTCCGTGACCCTGGCCGCAGGCGTCACCCTGTTCCTGGCGGGAAACGCCTGGTTCCGCCGGGTGCTCGGGATCCCGGGCAACCGCCTGCGGGTCGTGGGGGCGCTGGTCGCGCCGCTGACGGTCGCCCTCGGGCTGTGGTCCGCCCTGGCGCAGCTGGTCGCCCTGGTGGCCCTGGTGACGGCGGTGATCGTCGCCGAACGGCGCCAGGCCGTCGAGCATCCCGTCGCCGCCTCGTCCGCCTGACCGCCTCGCCCCGCCCGACCGCCTCGCCCGTCCGGCCGCCGGCCGGTCACGGAGCCGGGATCAGCCGCCGCTGCCGTACGGGCGGGTGATGATCTCCAGGTTGTGCCGGTCGGGGTCCTCGAAGTACAGGCCCCGGCCGCCGTCGTTGCGGTTGATCCGCCCGGGCTGCCGGTGGCCGGGGTCGGCGTAGTAGGTGACCCCCGCCTGCCGGATCCGCTCGAAGATGGTGTCGAACTCCTCCTCGGAGATCAGGAAGGCGTAGTGCTGCGGGGTGATCGGACCGTCGTGGTCCATGAAGTCCAGGGTGACCCCGTTGCCCGTCTCGACCGGGAGGAACGGCCCGTACGGCGCGCCGACCGCCAGGCCGAGGATGGAGGCCAGGAAGTCGGCGGAGGCCTTCTTGTCGCTGGCCGCGACGATGGTGTGGTTGAGCTCGACCGGCATGGCGGGCCTCCCCGTGGTCACTTCGCCGGCGCCGCGCCCGCAGCGCCGGGGCACCGCCCTCCCACCCTACGCGGCGCCCCCGTCCCGCGGCCCCAGTCTTCCCGATCTTCCTTTTCGCCGGGGAAACCCGCGAACCTCCGCGGCCCCGCGAACCTCCAATGAGATATGAAGCCGTCGCACGCCGGTCCCCGCGGGGGCGCCGGCATCGCACTGACGCTGATGACGATCTCGCTCCTGGCCGCCTGCTCCCCCGCGGCGTCGTCCGCGGCGCCGTCCCGGGACACGGCGGCACCGCCCGCCGCCTCACCGGTCCCTACCGCCGCGGCGCCGTCCGCGTCACCTTCCGCGGTGCCTTCCGGGGCGCCGGACGCCGTGACGGCCCGCGCCTCCGGACCGGCGGGACTGTGCGACCCCCGGCGCCGGCCCGCCGCCGGGCAGGCCGTGCCGTCCGGCGACTCCGAACCGGAGCCCCCGCCCCGGAGCGGGAACGTGATCGACGGGCTGCACGTCGGGTACGTGCCGGAGGGGTTCTCCTGGAGCGAGAGCCCGGCCCCGCAGTCGTACGGCGAGGTGTGGGAGTACGGCCGCTCCTGGTCCGACGACAGGGACGACGCCGACGAGCGGCACCGGTTCCTGTGGATCCGGGTGGTCTGCTGGGACGCCCTGCGCGACCTGGACCGTCTCAGGAACCTTCCGGTCCCCTTGGGCAGGTTCTCCGGAGACGTCACGGTCGAGTCCCTCGCCGGACGGCGGGTCCTCGCCATGGAGGGCGACGGAGCCCTGGGCCCCGGCCGCCTGGTCGGCTGGATCGAACGCCCCGGCGTGGCCGTGACCGTCCTGGCCGGCGAGCCCCTGCTCCCCCACCTCCCCGAGATCGTCGAAGGCATCGAACCGTCTTGATCATCGGCATCCTGGGACCGATCCGGGAGGACGGCACGGGGACGGCCGGGCCGGTCGGCCTGGTCATCTTGGCCGAAGGAGTGCCCTTTGTCAGCCTTGATCCCCATAATTGGTGATCCGCAATGACCGTCTCAGGGGGGAATCATCATGCCGGATGTCGGGCCGATCGGCCCGGGGGATCCCGGACGCGTGGATGAGTACGAGATCACCGGCCGGCTCGGGGAAGCGGTCTATCTGGGACGTTCGCCCGGCGGGGGCCGGGTCGTCGTCAGACTGCTCCCGGCCGACCTCGACCGGGAGCGCTTCCTCGCCGCGGCCGGGCCGTTGCGGGAGATCTCGGCGTTCTGCACCGCCGAGGTCCTGGGCACCGGGGTGGCGGACGGCCGGCCGTACATCGTGAGCGAGTACATCGACGGCCCCGACCTCCAGGAGGCCGTCGCCTCCGGGGGCACCCTGCGGGGTGCGGCGCTGCACCGGCTCGCGGTCGGCATGATGACGGCGCTGGTGGCCGTCCACCAGGCCGGGATGATCCACGGTGACATCCGCCCCGACAACGTCGTGCTGGGCCCCGACGGGCCACGGGTGATCAACTTCGGGGTGGCCAGGGCCCTGTCCGCGACCGAGGCCGCCGACACCCGCAGGGTCGGCGTCCCGGCCTTCACCGCCCCCGAGGTGCTCCGCGGCGCGGACCCCGCGTCCGCGGCCGACCTGTTCGGCTGGGCCGCGACGCTGGTGTTCGCCGCGACGGGACGCTCCCCCTTCGACGGCGGCTCGATGGCCGGGACCGTCAACCGCATCCTCAACGACGAGCCGGACCTGGGCGCGGTGGAGGACGACCTGCGCGGCACCGTCGCGATGTGCCTGGCCAAGGACCCGGGCGGCCGCCCGGCGGCGAGCGACGTCCTGCTCAGGCTGGTCGGCGAGCTGCTCACCACCGACCTCGGCCCCGCCCCGGCCGCCACCCGCCCCGTACGGCGCCGCCGGCCGCTGCTGCTGGGCGCCGGTGCCATGGCCATCGCCCTGCTGTCCGGCGGCACGGTATACCTGCTCACGTCCCCGTCTGCGGCCTCGACCCCCGTCGCCGCAGGCACGCCGTCCCCGGCGGGAGAACTCCTCCCCTCCGCAAAGCCCGGTGCCACGGGGCCGGAGGTCGTGCTGTCCCCGCTGGAGGAGGTGGAGAAGGCGTCCAGGAACATCCCCCTGCCCGACATCGGCATCGTCCTGCACGAACACCCGGAGGACCCGGTCAGGCTCAGCGGTTACGCCACCGTGGAGGCCCCCTTCGACACCTTCGCCCGGGAGAAGGGCAAGGACGTCTACCGCCGGGTGGACAACGTGATGTCCCCGGCCCTGTCGCCCGACGAGGAACTGGTGGCCCTCAGCCCCAACCTGAAGTTCACCCAGTCGGACACGGACTACCTCAAGATCACCGAGGTCGCGACCGGTGAGGCCTTCACGGTGCCGACCGTGAAGAAGCCGTTCGAGACCGCCTTCCCGGTGTGGTCGGCGGACGGCTCCAAGGTCCTGCTCTCGGTCGTCCAGAAGGACAAGCAGGTGAGCGGCGGCTTCGTGCTCGTGGACGTGGCCGCCAGGAAGTCCACCCTCGTGGTGACCGAGGTCGTGGGCTCCTCCACCGACCCCTTCACCTTCGCCCCCGACGGATCGGTCGCCCGGCGCTACTTCGACGGCAAGACCTCCGGCGCCGACTTCTACAACCTCCAGGGGCAGATCGTCCGGACCATGCACTGGGTCGGCGCTCCCCGGAGCGTGAACTGGTTCTCCCCCTCCGGCAAGCTCTTCACCACCGTCTGCCCCAAGGACCAGGGCATCTGCGTGTGGGACACCGCGACCGGCAACCGCCGCCACACCATCCCCGGCACCGATGTGAACGAGCTCCTGGGCTGGTTCAACGAGAACCACCTGCTGGTGGTGAAGAACGTCGGGAAGAACCGCCAGGCCCAGGTGATCGACTTCGCCGGGGGGACGCAGCGGGTGCTCGCCGACATCATGGGCAGGAAGGTGAACTCGATCCTGAGCTTCACCCGCCGGTCGGCTCCCTGATGCCGGTCGATCCCCTGCGCGCCGCCGATCCCGCGTGGATCGGCGGTCATCGGATCACCGGCCGGCTGGGCGCGGGCGGGCAGGGCGTGGTCTACCTGGCCGAGTCGCCCTCGGGTGAGCGGGTCGCGGTCAAGCTGCTGCGCGCGGGGAGTGACGACTCCGCCCTCACCGAGTTCCACCGGGAGATCGAGCTCGCCCTGCGGGTGAAGGCGTTCTGCACGGCGCAGGTGCTGGAGCACGGCGAGTTCGGCGGCGCGCCGTACATCGTCAGCGAGTACGTCGACGGCCCCAGCCTCGCGCAGGTGATCGACGAGCGCGGGGTCCTGCGGGGTACGGAGCTGCGCAGGCTGGCGATCGGCATGCTCACCGCCCTGTCGGCGATCCACCAGGCGGGCGTGGTCCATCGGGATCTCAAACCCGCCAACGTGCTGCTGGCCAGGGACGGGCCCCGCGTCATCGACTTCGGGATCGCCCGGGCGGAGGACTCCGAGGCCACCGCCGAGCACATCGTCGGCACCCCGCCCTACATGGCGCCCGAGCAGTTCAGCGGGGCGCCGACCGGGCCGGCCTCCGACATGTTCGCCTGGGCGGCCACGGTGACCTGCGCGGCGACCGGTTCGCCCCCGTTCGGGACGGGGCCGGTTCCGGCGACCATCCACCGGATCCTGTCCGGCGAGCCGAAGGTGGGCGAACTGGAGGGGGAACTGCGGGAGCTGGTCCTGCAGTGCCTGGCCAAGGATCCGGCCGTGCGGCCGACCGCCACGGCGGCGCTGCTGCGGCTGCTCGGCCACGCCGTCGCGCCGCCGCGCCTGCTGGCCGAGGGCCGCGCCCGGGCCGGGGGGCGCGATCCCGGCGTGGAGGAGGACCCGTCCCTGCGGGAGGGTGACACGATCCCCTCCTCCGCCCGCGGCATGGGCGAGGTCATGCGCGGCCGCCGCGGGATCGTCACGGGACTGGCCGCGGTGGTGCTCGCACTCGCCTCCGGGGCCGGGATCCACATGGCGGTGGGCGATCGGCCGGACGGCGGCGCGTCCGGGGGCGGTACGGCGGAGCGCGGGACGGCGGCTCCCCCCGCCCAGCGCCGGACCGGCGGGACCATGGCCGCGGAGTCGACCACGTCGGTGCGGATCCCGGGAACGGAGATCACACTGCGGGAGAACCCCGCGGACTCCTGGCGGGTCACCTCCTACGAGGACAACCGGGAGGTCACGAGCTCGGGCCCGCCGTTCGTCAGGGCCCGCGACGGGGACGCCTTCGAGAAGTTCGAGGGCAGGAACGACCTCGTCGTTTCCCCGGGCGGCTCGTTCTTCGTGGTCAGCCCGCATTTCAAGACCGACTTCTTCGACTTCGACCAGATCCGGATCGTCGACCGGGCCACCGGCGGGCAGTCCGTCGTGCGGACCGTGCGGCGACCGGCGCAGAGCCGCTATCCGCGCTGGTCGCCCGATGGTTCCCGGGTGCTGCTGACCACCTTCGAGACGGTCGGGCCGCACCAGCTGATCGGGCGGAGCACGGGCTTCACGATCGTGGACGCGGCCACGCGCAGCGCGCGGTTCGTCGCCGTCGCCGACGACAACGACCAGCCGTATATATACGCCTGGGGTCCCGACGGGACGACCGTGGTCCAGCAGGCTCCCGGCGGTGCGGTCCGGGTCAGGAACCTCGACGGCTCGCTCGTGCGCACGCTGCGCTCGGTCGGCCAGGCGACGTGGGACGACGTCGCGGTCACCCCGCTGGGCACGGTCGTCACTACGGTTTGTCCCGATAAATCGGGAAACATCTGTCTATGGGATTACGTCACCGGCGCAAAGAAGGCCACCGTGCCCCTGCCCGAGGGGACGGACTTCGCCGGCTGGCTGGGCGAACGCAACCTGCTGGGGATCAGATCACGGGGGAAGGACAGGGAAGTGGTCATGCTGGACCTTCAGGGCCGCGCCGTACGCGTCCTGGCCGAGGGCCCCGCCACCGCGATGGATCAGATCGACCTCACCTACACCGCACGGTGACCTTCGGGGCGGCATCGTCCCAGGTCCCCGCCCAACAGGTGGCCAAAGGCTCGTCACTACACGTATAAATACGGATTCCCAGAGTCACTGAACCTATTGAACCGGACGTGCCACGCCTATAGGTTTGCCCGCATGCACCTCCCGGGAGGCGGCCCTGCAAGCGGCCGCCAACCGGATGTCAAGCGCCCCGGCGCACAGTGACAGTGAGGAAAGGAGGGCAGACCATGCGACGCATCAAGCTCACCCGGACACAGACCCGGCGCCGTCCCGTCCGGACGGCCGATCTGGACCTACGGTCGCCGTCGGGCCGCAGGCTGCCCTACTGACACGATCCTTACGGCCGTCTTATACGGTTATGTGCATATTTCATATAACGGAATCATCACGCCGGGGGGCTCAATGAGGAGACTTGTGGTCGTTCCACCGCATGTGGCGCGGATCAAGATCAGGGACATCCGCTCCGCGACACGCCGCCGGAGTCCGGGGGATCCCAAGGTCGTCGATCTGCGCGCCTACACGGGCCGCAACGTCATCCGTTTCCCCCGGGCGAACGGTCCGACCCCCGCCGCCTGATCCCCCGCAGGCTCCGGCCCAGCAGCGCCACGGGGATCAGTACGGCCAGCGACAGCGTGACGGCCTGGCCGGCCGCGTCCACCGGCGGGAAGTGCCCGAGGTGCCCCAGGTGGAAGGCCAGGTGCGGCACCGCGAAGACCAGGAATCCCACCAGGAGAGTGCGGACGAGCAGCCGGTCCAGCGTGACGGCCGCCACCGCGAGCATCACCCCGAACCCCAGGTTGAGGCCGCCGAAGTCGAGCAGCAGGTGCTCGTTGTACGGCGGGTCCACCCACCGGCGGCCGGGCAGCGGGAACCCCTCGTAGAAACCGGCCGGGGAGACCAGCGCCCACGCCCCGATCACGAGTTGCGTCAGCGCCAGATAGACCAGGCCCGCACGGAACCATCGCGAGACCCCGGGCGGCGGACCCCACCCCGTCGCCCGGCCCCGCTCCCCGGAACCTCCGGCCGCCGCATCCCGCCTCACCCGATCTCCCTTCGCCCGGTCCCGCTCCGCTTCGCCCCCGGCCGTCACGACCGGCTCCGGCCGCGCGCTCACCGGCCCGCCTCGCTGTATCCGGAGCGGTCCTCGGCCGCGGTCAGGAACTCCTCGAAGGTGACCCGGCCGTCGCGGCGTTCGGGCACCGTGTGCACGCCCCCGCGGAAGGCGGCGAACACCTTGCCCGGGATGGGGACCGGCAGCACGGGCCGCCGTCTGCCCGTCGCCCGAAGATGGATCCGCGCGATCTCGGCCGCGCCGAGGACCTCCGGCCCGCCCATGTCGGGTACGCGCCCGGCGGGCTCGCCCACGGCCAACTCGGCCAGCCGCTCGGCGACGTCCGCGGCCTCGACCGGCTGGAAGCTCGTCCCGGCCGGGACGAACATGACCGGCAGCCGGGCCAGCATGCGCGCGCCGTAACGGACCAGGTCGTGGAACTGCGTCGCCCGCAGGATGGTGTACGGCAGGCCGGAGCGCTCGATCATGCCCTCGACCTCGTACTTCGTACGGTAGTAGGAGTAGGGGTGCCGGTCGACGCCGACGATGGAGACATAGAGGAGGTGCGTCCCCTCGGGCGCCGCGGCGATCAGGCGCCGGGCGGCCTCGACGTCGGCCCCCCTCTTGAAGGGGTCGCTGGCCAGGTGGACGATCGTCCGCACCCCCTCGACGGCCTCGGCCAGGCTGGCCCCGGTGGTCAGATCGCCGATGTACGGCGGGCGCGTGCGGCTCAGCACGCGGACGGAGTGACCGGCGGCGGTGAGCCGGTCGACGACGTGGCGGCCGAGGGTGCCCGTGCCGCCGGTGACGAGGATGGTGTGTGTCATGCAGCTAGGAACCGGCGAGCCCCCGCGAACGTGACAGGATCCGCGGGGAACTCCATGATTTTTTCCGGGATTCCTCCGGCGGGCGCCCCGGACCGGGCGTCGCGGCGGCGAACCCCGTGATCACACGCCTCCGGCCGGCCACCGGAACCGGCCCAGCTTGCCGGGGTTGAGCACGCCTCGCAGACCGACCACCTCGCCGTCCGCGATCTCCACCACGGACACCATGACGACCTGCCCGTCCTTCGCCAGCACGATCCCGTCCTGACCGTTGACCTCGGCGTAGTGCGCCTCGGCGCCCGCGCCGTACTTGACTGTGAGCCCCACCAGATAGCGGACGACCCTGTCCCGGCCGGTGACCGGCCGCAGCGCCGCGCTGACCCTGCCGCCGCCGTCCGACCAGGAGACCACGTCGGCGGCCAGGACCTGTTCCAGTCCCGGCAGGTCACCGTTCTCGGCCGCCTTCAGGAAGCGTTCCACGATCCTGCGGCGCTGCTCGCCGGGGGCGTCGAACCTGGGGCGCTCGCCGACCCGCTGCCGGGCCCGGCGGTGGAGCTGGCGGCAGCCGGCCTCCGTCAGGTCCAGCACCTCGGCGATCTCGCGGTAGCCGTAGGAGAAGGCCTCCCTGAGCACGAAGACGGCCCGCTCCGCCGGGGTGAGCCGCTCCAGCAGGACCAGGAACGCCATGGACACCGAGTCGCGCTGCTCGGCGGTCTCCAGCGGGCCGAGCACGTCGGTCGGCACCGGCTCGGGGAGCCAGGGCCCGACGTAGCTCTCCCGGGTGGCGCGGGCGGCGGTCAGCCGGTTGAGGCAGAGGTTGGTGACCACCTTGGCGAGCCAGGCGCCCGGGGAGGCGACCGAGCCCGGCTCAATCCCGCTCCAGCGCAGGTAGGCGTCCTGGACGACGTCCTCGGCCTCCACCGCGGAGCCGAGCATCCGATAGGCCAGGCCGAACATCCTCGGCCGGTGGGCCTCGAACTCCTCGATCACCCGCCCAGAGTGACAGATGATGTCGGATTTCACCCAATCCTAGAACGGAATATTTTGTTCCGTAGGTTACATTGGTGGTATGGAGACGACGACCCCGGCCCCGATGAGCGGCCGCAAGGCCCAGGCGGCCCGCAACGACCAGACGATCCTCCAGGCCGCGCGCGCGGTCTTCGTCGCCGACCCCGGTGCGCCGATCGCGGCCGTGGCCGAGCGGGCCGGCGTGGGGATCAGCGCGCTCTACCGCCGCTACGCCAGCAAGGAGATCCTGCTGCGCAAGCTCTGCTCCGACGGCCTGAAGATCTACATCGCCGAGGCGGAGGCGGCCCTGGCCGACGAGCGCGACCCGTGGAGCGTCTTCGCCGACTTCATGCGCCGCATCGTGGACGCCGACACCCACTCCCTCACGCTGAACCTGGCGGGCACCTTCGCCCCGGACGAGGACCTCTTCCGCGAGTCGGAGTACGCCGAGAGCCTGGCCGTGCGGGTCTTCGAGCGGGCCAGGGACGCCGGCGTCCTCCGTCCCGGCCTGGAGGTCTCCGACCTTTCGATGGTCTTCGAGCAGCTCGCCGCCGTCCATCTCGTCGACGAGGAGCGCACCGTCGAGATGCGCCACCGCTATCTGGAGCTGATCCTCGACGGCCTCCACCTGACCTCGGCCGAGCCCCTGCCCGGCCCGCCGCCCACCCCCGAGGAGATCGGCCGCCGCTGGATCGTCACCTGACGGCGGGCGCCGTCAAGGCCATTTGGGCGGATTGGCCGGAGACGGGGACGGGCCGGGATCCTACGGTGGTGGCATGCATCCGCTTCTCGATGACGACCTCGCACGCCTGCCCGAACTGCTCGACGAGACGCGGGCCTACGCCGTACGGCTCCTGGAGGGGCTCGACGACCGGCCCGTCGCCCGGGTTCCCGCACGGCGCCGGCCCGAGCCGCTGCCCGCGGAGGGGACGGGGCTGCGGGGGGCGGTGAAGGCCTTCGCCGAGCGGTGGGAGGCCGGTCTCGCCGCCAGCGCCGGGCCCCGCTATCTCGGTTTCGTCACCGGCGGCGCCACCCCGGCCTCGCTGGCCGGCGACTGGCTGACCGGCACCCTGGACCAGAACCCCACCTCCGGCATCGACTCCACCGGCCCGGACCTGGAGCGCGAGACCGTCGCCTGGCTGCGTGAGCTGTTCGGCCTGCCCGGCGAGCACGAGGGGACCCTCGTCAGCGGCGCGACCATGTCCAACTTCACCGGCCTGGCCGTCGGCAGGGAATGGCTCGGCGAGCGGGCCGGGATCTCGGTGGCCGATCAAGGACTGGCCGCTCTGGGCCCGGTCACCGTGCTGTCCGCGAGCCCGCACTCCAGCATCGGCAAGGCCGTGTCCATGCTCGGGCTGGGACGCTCGGCGCTGCGCCGGGTCGAGGTGCTGCCGGGACGCGAGGCCGTAAACGTGACACGGCTGGAGCGGGCGCTGGAGGAGCTCGGAGGGCGGCCCGCGATCGTGGTCGCCAACGCCGGGACCGTGAACACCGTCGACTTCGACGACCTGCGGGCGATCGCCGCGCTGCGCGAGCGGTACCCCTTCTGGCTGCACGTGGACGCGGCCTTCGGGGCCTTCGCCGCCCTCTCCCCCGCGCACGCCCACCTGCTCGACGGGCTCGGCGAGGCCGACTCGATCTGCGTCGACCTGCACAAGTGGCTGAACGTCCCCTACGACAGCGCGGTCCAGTTCACCCGCCGCCGCGACCTGCAGATCAGGACCTTCGCCAACTCCGCCGCCTACCTCGGGCCGCTGAGCGACGACCCCGACTTCGTGCACCTGACCCCGGAGAACTCCCGCCGCCTGCGCGCGATCCCGGCGTGGTTCACGCTCGCGGCCTACGGGCGCGAGGGGCACGCCGAGATCGTCCGGCGCGACATCGCCCTGGCCGGGCTGCTGGGCGAGCGCATCGCCGCGATGCCCGGGTACCGGCTGCTCGCCCCCGTCCGGCTCAACGTCGTCTGCTTCACCCTCGCCCGGGAGCCCGAGCGGGCCGGGGAGCTCGTCACCGCGATCACCGAGTCGGGCGAGGCGTTCCTGACGCCGACGGTCTACGACGGAGTGCCGGCGCTGCGGGCCGCCTTCAGCAACTGGCGCACCACCGAGGCCGACGTCGAACGCGTCGCCGGGGTCCTGGCGCGGCTCGCGTCGTGACCTCCCGGCCTTCTCCGGAGCCGATCGCCTAGAGTGAAGATCATGACATATCCGGAACCAAGCTATTTCGGGGACAAAGGTGAGATCAGCGCCACCTTCCGCCCCGCGGGCCACCAGCCCGACCTGACCTACCAGAACGGCAACACGGTGGACTATCTGGCGACGGGCGCCTCCACCGGCGGGAAGTTCGGCCTCTACCGGTGGAACATGGGCCCCGAGCCGTCCGGGCCCGGCCCGCACTTCCACCGGTCGATCTCCGAGTCGTTCTTCATCCTCACCGGGACCGTCCGGATCTTCAACGGCGACCGCTGGATCGACACGGTCCCGGGCGACTTCGTGCACGTCCCGGAGGGCGGGATCCACGGCTTCCGCAACGAGTCGGGCGAGCCGGCCTCGATGCTCCTGCACTTCTCCCCCGGCGCGCCCCGCGAGGGCTACTTCGAGGGGCTCGCGGAGCTCGCCGTGTCAGGCAGGCCGGGCGAGGAGGAACTGGCCGAGTTCTTCCTGCGCCACGACAACCACTGGCTCTAGCGGGCCGCCGCGATCGGGGGCGCCGGGACCGCGCGCCTCAGCGGAGGCTGCCGCCGATCCGGTGCGGCCGCGCCGGCAGGACGGCGCCGTGGCGGGTCCGCACCCGGCAGGCGGTGGCGGTCCGCCGTCCCGGCGCGGCCTGGCGCACCGACGACGACGGCCCGGACGGGTGGGCGGAGGCGGTGTGACGGGCCTGCTCGCGGGGCTCCTCCTCACGCGGCGCGGTGGAGGGCGATGATGCGGAGGGCGAGGCCGTGGAGGGCGAGGCCGTGGAGGGCGAGGCCGTGGAGGGCGAGGCCGTGGAGGGCGAGGCCGTGGAGGGCGACGGCGCGACGGGCATCGACGGCGCCTCGGCCGGAGACGACAGGACCGTACTTTCCAGCCACTGCATGACCATCAATCCGACCAGGGCCAGCAACGGAACGCCCACGATCCCGAGCATGGGAAGTCACCTCCTGCGTCAATGCCGCTGCGCGGACCGCATCGGCCGTTGACGGGCCCGTCCCCGCGCGCCGCGGCGACACCGCCCGGCAGGTATCCGGACCGGCCCCGGCGGCGCCGGTCCGGATACCTGCCGGGCGCGCCGCGATGATGCATCCGCGCCGGTTCGTACCCGGACCAGCCGACTTCCCCTGAGATCGACCGCTAATCACGTGATCGTCAGGTGAGGCCGTTCACCGCGAGGACGACGCCGCCGGTGGAGGCGACCCGGTCCTTGGAGATCTCCCGGTACTCGAGGGAACCCGCCCAGACCTCGAAGGCCCGCCGGTCCTCGAAGGCCAGCAGAATGATCTTCTCGTACGGCCACCGCCCCTCGACGACCTCAGGGTTCTCCTGGGCGGCCAGCAACCGCCCGCCGTACTCGAGGAGGACGTCCATGAACCCCGCGACGTACTTGTCGTAGCGCTGCCGGTCGTGGATCGAGATCTGGGCGACTGCGTAGACGGTCATGGGAAGATCGTACGGAATAATGTTCTACAAGAAGGCCCCGCCCTGCGGGACGTCCTTGACGAACACGACCCCGTCGACGCCGCTCAGGCGGGCCGGGTCCAGCGAGGCGTAGCCGAACCACGGGGAGAGACGGGGAGCGGGCGGCGCGTCACCGAGGGCTGCGGCCAGGGCGCGGGCGTCGAGGACGCAGCGGTCCTCCGGGAGCGCGTACAGGAGCCCTTCGAGGGTGTCGGCAGGCGGGGTGTCCACCCCCCGGTGCCGGATCGTGCCGAGGGCCGTGGCCAGGAAGGCGTACTCCTCGCCCAGGTGGGCGTTCACGATCGCGCCTGCGCTCCACCACTCCAGCGGCAGGTCGCCCATCCGCATCGAGCTCATCTCCCGCTGGAGGTGACTGTTGTGGGCGTGGACCAGCACCGGCCCCCGCTCGGCGAGGGCCAGGAGGTTGGCGGCCATCATCGAGTCCCGCTGGGCGCACATCCGCCTCACGCGGCCCGGCGAGGTGTCGGCCATCCAGTAGTGATAGCCCAGCAGGCCGGTGGCGGTGCGCCCGTACAGCCGCGCCCGGTCCCACTCCTCCCGCGAGGTGGCCGCGATCAGGTGCGGCGTCTGCGCGTCGAGCAGCGCCACGAGGTCGTCGGCGAGCAGCCGCAACCGCCGGGCCTCGGCCGCCTGACCCACGGACCGGGACGGTTCCATCACCGCCGCGGGCTCGGACCAGCGGTCGTCGTCGCCGAGAAGACGGTCGAGCGTCTGCGCGGTGCAGGGAAGCAGGTCCGCCTCCACCCGGGCCGCGAGATAGCCGTGGAGTGCGGTGAGGGCCTGGCGCGGGCTCGCGGCCCAGTACTCCAGCGGGCCGTCGAACCCGGCGAAGCGCAGCCGATCGGCCGCGGGGCGGCCGTCGTTGCAGGCGCGCATCCAGCGCACGAGCTCGCGGTTGGCCGCGGAGGCGCCCCACCCGTGGCTGAAGCCGCGCTCCATGGCCTCGTCGAGGGTGCCCGTGCCCGAGGTGACGTAGTCGTCCACGACCAGGCCCATCAGGCAGTCGCTCTCGATGGCGATCGTCCGGTAGCCCTCCTGTTCGACGAGCTGCCGGAAGAGCTCGTTGCGCACATCGAGAAGGATGTCCTCGCCGTGGGTGGGCTCTCCCAGGGCGAGCATGCGCGGCCGGCCCGGGAGCAGCCTCATGACGGCGGCGGCCTCGACGGCATGGGCGATGTCCTTGATACCAGTAGCCATACCTTCAACGGTATCGTTGAACCTTTTGGTGGAGACTTTCGCGCGATATCCCCAGTTCGTCTACGAGAAACCCTCAAAACAGGGAGCAGCCCAGGAGACTGACCGGTCAGATGTGCGACGGCGCGGACGTGAGCGCGCCCCAGGCGGCCATCGCACAGGTGATGATCTCTTCCAGCTCGGCGCGGGTGGCTCCGTCGCGGGCCTGCACGGACAGGCCCTGCACCACGGTCGTGTAGTAACGGGCGACGGCGTCGAGGCCGGCGGACGGCGCGGCGAGGTCGCCGTCGGCGACGCCGCGGGCGAGCCGGTCTCCGATGGCGGTGAACTGGTCGTGCCTGAGGCCGGCCAGGAACTCCCGGATCGCGTGGTTCTCCACGGCGCCGGTCGGCGCGGCCAGGATGAGCATGCAGTAGTGCGGGGCGCCGGGCCGGGTGATCTCATCGGCGGTGGCGCGCAGCATGGCGTGGATCGCGGCGCGCGCGGTCGGCTGTTCGCGCAGCGCGCGCCTGGGCGGCTCACCCGACGTCGCGCCGTACAGCGCCATGACCTTGCGGAACAGCTCCTCCTTGCTGCCGAAGCAGGCATAGATGCTGGCCGAGGCGATGCCCATGGCGTCGGCCAGGTCCTTGAGCGAGGTCCCCTCGTAGCCCCGTTCCCAGAACAGCTCCAGCGCCTGGCGCAGGGCCGTGTCCGGGTCGAATGTGCGCGGCCTGCCGCGAGCAGCCATCGGGATGCGTCTCCGTGATTGTTTGTCGTTCGATCAAGTTTACCTTGACCTGCCTCGTGCGGCCATGACACGGCTTGTTTGTCGTTCGATAAATAAAGGAGCCCGACCGTCATGAGCGTTCCCGCGACCATGCGCGCCCTGCAGCAGACGTCACTGAACGGCCCGCAGGACCTGCGCCTGATCACCGACGCGCCGGTACCTCGCCCGGGCCCGGGCGAGGTACTGATCCGGGTCACCGCCGCCGGTGTCAACTTCGTCGACATCTCACAGGCTCGCGGCACGTTCGCCGGCGGCCCGCAGCCGCCGTATCCGGCGGGCATCGAGGGCGCGGGTGAGGTCATCGCCGTCGGTGAGGGGGTGACCGATCCGGAGCCCGGCGCCCACGTCGTCGGCGTCGGCATCGCAGGCGGCGCGTTCGCCGAGTACATGGTGCTGCCCGCGGCCGGCGCGGTGCCGGTGCCGGCGGGCTGGGCCGACGAGCAGGCGCTGGGCCTGGTCGTGAACTGGCCGACCGCGCTGGCCGCGCTCAAGCCGCTGGGCGGCCTCGCCGCAGGACAGACCGTGCTGATCCACGCCGCGGCCGGCGGGACCGGCCAGGTCGCGGTGAAGATGGCCAAGCACTACGGCGCGACGGTGATCGCCACGGCCTCGCCGGACAAGCACGAGGCGGTACGGGCGCTGGGCGCCGACCACGTCGTCGACTCCCGCGATGCCGGCCTCGCCGCCGAGGTGCTGCGGATGACCGGCGGCGCGGGCGACCGTGGGCAAGCTGGCGCTGCTGCCCTGAACGGACCGCCGTCACCCGGCAGCGGGATCGGGCCCGCCGCCTGCCGGGCAGGCCGGCTTCCGGCTCACGTGCCGGTCTCGGCGGCGAGGCCGCCGAAGACGCTGACAGGGATCCGGGCCGTGGCCCGGATCCCTGTCCCGATCAGCTGCTCAAGCCGTCAGCGCCCGTTTCTCAGCTGCAGCCGCTGGTGGAGCCGCAGCCCTCGCAGACGTAGCAACTGCCGGCCGGGCGCATCTTCGTGCCGCAGGTCAGGCAGAGCGGCGCGTCGGCGGTGCGGCCCTGGTGGGACTCCAGGGAGCCGCCGCGCACCGGCTCGGGCAGGTCCCGGACCGGGGCCGGGGCCTCGGTCCTGGTCTCGGCCCGGGGGCTGGAGCTCTCGATCGGGGCGGAGGTGGCCAGCTCGGCGATGACCTGGTCGGTGTGGAGCGCCGCCGGGTCCTCACCGCGCTGCTGGGCGGCGCGCTCGTCGGCGGAGAAGATGCCGAGGGCGGCGCGCTCGTCGTAGGACAGGTGGTCCAGGGCCAGGCGGCGGAAGATGTAGTCCATCACCGAGGCCGCCATGCGGACGTCCGGGTCGTCGGTCATGCCCGCCGGGTCGAAGCGCATGTTGACGAACTTGCTGACGTAGGTCTCCAGCGGCACGCCGTACTGCAGGCCGATGGAGATGGCCACGGAGAAGGCGTCCATGACGCCCGCGAGGGTCGAGCCCTGCTTGGACATCTTCAGGAAGACCTCGCCGAGGCCGTCGTCGGGGTAGCACGAGGCCGTCATGTAGCCCTTGGCGCCGCCCACGGTGAAGCGGGTGGTGGTGCTGGGGCGCTGGTTCGGCATCCGGCGGCGGGTCGGGCGGCTGATCTCCACCACGCGGACCTCAGGCTCCGCGGCGGTCTCGGCCTTGACCTCGGTCTTGTCCTCGGTCTTCTTGCCGGCGACCGACAGCGGCTGGCCGACCTTGCAGTTGTCGCGGTAGACGGCCAGGGCCTTCAGGCCGAGCTTCCAGCCCTCCAGGTAGACCTGCTCGATGTCCTCCACGGTCGCCGACTCGGGCAGGTTGACCGTCTTGCTGATCGCGCCCGACAGGAACGGCTGGGTGGCGGCCATCATGCGGACGTGGCCCATGGGGGCGATGGCCCGCTCGCCCATGGCGCAGTCGAAGACCTCGTAGTGCTCGTGGCGCAGGCCCGGGGCGTCGACGACGTGGCCGTGCTCGCCGATGAACTCGACGATCGCCTCGATCTGCTCGTCCTGGTAGCCGAGCTTCTTCAGCGCCCGCGGGATCGTCTGGTTGACGATCTGCATGGAGCCGCCGCCGACGAGCTTCTTGAACTTCACCAGCGCGAGGTCGGGCTCGATGCCGGTGGTGTCGCAGTCCATCATCAGGCCGATGGTGCCGGTGGGCGCCAGCAGCGAGGCCTGGGCGTTGCGGTAGCCGTTCTTCTCGCCGAGCTTGAGGCAGTCCGCCCACTCCCGGCTCGCCTCGGTGTGGATGTCGCGGTCCATGGCGTCGAGCGTGCGCAGCTCACCGTTGGCCGCGGCGTGCTTGCGCATGACGCGCTTGTGCGCCTCGGCGTTGCGGGCGTAGCCGTCGTACGGCCCGACGACCCCGGCCAGCTCGGCGCTGCGGCGGTAGGACACACCGGTCATCAGCGAGGTGATGGCCCCGGCGATGGCGCGGCCGCCGTCGGAGTCGTAGGCGTGGCCGGTGGCCATGAGCAGCGCGCCGAGGTTGGCGTAGCCGATGCCGAGCTGGCGGTAGGCCCGGGTGGTCTCGCCGATCTTCTCGGTCGGGAAGTCGGCGAAGGTGATGGAGACGTCCATCGCGGTGATGATCAGCTCGGTGATCTTCACGAAGTTCCGGATGTCGAAGGAGCCGTCGTCCTGCAGGAACTTCAGCAGGTTGATGCTCGCCAGGTTGCAGGAGGAGTTGTCCAGGTGGACGTACTCGGAGCAGGGGTTGCTGGCGGTGATGCGGCCGGTCTCCGGGCAGGTGTGCCAGTCGTTGATCGTGTCGTCGTACTGCACGCCGGGGTCGGCGCACTCCCAGGCGGCGGTGGCCATCTTGCGGAACAGGTCGCGGGCGTCGACCTTCTCGATGACCTCGCCGGACAGGCGGGCGCGCAGGCCGAACTCCTCGCCCTTCTCCACCGCGCGCATGAACTCCTCGGAGACGCGCACGGAGTTGTTGGCGTTCTGGTACTGGACGGAGACGATGTCCTTGCCGCCGAGGTCCATGTCGAAGCCGGCGTCGCGCAGCGCGCGGACCTTGTCCTCCTCGCGCGCCTTGGTCTCGATGAACTCCTCGATGTCGGGGTGGTCCACGTCGAGGACGACCATCTTCGCGGCGCGGCGGGTGGCGCCGCCGGACTTGATGGTGCCGGCGGAGGCGTCGGCGCCGCGCATGAAGGAGACCGGGCCGCTGGCGGTGCCGCCGCTGGAGAGCAGCTCCTTGGAGGAGCGGATCCGGGAGAGGTTCACGCCGGAGCCGGAGCCGCCCTTGAAGATCACACCCTCTTCCTTGTACCAGTCGAGGATGGACTCCATCTGGTCGTCGACGGCCAGGATGAAACAGGCCGAGACCTGCTGCGGCGAGGCGGTGCCGACGTTGAACCACACCGGGGAGTTGAAGCTGAAGATCTGGTTGACCAGGGCGTGCTTGAGCTCGTGGTCGAAGATCTCCGCGTCCTCGTCGGTCGCGAAGTATCCGTGCTCGACGCCCGTCCTGGTGTAGACGCCCACCACGCGGTCGACGAGCTGCTTGAGGCTCCACTCGCGCTGCGGGGTGCCGACGGCGCCGCGGAAGTACTTGGTGGTGACGATGTTGGTGGCGTTGACCGACCAGGAGTCGGGGAACTCCACGCCCCGCTGCTCGAAGTTGACCGAGCCGTCACGCCAGTTCGTCATGACGACGTCGCGGCGCTCCCAGCGCACCTCGTCGTAGGGGTGCACTCCGGGGGTCGTGAAGATGCGCTTCATCTTCAGCCCCTTGCGCGGCCGCTTACCCCCGCGGGCCGCTGCGCCGCTGACCGTCTCCGTCATGACTTCCCCCTTCCGGGCTCGGATGAGCCCGCGAATCGGACAACACCAATGCGCCGCTTCGTCCCCCGGCGCCCGGGGATGATTGATATGTCAGCCCTGCTGGGCGGAGCGCTCCGCCCGCAACTTCTCGATCTCGGCCTCGAAGTCGGCCAGTGTCTCGAAACCCCGGTAGACCGAGGCGAACCTGAGGTAGGCGACCTCGTCCAGCTCGCGCAACGGGCCCAGGATGGCCAGCCCCACCTCGTGGGCGGGGATCTCCGCGATGCCGGTGGCCCGGATGCTCTCCTCGACCCGCTGGCCGAGCTGCGCCAGGGAGTCCTCGCTGACCGGCCGTCCCTGGCAGGCCCGCCGGACTCCGGCGATCACCTTGTCCCTGGAGAACGGCTCCGTCACCCCGCTGCGCTTGCTCACCATGAGCAGCACGGTCTCCTGGGTGGTGAACCTGCGCCCGCATTCGGGACAGGTGCGCCTGCGGCGGATGGCCGCGCCGTCCTCGGTGGACCGGCTGTCGATGACCCGGGTGTCGGGATGGCGGCAGAAAGGACAGTGCACGCGCGTCGCCTCCCTGGTCCGCCGGCCGACCCACCCGCCACATGTGCCTCAGAACCTCCGTCGACTCCCACGGAAGAACGCTCGCGCACGCCCCCGAACGATCGAGGTGCGACGATAGAAACACAATTTGTGGTGGGATCCACCGGTACAGCCACTAGATGTTGTGGTCCAACCGTAGAAGTGCGCGACCATGAACGCAAGTTAGACGCGGCCCCGCCACAGAAGTCGCTGATCAGCGGCCCGAAATCGGCTTCGCCGGGCGTGTCGCCCTTGCGGAGCAGCCCCGGGGCACGGATCCGCCTCCCGCGGCACACCTGCCCACACGCCAGGATCGATCACCTCCGGCACGCCTTCCCGCACACCGGAGCCGATCCTCCCCCGCGCGCCTCCGCGGCGCACCTTCCAGCCTGCGGACCCCGCCCCCCGCTCAGCTCGCGGAGCCGCCCGGGAGGTGGATGCGGGCGCCCGGCCGGATCAGCGTGCCGGACAGACCCTTCAGCTCCCGATCCGGTGGGCGGTCACGGCGGGGTCGCCTTCGGGCGTCACCGCCTCGGCGACCTCCCGGAGCGTGTCGCCCTGGTGCGCCTCGACCCAGGGCAGACCCTCGCGACCGGGGTGCCCGGCCGCCGAGGCCGGGGCGATGCGAGAGCCGATCCAGAGCATAGCGAGGGTGGCCGCGACCAGGAGGACGACCACCACGATCCGGCCGCGCCGCGTGAGCCGGACGGGCCTGCGGGAAGGTCGCGTCCCTTTCCGGGAAGGGGTCCCGGAGCGGACCCGGCGGGCGTTTCCCACCGGGTAGGCACCTCCCGCAGAGCGCGCACTCCCCGCCGGGCGGGCACCTCCCGCGGAACGTGCGTTCCCCGCCGGGCGAGCGTCTCCCCCAGAACGCGCATCTTCCGTAGAGCGGGCACCTCCCGTGGGACGGGCGGGGCGCGCACCCTCCGCCGGGGCCGTACGGCGCGCGCCTCCCGCGGGACGCCGGGCGCCCGTCCGGGGGCGGAAGGGGATCACGTTCCCCTCGGGACGGAGGGGGATCACGTTCTCCTCCGGGCCGGGCCCGGGGGCGGGCACCCTCCGGGATGCGCGGGACTCCCGGGGCTCCCGGGGCCCATGGGGCCCGTGGGGCCGTCGCGTCTGCGCGGTCGCCTTCATCTGCCCCCCATCTCCGCGACCTGGCCGAACACAGGTCGAAGAAAGATCGGCGAATCGAACACGATGTCGATCGAACTCCCGTACGATGTTGTACACCACACCGCTATCGATTTCGAGGACGACTCGAACAATTGTTTGAAGATGATCTTCAATCGGAGTACGGTCGCTGGTGTGCGGCATGTGGGACACGGACTTGGAGGCAAGGAGATCGCATGAGCGAGCACAAGGAGAACGGCGCGGCCGCCAGCGACCTGGCAGTGCGCAGACGTGACTCCCTCGGCCTCACCCCCAGGCAGCGCAAGATCCTTGAGGTGATCCGCGACTCGGTGCAGCAGCGCGGCTATCCGCCGTCGATGCGCGAGATCGGCGAGGCGGTGCAGCTCACCAGCACCTCCAGCGTGTCGCACCAGTTGACGGCGTTGCAGCGCAAGGGCTACCTGCGGCGTGACCCGCACCGCCCCAGGGCTTTGGAAGTCCGGCTGCCCGGCGAGCCGGTGCTGTGGGTCGACCCCGACGCGAACACGGAGGAGGCGCCGGTCAGCCGTCCCACCGCGGCCTACGTGCCCCTCGTCGGCCGCATCGCCGCCGGTGGGCCGATCCTCGCCGAGGAGAGCATCGAGGACGTCTTCGCCCTGCCCAAGCAGCTCGTCGGCGAGGGCACGCTCTTCCTGCTCCAGGTCGCCGGTGACTCGATGATCGAGGCCGCCATCGCCGACGGCGACTGGGTGGTCGTGCGCCAGCAGCCGGTGGCCGACAACGGCGACATCGTCGCGGCGATGATCGACGGCGAGGCGACGGTCAAGACCTTCAAGCGCAAGGACGGCCACGTCTGGCTCGTGCCGCACAACCCCAACTACGACCCGATCCCGGGTGACGAGGCCACCGTCCTCGGCAAGGTCGTGGCGGTCCTGCGCCGTCTCTGATCCACCGCCTCCGACCCCCTGCGGCGTCTCTGAATCACTGCGCCGCCTCTGATCCGGACGGCTCCGCCGTTCACGACGGCGACTCCGGACAGACTCGGCATCTCTCCGCTCTCATGGCGGCTGCCCATCCCCTCAGGGACGGGCAGCCGCCATTGTCATTTTCGGACACATCGCTGTTTTCAGACATATCTTTATATGCATTTATATCGGCCCTAAATTGAAAACACGGTTCTCATTCCTTTCTTGACCTGTCGTGGCCAGGGGGATACGTTCACCTCATTAATAGGAAAGCTTCCTATTAGTTCTCACCCCCCACGCAGGTAGGAGAGGTATTCCTCGTGCGAAACAGAACTGTTTTGAAACTCTTCGGCGTAGTGGGAGCGCTTCTGCTCCCCCTCGGAGCCGCCGTCGCGACGGCTCCGGGGGCGTACGGCGCCGCCGCCGTACCCATCCGGGTCAACTCCGGCGGCGCGGCCGTCACCGACGGCGCAGGCGTCCAGTGGTCGGCCGACAAGGCGTACACCAGCGGTGACTGGGGCTACCAGACCAGCTACGGGACGAACACCACCGGCAGCCCGATCGCCGGCACCGACGACGACGCGCTCTACCAGAGCTACAACACCTTCAACGGCTGGAGCGGCTACCGCTTCGACCTGCCGAACGGCACCTACCAGGTGACGTTGAAAATGGTCGAGGACTGGGCCAACGCCGCGGGGCAGCGCAAGTTCGACGTCCGGGCCGAGGGCGCCAACGCGTTGACCGCCTTCGACATCTTCGCCACCTGCGGCAGGCTGACCGCCTGCGACAAGTCCTTCCCGGTGACGGTCACCGACGGGGCCCTCAACGTGCAGTTCAACATGAACGGCGGGGCCAACTACGCGACCGTCTCGGCGATCTCGGTCACCGGGCAGACCGGCGGGGACACCCCGCCGACGGTCCCCCAGAACCTGCGCTCCACCGGGGCCACCACGACCAGCGTGTCCCTGCAGTGGGACGCCTCCACCGACGACGTCGGCGTCACCGGCTACGAGGTCTACCGCGGCAGCACCCTCGTCACCACCGTCACCGGCACCGGCCACACCGACACCGGCCTGACGCCCGGGACCGAGTACATCTACACCGTCCGCGCCCGCGACACCGCCGGTCAGCGCTCCGGGCCGAGCGGCGAGCTGAAGGTCACCACCGAGGACGAGGGCGGCGAGGACACCGAGGCGCCGAGCGTCCCGGGCAACCTGCGCGCCGGGACCGTCACCGCGGACAGCGCCGAGCTGACCTGGGACGCCTCCACCGACAACGTCAAGGTCACCGGCTACGAGGTCTACCGCGGCAGCACCCTCGTCGCCACCGTCACCGGCACCGGCCACACCGACACCGGCCTGTCGCCCACGACCCAGTACACCTACACCGTCAAGGCCCGCGACGCCGCCGGGAACCGGTCCGGGGCGAGCAACGAGCTGAAGGTCACCACCAAGGAGCGCGGCACCGGCGGGAACAAGCTGCTGGGCTACTTCACCAACTGGGGCGTCTACGGCCGCAACTACCACGTGAAGAACATCGTGACCAGCGGCTCGGCCTCGAAGCTGACCCACATCAACTACGCCTTCGGCAACGTGCAGGGCGGCCGGTGCACCATCGGCGACGGCTTCGCCGACTACGAGAAGGCCTACACCGCCGACCAGAGCGTCGACGGCGTCGCCGACACCTGGGACCAGCCGCTGCGCGGCAACTTCAACCAGCTGCGCAAGCTGAAGAAGGCCCACCCGAACATCAAGATCCTGTACTCCTTCGGCGGCTGGACCTGGTCCGGCGGCTTCGGCCAGGCGGCGGCCAACCCCGCGGCCTTCGCCGAGTCCTGCTACAACCTGGTCGAGGACCCGCGCTGGGCCGACGTGTTCGACGGCATCGACATCGACTGGGAGTACCCCAACGCCTGCGGACTCACGTGCGACACCAGCGGCCCGGCCGCGTTCAAGAACCTGATGTCGGCGCTGCGGACCAAGTTCGGCTCCGGCAACCTGGTCACCGCCGCCATCACCGCCGACGGCACCTCCGGCGGCAAGATCGACGCGGCCGACTACGGCGGCGCCGCCCAGTACCTCGACTGGTACAACGTCATGACCTACGACTTCTTCGGCGCCTGGGCCGCCCAGGGCCCGACCGCGCCGCACTCCCCGCTCACCGGCTACCCCGGCATGCCGATCGCGGGCTTCGACAGCGACACCGCGATCCAGAAGCTCAAGGGCAAGGGCGTCCCGGCCAGCAAGCTGCTGCTGGGCATCGGCTTCTACGGCCGCGGCTGGACCGGGGTGACCCAGTCGGCTCCGGGCGGCACCGCCACCGGCGCGGCCCCGGGCACCTACGAGGCGGGCAACGAGGACTACAAGGTCCTCAAGACCAAGTGCCCGGCCACCGGCACGATCGCCGGCACGGCCTACGCCCACTGCGGCAACCAGTGGTGGAGCTACGACACCCCGGCCACCATCGGCGGGAAGATGGGCTACTCCAAGAACCAGGGTCTCGGCGGGGCGTTCTTCTGGGAGCTGAGCGGTGACACCGCCAACGGCGAGCTGATCAGCGCGATGAAGACCGGTCTCGGTTGATTCGACTCACCATCTCCCAGTAAGCCAGACACCTTCTGATATATCGGTCACCGCCCTGGTTAGGCTGGGGCGGTGACCGAGACATATTCCCTGAACGCGCTGACCCTGGAGGAGCTGACGTCGCGGGACGGGGTGAAGTGGTCCCAGCCCGCACCGGGGGTGATCCCCGCCTGGATCGCCGACATGGACTTCCCGGTCGCTACCGCGGTGCGCGAGGCCCTGGCCCGCCGGGCCCAGGGGGATCTCGGCTATCCCGCCTGGCTCGACCGGCCCGGGTCCGGCCCGCTGGCCGAGGCCTTCGCCGAGCGGATGGAGAGCCGGTACGGCTGGCGCGCCGATCCGGACCTCGTACGCTCCTTCACCGACATCAACCAGGCCCTCCAGGTCATCCTGCACGTCGCCACCCGGCCCGGTGACCAGGTGGCCGTGCACGTCCCGGCCTATCCCCCCTTCCTGGGGACGCTGAACGAGATGGACCGCCCGGCGTTGCCGATTCAGATGGAACCGGACGGGGACTCCTGGGGGTTCGACTCCGGCGCCCTGGCCGAGCGGCTCGCCGAGGGCCGCTGCCGCGCGCTGCTGCTGGTCAACCCGCACAACCCGACCGGCCGTGCCTTCACCCGCCGGGAGCTGACCGAGCTGGCCGAGCTGGCCGAGCGCCACGACCTGCTGGTGATCTCCGACGAGATCCACGCCGACCTGGTCCACGGCTCCGGCGACCACATCCCCTTCGCCACGCTGCTGCCGGAGCGGACCGTCACGCTCACCTCCGCCACCAAGGCGTTCAACCTGGGCGGCATCCGCTGCTCGGTGGCACACCTCGGCGCGCCCATCCTGCGCGCCGCCCTGGCCGCCCAGCCCGCCCACCTGTACGGCTCGCCCCACGTCTTCGGGGTCGAGGCGACGGTGGCCGCCTGGCGGCACGGCGACGACTGGCTGGCGGAGGCCCTGGCGGTGCTCGACCGCAACCGGCAACTGATCGCCGGACGGCTCCCCGGCGGCATCGGCTACCGGGTGCCCGACGCCACCTACCTGGCCTGGCTGGACCTGTCCGGACTCGGCCTGCAGGAGGAACCCGCGGTGTTCCTGGAGCGCGAGGCCAAGGTCATGCTCAGCCCCGGCCCGCTGTTCGGCGCGGGCGGGGAGGGCTTCGCCCGGCTGAACTTCGCCACCTCCGGCCCGGTCCTGTCGGAGATCCTCGACCGGATCGCGCAGGCCGTGAAGGGCGCCCCCTAGGCGGAAGGCTGGAACTCGTCGAAGAGGGCGACCGCCTCCGCGGCGCCGGAGACGAGACGCCGGAGGCCGGCGATCGCGAATTCCGCCCACCGGGCGGCGCGCGGCCACATCAGCTCCTCGTAGGCGCGGACGACCTCGTCCAGGCCCGGCCGGGCGAGGATCGCCTCGGCCAGCTCGGCGCCCTCCAGCATCGCCAGGTTGGCACCCACCCCGAGCGGCGGCATCAGGTGCGCGGCGTCTCCCAGCAGGGTGACGCCGGGTGTGTGCGTCCAGGTGTGGGCCGCCGGCAGGGTGTGGATCGGCCGGTTGACGTAGGCCCTACCCCGGCGCAGGAGTTCGAGCAGGCCGTCGTCCCAGCCGTGGAACATCGCGAGCAGGCATGATCGCACCGCCTCGGGGTCGGCGGGGTCCACTCCGGTGTGCCAGTCCACCGGGCCCCGGAGCTGGGCGTACACCATGACGCGCCCGCCGCTGTTGCGCTGCGCGGTGAGCACCCGGTCCGCGCCGTAGGCCGACATGGATCCGTCGCCGACCAGCCGCGCGAGATCGGGGTGGCGCTCGTCGACGTCGTCCAGGGTCGTCTCGACGACGGTGACGCCGGTGTAGTGCGGGATCGCGGCCGACACGGCCGGGCGCACCCGGGACCACGCGCCGTCCGCGCCGACCACGAGGTCGTACGGCTCCTCGGAGCCGTCCGCGAAGCGCACGAGCGCCCCGTCCCGCGCCGACGGGACGACCTCCGCCACGCCTCGGCCCCATCGGACGTCGAGGGGACCGAGCAGCAGGTCGCGCAGGAGGCCGCGGTCGATCTCGGGCTGCCTGTCGTCGTCGGGCCCGGCCGGCCAGTCCCGCAGGACGGCGCCGTCCTCCCCCAGGATGCGCATGGCCTGTCCCTCACGGCGGGACAGTGCGTGGAACTCCTCCAGCAGCCCGGCCTTGGCCAGCGCGACCTGGCCCATTCCGGCGTGCATGTCCAGCGTGCCGCCCTGGGGCCGGGCGTCGGGGGCGGGATCGCGTTCGAGGACGGTGACGGGGTGGCCGTGCCGGTGCATGACACGGGCGAAGGTGAGACCGGCGGGGCCGGCTCCGACTACGGCGATACGATGTCTCATGTCGATACAGTGTATTTGTCGATACGACGTATCACAACCGTACGATGTATCCATGACTGTGTGGGAGCGGCCGGAGCCGCAGACCCGACCCGCGCCCGTGCCGCTCAGCCGGGAGCGGATCGTCGCCGCCGCGATCGAGCTGGCCGACGAGGGCGGGCTGGAAGCGGTGTCCCTGCGGAAGGTCGCCGCCAAACTCGACGCCGGGCCGATGCGGCTCTATGGCTATATATCCACCAAAGAAGAGTTATTTGATCTCATGGTGGACGCGATTCACGCCGAGATCCTCCCGCCGGAGCAGGCCCCGGAAAAGGGCACCGGAAAGGATGCGGGAAAACCCGAGGGAAAGGGCACGGACTGGCGGGACGCCCTTCGCACCCGGGCGCACCGGACCAGGCAGACCGCCCTGCGCCACGAGTGGCTCGCCGACCTGCTCGGCGGCCGGCCGAGCCTGGGCCCGAACGCGCTGGCCGTGACGGAGTCCTCACTGGCGGCCCTGGACGGCCTGGCCGACGTCGACACCGTGATCCGCGCCGTGGAGACCGTCAACGCCTACGTGACCGGCGCGATCAGAAGCGAGATCGCCGACCGCCGGGCCGAGCGCGCCACCGGGATGTCCGAGAGCGAATGGCAGGACGCGGCCGGGCCGTACCTGAGCGGGATGCTGGCCACGGGCCGCTACCCCGCGCTGGCCAGGGCCGTGCACGACGGCGCGGACGTGGACGCCGGCACCGCTTTCGACGCCGGGCTCGGCTGGGTGCTGGACGCCGTGGAGGCCAAACTGACCCCTCGCGGGTGAGCGCGGCGGGAGAGGACGCCGTCCAGGGCGCAGATCCTAGGAGGTCGGCGTGGGTATCGGCAGGCGGCTGTTGACCGCCGTGGGGTCGGCGACCGCTTCCAGGTCGCGGGTGAGCAGCATCTGGTGCACGAAGGAGGCCGGGGTGCCCGGGGTGAGGGCGAGGGTGGCGCGCAGGACCGTGAAATTCCCGCTCACCACCTCGTCATGTTCGATCTCCTTGGCATGATCCCCGTACAGCGTGCCCTGGGTGGTCGGGGCCGCCGTGGTGAGCTTGGTGGTGAGCGCCTGTTTCACCGCGGGGATCGCCCCGCTCCTGGGCGCCACGCAGATCACGTTGACGGCCGTGTCGCCCGGGGACGCCGGACGGCGCAGCCCGACCCCGTACAGCGCCACCGCCCCGGAGTTCTGCGGGACGGTGAGCACCGCGGTGACGACGTCGCCGAGGCAGTCGGCGACGGCGGCGTGCGCGGAGACGTCAGCGAGAGAACGATCACCGCCGAGCACGGCGGAGACGGGTGCGGCGGCCGATCCCACGGCGACCGTGGAGCCGGTGACGACGACCTTGTTGAGCTGGTTCACCAGACCGAGATCGATCAGCGGTCCGTCCGGGTCGAGAGCGTGGTCGTCGGCGAGCGACAGGCCGTCATGATCGCCGATCTTCGCGGGTACGCCGCCCAGCGCGGTCAGCTTGGTCTTGATCGTCTCGGCGTCCACGCCGCCGTCGATGCGGACCGCCGTATCCGGCGGCACGCCGATCGAGACGGCGTGGTCGGCCGCGTAGGGGGCGATGCCGGTCCGCTCGGTGAGCGGCCGCCCCGCCCGGACCAGTTCGCCCAGGCCGTACCCGATGACGGACAGCCAGGTCTTGTCCCGCCCCGGCCCCTGATCGGTGGTGACGCCGATGTCCCGCCAGTGGGCCAGGTCACCGTACTCGAAGTGGAGGGCGGCGGGCCCGTCTCCGGAGACCCCGGCCATCGCGGCCCGCAGGCCCTGCGACGCGGGGGCGCCGGAGCTCCCGGGGGTCTGCGCGGACTCAGGCGCGGTCGGGGATCCGCCCGGCCGCGGGCTGGCGCCGCCACCGGAGCAGGCGGTCAGGGCCAGCCCGCCCGCCAGCAGGAACGCACCCGTACGTCGGGCTATACCTCGCATGTGCGAACCCTAGTGAAAGGTCGTCCCGCCTCGTGACCCGGGCGGCCCTGTCAACGGTCCGGAGCGGGCGGCAGGTGGTTCCCCGGAGGGCTACAGGAGATTCTCGGGAGAGAACGTCTTGAGGAAGAACGACGCCGAACTCCCGGCGGTGTGCCGTACCCCGGCGCGCAGCACCGTGAGGCCCTCCGACTCGACCTCGTCGTGGACGATCTCCTCGGCGTGGCGGCCGATCGGCTCGCCCTGGTCGGTCGTACCCCGCGTGGTGAACCCGCCGGCGAACCCCCTGCGCGCGTCGGCGCCCGCAGTGGGCTCCGGCAGCACGCAGATCACGCTGGAGGGCCGCTCGTCCGCCGAGCCGGGACGGCGCAGGCCGACCCCGTAGAGCCGGACGCCGCCGGGCGTCTCGGGCCGCCGCAGGGCGGCGGTGACCACGTCGCCGAGGCAGTCGGCGACCGCGACGTACTCGGGATGGTCCTCCAGGTCGAGCGGGCCGCCGAGCACGTCGGCGAGCCCGGGGCCGGTCGCGATGACGGAGTCGCTCACGGCGACCTCGGCGAAGGGGTCGTCGTTGCCCCTGACGGCCAGCCCGCCGTTCTCGACGGTCGTGGTGGCGTATCCGCCCCGGGAGATGACCTCGTGGTCACCGACCTTCACGGGTTTCCCCCCGGAGGCGACGAGCTTGTCCCGCACGGCCGCGGCGTCGAAGGCGCCGTCCAGCCGGACGGCCGCCGGCCGGTGTCCGACCGAGACGGCCCGGTCGGCCGCGGACAGGTCGACGCCGATCGAGTCACGCAGCTCCGGGGTCCCGAGCACGTCCAGCCCGAAGTAGGCCGCGTCCAGCCAGGGCCCCTCGGCCTCCGGCTCCCGGCCCCGCATCACGCCGAGCTCCCGCCAGTGGGCCAGGTCGTTGTATGCGAACGGCTGATCCGCCTCACCACCCGACACCTCGGACATCGCCCCGCGCAACCCGGTCCCGGCGTCGCCGCCCGAGCAGCCCGCCATGACCAGCCCGGCCAGCGCCAGGAGCATCCCGAAACGTCGCACACACGTACTTTAGTGAAGAACCCCGGCTCTCCCGATCCACAGTGGAGCGGGACCGGGCTCCCCTCCCGCGGGGCGCGCCGGAGCGCCCCGCGGCCCGTGCGTCAGGGGACGATGTTGACCAGCTTGGGGGCGCGGACGATGACCTTGCGGGGGGCACCGGACAGGAAGCCCCGGACCCGCTCGGAGGCCAGCGCCAACGCCTGCAGGTCGGCCTCGGAGATGTCCGGGGAGACCTCCAGGCGGTCACGGACCTTGCCCGCGACCTGCACGACGCAGGTGACGGAGTCCTCGACCAGCAGGGCCTCCTCGGCGACCGGCCAGCCGGCCCTGGCGACCGAGGCCGGGTGGCCCAGCCGCTCCCAGCCCTCCTCCGCCGCGTACGGCGCGACCAGCGACAGCATGACCGCCAGCGCCTCGGCGCCCTCCCGGACCGCCGGGTCGGCGGCGCCGGGGCCGGAGTCGATGGCCTTGCGCAGCGCGCTGGTCAGCTCCATCATGCGGGCCACCGCGACGTTGAAGCGATGGGACTCCATCAGCTTCGTGACCTCGTCGACGACCTTGTGCACGGTCTTGCGCAGGTTCAGGTCACCGGTGGCGACGTCCGCGCCGGGCGCGGAGGCCGCACCCGTCTCGGCCATCACCCGGAAGGCGCGGGCCAGGAACTTCTGGGAGGCGGCGGGCGAGACGTCGGCCCAGTCGATGTCGTCCTCGGGCGGACCGGCGAAGACCATGGTCAGCCGGACGGCGTCCACACCGAAGGCGTCGATCTGCTCGCCCAGGTCCACGCCGTTGCCCAGGGACTTGGACATCGCCTTGCCCCGGTTGATCACCTGGCCCTGGTTCAGCAGCCGGGTGAACGGCTCGGTGAAGTCGACCATGCCCATGTCGTGCAGGACCTTGGTGAAGAACCGGGAGTACAGCAGGTGCAGGACCGCGTGCTCGACGCCGCCGACGTACTGGTCGATCGGGCCCCACTGGCGGATCTTCTCGACGTCGAACGGCCCGTCCTCGTAGTCCGGGTCGACGTAGCGCAGGTAGTACCAGGAGGAGTCGACGAAGGTGTCCATCGTGTCGGTGTCGCGCTTGGCGGCACCGCCGCACTTGGGGCACTCCACGTTCACCCAGTCCTCGGCCGAGGCCAGCGGGGAGACGCCCTTGGGCGCCAGGGCCTCGCCGCGCAGGTCGGGCAGGGTGACCGGCAGCTGCTCGTCCGGGACGGGGACCTCGCCGCAGTCGGCGCAGTGGGTGATCGGGATCGGGCAGCCCCAGAAGCGCTGACGGGACAGCAGCCAGTCGCGCAGCCGGTAGTTGACCGCCGCCTTGCCGGTGCCGCGCTCGCTCAGGACCTCGATGATCTTACGGATCGCCTCGGTCTTGCCCAGGCCGTCCAGCGGGCCGGAGTTGACCAGGGCGCCGTCGCCCGCGGTCGCCACGCCGGTCTCGCCGGGGTCGGCCAGGCCGGTGTGGACCACGACCCGCACCGGCAGGTCGAAGGCGCGGGCGAAGTCCAGGTCGCGCTGGTCGTGGGCGGGCACGGCCATGATCGCGCCGTGGCCGTAGTCGGACAGCACGTAGTCGGCCGCCCAGACCGGCATGCGCTCGCCGTTGACCGGGTTGATCGCGTAGCGGCCCAGGAAGACGCCGGTCTTCTCCTTCTCGGTGGACAGCCGGTCGATGTCCGACAGCTTGGCCACCTCGGCCCGGTAGGACTCGAAGGCCTCCCGCTGCTCCTCGGAGACGATCTCCCCGGCCAGCGGGGCGTCCGGGGCGACCACGAAGAAGGTCGCGCCGTACAGCGTGTCGGGGCGGGTCGTGTAGACCGTCACCGGCTCGTCGCGGCCCTCGATCACGAAGTCGACGTCGGCGCCCTCGGACCGGCCGATCCAGTTGCGCTGCATGGTCAGCACGCGGTCGGGCCAGCCGCCCTCCAGCTGGGCCATGTCGTCCAGCAGCCGGTCGGCGTAGTCAGTGATCTTGAAGTACCACTGGGTCAGCTCGCGGCGGATCACCTCGGCGCCGCAGCGCTCGCACCGGCCGCCGACGACCTGCTCGTTGGCCAGCACGGTCTGGTCGTTGGGGCACCAGTTGACCAGGCCGCCCTTGCGGTAGGCCAGGCCGCGCTCGAAGAAGCGCAGGAACAGCCACTGGGTCCACTTGTAGTAGCCGGCGTCGCTGGTGTGCAGGCGGGTGGACCAGTCGAAGGAGATGCCGTAGCGCTTGAACGAGTTCGCCTGGGTCTCGATGTTGGCGTAGGTCCACTCGGCCGGGTGGGCGTTGCGCTTGATCGCGGCGTTCTCGGCGGGCAGGCCGAAGGAGTCCCACCCGATCGGGTGCAGGACGTCGTAGCCCTTCTGGAAGAAGTAGCGCGCGACGACGTCGCCGATGGCGAACACCTCGGCGTGACCCATGTGCAGGTCGCCCGAGGGGTAGGGGAACATGTCGAGCATGTAGCGCTTGCCGCCCGCGCCGGAGGGGGTGGCCGGCGCCGCGAAGGGGTTCAGCTCCTCCCACCGCCGCTGCCACTTGACCTGCAGTGCCTGCGGGTCATAGTGCTGCTCGTCGGTCTGCATGTCGGCTTGCTCGCTCACGTTTTCTTCCCTCGGTGTTCATCCGCGCAGATGATCTTGAACCATCCGACCCAATAGAAAAACCCTCCGCTCACGCGAAGGGCAGCCGCATCGACGGGGCGCTCAGCGCCGGGAAGGCCGATGCGGCCCGGTAAGCAGCAGGGTCGCGGCACGCATAGTCAAAGACTATCGCAGTCCGCACGTCTTTTCATGAACGGCGGTTTTTCACGGACGGCGAGGGCTTTTCACGACCGGCGGCCGAAGGCGGATACGGCGGCCCCGTCGCCTGTCCGCGGGAGCGGGTACGGCGAGCCCGCCACCTGCCCGTCCGGGCGAACGCGGGACACCGGCGCCGCGGACCACCACAATGGGTGCGACGTCCATGAAGCAGTACGGAGTCCGCAATGGTAGATCCGTTGTGACCTCGCGCGTCCATCCCGTTTACCCTTTTCACCGTGGCACACTCAGCAGAGCCGGGACAGGGCCCGGATCCGGCGGCGCAGGCGGGCCTGCCGATGCAGGATCCCCCGACCGATCCCAGCGGGCTCCAGTTCGGGGAGGCGTTCTCTCGTTTCCCTGCGAACGTCCCTGCTTCCCATGAGAGCATGCCCAATACCCCCAATTCGGGCACCCCGGCGAGAGGTAAGGAACCCATGGCCTCGGAGCAGTCCAGCCAGCCCCACCTGCCTCCGGCATGGGCGCAGACACCCGAGCCCTCGCAGTCCCGGGCGAACGACCCGTTCAGCACCGGCGGCACCGGCCCCCGGCAGCCCCTCCCCCCGAACGAGCGGCAGCAGCCCGCCGCGGGCGCGACCTCCTGGAAGGCCACCGTCCCCGGCAACGGCTCGTGGCAGCAGTTCTTCGGATCGCAGGACCCGGCCCCGCAGGGCGCCCCGGCGCAGGAGGACTCCGGTGTGTGGTCCCCCGCCGCCGCGACCCCGGCCGTCGGGATCCCCGCCGCGACCGCCCCGGGGAACGGCGACAACGGCGGATGGGGCGCCTCCCCCGACCCCTTCGCGAAGCCGGACCCCTTCACCTCGGCCGACCCCTTCGCCAGGCCCGAGTCCTTCCCGTCCGCCGATCCCTTCTCCAGGCCGGACTCCTTCGCCTCCGCCGATCCCTTCGCCAGGCCGGAATCCTTCCCTGCCGATCCCTTCGCGAAGACCGCCACTTTCGGTCCTCCCGGCCAGGCTCCCGCCGACCCGTTCGGCAACGGCGGCGGGAACGGGAACGGCCGGCCCGGCGGTGACCACGGCCCGCACGGCCCCGCCCAGCAGGGCCTCCTGCAGCCCGGCCAGGGCTTCCCGCCCGGTCACGGCCCGGGAGACCCGCAGCCGGGCCAGGGCGTGCCGGGTCAGAGCGGCCCCGGGCACCCCCGGCCGGGTCAGAACGGTTCCGGGCACAACGGTCCCGGTCACAACGGCCCCGGCCAGGGCATGCCGGGCGGCCCGCAGGGGCAGCAGATCCCGCCGGGCGGCCACCTGAGCCGCGACCCCTCCGACCCCAACCGGCCGTTCGTCACCGCCGGTCAGATCAGCGGGCCCAAGACCCCGCCGCCGGAGCGCCAGCAGGAGCTGTGGAACACCGTCTTCGGCGAGAACTACCAGGCCATCGGCGAGGACGACGAGCTCGACGAGCCGGGCAAGCCCGTCTGGATCTTCGCTCTCGCCGGGTCGGCGGTGATCGCGCTGGTCGGCGTGGTGCTCTGGGCGTTCCTGGCCGGGCCGCTGGCCTCCGCCGAAGAGAGCGCCCCGGCCCCCACGCCCGCGCCCTCGGCCACCAAGAAGACCGCCAAGCCGCGGACGATCGGCCGCCTGCCCCGCTACAAGGGCGACGCCTCGCCGGTCGCCGGGACGATCACCGACACCAACGCGTCGCTCACCCTCCCCCGGCTCGGCACGCCGTGGCAGCAGGACACCCGCCCGAACCTGACCACGACGTACGGCTTCAGCACCCGCCAGTACGCTCCCGCGGGCCAGGACGCCTCCGGCAAGGCCCAGTACGCGGAGGTGATGTCGGGCCCGCTCTCGCCCCGCCTGAAGAGCCGCTACACCTCGCCGGAGAACCTCGCCCCGGTGATCAACGCGGTGACGCTCGCCGCCCGCAAGAAGTTCTTCCCCGAGGGCAACACCGCCCGCAAGACCGCCCAGCAGACCCTCTCGGTCGGCGGGCTGCCGGCGCAGCTCGCCGCCTACGAGATCACCTCGGGTGAGACGAAGACGACCGTCGTCGTGGCGGCCGTGAGCACCGGGGCCGATCTGCCCTCGATCGTCTACATGTCGGTGCCGGGGGACGTCAAGGAGCTGCTGCCCGACGTCAACACCGTCTTCAAGGGGATCAAGACGACCGGCGGCTGAGGACCCGCGCGGGCGGGCGCCGGTCGCGCCCGCCCGGCGTCCCGTGCCGTACGGCGTCCGCCGCGCGTCAGAAGACGCACTCCATGTGCTTGATGCCGTTGATGAAGCTGGAGTAGAGCCGCTCGGGCCGGTGTCCCTCGATCCCGGGGACGCGGCGCAGCAGTTCGCGGAACATCACCGTGATCTCCCGTCGGGCCAGGTGGGCGCCCAGGCAGAAGTGCGGGCCGGGACCGCCGAAGCCCACGTGCGGACCCTCGGTCCGCAGGATGTCGAACCGGAGCGGATCGGTGAAGACGGCCTCGTCCCGGTTGGCCGACCAGTAGTAGAGCACCGCCTTCTCCCCCTTGCGGTAGAGGGTGCCGTTCATCTCGTGGTCGCGGGTGACCTTGCGCCGCATGTAGTTCACCGGGGAGGCCAGCCGGACGATCTCCTCGACCGCGCCCGGGGCGTGACCGTCGATGTCGGACAGCCAGAGCGCGCGCTGGTCGGGGTTCTGGGTCAGCAGGCGCAGGCCGTAGGAGATGGCGTTGCGGGTGGTCTCGTTGCCCGCCACCACCAGCAGGATGAAGAACGAGCCCAGTTCCTGGGCGGTGAGCCGCTCCCCGTCGATGTTGGCGTTGACGAGCGAGGAGGTGAGATCCGCGGTGGGATGCTCGGTGCGGTGCGCGCCGAGGTCCTGGACGAGCTGGTTCAGCTCCAGCCCGGCCATGAGCAGCCTCTCCGCGATGCTGTCCACGTCGGTTCCGCCGTACTCGGGGTCGAAGCCGCCCAGGATGATGTTCGACCGGTCGAAGACGAAGCCGTAGTCCTTCTCCGGGATGCCCATCATGTCGCAGATGATCTTCAGGGGGAGCTTGGCCGCCACCTCGGTGACGAAGTCGCAGCCCGGCCCCTCGGCGAGCAGGTCGTCCACGATCCGCACGGCCGCCGCGTCGACGTCGGCCTCGAATTGCTTGATCATCTTGGGGGTGAAGGCCCGCGACACGATCCGGCGCAGGCGCGCGTGCCGGGGGTCGTCCATGTTGATCATCGAGCCGAAGTACTCGGTGAACTCCGGCGGCATGTCCGGGATGTTGGTGGCGCCGCCGTCCCCCGAGCAGAAGACCTCGGGGTTGCGGCTGGCCTCCAGGATGTCGGCGTGTTTGACCAGGGCGTGGTACCCGGGTCCCGCGGGGGCGAAGGGGACCTCCTGCTCCGCGTAGAAGACCGGGTGCTCCAGGCCGCGCAGAAGCCGGAAGGCGCGTTCCCGCTCCGCCATGGGCCGGGCCCAGAAGTCGTAGTCCGACAGGTCGAAGTCGTCGGCGGAGAGGATCGGCCTCCGCTCGGCTGGCGTCACGCTCATGACGTAAGTCTTTGCGCAAGCAAAGACTTACGTCAATGCGTCACCTAGAACTCGCACGCCAGATGCTTGATCCCGTTGATGAAGCTGGAGCGCAGGCGGTCGGGCTCGCCGGCGGAGCGGATCTGCGGCAGCCGGGTGAACAGCTCGCGGAACATCACCGTGATCTCCCGTCGGGCCAGGTGGGCGCCCAGGCAGAAGTGCGGGCCGGGACCGCCGAAGCCCACGTGCGGACCCTCGGTCCGCAGGATGTCGAAGCGGTGGGGGTCGGTGAAGACGGCCTCGTCCCGGTTGGCGGCCCAGTAGTAGAGCAGGACCTTGTCGCCCTCGCGGTAGAGGGTGCCGTTCATCTCGTGGTCGCGGGTCACGGTGCGGCGCATCCAGGCGACCGGGGAGGCCAGCCGGACGATCTCCTCGACCGCGCCGGCGATGCGGCCGTCGAAGTCCTCGGCCAGCAGCGCCCGCTGATCGGGGTTCTCGGTGAACAGGTGCAGGCCGTGCGAGATGGCGTTGCGCGTGGTCTCGTTGCCCGCCACCACCAGCAGGATGAAGAACGAGCCGAGCTCCTGCATCGTCAGCTTCTCGCCGTCGATGTTGGCGCTGGTCAGCGAGGTGATGAGATTGTCGCCCCCGGCGTCGGCCAGGGAGACGACCAGGTCCTGCAGGCGCTGGCCGGCGCCCAGGAGCAGTTCGGCCGCGCGGCTGACGTCGTCGATGAACTCGGGGTCGCCGCCCGACAGGATGACGTTGGAGGCCTCGAAGACCGTCTGGTAGTGCTCCTCGGGGATGCCCATCATGTCGCAGATGATCTTCAGGGGGAGCTTGGCCGCCACCTCGGTGACGAAGTCGCAGCCCGGCCCCTCGGCGATGAGGTCGTCGACGATCCGGGTGGCCTCGGACTGCACGTCGTCCTCGAACTGCTTGATCATCTTCGGGGTGAACGCCCGCGACACGATCCGGCGCAGACGCGCGTGCCGCGGGTCGTCCATGTTGATCATCGAACCGAAGTACTCGTTGAACTCGACCGGCAGGTCGTGGATGCTCGTCGAGCTCCTGCCCGAACAGAAGACCTCGGGGTTGCGGCTGGCCTCGATGATGTCGGCGTGCCTGACCAGGGCGTAGTAACCCGGGCCCGCGGGGGCGAAACTGATCTCCGGCTCGGGGAAGCGGATCGGATGCGGTTGCGCGCGCAGTACGGCGAAGGCGGACTCGCGCTCGGTCATCGGCCGCTCCCAGAAGGCGACGTCCGAGAGATCGATGTCGGACAGGTCGATCTCGGGCAGCCCCGTACCCGCCTGCGAAACCGTCACGCCAGCCTCCATTAGAACCAAGTTCGGTTTCTTGCCGATCCTGCCATACGGTCACTGTTCCAACCAGTGCAGAACGAGCCGATTCACCTCCTCGGGCCGTTCCAGATGGAGGAAGTGGCCCATCTCGTCGATCACTTTCACCTTGGACCCCTTCGGCAGGAAATGCGGCGCCGTCACGGCCAGGCCCGGGTCCAGGCAGCCGTCGCGCTTCCCGTGCAGGTAGAGGATCGGGACGTCCCCGCCGGTCGCGGCCTGCTCGGCGGCGTAACGGCCGCTCGGCGGCACGGTGCCCAGCATGGCGCGGTAGTAGCCGATCGCCGCGGCCAGGTTCGCCGGCTCCCCCAGGCTCCGCCGTACGTGGGCGACGTCCTCGGCGGCGTCGTAGCCCGGCGACCAATCTCGCCACAGCCCTTCGATGAACCCCTCCCCGGCGGCGGCCGTCTCGGCCAGGGGCGTCTGGAACAGGAAGACGTAGAAGGAGCGCTTGAGCTGGTCGTACTCGAAGAAGCGCGTCAGCATCGCGGCCGGCGGGGGCACCGCCATGGCGACCCCCCTGCGCCACCGGTCCGGGGCGAAGGCGGTGGCGCCGTACACCGGGAACGCGCCCCAGTCGTGCCCGATGAGCACCGCGTCGCCGTCCCCGCCGAGCACCTCGTGCAACGCGCAGGCGTCGGCGACCAGCGCCCCGGGCTCGTAGACGCCGTCGCCGGGGATCGAGGTGGGCGCGTACCCCCGCATGAACGGCGCGACCGCCCGGTACCCGCGCGCGGCCAGTTCGGGCATCAGGTGCCGCCAGGTGTGGGCGGTGTCGGGGAAGCCGTGCAGGCACAGGGCCAGCGGCCCCTCCCCCATCTCCAGGTAGCCGAAGTCGATCCCGTTGGCCGTGACCGTCTTGATCTCCATGCCCGTGAACCTAACACTAGCTTGGCACCCTGCGGCAGGCCGGACACCCGGAGGAAGGTGGGCGGCGCCGGAGAACAGGAGACGAGCCGATCACGGAGCCGCCCCCACGGCGATGTACGGCAGGTGCTTGATGCCGTTGATGAAGTTGGACAGCAGATAGTCGGGTTCGCCGGTGGTGCGGATCTCCGGCAGGCGGGTGAACAGCTCGCGGAACATCACGGTGATCTCGCGGCGGGCCAGGTGGGCGCCAAGGCAGTAGTGCGGGCCGGGGCCGCCGAAGCCCACGTGGGGATTCGGGTGGCGGGTGATGTCGAAGACGTCGGGGTCGGTGAAGACGCTCTCGTCGCGGTTGGCGGAGTTGTAGAAGAGCAGGACCTTGTCGCCCTCGCGGTAGTCCATGCCGTTCATCGAGTGGTCGCGGGTGAGCGTGCGGCGGAACTGGATGACCGGGGTGGAATAGCGGATGATCTCCTCGACCGCCCCGCCGATGCGGCCCTCGAAGTCCGAAAGGAGCAGCTCCCGCTGCTCGGGGTGGTCGGTGAGCAGCTTCAGCCCGTGGGAGATGGCGTTGCGGGTGGTCTCGCTGCCGGCGACCACGAGCAGGATGAAGAACGAGCCGAGCTCCTGGGGCGTCAGCGACTCCTCGCCGTTGACCAGCAGGCTGGTCAGGTCCCCGTTGGAGTTCCCCCGCCGCTCGCGGCCGAGCCGGGCGGCCAGGTGGTTGAGCGAGCGCCCGGCGCTCATCAGCTTGACCAGGCCGCGGGCCACGTTCCAGCGTTTGAACTCGGGTTCGATGCCGGTGTACTCGGAGTCGGCGTTGCCCAGGATGATGTTGGTCGCCCGGAGCACCCGGTCGTGGTACGCCGCGGGAATGCCCATCATGTCGCAGATGACCTGGACCGGGAGGCGGGCCGCGATCTGGGTGACGAAGTCGCCGGGGCCCCGCGCGATCGCCTCGTCCACGATCCGGGTGGCCGCGCTCTGGAGGTCCTCCTCCATCTTGGACAGGATCCGGGGCGTGAACGCCCGCGAGACGATCCGGCGCAGCCGCGCGTGCCGGGGATCGTCCATGTTGATCATCGAACCGAAGTAGACCGCCATCCACCGGGGCATGTCCACGATGCTGTTGGCCGTCGGCTCGCTGCTGAAGACCCCGGCGTTCCTGCTGGCCTCGGCGACGTCGGCATGCCGTACCAGCGCGTAGTACCCGGGCCCGTGCCCGACGAAGGGGACCTTGTTCTCCTTGACGAAGACGGGCCGGTCCAGTCGGCGCAGCCGCCGGAAGGCGTCCGCGCGCTCTGCCTGAGGGAGAGCCCAGAACGGGATCTGCGACAGGTCGATGTCCGTCACACTCGCGGTCATTAACCCAGGTTTCTGCAAGTGATTACTTACGTCAAGTGTGAGTCACGACACACGCTTCGCCCACGAGGCCCGCTGTCCCTCCGTGATCAGGTCGGCCGCCTTCTCGCCGATCATGACGGCGGGGGCGTGGGTGTGGCCGCGGTTGATGACCGGCATGATCGAGACGTCGGCCACGCGCAGCGCCGCGACACCCCGCACCCGCAGAAAGGGGTCGACCACGGACTCCTCGTCGGCGCCCATGCGGCAGGTGCCGACCGGGTGGTACAGGGTCTCGCTGCGCTCGCGGATCCAGCGGGCGAGCTCCTCGTCGGTCTCCGCCCCCCAGTACGGGTCCATCGGCGGGCCGGCGAACGGCTTCAGGGCGGCGGTGGCGAACAGCTCCTTGGCCCTGCGCAGTCCCGCGATCTGCCGCCGGACGTCCACCTCGGCCGCCAGGTAACCGGGGTCGATCACCACCTCCCGGCCGTTGAGGGAGATCCGGCCGCGGCTCTCGGGCTGCAGCAGGATCGAGGCGATGGTCAGGCCGTGGCCGGACGGCGGCGTCATGCCGTGGTCGATGAACGGCCCCGGGGCGAAGATCAGCTCGATGTCCGGGGCGGGCTCGTCGGGCGTGGTCCGGATGAAGGCGACGGCCTCGCCGACGTTGGAGGTGAGCATGCCCCGCCGGCCGACCAGGAAGCGCAGCAGGTTCGTGACGGAGTCGGCGCCGGCGAGCGTGACCGGCCGGGGGCAGTGCAGGATGACGCCCGAGGCCAGGTGGTCCTGGAGGTTGCGGCCGACCTCGGGCAGGTCGTGGACCGGCTCCACCCCCTGCGCGCGCAGTTCCCCGGCGTCCCCGACGCCGGAGAGCATCAGCAGGTGCGGCGAGCCGATCGCCCCGGCCGACAGGATCACCTCCCGGCTCGCGCGCAGCACCGTGCCGCCGCCCGGCTCACCCGTCCCGGCCGCCCCGCCCGGCTCGCCCACACCGCCCGTCCCGCCCGCACCTCCGGTGGGCCCGTCGTACTCCACGCCGACCGCGCGCCCGTCCTCGATGAGGATCCTGTTCACCTGCGAGGAGGTGATCACGGTCAGGTTGGGCCGCTTCATCGCGGGCCTGAGGTAGGCGTCGCAGGCGCTCCAGCGCCGGCCGCGGTCCTGGGTGACGGGCGTCGGGCAGTAGCCCTCGTTGGAGGGGCCGTTCAGCTCGTCGAGCCGGGTCATCCCGAGTTCCCCGCAGGCCGTCAGGAACGCGGCGGTGGTGATGTTGGGGCTGCGCAGCTCGGAGATGTGGATGGGGCCGTCGGTGCCGTACACCTCGCCGCGGTTGCTGCCGACGCGGTGCTCCGCCCGCCGGAAGTACGGCAGGACCTCGTCATAGGACCAGCCGGGGACCTCCCAGCCGTCGTAGTCGGCGCGGTGGCCGCGGACCCACATCTGGGCGTTGAGCGAGGAGGAGCCGCCCAGCACCCGGCCGCGCGGCCAGTAGAGCTCCCGGCCGGACATCTCCGGCTGCTTGGCGGTGGTGAAGTCCCAGTCGTACGGGGTCTTGAACAGCTTGGCGAACCCGACGGGCATGCGGATCTCCAGCTTCCTGTCGGACCCGCCCGCCTCGACCAGCGCGACGCGGACTCCCGGGTCGGCCGACAGCCGGTTGGCGAGGACGCACCCCGCCGAGCCGGCGCCCACGATCACGTAGTCGTACTCCATGCTCACTGACCCTTCCTTCGTCCAGACGGTCAGCTCGCCTCCCCGATAAGCGGGCTCTTACCTGCTTACTCGCCTCCGCTTTACCCGTCAATTTGTAATCTGGGCTACCTACCGGTTGGTATGTCCCGCCTGCCAGGATGAGCGGGTCAGAGTTTGTTCGGACGGAGGACCCATCCATGCTCAACCTGTCGATCGTGCTGGAGGACAGCGCCCGGGAGGCCCCAGACCGCACCGCTCTCGTCTTCGGTGAGCTGCGTCTGCCGTACTCCCTGGTCAACACCGTCGCGAACCAGGTTGCCAACCTGCTGGTCTCGCGGGGGATCCGCAAGGGTGACAAGGTCGCGCTCGCCTGCCCGAACCTTCCCTACTTCCCCTTCGTCTACTTCGGCATCCTGAAGGCCGGGGCGACGGTGGTGCCGCTCAACGTCCTGCTCCAGTCCCGCGAGATCACCTACCACCTGGAGGACTCCGAGGCCAAGGCGCTGTTCTGCTTCGAGGGCTCCCCCGAACTGCCGCTGGGCGAGCGGGGCAAGGCCGGCTTCGAGGGCGCCGCGGGGACCGAGCACCTCTTCGTGCTGCCGGCCACGCCGTTCGCCACCGAGTCGGAGTACGGCGAGACCATCTGGGCGGCGCTGGACGGCGTCTCCGGCGAGTTCGAGACGGTGCAGACCGCCCCGGACGACACCGCGGTGATCCTCTACACCAGCGGCACCACGGGCCAGCCCAAGGGCGCCGAGCTCAGCCACCAGAACATGCTGATGAACGCCATGGTCTCGGACGAGATGTTCCCGCGGAGCGAGGGCGGGGACGCCTACCTGGCGGTGCTGCCGCTGTTCCACTCCTTCGGCCAGACCGTGATCATGAACGCCGGGTTCCGCCGCCGCGGCACCATCGTGCTCATGCCGCGCTTCGAGCCGGGCCCCGCGCTGGAGCTGATGCGCCAGGAGAACGTCACGCTGTTCGCGGGCGTGCCGACCATGTACTGGGCCATGCTCACGAAGATCCACGCCGACGGCGACGAGGTGCCCTCCTCGCTCAGGGTCGCTGTGGCCGGCGGCGCGTCCTCCCCGGTCGAGGTCCTCAAGGACTTCGAGACGACCTTCGGGGTCGGCATCCTGGAGGGCTACGGCCTGTCGGAGACCTCCCCGGTGGCCAGCTTCAACCAGGTCGGCAGGCCCAGCAAGGCGGGCACCATCGGCACGCCGGTCTGGGGCGTGGAGATGAAGCTGATCGACAGCGACTGGAACACGGTCGAGGGCGAGGGCCCGGGTGAGATCGCGATCCGCGGCCACAACGTGATGAAGGGCTACTACAACCGGCCCGAGGCGACCGCCGAGGTGATGAAGGACGGCTGGTTCCGCACCGGCGACATCGCCACGCGCGACTCCGACGGCTACTACGCCATCATCGACCGGGCCAAGGACATGATCATCCGGGGCGGCTTCAACGTCTACCCGCGTGAGCTCGAAGAGGTCCTGATGACCCACCCGCAGGTCTCCCTGGCCGCGGTGGTCGGCGTCTCCCACGACTCGCACGGCGAGGAGGTCAAGGCCTACATCATCCGCACGCCGGGCGCGACCGTCACCGAGGAGGAGCTGGTCGGGTGGTGCAAGGAGAACATGGCGGCCTACAAGTACCCGCGGATCGTCGAGTTCCGTGACGCCCTGCCGATGACCGCCACCGGCAAGATCCTCAAGCGCGAGCTCCGCTAGCTTCCCGCTCGCCGTACGGCGGCGCCGGAGACCTCCGCGTCCCGGCCCGCCGTACCGGCGCCGGAGGAAGGGAGCCGGAGGAAGGGAGCCGGCGGGCGAGGGGGTGAGGCCCGGGCGTCTGTGAACGCGATCACAGAGGCGGATTCCGCTCAGGTCGAGGTCGTGGCTGCCGATGGACGGGCATGGCAGCCGGAAGAGCATGGGCCTTTTTGGGCGTGGCGGGCGCGATCGCCGCCGTGACCGCCGTCGTGTACGCGACGACGGCCGGCGAGATCATGTACTTCTCCCTGTACGGGGTCATCTGCGCCCTGTCCTGGTGGGCGGCGTTGCGGGTCGTGGCCGACGGGGACCGGCGACCGTGGTTGCTGATCGCCCTCGCCCAGACGCTCTGGCTGACCGGTGACTCGATCGAGATGGGCTTCCTGCTGACCACCGGCCAGGTGCCCCCGGTCGGGATCAGCGACGCGTTCTGGCTCGGCGGTTATCCCCTGATCGCCACCGCCCTGGTGCTGATGGCCCGCCGCCGGGCGCCCGGCCGGTTGCGCGGGGGCGTGCTCGACGCGCTGACCCTCACCACGGTGGCCGGGCTGGCCTCCTGGCAGTTCCTGATCCAGCCGCTCCTGGGCTATGGCCTCGACGACGCCATCATCCCCGCCCTCTATCCGGTCGGCGACATCGTCCTGCTCGCGGCCACGCTGTTCCTCACCCTGTCCCCCGGCGAACGCGGCGCCCCCACCCGCCTGCTGCTCGCCGCGGTCTTCGTCTATCTGGCCGTCGACCTCGGCTACAACCTGCTGCCCTACGTGATGGACTACACGTACGTGGAGAAGCTCGGCGCCGGACTGCTGCTCGGCCACGCCGTGCTGGTCACGGCCGCGCTGCATCCCGGCCGGGCCGAGCTGACCCGTTCCGGATCCCGGGTCCACACCCTGCACCCGGCCCGGGTCGTCTTCCTCGGGCTGGCCCTGCTGGGCACGCCCACCCTCGCCCTGAGGTACGCGGGCTTCAGCGAGCAGGAGGTGCTGACCATCGCCGTCAGCGCGGCCTGCGCGGCCTTCGTACTGGCCCGCTTCACCGGAGCGGTCCGCGAGCAGGAGCGCATGCAGGCCCAGCTCGCCTACCAGGCGCGGCACGACCCCCTCACCGGCCTGGCCAACCGGACGGTCCTGAACGACACCCTGCAGCTGGCCGTGGACGACGCCCGCTCCGGGGTGACCGTGCTCTACCTCGACCTCGACGGCTTCAAGGAGATCAACGACACCCACGGCCACGACGCCGGGGACGCCGTCCTGCTGTCGGTCGCCGGCCGCCTGTCCGCCCTGGCCGGGGACGGCGACCTGGCGGCCAGGCTCGGCGGCGACGAGTTCGTCCTGCTGTGCCGGGACAGGCCGCTTCAGGCCGCGGTGGAGCTGGCCGAGCGCGTCCTGCACGAGGTCTCCACGCCGACCCTGTTCCGGGGGCACCGGCTGTCCGTGGGCGCCAGCGTCGGCATCGCCGTCCACGACGGCGCGAGTCCCGGTGCCACGGCCCCGGGGATCCTGCGGGCCGCCGACGCCGCGATGTACTCCGCCAAGCGCCTGGGCAGGGGCCGCTGGGTCGCGGCCGACGACACCGACCCGATCATGGCCGCCTGAAGAAGAGGGCCGCGGCCGTCCGCCCGTGCGGGGGCGGGACGGCCGCGGCTCTCGCGCACGACGGCGGCGGTGCCGGCCGGATCCGGCTACCGGTCAGGGTCCGGACGCCGGTCAGGGCCAGTCGAGCGAGGGGCGCAGCGGCATGTGGGCCCCGCCCTGGGCGTCGAGTCTGGTGGCCAGCACCTGGTGGAGCTGGATCTTGTTGCGCTCGAATCCGACGACGCAGCCGGCCATGTAGAGCCGCCAGACCCTGGCGGTGCCCTGGCCGACCTCCTCCACGGCCTCGTCCCAGTGCTCGTCCAGGTTGGCGCACCAGTGGCGCAGGGTCTGCGCGTAGTGCTCGCGGAGGTTCTCCTCGTGGCGGATCTCGAAGCCGAGGTCCTCCATCTGGCGGATCAGATAGCCGACCGACTCCAGCTCCCCGTCGGGGAAGACGTAGCGGTTGATGAAACCGCCGGCGTTGAGGGTCTTCTCCACACCGGTCGGCCGGGTGATGCAGTGGTTGAGCAGCCGTCCGCCGGGGACGAGCTTGCCGTACAGGAACCGGAAGTAGAACGGCAGCTGTTCCTTGCCGATGTGCTCGGTCAGGCCGATCGAGCTGACCGCGTCGAAGCCGGTCTCCCGCACGTCGCGGTAGTCCATGTGCCGGATCTCGACCAGGTCGCCGAGGCCGGCCTCGGCGACGGCCTTCTGCCCCCATTCGGCCTGCTGGCGCGAGAGGGTGACCGCCAGGACCTTCGTCCCGTACTCGCGGGCGGCGTGCATGGCCATGCCGCCCCAGCCGCAGCCCACGTCCAGCAGCCGCATGCCCGGCTTGAGGCCGAGCTTCCTGGCCACCAGGTCGAACTTGGCGAACTGCGCCTCCTCCAGCGAGGCCTCCTCGGAGGGGAAGACCGCGCAGGTGTAGGCCATGGAGGGGCCGAGCACCCACTCGTAGAAGGTGTTGGAGACGTCGTAGTGGTGGTGGATGACCTCGGCGTCGCGCTTCTTGGCGTGCCTGCTGCCCAGCTTGGCCATCATGCTGCGCCGCATCTCCTGCGGCGGGGGCGGCATCCGCGTCAGCAGCGGCTTGATCCCGAGCGCGCGGATCGCCGCGACCTTCTCGTTCATCGGGATGTCGTTGATGGTGAGCGACCACATGCGTGACAGCAGGGTGTACATGTCCCCGTGTACGTCGAGGTGCCCGGAGACATAAGCGCGGGCCAGACCCAGTTCGCCCGGGGCCTGCGCCAGGTAGGCCACCGCGGCCGGGGACCTCACCTCGAGGGTGACGTCCGCGTCGTCCTGGCCCGCCTTGCTGCCGTCGTAGGCGACGAGACGGACGCCCGTCCCCGATCCCACGACCTTGTCGAATATTTCCGCGAGCTTCACAGCAGGAACCTCCTTAACGCCCCCGCACACACTTGTCGTAGAGGTCGAGCAACCGGCCGCCCGGGTCGTAGGCCCGTTTGACCGGCCAGTAGGCGTCACCGTTGTACAGACGCCAGAATTCGTCCCGGGGGTAGAACGACGTTGAGTACAGCGACTTGTGCCCCTCGAGACCGTGCACCTCGCGCTCGATGAGGCGGTTGTGGTAGCCGTCGAACTGCCCCCGGGGCAGCGGGACGGTCCCCCAGAAACCGAAGTTCACATACAGCCGCCCGGGCTCCAGCGGATAGAGGGGCCAGCGGCCGCCCGCGGTGAGCGGGCACATCCACACCGGCGTCATGCCGACCTTGGCGTGGAAGAACTCCAGGAAGTCCGCCCCGTGCTCGACGGGCACCTCGATGTCCTGGATGACCGACTCCTGCATGGGCTGGTTGCGCCACCGGTCCACCCGGGCGATCAGGCCGTACCTGCGGTCGAGGCCGACGAGCCTGCGGTAGACGTCGGAGCGCATCCACCGGCGCGGCATCAGCGAGCGCACCAGCGGCCCCTGCACGCCGAAGGCCCGCGAGCACCAGAACCAGTCGGTGTCCCAGCGCCACAGATAGTCGCGGACCGTCAGCCAGTCGCGGGTCCTGCTCTGGATCGACTGGTAGTAGATCCGCATCCCCGTGTAGTCGGAGACGTACGGCGCGCGCTCGGCGAAGCGGCCCACGGTGATGTAGAGCTCGCCCGGCTCGAAGAACGTGCCGTCGACGAAGTCGACCGGCTCCCCGTCGTGCTCGCGGCTCTCGCAGATCTCCTGCATGGCGAGCATGCACTTGTGCGCGTCGGTGAACTTGATGTGCGTCAGCCGGACGTACGGCTGCACGGGCTTGAGCCTGATCCGGATGCGCAGGGCGTAACCGAGCGTGCCGTAGGAGTTGGGGAAGGCCCGGAACAGGTCGCGGTGCTCGTTGTCGTCACGCGCCACGACGATGCGGCCGTCGCCGGTGAGGATCTCCATCTCCTCGACCGACTCGTGCGGCAGCCCGTCGCGGAAGCTGGTGGACTCGATGCCGAGCCCGGTGACGGCGCCGCCGAGCGTGATGGTCTTGAGCTGCGGGACGACGTACGGCATCAGCCCGTGCGGGAGCGTGGCGTCCACCAGGTGCTCGTAGGTCGTCATGCCCTGGACCTCGGCGGTCATGGTGACCGGGTCGACCTCGATGACCCGGTCGAGGTCCTTGGCGGAGAGCGCGGCCCCCTGGCCGCCCTTGCGGAACCTGAACAGGTTGGTGGTGGCCTTGGCCAGCCGGGGCGGCGCGTCCTGCGGGATCGCCGAGTAGGACTCCCTGATCCGCTCGACTGCCCTCCGGTGCTCCGACATCTGTGTCGTACGTGTCACAGAACATCACCCCCAGGACTCTCGACCGGAAAGATCGTCCATAGAACGTTATATCCCCGATATCCCATAAGCCAGGAGGGGTGGGTTAAACCCCTGAAAACTCTTTGAGGAGGTAATGTCCGCATCCCCGTCAGGTCACCCGGCGCCACACCTGGAAGCTGTCGAACACCGAGCGCATCGTGCCGTCCGAGGCCGGCCCCTCCTCGGCGGGAACCACCCAGGTCAGGACCACCGCGATGTCGCCGACCTCGATGAAGCGCCGCGTCTCCCGGAAGCTCCGCCCGGAGGAGTCCTCCTGCGACCCGGCGTCCCCGCCGTAATCCGCTTTCCCGCCGTAGTCCGCGTCCTCGCCGTACTCGTCGCTCCCGTCGGCCTCGTCTGCCTCGCCGCCCGCGTCGATCTCACCGACCTCGCCGACCTCGCCGCTCTCACCCGTCTCGCCGTCCTCCCGCGGGCGCCAGGTGAGCCGCCAGTCGAGCCCGCTGCCGTAGGCGGTGGTGACCCGGTTCCACTCCTGGGTGATGATCTGGCTGTTCCGCGCGGTGTCCGCCCTGGCGTTCGACCACACCGACTCCAGGTCGCCGATCGAGCGCACGACCTCCACCGACATGGAGGCGCCCCCGTCGGGCCGCGTCCAGCGCACGCCCTCCCCGCCGGGCAGGGCCTGGGCCCGCCAGCCGGCGGGGTGCTTGATGGACCAGTCGTCCTTCTCCGTGACGGCCAGGTCCGGCTTGGCGGCGGCCGGGCGGCTGCTCTTGGTGGGCTTGGGCTCGGGCGTGGGGGAGGCGGGCTCCTCCGGCTCCTCGGCGGCGGGCTCGTCGTCCTCGGCGGAGGCCGCGGCGGGCTCGTCCGCGGCCGGAGCCGCCTCGGCGGCCACCCGCCCGTCCTCGGCCGACATGATCCATCCCGCGGCGCCGGCGCCCAGCAGGACCACCGCCAGCGCCACGACCACGGCGATCGGGCCGCGCCCGCGCCGGGGCGCCGCGGCCCGTCCCGCGCCGCGGCCCCGGACGGGGTGGGCCGGCGCGGTGGGCTGCCGGAGGGGGGAGGGCCCGATCGAGTCCCCGGTCCGGGGAGGGCCGTCCGGAAGATGCCGGGTCTGGAGGTCCCCGGCCGGGAGCCGCTGCCCCGTCGAGAACCGCCCGGCCGGGGACGGCCCGGCCGCCGCGTCCGCCCCGGGGACGGCGGCGGTGAGGACGGAGGGGTGGACCCCGGACCGCCGGGCCGTCGTGACCGTGTCCCCGCTCACCTCGGCCAGCAGCGCGTCGGCCTGCTCGGCGGTGAGGCGGTGCGCGGGTTCACGCTGCATCAGGCCGTACAGGACCTCGTACATCTCCGCAGGCACCCGGCTGAAGTCGGCCTCCTCGGTGAGCAGCGCCCCCAGCGTGGAGATGGCGTCCTTGCGCTCGAAGGGCGCCCGGCCCACCAGCATCGCGTAGAGCGTCGCGCCCAGCGCCCACAGGTCCGACCAGGGACCGGCGGGCGTGCCCGTGGCGCGCTCGGGCGGCAGGAAGCTGGGTGAGCCGGTGACCATGCCGGTCTGGGTCAGCGAGACGTCGCCCTCCACGGTGGCGATGCCGAAGTCGGTCAGCACCGCCCGGCCCTCGGAGGTGAGCAGGATGTTGCTCGGCTTGACGTCGCGGTGCATGATCCCGGCCTGGTGGGCCATGTGCAGCGCCGACAGCACCTGGCGGCCGATGTGGGCGACCTGGCGCGTCGGCAGTGAGCCGACCTCGTCGAGCCCGCGGGCCCTGACCAGCTCCATGATGATCCAGGGACGGCCGTCCTCCTCGGCCACGTCGTAGACCGCCACGATGCCCGGGTGGTTGAGCCGGGCCGCGGTCCTGGCCTCCCGGGAGGTGCGGGTCAGCTGGCGTTCGTGCTCGGCCGGTGACAGGTGCGGCGGGAGCAGGACCTCCTTGACCGCGACCGGGCGGTCGAGGACCGTGTCGTAGCCCTCCCACACCACTCCCATGCCACCCCGGCCGAGCTCGCGCACGAGTGTGTATCGTCCGGCGACCGCGCGTCCCCCGTGCGGATGTGCCATGCCCCGTCCCCCAGGTCCCCAGCTCCCGATCCGTCGAGCCGCAAGTTTCCCACACGCCCCGCCCGTCCCGCCGAGCGTCTTGCCAGGGAGAGTGGAATGTTGTTCTACTGGCCTCGCAGGATGAGCCGCGCACTACCAAGCGATTGCTTGTTTACCGGGTGCCCGGTTAGAGTTCGAGAGCGCACCCCGGAGGGAACGCCATGGATCACGTGAGCAGGAAGGGCCCGCTGGCTGGGATCCGCGTACTGGAGCTGGCCGGTCTGGCCCCCGGGCCGTTCGCCGGGATGATGCTGGCCGACCACGGCGCGGAGGTGCTGCGCGTCGACCGGGTCTCCGCCGTGACCGCCGCCGGGGACAAGCCGCGCTCCGACGTCATGGACCGCGGCAAGCGGACCGTCGGCCTGGACCTGAAGTCCCCCGAGGGGGTCGCCGCGTTCAAGAGCCTGGCCGCGAACGCGGACGTGGTCATCGAGGTCTTCCGGCCGGGGGTCGCCGAGCGGCTGGGCATCGGCCCGGCGGACCTGCACGGGGTCAACCCCCGCCTGATCTACGGGCGGATGACCGGCTGGGGCCAGGACGGCCCGCTGGCGCCGACGGCCGGGCACGACATCGACTACATCGCGATCTCCGGGATCCTGTCCATGCTCGGCCGCGAGGGCGGCAAGCCCACCCCGCCGATCAACATCCTCGGCGACTTCGCCGGCGGCGGCCTGATGCTGGCCTACGGCGTGCTGCTGGCCCTGCTGGAGCGGGAGCGGACCGGGGAGGGCCGGGTGATCGACGCCGCCATGGTGGACGGGGCCGCGACGCTGTTCGCGATGTTCTACCACGGCGTGCAGAGCGGCTTCTGGGGCCCGCGCGGCACCAACCTGCTCGACACCGGCGCCCCCATGTACGACACCTACGAGACCGCCGACGGCAAGTTCATGGCGGTGGGCGCGCTGGAGCCGCAGTTCTGGGCCGAGATGGTCTCCCTGATGGGCCTTTCCGACCTGCCCGACCGCAACGACCGGGCCGGCTGGCCCGCGCTGCGCGAACGGCTGGCCGAGGCGTTCAGGTCCCGCACCCGCGCCGAGTGGGAGGCGGTGTTCGACGGCTCGGACGCGTGCGTCTCCCCCGTGCTGGAGATGTCCGAGGCGGGCGACCACCCGCACAACAAGGCGCGCGGCGCCTTCGTCGAGGTCGGCGGGGTGCGGCAGCCCGTGCCCGCGCCCCGGCTGCTGGGCGTTCCCGAGCAGGACCTCTCCCCCGCCACCCGGCTGGCCGACCTGTCGGCATGGGGCCTGCCGGAGGAGACCGCCGCCGGGCTACGGGCGTCGGGAGTACTCGCCTGAGAGGAAGTCACGATGGACCACGCGGCCAGGATCGACCTGCTCGACGGAGACATGTACGCCGGGGACCCCGGCCCGCTCTACGCCTGGCTGCGTGAGAACGCCCCGGCCTACTTCGACGAGGGCAACGGTCTGTGGGGCCTGTCCCGGCACGCCGACATCTCGGCGGTCGAGCGGGACGGCAGGCTGTGGTCCAGCACGGGCGGCTACCGGCCGCAGCTGCCCAGCGACCCGTCGATGATCGGGATGGACGACCCCGAGCACGCCGAGCGCCGCCGCCTGGTCTACCGGCGCTTCACCCCGCGCTACGTCACGGAGAAGTACACCGAGCGGATCAGGTCCGTGGTGACCGAGCTGATCGACGAGGCGCTGGAGAAGGGCACCGTGGACGCCGTGCCGGCGCTGGCCGCGCCGCTGCCCGGCCGGATGATCGGCTGGCTGCTGGGCTTCCCCGACGAGCGCTGGCCGGAGCTGGTCCACTGGTCGGAGACGACCATCGTGGCCGGGGGCGGCCTGCGCTACGTCACCCACGACGCGGCCGTGGCGGCCGGCGAGTTCGCCACGGCCGTGCTGGAACTGGCCGCCGAGCGGCGCAGGTGCCCGCACGACGATCTGACCACGCTGTGGGCCGGGCGGTCCGACTACGACGACGAGCACCTGGCCAACGAGGCGCTGCTGCTGCTGGACGGCGGCGCGGAGACCACCAGGACCGTGATCGCCACCGCGATCGACGCGCTGATCCGGCACCCGGAGCAGTGGGCGTTGCTGAGAGAGGACCCGGGGCTGATCGGGGAGGCGGTCGAGGAGTTCATCCGCTGGACCACCCCCGTCCTCAACATGTGCCGGACCGCCACCCGCGACACGGTCCTGGCCGGTCAGAAGATCTCCGAGGGCCAGCAGGTCCTGATGATGTACGGCTCCGCCAACCGCGACCCCGCCGTCTTCACCGACCCCGACGTCTTCGACGTCACCCGCGTCCCCGGCGGGCACATCGCCTTCGGCCTGGGCACCCACTTCTGCCTCGGCGCGGCGCTGGCCCGGCTGGAGCTGCGGATCTTCTTCGAGGAGTTCGTGCGCCGGATCGGCTCGGCCGCCTGGGCCGACGACCGCGGCCCGCGCATCCTGCCCAACGCCTTCGTGCGCGGAGTGACCTCCTTCCCGATCGTCCTGACGCCCCGCTGACCTGCCCGGGGACGCCCCGGTCTCGTCGTTCACGCCCGCCGGCCGTACCGCACCCCTGTCTTAGATGTGCCTTCTCCTGTCATAGGAGTTGATTCGAATGTAGTAGGTCTACTACATTCATCCGCATGAGTACTGCGGTGAGTGTGCGCGGCCTGCGGATGCGGTACGGCGCGGCCGACGTGTTGCGCGGAGTCGATCTGGAGATCCGGCGAGGGGAGATCTTCACGCTCCTCGGCCCCAACGGGGCGGGCAAGACCACCACGATCGAGATCCTGGAGGGCTTCAGGAGGCGGTCGGCGGGTGAGGTGAGCGTGCTCGGGACGGACCCCGAGAAGGGGGGCGACGACTGGCGGGCCCGGCTGGGGATCGTGCTGCAGAACTGGCGCGACCACACCCGGTGGGGCGTGCGGGAGCTCGTCGTCCACCTGAGCCGCTTCTACGACGCGCCGCGCGACCCCGGCGAGCTGCTGGCCTCCGTCGGGCTGACGGAGCAGGCCGGGCAGCAGGTCGGCCGCCTGTCCGGCGGGCAGCGCCGCCGGCTGGACGTCGCGCTGGGCATCATCGGCCGGCCCGAGCTGCTGTTCCTGGACGAGCCGACGACGGGCTTCGACCCGCAGGCCCGGCACGAGTTCCACCTGCTGCTCACCCGCCTGGCGGCCGACGACGGCATGACCGTGGTGCTCACCACGCACGACCTGGCCGAGGCCGAGAAGCTGGCGCACCGGACCGCGATCCTGGTCGGCGGGCGCATCGCCGTCTGCGGCACCCCCGGCGAGCTGGCGCGGGAGGTGCAGGCGCAGTCGAGCGTGCGCTGGATCGAGGACGGGCGGGAGCGGGTGCTGTCCACCCCGGACCCCTCGCGGTCGGCGTGGGAGCTGCACAGGAGGTTCGACGGGCCGGTGCCGGGACTGGAGATCCGCCGGCCGTCGCTGGAGGAGAGCTATCTGGAGCTGATCGGGAGGGCGGCGTGAACATGAGGGCACTGCGTATCGGGATGCGGCGGGGCTGGGCCGAGCACATGCACCTGCTCAGGAACCGCAGGGAGCTGATCGGCACGCTGATCGGCGCCGTGGGCTTCTTCGCCCTGATGCTGCTGTGGATGGGAGACCGGCCCGTGAAGGGGACCGACGTCTCCAACGCGACGTTCATGACGGCCGGGTTCCTGGCCTTCACCGTCTTCTCCAACGGGCTGATGACCCTCCCGCTGTCGCTGGTCACCGACCGGGAGGAGGGGGCGCTGCTGCGGCTGCGCGCCGTCCCCGGCGGGATCCCCGCCTACCTCACCGGGCGGGCGGTGACCGTGCTGTGCCAGATCGCCCTGCAGAGCGCGCTGCTGGTGGCCACGGCCGTGCTCGTGGGCGGCGTCGCGCCTCCCCGGGACTGGCTGACGCTGGCGTGGGTGCTGGTGCTGGGCACCGTCGCCGTCGTGCCGCTGGGCGCCGCGATCGGCTGCCTGCTGCCCAGCTCGAAGTCCGGGGCCGGGATGGTGGCCCTGCCGATGATGCTCCTGCTCGTCCCCTCCGGCGTCATGTTCCCGGTGACGGCCATGCCGGAGGCGATCCAGTGGGTCGCGCAGGCGTTCCCGCTCTACTGGCAGGGGCTCGGCCTGCGCGCGGCGTTCCTGCCCGACTCGATGCTCGTCGCCGAGATCGCCGGGAGCTGGCGCCTGCCGTACGTCGCGGCCGTGCTGGGCGCCTGGACGGTGGCCGGGATGCTGCTCGCGCCGGGCCTGATCCGCCGGATGACCCGGCGGGAGTCCGGCTCGCGGCTCGCCGAGCGGCAGCTCGCCACGCAGGCCGCGTGACTGCGGCCCCCGGGCTGGGAGACTGCTGCGATGTCCGCGGAAGAGGTGTACAACCGCATCCCGATGCTCAGGGCCGAGCGCGGGATCTCACGCAAGGACCTGGCGGCGGCGCTGGGTGTGCACTATCAGACGGTCGGTTATCTGGAGCGCGGCGAGTACAGCCCGAGCCTGTACCTCGCCCTGCGCATCGCCGAGTATTTCGAGGTTCCCATGGAAGTCGTGTTCTCCCTCAAGCCGTTCCCCCGGCTGGGCAGCGAGGTGAAGTGATGACCGGCTGGAAGGAGCGCTGGCAGCGCTCACAGGCCGAGGTGATGCAGCGTGACATGCTGCCCGCCTGGTACGCCACGCGGGAGCGCCGGCGGCTGCTCGCCGCGGGCGCCGCGCTCGCTCTGGCGCTGAGCTGGGTGAACGCCGTGGTGGCATGGGTGATGGGCCCGACCGAGGCCCAGCGCTGGATCGTCCTGACCCTGCTGGTGGTCATGGGGCTGGTCTATCTCCCGGCCGTGACGCTGATGAACGTCGCCACCCGCGGCGTCACCGCGCTCGCCGAGCAACAGCTGGACGAGCGCCAGCTGGGCGAGCGGCTGCGCGCCGTCGCGCTGGCCCAGCGGGCGACGACCACGATCCTCGCCGCCCTGGCCGTCGTGTTCCTGGTCAACGGCATGTTCCAGGGACGCGGGCACACCGTGCCCGGGTCGGCGATGCTCTATCTGTTCCTGGCGCTGGCCCTGACCCACTTCGTGCTTCCGCTGATCGTCTCCTGCTGGCGGCTGCCCGACCCGCCGCCGGACGACGACGACTGAGACCCGGGGCCGCTCAGCGCATCGGCGGGAAGATCGCGATGTGGAGGTCCACGCCTCCGGGGTGGTGGATCTCCAGGTCGGTGGTGAAGGCGCGGGCCGGGGTGCCGCCGGACTCGGTGTGCTTCCACAGCTGCTGCCAGGAGTCGATGAGGGCGCCCGGCATCGGCCCGCGGGCCTCCAGCTTCAGCGCCGGGACGGCGGGCACCCGGACCGCGACCATGCCCTCGGGCAGCGCGGCGAAGGCGCGCACGGCCACCCCGACGATCTGGGTGTAGGCACCGTGGTGGTCGCTCTCGTAGTCCGTCAGGACCGCGTACAGGTTCTCGTCCACCCGGCCCGGCACGTACGCGAAGGCTCCGGGAGCCCCCGCCCGCTGCCACAGCGCCGGCAGCTTCGCCCGCGCGGGGTCCATCTCCTCGGCGTTGGAGGTCCGTACGGCATGGCCCACGACGAGCGTCTCCGGTCGATCAACAATGATCACAGCGCCTCCTGATGGCCACCCCGATAAAACACGCGAATCGGATCTTAACCCCCGCGCGGACCGAGTTGTCCCCCATGGGAGGTGGGCAAACGGGGAATGAAGCCCCATATCCATTCACCGCATAAGGTAGCTGCACGTGAGATTCCTGAATGAGACGGCCCCGGCCTACGACCTGACCTACAGCGACGTGTTCATGGTCCCTTCGAGATCATCCATCGGGTCGCGCCTCGCCGTCGATCTGTCCACCTCCGACGGCACCGGCACCACCGTCCCCATCGTCGTGGCCAACATGACCGCGGTCGCGGGCCGCCGCATGGCCGAGACCGTCGCCCGGCGCGGCGGCATCGCCGTGATCCCGCAGGACATCCCGATCGACGTCGTCGCCGACGTCGTCGACTGGGTCAAGCGGCGCGACCTGGTCCACGACACCCCGCTCACCCTCACCGCCCACGACACCGTGGGCGCGGCACTGAGCCTGCTGCCCAAGCGGGCCCACGGAGCGGTCATCATCGTCGACGGAGAGAGCCGCCCGATCGGCGTCGTCACCGAGGCCGACTGCCAGGGCGTGGACATGTACACCCAGCTGTCCAACGTCATGTCCGACCACCTGCTCGCCCTGCCCGCCGGGCTCGACCCCCGCGAGGCCTTCGACCGGCTCCACGAGGGCCGCCACCGCCTGGCCCCCGTGGTCGACGGCGACGGCCGCCTGGTCGGCATCCTGACCAGGACCGGGGCGCTGCGCGCCACCCTCTACACGCCCGCCGTGGACGACCGGGGCAGGCTGCGCGTCGCCGCCGCCGTCGGCATCAACGGCGACGTGGCCGCCAAGGCCAAGGAGCTGCTGGAGGCCGGGATCGACTGCCTGGTCGTGGACACCGCGCACGGCCACCAGGAGAAGATGATCTCCGCCCTGAAGGCGGTCCGCGCGCTCGACCCCGGGGTGCCGGTCGCGGCGGGCAACGTCGTCACCGCCGGCGGAGTGCGCGACCTGGTCGAGGCCGGCGCGGACATCCTCAAGGTCGGCGTCGGGCCGGGCGCCATGTGCACCACCCGGATGATGACCGGCGTCGGCCGCCCGCAGTTCTCCGCCGTGCTGGAGTGCTCCGCCGAGGCCCGCCGCCTGGGCCGCCACGTCTGGGCCGACGGCGGCGTCCGCCACCCCCGCGACGTGGCCCTGGCCCTGGCCGCCGGAGCCGCCAACGTGATGATCGGCTCCTGGTTCGCCGGCACGTACGAGTCCCCCGGCGACGCCCGCACCGCCGCCGACGGCCGCCGGTACAAGGAGAACTACGGCATGGCCTCGGCCCGGGCGGTGAAGCTGCGCACCGCCGAGGACTCCCCCTTCGAGCGGGCCCGCAAGGCCCTGTTCGAGGAGGGCATCTCCACCTCGCGGATGTACCTCGACCCGGTCCGGCCCAGCGTCGAGGACCAGATCGACGCGATCGTGGCGGGCCTGCGCTCCTCGTGCACCTACGCGGGGGCCTCCACCCTGGAGGAGTTCCACGAGCGCGCGGTGATCGGCGTGCAGAGCTCCTCCGGCTACACCGAGGGCATGCCGCTCCACCAGAGCTGGTAGTCCCCGGCCGCCCTTCCCGCTCCCCGCACCGCGCCCCCGCGCCCCCGCGTCCCGGACCCTCGCACGGCCCGGGGCGCGGGCGCCGGGGGCTCCGGTGACGGGAAAACCCGGCGGGGCATGCATCCTCACCGGCGCCCCGGGTAGCCCGCTTCCCCGAGTCACTCTCACTCGGAAGGGCGAAAGGACATGGCACAGCTACCCGTGGGTCTGGACACACCGGTCGTCGTCGACCGCAGGACCCTGGTCGGATACGACAACTACCTTGCCGCGCAGCGGGCCGTCGACGCCCTCTCGGACGCGGGCTTCCCCGTCGAGAACACGGCGATCGTCGGCAGCGACCTCCGGCTGGAGGAGACCGTCACCGGCAGGATGACCAACGGCCGGGCGGCGCTCGCCGGAGCCGGGAGCGGCCTGGTCTTCGGCCTCGTGGTCGGGGCGTTCCTCGGCCTGTTCACCTCGACCACGATGTCGTTCATCGTGCTCGTGCTGTGGGCGGGACTGTGGGGCGCGGTGATGGGCGCCGCGTTCGGGTTCATCAACCACTTCTTCACCGGCGGCAAGCGCGACTTCGCCTCGCGCAGCGCCATCGTCGCGGGCCGCTACGACGTGCTGGTCGCCGCCTCCCACCTCGACCACGCCCGCGCGGTCCTGGAGGGCGGCCACCGCCCGGCCGCGGCCGACACCGTGGTGGTCGAGCCCCCGGCGTCGGCGGGCGTGTACGACCCGGCGACCGGGCGTCCCGCCGCGCAGCCGTACGACCAGTCCGTGACGCCTCCCGTCGCGCAGCCGTACGACCAGTCCGTGACGCCGCCCGCCACCGGGGCGCAGGACCCCTCCGCCCCGCCCGTCCCCCAGGCCCGCCGGCACGACCCCGCCGAGGACCGTCCCCTCACCTCTGAGCAGCGACGCCACTGAGACGGGGTGCTCAAGGCGGCACGGGGAGGAGTCCCCGTAAGTGGAAGCGCCGCGGTCCCGCCGCCGGCCGGGCCTATCCGGTCGGCTGCGGGATCGCCTCCACCGGCCGCGGGATGACGACGAGGTCCCGTGTGTCGCTCAGCTTGCGCGGGGGGCACCCCTGCTGGGCGGGCAGCACCACGATCGGGGCGTCCATCGTCCCTCCCACCGCCATGCCCTGCAGCGTCCGTCCGCCGCAGGGCATGCCGGCGGGCATCAGGACCTCGATCGGGGTGGGCGTCGTGACCTGCGCCAGGCGCGGGGGCAGGGTCGTCAGCCAGGTGAGGACCAGGAGGCTGGCGACGAAGGGCACCCCGGCCCACCGCAGGCCCCTGGCGAGGCGCTCGTAGCGCCGCTGGGTCTCATAGGCCGAGGCCGCGTCGACGACGCGCTGGACCCGCCGTTCGAGGTCCGTCGCGAGACTGGACAGCGCGGCGCTGTCGGCGGCCGAGCGCAGGTCGTAGACGCGGCCGCCGATCTCCACCGCCTCCACCGGCTGACTGGCCAGCAGCGCCCGATGGGCTTTGTTGTGGTCCTGGGTCAGCTGCCAGATCGCGTCGCGGGAGGCGCCCAGCAGGTCGGCGCGGCGCTCCACCACCAGATAGCGGATCAGGCCCGTGGCCGGGGCGACGAGGCGGGGGTTCGGATAGTCGCCCTGGTCCTCGCGGTCGAGCTCGGACAGCTCGTCGATGCTGCGCTGGGGCACCGACAGGACCTCGGCCGCCCGGTAGAGCGTCCAGACCACGCTCGCCAGCGTCCCCAGGACGGCCGTCAGGGCCACGGTCACCGCCCAGGGGCCGACGTCGTCCAGGCCGTCCAGGTCGCGCAGCTGCAGGCCCGCCACCAGGGCGGCGACGACGGTGGCGCTGGCCCCCACCAGCCAGCGGGCGGCCGCGCGCAGGTCGGAGGCGTGGGAGACGTCATTGGCGACCGACGGGGAGAACTCGATCCCGGACGCGTGCATCACCCGGTCCTCTCGCGCCGCCGGCGCATCAGCTCGTGATGAGAGGGCAGTTGTAGTACAAATGTACTACACCCGCTCCCGCAGGGGTGCCCATGACGGCGAAGAAGCGACGGATCGGCCGGGCGGACATGCAGATCTACAAGATGCGCGACCTGAACCAGAGGACCGCCGAGGTCATCCAGGAGATCAACGACTCGGGGAAACCGGCGGTCATCACGCGCCACGGGCGGTTCGTGGCCCTCATCACCCCCCTGATGGGCAAGGGGCTCGAAGGGGAACTCGTCGCCCGCCTGCTGGAGGAGCACGGCGCCCTCCTCGGCGAACGCGACCGGGCCGGCACGGAGCCGCAGGGCTGGTCGAGCGCCGAGGTGGCCAAGCGGCTCGGCCTCGACCTGCCGTAACCGGCACACGGCGGGCGTCAGAGCAGGCGCACCATGTCGGAGACGTGCAGGATCCGCACCACCCACCGGCTGATCGCCTCCCCCTGCCGGAGCGCGGCCTCGTACTCCGCCGGGGTCGGGTCGCGATAGATCAGGTAGTAGTCCCACGCCCGCCTGCGGTCCTCCCACCACCGCTCGCCCACGAGGTCGTCGTCATCGGGGAGATCGGCGTAGTCCGGCCCGGCCGGCAGGTCGTCGGCCAGGGCGGCGGCCCGGTCCGACAACCCGCGCCGCCAGGCGATCTTCCCCTCCCTGCCCCTGACCCACCCCTCGTCCCTGCGGCGGTTGCGGCGCGGGGGGAAGCGCAGTTCCTCGCCGACGGCCAGGATCTCGGCCTGCACGGCGGGATCGCCGATGTTCTCGAAATCGGCGTCAGTCATCCTGTCCCATCCGACCCCGGCCACGATCACCTCCGCACTGAATGATCCATCCGGCCGCGGACGGCTTCAACCCGCCCGGGTGCGGGGATCGGGTCTCAGGCGGATTCGCGGACGACGAGTTCGGTGGGGAGCATGATCGGGTCGGCCGGGCCGCCGGTGGTCAGGCCGAGCAGCAGACGGACCATGGCGGCGGCCTGCTCGACGACGGGCTGGCGCATCGTGGTCAGGGGCGGCTCGGTGTAGCGGGCCGCCTCGATGTCGTCGAAGCCCACCACGGCCACGTCGTCCGGGACCCGCCGGCCGGCCTGGCGCAGCGCCTGCAGCGCGCCGATCGCCATCAGGTCGTTGGCGACGAAGACGGCGTCGAGCTTCGGGTCGTCCTCCAGGAGCTGGCGCATCGCGATGGCGCCGGACTCGCGGGTGAAGTCGCCGACCGCGACGATCGAGCGGTGGTCGGAGCCGCGCATGACGTTGCGGTAGCCGGCCAGGCGGTCCTGGCCCCCGATCATGTCCTGGGGCCCGGCGACGGTGGCGATGCGGCGCCGCCCGGCCTCGATCAGGTGACGCACGGCCGTCTCGGCGCCGCCCACGTTGTCGTTGTCGACGTAGGGCAGGTCCACCGGTACGGCGGGCCGGCCGTAGGAGACGGCGGGGATGCGCATGCGGGTGACCGCGACGGGCAGCGGGTCGGCGCCGTGCATCGAAATGATCATTACGCCGTCCACGTGGCCCCCGGCGATGTAGCGCTCCACCCGGGCGTGGCTCCTGGCCGACCCCGTCAGCATCAGGACGACCTGCTTGTCGGCCGCCTCCAGCTCGGCGCTGGCCGAGCGGATCACGGTGGAGAACATCGGGTCGTCGGAGAACACCCGGGTGGGCGACTCGGAGACGACCAGGGCGATGGAGTCGGTGCGCTGGTTGACCAGCGTGCGGGCGGCGGCGTTGGGGACGTAGCCCAGCTCCTCCACCGCTCGCATCACCACGTCGCGGATGTCGGGGGCGACGGTCGGGTGGCCGTTGACCACCCGGGAGACGGTGGCCCGGGACACTCCCGCGCGGGCGGCGACCGCCTCCAGGGTGGGGCGCTTCATGCGGGCCTCCGATAGACCTTCGGTTGGCACGACGATAGTCCATCGGAGGACACGTCGTGGATCTTCACGGGAGCCCGGTCCCATGCCCGGGCGCCCGCGGCGGCATCAGCCCTTGACACTGCCCGCAAGCAGTCCGCGGACGAAGTAACGCTGCATCGACAGGAAGACGATCAGCGGGACGATCACCGAGACGAACGCCCCGGCGGTCAGGCGCTGCCACTCGTTGCCCTTCGTCCCGGCCATCTGGGCCAGCCGGACCGTCATGGGGGCGGTCTCGGCCGTGCCTCCGGCGAAGATCAGGCCGACCAGCAGGTCGTTCCAGACCCACAGGAACTGGAAGATGCCGAAAGCCGCCAGGGCGGGCGCGACCAGCGGCAGGATCAGCCTCCGGAAGATCACGCCGTGGGTGGCGCCGTCCACCCGGGCCGCCTCGATCAGCTCGCCGGGCAGCTCCGACATGAAGTTGTGCAGCAGGAAGACGCCCAGCGGCAGGGCGAAGCAGGTGTGGGCGAACCACACCTGCGCGAAGCGGGAGGCGCCCTCCAGCTCCCAGGCGGGCATGATCTGCGTTCCGAACACCGAGACGCCCTCGGAGAAGAACGACAGCAGCGGCACCAGCGCCATCTGCAGCGGGACCACCTGCAGGGCGAAGATGCCGATGTAGATCAGGTTGCGCCCGCGGAAGGGCACCCAGGCCAGCGCGTAGGCCGCGAAGGCGGCGAAGGCCAGCGGGAACAGCACCGACGGGATCGTGATGACGATCGAGTTGATCAGGAAGCTGGCCATCTGCCCGGAGGACGAGGAGGTGCTGAACAGCACCTGCCGGTAGTTCTCCAGGGTCAGCTGCGGGTCGGCGAAGAACGTCCACCAGCCGGTGGTCTTGATCTGGTCCTCGGGCCGCAGCGACGACAGGAACAGCCCGAAGGTCGGGGTGGTCCACAGGAGCGCGATGACGATCGCCACGATGCCGGCGGTCCTGCTCGTCAGGCTCTGGCGGACGCGCTGGGCGGCGCCCCTGGCTCCGGACTGCGTCACCGTGACGGTGCTCGAAACGGTCGTCATCGGACGGCCTCCCGGCGCTGGCGGATCTGGTAGACGACGATCGGCGTGACGAGGACGAACAGGAAGACGGCCAGCGCCGCGCCCTTGCCGGTCTCGCCGTACCGGAACGCCTGGTTGTACATCTCGTTGGCGATGACGCTGGTGTCGAACTGGCCGCCGGTCATGGTCCGGACGATGTCGAACAGCTTGAGGGTGCCGATCGACTGGGTGACCAGCACCACGACCACGGCCGAGCGGATGCTCGGCAGCGTCACCCGGAAGAACATCTGGACCGGGGAGGCGCCGTCGAGTTTGGCCGCCTCGATGATCTCGGCGGGGATGCCCTTGATGGCGGCAGAGAGCACCACCGTGGCGAAGCCCGCCTGGATCCACACCATCACCACGATGAGGAACAGCGTGTTGAGCGGCGGCTCCAGCAGCCACTGCTGGGGCGTGCCGCCCAGGGCCACCACGATCTGGTTGAGCAACCCGATCTGGTCGCTCTCCTCGGGCCGGTAGGCGTAGACGAACTTCCAGATGATGCCCGCCCCGACGAAGGAGATCGCCATCGGCAGGAAGACCAGTGACTTGGCGATCGACTCGAACCGGGTGCGGTCGACCACCACGGCGTACAGCAGGCCGACGGACGTCACCAGGATGGGGACGAGCGCGAGCCAGATGAGCGTGTTGCGCAGCACCGTCACCGCTTCGGGCTGGGTGAACATCCAGATGTAGTTGTCCAGCCCCACCCACGCGGCGCCGTCGCCGCTCATGAACGACAGCATGGTGGTGCGCACCGCCGGCACGACCAGTCCGATCGCCAGCAGGATGAGCGCCGGGGCGAGCAGGATGGCCGCGTGCAGCCGCGCCCGCTGCCGCATCGGCGCGCGGTCGAGCAGGAGCAGCAGCAGCGCGACCACCGCGCAGAACGCGACGATGCCGAGCAGCAGCTGCACGAGCTTCGGCTGTTCCGCCGCGAAGTCGAAATCCAGGTTCATCGGAGAACTCCGGGAGGGATCGTGCCGGTGAGGGGACGTCCGGCTCCGCGGCGGGAGCGGCGGGGTCGCCGTGCCGCGCGCGGAGCCGGACGCCTGGAGAGGTCCGGGATCAGGACTTCGGCCAGGAGTTCTCGATGAAGTCGAGGACCGTCTTGGTGTCCTTACCGTTGATCCAGTCGGTCATGCCCTTCCAGAAGGTGCCGGCGCCGACCGCGGCCGGCATCAGGTCCGAGCCGTCGAAGCGGAAGACCGTGTTCGGGTCCTGGAGCATCTCGATGGAGAGCTTGTCGATCGGGTTCTGCGCGTTGGCGATGTCGACGCCCTTGTTGGCCGAGACGTACGTGCCCAGCTTCATCCGGGCGTTGGCGTAGTCGGCGGTGGCCAGGTAGGCCTGCACGGCCTGGACCTCGGGCCGGTCGGCGAAGGCCGCGACGAACTCGCCCGCGCCGAGCACCGGCTTCTTGGCCGGGTCGTTGCCGGGCAGGTAGAAGGCGAACACGTCGCCGTCCTCGGCCACCTTGGTGCCCTCGGGCCAGAAGTTGGCGTAGAAGGAGGCCTGGCGGTGCAGCGCGCACTTGCCCGCGGTGATGGGCACGCCGCCCTCCTGGAAGGCGGTGCTGGCGATGCTCTTGACCGGGCCGTAGCCGCCGTTGACGAACTTGTCGTTCTTCAGGATCGCGCCGACCTTGTCCACCGCGGCGACGACCTTCGGGTCGTTGAAGGCCAGCTTGTGGCCGACCCACTCGTCGTAGCCCTCGGGGCCGATCTCGCGCAGGAGGACGTCCTCGATCCAGTCCGTGGCGGGCCAGCCGGTGGCGTCGCCGGACTCGATGCCCGCGCACCAGGGCTTGACACCGCCGGCGGCGATCGTCTCGGAGAGGGTCATGAGCTCGTCCCAGGTCTTGGGGATCGCCCAGCCCCTCTCCTTGAACATGCTCGGCGAGTACCACACGAAGGACTTCACGCTGGCGCCCAGCGGGGCCCCGTAGAAGACGTCGTCGATCGTGCTGTACTTGGTCCAGTCAGCCGACCAGTTCTTGTCGGCCAGCTCCTTGACCTTGGCGGAGGCGGGCTTGAGCTTGCCGGCCTTGGCGAAGCGCTCCAGCAGGCCGGGCTGCGGGAAGAAGGCGATGTCCGGCGGGTTGCCGCCGTCGGCGCGCACCTGGATCTGGGCCTCGAACTCGCCGGTGCCCTCATAGTTGATCTTCATCCCGGTGCACTTCTCGAAGGGCGCCCAGGTCTGCTGGAACAGGTCGGCCTCGACGTCCCGGATCGGGGAGTAGATCGAGACCTTCTTACCCTCGTGCTTGCCGTACTCCGCGTACGGAGCGCACTCGGCGGACGTGCCGCCGTCGCCGCCCGCCGTGCTGGTCGGCTCGGACGAGCCGCATCCGCCGGCGACGAGCGCCAGGCCCACGCTGCCCGCGATCAGGGCGACGCGTGCGGGATGAGAGAGGAGCGACATGGACCCTTCCTCCATTACTTTGCCGGGCCGGCCCCGCCTGGGGGCCGGGCGGGCCACCTCGCGACGTCCGCGTGAGGCCACCGCGTGACCGCGTTATCTGCCTTGATGGCCGCCGCCCTCACCGATGTGAGAGCGCTCTCTGCAGCTTTGTGGGCCGGGGGCGGGATGTCAATGATTGTGATCCTACGGTTACGCAGTTGCTAATTCGATATTTCAACAACGTTCCAAAGGCCGCTCCAAAGGGATGAGAGCGCTCTCGAAAACGATCGGGCGGGGGCCCGCAAGGCCCCCGCCCGGCGGGTGCCGCGCGACCGGCTCAGCCTGTCGCGCAGCGTTGTGACGCGACCCGGTCAGCCCGTCGTCCGGCGTCGTGGCACGGCCCGGTCAGTCCGTCGCGGGTGCCGCGCCACGACCCGCGTCAGCTCGTCGCGAAGGTGAACCAGTTGAGGTTGACGAAGTCGGCGGGCTGCCCGCTGCTGAAGGTTACGTAGACGGTGTGGGTGCCCGTGACGCCGGCGATGTTCGCCGAGACCGTGCGCCAGCTCTGCCAGCCTCCGGTGCCGGCGATGGCGAAGTCGCCGATCGGGGCCGCCGTGGGGCTGTCCAGGCGCACCTGGACCAGTCCGCTGATCCCGGCCCCGGCCCCGGAGGCGACGCGGGCCCTGAACTGGGTGGCCGCGGTGCCGCCGAAGTTCACGCCGTCGAAGCGCAGCCAGTCGCCGTTGGCGATGGCGCCGATGTTCTGCCCGCCGCCGGTGTCGGTGGTGGTCTCCACGATGGTGCCCGACTGCGCCTGGTACTTCTCCGCCTGGATGGTGGAGCGGGCGTCGACCCCGCCGGGCTGGGTGGGCGTCGGAGTCGGAGTCGGAGTCGGGGTCGGGGTCGGAGTCGGAGTGACGGTCGGGGTGGGGCTGGGCGTGGGGCTCGGGCTGGGGCCGCCGCCGTTGCCCGGCTCCGTCCCGCTGCCCGCCGGCCCGCGCCAGGCCATCGCCCTGGCCGGGACCGAGAGCGTCTGCCCGTCGGAGAAGCGCACCGTGACGGCGCTGCCGGAGACGTTGTAGGCCACGTACGTCTTGCCCGTGCTCCTGGTGAGCACCGCGTACGTCGGGACGTCGGCCGTGACCGAGTGGTCGGGCGTGCCCCAGGCGTTCAGCGCGGAGATCCAGTGGTAGGCGTGGGCCTTGGAGTCGCCGTCCTCGGGAGCGGGGTCGGCGCCCAGCCACAGCGACTGCGCGGTGGCCGGGTCGGCCATCGCCAGGAACTGCCAGATGACGTCGCGCCACTCGGTCTCCTGGCCCCCGTTGGAGGCGCGCAGCTCGTTGACGTTCTGCTGGATGTCGGCCTTCCAGGCGCCGTTGTACAGCGAGCCGCCGGTGATCGGCAGCATGTTGATGCCGTGGATCTCCTCGGCGTTCGCGGTCCACCAGGTGGAGTAGCTGGCGCCCGCACCCCACACCATGCCCACCGTGTCGTGGCCGTAGGAGGAGGGGAAGACCGCGTTGGAGGCGTCGAACCAGTACTGGCCGATCGCCTCGCGCTCGGTGGTGTACTGGTAGATGCCCATGTCGCGCAGCGCCGTGTCGCCCGTGGCCTGGCCGAACAGGACGGCGGCGGCGTTGAACATCATCGCCTCCGACGACGACTCCTGGTTGTTGCCGTGCCCGAAGCCCGCGTGGCCCGAGGCCCAGGCGTGCCCGGCGTAGGGGTCGAAGTTGCGCAGGAACGGGAAGCGGGTGTCGGACCTGTCGTAGTTGGCCGCGTCCTTGACCAGCAGCTTCAGCATGCCGCCGTACTGGGAGTCGGAGGCCCAGGCGGGGTCGTGCTGGGCGATCATGGCGCCGGCCAGCACGTAGTAGCCGTAGTGGAAGTGGTGGTCGTTGAGCTCCCTGTCGGTGCCGTAGCCCGCCGGATAGCCGATCAGCGTCTTCCAGGCGGAGTCGTAGGCGAACAGCCGCGAGCTCTCCCCCGAGCCCGCCGTGAGCCAGTCGGCCAGCCGCGTCTTGACCAGCTGGATCGCCTTGTCCCTGCCCGCGGTGTAGCCGATCTGGTTGGCGACCGGGATCAGCGCCGCCAGCCGCCACAGGGCCTTGCCCGTCCAGTAGGTGTCGGTGGCGCCCTTGTAGGGGTCGGCCGCGTTGAGCTCGGCGTCGATGCCGGCCCGCAGCCTGGCCCGGTCGGCGCCGGGCGCGATCGGCAGAGCGGGCAGCACGCCGTTGAACTTCGCCGTGGTGGTGAACGACGCGCCCTCGCGCAGGCGCATCTCACCGCGCGGCGAGGCGTAGCGGTACGCCGTGACCGTGTCGGCGGAGTTCGCCCACTGGTGCCGATAGAGCGCTTGCAGAGTTCCCGTCTGAGTGCCCTGCCGAGCGGCCGTGGAAGCCGTGTAGGTGGCTCTCAGCTGGGCCGTCGCCGCATCGTAGGACCAGCTGACCCGGCTGTCGGTGACGAACGAGTAGGCGTACTTCTGAAATAGAGAAAGCGCTCCCCGGGCGGGCAGCGCTGCCACCGAGAAGAAGGACGCGGGGGCGCCGGCGGAGGCCGTACCGGTCAGCGACCAGGTGACGCCAGAGGGGGCGAACAGCGCGTAGTCGTGGCCGTTGACGGTTACTCCGAGTACATTCCCGCTGTTCTGCCAGACGGTGGTGGAGCCGGTGAAGTTCACCAGCGCGTTCCCGCCGGTGACCTCGGCGAAGACGTACGGCGAGCCGTGACCGATCGTGGTCCGCAGCGTGCGGGTCCCGTCACTCCAGCGCGGGGTGACCGTCCAGTCGCCCCAGCCGTCGACCTCGGTCCTCGGCGCGTTCAGACCCGCCACGCCCACGTTGAGGTCGCTCTGGTGGATGTGCTCGTACATGCGCCCGTCGGAGGAGATCCCCGGGTTGCCGGGGTATCCGACGCTGATGCCCGAGGCGTTGGCGTGGAAGGACATCGGGTGGGCGTACATGTTCTCGGAGTACGGGTTGCCCGCGTAGCGCTGGAAGACCAGGGAGGACCACCAGTCGTTGGTGGGCACGGCGCGCCCGGCCATCCGGCCGGTGACCTTCGGGCTGACGGCGGCGCCGTCGGAGTCGGACGGGCCCGCGGCGCCGGCCGGGCGGGCGGAGGCGTAGCTGCCCGAACCGACGTCCACCGCCAGGGCCGGGCCGGCCAGGGCGACGGGGGCGGTCACCGCCGTCGCGACGACGGCCACCGCGGCGATTACTTTGCGTAAGGGGGGTGAGAAGCCCACGGATACCTCCTCGGGTACCGGGCTGCCGGCGGCACGGAGTCGCCGGAGAGGGACAGTGGTGCAGAGAGCGCTCTCTGTTGCAGGACCGTAACGATGCATGGACCTCACGTCAACGAATCCTCACCGCCGTTCCCTCCCAACTGCCGGACACCTCTCCTTGACATGCGCGTCCGGCTGCCACAATGCTGTGTGAGAGCGCTCTCTGCCGTTCGGGGCGAGGCGGGGTTGACGGCGAGGCGAAAGGGGCTGTGGGGCATGAGCCTGTCCACAGGAACGTCCGTGGGGATCTCCGAGGAGACCGCGGGCAAGGGCGACATCACCTTCCCGAAGGGATTCGTCTGGGGGACGGCGACCGCCTCCTACCAGATCGAGGGGGCCGTGAGCGAGGACGGGCGGGGGCCGTCGATCTGGGACACCTTCTCCCGCACCCCCGGCAAGGTCGTCGGCGGCCACACCGGTGACGTGGCCTGCGACCACTACCACCGCTACCGCGACGACGTGGCCGTGATGGCCGACCTGGGGATGCAGGCCTACCGCTTCTCCATCGCCTGGCCGCGGATCCAGCCGGACGGCTCCGGCCCGGTCAACCCCCGCGGCCTGGACTTCTACGAGCGGCTGGTGGACGAGCTGCACGGGCACGGCATCACGCCCATCGTGACGCTCTACCACTGGGACCTGCCGCAGGCCCTGGAGGACCGCGGCGGCTGGACCAGCAGGGAGACCGCCGAGCGCTTCGCCGAGTACGCCGCGATCGTCCACGGCAGGCTCGGCGACCGGGTCGAGACCTGGACCACCCTCAACGAGCCGTGGTGCTCGTCCTTCCTCGGCTACGGCGCGGGCATCCACGCCCCGGGCCGCACCGAGCCGGGCGCCGCCTTCGCCGCCGTCCACCACCTGCTGCTGGGCCACGGGCTGGCGACCGCCGAGCTGCGCGCCGCCGGGGCCAAGCAGGTCGGCATCACCCTCAACCTGGCGCCGATCAGCGGGAACGACCCGCTGGCCGTGGCGCACATCGACGGCCTGCAGAACCGCATCTTCCTCGACCCGGTCCTGCGCAAGGAGTACCCGGCCGACGTCGTCGAGCGCGCCCGCCGGTTCACCGACTGGTCCTTCGTCCGCGACGGCGACCTCGACCTCATCGGCGCGCCCATCGACCTGCTCGGCGTCAACTACTACAGCCCGACCACCGTCGAGCTGCGCGCGGGCCAGCCCGCCAACCCGGTGCACCCGGGCAGCGAGGGCATCGCGTTCGTCCAGGGCGAGGAGGAGCGGACCGCCATGGGCTGGTCGGTCGTGCCCTCCGCGCTGACCGACCTGCTGGTCAGGCTCTCCCGCGACTATCCGGGCACGCCGCTGATCATCACCGAGAACGGCGCCGCCTTCGACGACGTGCTCGTCGACGGCCGCGTCGCCGACGAGCGGCGGATCGCCTTCCTCGACGGCCACTTCCGCGCCGCGCACGCCGCGATCGAGGCCGGCGCCGACCTGCGGGGCTATCTGGTGTGGTCCCTGATGGACAACTTCGAGTGGGCCGAGGGGTACGGCAAGCGCTTCGGCCTGGTCCACGTCGACTACGCCTCCCAGAACCGGGTGCCCAAGGACAGCGCCCTGTGGTACCGCGAGGTCGTGCGGCGCAACGGGATCCAGTCGTGAACCGGCCGCGGACGTGAGCCTCCGCGAGCCGGACGCGGGCGTGGGCCGGCGCGGACCGGACGCGGGCGTGGGCCGGTGAACGCCGTCCGGCCCACGCTGGAGAAGGTGGCAGCCAGGGCGGGGGTGTCCCGGGCCACCGTCTCCCGGGTGGTCAACGGCTCGACCCAGGTCAAGCCGGAGATCCGCGAAGTGGTGATGCGCGCCGTGGAGGAGCTGGGCTACGTGCCCAACCTCGCGGCGCGCAGCCTGGTGACCCAGCGCGCCGACTCCATCGCCCTGGTCTTCCCCGAGCCCCCCTCCCGCGTCTTCTCCGACGACCCGATGTTCGCGAGCATCATCCGCGGCGTCAGCCAGGAGATGGACCTCGCCGACAAGCAGCTCGTCCTCATGCTCTCCGGCTCGCCGCGCGGCCAGGAGCGGGTCGAGCGCTACACCACCTCCCGGCACGTGGACGGCGTGATCCTCGCCTCCCTGCACGGCGCCGACCCGCTGCCCGCGACGCTGGCCCGCAGGGGCGTGCCGGTGGTGTGCGGGGGCCGGCCCATCACCGGCGGCGGACCCCCCTCGGTGGACATGGAGAACGTCGGCGGCGCCGAGCAGGCCGTAGGGCACCTCGTCACCTCCGGCCGGCGCAGGATCGCCACGATCGCCGGGCCGCAGGACATGATCGCCGGAATCGACCGGCTCACCGGCTACCGCAACGTGCTGCGCGACTCCGACCGGCGCTCCATCGTCGCGGTCGGCGACTTCACCCGGGACTCCGGCGCCGCGGCGATGCGCCAGCTGCTGCGCGACGACCCCGCGCTCGACGCCGTCTTCGCCGCCTCCGACATGATGGCCCTGGGAGCCCTGCAGGTGCTGCGCCAGTCCGGCCGGCGGGTGCCCGACGACGTCGCCCTGGTCGGCTTCGACGACGTCCCCGCCGCCGCCTACGCCGAACCGCCGCTCACCACCGTGCGCCACCCCATCCACGACATGGGCCGGGAGCTGGCCAGGCTCGTCCTGTCGCTGGCCTCTGGCGAGAGCGTGGACACCCCGGTGGTCCTGCCCACGGAACTGATCGTCCGCGAATCGGCGTAGGCCCCCGCGGAGAGCGGCGGCGGTTCCCGCGGAGAGGGAGGGCGGGCCGCGGTCAGACCCTGCGCCAGCCGCCCGCGGCGTGGATGCCGCCGTCGACGTGCAGGGTCGTGCCGGTGACGAACCCGGCCATGGCGCTGGCCAGGAACACCACCGCCCCGGCGGCCTCCACCGGGTCGCCGAGGCGGCCCAACGGCGGCAGCCGTACCGGCTCGAAGGGCAGCGGGTCGGCCAGCATGCGTTCGCGGACGGCCTCCTCCCCTCCGGTCGGCAGCGCGTCGGGGGCGATGGCGTTCACCCGGATCCCCCGCGGAGCCAGTTCGAGCGCCAGCGAGCGGGTCAGGCTCTCCACCGCCGCCTTCATGGCCGCGTACACGGCGAATCCCGGGGCCGCCTGGTGCGCCTCGCTGGAGGTCACGTTGACGATCGAGGAGCCGGGCGGCATCAGCGGCAGGAAGCGGCGGATCACATCGGTGACCTGGGTGAAGTTCTCCGCGATCAGGACGCTCTCACCGCGCGGGGAGACATCGGCGAAGGCCGCGTGGAACGTCCCCCCGGCGTTGTTGACCAGGACGTCCACCCGCCCGAAGCGCTCGCGCACCCCCTGGGTGAACACCTCCAGCGCCATCGGGTCGCGCACGTCCGTGGTCATGGTGAACGCGTCGTCGAACCCGCCGATCGGGTCACGGTCGCACAGCGCCACCTGCGCGCCGAAGACCCGCAGCGTCTCCGCGACCGCCCGTCCCAGCCCCCGGGCCGCCCCGGTGACGACGGCGACCTTCCCGGTGAGCAGGATCTCCTCCGGCACGTACGGCTTGCGCATGCCACCTCCACGTGATCTTCCGAGGGTACGACGCCGGAGCCGTCACGTCCCCTTCTCCCTCACGCGCTCTCCGAACCCCGTAGAGTCGTCCGGTCGGCCGGAACCCGGCCGGCACGCATCCGACCAAGGAGAGACCACGTGGCACTGGAGAAGCCGGAGATCGACTTCCCGGAGGGCAACCCGCCCTCGGAGCTGCAGATCGTCGATATCGTCGAGGGAGACGGCCCGGAGGCCAAGCCCGGCCACCAGGTGAGCGTCCACTACGTCGGCGTCGCCTTCTCCACCGGCGAGGAGTTCGACGCTTCCTGGAACCGCGGCGAGACCTTCGAGTTCTCGCTCGGCGCGGGCCAGGTCATCGCGGGCTGGGACCAGGGCGTCGCGGGCATGAAGGTCGGCGGCCGCCGCCGCCTGACCATCCCCGCCCACCTCGGCTACGGCAACCGCGGTGCCGGCCGCGTCATCAAGCCCGGCGAGACCCTCATCTTCGTCGTGGACCTGCTCGGCGTCCGCTGACCCCTTCAACGGGTGCCCGGCCCCACCCGGCCGGGCACCCACCCCCTCCCCCACCCTTTTCCTCAGGCTGATCCCGCCCCCGGTCACCGCCGGACCCCCCCGACGACGCCGGTACGGCGCGCCGAACGCCCCCGGACCGGCCCCGTCCCCCCTCACCGCCCGAACCCCGCCTGGTTCTCCCGATGGCGCCGGGACGGCGAGAGGCCGGACGGAGGGGTGCGGCGCCGTCGTACGGTGTGAAGCGATCGGGAATCCCGGGAGTCGCCCTCACGGATTGTCGGGGTGAGCTCATAGGCTGAACACTGTGCTGCTGATCGATCTCGCGCGTACCTCCGCGGCCGTGGCCGCCGACTCCGCCCGGCTGGCGAAGATCGGCCATCTCGCGGAGCTGCTCAGCCGGGTCAAACCCGACGAGGCGGAGATCGCCATCGCCTACCTCTCCGGCGAGCTGCCCCAGCGGCAGATCGGCGTCGGCTGGGCGAGCCTGCAGGACCTCCCCCAGCCCCGGCTGGCCGCCACCGCGACCCTGCACCAGGTCGACGACCTTCTCAGCCGCATCAAGGCCCAGGCCGGTCCAGGGTCCCAGAGCGCGCGCAAGGCCATGGTCGCCGAGCTGTTCGCCTCGCTCACCGGGCCCGAGCAGACCTTCCTGTCCCGGCTGTTGCGAGGGGAGCTGCGGCAGGGCGCCCTCGACGGGGTGATGATCGAGGCCATCGCGAAGGCGTCCGGTGTGCCGTCCGCCGAGGTCAGACGGGCGCTGACGCTCCGGGGCTGGCTGCCCGCCGTGGGCGCGGCCGCGCTGGGCGACGGCGTCGACGCGCTGCGGGCCTTCCGCCTCGAAGTGGGCCGTCCCGTGTCGCCGATGCTGGCGCAGAGCGCCACTTCGGTCACCGCCGCCCTGGAACGGCTCGACGGACCGGCCGCGATCGAATGGAAGATCGACGGGGTCCGGATCCAGGTTCACCGCTCCGGCGACACCGTGTCCGTCTTCACCCGGACCCTCGACGACATCACCCGCCAGGTCCCCGAGGTCGTCGAGGCGATCGGCGCGCTGCCGGCGCGGGACCTCGTCCTGGACGGCGAGGTCATCGCCCTGCGCGAGGACGGCCGGCCCGCGCCCTTCCAGGTCACCTCGGGCCGCGTGGCCAGCCGGACCGACGTGGACTCGGCCCGCCGTACGACCCCGCTGAGCATGTTCTTCTTCGACGCGTTGCGGGCGGACGGCGCCGACCTGCTCGACCTGCCCGGTGCGGAGCGCCAGGCGGCGCTGGCCGCGAACGTGCCGGCGGAACTCGTCACCCCGCGCCTGGTGACCGACGACGCCACGGCGGGTGAGACCTTCTTCGCCGACGCCCTCCGGAGCGGCCACGAGGGTGTGGTGGTGAAGTCGCTGCACAGCCCCTACGCCGCGGGCCGCCGAGGCGCGGGCTGGATCAAGGTCAAGCCGCGGCACACCCTCGACCTGGTCGTCCTCGCCGCCGAGTGGGGCAGCGGTCGCCGTGAAGGGTGGCTCTCCAACCTCCACCTGGGCGCCCGAGACCCGGAGACCGGCGGCTTCGTCATGCTCGGCAAGACCTTCAAGGGCCTGACCGACGAGCTGCTCACCTGGCAGACCGAGCGCTTCCTCGCACTCGCCGACGGCCCCACCGACAGCTGGACGGTCACCGTCCGCCCCGAGCTCGTCGTCGAGATCGCCTTCGACGGCGTCCAGCGGTCCAGCCGCTATCCCGGCGGCATGGCCCTGCGCTTCGCCAGGGTCCTGCGCTATCGCCCCGACAAGACCCCCGACCAGGCCGACACCGTCGACACCGTCCGCGCCTTGATGATCTGAGGCCTCGACGCTCCGACCCCCCGAAGGGCCGCCCCGCCCGGCCCTGTCAGGTGCTCGCCCCCTCGACGAGCACCTGTCCCCGAAGGGCCGCCGCGGCGGGTGGTCATTTCACCAGGCGCAGGGTGAGCGGATAGCGGAAGTCGCCTCCGCCCAGGGCCGCCACGCCGCCGACGATCGACAGCACCACGCCCGCGATCCACATCACGGGCAGCAGGACGACTCCCACGACCGTGATCGCCAGCAGGATCGAGGCCCCGATCAGCGTCAGGTGGAAGTTGAGCGCCTCCACCGCGTGCCTGCGGATGTAGGGGGAGGTGTTGCCGGCGGCCAGGAGCATGACCAGGGGACCGAGCACCACAAGGCCGGTGAGCGGGAGCAGGTGCGCCGCGGAGGCGCCCACGCGGTCTCCGGAGCTGTCGGCCCTCGCACCATGGTGGCCGGGGACCGCGACGCCCCCGGTCTGCCCGAACGGGTACGGCGCCGGCATGGAGGGGCGGGAGCCGTACAGCTCATGCATGATCGGCATGAGGTCTCCGTGGACCTTGGCCGTCATCGCCCGCTCCAACCGGTCGTCGAACTCGGTCTCGTCGAGCCGGCCCTGCGCGTACGCGGCCTTGACGTGCTCGACCACGTGCTCGCGGTCCTGGTTGCTGACGCGGAGGTGGGCGTAGGCGTGGCGGGGCCCTGCGGCCGGCACGCCCCCGTGCCACGGATTCACCGACGGTGTAGCTGTGCCTGCCATCGAACCGTTATCCCTTTCGTTGGTGTGATGACCTCCATGTTTGTCCAGGGCAGGGGTCCGGCACATCCGGGTTGTCCCCGAGCTGTCCCCTAGAGTCCACCCGAGACGCACCATGGAACGGCTCAGGGATGTATAAAAAGGAACATGAGATGGCGGGATCGCTATGGGTTGAGGCGTCGGCGCGGGCCGAAGATCTCGCGGTTCGACCGCGATGCGAACGACGCCGACATCGAGGCGCTCATCGCCTTCGCCAAGTCACGTCGCGGTGTGGAGTTCTACGTCGAGCCGGAGACCTTCGCGACGGACACCACCGCGGTGGCCGTGGCCGACGACGGTGAGTGGACCCGTCGCCGGGTCGGCTCCCCCGCGGTGATCGGCAAGGTCGCCCGCGGTCTCGCCCTTCCGGTCTATGACGTGCAGCTCACGGGATATCCGCCGCGGATGCGTGCCTACAACGAGCGGCGCAAGCTGGAAGACGGCTGATCGGCGCCACCCCACGATCACCGGCCGCGTGGACGCACCGCGGTCTCCCTCGTCGTCTCCCGCCCTCCCCGTCATCTTCTCGGGGCCGGGACAGGCGGGCAGGGGCCTTCGTCGAGTAAGGCGGCCAGCGGGAGCAGCCAGGTGGCTCCGGGGCTGCCCATCTCCTGGTCCAGCTCGTCGGGGCTGGGCATCCTGTCCTGGAGCGCCTGGGGTGGGAGCAGGTGGTGCAGTGCCTGCAGGAGCAGATTGGCCATGGAGTAACCGGGATCGGCTCGGCGGGCCCGGGCGAGGGCGATGCCCGCCAGGGCGGAGTCACCGCTGCGCCAGGCGGCCATGCCGAGCAGGGAGGCGACCGGAGAGACGAATCTCGGCTCCAGGCGGCGGGTGAGGTCACACCAGAGGCGGAGATGGATCTCATGGGTCTCGTCGGTGATGAGGGTCCAGGCCTCGTCACGGATCCGGATCACCGCCAGGTCGAGCCCGAGCCTGGCCGCCTGCTCGTCGTCGATCCGCCCGCCCGACGCGTAGACGCCGATGGTCCCGTGCACCCGTGCCACGCCGTCCGCGACGATCTCCGCCGCGAGCCCGTCGACGTCGTCGCACTCTCTCAGCCTGCGTCGCATCCCCTCCACGACGCGGGCGGTGGCGCGGCGCATCGCCGCCCGCTCGGGCCCGTCGACGGGATCGAGTGAGCGCTCCAGGGCCTCCCGGTCGGGCAGGGCGACCAGGCCGTGCACGATGGCCTGGGCCGCGATCGTGCCGGCCTCCCGGTCGTAGGGCGTGCCGGAGGGGGGACAGCAGTCGGTCCGCGAGCAGATGTAGGACCAGTAGCGGCCCTCCTCGGCCCGGAGCATGTCGAGGAGGGCGACCCCGCTCTCGTGGAACAGCGCCATGACCGCGTCGGCGGCCGGGGTCACCAGCGGGCCCGGGCCGTATCCGATGGCGATGACCTGGGTGATCCCTTCCTCATGGAGCATGGGGAGGGTCCTGCCGAGGCCCGGGTCGGACAGCGGCAGGTCCCAGCGGACTGTGAGATGCACGCGTCCGCGGGGCGGGCCGCCCTTCAGCCCGATGATGACGAGGCTGTCGTCGGGGTGGAACCCCAGGAGATAGGGCACCGCGCCGAGGACGTCCTCCGCGGAGCCGAGCAGGAAGTGGGGCTGCCCGGCCGGGAGGTGGGGGTCGGTGGTGTCGGTTGTCATAGCCGGGAGTCTCGCCCGGCCCCGGCGACGGCGTTTTCCCCGAACGTCGTTCTGTGGACGGCCGCCGGCCGCTCAGTGTCCCTGTGGAAAAGCTCCGGGCGGGACCTGCCCCGGCGGGGTCTGGCGTGGCGGGGCCTGGTGCGGCGGGACCTGCCCCGGCGGGGCCTGGTGCGGAGGTGCCTGGTGCGGCGGGAACTGGCCCTGGGGGAACTGGCCCTGGGGGAAACGGCCCGGAGGCTGGGCCGGGGGGAAGCTGCCCGGCGGCTGCGCACCGGGCCGGACGGCGCCGGACGGGGGCAGGGAGGGCGTCAGCCGTACCCGGACCATGACGGCGGCACCCGCGACGGCGGCGGGCATCGCGATCACCGCGCCGAACGGGATGAGGAAGAGCAGGAAGAGCAGGACGCCGAAGCCGAGGGCCGTGGACTTGTTCGCGCGCAGTACGGCGAAGCGGCGTTTGCGGGCCAGGCCCCTGCGCTCCATGGCGAGGGTGGTGAGCTCCACCGTGAGGAAGAAGCCGGAGACCATGGCGCCCAGCACGGGGACCACCGTCTGCCCGATCACCGGGACGAACCCGAGGAAGAACAGCGGGATCGTGAACAGCAGCACGTATGCGAGGGTGATCAGGCTGTCCTTGATCGACCTGGGGATCGACTTCCACAGCGGCACCTCGTGGCCGCGGGGCACCTCGCCGTACGACTCCTCCACCTTCTCGGAGAGCTTCTCGTAGAACGGCTCACCGACGACCAGGGTCACCGCCGCGAAGGTCACCGCGGCGAGCACCAGTCCGCCGCCGAAGATCACTATGCCGATGAGGAAGCGGAAGGTGTTCCTGACCCCTTCACTCCATCCGTCGGCGAACGGGGTCGCCCATTCGGCCGCGTCCCCCGCGTAGGTGCCGAGGAAGTAGAGCCCGACGGCGTAGAGCACGAAGACGATCAGTGCCGGGACCAGCCCGAACAGCCACCATCGAGGATGCCGCGCGACCCAGCTCAGCCCTCGGAGGAAGAATTTCATGCCGTCCATGAAGGAGCGGATTACACCCATGTTCCGAGATTATCGGGATCGGCTGATCACCGCGTGACGGCGCCGATCCCCGCCCCGCCGTACCGGCGCCGCAGAGTGTGGAGACCGGCACTCGGCGCAGGGCGGTCAGGGCGTCGTACGGCGGAGCGAGGGCGACCATTCCGAGGTCGAAGAGGCGCCGGTACGGCGGAGTGGGGGTGACCCGTGCCGGGGCCGGAGAGACGTCGGTGCGGCAAAGCGGGGGTGACCGTTCCGAGGTCCACAGGGGTGGGTCAGGGGCGGGGCCAGAGGGTGGGGACGGAGACGCCGAGGGTGGCCAGGAGGCGGCGCAGGAGGGGCAGGGAGAGGCCCAGGACGTTGCCGTGGTCGCCGTCGATGCCGTCGACGAACCAGCCGCCGTGGCCGTCCAGGGTGAAGGCTCCGGCGACGCGCAGCGGCTCTCCGGTGGCGACGTAGGCGGCGATCTCCTCATCAGAGGGTGTGCCGAACCGCACGACCGTGGAGCCCACCTCGGCGGCCTCGCGGCCGGTGGCGGTGTCCACCACGCAGTGCCCGGTGAGCAGCCTGCCGCTCCGGCCGCGCATGTCCTGCCAGCGGGCCACGGCCTCCTCCGGCGAGGACGGCTTGCCGTACGCCCTGCCGTCGAGTTCGAGCACCGAGTCGCAGCCGATGACCAGGGCGCCGGTGAGGTCGCGCGCCACGACCGCGGCCTTCGCCTTGGCCAGGGTCAGGGCGAGCTCCGCGGGGGTGCCGGCGGTGACGGCCTCCTCGTCCACACCGCTGACGATCACCTTGGGATCGAGTCCTGCGCTGCGCAGGAGGGCGAGACGGGCGGGCGAGGCGGAGGCGAGCACGATCTGGGTCACGACGCCCGAGCCTACCGGCCGTCGCCGCCCGCCCCGGGAACCCGCACCGGTGACCGGAGTCCCGCTCCCGCGCCGGTCGCCGCCCGCCGGGGTCAGCTCCGGCGGATCGAGGCCATGGCGGTGTTGATGTCCCGCCAGCGCTTGCGCTGGGAGTCGGGGATCGTGACGAACACCATGGCGGGCTTGGCGCCGGGGACCTCGGTCAGGGCGACGGCGGCCATGGAGGAGCGGTTCTTGCCCTTCACCTCGTACTTCACCTGGTAGGCGAGCAGCCAGCCCTCGTCGATCGGCTGTGAGGCGGCCCAGGTGATCCGGGAGCCCTCGGGGTGGTGGTTGAGCGTCCAGCGGGCCGCCAGGAGAGCGGTGTCCTTCACGGTGGCCTGGACCTCGATCGGGACCGGGCAGCTGACGAGCATGGCCCGGTGGCCCGCGCCCTTCACCGCGGGGAGCACCTGCTTGGTCGCGAACGGCGAGGCGCCGAACGGCTTCCAGGGCTCGCCGAACCGGATCAGCGACACACCCGACTTCTCATCCTGGATCCGGCGCTTGGAGGCGTAGGACTTGCCGGGGAGCCGGGCGAGCCGCTTGTCTCCGGGCAGGTCGGGCACCCGGGGGTCGGCCAGGGCCGCGGTCACCGCGCTGCCGTCCGGGGTGGGCTCGGCGCTGGGAGAGGGCGTCGGCTGCGCCGTGGGGGTGGAGGACGGGGTGGAACCGGGCGAGGGGCCCGCGGCAGATGGCGCGGCGATCTGCCCCGGTTCTCCCTCGCCCGGCCGATCGGAGGAGCCGGACGACAGGAATCCGACCACGGCCGCGACCGCGGCCACGATCACCGCGACGGCCGCGGCCAGGATGCGGTAGACCACCCGCATCTGCAGATCGCCGATGCGGGAGCGCCTCGGGGGCGGCGTGGAGGGCGCGGTGACGGGAGGGCTCGCCGTGACCTTGGGCATCTCGGATGTGGCCGCCTCCGCGGCGACATACGACGGACTGACACCCGTCCCTGGAGTCCCTTCGGTACCGCCCAACCCATCGAGCACGATCGGGAGCGTACGACAAATCCCCTTTTCTTGCTTGCAATCCCCATCACACTTCGGGAACGAGTGCTTTCCCCTTCGGGGATTTGCGCCGCTCAGGCCCTCCTCCGGGACGGGACGGGACCCTGGAGCCCCCACGCGTCAGGACGACCTCAGCGGTCCCCATCCGGCCGGCCGGAACCCTCCCCGGCGCAACCACGGCGCGTCCGCCACCACCGTGCACGAGCCCGGCTCGATCTCGGTGAACCCGGCGTCGCGCACCATCGGCAGTCCCGCGCCGGCCAGCTCGGCCCATCCGTCCGGGGTCGCGGTCCGTACGGCGGCCGCCAGCCCGCGCTCACGCCACCACACCCGGGCGTCGTCGCCGCTCCCCCACCAGGCGAGCTGGGCCGCGTGACCCACCTGGGCCATCGCCTTGCCCGCCGACATCGACAGCGCCGGGTTGAGCCAGAGCACCACGCCCTCCCGCCCGGCGGCCTCCGACCCCGACCCCGGCTCCGGCTCCGCGGAGTCCGTCAGCTCGGTCCCGGAGACCTGCAGCCTGGACAGATCCCTGGGCCAGGCGTCCAGGGGGACGGGCGGATGCACGCGGACCTCGGCGGTGCGGTGCGTGACGGTGATGCCGGGCAGGTCCAGCACCCGCCGCCACTCGGCCCCGCGCGCCCGCCGTACCACCTTCCTGATCCCGATGCCCTCCCAGCTCCGCACGGCCTCGGCCCACTCGCCGCCGTCGCGCACGCGCGGGTCGTCCAGGAGCTCCAGCACGGCCTGCGCCGCGGCCTCCAGCGCGTCGCTCCGCTCGGGCGGCGCGGCCCGCTCGATGCGGACCACCAGGGGGAGCACTCTCTGCTCTGTCGCCTCTTCGAACCGGTCTGTCACGCCTTCAAGGATGCCCTCCCGGACGCGGCGACCGCCGCCGGGGACACCGCCGGGCAGGTTCCTCACAAGGATCCACGGGTACGGCTCCGCGGGGCGGGACCTACGTGACCGCACAGGAGGCACCGGTGAGGCCCAATGGACAAAGTTGCTATTAATAGCCAAGTTCTCCTGAAAATGCCATAGGTGGGATGATTCGACTATCCAATCTCACATCAGACAGACAGCGGGAAACCGCTTCACCGTTGTCCCCGCTTGACTCTCACGTCCCACATGCCCCAAACGGACGCCGTGACAGGCAGGTTCGTCGCCGGGATGGACAGAGGGAAGGACAGACACGGAGCGTAAGGAAACACCCGAGTCTGGAAACGGCCCGCAGATGGCAAAAAATCCACACAAACCCCGAAAACCGCCTCTTGTTGGCGCTGCTAGACTACTCTCTGTCATCTCAAATACTGGGACGATTCGGGCAAACGTAACGTTTTTCCTGATCCTCACCTATTGCGGTGTTTCGGGCTTGCCGCCCGAGTTTGTTACAGGTTGGGGCGCTGCCGGTCTCAGGTCTGCAACACCCCTGTCGTCCTACTTGTCCAGAACAGAGTCACGGTGCTCAGCTTTGTTCGACATAGCTGGCGGCTGACCTCAAACCGGATATCTAAGGAGTGCTGCCGTGTTCCACACGCGGACATCTGGCAAGTTTCTAGCAGCAGTCGCGGGAGGTGCGCTCCTGCTGACCGCTTGCGCGGGCAACGACAACCAGGCGGCTAACCCCAGCGCGTCGGGCTCGGCATCGGCTCCTGCCGGGGCGCAGACCATCACCTACGCCTTCGACCAGGAGTTCAGCTCCTACAACGGCAACACCGGCGCGGAGAACGCCTCCCGCAACAACGGCCCGCTGCAGCGCGTGCTCAGCGGCTTCTGGTACTTCGGCGGCGACGGCGCGGTCACCCCGGACAAGGACTTCGGCACCTACGAGAAGACCTCCGACGACCCGCTGACCGTCAAGTACACGATCAACCCGAACGCGGTGTGGTCGGACGGCACGCCGATCGACTGTGACGACCTGATGCTCGCCTGGGCCGCGAACTCGGGCAAGATCAAGGGCTTCTCCAGCGCCGGCACCACCGGCTGGGAGCTCACCTCCACCCCCGACTGCGAGAAGGGCGGCAAGGAGGTCACCCACACCTACTCCGAGCCGTTCGCCGACTGGCACGGCGCCCTCTACTCCGTGGGCCAGATCATGCCCGCCCACGTGGTGGAGAAGAAGGGCAACATCTCGGAGGACGAGCTCATCGCCGCCGTCAAGGACGGCGACGCCAAGAAGCTCGCCGAGGCGATCAAGTTCTACAACGACGGCTGGGTCATGAAGGGCACGCTGCTCAGCGAGGACCTGATCCCGTCGTCCGGCCCGTACAAGCTCTCCAAGTGGGACGCCGGTCAGTCGCTGACCTTCGCCGCCAACGACAAGTACTGGGGCGCCAACAAGGCCGCCACCCCGACGATCGTCGAGCGCTTCATCGCCCTGGACCAGCAGGCCCAGGCGCTGCAGAACGGCGAGGTCAACATCGTCTACCCGCAGCCGGGTCCGGACGTGCTCAACCAGCTGAACGCCCTGGAGGGCGTCACGGTCAAGAGCGGTGACCAGTTCTTCTACGACCACCTGGACTTCAACTTCGACTCCAGCCCGTTCAAGGACCGCGACCTGCGTGAGGCCTTCGCCAAGTGCGTGCCCAGGCAGCTGATCGTGGACAACCTGATCAAGCCGATCAACCCGAACGCGAAGATCCTGCAGGCCCGCATCACCGCCAGCACCCAGGCCAGCTACCCCGAGATCGTTGCCGGCATCGGCGGCGAGGAGAAGAAGTACGACCAGGTCGACATCGCGGGTGCCAAGGCCCTGCTGGAGAAGGCCGGCAAGACCAACCTCGAGGTCAAGATCGGCTACCAGAAGCCGAACCCCCGCCGCACCTCGGTCGTCCAGCTGATCGCCGACTCCTGCGGCCAGGCCGGCTTCAAGATCGTTGACAACGGCGCCGACGACTTCTTCGGCAACGGCCTCGCCAACAACACCTACGACGTCGCCCTGTTCGGCTGGATCGGCTCCGACCTGGTCAGCGGCACCACCTCGACCTACACCACCGCCAAGAAGTGCGACAGCGAGAACAAGGGCAACAACAACGGCTGCTACTCCAACAAGAAGGTGGACGAGCTGCTGAAGAAGGTCAACGCCACGACCGACAAGGCCGCCCAGACGCCGCTGCTCGCCGAGGCCGAGAAGATCATGTGGCAGGACCTGGCCACCATCCCGCTCTACGAGAACCCGAACCTGACCGCGTGGTCGGAGGGCATCAACGGCGTGGTTCCGAACCCGACCCAGGCCGGTATCGCCTGGAACATGGACAAGTGGAGCATGAGCTAGTCCATCCGCTCAACCGCTAGCCGTCCAGGCGGTTGACGGAGCATCATCCACCACAGGGTCGAGACCGGGAAGGCCACAAGCCCTCTCGGTCCCGGCCCTGATCCACGCAGTCCCTCTTCCACGAACGGGAGGTGGCGAAGTGATCGTCTTCATCGCGCGGAGACTGGTCATCTCGTTCTTCGTCCTCCTGGCGGCGACCTTCATCATCTACGTCCTCACGGCGCTCTCGGGTGACCCGCTGGAGGACCTCCGCCAGGACAACAGCCCTCAGAAAGCGCAGAAGATCGCTGACCGCAGCGAACGGATGCAACTCGACCTCCCCATCCCGGTGCGCTATCTCGACTGGCTGGGCAGGACCGTCCGCGGCGACCTCGGGGTGAACCGGGACGGCCAGGACATCGCGACCATCCTCGGCGACGCCCTGTCGGCGACGCTCCAGCTCGTGCTCGCGGCCACCGTGCTGGCGATCACCGTCGGCGTCATCATCGGCATCGTCTCCGCGCTCCGCCAGTACAGCGGGTTCGACTACACCGTGACCTTCGCGGCCTTCGTCTGCTTCTCGCTGCCGCTCTTCTGGGTGGCGGTCATGCTCAAGCAGTACATGGCCATCGAGTTCAACAACTGGCTGAAGAATCCGGTCATCCCGTTCCCGGTCATCGGCCTGCTCGCACTGCTCGGCGGCCTGATCTTCGGCGCGCTCACCACGGGTGACCGCAAGCGGCGCCTGATGGCCTTCGCCGTCGGCTTCGTGATCAGCGGCGCGCTGTTCACCGTCCTGTCGTCGACCCGCTGGTTCGCCGACCCCGGCCTGGGCCTGCCCCTCATCCTCGCCTTCGGCCTGGCCTCCGCGGTCGGCTTCACGGCCCTGTCCGCGGGCCTGCAGTACCGCGGCCCGCTGTACGCGGCCCTGGCCGCCGCCGTGATCGGCGCCATGTGCTCGGAGCTGCTGAACCCCCTGCTGATCGACCCCACCTGGCTGGAGATCGGCGGCCTGGTCCTGCTGACCGTCGCGGTCTGCGTCGGTCTCGGCTACGGCCTGGGCGGCCTCCAGCGCCGGCAGGCGATCATCGCCACGGTGCTGACCGGCCTGTTCACCGGCGGGATGGTCTTCCTCGACCGGATGCTGCAGGCGTTCGCCTCCTACAGCGCCTCCGTGCGCGGCCGCCCCATCTCCACGATCGGCGCCCGCACCCCCAACTACACCGGCGACTTCTGGCAGCTGAACCTCGACTCGGCCGGCCACCTGCTGCTGCCGAGCATGGCGCTCATCCTGATCTCTCTGGCGACCTACACCCGCTACAGCCGGGCGAGCATGCTGGAGGTCATGAACCAGGACTACGTCCGCACCGGCCGGGCCAAGGGACTGCCCGAGCGCACGGTCGTGGTCAAGCACGCCTTCCGCAACGGGCTCATCCCGATCACCACGCTGATGGCCTTCGACTTCGCGGGCGTGATCGGCGGCGCCGTGGTCACCGAGACCGTCTTCGGCTGGCGCGGCATGGGCTTCATGTTCACCAAAGGGCTGGAGGAGGTCGACCCGGCGCCGGTCATGGCGTTCTTCCTGGTCACCGGGACCGCGATCGTCATCTTCAACATGATCGCGGACATCCTCTACGCGTATCTCGACCCGCGCATCCGGCTGTCGTGAAAGCATCGGAGAACCACCTATGACACTCAGTGCGCAGGCATCCGGGCCCGACACCGGCGCGGCCCAGGGGATGACGATCGTCGCCCGCACCCAGGGGCAGATGATCCGCCGCCGCTTCTTCCGGCACCGGGCCGCGCTGGCCGGCATGATCCTGTTCGGGTTCGTCGTCGTGCTGTCGTTCAGCTCCATCGGCTTCATGGGGGTCCCCGGCTGGTGGGACAAGAGCTATCTGACCACCGGCGCCCTGGTGAACCAGGGCAAGCCCACGCTCAGCGTGGTCCCCGAGTTCCTCGGCGGGTCGGGCATCCACCTCGGCGAGCACCCGTTCGGCCAGGACGACATCGGCGTCGACTACTTCGCCAAGACCATGCGCGGCACCCAGCAGTCGATCATCGTCGCCTTCCTGGTCGCGATCGTGGCCACCACCGTGGGCACCCTCGTCGGCGCCGTCTCCGGTTACTACCGGGGCAAGACCGAGGCCGTGCTGATGCGCTTCACCGACGTGATGATCACCATCCCGGTGCTGGTGATCGCCGCCGTCGTCGGCCGCCGCTTCGGCGCCAGCGGCGTCGTGGTGCTCGGCGTCTTCATCGGTCTGGTGATCTGGCCGAGCATGGCCCGCCTGCTCCGCGGCGAGTTCCTGTCGCTGCGGGAGAAGGAGTTCGTGGAGGCGGCCCGCGCGCTCGGCACCTCCGCGCGGCGGATCATCTTCCGCCACATCCTGCCGAACACCGTCGGCGTCATCATCGTCTCCGCCACCCTGACGGTGGCCAACGCGGTGCTGCTGGAGTCGGCCCTGTCCTTCCTCGGTCTCGGCGTCCAGGCGCCGGACACCTCGCTCGGACAGTTGATCAACGAGTACCGCACCGCGATGGTGACCCGGCCGTGGCTGTTCTGGTGGCCGGGTATCTTCATCATCGCCATCGCGCTGTCCATCAACTTCATCGGCGACGGTCTCCGCGACGCCTTCGATCCCCGACAGACCCGGGTGCGTGCCTAATGACGACTCCTCCGAACGTGCCGCTCGACCCGCAGGCGCTCGACCCGCAGACGATCGATCCGCACGCCTACGAAGACGCCGCCCACCTGCTCGACTCCGCCGAGGAGGTGCACGTCGGCCGCACCCTGCAGGACGCCCGCCCGCCCTCGCAGGAGGAGATCCTCCGGGTGGAGAACCTCACCGTGGAGTTCCCCACCGAGGACGGCGTGGTGCACGCGGTGCGGGGCGTCTCCTACGGCCTGCGCGAGCGTGAGGTGCTGGGCATCGTCGGCGAGTCCGGCTCGGGCAAGTCGGTCTCGTCCCTGGCGGTCATGGGGCTGCTGCCCAAGAACGCCCGGGTCAAGGGCCGGATCCTCTTCCGCGGCGACGACATGCTGAAGATGTCGGCCCGCAAGCAGCGGGGCCTGCGCGGCCGCAAGATCGCGATGATCTTCCAGGACCCGATGACGGCCCTGAACCCGGTGCACTCGATCGGCGACCAGCTCGCCGAGGCGGTGCTCGCGCACGAGCTGATGCCGCGCAAGACGGCGCTGGCCCGGGCCAAGGAGATGCTCGACCTCGTCGGCATCCCCCAGGCCGAGGCGCGGCTGCGCAGCTACCCGCACGAGTTCTCCGGCGGCATGCGCCAGCGCGCGATGATCGCCATGGCGGTCATCAACAACCCGGACGTCATCATCGCCGACGAGCCCACCACGGCCCTCGACGTGACCGTCCAGGCGCAGATCCTGGAGAAGCTCCTGGAGGTCAAGGACGCGGTCAACGCCGCCATCGTGCTCATCACGCACGACCTGGGCGTGATCGCGGGCATGGCCCACCGGGTGCTGGTCATGTACGCCGGGCGTCCCGTCGAGCTCGGCGACACCGACCCGGTGTTCGAGGAGCCCCGCATGCCGTACACCGCGGGTCTGCTCGGCTCGATCCCCTCGCTGGAGGGCGGCGGCTCGTCCCGGCTGCGCCCGATCAAGGGCACCCCCCCGTCGTTGATCAACCTGCCGACCGGCTGTCCGTTCTCGCCGCGCTGCCCGCTGGCCACGGACGTCTGCCGTGAGCAGGAGCCCCCGCTGGCCGAGACCGACAGCGGCGGGCACTACGCGGCCTGTCACCACTGGGACAAGCTGGCAGCGGTCGAGGACCCGACCGTGTTCTTCCGTACCGAGAGCGAGACCGTGGCATGAGCGTGCAGACCCAGGAGACGCCCGCGCCCCAGCGCGAGCCGGACACCGGCGACCACCTGCTCGAGGTCAAGGACCTGGTGATGAACTTCCCGGTCCGGGGCAGCGGTTTCCTGCGCCGGGTGGTGGCCCACGTGCAGGCCGTCAGCGGCGTCTCCCTCCACGTGGACGGCGGCGAGACCCTGGGCGTGGTGGGCGAGTCCGGCTGCGGCAAGTCCACCACGGGCCGGGCCATCCTGCAGCTGCACAAGCCCACCTCGGGCTCGGTGCGCTTCCAGGGCCGGGAGCTGATCGGCAAGTCGGCCAAGGAGCTGCGGCCGGTCCGGCGTGACATGCAGATCGTCTTCCAGGACCCCTACGCCTCGCTCAACCCGAAGCTGCCGGTCAACGACATCGTCGCCGAGCCGCTGAAGGTCCACGACCTGTGGAAGGACGGCGGTCCCGACCGGGTGGCCGAGCTGCTGCGCCTGGTCGGGCTCAGCCCCGAGCACGGCAACCGCTACCCGCACGAGTTCTCCGGCGGCCAGCGCCAGCGCGTCGGCATCGCCCGCGCACTGGCGCTGGAGCCCAGGCTGCTGATCCTGGACGAGCCGGTCTCGGCGCTGGACGTGTCGGTCCAGGCCGGCGTGGTGAACCTGCTGGAGGATCTGCAGGACCGGCTGGGGCTGGCCTACATCTTCATCGCCCACGACCTGTCGGTGGTCCGCCACATCTCCGACCGGGTGGCGGTGATGTACCTCGGCAAGATCGTCGAGACCGGCCCCCGCGACGATCTCTACGACCGCCCCGCCCACCCGTACACGCAGGCGCTGCTGTCGGCCGCTCCCATGGCCAACCCGAAGGAGGAGCGCGCCCGCGAGCGCGTCATCCTGACCGGCGACGTGCCCAGCCCCCTGAACCCGCCCAGCGGCTGCCGCTTCCGCACCCGCTGCTGGAAGGCCCAGGAGATCTGCGCCGTCGAGGAGCCCGCCCTCGTCGACCGCGGCAACGGCCACCCCGTGGCCTGCCACTTCGCCGAGGTCACCTCCCGCTGAGCGCCGGCGGGCCGTACGGGGTCTCGTACGGCCCGCCCCGCTCCCGCCCGGCGCCGGTCCGCGGCGCCCGGCATCTGAGAGACAATCCACCCATGCGGTTCGGCGTCCTGGGGTCCACCGAGGCCCGGCTCGGCGACGGGCGGCCGGTCGCCGTCGGCGGGCCGCGGCTGCGCGCCCTGCTGGTCCTGCTGCTGCTGGAGGCGGGCCGGCCGGTCACCGCCGAACGGCTGATCGACGGCCTGTACGGCGCCGCCCCGCCCGGCGACCCCGCCAACGCGCTCCAGGCGCAGGTCTCCCGGCTGCGCGCCCTCCTCGGCGACGCGGGCGATGGAGGTCTCCTCACCCGCCATCCCGCGGGCTATCTGATCGACGTCGACCCCGGCGACGTCGACGTCCACCGCTTCGAGCGCCTGGCCGCCGAGGGCCGCGCGGCCCTGGCCGCGGGCGGGCACCGGCGGGCCGCCGCAGTCCTGGACGAGGCGCTCGGGCTCTGGCGCGGCCCGGCCCTGGCCGACGTGGGCGAGGCGCCCTTCGCCGCGGCGCAGGCCGTACGGCTGGAGGAGCTGCGCGTCACCGCCGCCGAGGACCGCGCGGAGGCGGGGCTGGCGCTCGGCCTGCACCGCGACCTCGTGCCGGGCCTGCAGGAGCTGCTGCGGGCCCATCCCCTGCGAGAGCGGCCGGTGGGGCTGCTCATGCGGGCGCTGTACGGCTCCGGCAGGCAGGCCGACGCGCTGGCCGTCTTCGAGGAGTGCCGGCGGCGGCTGGCCGGGGAGCTGGGCACCGACCCGTCGGCCGAGCTGGCCGCGCTCCACCTGGCGATCCTGCGGGCCGACCCGTCCCTGGAGGTCCCGGCGCCCGCGGCGGTCTCCTCCGCGGCCCCCTCTGCGGCCGTCAGGCACGGCCTGCCCGCCCAGCTCACCCCGCTGATCGGCCGCGACGGCGAGCTGGCGCGGATCGCCGCCCTGCTGGCCGAGGCCCGCCTGGTCACCCTGACCGGGCCCGGCGGAACCGGCAAGACCCGCCTGGCCGCCGAGGCCGCGGAGCGCCACCCCGGCGAGGTGTGCTTCGTGGAGCTGGCGCCGCTGGGCGGGGGGCCGGAGATCGCGCAGGCGGTGCTCGGCGCCCTCGGGCTGCGCGAGACCGCCGTGCTGACGGGGCGGGGCGGGCACGCGGCCGTCCCCGATCCCGCGGGCAGGCTGGTCGCGGCGCTCGCCGGCCGGGAGCTCCTGCTCGTCCTGGACAACTGCGAGCACGTCGTCGAGGCGGTGGCGCGCCTCGCCGACCGGCTGCTGTCCTCCTGCCCGGGGCTGCGGGTGCTGGCCACCAGCCGCGAGGCGCTCGGCATCACCGGGGAGGTCCTGCACCCCGTGCCGCCCCTGGCGCTGCCCTCCCCCGGCGTCCCCGCCGACCGGGCGCCCGCGGTGCGGCTGTTCGCCGACCGGGCCCGCGCCGTACGGCCGGACTTCACACTGGACGAGACCACCGCCGAGGCCGTGGTGCGGATCTGCCGGGCGCTGGACGGCCTGCCCCTGGCGATCGAGCTGGCCGCGGCCCGGCTGCGCTCGCTCAGCGCGGCGGAGATCGTCTCCCGGCTGGACGACCGCTTCCGGCTGCTGTCTCGCGGCAGCCGTACCGCCCAGCCCCGGCACCGCACGCTGCGCGCGGTGGTGGAGTGGAGCTGGGACCTGCTGGAGGAGGACGAGCGCGTCCTGGCCAGGCGGCTGACCGTCTTCACCGCCGGAGCCACCCTGGAGGCGGCCGAACGGGTCTGCGGCGTGGACGACACCGACGGCGTCCTGGCCTCCCTGGTCGACAAGTCGCTGGTCGAGGCGGCCGGCGACCGCTACCGCATGCTGGAGACGATCCGCGCGTTCTGCGCCGAGCGGCTGACCGAGGCGGGCGAAGGAGAGCGGATGCGGCGGGCCCACTTCGACTGCTTCCTCGGCCTCGCCGAGACCGCCGACCCCCATCTGCGCGGGGCCGACCAGCTGCGCTGGCTGGCCCGGCTGGACGCCGAGCACGACGACCTGCACGCCGCGCTGCACCGGGCGAGCGCGGCCGGCGACACCGGGGCGGCGCTGCGGCTGCTGGCGGCCCTGACCTGTTACTGGTGGCTGCGCGGCCTGCGCGGTGAGGCGGTCGCACTGGCCCGCGAGCTCCTGGAGCGGATCGGCTCCGGCCCGCCCGCCGGCTTCGCCGACGAGTACGCGCTGTGCGTGATGCTCGTGGCCTCCGGCGGCGGCTCCCACCCCGGGATGGACGCGCACCTGCGGACCACCCGGAAGATCATGGAGGAGCGGGAGTCCGTCCCGCGGCAGCCGTTCATCAGCGTCATGTGGGCGATGATCACCGGCCCGCCCGACGCGGACCTCGCCAAGGAGCTGCGCGACCGGTGGGAGATGTCCGAGAGCATCGATTCCTGGACACGGGCCATCATCCGCTTCGGCGCGGGTTACCTGCGGTTGTTCGAGGGCGACCCCGCCGAGGCCGAGCGCGACTTCGCCGTCGCGCTCGCCGGCTTCCGGGCGCTCGGTGAGCGCTGGGGCCTGGCGCAGACGCTGTCCGGAATGGCCGACCTCGCCGACTGGCGGGGGGACCGCGCCGGATCCGCCGCGCTGACGGACGAGGCCCTGCGCCTGGTCGAGGAGATCGGCGCGGACGTCGACGTGGCCGAGTTGCTGCGCCGGCGTGCCGACGGCAGGGCACGTGACGGTGACCTGGAGGGGGCGCGGGCCGACTACGAGCGCACGGCCGAGCTCGGGCGCCGGGCGGGCGCGTGGGAGGCGGTGGCCGCCGCCCGGCTCGGGTTCGGCGACCTCGCCCGCTTCCGGGGCGACCTGGCGCGGGCGCGGCGCCTGTACGAGGCGGCGCTGGCGGAGTGCTCGGCGGGGTGGTTCGACGCCGAGCACACGCGGGTCCGCGTCCACCTGGCGCTGGCGTGGATCGCCGTGGCGGAGGGCGACGCCGCCGAGGCCCTCGACCTGCACCGCCGCATCCTGGCCACCGGGTTCAACGAACGCGACCGCTGGCTGGCGGCCCGCGTCGCCGAGGGGCTGGCGGGGGTCGCGATGCTGGAGGAGGACGGCGAGCGCGCCGCCCTGCTGCTCGGCGTGGGGTCGGCGCTGCGCGGCGCCTCCGGCGGCGACCCCGAGGTGGAGCGGGTCACCGCGTGGTGCCGCGCCCGGATCGGCGAGGACGCCTACCGGGCCGCCCACGCCCGCGGCGCCGGGCTCGCCCACCACGGCGCGCCCGCCCTCGGCGGCCGGCCCCGGCCGGCGCTGACCGTCATCGGGGAGCAGCTGTCAGCGCTCGGTGAGTGATTCGTCAGCGCCGCCGCCGAGGCTGGGCGCCATGAGAAACGACTCCCGCAAGTGGGGCACGCTGGTCATCGCGTGCCTGGCCATGCTGATGCTCTCCATCGACCTGACCGTGCTGCACCTGGCCACGCCCATGCTGACCGAGGACCTGAACCCGTCGGCGCCGCAGCTGCTGTGGATCGCCGACGTTTACGGCTTCGTACTGGCCGGGCTGCTGGTGACCATGGGCAACCTGGGCGACCGGGTCGGCCGCCGGCGGCTGCTGCTGATCGGCACCGCCGCCTTCGGGGGCGCCTCCCTGCTGACGGCCTACGCGCCCACCCCCGAACTGCTCATCGCGGCCCGCGCGCTGCTCGGCGTGGCGGGCGCCACGATCATGCCCTCGACCCTCTCGCTGGTCCGCAACGTGTTCACCGACTCCAAGGAGCGGACCACCGCGGTCGGCATCTGGAGCAGTGTCGGCGCGGCCGGCTTCGCCCTGGGCCCGCTGGTGGGCGGGGCGCTGCTGAACGAGTTCTGGTGGGGGTCGGTCTTCCTGGTCAACGTGCCGGTGGTGGCGGGGATCATCATCGCCGGTCTGGCCGTCCTGCCCGAGTCGCGCAACCCGAACCCCGGCCGGATCGACCTGGTGAGCGTGCCGATGTCCATCGTCGGCGTGATCGCGGTCATCTACGCGCTGAAGGAGGCCGCCCACGGGGGCGCGGGTCAGGCCTCGGTGATCGTCGCGGCCGTGCTCGGCGTCGTCACGCTCGCCGCCTTCGCCCTGCGGCAGACCCGGCTGGCCGAGCCGCTCATCGACGTCCGGCTGTTCCGCAACCGCGCCTTCTCCGCCTCGGTCGGCTCCGCGATGATCGCCATGTTCGCGATGCTCGCGATGTCCCTCATCTTCGCCCAGTACTTCCAGCTCGTCCTGGGCTGGTCCCCGCTGGTGGCGGGGCTGGCCGGACTGCCCGGCGGGGTGGGGGCGGGCATCGGCGGGGCGGCCGCGGGCCCGCTGATCTCCCGGCTGGGCCGGGCCGGGGTCGTCGCGCTCGGCATGGTCCTGGCCGCCGTGGGCTTCGGCCTCTACAGCCGGGTGGGCACCGAGCTCTCCTACCCCTACCTGGTCGTCGCGATGATCGTCGCCAGCACGGGCATCGGCCTGACCTTCGCCGTGGTCAACGACACCATCGTCGCCAGCGCGCCCCGGGAGCGCGCCGGAGCGGCCGCCGCGATCTCCGAGACCGCCACCGAGATGGGCGGCGCCCTGGGCATCGCCGTCCTGGGCACCGTGCTGAACAGCGCCTACACCGCCAACCTGGTCCTTCCCGCCGACCTGCCCGCCGAGGCCGGCGCACAGGTCGGCGACACCCTGGGCGACGCCCTGCGCACCGCCGCGACGCTCCCGGCCGATCTCGCCTCCTCCGTCACCGGGGCCGCGCGGGAGGCGTTCGTCGAGGGCATGCAGACGACCGTGCTGACCGGCGCGGGCATCCTCCTGGTCCTCGCGGCGGTCGCGCTCTACGCGCTGCGCGGCGTGCCGAAGGAGATCTCCGACGACGTCACCGAGCTCAGCCACGCCTGAGCGCCCCGAGCGCGGGAGAGACTCAGCCGCGGAAGAGACCGCCGCGGACAGCGGGATGCCGCCCGATCACCTGATCGGGCGGCATCCCCTTCCCGGGGTCCGCTCCCCCGCGGGGCGGGCCCAGGGAGCTCAGAGGCCTGCCGGCAGCGCCGCCACCGCACCCGCCGTCGCGGGGTGCCGGGCCAGCAGCTCCTTCACCTGCGTGTCCCGCGGTTCCGGGCCGTCCCCGGCGGCCCACCCGCCGCTACAGCCCAGCAGCGCCGCCACGGCGTCGCACGCCTGCGGGTGCCGGACCAGCAGCCCGGTCACCGGCCCGCCGGGCGCGGGGGCCCCGCGGGCCGGGCGGGCGGGGGCGGCCGGCCGCTCCCACGGCGGGACCCACGCGTCCAGCTCGGTCAGCCCGCCGGGGAAGGTCCGCCCCGCCTCCCTGACGAGCACGGGCACCAGCTCCGGCACCTGCCGGCGCAGCGTCGTGATCAGTGTCGGCAGCCACGGCAGCAGGACGGGGTCGGGCAGCCGCGCGAAGGCCTTGGACAGCACCTCGACCACGAACGGCGCGAGACCGGGGACGGGTTCGAGCGCCTGGACGAACCCGCTCAGGTAGAGCGGGAAGGCCGGGACGACGAGCGGGTTGCCCAGCAGCTCCTCGCACCGGGCGCGCAGTTCCTGCCTGGGCAGCAGGCCCAGCTGCGTCTCGGCCGCCCACAGCAGCGCCACCTTGGCCGGCGCCTCCGGATGCGACTGCCGTACGGCCAGCTCCAGCTGGGCCCGCTCGCAGCCCAGCGACAGCGCCAGGCTCTCCATGGAGAACAGGAAGCCGAGCATGGCCCCGACCTGGCGGACGCCGGTGTCGTCGTCGGTGAGGGCGGTCGGCAGCAGCGTGCAGTAGTGGGCGTACCCGGCCGTGACGAACGCCTCGCACCAGGCCGGCAGGTCCGGCCCGGCGGCCCGGTAGTGGGCCAGCAGCCGGCGGATCCGCCGCAGCACCTCGGGGGCGTCGTCGACGGTGCGTTCGGCGGCCAGCAGCTCCACCGCGCGCTCGCCCAGCTCGTCGGCGAGGCGGCGGCCGCCCAGGTAGACGACGGCGTCCTCCACCGCGGCCAGCGCGTCCCCCGCGGTGGCGCGCGGCTCCCGGACCTTGCGCCGCAGCCGCTGCTCCAGCACCTGCTCGACGGTGACGCCCTCGTAGCCGAGCTCGATGATCGACCGCTGGTGGCGGCCGATCGCCAGGTCCCAGCTCTCCTGGATGGGCCGCTCGCCCAGGCGGCGCGTCCCCATGATGGGCCGGACCGCGCCGTCGGGCAGCAGGTAGCGCAGCCTCCACAGCAGGTCCGAGCACGGCACCAGACCGGGGTCGGCGACGAGGTCGAGCAGCACCCGCTGCTGGGTGCGCCTGCCCGGGTCGATCTCGAGCGGCTCCAGCCGGTCGTAGACGTCGCGGGCCAGCGGCGGGAGCGCGTCGTAGCCGACCTGGCCGATCCGGTCGCCGCCCAGGAGGATCTCGCACAGGCGGCGGACGTCGCGGCGGCCCGGCACGACGTCCTTCTCGATGCAGGTGACCGCGGCGTCCTGGAAGTCGTACGGCGTCGGCCTGGCCCGGCCGCGCAGCCCGGCCAGCAGGATCGACGTCTCGAACACCGCGATGGCGTCGGCCGTGCTGGCCAGGTAGCCGTTGCGGCGGGCCAGCCGCACGATGTCGACGCACCACCCGCGCAGCTCGTCCTCGTCCAGGCCGTCCAGCTCCGGCGGGGTGGCCAGGAAGCCCGACAGCCGGTCGGCGGCCGGTTCCCGGGCGGCGGGCGGTGCGGGTTTCGCGGCCTTCGAGCGGGTGCGGCCTCCCTTCTGCCCCTGTAGCCGGTACGGCTTCAGGCCCCCGCGCTCCGCCGCCTTGGCCCAGGTCGCCGCGGCGATCGACACCGATCCCTGGGCCAGGCCGAACTGGGCCTCGACGGCCGAGTGGCTGGAGGGGATGAGGCCGTACAGCCAGCGGGTGGCCGTACGGGGGGTGACGGCGTAGGACGCGGCGCCGGCGGCCAGGCCGGACTCGGCGACCCGGCTGACGGCGTGGAAGGCGCCGCACACGTACAGGCAGTCCGCCGGGTCGGCGCCGGACTCCGCCAGGTGCTCGCGGATCCGGGTCCACATGTAGCGCTCGCGCTCCTCGTCGACGGCCGGCCGGTCGTCCGAGGAGGGGCGCAGGCGCCGGAACAGGCTGCCGATCAGCGCCATGGCCTGACGGTAGGTGTCGTAGTCCGCCCCGGTCAGCGGCTGCTCGACGTACTGGTCCCACCACTCGGACCAGTGCCGGACCTTGCCGTGGTGCAGCAGGTGCGCCTCGAGCTCGGCGAACCGGGGCCGCAGGTCGCCGATCTCGACGCCCACGGCGTCGCCGTGCAGGGCGGCCTCCTCCTCCTGCTCCGGCTCGTCCGCACTCTCCCCGGCGGCCGCGGGCCCGGCCTGCTCCCGCGGCAGCCACTGGAAGACGTGGTCCACCGAGCGGTCGACCAGCACCAGCTCGACGCCGGGGGTGTCGAGCGCGTAGGCGATGGCCTGGTACTCCGCCGAGGCCTCGGTGACCGGCGCCACGACGCTGAGCGGCCCCGAACCGGGCGGGAAGCCGTCGAGCCGGGTGGCGAACGCCTGCAGCGCCACCGGCAGCCGGCAGTTGCGCAGCTCGTCCAGGAGCGGCCGCATGTCCTCGCACAGCTCCAGGTAGACGACCTTGGGCCGCCGCTCGCGCAGCCGCCGCGTCATGGCCAGCGCGGAGGCGGGCGAGTGGTGGCACACCGGGAAGATCTCAAGCTCCTCGCGCAGCATCCGGTCGACGTCGTCGACCATGCCCGCCAGGATCTCCGACAGGGCGTCCCGGCCGCCGGAGAAGGCCTCGGCCGCGTCGAGGAGCTGCCCGCGCAGGGCCTCGAAGGTGCTCATGACAGCGTGGAGATCGCTTGACGGCCGCCCTCGAGGAAGTCCGTCCACTCCCCGCCGTCCTTCTTGCTGCGCGGCTCGACGACCCCGTGCCAGTACTTGTTCAGGATGGCCAGGTCCTCGGGGGCGCGCCTGGCCAGCGAGCCCACCAGGGCTCCGGCCAGCGTCTCGGCGCGCAGCGCGCGGTCGCCGAAGAAGTGGCTGTGCAGGATGGCGTCCTCCAGCACGCCGATCTGCTCGGCGGTGGACAGCGCCGACTCCAGCTTCTCGTCCTCGCTGGTGGCCGAGGCCGCCGCGGCGCGCAGGTCGGCGAAGCTCTGCAGCAGGATGTCCAGCAGCGTGGGCGGCAGGTCCAGCTCGATGCGGTGCCGGCGCAGCAGCTCCGTGGTGCGGAAACGCACGATCTCCGCCTCGCTGGCCTTGCTCGTCACGACCGGGATCCGCACGAAGTTGAAGCGCCGCTTCAGCGCCGAGGACAGGTCGTTCACGCCCCGGTCGCGGCTGTTGGCCGTGGCGATGATCGAGAACCCGGGCTTGGCGAACACGGTGTTGTCGGTGTCGAGCTCGGGGATGGAGACGTACTTCTCGGACAGGATCGAGATCAGCGCGTCCTGGACGTCGCTGGTCGAGCGCGTCAGCTCCTCGAACCGGCCGATCACGCCCTGCTCCATCGCGGTCATGATCGGCGAGGGGATCATCGACTCGCGGGACTGCCCCTTGGCGATCACGGTGGAGACGTTCCACGAGTACTTGATGTGGTCCTCGGTGGTGCCGGCCGTCCCCTGGACCACCAGGGTGGAGTTGCGGCAGATCGCGGCTGACAGCAGCTCGGCCAGCCAGCTCTTGCCGGTGCCGGGGTCGCCGATCAGCAGCAGGCCGCGGTCGGAGGCGAGCGTCACGATGCTGCGCTCGACGAAGCCGCGGTCGCCGAACCACTTCTGCGGGATCTCCCGGTCCAGGCCGTCCGAGCGCTCGGAGCCCAGGACGAACAGCCGGACCATGCGGGGGCTGAGCCGCCAGGAGAACGGCTTGGGGCCGTCGTCGATCGACTCCAGCCAGTCGAGCTCCTCGGCGTACTTCACCTCGGCGGGCGCGCGCAGCATTTCGTTGGTCATTTGCGGGGGTCTCCTAAGCGAGGAAGTTCTTGAGTTCGAGCACGAGCTTGCGGATGTGGCCGGAGATGACCGGCGCGCCCATGTCCTTGAGCTTCTGGCGGAACCAGGGGTTGACGCTCTGCTGACCGCCGCTGCCGACCGAGCCGACCGGGATGACCCGGACACCGGAACGGTGCAGCGACTCCAGCCCGGCGAAGACGCCTTCGCAGTTCCACTCGTAGAAGTCCGAGATCCACACGACCACGGTGTTGCGCGGGTCGGCGACCTTCGGCCGGGCCAGGGTGAGGGCGGCCGTGCCGTCGGTGCCGCCGCCGAGCTGGGTGCGCAGCAGCACCTCGAAGGGGTCGTGCACCCACGGGGTGAGGTCGAGGGCCCGGGTGTCGTAGGCGATCAGGTGCACGTCCACCTTGGGCAGCCCGGTGAAGATCGAGGCCAGGATGGTGCAGTTCACCATGGCGTCGACCATCGAGCCTGACTGGTCGACGACCACGATCATCCGGGCCGGCGTGGTGCGCCGGGCGGTGCGCCGGTAGTACAGCCGGTCGACGTAGAGCCGCTGGTCCTCGGGGTTGTAGTTGACGAGGTTCTTCCAGATGGTCCGTTCGAGGTCGAGGTTGCGGAACACCCGCTTGGGCGGCACCGAGCGGTCGATCTCGCCCACGCCGGCCTTCTCGACCTGGGTGCGCAGCACCTGGGCGACCTCGTCGACGAACCTGCGGATCAGCGCCTTGGCGTTGGCCAGCGCCACTCCCGACAGGTTGGACTTGTCGCGCAGCAGCTGCTCGACGAGCGACATGCTGGGCGTGAGCCTCCGGGCCAGGGCCGGATCGGCCAGCACCTCGCGCAGCCGCATCCGGCGGACCAGGTCGGCCTCCAGGTCGGCCAGCGTCGCGGCGAGCTGAGCGTCGAGGTCGACGCCCGGGCCCGTGCCGGGACCGGTACCCGGCCCGGAGCACATGGCCTGCCTGAACCAGCCGGCGTCCTGCTGCCAGGCCGCGAGCTGCCCGGCGGTGACGTCGCCCGTCCCGGTGGCGAAGACGTTGAGCAGCAGCTTCGACATCAGGGCGGCCGTGCGCACCTCGTCACCGGCCGCCCGGTCCCCCTGCGCGAGCAGGTTCCGGAACTCGCCGGCCAGATCGGGGAAGCGCTGCACCAGGGTGTCGACCGACACCGAGGGGTCGAGCAGCGCCGCGGGCAGGCCGAGGTCGCCGACGACGCCCATGCTCGCGGTCTCCAGCGCGGGCTGCTCGTCGTGGTCGAACAGGCGGGCGAGCAGCCGCCAGTAGAGCACCTGGCGCCGGTTGCGCGCGGCGTCCGCCGTCTCGTCTCCGCCGGTCACGACGCCGGAGCCCTCCGGGGCGCCGTGGCTCGTCGGGGCGCCGTGGCTCACCGGAGCGGCCTCCTCGTTCGGAATGTCGTCGCTCATCGCCTCAGCAACCGTCCGGCTCGCTCGCGCAGGACCGCGACCGCGTCCCCGGCCCGCGCCTCGGCCTTGACCACCTTGGGGTCGGTGGGGCCCAGCGCCCAGTCACCGGTCCCGGCCTCGACCGTCTGCCTCTTGACCGTGGCCTGTACGGCGAGCGGCTGCAGCAGCCAGCGGCCGCCGTCCCAGCGGACCAGCCCGACGCAGGCCGAGGAGCCGGCCACCAGCTGGGGCGTGAGCGGGCCGCAGGCCGGCAGCCGTCCGGCGTCCACGTCGAGCACGGCGCCACCCAGGTCGAACGAGCCGTCCCCGGTGACCCGGTAACCCTCCACCAGCACGGGCTCGGCGATCCCCACCGGGTGGCGGTCCAGCGGCGGCGCCGCCGGGGCGAGCGCGCCGGTGAGCGTCAGCCGGGCGGTGGTGAACGGGTCGGCGGGCCCGCCCACCACGGCCCGGTCGTCGTGCCAGACCAGGTCGCCGCTGTCGAGCAGGGGCATGTCGGTGAGGTCGAGGCTGCGGCGGTCCGCCAGCGCGGCCAGCAGCATCCGGTGCCGGTTCGGCAGCTTCCACGTGGCGGGACCGGTGATGGTGTCCACCTTGGCGACGGTGACGGCGGCGCGCACCAGCCGGGCCCGGCCGCCGTCGGCGGGCTCCAGCACGCCGTGGACCTGGAACTGGACCGCGGTGCCGTGCTCGTGCACGTCGACGCCGAGGATCAGCAGCCGCCCCGACACCGTTCCCGCGCTCTGCGGGGCTCCGGCCGCGCCGCCCTGCGCCAGCAGCAGGGCCCGGGTCCACAGGTCGGCCCAGCGCCGTACCGGCAGCCGGTCCATCGTGCCGACCGGGCAGCAGGCGCGCAGCTCGGCCGCCAGGCCGTCCAGCAGCACCGCCAGCCGGCGCTGCTCCGGTACGGCCAGCAGCCCCTCGACGGTCTGGTCGACGGCCGAGACGAGGTCGTGGTCGACGCCGCGCCAGCCGGCGATGGCCAGCTCGCGCAGCCAGGAGCGGGCTCCGGCCGCCGGGTTGCCGGCATCGGTCATCGGGTTGCCTGCGCCGTCCGCCTCCGGTGCGGGCGCGGCCTGCCAGGGGGCGCGCTCGCGTTCCAGCGCCGCGTCCAGCCCGGCGAGCAGGGCGTCGTGCACGGCGCCGAGCAGCGCGGCCCGGCCGCCGGCCAGCGCCGTCAGGTGCTCCTCGGCGATCGAGCCGGAGGCGACCTTGGCCGCGGCCTCCGCCAGCCGCTCGCCGATCGGGGTGGCCGCGAAGGCTCCGGCCAGGGCGTCCAGCGCCTCGGCGCGCTCCTCGGCGAGCCGGCCCAGGCCGTGCACCAGGGCCTCGTCGAAGCCGTGCACGAGGGCGAGCGCCTCCGCGGTGCCCTGCGGTTCGCCACCGAGCAACGCGGTCAGCTGTACGGCCAGCATCAGCCCACCGTCCCCTCGGCCGGGAACCAGTGCAGTTCCGGGATCGGCATGGTGGTGTCGGGCACCTCCAGGTAGGCCAGGTGGCGCAGGAAGCGGCTGAACACCATGGCGGCGGGGGCGGGCTCGTGCGAGCCGTCCAGGCAGCCGATCAGGCCGGCGCCCTCGGGGACCTCGACCCGCAGATAGCGGGCCACGCGGTCGAGGCCGTACTGCAGCACGGCCTCGGCGGCCAGGGCCTGCAGATGCTTGCACGGCGCGCCGTACAGGCCGCCGCACGGGCGGTTGTTGTTGGTGCTGCAGTTGTAGGCGTGGGTGCCCGCGGCGATGGAGGAGACGTAGACCCGGCCGATGTCCGAGCCGCTCGACACCACCCCCTGCAGCCGGCCGTCCGCCAGCTCGACGAAGGGGACCTTCGCCAGCTTGCGCGGCCGGACGGGCGGCACCACCCGCACCCTGCTGTGTCGTTCCCACACGGCTGCGCCGTCGGGTGATCCGTCAATCATGAGCGGGAACGTAGCGAAGCACTCCGACAGAAAACGGGGCGAACCCCGGGACGGGGACTGCCATGATCCAGATCATGACCACGAACCCGCAGATGGAGATCATCACACACGACCCGGCGGACGGGGTGTACGCCACCACCGACGACTACGTCCACGCGGTGGAGGTCCGCAACGCGCAGCGGCTGCTGTTCGTCTCCGGAACGATGGGACTGGACCCCTCGGGCGCGGCCGGAGCCACGCTCGACGGACAACTCGACCTCGTCTGGACCAACCTGCGCGCGATCCTGGCCTCGGCCGGCATGACCGTGGACAACATCGTCCGGCTCACCAGCTATCTGCGCGACGCCTCCTACGCCGAGCCGAACGCCGCGGCCCGGGTGAAGGCGCTGGGCGGCCGGACCGTCCCCACCACGGCGATCGTCGTGCAGACACTGGTCAGCGACTGGCTGGTGGAGATCGAGGTGGTGGCCGCCGGCTGACCCGCTCCGGGGCGTCCGGCCCGCCACCGGGCCGGACGCCCGCGGTGTTCACCGGAGCCGGGTCACAGCCAGCTCGCGCGGACGTTGTCGCCCGGCCCCTCCTCGGGAGGCCGGGCGAGTTCTCCGGCCCGCACCCCGGCCAGCAGCCCGCGCACGCTGTCGACGATCTCCGGGGCGCGCTCCCTGAGCCGGGCCGCGTCGGCGGCGGTGGCGTCGTCGGGCTCGACGCCCGCCTCCCTCAGCACCCCGTCCAGGTCACCGAGCCTGCCCTCCAGCCAGCCGAGGGGGTCGGCCGACAGCTCCTTGTCGAACACCCGCGGGCCCGGCTCCCAGCCGGTGAAGGCCGGGTGGTGGTGAGTCCGGTCGAAACTGCCGGACTCCCCGGCGACCGCCTCCAGCAGGTCCAGCCGCCAGATCGGCCGGTCGACCCGGATGGGCCGCGCCGAGTAGATCGAGCCCTTCAGCTCTGCCTGCTCCAGCACCCGCACCTCCAGGCGGACGCCGTGCTCGGCGCCCTCCTGCCCCCTGTCCGGGTTCGGGTCGACGAAGAAGATGTCGCTCACCGCCACGCCGATCCGTTCGAAGCCGAAGACGTACAACACGGGCAGCCTCCTCTGACGCGTTTTCTTCGGAGTTTGAACAGCTCGCGGGCCGCCTTCAAGCGCGCCGCCCGCGCCGGCCGTACAGGAACAGGAGATGACAGACCAGGGCGAGGGCGGCGAGCGCGGCCACCAGCGCGCACACGCTCCACCATCCGGCGTGGGCGTAGGCGCGCGCCCCGAGCCAGGAGCCCATGGCGCCGCCGACGTAGGAGCAGGTCATGTAGGCGGTGTTGAGCCTGCTGAGGACCTCGGGGCGCAGGGCGTAGATCCGCACCTGGTTGGCGACCATCCCCGACTGCATCGCGACGTCGAGCAGCAGCGACCCCAGTACGAGCGCCGCCAGGCCCGCCGCCCCGCCGAGGCCGCCGGGCAGCAGGACGAGGGCTGCGGCGACGGCCCCGAACATGCAGACGAGGTTGACCGCGTCGGGTCCCCGGCGGTCCACCTGCCGTCCCGCGAGCGGCGTGCACAGCATCGTCCCCGCGTTGACCAGGGCGAGCGCGCCGACCGCCGATGTTCCCAGGCCGTAGGCCGGTCCGGTCAGCAGCAGCGCGACGCCGGTCCAGAGCGCCGAGAAGCCGGCGAAGAGCATGGCCTGGTAGAAGCAGGAACGGCGCAGGTCCGGCTCGATGCGCAGCAGGCGGAGCGACCCGGCGAGGAGCTCCGGATAACGCTCCCCCGCCGACGGGACCGGATGGCGCTCCCGCGGCGGATCCGTCTCCGGCGAGGCCGGGCGGCGTCGCCGTACCGGCGGGGCCGGAGGCCGCTGCCCTACCGGCGGGGTCGTGGCGGGCAGTGCGCGGGCCAGGAACGCCGCCGTGAGCAGGGTCAGCGCCGCGGCCAGCAGATAGGGGGCCCGCCAGCCCAGCCACTGGCCGACGGCTCCGCCGGCGGTGCGCGACAGCAGCATGCCGCCGAGGGATCCGCTCAGCAGGATGCCGCTGATCTCCCCGCGGCGGTCGCCGGCCACCAGCCCCGCCGCCATCGGGCCGATGATCGGCGCCACCACGGTCGTGAGGCCGACGAGGGCGCTCGCACCGGCGAGCGGGGCGAGTGCGGGGGAGGCACTCGCGGCGAGCAGTCCCAGGCCGGTGAGGACGAGCAGGGTGACGATCAGCCGGCGGTGCGGAAACCGGTCGCCGAGCGGCACCAGCAGGAAGATCCCGGCCGCGTAGCCGAGCTGCGCCGCGGTCACCACCAGCGTGGCGACGTCGGGGGACACGGACAGGCCGGAGGCGACCGACGGGTTGACGGCCTGGGGGAAGTAGACGTTGCCCACGGCCACCCCGCAGGTGACGGCCAGCAGCAGGATCACCCGGCGGCTCAGGTGGGGCGGCGGGCACGGAGAACCGGTCGCGGCCCCGCCGGCGTCCCGTTCTGCCGGCCGGGAGCGCGGCGTCCCGCCCGCGCCGGATCCGCCGGGGTCCCGTACCGTACCGAGGACGATCGCCGCGCGTTCTCCCTGAACCAGGTGTTCCTCCTGAACCGCGCGTTCCCTTCGAACCGCGCGTTCTCCGCAAACTGTGCGTTCTTCGTGAGCCGGGTGTTCCCCCTGAGCCGTCCCGTGTACTCGGAGGGGTTGGTGTTCTCGGGTCTCTCGGCGTCCTCGGGGCGGGCGTCGTCCGTGACCTGCCGATTGTCTGTGAGCCGCGGGTTCCATGCGTCGAAGTCCACGCCACCGCGGCTCCGGCGCCAATTGATGTAGCCTGGCGCTTAATGATCGAATTCGTGCTCGGTGTCGAGGACCTCGCGGACACCCGGTTCGCGATCTCCCCGCTGCACGAGACGGTCTTCAGCCTGCGGATCCTGCGCGATCCGGGCCTGCACGCGCTGCACCTCCCCTGGCGCAGGTCCGTCCTCGACAGCCTCGGCGGGCTCGACACCGAGCTGCTGACGTCCCTGGTCGGACGGCGCCTCCCCCTCCCCGACTTCCTGACCCCGCGGCCGGTCTCCTTCGCCGCGGGCTTCGAGGAGGAGCTGGCCGTCGTACGGCGGACGCCTCCGGAGCTCGTCCGCCGCGACCTGTCGGCCGCGCACGCGCCGGACCCGCTTCCCGAGGCGCTGAGCGTGGCCGCCGTCGGCGACGACGCGGCCGTCGCCGGGCTGCGCGACGCCGTGTGCGAGCTCCTGCGGGACTACTGGCGGATCGCCGTCGAACCGGCGTGGCCGCGGATGCGGCTCGTGCTGGAGGCCGACATGACCTACCGCGCGCGGCAGCTGGCCGTGGGCGGCGCGCGTCTGCTGTTCGCCGACATGCATCCCAACCTGCGCTGGCACGACGGCACCCTGCGCATCGACAAAATGATCAGCAGGCACCGCGTCGCGGCGGACGGGCGGGGGCTGCTGCTGGTGCCGTCGGTGTTCGCCCACAAGCCCGCTCCGCCGCTCAGCCCGCAGGAGGCTCCGCTGCTGGTCTATCCCGGCCGCGGGGTGGCGACGCTGTGGGAACCGGCGCCGGTCGCCGACGCTGCGGCCCTCGTGTCGCTGCTCGGCGCCCCCAGGGCGCGGCTGCTCGGCCTCCTGGCGGAGCCGACGCCCACGGTCGAGCTCGCCCGCCGCCTGAGGGTGACGCCGAGCGCGGTGTCCCAGCACCTGCGTGTGCTGCACGCCACGGGCCTGGTCAGCCGGGCCCGTGACGGGCGGCGGGTGCTGTACCGCCTCAGCCCCCTGGGCGAGGAGCTGACCGGCGGGACCGCCGGACGACGGTGAGGGGCTCGGCCGCTCTCCGCCCGGCGAGAGCCCAGCCTCCCTCCGCACGGCGGTAGGCCTCAGCCGGCCCCCGCTCGGCGGTGAGAGCCCGGCCGGCCTCCGGTCACGGCTCGATCAGGCCCGCGCGGATGGCGTAGCGGGTCAGCTCCAGCCGGTCGCGCATGCCGAGCTTGCCCAGGATGTTGGCGCGGTGCCGGTCGACGGTCTTCACGCTGATCACCAGCATGTCGGCGATGTCCTTGGAGGAGTGCCCCTCGGCGACGAGCTTGAGGACCTCCTCCTCCCGCGGGGTGAGCACGTCGGCGGGCTGCCGTTCGGCGGCGTCGTCGCGTCGCAGGTAGTCGCGGATGAGGGTGGTGACCGCGCCGGGATAGAGGAAGGGCTCCCCGCGCATGGCCGCCCGGCAGGCCTCCAGCAGGTCCCGGTCGGCGACGGACTTGAGCACGTAGCCGCAGGCGCCGGCGCGCAGGGACTCGAAGAGGTACTGCTCGTTGTCGTACATCGACAGCATGAGGAGCCGGATCTCCGGCGCGCGCCGGGAGATCTCGCGCGCGGCCTGGATGCCGGTCATCCGGGGCATGGCGATGTCCAGGATGGCCAGATCGACCTCGCGGCCGTCGGCCAGGTCGACGGCCTCGGCGCCGTTGCCCGCCTCGGCGACGACGGTCAGGTCGGGTTCCGCGTCCAGGATCAGCCGCAGCCCCTGGCGGACCAGCGCGTGGTCGTCGGCCAGCAGGATGCGGGTCGGACGCCGTTCCCCCATGGTCACTTCGGTTCTCCTCCGTCCGGTACGGCCAGGCGCACCCGCGTCCCGCCCTCCGGCGGGTGGCGGACGGTCAGCCGGGCGCCGATGAGCAGGGCGCGCTCGCACATGCCGCGGATGCCCGCCCCCTCCCGGATCGGCCCGCCGCGGCCGTCGTCGGTGATCGACAGCACCACGGCGCCGGGCTCGCCGCTCAGCGCGAGCTCGACGCGCGAGGCGCCGGCGTGCCGGGCCACGTTGGTCAGGCCCTCCTGCGCGATGCGGTACAGCACCAGCTCGACGTCGTTGCCCAGGGCGGGCAGCCGCGGGTCGAGGCGGCGGGTCACCGGGACGCCGCTCATCTCGGAGAAGTCGGCGGCCAGGGCGTTCATGGCGCTGATCAGCCCGAGGTCCTCCAGCACCCCGGGCCGGAGCCTGCGGGCGACCTGGCGGACCTCGTCCAGGCTGGCGCGGACGGTCTCGGTGATGGCGTGCAGTTCCTCACGCAGGTCGTCCGGGGCGCGGTCCGTCGTGCGTTTGAGGCCGAGCAGCACCACGGTGAGGCTCTGGCCGATCTCGTCGTGCAGTTCGCGGGCGATGCGCTGCCGTTCGCCCTCCTGCGCGGCCAGCGCGTGCGCGCTGGCCATGCTGCGTTCGGCTTCCAGGCGGTCCACCATCTCGTTGAAGGCTCCGATCACGTGGGTGAGGTCCCCGTTGCCGCTGTCGGCCAGCCGGTTGCCGGGACGGAGCAGGTCCACGCGCCGCATGAGCGCGGTGAGGGCGCCGAGCGGGGCCAGGCTCCTGCGCAGCAGCAGCGCGTTGGCGGCCAGGATCAGAGCCAGCCCGACCGTCAGGACCGGGACCTCGGTGAGCAGGACCGGTGAGGACACCGTGGCCGGGGAGAGCGCCAGGACGAGCGTGCCGGCGGTGAAGACCAGGCCGTTGATCGCGAAGAGCCGCCAGAACAGGGACTGCACCGGTGCCCTGCGGGAGCGGGGGGCCGCCTCCGGTGCGGACGGCGCCGCATCCGAGGCGCCGGTCCGATCCGGGTCCCACCCGGTGCGATCGTTCATGTTCCCAGCCTCACCGTGACGGGACTCCCCTGTCCATGCGCAGCGCTCCCCATTGAGCCGTGCACCGCCCCGTCCCCATGCGTCCCTTCTACATGATGCCCCCCGCCGTAGATGGGTACCGGCCCCGATGGTGCGACGACCCGTTCTTACCGAGACTGGAAGAGACAGGAAAGGCGCAGGTAGGAGGGGTGGAAACATGATCGTGCTCGGGACCGGCCCGCAGGCGGGGCTCTCCGTCGAAGCCCTGCCCGCCTGGATCGTCGCCGGCACGGTGGCGCTGGCCGGAGTTGCGGTCGTCGCCCTCTCCTCGGTCCGCCTCCTCGCCTCCGACGAGCGCCTCGTCCTGCTCAGGCGCGGGCGTCCGGCCCGGGTCGGCGGACCGGGGGTCGTGTTCACGCTGCCGGTCCTGGAGCGGGGCGTACGGGTCTCACTCCGCCCGATCTGTCTCGACCTGCTCTGGCTGGAGGCCGAGACCAGGGACGGCGTGGCGGTGACGGTCAGCGGCGCCGCCCTGGCCTCGGTGCGCGACCCGGTCCGCTACGGCGCGGCCGGCGACTCCGTGCGATCGGCCCTGACCGCCGCGGTGGAGGCCGAGGTACGCCGGTACGTCGCCGGATGCGAGCTGGCGGAACTGGCCGCGCCGCCCGGCGACAGGAGGCGGAACCTGCCCTCCGACGTCACCGCCGGAACCCGGCAATGGGGGGTCGAGGTCACCGGCGTCGAGATCCACCGGATCGAGGTCCCGCTCAGTGCGGGCCTGATCCAGTGGGCGGAGGCCTTCACCCCACACCCGCGTCAGGACGGGCCCGCCACGGTCGCCCGCCGCCCGCACCAGGCCGGACCCGCCACGGCGGGGTGCCCGCCGAACCGGTGCGCGGCCCACGACCCCTGCCTGCCGAACCCGTCGAACCGGTGCGCGGCCCACGATCCCCGCCCGCCGAACCAGCGCGCCGCCCACGACCCCCGCCCGTCGTCCCATTCTCGCGAACGGAGGAACAACGTGGAAATCATCCGAACCACCATCCCGGGCACCGGCACCGTGCACCACCTCACCGCCCGCAGCGGGCACCGGTTCGGCGTGCTGGTCGACGACGCCGCCGATCAGCTCTGCCTGCTGGTCTACGGCCTCACCGATCCCGACACGCCCGCGCAGTGCATCGTCATGGAACGCGACGAGGCCGGTCAGCTCGCCGAGATCCTCCAGGTCCGGCCCCTGGCCGACCGGATCGCCGACCTCGAACACCGGCTCACCGAGCTCACCGGAGCGGTGCCGTGACGGGCCCGGGCAGGACCGGACCGCCCCTCCCGAACGCGCGGCACAGATCCATGCGCGTGCCGCCCGCGCACTCTCCGGACGTGAGAAGCCATTGCTCGAAATCGGGCCGCACCCGCACGGCCCGAAGGGACGGTGTCATGCAGGCACGCGATATCGCGGTGAAGTTGCCGACGGTGACGATCCACGACCCGGTCACCAGGGCGGTGCGGGTGATGACGCTGGCCCGGCTGCCGGGACTGATCGTCGTCGACGACGACTCGCGGCCCCGTGTGGTGCTCCCGGGCACGCAGGTGCTGCGCATGACGGTCCCGGGCGCCTACCAGGAGGACCCGGCGCTCACCCGGGCCATCGATGAGGCCCACGCCGACCTGTTCTGGCAGGAGCGGGGCGAGCTGACGGTGGGCGACTGCCTGCCGCACCAGCCCATCAAACCCGCCACGGTGGCCCTGGACGCGACGCTCCTGGAAGTGGCCGCCCTCATGGCCCGGCTGCGCAGCCCTCTGGTGGCGGTGGTCGACCGGACCGGGATCCTGTTCGGGACGATCACTCTGGACCGCCTGCTCACCAGCATGGCCCTCGCCGCCCCCGACGACTGACCCCGGGCGGGCCGGTCCGGGACCCCCGGGGCCGGGCCGGGCGTCCCGGACCACCGCGGCCGGGACGCCCGGCGTTCCGCCCGCCGTACACCACCGGGTCCTGCCTTCCCGCGCGCCGCACGTCGCCAGGTCGTGCCTTCCCGCGCGCCGTACATCACCAGGTCCTGCTCTCCCGCGCTGAGGTTCCACAGGCGCGCGCACCGTTCGGAGGCCTTCTCATGCACCAGTTCCGGCGAGCTCTCTTCGGCGTGCCCCGGTTCTCCACAGCGTCGCACCCGGGACGTCCCGTCACCTCGGCTGCGACGACCACGGCCCGCAGCGGACCGCCGGGGCGGGCGCGATGAGCGCCCTCGTCGCGCTGGCCGTCTTCGTGGTGGCGTTCTTCTTCATCGCCACGGAGAAGGCGAACAAGGTCAAGGTGGTGCTCGTCGCCGCCGCGGTCATGGCGGTGCTCGGCCTGGTCCCCGGCTCCGAGGTGTTCTTCTCCGAACACGAGGGCGTCGACTGGAATGTGATCTTCCTGCTGCTGGGCATGATGATCATCGTCGGGATCCTCAAGCAGACCGGGATCTTCGACTATCTGGCCATCTGGGCCGCCAAGAAGTCCCGGGGCCGGCCGTACCGGCTGATGGTCATGTTGATGGCCATCACCGCCGTCGCCTCGCCGTTCCTGGACAACGTCACCACGATCATGCTCGTCGCGCCGGTCACCGTCGTCGTGTGCAACCGGCTGGACATCCCGGCCCAGCCCTATCTCATCGCCGAGGTCCTGGCCTCCAACATCGGCGGTGCGGCCACCCTCATCGGCGACCCGCCCAACATCATCATCGGCAGCCGGGCCGGCCTGACCTTCAACGACTTCATCATCCACATGGCGCCGATCGTCGTGGTGACCTTCGCCGCGTTCGTGCTGCTGACCCGCGTGCTGTTCCGCAGGTCGTTCCGCTACAACCCCGATCGCGTGGCCGCGGTGATGGTCCTGCAGGAACGGCGCGCCATCACCGATCCGCGCCTGCTGGCCCGCTGCCTGGCCGTCCTCACCCTCGTCATCGTCGGCTTCGGGCTGCACGCCGTCGTGCACGTCGATCCGTCGATCATCGCCCTGGTGGGCGCCGGCGTGATGATCCTGGTCTCGGGCGCCGACGTCTCCGAGACCCTGCGCGAGGTCGAGTGGCCGACCCTGGTGTTCTTCGTCGGCCTGTTCGTCATGGTCGCCGGGCTGGTGCACACCGGCGTCATCTCCACCGTGGGCGACTGGGCGATCGGCGCGGTGGGCGACAACTACTTCGGCGCGGCGACCGCGCTGCTGTTCGGCTCCGCCGCCCTGGGCGCCTTCTTCGACAACATCCCCTACGTCGCCACCATGGCGCCCGTCGTCGAGGGGATCGTGGCGCAGGCCCCCGACCCGGCCACCGGCCAGTCCCTGTGGTGGGCCTTCGCCCTGGGAGCCGACTTCGGCGGGAACGGCACCGCGGTGGCGGCCAGCGCCAACGTGGTGGCCATCGGCATCGCCGCCCGCTCCGGGCATCCCATCTCCTTCTGGCAGTTCACCAGGTACGGCCTCCTCGTCACGGTCCTCAGCTCGCTGATGGCCTGGGTCTACGTGTGGCTGCGTTACTTCATGTGAGGGCTCCGGCGGCCGGGGCGTCCGGGGGGCCGAACAGGGGGATCAGCCGGTCGGCGTCGAGGTGGGTGGTGATGCCGGTGATCAGTCCCTCCGAGATGTCGAGAAGGACCAGCCCGAAGGGCGTGCAGGGGCCGTCCGGACCGGGCCGCAGCTGCCAGAACGCCGGCGAGCCGCAGGCCGCGACCGGGACGAGGCGGGCGCCCGCGCAGGACGCCCCGGGGTCCAGCAGCGCCTGCCTGATCCGGTCTCGGCCGCGGAGCCACCAGCCGAAGGGCGGCATCGACATCGTGGCGTCCTCGTGGAGCAGGGCCACGAGCGCGGCGACGTCGTGGCGCTCGAACGCGGTGCAGTAACGGGTGAGCAGCTCGCGCTGGGCGGGATCGGACGGCCGCGACGGCTCGCCCGGCGTGACACCGGTCGTCCTGAGCCTCGCCCGTGCCCGCTGCAACGCGCTGTTCACCGACGCGACGGTGGTCTCCAGGAGGTGCGCGACCTCCTCGGCCCTGAAGGCCAGCACGTCGCGCAGGATCAGCACGACCCGCTGCCGGGGCGGCAGATGCTGCAGCGCGGCGACGAACGCCAGGCGGATCGTCTCGCGCCGCACGGCCGCGCCCTCCGGATCGCCTTCCGGATCGCCCTCCGCCGGCAGCACCAGGGAGTCCGGGACCGGCTGGACCCAGACCCGCTCGGGCAGCGGCCGGCCGATGTCCGCCCCGGCCTCCGCCGCGGGGCCGAGGTCCACGGCCAGGGCCCGGCGTTGCGTGCTGCGCAGCATGTCGAGGCAGACGTTGGTGGCGATGCTGTAGAGCCACGTCCGCAGGGAGGCCCGCCGTTCGTCGTAACGGTCGAACGACCGCCAGGCCCGCAGGAACGTCTCCTGCACGGCGTCCTCGGCCTCGAATCCGGAGCCGAGCACCCGGTAGCAGTAACCGGTCAGCTCGGTCCGGTACGGCTCCAGCCGGGAGACCTCTCCGACCTGCGATCCCGTCGCCCCGTGAATTCCCACCGCGATTCCCGTCACGCCCCGACCATAGGCCCCGCCGCCGACACGTCTCGACGCCGGTGCGTTCCGGTGCCGGCGAGTTTCGGCGTCGGCCGATGAGTTTCCGCCTCCGCCTCCGTACCCCGGAGGAGGCGCACAGCGGGTGCGCCGGAACAGGGGACATGTGATGACTGAAGATCGCCTTCGGGACGCCGTGGTGGCCGAACGCCGCGAGCAGGCGGACCTGCTGGCCGCCCTCCGGCCGGAGCAGTGGGACGCGCCCACGTTGTGCGACGGCTGGCGGGTACGCGAGGTGGTCGCCCACACGACGATGCCCTTCCGTACCTCGCTCCGGCGGACACTTGCGGAGCTGGTCAGGGCCCGCGGGGACATCAACCGCATGGCCGACCGGTGCGCGCGCCGCGACGCCGCCGAGCTGTCCCCCGCGGAGCTGGTCGCGTCACTTCGGGACAACGCCGCCCATCCGTGGACCCCGCCCGGCGGGGGCGCCCACGGGGCGCTCTCGCACGACGTCATCCACGGACTCGACATCACGGTGGGCCTGGGACTCGATCGCCGCGTCCCCACCGGCCGGATCGCCATGGTGCTGTCCGGGATGCGGCCGAAGAACATCTCCTTCTTCGGGGCCGACCTCACGGGAGTGACGCTGGAGGCCACCGACCTCGACTGGAGCCACGGCACGGGAGCCCCCGTCCGGGGCCCGGCCCAGGACCTGCTGCTCGTGCTGTGCGGCCGCCGTCTCCCGCCGGGCCGCCTCAGCGGCGAGGCCGCCGCGCGGTTCGCCCGGCGGGACCGGTGACCGGGACGTCCTGAGCCTCTGCCCGGACCCGCCGCACCGGCGCTCACGCCGGGCAGAGGTGGATGCGTCGGCGGAGTCGTGAACCTTCACGGTGGATCTTCCGTCAGATGATCGTACGACCGACGACCATGACGGAGGAGATCGAAATGGAACGTACCAATACCCGACGGCCGGGCCGTACGGCACTGGTGGCGGCGCTGGTGGGAGGAGGGCTGCTGGGCGGTGCCGCGCCCGCGACGGCCGCCGGGTCCACGGCGTCCGCCGCCGTCAGCGAGGCCACCGTCGGCAAGCCCGCCACGCTGGGGCCGTTCGGGTTCGGCGGGGTGCGGCTCGGGATGAGCGCCAAGCAGGCCAGGGCGACGAAGAAGATCGTGCGCAGGTCCGGCTACAGCCCGTGCACCGGCTGGGACCTGAAGGCGTACCCGGCCGGCCGCGACAACGTGGGCATGCTCATCTCCGACAGGCGCGGCGTGGCCATCATCTACGCGCCCAAGGGCGTCAGGACCCCGCAGGGGATCAAGATCGGCTCCACCGCCGGACAGATGATCAAGGCCTATCCCAGGCTGAAGCAGAGCAACAGCGGATACGCCACCGTCACCGTTCCGGGCAACCCGAAGGCCACGTACCGCTTCCTGCTGTCCCACGGCGAGATCTACCAGGTGGCGCTGGCCCTCAAGAACCAGGACTGCGCCAACTGACGCTCCGCCCCCGTCAGACCCCGCGTCGCCGCCCCCGCCGGCCAGAAGGCCATATGGTCAGGCGGTCAGGCGGCGACGCGGTTACGACCGCCCCGTTTGGCCTGGTACAGGTTGGCGTCCGCGGCGTGGAACAGGTCGGCGGCGCTCATGTGCGGCTCCAGCTGGGCGGCTCCGGTGCTGATGCTGATCACGGTGCCGGGCGTGACGTGGTCGAAGCCGGTCGCCGCCACGGCCGCGCGGATCCGCTCGGCGATCTCGACCGCGGCGGTCAGGTCGGCTCGGAGGAAGACGGCGAACTCGTCCCCGGCGTAGCGGACCGGGACGTCCTGGGCCCGGCAGTGGCCGCGCAGGATGCCGCCGATCTCGCGCAGCACCTGGTCACCGGCGGCGTGGGAATGGGTGTCGTTGATCCTCTTGAACATGTCGACGTCGATGATCAGCAGGCTCGCCGGGGCGGACGGCGCCCCGGTGTCGAGGGCGGCCATGAGCTGGTCGAACCGCCGTCGGTTGCCGAGCCCGGTGAGCGGGTCGTGCAGCGACGCCGCCTCGGCCCGGGCGTGGGCGGCCTCCAGTTCCTCACGCCGGCGGGCCTGCCGCAGCATCGCGAGGCGTTGCAGGCGCTGCCGCCACAGCAGGCGCGCCTGATCCAGGATCGTGTCGAGCATGTCCCGGCGGTCCTCGGCGCCGAGGTTCCGGGCGGCGAGCGCGGACAGCTCGTGCTGGACGATCAACCGCTTCTCGGTCCACCCGTCGAGGCAGAGCTGCCGGGCGGCCAGCAGCTCCCGGCGGGCGGCGGCCGGCTCGCCGCGGGCGCCCAGGGCGATCCCGGACGCCAGATGGGCGGCCCAGGCGGGCTCCCTCAGGTCCTGGTCGCGCAGCGGGACGACGACGGGCGCGGCCAGCGCGACCGGCTCCCCGGTCTCTCCCAGACCGGCCAGCGCGAGCGCGCGGTAGGCGGCCAGCTCCAGCGCCCGGCGCGAATCGGCCCCGGCCTCCCGCCGCTCGGCCTCCAGCCATCCGGCGGCGAGCGCGGCGGCGCGGCGCAACCGGCCGACGGCCTCGGTCTCGTGGCCGAGCTGGCGCAGCCGCATCCCCCAGCACACCAGCAGGTCCAGATAGCGCTCCTGCATATAGCCGCCCACCGCCTCCCCGCGGGCCGCGACGTACTCCCTCTCCCGTTCGAGGGCCGAGCCCGCGATCTCGTACAGGCCCGCCCGCGCCGCGGCGTCGCTGTAGGAGCCGAGCGCCGAGATGTAGCGGTCGTTGCGCCGGGTGGTGTCGTCCAGCAGCAGGCTGGAGCGGGCCAGGTACTGCACGCCCTCGGCGATCCGATCCGCCTGGAAGCACGCCTCGGCCAGGATCGCGAGGGTCTTCGCCTCCCCCAGGATGTTGCCGGCCGCCCGGTGGTGTTCCAGCAGCTCCTGCCCGGCGGCGAACGCCTCCGCGTAGTACCCGAGGTAGAGGTAGGAGTAGATCCGGCCCTGGATCAGGAAGCCGACGGTCCTGTCGTCGCCGAACGCGCGGGCCAGCGGCTCGGACTCGTCCGCGGCCGTCAGCGCCTCGTGGGCCCGGCCGGCGTTGGCCAGCTCGTGGACCCGCACCTCCAGGGCGTACAGCGGGCCGTACGAGAGCGGGAGCACCGGCAACCGGTCCTCGGCCGCCGTCCGCTCGTCCATCACTACGCCCCCTGCCGAATCCGGGCGTCCGCACGCCCATCCCGCCGCCGGTCCGTCTCCCGCCGGTTCCCGTCGGCCCCATCGGCAGGGAGACGATCCAGTTGAGAGATCACCCGGCCCCGGGGCGGTTCGCCCGCAGAGATCTGCTCATGACTTCCCCGGCCGGATGAGAGATCATGAAAGGGAAGACGGACTGGAGGCCGAGCATGCGGCAGCACACCTCAGACATCGGCGAAGTGCCCATCGGCTTGGGCGAGGAGATCTCGGGCGTGATCCGGCGCGCCGTCGGCACACGGTCCCGGCGGTGGCTGCTCGCGATCACCCTCCTGCTGGGCCTGACCGCCGCCGCGGCGGTGGCCGCCGGGCTGCCGTCCGCCGAGCGGACGCTCGCCACGCTCGCGCAGGCGGTGCAGCTCCTGCTGTCCGTCATGGTGCCGTTCTCCGGCGTCCTGCTCGCCCACGACCTGCGGCGGGCACCCCGTACGGCCCGGATCGCCCCCACCCTGCTGGGAGCGGTCCTGCTGGCCGCGGTCATCGGTGCCTTCGGATTCCTGGCCTGCGCCGCCGCCCTCGCGCTCGCCTCCTCCACGGCCCCCGCCGCGTGGGATCACGCCGTGGCCGTCGCAGCGGGCGGCGTGCTGGTGCAGGTCCTCGCCCAGCTGGTCGGCACCGGCCTGGGCCTGCTGCTGCGACGTCCCGTGATCGCGTGCCTGGCCACCATCGCGCTGCCGCTGGGCCTGTGGTACGCGCTGGGCCGCGTGGACGCCTTGAGCCCCGCCCAGGCCTGGCTCACCCCGTTCGCCAGTGCGCAGAACCTGCTCTCCGGCCAGATGAGCGCGGTGATGTGGGCGCAGTGGCTCGTCGTCCTCACGCTCTGGGGCAGAGCCCTGAACGCCGCCGGCCTGGCACGGCTCTCACCCCGCACCCCCGCGCCGAACCCCTGGACGACTGAGTCCTGAGGCTGAGAGTGGGTACGGCGGCGCGTATCGATCGGTGAACCCACCCGTGGAGCGCGTCCGTGACAGGCCGGGCGTCGCCCACCCGGGCTGCGCCTCAGGAGACCCGGGGCGCAAAAACTCGGAGGCGGTTTCGATGATGCGATCGGTAGCTTGGCGGTCATGAATCACGTCCTGACGACGGAACGCCTGGTCCTGCGTCCGGCGACCGTGCACGACCGAGCCGAACTGGCGGCCCACTGGAACGGCGAGGAGGTGCGGCGCTTCCTCTTCGACGGGGCGGTCCTGTCCTCCGCGGAGATCACCAGGGTCATCGAGGACAGCACGCGGGATTTCGCCGCAGCCGGTCACGGGCTGTGGCTGATCCGGCAGAAGGAGAGACCCGACGTGGTCGGCACGGCCGGGCTGCGGCCGCTGGAGCGGCTCGGGCTCGAGGTCGTCTACAGCCTGGCGCCGGCCGTGTGGGGCAGGGGATACGCCACCGAGGCCGCCGGCGCGGTGGTGGAACACGCCCTCGGTCCTCTCGGACTGTCCGAGGTGCTGGCGGAGGTCGACGAGGGCAACGTCACGTCGATCGCGGTCGTCGAGCGGCTCGGCATGACCCCGTTCGCGACGGTGCCCGGCCTGCTGGGCCCGATGATCCGCTATCGCAGGACACGTTGAACCATCAAGCCGGTGATTCCCCGGATCCTGTCCGATCGAGGTGATCTCACCAGCCGTTTCCAAGGACGGCACAAGCCGGTTTGAGCACACTGGGCGAATCGTCGGCGCACTGCCGCACGAAGGAGCCCTCGGGTGGCAGACCATCCGCGGCGGACGAGAGAGCACGATCCAGAGGAAGGCCCGGGATGATGCTCCGCCAGTCATGGGAAGTACCCGAAGAGTCGCTGTGCCAGCCGTACTCGATGAATGATCTGGCTCTGCCGATCGAAGAGCTCAACCTCACAGTCCGCGCATACAACTGTCTCAAACGCGCGGGCATCAACACCTTCGGTGAGCTGGCCTTCCGCAGAAGGCGGCACATACTGGCGATCAAGGGCGTCGAAACCGAGACGATCAAGGAGATCGAGGAGAGGCTCGCCGCCTTCCACCTGGCGTTGAAAGCCGCCCCGGAAGACTCGGTACAGCGTCCCGCCCGCTCCGTCGATCACCTTCCGCGGTCGGTCTCCGCGATCGCCTTCCACCCGGACGGGAGTCTTCTGGCCACCGGCGGCGCGGACGGCACGGCGCGGCTGTGGGACGCCGGCACCGCCGCCCCGGCCGGGATCGCCCTGTCGGGCCACACCGACGCCATCTGGTCGGTGGCCTTCCACCCCGAAGGACATCTGCTGGCCACCGGCGGCGCGGACGGCACGGCGCGGCTGTGGGCCGCCGGCACCGGCCACCCGGTCGGCATCCCCCTGTCCGGTCACATCGGCAGCGTTTACGCGGTGGCCTTCCATCCCCACGGGCACCTGCTGGCCACCGGCGGCTGGGACTACGGAGTGCGGCTGTGGGAGGTCGCCACCAACAGGCTCATCGCCCTGTTCACCGGCCATACGGGGGAGATCTGCGCGGCGGCCTTCCACCCCGGCGGCTACCTGCTGGCGACCGCCGGCGAGGACGACACCGTGCGGCTGTGGGACCCGGCCACCGGCCGGAGCCGCACCATCGTCACCGATTCGCCCTGGTCGATGGCCTTCCACCCCGACGGGCACCTGCTGGCCACCGGCGACCCGTACGGCACGGCACGGTTGTGGCACGTCGACACCGGCCGCCCGGCCGGAACTCCCCTGCACGCCCACGACGGTTCCGTCAGATCGGTGGCCTTCCACCCCGACGGGCACCTGCTGGCCACCGGCGGCGCGGACGGCACGGCACGGTTGTGGCACGTCGACACCGGCCGTCCCGTCGGGGCTCCCCTGTGCGGCCACGACGGCCCCGTCAGATCGGTGGCCTTCCATCCCCACGGGCACCTGCTGGCCACCGGCGGCTCGGACGGCAGGGCGCAGCTGTGGGACATCACCGACAGCGTTCGTGACGCGCCTGCGGAACGCGTCGCCCCCGTGTCCGATCGGTGAACGGCCGAGGAGGGCCGCCCGATCCCGCACCCCGTCGCCGTACGGGCGCTGACGTTTCCCCGTGACCCGGGCGGGTCCGGCCTCGCGCCGGGCCCGCCCTCCGGATCCGCCCGGACCTGATCCCGTGCCGCGATGGCGCTCACCCGATTCGGTGTACGCCTTCGCCGGGAACATCCGGGCGGATCCGCGTCACGCCGTCAGCGCTGCAGTGTCAGCAGGCCTGGCCGGTAGGGCAGGAGGCCGTAGTCGCCGCCGGAGCCAGGGCTGCGTCCCTGGTAGAGCAGCTGCAGGTTGCAGGGGTCGACGGTCATGGTCTGATCGGCGTTGGCGCGGACCAGCTCGCCGTGGCTGATGTCGTTGGTCCAGGTGGCGCCGCTGTTGGCCTTGCCGGCGAAGGGGTTGCCCTCGGTCGCGGCCTGCGGCGTCCACGAACCGTTCAGGCTGGTGGCCGTGAACGAGCGGAAGTAGCGGCCCTGCGAGCCGATCGCCTCGACGATCATGAGGTAGCGGTTCTGGCCCTGGAGCTTGTAGACCTGCACGGCTTCGAACAGGTTGTTCGTCGTGTCGCTCATGACCACCGTCGATGTCGTGCCGAAACTTCCCGGGAAGTTCCCGATCGGCATACCGGCCCGGTAGATCTTGCCGTTGTCGCCGGCGAAGAACAGGTACATGTTCGTGCCGTCACCGATGAGCGTCTGGTCGATGGGGCCCGTTCCGGAGCCGGAGATGCTTCCGGAGAAGAGCGTCTGTTCGGATGACCAGCCGTTGGGGTTGGCGGGATCGCTCGACGTCCGATAGGAGAAGGCGGTCCTGCCCCACTGGTAGGCGAGCACCCAGATGTTTCTCGGGGCGAAGTAGAAAAGGGTGGGCGCGACGGCGGATGAGGACATCGTGTTCTGACCGGCCGAGGCCATCTCCGACCAGTTGGTGAACAGGCCGAAGTTCATCGAACCCCATCTCGTCCCCGTGTCGTGCGTCGTCGCATAGACGAGATGCCTGCCGTTGTAGGGGGCGACGGTGAAGTCCTTGAGCGAGACCCACCCCGACTTCGGCTGCGCCAGCGGGCCCGTCGACGTCCAGCGGTACGTCGACGGAAGAGCGCACGTACCGGGGTCGCCGCCGTCCACCTTGACGAGCCGCCACTGCTGGTTGGCGCCGCCCCAGTCGTCGTACTGGACGACGCCGGCGCCGTCGGCGGTGGAGGCGCCCTGCACTTCCAGGGCCTTGTTGCTGTGACGCGAGATGAACCTCACGTGGCCGTCTGAGCTGTCGGCCGGCCGCCACTGCTGGTTGGTGCCGTTGAGGTCGGCCCATTGCACGATCGATCCGCCGTTGGCGGTCGACCAGTTGTAGACGTCCAGCACCTTTCCGGAGTGGCGGGACTTGATGCGGTAGTAGCCGTTGCCGGAGTCGACGAACTGCCACTGCTGCTGGTTGCCGTCGTTGCGGGTCCACTGGGTGATGCGGGCGCCGTCGGCGGTCGAGAGGTTGTAGACGTCCAGGGCCTTGCCGCTGTTGCGGTTGACCAGGACGTACCAGGCGTTGGTGTCGATGGTGGCCGCGTTGGCGGGCTGGATCTGCATGGCGACGAACAGGCTCGCCAGTAAGGCGGTCACCGTCGCGATGACGGCCAGGGATCTGGGTTTCACGATGGGCTCCGGTTCAAAGCGTCGAGTCGCGCCGGACGGGGCCTGCGCCCGGCAGGGCATGACCGCGGACGTTCACGCCACGCCCGATCGCGTGGCTCACGATCCGATCGGTGTTGGTGCGGGTGACGGAGTCACGAGAGCGGCAGACGCGGAGTGACCTGGGCGGGTGGCGTCACCCAGGTTTCTCGACCTTGCGCATCCCGTGGGCGGGCGCTGATGTTAGCGCTAACATTTCGCGGTGCGGACCCCCTTCGACAATCCGGCGTCTTCGGTGGTGATGGCGGCGAGTAAACCCACCGGGCCCGGCTGCCGTCAAGGGGGAGAAGTCTCGGGCGCGACCGAGCCGGGTAGGCATCGCCCGCCTGTGCAGCCGGTTCTCCGCATCCGCAACTTGCGTTCATCTCATGAAACTTTCATAACCGATATCGGCAGATTTTTGCCAACCACTTCCCCGTCCGATCTCTCGCATCCCAATGCCGACAATCTTCGAGCTTCGTCACGGGCCAGTTCGTTCCGAAAATTTCGATCGGCTCTTGACATGTTTCGGTCGTGTTTCCACACTGATCTCCGAAGCGGTCGGCCCCGTCTGATGTGGTGATCGGCGACGGCCGCCGGTCATGACGCCATCGTGGTGTGCGCCTTCGATCCGGGGTGCGGCGTCGTCTGCCGGGTTCCCGCACATCCCTCTTTCCGTGATTTCACCGTGGAGTCAGACATGGGCATGAAGGCTTTACCTTCGTCCGCGTACGAACGCTCCGGCGTCCTGCGCAGGGTCGCGGGCGTCGTAGGCGTCGTGGGTGTCGTAGGCGCGGCACTGACGGTGACGGTCCCCGCGGACGCGGCGGCGAACACGCTGGCCGCCGCCGCCCAGCAGAGCGGCCGGTACTTCGGTACGGCCATCGCCTCCGGCAGGCTGGGCGACCAGACGTACACGACGATCGCGAACCGCGAGTTCGACATGATCACCGCCGAGAACGAGATGAAGATCGACGCCACGGAACCCAACCGGGGGCAGTTCAACTTCAGCGCCGGCGACCGGGTCTACAACTGGGCGGTGCAGAACGGCAAGCGGGTACGCGGGCACACGCTCGCCTGGCACTCCCAGCAGCCGGGGTGGATGCAGTCGCTCTCCGGCGGCAGCCTCCGTCAGGCGATGATCGACCACATCAACGGCGTGGTGGGGCACTACAGAGGCAAGATCTATGCCTGGGACGTCGTCAACGAGGCCTACGCCGACGGCAACTCCGGCGGCCGGCGCGACTCCAATCTCCAGCGGACCGGCAACGACTGGATCGAGGTGGCCTTCCGCACCGCGCGGGCCGCCGACCCGTCCGCCAAGTTGTGCTACAACGACTACAACATCGACAACTGGAGCTGGGCCAAGACGCAGGGCGTCTACAACATGGTCCGCGACTTCAAGCAGCGCGGCGTGCCGATCGACTGCGTCGGCCTGCAGTCGCACTTCAACGGCAACAGTCCCTACAACAGCAACTACCGCACGACCATCCAGAGCTTCGCGGCCCTGGGTGTCGACGTGCAGATCACCGAGCTGGACATCCAGGGCGGCTCGGCCACCACCTACGCCAACGTCGTCAACGACTGCCTGGCCGTGCCGCGCTGTACCGGCATCACGGTCTGGGGGGTTCGCGACAGCGACTCCTGGCTCGGCGCCGGCGCCAGCGCGCTGCTCTTCGACGGCAACGGCAACAAGAAGGCCGCGTACAACTCCGTCCTGAACGCGCTCAACAACGCGAACCCGAACCCCTCGCCCACACCGACCGTGACACCCACGCAGAACCCCGGCGGCGCGGGACAGATCCGGGGTGCGGCGTCCGGGCGATGTGTGGACGTGCCGAACGCCACGACGACCGACGGCACCCAGCTCCAGCTGTGGGACTGCCACTCCAACTCCAACCAGCAGTGGTCCTACACCTCCGCACAGGAGATCCGCGTCTACGGCAGCAAGTGCCTGGACGCCGCCGGCACCGGCAACGGCACCAAGGTGCAGATCTACTCCTGCTGGGGTGGCGACAACCAGAAGTGGCGCGTCAACTCCGACGGCTCCATCGTCGGCGTGCAGTCGGGGTTGTGCCTGGACGCCGCCGGCACCGGCAACGGCGCCCAGCTCCAGCTCTACTCCTGCTGGGGCGGTAACAACCAGAAGTGGACCTGGAACCGGGGCTAGAAGATCGACCCATGAGACGGCACGAGCCGGTGCCGATCGGGGAGCGCGACGTTGCTCGGACACCGCCTTCGACGGGCGGTGTCCGAGCAACACCGTTCGGGTGGAGCTATGGGGATTCGAACCCCAGACCTCCTCCATGCCATGGAGGCGCGCTACCAGCTGCGCCATAGCCCCTGGGTGTCCGCCGAGGCGTTCACCCCTGCGGCACCCCGCCAGTGTATAGGACAACGCTCCGGACCCCGTAACCGCGAGGCCCAGGGCAGCGGACGCGCCCCCGCGGGCGGGCCCGTCACCCGCCGCGCCCGCCGTACCCGGTCTCAGCCGAGCGTCGCGGCCCTGCCGATCAGGTCGGCCAGCTCGGTCACCATCGGGTCCTCGGTGGTCCCGGCCAGGCGGGTGGCGTGGCCGGCCAGGTCGGCGGTCGCCACTCCGGCCAGCGACTCGCGGGTGCGCAGGTGCTCGGCGAAGGCCGCCGCCACCACGTCGACCTGAAATCTCGGCGAGGCCGACTCCCACAGGGAGGGTGACAGGTCCGCCGCGTCCAGGGAGCGGCCGGCCTCGGCGGGGCGGCGGGTGTCGGGGTCCTGCCAGCGTACGGTCGCCGTGCCGAGCCGGCCCGAGGCGCCCTCGCGCAGCCGTACGCGGTACAGGGCCGTCACCGAGTGGCCGGGGCCGATCTCGCCGCCGTCCTTGGTGTCGTCGCGGAAGTCCTCGGTCGCCAGCTCGCGGTTCTCGTAGCCGACGAGACGATAGGACTCCACCACCGAGGGGTTGAAGACGACCTGCGCCTTGGCGTCGCGGGCCCGCAGGTCGAGGGTGGTGGCGAGTTGCTCGACGAAGACCTTGCGCGCGTCGTCGACCGAGCTGACGTAGACGGCGGCGCCGTCGCCGTTGTCGGCGAGCTGCTCCATCAGCTCGTCGCCGTACTCGCGGCCGACGCCCACGCACAGCAGGGTGATCTCCTTGCCGGCGTACTCCTTCACCCGGTCCAGGATGCCCTGCCAGCTCGTGTCGCCGGTGTTGGCCAGGCCGTCCGACAGCAGGATGACCCGGTTGGTGGCCATGGGCCGGAAGGTCCGGGAGGCCTCGGTGTAACCGCTGGTCAGGCCCGCCTCCACGTTCGTGGAGTCCCGTACGGCGAGGCCGGCGACGGCCGAGTGCAGCGTGTCCCTGTCGGTCGCCGGGGTCATGGCGACCACCGTCTCGGCCTGGTCGCTGAAGGCCACGATCGAGATCTGGTCCCCCGGGCCGAGCTGGTCGACGAGCTTGTGCAGGGCCTCCTTGACCAGGTCGAGCCGTCCGGGCTCGCCCATCGAGCCGGACACGTCCACCACGAAGGTCAGGTTCGCCGGGCGCCGCGCCTCCGGGTCGGCCCCGCGGGTCTGCAGGCCGACCCGGACCAGCGCGGTGCCGTCCTCGGGCGTCCTGGCGCCGTCGACGTGTACGGCGAAGCCGTTGTCACCCGGCTCCGGGTAGTCCTGCCGGAAGGAGTTGACGAACTCCTCGGGCCGGACCTGGGCGGGCTCGGGCAGCCGGCCCTCCCGGATGGTCCGCCGGGCGTAACCGTAGGAGGCGGTGTCCACGTCGAGGGCGAAGGTGGAGATCTGCTCGGCACCGGTTTCCGGCTTCTCGCTCTCCTCGCGGGTGCTCTCCTCGCGGGGGCTCTCCCGCACGGCGGCGGAGTCGTTCCCCCCGGCCGACGCCTTGGGCGGCGCGGACCGGGCGGCGTCCGTCGAGGGCATGCCGACGGATTGGCCGCCCATGCCGTCCGACGCCGCTCCGCAGGCGGCGGCGGACAGCAGGGCGAGGACGGCACAAGCGATGACGAACGGACGTGATCTCATATCGCCTCCGTAGGATCCGTGTCACTCCTACGACGGCGAATCCCGCGTACGGGCCGAGTGCTTGACCCAAGCGAGTGCGAACCGTGTTCGGCGCGTGATCAGGGCTTCCAGCCGGGGTCCCGGCCGGTCAGCCCGAGGGCGCGCTCGAAGGGCGGGGCGTCCTGCGGCACGGCGACCTCGTCGCCGAACACCCCGTTCTGCCTGGCCATCGGGGCCATCTGCTCGGCGTAGACGAACATCGCCTCGCCGGTCTCCTTGTCCACCTCGTAGTCCTGCCCGGTGGCCCTGGCCAGGTCCCAGCCGTGGAAGACCAGGTCGCCCAGGCCCATCTGGAAGACCACGGTCATCGGCAGTCCCATCCCGGGGCTCTCGCCCTCGAACGCCTCCTGCTTCGACCAGCCCGCGACCATCCCCTCGACCCTGCTCTCGAGGGCGCCGGGCTCGTTGTCCTCCGGCGGCATGGGCTCCTTGTCGGCCAGCGCCTCGAACATCAGCGCCACCCAGGACAGGTGGCCGAGCAGGGTCCGGACGTCGTACTCGGCGCAGGGGGTCGGCAGGCCGTACTGGTCCTCCCGGATCCCGCGGACCACGTTCACCGTGCGAGCGGCCGCACGCGACAACATCTCGTTCATGGGGCCATCCTTCCTTCAGAATCCCGGATTGTCCCGGGGAATCGGAACTGAAGATCGACGGTCTCGCGCCGCGGGGACGGCCGGGTCAGCAGGCGCAGGCGATGCCGGAGACCGGGGCGGTCAGAGGGTCGGCCGGTCGGCGGGAGACACCGTCGGCGGTCTCCACCGGGAAGCCCTCGCGGGCCCAGTACTCGAAGCCGCCCAGCATCTCCTTGACCGGGTAGCCGAGCCGGGCGAACTCCAGGGCGGCCCGGGTGGCGCCGTTGCAGCCGGGGCCCCAGCAGTAGGTCACCACGGTCACCCCGGCGGGGACCGTCTCGGCCGCGCGGGCGGCGATCTCGGCGGTGGGCAGGTGCACGGCGCCCTCGATGCGGCCCTGCTCCCAGCTCTCCCGGCTGCGGGAGTCGATCACGATGACGTCGCCGGCCCCGGCGGCCAGCGCGGCGGCGACGTCGGACACGTCGGTCTCGAACGCCAGGCGGGCGGCGAAGTGGGCCAGCGCGGCGGCGTTTCCGGCCGCCGGGACGGCAGTGACGGCGGAGCGGGGCGCGGCCTGCGGAGGGGCGGCGGGCACGGCCTGCGGAGGGGCGGCGGGCACGGCCTGCGCGGAGGTGGCGGGCACGGCCTGCGCGGAGGTGGCGGGTGCGGGAACGGAAGCGGCGGACATCATCCGGCCTTTCGGTCGAGTCAATCGGGGCAGTCGGGTCGGTCGCCGTGCCCGGCGGGAAGGGCGACAGGGAAATGCTGCTGGCACCGGGCCGACCGGCACCAGTGGCGCGAATGCCGCTTATCGCTAAGATTTCGCCATGCTGCTCCCCCCGCCCACGCCGCTCCGCCCACGTCACGCGGTCTCCGTACTGGCCTTCGACGGCATGGCCCCCTTCGAGCTGGGATGCGTGGTGGAGATCTTCGGCATCCCCCGGCCCGAGCTGGACGTGCCCTGGTACGACCTCACGGTCTGCGCCGAGACCCCCGCCGACCTGCGGGTCGTGGGCGGCTTCACCATGCGGGCCCGGCACGGGCTCGAGACGCTGGCCGCGGCGGACACGGTGATCGTCCCCGGCGTCCCGGACGTGCGGGGCGAGGTCTCCCCCGGGGTGACGGCCGCGTTGCGGGCCGCGCGGGAGCGGGGCGCGAGGGTCGTGTCGATCTGCTCGGGCGCCTTCGCGCTGGCCGCAGCGGGGCTGCTGGACGGGCGGGAGGCGACGACCCACTGGCGCTACGCCGAGCTGCTCCAGCGCAGGTTCCCGCGCGTGCGGGTGAACCCCGACGTGCTCTACGTGGACGACGGCGACGTGCTGACCAGCGCGGGCAGCGCGGCCGGGCTGGACCTGCTGGTCCACCTCGTGCGCAGGGACCACGGGCCGGGCGTGGCCAACACGGTCGCGCGCCGGCTGGTCATCCCCCCGCACCGGGACGGCGGCCAGGCGCAGTTCGTCGAGGCGGCCGTCGCGCCGGTGGAGGACGACGACGCGGTGGCCGCCGCGATGGCCTGGGCCCTGGAGCACCTCTCCGAGCCCCTGACGGTCGCCGACCTGGCCGGGGCGGCCCGCATGTCGCAGCGCACCTTCATCCGCCACTTCGGCCGGCAGACCGGCACCAGCCCGCTGCGCTGGGTCGTCTCCCAGCGGATCGCGGCCAGCCTCACCCTGCTGGAGTCCACCGCCGCCCCGGTCGAGGAGATCGCCGCCGCGGTCGGCTTCGACAGCCCGGCGACCTTCCGCCACCACTTCGGCAGGGCGATGCGCACCTCCCCGTCGGCCTACCGCCGGGCCTTCCGCCCCTCCGCCTGAAGCACCGTTCCATCTGAAGCACCGTTCCATCTGAAGCACCGCTCCACCTGAAAAACCGCTCCACCTGAAAAACCGCTCCACCTGAAGCACGGCGCCCGGAACCCGGGCTCCGCGGCCGGAGGCCCTCATCCGGCGGCGCGCAGGGCGGCCGCCAGCCAGGCGAAGTCCTCGCCGTGGAACGGCTTGGGAGGCCGGCCCCGCAGGACGGCCACCAGCCGGCGGTAGCGCTCGGCCTCGGAGTACATGCCCGCCTCCAGGCGCCGCAGGACCCCGGCCCGCCCCGCCTCGTCCATGTCGCCCAGGAGCCGGTCGAGGACGTCGGCGGCCTCGGGCGAGTCCGGGGCCACGCCGCGCTCCCGCGCCTCCCCCACCAGCCAGACGACCTTCTTGGCGAACCACATGGATGCGCCGGACTCCCGCTGCGGCCCCTCCCCTGTGCGCCCCCGGGCGTTGTGCTCCACCATCTCGCGCATCCGCCGCCGGAAATCCGGGTCCCGGACCAGCCCGGCCAGCTCCACCCACGCCTCCACCTGCTCGGGGGTGGGATCGTCGGGCAGGTCCACGGCCGTGTGCCGCATCCGCGCGCCGATGTCCGGATCGACGTCCACGCCGCCGAAGACCTCGGCCGCGAACTCCTCGATGATCCGCCTGCGCTCCTCGGCCGACAGGCGTGCCAGATCGTTCAACAGTTTCATCTCCTCCGTGCCGGACTGCCGCCTGACCACGGTGCCGAGCACCGCGCGCCGTAGCCGCAGCGTGCGCATCTGCGCGTCCAGCGCCTTGATGTGGACGGCCGCGACGGCCGCGACCGTGGCCTCGCGCTCCAGCACCCGGCGCACGTCCCGCAGGCCGAGCCCCAGCTCCCGCAGCGTGCGGATCAGTTCGAGCCGGGCGGCGGACCCGGCGTCGTAGAGGCGGTAGCCGCCCTCGCTGCGGCCCGCCGGGGGCAGCGCGCCGATGTCGGACCAGTAGCGGATGGTGCGCACCGGCATCCCGGTGCGCGCGGAGAGCGCCCCGATGGTGAACGTCTCCGAGCCGCCGTCGTCCATGAAGCCGTCGTCCGTGCAGCCGTCGTCCATGAAGCCGTCGCTCATACAGCCGAGTGTGGGCCTTCCACCGGCTGGAAGCTCAAGCCCCGTCCGCGGGGAAGCGTTATCTACGCTCTAGGGACGATCCAGAAGGGAAGGGGGACTTTCCGTGGCGGAGGAACTGACGGGCCTGGCCGGACTGCTCTACGAGATGGGCCTGCTCAAACGCTATCGGCGCACCGGCTGGCTGGTCGCCGGGGTGCGCGATCCGGAGAGCGTCGCCGACCACTCGTTCCGGACGGCGATCATCGCGAGCGTGATCGCCGCCCTGGAGGGCGGTGACCCGGAGCGCGCGGCGTTCATGAGCCTGTTCCACGACACCCAGGAGACGCGCATCACCGACATCCCCTACCTCGGCAAGCGGTATCTGACGGCGGCGCCGAACGAGCGGGTCACCGCCGACCAGACGCACGGCCTGCCCGCGGTGGTGGCGGACATGGTGGGCGGCGCGGTGCGGGAGTACGAGGCCAAGGCCAGCCGCGAGGCCGTCTGCGCCCGCGACGCCGACAAGCTGGAGTGCCTGATCCAGGCCGTCGAGTACCGCGAGCAGGGCAACCGCAACGTCCAGCCGTGGATCGACAGCTCCCTGGCCCAGCTGACCACGGAGACCGCCAAGCGCCTGGCGGAGGAGGTGCTGCGCACCGGCTCGCTGGAGTGGGTGGTGCACGCCCTCAACGGGGAGCGTGATCCCGGCGGCCCGGACCGGGCCGCCGGTGTGGAGCGCGAGCCCTGACCCGGGCCGGCACCCGGCCCGCCGGACCGTTCCCGCAGCCGCCGTGCCGCGAGCCGGCCCCGCGGCGCGCCGTACGGCGAGACGGCCCCGCGGCTGCCGTACGGCGGCGCGGGCTCAGCCGGCCACCAGCAGGTTCTCGCGCTCGACGGCCTCCAGCAGGAGCGTCTTGTAGCCGACCTCGTCGAACAGCACCGTGACGCGGTCGAACTCCCGGCTCATCACCGTCCCCGGCCCCCAGGCGCTGTGCCGTACCCGGGCGTGCATCTCGAAGGGGCCCGCGCTCTCGGGCGCCTCGGCCTCGCCCGCCCGGCAGGTGTCGCAGGTGCCGCAGAGCCGCTCGTACGGCTCGCCGAAGTACTCCAGCAGGAAGCGGCGCCGGCACCCGGTGGTCTCGGCGTAGGCGCGCATCATCTCGATGCGCGACTCGTCGATGCGGCGGCGGGTCTCGTCCAGCTCCACGGCCCGCTCGACGGCGCGCTCGGGGCCGGGCCCGCCTGCGGGCCGGCGCAGGTCGCCCTTGGCGGTGACCTCGAGGGCGCCCGCGCGTTCCAGGAGGTTGACCGCGCGGGTCAGGCGGGTGGCGCTGACGTCGAGCAGCTCGCGCAGCTCCCGGACGGGGACGGTGCCGCCGTGCTCGCCGACCAGCGTCGCGATCCGCAGCGTCAGCTCCTCGTCGGCCCGTCCCGCGGCGAAGAAGCGGCGCAGTCCCAGGTCCTCGGGCCGGTAGAACAGCACCGCGGCGGCCGGGTCCCCGTCCCTGCCGGCCCGGCCGATCTCCTGGTAGTAGGAGTCCGGCGACTCCGGCGGCGCGGCGTGCAGGACGAAGCGCACGTCGGGCTTGTCGATGCCCATGCCGAACGCCGAGGTCGCCACGACGACGTCCAGCCCGCCGTCGCGGAACATCTCGTGGACGCGGTGGCGGTCGGCCGCCTTCATCCCCGCGTGGTACGGCTCCGCCCGGCGGCCCGCCTCGCGCAGCTCGGCGGCGTACTCCTCGGTGGCCCGGCGGGTGGCGACGTAGACCAGGCCCACCCCGGACCGGCCGGCGGCCTCGCGCACCAGCTCCCGCCGCAGGTCGTCGTCGGAGACGAAGCGGCGGACCGCGAGCTCCAGGTTGGGCCGGTCGAACCCGCGCACGACCTGCCGGACGTCCCGCAGTCCCAGGGCGGCGACGATCTCCTCGCGCACCGCCGGGGTCGCCGTGGCGGTCAGCGCCACCACCGGCGGGTGGCCCAGCCGTTCGATGACCTGGCCGAGCCGCAGATAGTCGGGGCGGAAGTCGTGGCCCCAGGCCGACACGCAGTGCGCCTCGTCGATGGCGATCAGCGAGGGGCGGGCGGCGCGCAGCCGCTCCACCGTCTCGGGCTTGGTCAGCTGCTCGGGGGCCAGGAACACGAACTCGGTACGGCCCGTCCGCACCCCCTCCAGCAGGTCCTTCCCGCCGGACTGCGCGGAGTTGATCGCCACCGCGCCGCCCGCGTCGGCCTCCGCCAGTCCCGCGACCTGGTCGCGCTGCAGGGCGATGAGCGGCGAGACGACCACCGTCGGACCGTCGAGCAGCAGGGCGGGAACCTGGTAGACGGCCGACTTCCCGGCCCCGGTCGGCATGACCACCAGGGCGTCCCCGCCCTTCATCAGGTGGGTCATGGCCTCCAGCTGCCCGGGCCGCAGCTCGCGCCAGCCGAACACCTGGCGGGCCTTGGCGCGCAGCCGCCCCGCCCGCGACCCGAACCTGCCCCTGATCCCCATGCACTCCACCTCTCCTCGTGCCCGCCACCAGCTACCCGCCGATCGGCGTGATAGTCGGGGCGGGCCGGGAGTCGCCGCCGGTCAGCGCCGCACCGGGCGGTCCGGTCAGCGCCGCGCCAGGCGGTAGCGGCGCACGGAGAGCGGCAGGAACACCGCGACGATCACCAGGGGCCAGACCACGGCCATGAGCATCGCGTTCTGGGCGATCCAGGAGTCGCCGCCCAGCCCGGGGTTGCCGAACAGCTCGCGGATCGCCGCCACCGTGGAGGACAGCGGGTTCCACGCGGCGACGGTGCCCAGCCAGCCCGGCATCATCTCCGGCGCCACGAAGGCGTTGGAGATCATCGTCAGCGGGAACAGCAGCGCGTAGAGGTTGCCCGCCGTCTCCGGGCTCTTGGCGATCAACCCCATGTATATGCCGACCCAGATGAACGCGAACCTGAGCAACAGCAGCAGGCCGATCCCGGCCAGCGTCTCCGCCGGGCTCCCGTGCGCCCGCCAGCCCACGACGAGGCCGCAGCCGACCAGCACGACGAGGTCCATGACGGAGTTGAGCATGTCGGCCGCGCTCCGCCCGACCACCACCCCCGACCGGGCCATCGGCATCGCCCGGAACCGGTCGGCGATGCCCTTGGCGGCGTCGGTGGTGACGCCCATCATCGTGTTGCCGATGCCGAACATCATGGTCATGCCGAACATGCCCGGCAGCAGGAACTCCCGGTAGTCCCCGCCGCCCGGAACGACCATGGCGCTGCCGAACACGTAGCCGAACAGCAGCACCGAGACCATCGGGTACATCAGCCCCCACACGATGTAGGAGGGCTCGCGCACCCAGTGGATCAGATAGCGGCGGGTGACGGTCCAGCTGTCGGAGACCGCCCATCGGGCCCGCGCCGGCAGGGAGATCGGGAGCGTCCCCGGCGGCGGGCCGCCGGGCGGTCCCCCGGCGGCCGTCGTCCGGGACGAGGTGGTCGACGTCATGCGCTCTCCTCCTGTTCGGCCCGGTGCCCGGTCAGCCGCATGAACACCTCGTCCAGGGTCGGCCGCCGCAGGGCGATGTCCTCCACCGCGACGCCGGCGTCGTCGAGGGCGCGGACCGCCTCGGTGAGCGTGGCGACGCGGTGCCGTACCGGGGCGCTGACCCTGCGGGTGTCGTGCCCGACGTCGGGCTCGGCCCCGCAGACGCGCGCGACGATCGCGGTGGCCGCGGCCAGCTCGCCGCCGTCGGCGACCACCACGTCCAGCTGGTCGCCTCCGATCATGGATTTGAGCCGCTCCGGCGGCCCTTCGGCGATGACCCGGCCGTTCTCGATCACCGCGACCTGGTCGGCGAGCCGGTCGACCTCCTCCAGGTACTGGGTGGTCAGCAGCACCGTGGTGCCCCCTTCGACCAGCGAGCGGATCGCCTCCCAGACCTCGATGCGGCCGCGCGGGTCCAGGCCCGTGGTCGGCTCGTCGAGGAAGAGCACCTGCGGCGCCATGATCAGGCCGGCCGCCAGGTCGAGCCTGCGGCGCATGCCGCCGGAGTAGTGCTTGACCGACTTCCCGCCGGTGTCGGCCAGCCCGAACCGCTCCAGCAGCGCGTCCGCGCGACGGCGGGCCTCGGTCCCGCCGAGGTGGTAGAGCCGCCCGAACATCTCCAGGTTCTGCCGGCCGCTGAGGATCTCGTCGACCGCCGGGCTCTGCCCGGTCACCCCGATCCGGTATCGCACCTCGGCCGCCTGTCGTACGACGTCGAACCCGGCGACCTCGGCGCGGCCCCCGTCGAACTCCAGCAGCGTGGACAGGATCCGCACCGCCGTGGTCTTGCCGGCCCCGTTGGGGCCGAGCAGCCCGCAGACCGCGCCCTCGCGGACGGTCAGGTCGAACCCGTCCAGTGCCCTGGTCTGCCGGTATTGCTTCCGAAGTCCCTCGGCGACGATCGCCGATCCGTTCGGAGTCACCTGTGACCCCCTTACTGGGTACGGTGTACGAAGTTATGCGTACAGACTACGCAGTTTTATGATGAACGCAATATGTCGACGGAATACAGCGGTGGCGGCGACCTGACGTTCAGCCTCAAGGTGATGTGGGGCGGCAGGGAGAAACCCACGCGCGGCCCCAGGCCCGGCCTCAGCGTGGAGCGGATCGTCGAGGCCGCGATCCGGGTCGCCGACTCGGAGGGGCTGGCCGCGCTGTCGATGCGCCGCATCGCCACCGAGCTGGGCGTCGGCACCATGTCGCTCTACCGCTACGTGCCGGGCAAGAACGAGCTCGTCGACCTCATGCTCGACGCGGCGTACGGCGAGGGCCTCGAACCGGGCAGGACCCCCGAGCAGGAGGCCGAGGCCCTGCGGGGGAAGGGCTGGCGGGCCGGGCTGGAGGAGATCGCCCGGGGGTCGTGGGCGCTGCACCTGCGCCACCCGTGGATCCTGCAGGTCTCCCAGGCGCGGCCGGTGCTGGGCCCCAGCTCGATCAAGGGCCTGGAGATCGCCCTGCGCGTGCTCGACGGCATCGGCCTGGACGAGTTCGAGATGATGAAGATGATCACCCTCGTCGACGGCTACGTGACCGGCACCGCCCGCATCATCGTGGAGGCCGGCCAGGCCGCGAAGCAGACCGGCGTCAGCGACGAGCAGTTCTGGCAGGCGCAGGAGCCGTTCATGACGCGCCTGCTGGACGACGCGCGCTTCACGACGCTCCGGCGCGTCGCCGACGCGGGCGTGTTCGCCGACGTGAGCGGCGCGGACCCGTCCGCCGGCGACGACGGCTTCGAGTTCGGCCTGCAGCGGGTGCTGGACGGCATCGAGGCCTACGTGACCGCCGGGCGCGAGGCGCGTTAGCCCTCGCCCTCTCCGGCCAGCAACCGCTGGAACCGCGGGCAGGTGAAGAAGTCCTCCTCCGGGCACTCCAGGACGTGCTCGATCAGCTCCGCCGACGCGCGGAGCCGTTCCATCCGCCGGGCCAGCACGGCCAGGTGCTCGATGAGGATCTCGCGCCTGCGCGCCCCGTCGCCCGCGGTCACCAGCAGGCGGATCTGCTCCAGCGAGGCTCCGGCCTCCTTCGCCCGCACGATCAGCGCGACCCTGGCCTCGTCCTCCGGTCCGTAGCGGCGCTGCCCGCCGGCCTGGCGGGCCGGGCTGAGCAGGCCCATCGCCTCCCAGTGGCGCAGGACGTGCGTGGCCAGGCCGTGACGGCCGGCCAGCTCCCCGATGGAGAGCCGCTCTCCGGTGGTTGACTTCATGTTGACATTAACTTGCACAGTGAGGCCGAGAGTCAATCCGAGAGAGGAAACGATCGGGATGTCTTACTTCGAAGGCCGCAGCGGCGAGCGGTACGACCGGCGGGCCGCCCGGCTCAACCGCGGCCTGTTCCGCCGGATCTGCCGCGACGTCGCCGGGGCGGTGCCGCGGGGCGGCGCGGTCCTCGACGCCGGGACCGGCTCGGGTCACCTGCTCCTGCAGCTCGCCCGGATCCGCCCCGACCTGCGGCTGAGCGGCGTGGACCTGTCGGAGGACATGATCGGGATCGGCCGCCGCCACGTGCGCGAGGCCTCCCTGCAGGACCGGATCTCCCTGGAGGTGGCCGACGTCGCCGACCTGCCCCACCCCGACGGCGGCTTCGACCTCGTCGTCTCGACGCTGAGCATGCACCACTGGGACCGGGTGGACCGGGCCGTGGCCGAGTTCGCCCGGGTGCTGAAGCCGGGTGCCGAGCTGTGGATCTACGACTTCCGATTCGTCTCCACCCGGACGCTGGCGGCGGCCGTACAGGAGCGCTTCCCCGGGCGGCCGATGCGGCGCACGCTGGTACGGGCCCTGCTGCCCTTCCCCGTCTTCGCCGGGTACGCGATCTGAGCGGCCGGTGAACCGTACGGCGCCGGCGGACGTTTGAAGGGCATGACTCGTCGCGCGTTCGCTCTCGGCCTGCTGGCCGTCGCCGCCCTCGCCGCGTGCGGCGGCGTATCCGGACCCCGCGTGATCACCGCCGAGGGGGTCGAGCGGGAGACCCCGGCGGGGGCTCCGGTCAGGAACCTCCAGCCCGCCCTGGCCGCCTTCGGCCACAGGCTGTTCGGCGCGGTCGCCGAGCCAGGGACCAACACGGTGCTGTCCCCGCTGAGCATCGCCTACGCGTACGGCATGGCCAGGGCCGGCGCGGACCCGGCGACCGGGGCCGAGCTGGACGAGGTCTTCGGCTTCCCGTCCGAGGGACCGCACTCGGCGTTCAACACGCTCTCCCGCGTCATCACCACGACCGAGGGGCCGCCGCCGGTCCCCGACCGGGACGCGGTGCGGGACGCGCAGGACCCGGACGACCGGCCGCAGCCGCCGGTGGTCGGCCTCGCGGGCGGCCTGTTCGTCCAGGACGGGCTGGCGGTCAAACCGGAGTTCCTGCGCACGCTCGCCGCCAAGTACGGCACGGGCGCGCGCCAGGTGGACTTCACCGGGGACGCCGCCGATGCGATCAACGCCTGGGCCGATGAGCAGACCGCGGGCCGGATCAAGCGGGTGTTCGACCGGCTCGACCCGCGCACGAAGCTGGTCATCGCCAACGCCCTCTATCTCAAGGCCGACTGGGCCCTGCCGTTCACCGACCCGCCGCAGGAGGACGGGAGCTTCACCCGGGCCGACGGCACGGTGGTGCGCACGGCCCTGATGCGGCAGGAGAACGAGTTCCGCTACGCGAGCGGGCCGGGCTGGCAGGCCGTCGAGCTGCCCTACGCCGAGAGCGAGCTGGCCATGTGGATCCTGCTGCCGGAGGCGGGCGGCTCCCCCGGCGACCGGCTCGCCCCCGGGGCGCTCACCCAGACGGCCGAAGGGCTGAAGAAGACCAGAGTGCGGGTCGTCATGCCCCGCTGGGACTTCTCCACCGGGCTGGACCTGGCCGAGTCGCTGGCGGGCCTCGGGCTCAAGAGCACCGGTTACTCCGGCATCGCCGACGGGCTCTTCCTGCAGCAGGCGGTCCACCGGGCGAACGTGACCGTGGACGAGTGGGGCACCGAGGCCGCCGCGGTGACCGGCCTGGCCTTCGCCGTCTCGGCCCCGCCGCCCGCCGAGGTCGAGGTCCGCGCCGACCGGCCGTTCGCCTTCGCGATCGTCCACCTGCCGACGCGGGTCCCGCTCTTCCTCGGCCAGGTCGCCGACCCGACCGCGAAGAACTGACCCGGCCGCGAAGGGCCGGCCCGACGGGGAGGGGCCGGTCCGGCGGAGAAGAACCGGCCCGAGGGGGAAGGACCGGCCCGGCGCCCCGCGTGAGGGCGCCGGACTCCGACGAACCGGGCGGGGTCAGCCGCCGATGTTCAGCAGGCCCGCGCCGACCACGGCGCGGCCGAAGGGCCGGGCCAGCTCGGCCAGGCGGGCGAGCTCCTCGTCTTCGAGCGCGGCGTAGGCGGGCAGGGACAGCTCGTCGGTGCGGTCCTCGATGCGCTGCCGCAGCACCCGCCCCTGCTCGGTGAGCTCGTCACCGGCCATCAGTCCGCGCCCGCGCAGCGCCTCCTCGGCCGCCGCCCACTCCTCCTCCGGCCAGGCCCGGCTGAACTTCAGGAAGCCCGTCGGCACGCCCCCGGACGCGCCGTGCAGGACCAGCGCCTCCAGCGGCCCGACCCCCTCGGCGAGCAGGGTCGCGATATGGCCGTCGCCCCGGAACTCGCGCAGCAGGGTCTGGGCGTGCCACAGCTCCAGCAGCGGGTCGTCGGGCCAGGGCAGCGCGGCGTGCGCCGCGAACAGCGGGCGGCCCTGAGGGCGTTCGCAGGCGCGCTCGGCCGCCCGGCGGGCCAGCGCGGCCGTCTCGGCCAGGCCGGGCACCTCGTGGATCCCGCCCCGGCGCAGCGCCGCGCCGGCGGCGTCGTAGCGCGCCTGGAGGATCTTGTCGGGGGTCACGACCTCCCAGGCGGCCGGCAGCGCCCGCCGTACGAGTGCGGGGCAGAAGTTGTAGAAGGTCGCGATGACCAGCTCCGGCGAGGCGGTGCCGAACGCCGCCGAGCGGGAGGCGAAGTATCCCGCGTGGACGTCGAGGCCCAGCGCGGCGTAGCGCTCGGTGGCCTCGGGAACGAAGTAGATCATCCCGTGGACGGGCTCCAGACGGCGCCAGGCCTGCCTGGCGAGCTGGACGTCGGTCATGATGCCTCCGGGAGGTCGGCGGTCGTTCCAGAATGGCTTTCTAGAACATATTTCTAGCCGCCGGTAACCGTCAACGACGGCGCACCACGAAGACGCCCCAGCCGAGATACCGCCTGCCGTACTCCACGTGGAAGCGGCGCGAGCTCTCCAGGAACGCGCGGACCTCCGCGACGTCGGGATCGCCGGGGTTGGCGCGCAGCCAGTCGCTCAGGGTCCACCACTGGCTGGCGGCGTAGCGGTCCCAGCTGTCCCGGTCGGCCAGGACCATCTCCAGCACCTCGGTCCCGGTCGCCTCGAACCGGTCGAAGGTCCCGGCCAGCGAGACGAACTCCTCCGGCGCGAAGCCGAAGGCCTCGTGGGCCTGCGCCGGGGGCTCGGAGATCCAGTACGGCTCGCCGACGAGGAGGATCCCGTCGTCCTTGAGCGCGGGGAGCATCAGCTTGACGGTGCCCTCCAGGCCGCCGCCGATCCACGTCACCCCGAGGCAGGACACCACGTCGAAGGAGCCCGGCTCGGCGCGGTGGGCGCCGGCGTCCCCGTGCTCGAAGCGCACCCGCCCGCTCACCCCGAGCTCCGCGGCCCTGGCCCTGGCGCCGTCGAGGAAGACCTCGCTGATGTCGATCCCGACCCCCTCGATCCCGTGGGCCCGCGACCACTGGCAGAGCATCTCCCCCTTACCGCAGCCCAGGTCGAGCAGCCGCATGCCGGACCGGAGGCGGGCGACCTCACCGAGCAGGGCGAGCTTGTCGTCGGTGAACGGGTTGAGGATGCGATGACCGCTCTCGGCGATCTCATGGAAACGCAGTGACATGCCCGCCATGCTCCCCCCGCCGCGCCCGCCCGCCAACCGGTTATTCCGGCCGGGTGCTACCGTGGGGGAGTCAGGATTTGAACGTGTTCAAAAATTGGAGGGCGCCATGCGTCCCCTGCTCGACGCGGTTCTGACGATCGGGATGCTCGTGGTGGTCCCGGCCGGTCTGCGCCTGCTCCGCGTTCCGCCTTGGCTGCCGCCGGTGTGGTGGGCCGGCGCGCTGCCGGGCGCGGCCTCCCTGTGGCTGGAGCGCGGTCCCTTGGCGGCCGCCGCGGCCTCGGTCTACGCGCTCGCCACCGTGTGCCTCGCCGTACAGGCCCCGATCCGTCTGCGGACCCGCCACGCCTCCCTCCCCGTCCCCGTCTCCGGCCCCGGCTCCGCGGGCCCGTCCCGCTCCCCCGCCCCGCACGCTCCGGCGCGGCGCCTGCCCGCCCCCGTGGAGGTCGCCGTCCTCACCGCGATGGTCACCCCCGCCGTCGGCGCCGTCGCCCTGGTCGCCGAGCGCGCGGGACACCCGTTGTGGGGCTTCTCGCTGAAGATCCTGGCGCTCACCGTCGCCCACTTCCACTTCGCCGGCTTCGCCGCCGCGCTCGTCGCGGGGCTGACCTGCCGCGCCGCCGGGGACGGGCCGCTCTCGCGCGCGGCGGCGCTCAGCGTGCCCGGCGGGACGCTGCTGGTGCTCGGCGGCTACTTCGCGGGCGACTGGGCCGAGCTGGCCGGTGCGGCGGTGCTCACCACGGGTATGTGGCTGGTGAGCCTGCTGACGATGGCCGAGGTGCGGCGGGGCGGCCACGACCGGCTGAACGCCGTCCTGCTCACCGTGGCGTCCGCGGTCCTGGTGATCTCGATGCTGCTGGCCATGAGCTGGGCGCTGGGCCAGGCGGCCGGCCTGCCCCATCCGCCGCTGAACTGGATGATCGCCACCCACGGCCTGGCCAACGCCCTCGGGTTCGCCCTGTGCGCGATCGCCGCCCGGCTCAGGCTCCGCCCCGAGCCGCTGTGACCGGATCCGGGGAACCGCGGCCGGGGACCGGCCCCGCACTCCCCCCTTCACCGACGAGGAGCACGATGGACCTCCTGCAGCGCTATCACGACGCCGCCTTCAGCTATCCCGACGTCGGCCTCACCCATCCGGACACCGAGGAGTTCCGGACCGGCGTCGTCCCGCCCGGCTACCGGCGGTTGCGCCACCGGCGGCTCATCGGCCGCGGGGAGAGCCTGGAGCGTGCCGCCGGGACACTGCTGACGTGGCGGGCGCACGCCGCATGCGGCCTGCGCCCCGTCGCCTCCGCGCCCAGGGCGGCCGAGGGGGTGACCGTGGTCTCGCGCATGGGCCTGGGACCGCTGCGGATCGCCGCGCCCTGCCGGGTGGTGTGGGCGCTGGAGGAGGAGGACCGCGCCGGGTTCGGCTACGGCACCCTGTCCGGGCATCCGGAGAGCGGGGAGGAGGGCTTCCTGCTGGAGCGCGACTCCGGCGGGCGGGTGTGGTTCACCGTCCACGCCTACAGCCGTCCCGGCCGGTGGTACACCCGGATCGCGGGTCCCGCCCCGGTGCTCCTGCAGCACGCCTTCGCCCGCCTGTACGCCAGGGCCCTGCGCTGAGGCCGATCCTGCGGCAGGATCGGCCGTGAAGCCGTCCCCCGGCGGCGTTGACCCTGACACCGTGTGAGGCCCTACCTCTGAAGGCACCATGTTCAGCATCGGAGACTTCGCCCAGCTCGGCCGCGTGTCGATCCGGATGCTGCGTCACTATGACGCGCTCGGGTTGCTCCGGCCGGCCCACGTCGACCCGGCCAGCGGCTACCGGTTCTACCAGGCCGCCCAGCTCGCGCGGCTCAACCGCATCATCGCTCTGAAGGACCTCGGCTTCACCCTGCGGCAGGTGGCCTCGATCCTCGACGAGAGGGTGAGCGCCGAGGAGTTGCACGGCATGGTACGGCTGCGCCGCGCGGAGCTGGAGGAGCGGATCGCGGCCGACGCCGCACGGCTGCTCCGGGTCGAGGCGAGGCTCCGGACGATCGAGAGGGAAGGGCGCATGAGCACGGAAGAGGTCATGGTCAAGCGTGTCGCCCCGGTCCGCGTCGCGGAGCTCACCGCGGTCGCGGCCAGCTACGACGGCGAGGACATCGGCCCGGTCATCCAACCGCTCTACCCGGAGCTGTGCGCGCGGCTGGAGCGCGCCGGGATCGAGATCACCGGTCCGGGCGTCGCCTGCTACGAGCCCGGCGACGACGGCAAGGTCGTCGTGCACGCCGGCATGCAGGTCGCCGCGGCGCCCGGGGAGGGGCTCGACGTCGAGATCGTGGACCTGCCCGCGATAGAGACGGCCGCCACGATCGTCCACCGCGGCCCGATGGAGGAGGTCGGCCCGACCTTCCAGGTCCTGGCCCACTGGATCGAGGAGAACGGCTATCGCCCGGTCGGCCTGGCCCGCGAGGTCTATCTCGACTGCCCCGAGAACCCGCGGGACTGGGTCACCGAGCTGCAGATGACGGTCACGAAGCTCTGAGCGGGCCGACCGTGCTAGCGAGCTGAGCGCGTCACACCGGATAGACGACCCCGGTCAGGCGCTCGGACTCCTCCCACAGGCGGACCTGGACGGCGGCGTCGTGGGAACGGGCGTTGGAGCGGACCCGGCCCGGGTGGCCGCGCATCCCGCCCAGGCCGGACGGGCCGTAGTAGGAGCCGCCCTCGGCCCGCGGGTCGGTGGCCGCCCGCAGGGTCGCCAGGGCGCCCATCTCGGGGCGCTGGAGCACGAGCCTGCCCGCGGTGTCGTTGAGGAAGCGCAGCACCCCGGGCAGGTGGCGGGCCAGCTCGGTCGGGGCCACCCCGGGGTGGGCGGCCAGCGCGGCCGTCTGCGCCCCGGCGGCGGACAGGCGGCGCTGGAGCTCGTAGGTGAACAGCAGGTTGGCCAGCTTCGAGCGGCCGTAGGCGGCGACCCGGTCGTAGGACCGCTCGGAGTGCAGGTCGTCGAAGTCGATGCGGCCCCGGTGGTGGGCCATGCTGGCGACGGTGACGACCCGGGAGCCCGGCACCGGCAGCAGCAGGTCGAGCAGCAGCCCGGTGAAGGCGAAGTGGCCCAGGTGGTTGGTGCCGAACTGCAGCTCGAAGCCGTCCGCGGTGCGGGTCAGGGGCGGCACCATCACCCCGGCGTTGTTGATCAGCAGGTCGAGGCGGTCATGGCGGTCGCGCAGCTCCTGCGCCGCCTGCCGTACCGAGTCGAGTGAGGCCAGGTCGAGCCGGAGCACCTCGACCGGGTAGCCGATGAGATCGGCCGCGCGCTCGGCCCTGGCCGTGTCGCGGCAGGCGATGACCACCGTGGCGCCCCTGGCGGCGAGCACCCGGGCGGTCTCCAGGCCGATGCCGGAGTTGGCACCGGTGACCACCGCGATCCTCCCCTTCTGCTCGGGGACGTCGTCCTCGCTCCAGCGGTCCGTGCCCATGGCGTCCACCACTTCCCGGGTCAGGCGAAGCTTGTGGAGATCACCCTACTCACCGGTTCTTTCCGGCGGGCACCCCGTCGGCGGACCGGTCGCCGGCACGCCTGCCGTTCGCCGCGGTCTCTCCCTCCGCCGCCGGTTCCCCCTCGCGCCCGGAGGCGACCGGCTCGGGGGCGCGCAGGATGAGGCCGCCGGGGACGACCTCGGCGGTCAGCTTGCTGACGGTGCCCTTCGCGCCGCCGTCCAGCTCGTAGGACATGGGCCTGCCCAGCTTGACGGTGACCTTCCTGGCGCGGGTCATCCGCACGAACGGCGAGGAGTCGGAGCGGCTCACGCTCATCCGGCCGAGCGTGCGGGCCCACTGGATGGGACCGCTGGCCGTGGTGACGCCGACCTCCAGCCAGCCGTCGTCGGGGCGGGCGTCGTCGAAGGCCTCGATGCCGCCGGTGATCGTGCCGACGTTGCCGAACAGCACGCAGCTGGCCTCGCCTTCGAACCAGGGTGTCCCGTCGACCTTGATCTTCGTCGTGACGAGCTCGCCGCGGACGTGCCGCAGCCCGGTCCAGAAGTAGGCCGCCCGGCCCATCCGGTCCTTCAGCCCCCGGTCCGCGTCCTTGATCATCTCCGCGTCGAACCCGATCCCGGCCATCACCGCGAAGTGCTCGCCGTTGACCCTGCCGAGGTCGAGCCTGCGGTCCTCGCCGTGGAAGGCGATCCGCACGGCCTCCGGCAGGTCCTCGGGGATGCCGAGGTTCCTGGCGAACATGTTGGCCGTACCGGCGGGGATGATCCCCACCGGCGTCCCCGAGCCCGCCAGCACGTCCACGCACCGCTGCACCATGCCGTCCCCGCCCCACACCAGGACCAGGTCGGCACCCTCCTTGAGCGCCTTCCTCACCTGCTTGGGCGCCTTCTTGCTCTTGGGGACCTCGTACCAGAGCAGGTCCTCGACGCCCTGGTCGGCCACGAGCCTGCGCAGCTCGTCCAGGCCGCCGCCGAGCGACTTCTTCCGGTGGGCGACGACCGCGACCGTGCCGACCTTCCCTCGCCCCTTCTTCATGGTGACCTCCCGCAGCGTCCGTCCCGAGGTAACCGACCGCTGCCCCGGCCGGCAAGATCCAAACGCCGGGAGGTCACCCGCGCACCGGGCCGGACGGGAACGCCCTGCCGGACGGGAGCGCCGGACCAGAGCGGATCCGGTTGGCGAACCGGAAGGCGTCGGCGTCGCGCATCTCCTCCAGATCGCCGAGCACGTCGGGCGGCGGGGAGTCATAGTGGGAGATTCCTGCGGCGGACATCGTCCGGGTGTAACCCTTCACCGCTTCGGACGGAATCCAGGACAGGGACGTCGCACGGGATTCGATACGCATCGCGGCCTCCTTTCCGGCTCGGTTCGCCTCGACGGTAGGCCGCGGCCCGGCCGGCTCGAAGGGCGCTGCCCATCGGATCAGGGGGTGCCAGCACCCCTCGCCCGTAGGGCCTGACCCTCTTGGCCGGGTATGTCGGAGGGAGGACATTCAGACCGTGGAACGCATCACGGTGCTGCTCGCGGACGACAACCTGGTCGTCCGCGAAGGGGTGCGCGCGCTGCTGTCCAGGGACCCGGCCCTGGACGTGGTCGGCGTGGCGGCCGGCTACGACGAGCTGGTCTCCCGGGCCGTGGAGCTGCACCCGCAGGTCCTGGTCACCGACATCCGGATGCCGTCCACCTTCCAGGACGAGGGCATCGCCGCCGCCCGCGGCGAGCCGCCGGAGGCGGTCAACACGGCGATCGAGCGGCTCTTCCCCGGCCTGGCCAGGGACGCCGGCGTGGGCCGGCAGAGCGCGCTGCGCCGGCTGCGCATGCTGCACACCGCGATCCTGCGGCGCGAGGAGCACGGGGAGAAGCTGTCCCGGCTGCTGCCCAGCGGCGTGGCCGAACGGCTCCGCAGCGGCCTGGGCGAGCACACCGAGCGGCCGGTCGTCACCGTGCTCATGTCGGACGTGCGCGGCTACTCGGCCGTCGCCGAACGCACCGACCCGGCCGTGCTGGCCGGTCAGCTCAACGCGCACCGGCGGGCCATGAACGCGGCCATCCTCGGCTGCGGCGGCACGGTCATGCAGTACGTCGGGGACGCGGTGATGGCCGTGTTCGGCGCCCCCGCCCCGCTGGAGGACCACGGCCCGCGCGCCGTACGGGCCGCCGCCGGCATGCACCTGCGCCAGCGCGAGCTGAACCGGGAGTGGGCGGCGCGGGGCGGGCGGCCGGGGACGCCCCGCCGTGGGAACCGCTCGGCTCCCGTCTCGTCAAGGGCCGCACCACCCCCGTCACCGCCTACTACCTTCCGGAGACCCCCGATGACCACCGAACCGACCCGGCCGGACCTGATGACGGCTGAGCCGGCCGAGCCCGGCCCCACGGTCCGCGTCCGCGGCGTCCGGCGCACCTTCACCGCCGAACTGGCGCCGGTGCGCGCGCTGCGCGGGCTCGACCTGGAGGTGGCCGCGGGCGAGTTCATCGCGGTGACCGGTCCCTCCGGCTGCGGCAAGTCGACGCTGCTCAACGTCATCGCCGGGCTGGACCGGGTGGACGAGGGCGAGGTCGAGGTGGCCGGGGAGCGGGTGGACGGCCGGGACGAGGACTGGCTTGCCCGCTTCCGCCGCCACCACATCGGCTTCGTGTTCCAGTTCTTCAACCTGCTGGACGGGGTCTCCGCACTGGACAACCTGGTCATGCCGGGCGTGCTGGGCGGGATGCGCCGCCGGGCCGCCGAGTCCAGGGCCCGTGACCTGCTGGACCTGCTCGGCCTGGGCGACCGCGTCAACCAGGTGCCCGCGGTGCTGTCCGGGGGCCAGCGCCAGCGGCTCGCCATCGCCCGCGCCCTGGTCAACCGGCCGACACTGCTGCTGGCCGACGAGCCCACCGGCGCCCTGGACAGCGAGGGCGGCCTGGAGGTGCTGGAGCTGTTCCGGCGGCTGCACGACGACGGGCAGACCATCGTCATGGTCACCCACTCGGCCGAGGTGGCCTCGGGGGCCTCCCGCATCCTGCGGATGCGCGACGGCAGGATCGACACCCCGTGATCCCCGCGCGCCCCGGTCCCCGATCCGGCCGCGCGTCACCGACCCGCGGAGGAGCGAGGAGATGACCGCGATCTGGCTCCGTCTCGAACTGCGCCGCCGCCGGCGCTCGCTGGTCGTGCTCGCCCTGCTGGTCGCCCTGGCCACCACCACCGTGCTCGCGGCGGTCGCGGGGGCCCGCCGCGGGGCGACCTCGATGGACCGGCTGCTCGCCGAGACCCTGCCGGGCGACGCCGTGGTGCTGCCCAACCAGCCGGGCTTCGACTGGGATCGTGTCCGCGCCCTGCCGACGGTGGAGGCGGTGGCCACGTTCGCGCTGTCGGGTTTCTACATAGAGGGCATCCCCGGCGGGTCGGTGACCGACTGGCTGCCGGCCATCGCCGACGACCAGAGCTGGTACAGCATCGAGAAGCCGCTGGTGCTCCAGGGCCGCCTGCCCGGCGTGGACCGCGCCGACGAGCTGGCCGCCTCACCCCGCTTCCTGCAGCGGTGGGGCCTGGAGGTGGGCGACACGGTGACGGTCCTGATGCCCGGCCCGCAACAGTCGGACGACCCCATGCAGAACCCGGCGACCGTCCGGCCCGCCGGACCCCGGTTCCCGGCTGTGATCACCGGGGTCGTCCGGTCCCCGTGGTTCTCCGACCAGGTGGGCGGTGAGGGCTTCGTCCTCGGCTCGTACGGCATGTTCGCCAAGTATCGCGCCAACATCATGGGGTCCGAGGAGAGCGTGAACGTCAACGCGCTGGTCCGGCTGCACGACGGCACGGACGGCATCCCGGCGTTCAAGCGGGAGCTCGCCCGGGCGACCGGCCGCAACGACATCGACGTATGGGACATGGACCGGGAGCTGGAGCACGTCGACCAGGTGCTGGGCTTCGAGGCGCTGTCGCTGCTGGCGTTCGCGCTGGCCGCGCTGGCGGCGGCGATGATCCTGATCGGCCAGTCGATCGCCCGCTACTGCGCCGCCGCGGTCGCCGAGCTGCGGGTGCTGCGCGCGGCCGGGCTCACCCCCCGGCAGGCTGTGACGACCGCGGCGACGGCCCCGGTCATCGCCGCGGCCGCGGGCGCCGGGCTGGGCCTGGCGGGCGCGTTCGCGGCCTCGAACTGGATGCCGATCGGCATGGCCGCCCTCGGCGAACCCCATCCGGGCCCGGACGCCGACTGGCCGGTGCTGGCGTCCGGGTGGCTCGTGGTGGTCGCCCTGGCCGTCCTGGCCGCCGTGGGCTCGGCCTGGATCGCCCTGCGCGGCTCGCGTCCGGCGGCGCGGCCGTCGGCGGTGGCGTCGGCGGCGACCCGGGCCGGCCTGCCGGTGCCGGTCGTGGTCGGCGCCCGCTTCGCCCTGGAACGCGGGCACGGTGCCGTCCCGGTCCGCCCCGCCCTGCTCGGCGCGGTCGTCGGCGTGCTGGGCGTGCTGGCCGCCCTCACCTTCTCCGCCGGCGTCTCCGACGCCGGGCGCAACCCGGCCCGTTACGGCCAGACCCACCAGGTCAACGCCTACCTGGGGTTCGGCGGCCGGGGTGTCGACGCGGACCGGGTGCTGCCCCGGATCGCCGGTGACCGGGACGTCGTCGGGGTCAACGACGGCCGCAGCGCGGTGGCGCAGTCCGGGAGGACCGCGGTCGGCATGTACTCCTACGCCCCGGTGGGGCGGTCGATCCGCACGGTCCTCACCGAGGGCCGGATGCCGGCCGCCGACCACGAGGTACTGCTCGCGGTGAGCACGGCCCGCCTGCTGGGGGCCGAGGTCGGCGGCACGGTGCCGCTCACCGGCCAGGACGGCAGAGCCCGCGTGTTCACCGTCACCGGGATCGGCTTCGTGCCGATCGGCTCGCACAACGACTACGACGAGGGCGCGTACGTGACCGCCCGGGCGTGGGAGGGCCTGTTCGACACCTTCAAATTCCACATGGCGCAGGTCGCGCTGCGGCCGGGCGCCGATCCCGAGGCGGTGACCGCGCGGTTCCGGGCGGAGGCCGCGCGGCTCGGGCTCCCGATCGCGTTCGAGGCGGTGCGACCTCCGAAGGAACTCGCCGAGGCCCGGGAGATGGAGGTGCTGCCGGTGCTGCTGGCCGGGTTCCTGACGTCACTGGCCGTCGGCGCGGTCGGCCACGCCCTGGCCACCGCCGTACGGCGCCGCCGCCGTGAACTGGCCGTCATGCGCGCCCTGGGCCTGACCCGCCGCCAGGCCCGCCGGATCGTCGTCGTCCAGGCCACCCTCATCGCCCTGACCGGCCTGATCTTCGGCGTCCCGCTCGGCCTGGCCCTCGGCCGCACCCTGTGGCGGACCGTCGCCGACAACGCGCCGCTGTTCTACCAGCCGCCGGTGGCCTTCTGGGCGCTGCTGCTGGTGGGTCCGGCCGCGATCGCGACGGCCAACCTGCTCGCCGCCTGGCCCGGCCGCACGGCGGCCCGGCTCAGGGTCGGCGACGTGCTGAGAACGGAGTGATGAGCCGTGAGTTCGCGGACCGGCCGCACGACGGAGGCGGAGTGATGGGCACCGTGAATCCGGGGACCGGCCGCACGGCGGGGGCGGAGTGATGAGCGCCGCCTCGGCGGTGGCCGCCGTGCTGGCCGTGGCCTGGGCGGTCGTCGCGCTGGTCCTGGCGCCGCGGCCCGGTGACCGTGCCCCGGCGCGAGGTGCGGGGCTGCTCGCGGCGGCCCAGGCGACCACGGCGGTGTGGACCGCCGCGGTCCCGGTGGCGATCGGGGGCTGGTTCTGCCTGGCGCTCGCGCTGCCCGACGGACGGCTGGGCACGCCGTGGCGGCGGCTGACGGCGGGTACGGCGCTGCTGGGCGGCGCCGTCTGGACGGCGCTGTCGCTGCGGGACGGCGACTCCGGCTCGGGGCTCCGGTTCGGCCTGGCGTTCGCGGGCTGCGCGGCCGTGGCCGGCCTGGCGGTGGCGCTGCGCTGCACGCGCGCCTCCGCCCGGGAGCGCGCGGCGCTGCAGTGGACCGCGGCCTGCGCGCTGCTGGCGGGCGCGGCCACCGCGGTCGTGCTCGCCCTGAAGGTGCTGATGGGCCTGCCCGCCGACCCGCTGCCGTGGGTGCTGGGGACGCTGACGCTGATCCCGGCGGGAGTGCTGCTGGGCCGTCTTCCGGCCACCGCGCGGGCCGGGGATCGGGCGCTCACCGAGGCGGTCGTGATCTCCGGGTTCACCGTCATGGTCGCCGCGGTGTACCTGGTGACGGTGATCGGGCTGGGCCGCGTCCCGGACGCCGGCGAGCGGGACGTGCTGCTGGCCGGCATGGCCGCCGCGGGGGTGGTGGCGGTGCTCGCGCTGCCGTTCCGGGCCCGGATGACCGCCACCGCGCAGTCCCTGATCGGGCGGACCGAGGTGCCGCCCGAGGAGCTGCTGGCCACCTTCGGCGCCCGGATGAGCCGCGCCGTGCCGTTCGACGAGCTGCTGCTCCAGCTCGCGGAGTCGCTGCGGGCGACGCTGGGGCAGGCCGGAGCCGAGGTGTGGGTGGGCGCCGGCGGCGTCCTGACCCGCACGGTGAGCGTGCCGGACCGGCCCCAGCAGCGGCTGGAGCTCGACGAGCGGGAGCGGGTGGTGGTGGGCAGGACCCGGGTGGCCGGTGCCGGCTGGCTGGCGGTCTGGCTGCCCGCGCTGCCGGTGGAGCACCCGCAGCAGGCGCCGGTCAGGGTGGCGCCGGTGTCCCATCTGGGCGAGCTGCTGGGGCTGATCGTGGTGCGCAGGCCCGGTGACGGCCTGCCGTACACCGAGGAGGACGACCGGGTCCTGGTCGAGCTGGCCCGCCAGGTCGGGCTGGCGCTGCACAACATGCGGCTGGACTCGGCGCTCCAGGAGTCCCTGGAGGAGCTGCGGCGGCGCAACGAGGAGCTCCAGGCCTCCCGGCTGCGGATCGTGACCGCGGCCGACGCGGCCCGCCGCTCCATCGAGCGGGACCTGCACGACGGCGCCCAGCAGCACCTGGTGGCGCTGTCGGTGAAGCTGGGACTGGCCGCCGAGCTGGCCGGGGAGGACCCGGACCTGGTCAAGCCTCTCCTCGCGGAGCTGCGGGAGGACGTGCAGCAGACCATCACCGCGGTACGGGAGCTGGCCCACGGCGTCTACCCGCCGCTGCTGCGCAACCACGGCCTCGGTCAGGCGCTGAACTCGGCGGCCAGGCGTTCGCCGCTGCCGTGCGCGGTCGAGGTGGACCTGCCGGACCGGTACTCCGAGGAGATCGAGGCCGCGGTGTACTTCTGCTGCCTGGAGGCCATGCAGAACGCGGGCAAGTACGCCGGCGACGGCGCCGCCGTCACCGTGGAGGTGTCGGCCGGGGACTCCGCGCTGCGCTTCGAGGTGGCCGACGACGGCGCCGGGTTCACCGTGCGGGAGCACGGGCACGGGTTCGTCAACATGCGGGACCGGCTGGGGGCCGTCGGCGGCGGGCTCACCGTGGAGTCGGGCCCCGGCTCCGGCACCCGGGTCCGCGGGGAGATCCCCTTGACCGGGCCGGTACGGCGGGCGTGAGAACGATCCGGGCGGCAGTCCCGAACGGCGGGAGCAGGTTCGCGCGGCCGGGACGGCGTTCCGGGCCGGAGCGGTTCACGCGGCCGGGGCGACGCTCCGGCCCGAGCGGATTCGCGGAGCCCGGGTCCTATGCGGCGGGGAGCAGTTCGCGCAGCCGGGACGGCGTCAGGTGGTCCTTGCGGATGTATCCGGCGGCGCCGCAGGTGCGCGCCTCCGGCGGTAGGTCCTCGGCCGCGTAGGTGGACACCAGCACGACCGCGATCCCGGGATGCGCGTCCACGATCCTCCTGGTCGCCTCGATGCCGTTGATGCCGGGCAGGTTGATGTCCATCAGGACCATCTCCGGCCGGACCTCGGCGACCCGGGCGACCGCCTCCTCCCCCGACACCGCCTCACCGGCGACGTTCCAGCCCGCGACCAGGCCCACCAGCATCCTGGCCGCCGCGCGGAACGGGCCCTGGTCATCGACGATGAGCACCTCGACCACGCCCTCAGGGTCTCCCGGCGGCCGCCGGCCCGCCAGGGGTGTTATCCCTATTCCTCCCCTGCCGTCCCCTACTGCGCCCGCTGTTCCGACAGATACAGCAGGACCGCCAGGACGCGGCGGTTCACCTCGGGGGCGGCCTCCAGGCCGAGCTTGGCGAACAGCACGTTGATGTGCTTCTCCACCGACTTCTCGCTGAGGAACAGCGTCCGGCCGACGGCGGCGTTGCTCTTGCCCTGCGCGATCTGGGTCAGCACCTCCAGCTCGCGCTGGGTGAGCGCGGTCAGCGGCGAGGACCTGCGCCGCAGCGAGTCGGCCAGGATGGCGTCCACCACGACCGGGTCGATCACCGAGCCGCCCCTGGCCACCGCCAGCACCGCCTCCACCAGCTGGCCGGGCTCCCCCACCCGCTCCTTGAGCAGGTAGGCCCGGCCTGCGCTGCCCTCGGCGAGCAGCGGCGCGGCGTAGGCGGGCTCGGCGTACTGGGACAGGACCACCACGCCGGTGCGCGGATGGCTGCGCCGCAACCGGGTCGCCGCCTGGATGCCCTCGTCCGTCGAGGTGGGCGGCATCCGCACGTCCGTCACCACGACGTCCGGATCGTGCTCGTCCACCGCTCCCGTCAGCTGGGGCAGGTCGGCGCACTCGGCGACCACGTCGATGTCGGGGTGGCGGGAGAGCACCCGCTGCACCCCCTCGCGGACCAGGAGGGAGTCTTCGGCGATGACGACCCGGACAGTCACCCGGGAAGCGTAACCGCTCGGTGACGCTCGCGCACCGTCACCCAGTGGTGAACCTTCTGCACCGTCCGGCCCGCCTCGCCCGCGGCCGCCCCGATCCCCCTCCCCGTTCTCCGGATGGCGATGCCTGACATTAGGCATTGCATTGACGGCAGTCACAGATTTGTTTAACTTCTGGGCAACGTTGTGATGTGCGCCGTACGTGTGGCCGCCCGGCATCGGCCACCTGACAGACAGGGCCCCGCCATGTCAGACACTCACGCACCCCGGCCGCCGGCCACCCAGCTCAGGCGCGCCGTACTGTCCAGCTATCTCGGCAGCCTGATCGAGTTCTACGACTTCCTGCTGTACGCCACCGCGGCGGCGACCTTCTTCCGCCAGATCTTCTTCTCCAACCTCGATCCGCGCGTGGGGACCGTGGCCGCGCTGGGCACCTTCACCACGGGCTATCTGGCCAGGCCGATCGGCGGCGTCCTGTTCGGGCACTTCGGCGACCGGCTGGGCCGCAAGCGGATGCTGGTGATCACCATGACCATGATGGGCGTGGCCAGCACGCTCATCGGCCTGCTGCCGACCCACGCCCAGGTCGGTCTCCTGGCGCCGGTCCTCCTGGTGCTCCTGAGGATCGTGCAGGGCATCGCGATCGGCGGCGAGTGGGGCGGCGCGGTGCTGATCTCGGCCGAGCACGCCACCTCGCGGCGCGGCCTGTGGGCCGGGTTCACCAACGCCGGGGCGCCCAGTGGGATGGTGGTCTCCTCCCTGGTCCTGGCCCTGATGGCCGCGCTCACCACCGAGCAGCAGTTCCTGGCCTGGGGCTGGCGGGTGCCCTTCCTGCTCAGCATCCTGCTGCTGGCGCTGGGCCTGTTCGTGCGACTGAAGGTCGAGGAGACCCCGGTGTTCGCCCGCGCCCGGCAGAGCGGGGTCGAGCGCATGCCGGTGGTGGAGGTGTTCCGCCGCCAGCCCGGCAACCTCGCGCTCGCGGTCGGCGTGGGCTTCGCGGCATTCGTCACGCAGGCCACCATCACCACCTTCGTCATCTCGTACGCGGTCGAGGAGGCGGGGTTCGCCCGGCCGACGGTGCTGAACGCCCTCACCCTGTCCTCCGCCCTGGCGGTGGTCGCCATCCTGGCCTTCGCCGCCCTGTCCGACCGCGTCGGCCGGCGCCCGGTGGTGCTCGGCGGCGCGGTCGCCATGGCCGGGCTGAGCTTCGTGCTCTTCCCCCTGATCGGCACCGGGTCGGCCGCCCTGCTCACGGTCGCGGTCGTGCTCGGCCAGTCGCTCGCGCACCCGGCCATGTACGGCCCGCTGGCCGCGCTGTACGCCGAGATGTTCGCCACCAGGACCCGCTACACCGGCGCCTCGCTCGGCTATCAGATCGCGGCCACCGGGGCCGGGTTCGCGCCGCTCGTCTTCGCCGCGATCCTGGAGTCGGGCGGCTCGACCGTGCTCATCTCCGCGGTGATGGCCGCGTGCTGCCTGGTGACGGTGGTCTCCGTCCTCGTGACGCGGGAGAGCCACCGGGCCGATCTCAGTGAGGACCCGGCGGCGGCGCGGACGGCCTCCTGACGGCGGGAGACCGCCCGCCGGCGGCTGCGGGCGGTCTCCCGGTCAGCCCCAGACCTCCCGGGCGGTCTCGGCGATGAGGGCAAGCTTGGCGAACTGCTCCTCCGCGCTGAGCGCGTTGCCCTCCACCGTGGAGGAGAAGCCGCACTGCGGCGACAGGCACAGCCGGTCGCCGTCGACGAACTTGGCCGCCTCCTCGATGCGGCGCTTGAGGGCGTCCTTGGACTCCAGCGCGCCGCTCTTGGTGGTGACCAGGCCGAGCACCACCGTCTTGCCGGGCGGGACGAAGCGCAGCGGCTCGAACCCGCCGGACCGCTCGTCGTCGTACTCCAGGAAGAAGCCGTCCACGGCCAGCTCGCCGAAGAGCGCCTCGGCGACGAAGTCGTAGCCGCCCGCCGCGGCCCAGGAGGACCGGAAGTTGCCCCGGCACATGTGGGTGGTGACCGTCATGCCCTCCGGCTTGGCGGCCAGCGCGGCGTTGATCTGCTTGATGTAACGCAGGTGCAGGTGCTCGGCGTCGTCACCGCGCGCGGCCATCTCGGCCCGCTGCGCGGGGTCGTTGAGGTAGGCCAGGCTGGTGTCGTCGAACTGCAGGTAGGTGCAGCCCAGCTCGCCGATCCGGCGGACCTGCTCGGCGTAGGCGGCGCTGAGGTCGGACCAGAACTCCTCGATGTCGGGATAGACGCCGGGGTCGATCGAGGCGGGGCCGCCGCGGTAGTGGACCATGCTGGGCGAGGGGACGGTCAGCTTGGGAGTGGCGGTGGTGACCGTGTCACGCAGGAAGGCGAAGTCGTCGGCGAAGATCGTCTCGTCGAGCCGGATCCGGTCGCGGACCCGCAGCGCGGCGGAGGTGAACTCGATCCGCCCCTGCGCGCCGGCGAACTTCACGGTGATGCGCTCGCCGGGGTCGGGGGCGACGCCGCCCAGCCGGTAGATGAAGTCCATGTGCCAGGACGCGCGGCGGAACTCGCCGTCGGTGGCCGACCGCAGGCCGATCTCCTCCTGCCTGCGCACCACCTCGCGGATCGCCTCGTCCTCGATCTCGCGCAGCCGCCCGGCGGAGATGTTCCCGGCGGCGGCGTCGTCGCGGGCCCGCAGCAGCCGCTCCGGGCGCAGCAGGCTGCCGACGTGATCGGCGCGGAAGGGGGGTCGGGTACGCATCTGCATCACTTCTCCCACGTTGGACGGCCGTGGTCCCGGCGGGCGCGCCGGGAGCGGTCACGGCGCTCCGTGCGACGTTCTGAGCTGTGCCTTCAGCACCTTGCCCGCGGCGTTCCTGGGCAACTGCGGGACGAATTCCACATATTTCGGGATTTTGAAGCGGGCCAGCCGGCCGTCCAGGTAGGCCAGCAGGTCGGCGCCCCCGCCCTTCGCGTCCGGCCGCAGGACGACCAGGGCCTTGCCCACCTCGCCCCACCGGTCGTCGGGGACGCCGATCACCGCGCACTCCGCCACATCGGGGTGCCCGTACAGCGCGCTCTCCACTTCGGCGGGATAGACGTTCTCCCCGCCTGAGATGATCATGTCGTTGATCCGGTCGGAGATGCGGACGTATCCGTCCTCGTCGGCGACGCCGATGTCGCCCGAACGGAACCAGCCGTCCTGCGACAGCACCTTCGCGGTCTCCTCCGGGCGGCGCCAATAACCCGGCGTCACGTTCGGCCCCCGCACGTGGACCTCCCCCGGCTCCCCCGGGGCCGCGGGCGCGCCGTCGGGCCCCACCAGCCGCACGTCGGAGAAGAAGCACGGCACGCCGGCCGTACCCGCTTTGGCGACGGAGTGCTCGGCCGCCAGGAACAGCGCCCCCGGCGACGTCTCGGTCATCCCGTACCCCTGCAGGAACGTCAGGCCGCGATCCTGGTAGGCCCGGATCAGCGGTTCGGGGACCGGCGCTCCCCCGCACAGCAGATAGCGCAGGCTGGACAGGTCCGCCTCCGGCCAGCGCGGCGACCGGGACAGGAAGGCGAACATCGCCGGGACGCCGAACATGACCGTGACCCGCTCGGCCTCGATCAGGTCGAAGGTCCGCTCCACGTCGAACGCCGGTTCCAGTACGGCCGTGCCGCCCTTGAGCACGGTGGGGACCAGCGTCTGGGCCAGCGCGGCGATGTGGAAGAGCGGGGCGCTGATCAGGGTGACCTCGTCGTGCGCCAGCGGGACGTCGACCAGCAGGTTGAAGGTGTTCCACGTCAGGTTGGCGTGGGTGAGCATCGCGCCCTTGGGGGTGCCCGTGGTGCCCGAGGTGTACATGATCAGGCACACCTCGTCCCGGTCCACGGGCTCGTCGATCGGCGCGGGGTCGCCCGCGGCCGTCAGCTCCCCGTGGTCCGCCGGACGGGCGGGCAGGCTCGCGGCGAGCTCGGCGTGCTCGGCGCCGGCCAGCAGTACGGCGGGCCCGGCGTCCCGCAGGATGCGGTCGAGCTCGGGAGCGGCCAGGCGGGTGTTGAGCGGCACGAAGATCGCGCCCAGCGTCCCGGCGGCGAAGAAGGTCTCCACCAGCGCCGGATGGTTCACCCCGAGGTAGGCGACGCGGTCGCCGCGCCGTACCCCCAGATCACGCAGGGCCGAGGCGAGCCTGTTCACCCTCGCGTGCAGTTCCCGGTAGGTCGCCCGGCCGCCGCCGTGGCTCAGCGCCACCCGGTCCGGTGTCATCCTCGCCCTGCGTGCCGGCCACGAGCCGAGCCCCTGATTGCGCATCGGCACTCCTCGACGGACGGATCATCCCGCCATCAAGTTAGGCCGATATCTCACCGCTGTCACCACTCTGCCGAACATTGGCCACCCGGATCCCCCTCCCCGCTCCTCCCGAATTCAATTCCACCTCGATTCGGAAATGCCGATGACCGCCGAATTGCGAGTGTCCGCAAAATGACAGTGTGAGTCTTCTCACAGATAAAGGTTCTGCTCGGGATTCGCGCGAAAAGGCACTTCAAGGACGCGCCCGCACTCCCTGCACTCCCATAGCGACGAACCGTCCCTTGCAAGCTTTCAGAAAGTTTCCACAATGACTTGCAAGAGGGCGGTGACCTCAGCAGAATCCAAGATCGCAAGGAGCTCCGCGCGTCCCGGGGACCCGTCACCGCAGCGACGGCGTCCCCGGGAGTCCCCGTCCGCCGCCGCCTCGGGAGGCCCGGCGGACACCGTTCCCGCAAGCCGATCGGGAGGCGTTCTCCGAAATCCCGAACGCCGCCAGGAGGCTTCCCCGTCGTTTCCGAAGAATCGCGCGGCCCGAATATCACCGGCCCGCGCCCGACCATTGATGGGACAGCAGATGAAATCACGCTTCACCATGGCGGCCGTCGCCGCCCTCGTCCTCACCGCCCTGCTGGGCACCGCCGGTCCCGCCGGTGCCCGCTCCGCCTCCGGCACACCCGCCCCCGCCTGCCTGGCCTACGGGCAGGACTGGCGCTACACCACCGCCACCAACGGCTGCACCGAGAGCCTGACCTTCAGGGTCGTCTACCGGGACGGCGAGCGGGGGACCTGCGTGTCCCTGGCGCCCGGCCGGACCTCCACCGTCGGCTCCGGATACGCCGGGCCGCACGGCCACGTCGACCACCTGGAACTGTGCGCCGACGACAGCACCGTGTTCGTCCACTACGACACCGGCTTCGGCAACGCGGTCACCATCCGCGGTGACGTGCCGCCGCTGAGCTGGCACTCCGGCCTGCCGTGCGTCAACAGGGCCGCCGACCTGTGGGAGTGCACGGTCACCGGCATCCCCGGCGGGCAGCGCTTCGCCTACAAGGTGCTGCTCAACGACCGCGTCTGGTCCACCGGAGCCGACTACACCGGCACCGGGGGCGGGGTCCACCACATCCAGCCCGCCTTCTGACGGCCGCCTTCTGCCGGCCGTCTTCCGCCGCGGGCACCGACGTCCGCGGCGGCCGTAGGCCGGGCAGGTACGGCGAGGGCCGGGCGGGGACCGTCGAGGTCCACCGCCCGGCCCCCTCCGCGACCGGCTAGCGCCGCTTCGCGATCGCGCTCATGGTCTTGGCGGCCGGAGGCGCCTTGACGCTCACCCGGCTGCCCCACCCGGTATAACGGGTCTCGACGCTGATCTTGTTCTTCTCCCACTCCGCCGCGTTGTCGCGGGCGGGCCACGGATAGAGGACGACCAGCCGCTCGGGGAGCCGGTCGGATCCCAGGGTGAGGGTGAAGTGCAGCACCTCGGACGCCTCCCCCCTCAGGCGTCCGTACTGTCCGCTGTTCCGCGCCCACGGGGAGACCTTGTCCAACGCACCGAAGGTGATCTTTCCGGAGTAGGTGCGCCCCGTCCGCTTCCCCTTCGTGATCAGGACCTTCAGCGTCGCCGGTTCGGCCGCGTTCACCTGCTGGCTGTACTCGCCGCTGAGTCCGGCGCTCATGCCATCGGGGTGCTTGAGCCAGGTCTTGCCCTTCGACGGCCGCCAGCGACCGCCGGAGTAGTAGCTGGTGGTGCCGATCTTGATCGTCCGTTCCGGCTTGTCCTCAGGCTGCGGGAGATAGCTGAACCACTCATCGGGAGTCGCCTCGTCGGTGCGCTTGGTGCTGACCTCGGAGGCGACGATCGTGCCCTTGCCGAACTGGAAGGAGCCGGTGCGCCGGAGGAAAGGCGTCTTCTTGTCCTGAAACTCGACGAGGGTGGTGACGTCGGTGAACTTCACCCCCTTGCCCGCGATCAACTGGCTCTTCAACGCCTTGACCGGATCCGCGGAAGCCGCCTGAGCAGGTGCCGCCGCCACGGAGGTGATGGCCACGGCCGCGACGGCGCCCGCGATCACTCGCTTCACAGTGATGTCCTTTCAGCCCGATGTGGGAAGGGAAATCCTGCCGCGCCTTGATCACGAACGCGTCACACGTGACCTGGTCTCACAGGGCGCCGGCCGGCCCCGCGGCGGAGCGGGCACGCAGGGCCGCCTGCTCACCGCGCTTGCCGTACCAGCCGCTCCACAGAGCCAGCAGCCCGATGGTCCCGATGAGGAGAAGGGACGACAGACCGGCCATGACGTCGGTCGGCAGCAGATAGACCAGCGGGACGCGCAGGGCCGACTCGGCCAGGAGAACCAGGGCCCACACCAGGGTCATCACCAGGTAGACGCGGCGGAACGCCGGTTCCGCCGCGTACAGGGCGTCCCAGCGCCGTGCCGTGTCCGCGTCCTCGGCGCCGAACCGCTTGGCCACGGCGAACGCCGCGGGACGGCCCAGCAGGCAGGTGCCGAGGAAGACCAGCCCGGCGATCGAGGTGGTGACGGACTTGACGGCCAGCAGGAACCTCTCGTCCCCGGTCAGGAAGGCCAGGCCGAGCCCCACACCGAACAGCAGGCCCATGAAGGCGGCGAAGCCGTCGAACCGGCGCTGCCTGAGTGCGACGTAGGCGACGCGGAGGAACCCGACGCCCGACGCCGCGAGCAGGGAGAGGTATTCGCTCACGCCCAGGGCGCGGCAGCCGTAGTAGGTGCCGATCACGGGAACGACGTCCCAGAGCACCACTGACATGATTCCGTCGTTGCCGGAGCGGTTCATTTCGTACTCCTGAGGATCGTGGATGAGGGAAGAGCGGAAAGGGCCGGCGGCGTCAAGAGGTCGCGAGGGCCGTGAAGGCCGGCGAGGCCCCCGAGTCTGCGGAGGCGGTGCAGGTCTCGCCGAAGGTCTCGTCCAGCCAGTCGCCGATGCGGGCCATCGCCAGCCGCTGGGCGCCCGACTGACAGTGGGCGCCGCCCCCCTCCCCGGCGGTGAACTCCAGGAAGGTCTTCGGGCAGGTGAGGTGGGCGTAGAGGGCCTCGGGCTGTCCGGCGAAGGCGAAGTCCTCGGCCGCCGAGCAGACCAGTGTGGGGCAGGCGATCCGCTCGGCGATGCCGTCGCGGAGGTGATAGTCGAGCAGCCTGGCCGCGTACTCCCGCGGTGACCGGGCCCCGGTCACCCAGGCGCCGTGGGTGAAGGCCCACCGCATGACGGGGTCGCCCGCCATGAGCTCCCGGAGGACCTCGTCGATCTCGGGCGCCGACTCGGCGCTCAGCGCGGCGCGTGCCGCGTCGCGGTCACCGCCGAAGTGACCGGCGACGGCCGCTCCCATGTCGTAGACGCCGTCGAAGGCGACGAGCGCCTTGATCCGGGGCTCGAAGGCCGCCGCCCGGGGTGCCAGCAACCCGCCCATGCTGGCGCCCAGCAGCGCCACCCGTTCCGGATCGATCCCCGGGATCGCGAGCAGGTGGTCGAGCACCGGGCCGATCACGTTCTCCCAGTCCGGCCGGAACGTCAGCCCCTGACCGTGTATCGCCCCCGGCTGCCCGGGGCCGTCGAAGGTCAGGACGTGATAGCCCCGCTCGGCCAGAGCCGCCGCGCCGAAGAAGTGCATCTCCTCGGCGCCGCCGTCGAAGCCGTTGTGCATCACGACCACCGGCCGCGGGGTACGGCCGTCGCCCGCGCTGTAGAAGTAGCCCGGCAGGACGGTGTCCCCGTACGGGATCGCCACCGGCTCGATGCGACTCTCCGACAGCTCGGCCGCCGTGCGGAAGCACCGCACGCCGCGCCGGTAGGCGTCGGTGACGCGCGGGTCGGACGGGTTCGCGTGCAGGAAGAACTCCGCCGAGCGGTAGTAGGTGCACGCCCGCAGGAACCCGTCCCGGGCGCTGACCCGGTGGCCGGCCGCCAGGCTGCGCTCGGCGTGGGCGGCGACCCGGTCGGCGGTGGCCCGCCACTCGTCGTGCCAGCTGTCGTAGTCGCCTTCGACGATCCGCTGCGCGGTCGCCATGACCTCGCCGAAGTCCGCGCCCCCATAGGCGATGTGGCCCAGGGAACGCAACGTCTCGTACCAGAAGGTGACATCCCTGTCGAAGATCAGTGCATCCATGCCCATCCCTTAATGCAAGTTTTCTTGCGTCAAGGAGAGAGTAGGGCGCCCCGGAAGTTAAAGCAATACTTTTTGCGTTAGTGTGTGGGCCGTGACAGCAGAACACCCCGCCCGCCGCCCCGGAGGCCGTACCGCCCGCGTCCGCGCGGCGGTGCACCAGGCCGTCATCGACCTGCTGCACGAGGAAGGCTGGGACGACCTGAACGTCGCACTGGTGGCCGAGCGGTCCGGCGTGCACCAGACGACGATCTACCGCCGCTGGGGCACTCTCGCGGGGTTGATCGACGATGTGGTCACCGAGCGGCTGACGCGCTCGTCACCGGTCCCCGACACCGGGACGCTCCGGGGCGATCTCGAGGCCTACGCGCTCCAGGTCGCCGACGACGTCTCCGGCCCCCTGGGCCCCGTCTTCGTGCGCGCCGCCATGATCGGCACGCGCGACGGAGAGGAGACGACGCCCCGCCAGATCTATCTCCTCGAACGGGCCGTGCAACTGCAGGCCATGCTCGACCGGGCCCGCGACCGCGGCGAGAATCCCCCCACCCTGCTGGAACTGATGGAGATCGTGCAGGCCCCGCTGTACTTCCACGCCATCTTCTTCGGCCGCCCGGCCGGCACCGATCACACGTTGACGCTGGTGGACAGGCTGCTCGCCCTCACCGGAAAGAGCTGACCCCGCCGCCACACGCCGGCACCCGGAGGCCGTCCCCGACCGCCTCCTGCTCCGCCCGAGGGCTCCAGGACATGCTCATGAGTTATGCGGGGTTGTTTGTGCATCAATCGCACCGAAGCCGCACAACCCCGCAAGAAGCTACAAAGGCTCATGCACGGGCCGTTACCAGGCGGCACTGGGAACTATCGCCCGATCCAGGCAGTCCCATGCCGGCGGAGTCCCGCCGTTCGGAAAACCTCTGAGAAATCAGAGATCAGAACGTTCAGGAGGAACCACATGAGCAGACCGTTGAAGAGGATGGCCGGCACCGCAGCCGCCCTCGCCCTGATATCAGGGGCAGGTGTGGCCGCGGCGTCGCCGGCGGCCGCCGCGTCGGCCAGGTGCGTCGTCGCCACCAACCACTGCGAAACGAATATCATCGCGGCTCCCCGGCACTTCATCGACTGGCATCTCGATTCCAGCGTCTCGGGGTACGGCTGCAGCTGGCGTGTTCTCGACGTCAACACCAGGGTAGTCGTCGGGTCAGGACGGATAGGGGCATTCCGGCACGCCAGCGGATCCATCCCCGGCCTCTTCGGCTACTACCGGCTGGAGCTGTTCAACTGCGGATCCTCAGCCTTCGGCTGGATCGACAACGAGCACCCTTAACCGGCACCGCGAGGATCCGCCCACGACGATTTTGAGATAGCGACGCCGTCAGGCCCTGAGACATGGAGCCACCGAATGCCTCGGGCGGGTCGGCGACGACATGCACCGCGATCAGAGAGGCCCGTCTGCGGGAACGCTTTCAGGCCGTGTGCCCTGCCTGGCCGACCCGGCGCGATTTCGATGAACGCTCTGAGTTCTATGGGCGGCCGGTACGGTGCCCTGCTGCCCGGCCGGGTGAACCGGGCAGCAGGCTTCTTCGATCAGCCGGACAGCTGCACGGTCATGCGGGGGCAGTTGTCGAGCCGGGCGACGTACCGGCTGTAGACGTTCTCGATCCTCAGGTCGGTGACCTTGCCCGACCCACGACGGATGACGTGACTGTTTTTCACGTCCACGATCTTCCACCTGATCTCGCTTTCGCTGCAGATGGGATTGTTGAGCGGTTTCGGGGATTCCCAGGTGCTGATCTCCAGGAAGTTACCGTTCGGATCGGCCGCGACCTCGCCTGTGGTGCAAGTGGTCCAGCCCCAAGGAACAGTGCACTCGCTGGAAGCTGCGGAGGCCGGACTCGCCGTGCCCACCGCCAGTAGAACAGCGGCGCTCACCATGGCGAGGCCGGTTGCGCAGAGCTTTCGTCCGATGCTCAAAAGAGCCCTCCCTGCAGAGGTGTGGTGGCCGTGTTACCTTCCGGGCAAGCGTGATCTTCCGCCCGACTTGCCCGTGTAGCGATATGTGTAGTGCTTGTCGGGTTGTGCGGTTTCGGGGTAGCCAGTGCACAATCAACACCGCACAACTGCACAGCCGCGCGAGTCGCCTTGGTAGCCCCGGAGGTGGGAGATGCCGCGTCCCGAGCGTCCGGTCGATCCGGAGGCTGGGATCATCCAGCGATTCGCATGGGAGCTGCGCGAACTGCGGCGGCAGGCCGGCAATCCGGGCTATCGGGAGCTGTCACGGCGGGCCCACTACGCGCCGACCACGTTGGCCCAGGCGGCACGCGGAGAGACGCTGCCCAGCCTGGCGGTGGTGCTGGCCTATGTCCGGGCCTGCGACGGGGATGCCGGGCACTGGGAGAAGCGCTGGCGATGCGTGGCCGAGGAGGCCGGCGCCGCCGCACCGGCCGGCGACCGCCGCGACGACCGGGCGCCGTATGTCGGCCTGGCGGCCTACCAACCCGAGGACGCCGCCCGCTTCCACGGCCGGGAGGGCCTGATCGACGACCTGATGGAGCGCTTGAGCCGGCGACGCCTGCTGGCGGTGTGCGGCGCCTCCGGAACGGGCAAGTCATCGCTGCTGCGTGCGGGTCTGCTGCCCCGCGCGTGCGCGCGGGGGTGGCGCCCGGTGCTGATGACCCCGGGTGCGCACCCGCTGCTGGCGTGCGCGCAGGGCCTGGCCGAGGCGAGCGGCGCCTCGGCGGACGAGCTCCATGCCGCGCTGCGAGATGATCCGGCGGGGCTCGCAGCGGTGCCCGGGCTGCTGCTGATCGTGGATCAGTTCGAGGAGGTCTTCACCCTCTGCCGGGACCGGCGGGAGCGGGCGGCCTTCATCGCGGCGCTGCCCGCCTTGGCCGACGGGGCCGGCGCGGGGCGTGTCGTTCTGGGGGTGCGGGCCGACTTCTACGCCCACTGCACCGACCATCCCGAACTGGCCGCGGCGCTGACCGGTGCCCAGGTGCCGGTCGGGCCGATGACCACCGAGGAACTCCGGCAGGCCGTCACCCGGCCCGCCCAGGAGGCCGGCTGCGTCGTCGAGGGTTCCCTGCTGGCTGCGATCATGGCCGATTCGACCGGTCAGATCGGTGCACTGCCGCTCATCTCGCACGCGTTGGCCGAGACCTGGCGCCGCCGCCGCGGCAACACCCTGACCCTGGCCGGTTATCAGGCGGCGGGCGGCATCCACGGCGCCCTGGCCAAGACCGCCGAGACGGTGTACGCCGCCCTCACCCCGGCCCAGCAGGCCCGCGCCCGCGAGGTGTTCGTACGGCTGACCGCATTCGGCGAGGGCACGGGCGACACCGGCCGCCCGATCTCCCCCGCCGAGCTGGACCCCCTCGACGCCGACATCCGTACCGTCCTGGACCACTTCACCCGGGTCCGCCTGATCACGCTCGGCGCGGACACGGTGCAGATCGCACACGAGGCGCTGATCAGAGCCTGGCCCCGGTTGCATCAGTGGCTGACCACCGACCGGGAGGACTTGTGCGTGCATCGCGAGCTCACCCAGGCGGCCCAGGCGTGGACGGAGCTCGGGCGCGATCCCGGGGCGCTGTACCGGGGCGCCCGGCTGGTGATCGCCCGAGAATGGGTGAATCGCCGGGAGGCCGACGGCCAGCGCGGTCAGGGCGCCGGTGCGCGTCGCAGCGTGCTCAACACGCTGGAACGGGCCTTTTTGGACGCCTCCATCGCGCAGGAGGACACCGAGCACACCAAGGCGGTGCGCCGCAGACGCCAGCTGCGCGTGCTCGCCGTCGGATTGGCGCTGCTGCTGGTCGTCTCCACGGCCACGGGAGTGTTCGCGACCGTGAAGTGGCGCGAGGCCACCCAGGCACACCGGGTGGCGCTGTCGCGCCAGCTCGCCACGCAGGCGCTGTACTTGGCCGACTCCCAGCCCGATGCGGCCATGCCGCTCGCGGTCGAGGCACACGCCCTGGCGCCGACCGCCGAGGCCCGCAGCGCCCTGCTCAGCATGACGCCGCACCTGGCGCGCCGTGGCACGCTCACCGGCCACGCGGGCGCGGTCTCCCAGGTGCTGATCACTCCCGACGGCCGCACTCTCATCAGTGCCGGCCGCGACAGGAGCGTGCGGCTGTGGGACGTCCGCAGCGGCACCCTGCTGGCCCGCCTGATGGGCCACGACACCTGGCTGAAGGCCGCGGCGCTCAGCCCGGACGGGCGCACCCTGGCCACCGGCGGCGAGGACGGTGTCCTGGTGCTGTGGGATGTGCCCGGCCGTGCCCGCATCGCCGCGCTGCCCGGGCACGACCGGCAGATCCGGGAGATCGCCTTCAGCTCGGACGGCCGCACCCTGGCCACCGCCGGCGACGATCACAACGTGGTGGTGTGGGATGCGGACCGGCGCGTGCGGTTGCGTACCCTCACCGGTCACCGGGCCGCGGTGCGCGGAGTGGCCTTCAGCCCGGACGGCCGCACCCTGGCCACCGCCGGCGACGACCGGGCCGTGCTGTTGTGGGACCTGGCCCGGCAGGTCCCACCGGTGCCGCTGGGCGAACACCCCGAGACGGCCGCCGCCGTGGCCTTCAGCCCGGACGGCCGGCTCCTGGCCAGTGCCGGCGGGCAGGCCAGCGTCCAGCTGTGGGATGTGGCGCGGCGCACCCGGCTGGCCCGGCTCGGCCCCGGCTCCGGCGGGGGCGGGGGCGGGGGCGGGGGCGGGCAGATCATCGCACTCGCCTTCAGCCCGGACGGACGCACCCTGGCCGGCTCCGGACACGACCCGGCGGTGCTGCTGTGGGACGTGGCACATCGGACGCTGCGGGGCCGGCTCCTCGGTCACCAGGCCAGCGTCTACACGATCGCCTTCGATCCGTCCTCGCCCACGCTGGCCAGTGCCGGTGAGGACGGCACGATCCTGCTGTGGGACCTGACCCAGGCGAGCCTGGCGGGCCACGCCACCGCGGTCGCCGATATCGCCTTCAGCCCGGACGGCCGCACCCTGGCCAGCGCGAGCGGCCGGCGCACCATGCTGTGGCACAGCGCCGACCGCACCTTGGCGGCCGTCTATGACGATCCCTCACCGCAGGTCAACGCCCTGGCGTTCAGCCCGGACGGGCGCACGCTCGCCACCGCCGGCGGCACCGTCGGACTGCCCTCCGTGATCGCCGGCAGCGCGGTGACCCTGTGGCGCGACGGACGCGTCGCCGCCCGGCTCGACGGCCACACCGGCCCGGTGCTCGATGCCGCCTTCAGCCCGGACGGCCGGCTGCTGGCCACCGGCGGCGTCGACCACACCGTCATCTTGTGGGATGCCGCCCGCGGTACACGCCTGGCCACGCTCACCGGCCACAGCCTGGCCGTCAACGGACTGGCCTTCAGCCCGGACGGCCGCATCCTGGCCAGCGCGGGGCACGACCCCGCCGTCATGCTGTGGGATGTGGCCACACGCAAACCGCTGGCCGCTCCGCTGGCAGGCCATAACGGCTGGGTGCGCACCGTCGCCTTCAGCCCGGACGGCCGCACGCTCGCCACCGCCGGCGCCGACCGCACCGTCATGCTGTGGGATGTGGCTCGGCGCACCCGGCTGGCCACCTTGTCCGACCACGCCGACGCCATCACCACCGGGGTGGCCTTCAGCCCGGACGGACGCACCCTCGCCTTCACCAGCGGCGACCACACCGTCACCCTGTGGGACCTGCGGGGCCGGCGGCTCCTGGCCCGCCTGAGCGGCCACACTCAGCCGGTACAGGCCATCGCCTTCAGTCCGGACGGCCGCACGCTGGCCGGTGCCGGCGCCGACCAGGCCGTCATCCTGTGGCAGACCGACCCTCGGCGCTCGGCCGAGCACATCTGCGGCATGCTCATCCGCAGTCTGGCCGAGGCGCAGTGGCGACAGCACGTCCCCGAACGGCCGTATCCGCACACATGCCCCACGA
>NZ_BOOK01000015.1 GCF_016863195.1 Paraplanobispora takensis | reverse complement strand
CCCCTGGCTTGCCGTTCAGCACCCGGCTCACCGTCGCCTCGCTGACCCCGGCGTGCGCGGCGATGTCGGTCAGCCGGGCGGTGCCGGTGGTCAGGGAGCCGTTGTTAGAGGACGTCATCGCATTCCCACCATACGGCGGAGTCCGGAGCGAGCCGTACGGTGCCCCCCTCGACTCCGGGCCGCTCGGCGCTGGCCAGCAGGACCCGGCCGGGCGCGGGCAGCTCGACCGGCTCGCCGGTCAGGTTGACGGTGCACGCGAAACCGTCGCCGCGCCGGAAGGCGAGCGTGCCCTCCGGGGAGCCGAGCCACCTCAGGGGGGCGTCGAAGGACCGGCGCTCCCGCCTGATCCGCAGCGCCTCCCGGTAGAGGTGGAGCGTGGAGGAGTGGTCGCGCAGCTGGGAGTGGACGCTCAGCGGGCCCCAGGAGCCCGGCATGGGCAGCCACGTCTCCTCGATGCCCGGCATGCTGAAGCCGAAGTGCGGCTCGGCGTCGACCCACGGGATCGGCACCCGGCAGCCGTCGCGGCCGTCCTCGGGGTTGCGCAGCCGCTGCGGGTCCTGCAGGTACTCCTCGGGCAGGTCCAGCACCTCCGGCAGGCCGAGCTCCTCACCCTGGTAGACGTAGGTGGAGCCGGGCAGGGCCAGGGTCATCAGGGCCGCCGCGCGGGCCCGGCGCAGGCCGAGCTCGCCGTGGCCGTAGCGGGTGACGTGCCGCTTGACGTCGTGGTTGGACAGCACCCAGGTGGCGGGCGCGCCGACCGAACCGGCGGACGTCAGCGACTCGTCGATCACCGACCGGAAGGCGGCGGCGTCCCACGGGGTGGTCAGGAAGTGGAAGTTGAACGCCTGGTGCATCTCGTCCGGGCGGACGTAGTTGGCCAGTCGCTCCAGGGTCGGCACCCAGGCCTCGGCGACGCCGATCCGCTCCCCCGGGTAGGAGTCGAGCAGCCGGCGCCAGGCGCGGTGGATCTCGTGGACGCCGTCCTGGTCGAAGAACGGCACCACCTCGGTGCCGATCATCTTGACCTGGTCGGGGTGGCCGACGTCGGGCAGCCCGTCGGCCTTGACCATGCCGTGGGAGACGTCGATGCGGAAGCCGTCGACCCCCAGGTCGAGCCAGAAGCGCAGGATCGACTCGAACTCGGCGTGGACCTCGGGGTTCTCCCAGTCCAGGTCGGGCTGCTCGGGGGCGAACAGGTGCAGGTACCACTGCCCGTCGGGCAGCCGGGTCCACGCCGGCCCGCCGAATACCGACTCCCAGTCGTTCGGCGGCAGCTCGCCGTGCGCCCCCTTGCCCTCGCGGAAGATGTAGCGCGCCCGCTCGGGGCTGCCCGGCCCGGCGGCCAGCGCCTGCCGGAACCACACGTGCTGGTCGGAGGTGTGGTTGGGGACCACGTCGACGATCACACGCAGGTCGTGCTTGTGCGCGTCGTCGATCAGCGCCTTGGCGTCGGCGAGCGAGCCGAAGATCGGGTCCACGTCCCGGTAGTCCGCCACGTCGTAGCCGAAGTCGGCCATCGGCGAGGTGTAGAAGGGGTTCAACCAGATCGCGTCGACCCCCAGGTCGGCGAGGTACCGCAGGCGGGACCGCACCCCCAGGAGGTCGCCGATGCCGTCGCCGTTGCCGTCGGCGAAGCTGCGCACGTAGACCTGGTAGATCACCGCGTCCCGCCACCACCGGGTCTCGGTGTCGGCGGCACGGTCCACCTGGACGAGCTCGGTCATATTTGTCCCCCGATCAAATGACATATCAGGACGTGTTAGCACAGTGGTGTTACAGCCGGCGTCACAGCTTCGTGGCGCCGGCGGTCAGCCCGGCCACGAGGTTGCGCTGGACCAGGAGGAAGACGACCGCCGCCGGCACCGCGATCATCACGGCCGCCGCGGTCATCAGGCCCCAGTCGGACCAGTGCTGGCCGATGAACTGCTGCAGGCCCGCGGCCAGGGTGCGCGTCTCGTCCCCGGTCATGAACACCGTGGCGTAGGCGACCTCGCCCCAGGCGGTCATGAAGGAGTAGAACGCGGTGACCGCGAGGCTGGGCCGGGCCAGCGGCAGGATGACCCGCCAGAAGGTGCCGAACGGGCTCAGCCCGTCGATCATTCCGGCCTGGTCGATCTCGCGCGGGATGGAGTCGAAGTAGCCCTTCATCATCCACGCGCAGAACGGCACCGCCACGGTCATGTAGGCGATGACCAGGCCCGGGATCTGGTTGAGCAGCCCCAGACCCGCCATCAGGTTGTACAGCGGCACGATGAGGATCGCCACCGGGAACATCTGGGTGATCAGCAGCATCCACATCACGCCGCGGTAGCCCGGGAAGCGGAAGCGGCTGATCGCGTACCCGGTCGTGGAGGCCAGGAACACCCCGATGACCGTGGTCAACGCCGCGATGATCACCGAGTTGAGCAGCCAGTTCGGGAACTGCGTCTCGGTCAGCACCCGGGTGTAGTTGTCCAGCGAGGAGTCGTCGAAGAGCTTCAGCTCGGTGGACAACCAGCCGTCGCGCGGCTTGAGCGAGGTCAGGATCAGCCAGACGACCGGGAAGATCGAGATGAGGGACGCGACGATGAGCGTGCCGTGCAGCAGGATCGAGCTGCCGAGGCTGCGCTCTTCACGGCTGCGGGCGCGGCGGCGCCTCGCGGCCCCCTTCGGGCTCCCGGGACTCACAGTGGCGGTGCTCATCACCAGACCTCCCCTTGCTTGCGCAGCGCGCGGCGGTAGACGACGGCCATCACGATCAGGAGCAGCAGGATGAGCACGCCCCAGGCCGCCGAGCCGGAGTAGTTGCGGATGCCGGTGAACGCCTCGCGGTAGGCGTAGGTGACCAGGATCTCCGTGGAGCTGCCCGGGCCTCCGCCGGTGATCAGGAAGATCAGCGGGAACATGTTGAAGGTCCAGATCGTGCCCAGCAGGATCACGGTGCTGGAGACCGTGCGCAGGCCGGGGATCGTGACGAAGCGGAAGCGCTGCCAGGGCGACGCGCCGTCCACCTCGGCCGCCTCGTAGAGCTCGCGCGGGATCGACTGGAGCCCGCCCAGCAGGGCCAGCATCATGAAGGGGATGCCGATCCAGACGTTGACCGCGACGACGGCGATCTTCGCCGTGGTCGGGTCGTCGAGCCAGCCGACGCCGCCCAGGCCCATGCCCCGCAGCATGGCGTTGATGACGCCGTAGTCGCTGTTGTAGAGATAGCGCCAGATGAACGCGGCGACGAACGGGGGGATCGCCCACGGCAGGATCAGCAGCACCCGGTAGGCCGAGCGGAAGCGCATCCTCCGGTTGAGCATCAGGGCCAGGCCGAGCCCGACGCCGTAGTGGAATGCGACGCAGGCGACGGTCCACAGGACCGTCCAGGTGAGCTTCTCCCAGAACAGACCGCTGCCGAGGATGGACAGATAGTTGTCCAGGCCGGTGAACTCATACGTCGAGGGGATGACGTTGACGCCGATCGTGCGGCCCATGTTGGCCTCGGTGGCGTCGGTCATGGACAGGTAGACGCCCCGCACCAGCGGCCAGCCGATCAGCGCCGCGGTGACCACGACGACCGGGGTCACCATGGCCCACGCGTACCAGTACTGGCTCAGCGATCGGCGGAGGGGACCGGGCTTGCCG